>NZ_JASGBQ010000023.1 GCF_030053595.1 Fusibacillus kribbianus
TGTACTTGACATACTTAATTATACCACGGATGCGGGTCCTTTTGGGGCCCGTTTTCTGTTTTCGTACAAAAAAGGAGCTGCTGCTCCGTAGATTATTACTCTACTTTTGCAACAGCCCCTTCTTGAAGGACAGAAGAATCTTTTTCACATCTATAATACGAACACATTTATATGTAAAAAGAACCTATATCTGAACATATTTTTCCTGTATAATTAGAATATCTGAAGAGAACAAGTACAGGTATTTCCAGCCGATGGAGCCGGATTGCCGCTATTGGGAAAAACAGAACTGGTACGGAAAAAGGAGGAAATTACATGAAATCTCTGCAAACCATTCAGAAGACCTTCCGGGTCTTTCAGATACTCACAAAAATTGCTTTTATTTTTTGCGTTATCGGTGCATCCGCCTGCGCTGTCGGCACTCTCTGCGCCGCGGCATGGTACTCGGGAGGTCAGGTGTTTTCCCTATTCGGTGAGCCGATAACGATTTTTGCCAGTGGTAAGGGGCTGAACGAGATGCTGGCTGTATTGCTCTCTGATCTTATCCGGCTGGTTACCGAAGCGATCCTGCTGGCATTCGCCAGACAGTATTTCAAAACTGAGCAGACCGAGGGTACGCCCTTTACGGAAAACGGTGCAAATCTGATTAGGAAGCTGGGCATCCGCTGCATTTATATGCCCATCGTGGCAGTGGTGATCGCAGCTGTCGTCACAGTTTGTCTGGGTGCGGAAAGAAGCGGCGATATCAGCAATCTTCCCAGCGTGGCTACCGGCATTGTACTGATTCTGGCTTCTCTGATCTTCCGCTATGGCGCAGAGCTGGAGGGAGGGAATCATTTACAGATTTCTGACAAAGAATAAAAAAGCGGGTATATTAGAAGCAGGAATGAAGAAAGTATGCGGAAAAGAATATGGAATCCGGTCATCATGTTATGCTTTGGCTTGATGATCGGATTTGTTTCAAGGCTATTGGATATTTATACCACGAATTTGGGGGAAATATTCTCTCAAATGGCAATCTGGATTTTAATGGGCACTCTCATTTCCATTTACAGCAGGACAGCCGGGAAAGCGATGCTGAATGTCCTTACCTTCTGCCTGGGAATGCTGTTTACCTACTACCTGACCGCAGTCCTGAGCCACGGGGTATATTCAGGGAGTTACATGATCGGTTGGACAGTGTTCGCACTGTGTTCGCCTGTCATGGCTTATTTTGCATGGTTCACAAAAGAAAAAGGAATGTTCCCGAAAATTGTGAGTGTGGGAATCCTTGCGGTTTCAGTCCTGTCATCTGTCCTGTTTTTTAACAGGCTGCGAATCTATGATCTTGTCATTGACGGAGCTTTGTTTTACGTTCTGTTCTTCAAAAAGATCGACAGACAGGAAGGATTGGATGATTATCGTTTTTGAAAAGGGATGAGAAAGCACATGAAAAGAAAGCAAGCAGCACTGAGAGTGATCGCAATCGTCGGAGCAAATCGCGGAATTGGTTATTATATGGTGAAACGTCTGCTCGAACTTGGCGATTCCATTTCGGTTTTGGATATTGAAACGGATAATCTGAAGGAATTGAGAGAACGCTATCCCGATAAATTAATTACGATTACAGCGGACGCGGCAAAGGATGAAGATATAAAAAACGGCGTGTCCGAGACAATAAAACAATTCGGGAAAATTGATATCGCGGTACATAATGCTTGTCTTTGTACTTTTGAAAGCGAGTCACACAGCGATTACGAGCTTTACAACAAGGTAATGGATATCAACTTTTTTGGGGCCTTACGCCTTTCAAAGGCGGTTTTGCCGGAAATGCGCAAACAGGGTTTTGGAAAAATCATTTTTACCTGCTCAGGTGTTGGTGTTACGGGCTTTGGCAATATTTCTCCTTACGCTTCGTCAAAGGGAGCAATGGAAGCACTAGCGAAATGTCTTGAAATTGAAAATCAGAAATATGGCATTTCCTTTCATTTGTTTCATCCACCGCTTACAGATACGGCTTCATCGGCGAAGCTTCCTGTTCCGAAAGAATTTATGGCAAGCCCTCAGAAAGTCGGGGAAGGGCTTGCCAGACATATTGGATCAAAAAAATTCATTATATGTCATTCTTTTAGCCAGGCAATGCAAATGAAGCTTTGCTATCGGCATCCTTTGTTTATGGGTAAGATGATGTGGAAAATGACAACACGGGCGGATCAGATGGATGAGAATGAATGAAAACGGGAAAGTTCTTGATCGGAGGGATACCATGGTTTTTGCAGATCATAAAAAATTGTAACAAAAACCTATTGACAAAATAGGCCACAGTGAATATAATAATAAACGGTTAGCGGTTGCTAACCTATATTTGAGAAACTGAGTTAGCTGAAACTAATGAATAGAAGGAAAATGTGATGATGCCGCTTACACTTGCAGAAACAGGAGAAGAAAATATCATAAAAAAAATCGGAGGTAAGCAGGAAGTCAAGGTTCACCTGGAGAATCTTGGCTTTGTTGTGGGAGGAGCCGTTACGGTGATCAATACAATTGGCGGCAACGTCATTGTCAATGTGAAAGAATCCCGCATTGCAGTCAGTAAGGAAATGGCGCAGAAAATTATGATCTGATTTTCTGGCAGTTTAACTTAGAATACAGTTCAAGGAGGAGAACAGGCATGAGAACACTGAAAGCAGCAAAAGTCGGTGATACGGTCAGGGTCGTAAAGCTTCATGGCGAAGGCGCGGTCAAACGCCGTATTATGGACATGGGACTGACGAAAGGGGTAGAAGTACACATCCGTAAAGTGGCACCTCTCGGAGATCCGGTTGAGATTACCGTCCGTGGTTACGAGCTTTCCATTCGCAAAGCAGACGCAGAAATGATCGAAATCGAATAAGATAACATGGATTCAGGGGAGGTATCCCCATATTTTTTGAGTTAATGGTTAGCGGACACTAATCAAGAAAGCGAGGAGTGACATATGAATTTGCGAATTGCCCTTGCGGGTAACCCAAACAGCGGAAAGACGACTCTGTTCAATGCACTGACCGGCTCCAACCAGTTCGTCGGAAACTGGCCGGGGGTTACGGTCGAAAAAAAGGAAGGAAAACTGAAAAAGCACAATGACGTTGTGATCACGGACCTTCCTGGTATTTATTCTCTTTCCCCTTACACATTGGAGGAAGTGGTAGCAAGAAACTATCTCATTACCGAGCGGCCTGATGCGATTTTAAACATCATCGACGGTACAAATCTGGAAAGAAACCTGTATCTGACGACGCAGCTTACCGAACTCGGCATTCCTGTTGTTGTTGCGATCAATATGATGGATGTGGTGAAGAAGAACGGTGACAGGATCAATACGGAAGAGCTGTCCCATGAACTTGGATGCAAGGTAGTGGAAATTTCCGCTCTGAAGGGAACCGGAATTATGGAGGCGGCAGAGGCGGCAATTGATGCAGCGAAGAACGGGAAGACTGTCCCGATGCACACCTTCTCGGGCACTGTGGAGCATGCACTTGCGCATATTGAGGAAGCGGCAGTACATAATATGCCTGAAGAACAGCAGCGCTGGTATGCGGTAAAAATTTTTGAACGCGATGACAAGGTACTGGAACAGATTCAGCTTGATCAGGCGGTTCTGGATCACATAGAAGCCGATATTAAGGCTGTGGAGGATGAATTGGACGACGATGCGGAATCCATCATTACCAATGAGCGCTATGTTTATATCGGTCAGATCATCAAGGGCTGTTACAGGAAGAGATCGGCAGGGAGGCTTTCCACCTCCGATAAGATCGATAAGGTCGTTACCAACCGTTTTGCAGCGCTCCCGATATTTGCAGCTGTGATGTTCCTTGTTTATTATATTGCGGTCTCCACCGTCGGCACATTTGCGACTGACTGGGCCAATGACGGCGTGTTTGGCGACGGCTGGCATCTGTTCGGCATCGGAACATCCGCATATGAAGACGCTGTGACGGATTATGCGGCAGAAAACGTCTGGACCGACGAGATGATTTCTGCTGTGGACGCTGCAGCCGGGATGGGTGTCATCGGTGCCGAAGAGATTCAGTCTGCCATTGCCGATGAGGACTTCGGTGCATTTGATGGAGCTTACGGCTCCTATGCGGATGCTCTGGCAGAGGGAGGATATGATATTTCCGAAATCTATGAAGCGGCTCTCGGAGAGGAGGCGGAAGGTGTTCCTGATCCGTCTGAATACGGCGTATGGGTGCCTGGTATTCCCGTACTTGTGGAAAAAGGTCTTGAAGCGGCAAACTGCCCTGAATGGCTGAACGGTTTGATCCTTGACGGTATTATCGGAGGCGTGGGTGCCGTTCTCGGCTTTGTACCGCAGATGCTTGTCCTTTTTATTCTGCTGGCCTTCCTGGAATCCTGCGGATACATGGCTCGAATTGCTTTTGTCCTTGACCGTATTTTCCGCAAATTCGGCCTTTCCGGCAAGTCCTTCATTCCGATGCTGATCGGCACCGGCTGCGGCGTACCCGGAATTATGGCATCCCGTACCATTGAGAATGAACGTGACCGCCGCATGACGATCATGACCACGACCTTTATCCCCTGCGGTGCAAAGCTCCCGATCATCGCACTTATTGCTTCCGCCCTGTTCGGCGGCGCATGGTGGGTGGCCCCCAGTGCTTATTTCATCGGCATCGCTGCTATCATTATTTCCGGCATTATGCTGAAGAAAACGAAAATGTTTGCCGGCGATCCTGCTCCCTTCGTAATGGAATTACCCGCATACCACTGGCCGACTGTCGGCAATGTGCTGCGCTCCATGTGGGAACGGGCATGGTCGTTCATTAAGAAGGCAGGAACGATCATCCTCCTTTCGTCTATCGTCATCTGGGCCGGCTCCTGTTTCGGGACTATGGATGGTGCGTTTACCTTCAGCACGGAAATGGAGCTTGAAAACAGCGTGCTCGGTATGATCGGCAGCGCTCTTTGCTGGATCTTCTCACCACTCGGCTTCGGCAACATCAAGGCTACCGTTGCAACCGTCATGGGCCTTGTGGCAAAGGAAGAAGTTGTCGGCGTGTTCGGTGTCCTTGATTTTGAGGGAATGACCCGCCTTGCCGCGTATTCCTTCCTGGTGTTCAATCTGCTCTGCGCCCCCTGCTTTGCGGCAATCGGTGCCATCAAGCGTGAAATGAACTCTGCAAAGTGGACCTGGTTCGCCATCGGCTATCAGTGTGTGTTTGCTTATGCAATCTCCCTGATGATCTATCAGTTCGGTTCGATCTTTACCGGAGATCTGAATGTGATCGGTCTGATTGCAGCAATTGCCGTTCTCGCAGGGATGATGTATATGCTGTTCATTAAGCGCTATTCCGAAGCGAAAAAACTGACAAAAAGAGTTAAGGTAACAAAATAAAAAATTGTGAAGGGGAGGTAAGAATATGCTTGCCTGGCTTTTAGAAAATATGGCAACCGTTATCATCTGTGCTGTTTTGATCGCTGTTGTTGCGGCAATTATTGTAAGCATGGTGAAAAACAGGAAAAAAGGAAAATCCTCCTGTGGATGCGGGTGTGCAGGCTGTTCAGGAAACAGTTCCTGCCATCCTGAAAAATAACGCTTACGGGAGACGCAGGATACAGTCTGCGTCTCCTGGTTTTTACATGGAGATTAGTGATTGCTAACTGTATAAAAGGAGATACGGAATGAGTGTTGTTATTGTGGGTGGAAATGAATGTATGGTCCGTCAATATAAAACTCTGTGCAGTGAGTATCGATGTAAAGCAAAGGTATATCCGAAAATGTCAGGTGGCTTAAAAAACATTGGAACACCTGATCTTCTGGTACTGTTTACCGATACTGTTTCTCACAAGATGATACAATGTGCGTTGAGTGAAACAAAGGGACGAAATGTACGGATTGCCCGTTCTCACACAAGCTCTATAAGTGCATTAAAAAATATTTTAGAAAAACACACTGCAGGTTGTGAATAGGAAGAGAGGTACATATGTCAGAATAATCGCGCATTAATATATGCTTATCGTCCCGTCCGGCTTTTTCAGGATTTGCAGAACAACACTGCCTGCAGGCTGCTCGCAGAACGAGGATATGAAGTGGGAACACCGGAAGATGTCTGCGGATTTATCGAAAATAAAGCAGAAGGCTGTAAGTGTATCGGATGCTGGAAGATTTACGGAGATACAGATGCGGCGCAGAAAGTTTTTGCAAAATATAAAAAGTGTACGGATATTTATTGCACGGTGTTTGCGAAGGGAAGGTCTGTTGAACGGCTTTGCTGCTGTATTATGCCCAGTGACCGGCATTGTATCGCGGGGCAATGATGAGAATGGTTCTCTGTAAACAATCCGATGGGCTGCTTCCGGATTCCGATAATTCCGGTATTTTTGCTTTTATGCGGCAGGGAGGAGACAAAATGGGAATATTATGCCGCCTTCTTTGTGCCGGCACTCTCCTGTCTGACCGATTTTCTTGACGGGATAATTTGAGGAAAATTTCATTTGGTCACCGATTGGGGAAAGATACGGGATCCGATTCCTGATACAGGCCCTCATTCTGATGATGTAAGTTTTCATTTTGCGGCGTACACGATTCCGAAGGCTTCGGGACCGATATGGGCGCCGATGGTGGGACCGATCTGAAGCGTTTCGGCGGGGGCAAAGCCGGCAGTACGAAGCTTAGCCACCAGTTTTGTACAGTTATTGATGCCGTAGCTGTATATGGGGTACAGGGGAAAAGAGGCGTCCATACCGGATTTTTCAAGGACGCTCACGATCTGGCTGATGGCCTTGTTTTTGCCCACGCATTTGCCGATGACTGCCACACTTCCCTCGGGAGAAATGGTTACGATCGGGCGGATACCGGCCAGATTTCCAATGGCAGCGGCAGTTTTTGAAATGCGGCCGCCCCGCTGCAGAAAATCCAGGGTGTCGGGCGCAGCAACCACACGGACCCGGGAACGCAGAGCTTCCAGCCGGGCTGCGATCTCTCCGGCTCCGAGCCCCTCTTTTACGAGCTGCAGGGCATGATCGGCCATGAGCTTGATGGTGTAGGTGGCGGTAAGAGAATCAAGAATATAGATTTTATCGTAGGCGGCCATGGATTTGGCCAGAAAAGCACTTTGGCAGGTGCCGCTCAAAGCGGAGGAGAGCAGGATGCAGATCAGCTCGTCTCCGTTTTTCTTTGCCTCCAGGAACAGGTCCAGAAAGGCATGGGGGGAGGGCTGGGAGGTTTTGGGAAATTCTCCGGTCCGGGAAAGGATTTCATAAAATTCGTCCCGCCCCAGATTCTTTCCGTCGATATAGCCGGTTTCACCGATGGTTATGGTGATGGGAACAAGCAAAAGCCCCTTCGTTTGGATTTCTTCCATTTGATAGTCTGAAGCAGAATCTACAAGTATGCGTATCATATATCGTATTCTCCAAATAGTTTGAACAACAAAATAAAAAGCTTATTTTGTAGCATATTACATCATAGCTATGCTGTCAATGGGTAAAACTATCCTTTTTGACGGTTTTTTTTTGAAATGCTTGCAAAATAAAGAATATCGCTGTATGATATGGATGGCATCGTGCCTGTAACAGACTGGAAGATGGATAGGCAAAAAGTAAGTATAACGAGGAGAATAATTATGGCAAGAAGAAAAACTCAGACTACAGCAAAGGCAGCAGCCGCAGTTGTGAAGGAAGCGGCTAAGGCAGAGACTGTAAAGACAGCAGCTGCACCGGCAGAGGAGGCGGCAGTAAAGGAAGCCCCCGTGGCAGAGGCACCTGCAAAAGAGGCAGCGCCCGCTGCAGAGAAGAAGGCAGAAGCAAAGAAGCCTGCAAAGAAGCAGGAGATCAAGACGACCGTTTCTGTTCAGTACCTGGGCAAGGATATTTCCGATAAGGATATGGTTGCTCTCGTAAAGAAGCAGTGGACCGCTTCCAAGCACAAGATCAGCGAAATCAAGACCATGGAGCTGTATGTGAAGGTTGAGGAGAATACCGTATATTATGTGATCAACGGTACCGAGAAGGGAAGCGTGGAGATCTAAGGATTTCCGACGTGACGGCAGCCCTGCTTCGGAGCTTTTAAAGGCCCCGGAACGGGGCTGTTTTTTTGCGGCTGTTTTGATGTCTGTGTGTTTGGTTGAAATACGGGGGTTTTTGTAGTATACTCTACCATATATGAAATTTGCACACGAAAAACAGGTTTTTGAAAACGTACAGAGGTATTTATGAAAAAACACAGAACGCTATGGATTGCTCTCGTATTTCTGTTGACTGCAGTCGGCGCTTTGTCGGCAGCCGCATCCAATGCTGAGGTCGAGGATGCCAGAGATCAGGTGGAACAGGCGGAGGCCAAAGCAAAGGATATCCGTGAGGCCAGCGAACGGTTCCGTGCATATCTGGAAGAACTCAATCAGGAGCTCGATCAGCTGACGGAGGAGATGGAGGAACTGGCACTCAGAAGAGCGGAAGTGCAGGCATCTCTGGAGACAACGGCTGCTGAACTGGAAGAGGCCAGAGAGACGGAGGCTGTTCAGTATGAGGCAATGAAAAAACGGATTCAGTATATGTACGAGAACCGGGATGCAGGCTTTATCGGAGTGATTTTTTCGGAAGAGAGTCTTTCCACCATTCTCAACAAGGCGGAATATGCCATGGAGATGGCACAGTATGACAGAGAAATGCTGACTGCCTATCAGGAGACCAAGGAGCTGGTGGCGAGAAAGGAAAACGATCTTCTGACGGAGCAGACCGATCTCGACCAGCTGGTTCGAGAGACGGAGGAGAAGCAGAATGAGGTTCTGATCGCCATTGCCGAAACTTCCCAGAAGATGGAGGATTGTGCAGGAGAACTGGAGGATGCTGAAGGACAGCTGGCCCAATACCGTTCTGAACTTCAGAAGAGGGAACTGGAAGCGGAGGAGCGGATGGCTGAGCTGGCAGAACAGGAAAAACCCGATGATAATCAGGTGGCGGACGGAACAGGAAGTAATGCAAAGCCTCCGGCCATACAGCCGGAGGAACCGGAGAAGCCTTCCCCCGCCGAGTCGACAGCCGCACCTGATATACCGGATGAAAAGCCGGATACACCCACAGAAAAGCCGGATACGCCAACCGAAAAACCGGATATGCCGACCCAGGCGCCGACGGAGCCTGCGGATCCCCAGCCCACGGAACCGGAAGACGAATTTGATTATTCAGTCTACAGTGATCTGGAGCTGATGGCGGCCATGATCTACCGGGAGGCAAATATGGAGCCGTGGGAGGGAAAGGTTGCCGTCGGCAATGTGATCATGAACCGGATAAACAGCAGCCGCTATCCCAATACTATGATCGGTGTGCTTTCCCAGCCGTATCAGTTCACTCCCTGGGGCTACCCAAAATATCAGAATGCCCTGAAGAACGGTGTTAACAGTGAATGTACAAGGGCAGCCCAGGTAGCTATGAGCGGCAGTGAAAATTACATTGGAGATCTGCTCCATTTCCGGACGGTAAAAGAGGGTTATGAAGGAATTATCATCGGAACGCACGTGTTCTATTGATTCCGGGTCAGTCCTTCATTTTCGGATTGAAAAAGAGGGAGCCGATGTAGCCGAAGATCAGCGCTCCGCTGATTCCGGCGGCACTGGCCTTGAGACCGCCAAGGAAAAGGCCGAGGGCGCCCTTTTCATCAATGCATTCCCGGACTCCTTTAAAAAGAGTATTCCCGAAGCCGAGGAGCGGAATGGACGCTCCGGCGCCGGCCCACTCGATAAAGGGATCGTAGATTCCGAGAAAGCCAAGAAACGTGCCGGTGCACACAAGAAGTACCATGATGCGGCCGGGCATCAGCTTTGTCCGATCCATCAGAATCTGGACCAGGGCGCAGATGGCGCCTCCGACTAAAAAAGCTTTTAAAAAATCCATACTTCACGACCTTTCATTGTATTCCTTTGAAAAGTCTGTGCAGTATGGATTTTTTTATGCATTTCCCCGGAAATATTAAATTTTTGTTTCGATTTTTCGAGGAAGCTCAGGAATCCTCAAAAACAGTCCGTTTTGTGCTTAAGGACCTGTTGGACTTCCGGAATTTGTACTGCCGGTTCCGTTATTGCCGGTTCCTGTGGTTCCGGGAATCGTACCGGAACCATCACCGGGAGTGGTTTCTCCAGGAATCGGCTGACCGTTTTCATCGGTCAGGAAGGGGAAGCCGAAGCCGGTATGGATGGGACAGGTACTGTTCTTTAAGGTGGCGGGCAGCAGATACGCGTTGTCGTCGGTGACGCCGGTGGCCTCATCTGTCAGAGTCCGGTAAACCCGGTTCTGCTTGAGGGCCTCAGGACAGAATTCCGAGGCAAGGGCGCCGCTCAGGCTGCATACCGTTACCTTTACATGGTGATCGCATACCTCAGTGGGAGCAGTTCCTCTGGCAAAATATTCGGTATAGATCATATTGCCTTCGGGGTCAGCATCGCAGATACCGGGAACGGCCAGCTTGCCGGATTTGTGGCAGATCTGCACTTCCTCGATGGTTCCCGGCTTTTCAGGAAATTCTTTGGCTGGAAGCTTTTCGCAGGCACGGGACATGATGTTGTACCACATGGTTCTCACATCGTCACCGGTGTCTAACGGGCTGTTTTCATCGTAGCCCTGCCAGATGCCCATGGTGTAATAGGGTGTGTATCCCACAAACCAGATATCGTTGGTGTTGGTGGTGGTACCGGTTTTTCCGGCGGTAGGCATATTCGGAATCTTGGTTTCCGGTTTGCTGGTGTGGATCGAGGTACGGTTATACAGGTGAGAGGAAACACAGACATCCTCCATGGCGTTGGTCAGAAGCCATGAGGTGGATTCCTTCAGAACCGTGCGGGTCTCCGGTTCATTATCAATGATGATCTTGCCGTTGCTGTCCACGATCTTTGTGTAATACACAGGCTTTGTGTAGATCCCTCTGTTGGCAATGGCTGCATACGCGGCGGTCAGCTCCAGATTGCTGACACCGTATGTGATGCCGCCCAGACACAGAGGCGCGCCGATATCGGTATAAACCTGGCCGGTCGTCTGATTGACTTCGCTCTCCACCAGGGAGGTAATGCCGAAATCCAGGGCATACTGATAACCGAGCTGCGGCGTTACCGTGTTCATCAGGGTTTTCAGAGCAATGATATTCATGGAATAGGTGACACCGTCCCGGATATTGGCATAGCCCACATACTGGGAACCCCACCAGTTTTTGAAATCCTTTTCGTCCACGGAGTAAGGTTCGTCGTAATAGACAGAACCGAGAGTGGCTCCGGCACTGTCGAGGGCCGGGGCAAAGGCGGTCAGCACCTTGAAGGTGGAACCGGGCTGACGCAGGGTGTCGGTGGCGCGGTTCAGGCTCATGCTGGTGGGCTTTTCTCCGCGTCCGCCGTTTATGGCCAGAACATATCCCGTTTCCTGATCCATGAGGACGCAGGAGCTTTGCGGCTGCAGCGTAATGTCAAGCCGTTCCCCCTGGATCATGTCGTCGGTCTTCACAACTGTCTCCTTATAGGCCTCGACATGCTGACGGATCTCATCCTCGGTGGCAAAGATCAGCTTTATTGTTTCTTCTCCTGTCTGCTGTCTCAGCCAGGATTTGATATTGGCTTCGGAATAATGATCGGTGGTGCCGTCCTTGTGCGTGACGGAAAGACGATAGGTGAAGCTGTAAAGGATCTCGCTGTGGGCATAATTGTCAGGGTCGGAGATCTCCTCGTCCACAATGGCCTGAAGCCGTGGATCCTGAGTGGTGTAGATCCTGAGACCGCCGCTGTAAAGCAGGTTGCGGGCCTCCGTTTCGGAGTAACCGGCCTTTTCCTGCAGATCCGCCAGCGCCTGTACAATGGTTTCATCTACAAAATAACTGTACACGGAGGGTTCGTTGGACCTGGCGGCTTCAACCTCCTGGATCTGCACATAGACATCGTCGGTCTGGGCGGCCAGCCGTTCTTCCTGGGTGATGTAACCCTGCTCGTACATATTTTCCAGAACGATATCCCGCCGTTTGGCATTATCCTCCGGATGGGTGATGGGATTGTAACGGCCGGGACTGGAGGTGACGGCCGCGATCACGGCGCATTCGGACAGATTCAGTTCACTGACATCCTTCCCGAAATAACGCTGGGAGGCAGCCTGTACACCGAGGGTATTAGCTCCCAGATTGATGGTATTCAGATAATTCTGGAGAATGATCTTCTTATCCATGGTCTTTTCCAGCTGAATGGCCAGGTACTGCTCCTGAACCTTCCGCTTGACGGTGGCACCGAAATTGGTCTCCATGCCGCCGTCAAAGGCCACGTTTTTGATGAGCTGCTGGGTAATGGTGCTGGCTCCCTGCTCCATTTTCCGGGTGAGAAGTCCGGAAAAGACAGCACGGGTCATGCCCTTGATGTCCACACCCTTATGAGTCCAGAAACGGGAATCCTCGATGGCTACAATGGCATTGACCAGATTCTTGGGGATCTGGGAATATTCGACCGGCTGCCTGTTGGAACCAGCCATAACAAGAGTTTCAATTTCATTGCCCTCCGCATCATAGAGAATGGTGGCGGAGGCATTGGGAGACATGTCCAGGGTACTCAAGTCCGGGGCAGAGTTTAACATTCCCCGGAACATACCGAGACCGACAAAAACACATGCCACAAATAAAGTGATAAGACCAAGAAGAAAAAGCTTGAAGGTCAGCACGGCTGCCTTCGTTTTTCGCTTGACAGATTTTGAGGAACAGGCGTGAATCTGCTTCTTCAGGCCGGATTTTCCATAGTTCATAAGGCGTCCTCCTAGAACTTAAGTATACCAAAAAAATGTCTACAAATAAAGGGGTATTTGGAGATACCAGCCTGTGGCTGCCCGGTTTTCTGCCGGATATTACAAGATTGTTACATAAATATTAGGGGCAGGAGCAGTCGAAACAGACTTTCCCGGGCCGGCGGATGGTTTCCAAATGCGGGAAAAGATGGTATAATCAGAGAAACAGGATTCTTCCCGGTTAAACAGCGGGGATTCGCCGGGAAATAAAAATAAGGAGACGATATGAGACAGAGCTATCTGGAGGCTTACAAAGGCGGAGAGGGAGAACTGGTGGAAAAGAAATCCCGGTTTATTGCCACGGTCCGTCCTGTGAAATCAGAGGCGGAGGCAGCTGCCTTCATTGAGGAGATGAGAAAGAAATACTGGAATGCCAGTCATAACTGCACTGCCTTCTGCGTGGGCCGGAACAATGAGCTGACAAGATGCAGCGACGACGGAGAGCCCGGCGGAACGGCGGGACGCCCCATGCTGGATGTGCTTCTTGGGGAAGGGATCCACAATGTATGTGTGGTCGTGACCAGATATTTTGGGGGAACGCTTCTGGGTACGGGCGGTCTGGTACGTGCCTATTCGGGAGCTGTGAAGGAGGGCCTGAAAAACAGCATTGTTTTAGACAAGCGTCCGGGCCGGGAAGCGGCGGTCACCTGTGATTACAACGGTCTTGGAAAGCTGCAGTACATTGCCGGACAGATGAAGCTCCCGGTGCTCGATATCCAGTATACCGATATCGTGGCAGCCAGGCTGATGCTCCCGGAGGCAGATGTGGATGCCTTTGTGAAAAAGGTGACTGAGGCAACCAACGGAAAGGCGGTCATTGAGCTTCTCGGCACACCTTATTATGCAGACAACGACGGAGAGCTTTTGATCTTCGAAGAGTAGAACAAGGAACGGCGGCATTATTGCCAGCCGCCGTCCAGGGTAATGATCTGTCCGGTCAGATAGGCAGGAGAGGAAAGAATCCGGAAGGCGGTCTCTGCGGCCTCCTCCGGTCTGCCCAGACGGCCGGCAGGGATCTCATCAATGAGAGCGGCTTCCTCCTCCTCGGACAGGAAGCTGTTCATTGCGGTATCAATGGCTCCGCAGGCCAGGGCGTTGACCTGGATGTTTGACGGGGCCAGTTCCTTTGCAAGAGCTTTCGTAAGGGCGTTGATGCCGCCCTTGGTGGCAGAGTAGGCAGCCTCGCAGGAAGCGCCGACGGCCCCCCAGACTGAGGAAATATTGAGGATCCTTCCCTGCTGGGCAGCTACCATGGACGGAATGGCCTGACGGCAGCAGTAAAAGACGGAAGACAGGTTGGTGTGAAGCAGACTGTCCCATTCCGTGTCGGTCATATCCTGCAGAAGTCCGATATGGGAGATCCCGGCATTGTTGATAAGAATATCCACGGTGCCGAAGGCTTTTTGAGCTTCCTCAAACAGCCGCCGGCAGTCCTCTGCCTTTCCCACATCGGCAGTCACGGCCAGACAGGAAGCACCCAGGGCGAGAAGCTGATCCCTTGTCCGGAAAAGCTCGCCCTCTCCTCTTGCACAGAGAACAGTCCGGAATCCTTCTCTGGCGAACCGGAAGGCGATGGCTTTTCCGATTCCGCGGGAAGCTCCGGTTATCAAAACAGTTTTATTCATAAAAAACTCCTTTATCATCCATACGATTCTTTGACGGCAAAGCGGCAGAACAGGCTGCCTGCTTACTCAGTATAACACATTTTTTCGGATTATACGAGATGCCCTGTGAAAGATACGGGAAAAGCAGAAGCAGCCAGGTCTGAGAAACGGATTCTTTGACGGGAAAGAAGGGTATTATGGAATATGATCTGATTATTGTGGGCTGCGGTCCGGCAGGGATGGCAGCAGCTGTTTATGGAGTGAGGGCAGGGCTTCGCACTCTGGCGCTTGATAAGACAGCAATCGGCGGCCAGCTTCTGAATACCTGGGCCGTGGATAATTATCCGGGGCTTCCCGGACTTTCCGGTTTTGACCTGGCAGAGCGGATGAGAGATCACGCGAAGGAGCTGGGAGTGTCCTTCGCAGCAGAACGGGTCCTCCGTATCGAGAACGGAGGTGTCCGGAAAACCGTCATCGGCGAAGGGAAAGACTGGCAGACCAGGGCAGTCATTGCGGCAGGCGGCGCCAGACGCCGGCTTCTTCATGTGCCGGGGGAGGAGCGTCTGACAGGCCGGGGAGTCAGCTACTGCGCTGCCTGTGACGGGGCGTTTTTTAAAGGCAGAACGGCAGCTGTGGTCGGCGGAGGTGATGTAGCGCTGGAGGATGCCATTTTCCTGGCCAGAGTCTGCAGACAGGTGTATCTGATCCACCGCCGGGGAGAATTTAGAGGAGCGAAAAGTCTTCAGGAGAAGGTTTTTTCTCTGTCCAATGTGAAGCTTCTGAAAAATACGGTGGTGACCTCCATTGAGGGGAAGGATGCGGTAACCGGAGTGAAGCTTCAAGCTGTGGGAAGCGGCAGAGAAGAAAGCCTTTCGCTGGATGGAGTGTTTATTGCCGTCGGTGCAGCACCGGAGACAGAAGCGTATGAGGGGCTTCTGGAGCTTTCGGAGGACGGTTATATCTGTGCCGGTGAGGATGGAATCACCTCCGTGCCGGGGATTTTTGCGGCGGGAGACATCCGTACCAAGAGTCTCCGTCAGATCGTGACAGCAGTCTCTGACGGGGCCAATGCGGCGGTTTCGGCAGAACGTTATCTTGGCCGCCACTGACAGAAGCGGTGTACAGGGAAGCTTTCCTGTGCACCGGATAAAGAGGAGGAAGCTACATATGCCCGAGGTGGGAAAATGGATACAGTGTAAAAACTGCGGTGCCGAATATGAGATTCAGGAGGCTGCCTGTCCTTATTGCGGAGCGGAAAATGAGAGAGAGAAGGAAAGGATCCGGAAAGAGGATTTAAGAGAGTTTGCCAGAGAGCGGGAGGAGATCACAGCCCTTCCCAAACGGCATTTGAAAAAGAGGACAAAGATCGCGCTGATCGCATTGGCGGCTCTGCTTCTTTTGACACTCGTTCTTTCTGTAGCTGGAGGAATCAGCCGGAGCCTTTCGGAAAAAAAGGAGAGAAATCAGGCAGAGCAGGAGAAAGAGACCATGGAGGAATACTATCAGGCGAAGGATTACGAAAGCCTGTATGAGTATTATGTGGAATGTGAATCCTACAGTCCGTCCTACCGGAAATACTGGGAGGTGGCTTCCGCATGGAACTGGATGGAATTTATCCGTGAGACAAAGGAGGCTCTTTCCGGTCCTCAGGACGAATACGTGTATTATGGAATCTCCTATGCCCTTTCGGGCGCGTCATCGGCCCTTTCGGTCATAGACGAAGGCCTGGATGACGGAGTAGAGCGGGGAAACGAGGAGGTGCTTGAGGGCTTTCGGGAGGAGATCCTTCAGTTCTTCCGGGAAGATCTGAAGCTTACGGAGGAAGAAATCGAACAGGTCATCCGGGCCGGCGGACGCAACGATGCTGTGGACTGGGATGCCCTTGACCGGTCGGTGATGAATCGTCTGGGACTTACAGAAGGGGACGAATCATGAAATGTTCAGGCTGTGGCGCAAACTTTTCCAGTAGATTAAAGGCGTGCCCATACTGCGGTACGGTCAATAACGAGGCGCTGCTCCGGGAGAGGGAGCGGGAGGAAAGACGCCGGCTTTTGAAGCGTCTGAGGGTGAAAACACTCAGAGAAGCGGAGCCGAAGATCGTCCTTCAGGTATTAAACCGGGTGATCCTTTGTCTGGTGGCCCTTTGGGTCTTGATGATCGGAGCCGTTTATGTGGTCAGTGCTGTGGGAGAACGGAGGGAGGAGGCAAAAAAGGCTTCCGTTTCTCTGGAGGACCACAGAAGGCAGCTGGAAGAACTGAAAGCGGAAGAAAAGTATGATGAACTGGCTGAATATCTGGGAGAATATCATCTGTCCATGTATGAGGAGGGAATGGAGCCTTACTGGCAGCTCTATGAGCTTCATCGGGATATGAGAGATTTCTGGGAAAGGGCAGAAGCCATCGAGGCACTTTCCCAGGAAGCGGCGGCGGAGGATGAGTGGCGGTACCGGTCCTTTGCCGACAGCGTTTGCGAGATCTGGAAATACGGAAGCTCCCAGTATGAATGGGATCTGATCCTGCCGGAGAATGAGGAGCTTTACGGACAATGGAGGGAACAGGTTTTCCTTTATCTTCGGGCCTGCTGCGGTCTTTCTGAAGAGGAGATCGGGACGTGGCTGGAGGAAAAGGAGCTTTCCTATGAAAATGCAGAGCAGTTCGGTGATTTTCTGAAAAGGAGGGCGGCAGATGGAAGCGAAACGGAGTTTTAAAGGCTATACAGCAAAAATTGTGTTCCGAGCGGTTCTCATTGGCTTTCTCCTTCTGGGAATGATTCCTGCTCTGATGGCCTTCGGATATTTTCTGGGCGGAAGCGCCGGAGAGGAGGAACGGGAGCTGGAGGATGCTTATGCTGCCTGCGAACACGACTATTACAGCGGCGAGTATGCGGCGCTTTTCAATACGCTGGAGCTTTATGATGTCAGAAATGAACGGCTTTCCCGTTTTCAGGAGGCGGCAGAGTTCTATGAGGCCTGGCAGAAATGGCAGCTCTACCGGAAGGGAGCGGGGCTTTCGGATATTGACGAGGCGAAACGGCAGGAGTATGAGACGAAGGCGGCAGAGTATGAAAAAACTGTCCGCCAGTCCTATGAGAACTGTACGGACAGTGAAAACCGCAGTATGATGAAAAAGCTTCTGGAAGAGTAAGCTTATTTTGCCTCCCATCGGCCTGAGGCGCCGCAGGGGAGAACTAGGCCGCTTTCCGTGACGGGAAGGCCGACCTCGTCGGCGGCAGTCTGTCCGCCAAGCTCCTTCAGAGTGACACCCAGCATATAGGAGAGAACGGAAGGGGCCAGACCGGTGGTGTAGGAGTTGATGAGGAAAAACAGGGGATCTTTTGATAAAAGCTGCGCACACAGTTTCACAAGGGGGAAGATGGCGTCCTCGATCTTCCAGATTTCACCCTTTGGACCGCGTCCGTAAGAGGGAGGATCCATGATGATGCCGTCATAATGATTGCCGCGGCGGAGCTCCCGCTCCACGAACTTGACGCAATCATCCACGATCCAGCGGATCGGCGCTTCTCCGAGGCCGGAGGACCGGGCGTTTTCTCTGGCCCAGGTCACCATTCCTTTGGAGGCGTCCACATGGGTCACCTGCGCTCCGGCACGGGCTGCAGCCAGTGTGGCGCCGCCGGTATAGGCAAAAAGGTTCAGGACCCGGATAGGGCGTCCAGCTTTTTTGATTTTAGAGGAAAACCAGTCCCAGTTGACGGCCTGCTCCGGGAAAAGCCCTGTGTGCTTGAAGCTGAATGGTTTCAGATTGAAGGTCAGCTTCAGCGGCTCATAGCCGATGGTCCACTGCTCCGGCAGATGGAAAAATTCCCACTCGCCGCCGCCCTTGGAGCTTCGGTGGTAATGACCGTTTTTGGTACGCCAGCCCTTTGCCTTCCGCTCTGTATTCCAGATGACCTGCGGGTCAGGACGAACCAGGATGTATTCTCCCCAGCGCTCCAGCTTTTCTCCGCGGGAGGTGTCGAGAACTTCGTAATCGTTCCAGTTATCTGCAATCCACATGTTGGATATTCCTTTCCGGTTTATTCTTTACCACATTATATATGCTTTTGGAAATCCAGTCAATGGAAAGCAGGGAATGGGATTTTTTCTGCAACATTTTGTATGGGAAAAAGAAAAATGTTATGATATACTAAATTCAGCTAAAATGTATTGTGAGGAGGAGATCGCAATGAAAACCATTAAAATCGGTGGAGTTTTGGAAGCTTCTGAAATGGCGCTCGGCTGCATGAGAGACTGCAGAATCCCGTTCGAGGACGCAGAAAAGCTGGTTCTTACTGCTGTTGACGAGGGTATTAACTTCTTTGACCATGCGGATGTATACGGAGCAGGTGCTTCCGAGGAGTATTTCGGCAGAATCCTGGAGAGAAATCCCGGTCTCAGAAATAAGATCCTGGTTCAGTCCAAGTGTGCTCTGATCCGTGATACAGAGAAGACTCTGTACATCGATACGACCAAGGAGCACATCATTGAATCGGTTGAGAACAGTATGAAGCGCTTGAAGGTTGATCATCTGGATACATTCCTTCTTCATCGTGCAGATACCCTGATGGAGCCCGATGATGTGGCAGAAGCCTTTGACATCCTTCATTCCAGCGGCAAGGTTCGTTATTTCGGTGTAAGCAATTTCAAGACCATGGATCTGATGTATTTACAGTCCTGCATCAATCAGCGGCTGATCATCAACCAGATGCAGCTCTCTGTCGCCCATACGACCCTGATCGACCCTACTGATTCTGTTCAGCTCAATGAGGCAGACAATGTCGACAGAAACGGCGGAGTTCTTACCTATATGAGAATGAACAAGATGACCGCACAGGCATGGTCTCCGTTCCAGGTTCGTTTCTACGGCGGCGTATTCATGAAGGACGATGGATATCCGATCCTCAACTCCGTAGTGAACAGAATGGCAGAGGAGAAGGGAGTATCTCCTTCCGCTATCGCCATTGCATGGATCCTGCGTCATCCCGCAAAGATCCAGCCGCTCATCGGCACTACCAACAAGGATCGTCTGAAAGACATCTGCACCGCTTCCAACGTAACCATTTCCAGAGAAGAATGGTACGAGCTGTACCGTGCAACTCTTTCTGATGAGAAGCGCGCTCAGGTTGGCAACTCCAATCCCAAGCCTGCAAAATAAAACAGAATATCCGGTGATACGGATTCCGCCGCTGTGCCTGAAGGCATGGCGGCGGATTTGTTATGTTACAGTAAAAATCCCCCCTGCACTGCAGGGGGGGAGGGAAACTCTTCAGATTGAAGAACTCTTGTGCTAGAATAAATGTGGGTCTGCAAAACCACAAATAAAAGAGCACAGGAGATCCAATATGGACAATAACAGTTTAGCTCATACCAAATGGGAATGTAAGTACCATATTGTAGTTGCCTCTAAATATCGTCGGCAAGTGATATCGGGCAGTTGTGGATGTGGTGCAGCTGGCAGGCCCTCAGTGCGCCTTCCGGGCGCAAGCAGGCAACAGCCCCTTATAGGAGCAGAACAAGCCACCGGTTAAGCTGGTGGTCTTGACTATGATGGATAAAAGAAAACGATTTGTTTGTTATAAGAATTAATGGTGGGAGAAAAACCAAAAAAAGTAATTATTATAAAGAATAATCGGAGACATGAAAAACTTCTTGTAAATATTATGCAGATATGATATATTTTAATTATAATTCAAATTATAAATGGAGATGAGAAATATAATGAAGATGCAGGAACTGCCGCCGACAGAATTAACGGTCATGAAAGCGATCTGGGATGCGGGAAAGCCGGTACATTTATCTGAAATCCACGTAATGCTGGAACGCTATGGGAAGGACTGGCAGTATCAAACGGTTTCTACCTATATACGGAGCTTGGTAAGACGGGGATTTTTGATTATGGAACAGGTAAAGGGAACCCGCGGTAAAGTATACCTGTATACACCGGCGATTAGCCAGGAAGAATACCTGGAATATACAATGGGGAAAATGGCACGCTTTTGGGGAAAGCACTCCCTGAAACCCATATTGTGTGCTTTACGGGAAAATGAAGAACTGACTGAGGAAGATATACAGGAACTACAGGGGTATCTACATGATTGCAATAATCGTTGAATGGTTTTTCTGGCTTGTACTGACTTCTTTAACAGGAAGTTTGGCTTATGGTTTGTGGAAAATAGCAGAGTCTATTTTGAAAAGAAAAAAGAAATATAGCTGGCTTTTTATATCAACACAGCTCGTTATTATTTTTTTTGCTTTTCCGATTATTTTTTTGAGCATTTATTTAAAAACGATAGATTGGAAAGGAGGAGCAATACTTGATGTCTTTTCTATTTCTCCTTTACTGTATGAAATACTATGCGTTTTATTCTGGATTTGGCTGGTTGGCTTTTTGATTGAAATGTGTCTTTATATAATTGAAAGACATGGAATGCGTAAAATCAAAAAGTATAATTTGTGTGTCCCTTATGATATTCGGACGTTATGCGATGAAATCCGGGTGGAAAATAAAATTCGGATTCAAGTTGAGGTTTTTTATAATCTGCACTGTAAAATACCGTCGGTGAGTGGAGTTTTCAGGCCAGTCATTATGTTGCCCGCAGAAGCGTTGGAAGGAGAAGCACTTAAGGTGATCCTGACCCATGAGCTGACTCATATTAAACATCACGATTTGTGGTGGAAATACGTCACTGCCTGGATCAGAAGGATCCATTGGTTCAATCCGGTGATTTCTGTGCTGATTAGAGATGTGTTTGAATGGAAAGAAACGCAATGTGATCTTGATGTATGCAGTTCTAGAAAAATAAGTTTTGAGCAATATTTCACGATTGTTATTGCAAATGCAGGAAACAAAAAGCAGCGTTCCTATTTATTTGCAATGACTCTAAGCGAAAGCAAAAACAGTATAAAAAGGAGGATGGAAAAGATGAACGGATATCGACGAGATAAGGAATGGAAACAATGGAGTGTTGTAGCACTATCTATATTGTTTGTGTGTATGATTTCTTTGACTTCCTATGCGGCTGGTGAAGGAATTTTGTATGGGTATCATGCACTGGTTGATGCTACAGAAGTTCTGGAGACAGAAGAATTGATTCCGATAGAAGAACTGGAGGAAGAGATTATTCCTGCAGGAACAAATTCCGGTGTGATTGAGATTGAACTGGAAGACGTCATGACATATTCGTCTGGTACAATTGATATGAGTATTCCGGTGAATGCGCTGATAAAAACATCATCCTTTTCTTGTGGTGTTGATGATGTGATTAATGTTACCGTTGGTGTGACACCTAATAATGTACCGACGAGAGTTGGTATTATAGAGCCGGACGGGATACGACGGGCAGTTACTTCTACCGGGATGATCATACATAATTTTTCTGTGAGAAAAGGTGGATTTCATCAGGTCTACGTTGAGAATTTATCGGGAGCTACAATTGCAGTGAGCGGTACATATCTTGTATATTGATTTAAATGGGGGTAATCCCCATTTAAATCAGGAATTAATTATTAATAATGCAGTTATAAATTAATAAAATGTGATTATTATTCAGATGAATAATAAAATATGCCTGAATGCGAGCTTAGGGGATTCTGTAAGTGTTCAAAAAGTGAACGATGGGGACCCGTATGGATATGTAACATCGGTAAAAAATGCAGATGGGTATGTGAGTAATACTATTGAAAACCATGGGGTTTCTTATGCGAGGATCTATAATAGAGACAATGCAAACAACAAGACTGATCCGTATTTTACATTTACAGATTATGAGCAGCGTAGAAGTGATACATACAATGGCGGAGCGTCATATGGGGGATACTATTATGTAAAGGCTGAGATTGCAGAATGTGATTTCACTGGAGCTGCGATGTATATGTGTTTCCGCTGGATTCCGTAATTATTATTTGCATAAAACATAGTAAATGATAAACCGAAGAAGACAAGCTCGCAGCTTCATTGGTTTGAGGAGGAAAACAATGATCACAGGTCTAAAGAAAAAAATGTTAACAGCTCTGGCGATAGTCATTGTCCTGGCTTTCTGTGGCTGCGGAAAGAAGGAGACAGACGCAGGGGAGAATGGACAGATCGGAGAAAAGTTTGAGACTGGGAAAGAAGAGGTAACAGACATAAAAAATGGCGATCTCATTTCTCGTGAAATCACAGGGAGGGTAAAACTGGAGGCTGTGGTGAAATTGCCGGAAGAAGGAATTGCAAATGTTGAAGAATGCCAGGTGCAGCAGGTGAAATTTGACGGAGAATCCATGCGTACCACCGTATTTCCGGAGCTTGCTTTGGAAGGCTGGATATATGACGAGCAATACGACAGTCATTATTGGAGAAGCAAAGAAAACAAAGATAATGCTGTGATCGGCAGTATAATCTCTTATAATAAAGAGCGTTGGTATGAAAATCGATTTTGCCTTCCCATGAGGGAAATAAACGGAACTTATGTGGTCAAAGACGATGAATATACGGAGGAACTTTTCTTTTCATCCAGAGAAGAAATCGCAGAAACTGCAAAGACCTGGCTGAAGGAGCGGGTGGGTATTACAGAAGTGGGCATAGAACGGATCTATTCAATTACCCATCAGGAAATGAAAAAAACAGAGGAACAGCAATATGTGGAAAACGGCACTGCGGGCGTCGGAAAGCCAGGAGAGAGCTTTGAATTAAAGACAACCTGGAGTGAAGCAGATGACTTTTATATGATTTTTCTAACGCGGGTGATCAATGGCCTTCCGCTTCTCACAGGAGATTATGTGAGACAGGATGAAGTTTATTTGCCAAATGGAAGGATTACCCTGTGCTATGCAGAAGAGGGACCGATCAATATAGATATTCCCTGGGATTATAAAATATTGGGGAGAAAGACAGCAAAGTTATGTCCGATGGAAATGGTTTATGAGTCTCTTCAGAGGAAGTTTGAAAGGACAATCACCGCAGATGTTTTGATTGATGAGATGCAGTTGATCTACTTTCCCTATCCGGTCGACATCGAGGAACGGGTCTATGATTTGATTCCTGCCTGGAAGTTTTCGTTTTCTGATTATGGTATGGAAAAATTCGTTTATATCAATGCCATAGATGGGATAGAGATCATAGAGTGAGGGGATGAGTTATGGGATTTTTTCGTATGCTGAGTTCCGATATAAAACGTTTGTTTCTCTCTAAACGTTTTTATATGACGATTGTGCTGGTGATCGTCCTGTATTTGTTGACGGTCTGTACAGAATTGGGAATGGCACGGGAATTATTTTACATGATAGATGTTCGGCATGGGCTGGGGGCCTTTTTGCTTGCAATGACCATATTGTCTCCGATACCGTATGGATTAAGTTATCAGGAAGATATTTCACACAATTACGCTTATGGGATAGAAATTAGGGTGAGTCATAGGAAATATTGCTGGGCAAAGGTGATCGCGACAGCAGTGGGAACCTTTCTGAGCGTGTTCTGCGGCTATATGATTATCTGTGGGATATTGAGTTTCTTTCATCCGCTTATATCGGATATTGCCATAGGAAATATGCAGGTGAATTATCAGGCGGGGGTGTTGGATCCGTATCAGAAATATTTCATATGGGGACATCCTGTTTTTTATTTTGTAAGCACGTTTGCAACAGAAGCGGCAGCATATTCTTTCATGGCCGTGTTTACATTGATGGTTTCCACTAAAGTACGAAATGTCTTTATTCTACTATCAGTACCAGCCGTGCTTTATTATGGAAATATTGTGCTTTGTGATATCCTGAAACTTCCTGCCATTTTTCGATGGAATAATACCATGAAATTAGGATTACGGGTATTTTCGTCCGATCCCGTCATAGTGCTTTTGGAAACTATTGTATACTTTGCAATCCTTATTTTTCTGGCGGGACTGGTTTTTAACTGGCTGACAGAAAGGCGGCGTTTTCATGGATAAAATATATAAAAGTCTTCGTATCTGTGGAATCCACTTGAGGAAAATGCTTGGAAATCCACGGTTTTATATTGCATTTCTGTGGTTTGTGTTTCTTATATACTTCTATGTGTCAAAAGTAAAATCGTTTTCCATAGAGACAGGGATTAAAGTATCCCCATGGCTTTTCCCGCTTTTGCTGAATCAGGCCGGAAACCAACTTTTTGTGATCATAGGTGCCCTTTTGCTGTTCTGTGATGCTCCTTTCATCAATGAGACCACCGCCTGGCAGATGATGAGGGCAGGCAAGAGAAGCTGGTTTTGGGGGAGTATGCTGTATATCTCCGTGCTGTCATTGATTTATTCAGTAGGGCTTTCGGTGATTCCAAATCTTATGCTATTTCCACGTGTTACATGGATGGAGGACTGGGGGCAGATTTTAGGTGCCCTGGCGCAGTCCAGCGCCGCTTCGCAGCTTGGAATCATAAATCTGGATTATGGTCTTATGGTGCGCTTTATGCCCTGGCAGGCTATGTGTTTGAAGATACTGGCAGTATGGTTGAATACCGTGTTGATCGGAGAATTGTGCTATGTGTTTAATGTATGGCTGAGGTGGGGGAGTGGTCCTCTTGCAGGAATGATGATGGGGCTGACTCCGTACCTGATTTTGCGGCTTCCGAATTTCAGAGTTGGTTATTATCTGGCACCTCCGGCATGGATGAACCTCAGCATGTACAGTTGGAATGGGTATGGAACATTTCCTTCTCCTGCCTATATTTATACGACATTTGCAGTTTTGATTCTGGGATGTGTGATATTTTCTTATATTGGTATTAAGAAAAAGGACGTAATACCAACGGAAGATCTGTAAAAGAATGAAATGGAGGAAACGATGTCATATAAAATAGAAGTGTGTCATGTGACAAAAAAATTCAAAGAATACAAGGCGCTGGATGATGTATCCCTGCAGTTTGAGGAAGGAAAAATCCATGGGATCATCGGGCGAAATGGCAGCGGGAAAACGGTTTTGTTCAAATGTATCTGCGGTTTGATAAAGGTGGATAAAGGTGACATTCTTGTGGATGGAAAAAGGATCGGAAAAGAACTAGAATTCCCGACGGATACGAGAGTCATCATTGAAAATCCGGGATTTTTGCCTGGATACAGCGGATATCAGAACCTGAAATTTTTAGCAGACATTCAAAATAAAATTAAAAAAAAAGATATCGAGGCAGTGATGGAGCGGGTAGGTCTGGATCCGAAGAGCAAAAAGCATGTGGGAAAATATTCTCTTGGAATGAGACAGCGCCTTGGGATTGCCCAAGTGATCATGGAAGAACCGTCTTTGCTCATTATGGATGAACCGATGAATGGCCTGGATAATCAGGGGGTCAGAGAAATGCGTGACTTGTTTTTACAATTGAAAGAGCAGGGAAAGACAATCCTGTTGGCAAGTCACAACCGAGAAGATATTTCTGTGCTTTGCGACACTGTTGTGGAAATCGATCATGGAAGAATTGTAAAAGGGAATATATGAGTTTCTCGGACTTCGTATGAAAAAAGTAAAATAAAATTTTCTGCCGGGATAGCAAAAACTATCGCTTCCATGTTATAATGAACGCAGATAAAAATCCGGCGGAAGAGGAGTGGATAGGTATGGAAGAGAATTATGGCGGTCAGAATCAGTATGATCAGCAGTATGGCCAGCAGCAGTACGGTGAGCAGAATCAGTATAGCCAGCAGGGGCAGTACGGTCAGCAGCATCAGTATGGTCAGCAGGGGCAATATGGTTGGCAGCAGTACGGCGAGCAGAATCAATATGGCCAGCAGGGGCAGTATGGTTGGCAGCAGTACGGTGAGCAGAATCAATATGGCCAGCAGGGGCAGTATGGTCAGCAGTATGGGTGGCAGAATTCCTATAGAAATGAGCAGTGTGACATGACTCCGGCCAGACAGGCAGTGAAGGATTGCGTGAATTCTCCGCTTTATGTAGTGATGGCAGCACTTTATACGGCATCGCTGGTCTTTTCTGTGATTCAGGTTTTTAGAGGTAACAGTGCAGTTACAGGTACTATAAATGGGGTGGGTTCCACTCATTTTACTATTGTGCTCAGTCTCCTGGCAATGATTCCGGCAATCCTGATCGGCATCGGTCTGTGGATGTTCTACAGTGGCTGCAGGGAAAGGGAGCGCCAAAGGCATCGGGACTTTCTCTGATCAACGGAGGAGTCATTACTCTGATCGTCCTTGTTTCTATCCTTGGCGTGCTGATGATGTTTGGACTTGGATTATATCTTTCAGAGTTGAGTCGATGGGGATTTTTCAGCGGCTACGGCACATCGAGCAGTGTCCGTGCGGCCCGGGTTGTGCTTCCCCTGGTGGTAATCATTGTGATTGCATTATTTGTCCTCATGATCGTTTATCTGGCCAAGGGGCTGAAAACCAACAAAGTCGTGATCCGGATCTGTGAGACCGGATGGCCTCATAAAAAGCTTTCCATGTATGTGGTGGTGATGAACTTTGTCTGTCTGGCTCTGGAAGTGCTTCTTATTGTGGCAGGTGTTTCTGTTTTGTCTGCATCCGGTATCTATTTGGGAGGCGTTGACGTGAAGTGGGATGTTATGATGATTCTTCAGACCCTGGTGGGAATGGCAGAGCTTGTTCTGATCAGTGTAAATATTCTGAAGCTCAGAGGAAGACTTATAAGCGGCAGATAGAATCGGTTAACAGGATTAAAACTTATGGGGCTGTTGTGAAAGCAGATCGATGTGATCTGCCGGGCAGCAGCCCCCTTTTTATTCCACTATTTTAATGCCAGACTGTTGTTTAAGAGCAGTGTGCTGTAAAGAAACAGTATATCCTGATTATCGAAGGAGAGAAATTGGTCAAGCAGGTCGCTTCGGATATAGCGGATATCCACAAGGGTGATTTTGGAGTAACCGCTCACCAGGAGGGGAACCAGACTGCTTCCGAAGGAATCGCGGAAGACGATCAGTTCCCGGTCGACAGGACCGGAGGGATTTTCAATTGTCAGGAGAGCACTGGACCCGGAAAGAAAGAGTTCATAGGGATCCCTTCCGAGGGCGGCTTTCGGATCGTACATGAAACTGTTTTTCGGTGAACCGGTGTCCCAGTCGGTCACGATAGAGTTATTCAGAAGGTCATTGGTCAGAAATCGGAGGGTGTCCGGCTTCAGAGGAAGTGCTGACTGTCCGCAATATACACCGTAAAACGGCTCCTCCACAGTGACCGTTTCATAGTCGTGGGAAAGCGTGGTGCCCATGGCTTCTGCCAGTCTGTCAGCTGCGGGAATCAGAGTTTCCTGCCTCCAGTGGGTATCTGTCCGATAATAGTTTTCCAGGGAAAGCAGAGGGAAAAGATCAACATATTCCATATAGGAGGTTTTTTCCTGCATATAGGAGACAAGAGCGGAATAATCCATGGACAGATAACCGTTCGTTCCGGCAAGGAAACAGTTTTTGTCAGGCACGATGGAGAAATACAGCTTCACATCTTTATCTTCCAGATACGTGTTGTAAAGATACTGAAACCGCTCGGCTGCATGGTCGAGCATTTTTGTGTTCACAGGGTATTCCAGCCGGGAGGCATATCCGTGTTTCGCATAATAGCCGTTGTTGTCCTTCTGATGGAACAGATGGAGGGCGGAGAATGCCTTGGCAGATCGGAAGCTGTCCCGGAAGGGAAACTGATCTCCGGCATAATCCTCAAATTGGGTCATAAAACTGCCGGAGAGGAGGGAATCGGCGGTCAGCTCCGGTCTGGAAGCCAGAACACGGCGCTCATCCTCGGAATAAGCTGTCTCTTTTTTTAAGAGGCAGAGAGCGGAAAGCCCGAAGAGCAGGATAGCCATGGGAATGACCATCAGAAGATTCTGAGCCTTTTTATTCATGAGAGTACCTCCTAAAAACGGAAATAAAGAAACGGGTTGAAGGAGCCGTCCACCAGGTAACCGGTCATGACAAGGAGCAGGATGCCGAGAAAAAGCGGCTCAAGAAACGGAAAGCTCCATTGACCCCGTTTCGTGGAACGGAGCTTCGCTGCCAATCGGGCCGGCAGAGGCGTTGCCCCTATGGCTGCAATCAGAAAAAGAAACAGATAACTCTTCATATAATAAAGGGCCTCTGCCGACCATATGGGCAGGGAACCGGAACCGAACATGGCTCCTATGAGGCGGAAGGCTTCCGGGAGACTTGCAGCATCAAAAATGACAAAGCCGATCATGACAAAAAACAGGACAAGGATATGGCAGACAGCTTTTGGAAACTTCGGATACCGG
Source organism: Fusibacillus kribbianus (assembly GCF_030053595.1). Taxonomy (GTDB): domain Bacteria; phylum Bacillota; class Clostridia; order Lachnospirales; family Lachnospiraceae; genus Lientehia; species Lientehia kribbiana. The sequence goes on from NZ_JASGBQ010000023.1 coordinate 28,568, forward strand.
TGCGTATTCCAGAGCTTTTCGATCATCAGAAGCGCTGCAAAATAAAGTCCCCACACGATAAAATTCCAGGAGGCTCCGTGCCAGAAACCGGTGAGGAACCAGACCACCAGAAGATTGCGGAGCCATTTGGCGAAGGAGACACGGTTTCCTCCGAGGGGAATATAAATGTAATCACGAAACCAGGTGCCGAGGGAGATATGCCATCGGCGCCAGAATTCGGAAATACTTGCCGAAAGATAGGGATAATTGAAATTCTCCGGGAATTCAAAACCAAAGATCCTGCCGAGACCGATAGCCATATCGCTGTAGCCGGAGAAATCGAAATAGATCTGCAGGGTGAAGGAAACGGCATAGATCCAGACAAAAAGTACTGAGCTGTCGCCGGATTCCCGGAAAAGGCTGCACAGCTCTCCAAGGGTGTTTGCCAGAAGTATCTTCTTTCCCAGACCGAGAACGAAACGGCGGATGCCTGAGGCGAGTTTTTCCAGTGTATGGCGGCGGCTTTTTAACTGTTCGGCGATGGTACTGTAGCGGACGATGGGGCCGGCGATCAGCTGGGGAAACATGGACACATAAGCGGCCAGGGCAACGGGATTTTTCTGGGCACAGGTGTCACCGCGGTAAACATCGATGGTATAGCTTAAGACCTGAAAGGTGTAAAAGCTGATTCCCACAGGAAGAGAAAGACGCAGGAGAGGCATGGAGAGACCTGTAACGGCGTTGAAATTCTCAATGAAAAAGTCGGCGTATTTAAAATAAAGAAGAATTCCCGCATGAACGATCACGGAAAAGAGAAGGAAGAGGCGGGAGGCCTGCCTTCCCCGATATTTTTCAATGATCAGACCGAAGAAGTATCCGGACAGGATAGTGAAGACCATAAGCAGGACATACTTTGGCTCGCCCCAGCCGTAAAAAGCAAGACTGATGAGAAGCAGGGCTCCGTTTTTCAGAAATCCGGGAACGGCGAAATAAAGGATCAGGGCAGCAGGAAGAAAATAATAAAGAAAAGGAAGACTGGAAAATACCAAAACGTCACCTCCGTTTTGACAGATGAAAAACGGGCGCGGAAACTGCCGCGCCCGCAGGCTGTGCCTGTGAATGGTTATGATTCAAAGGATTTTGGACACATCACGAAAAATACAGTGTTACCTACAGAATGGACAACAAGCTCCTCTGCTTCCGTGCAGATATTCCATCTGAGGTCGGCGTTATCCTTTAAAAGCCCGGTGAAACCGTCAATGTCAGCATCGTCTTCCAGGACAAAGATATAACCCACGAAGGGAATGGTGCCGATCATGGGGGAGAACATGACACCCTCTTGAAAACCGGTGATCTCTGCGTTCCCGAAGCCTGTCAGAAGTCCCGGCTCAACAGCCATAGATGCTCCTGCGAAGGGAATGATCGGATTGGTAATCAGCGCATCTGCAATGGCCTGAGCACCTTTGCCGGCGTCCTCTGTCATCTGTTTTTCAAAATCGGCCAATAAAGTCTGTCCAACTGTGACAGAATCTGTCGCAGAGGCGGAAGAGGATTCCTGGGAAGCAGAGCTTTCTGTTTCCGCTGCTGTTGTCTCATCCGTCGTTGTCTCAGGCACTTCTGTATGCTCGGTGGACGCAGCGGTGGTTTCTGCAGTCTCGCCGGTATCTTTTTTGCAGGCGGAAAGGGAAATAATCAGTGCCGCTGTGAGTAAGATGCAAATCAGTTTCTTCATTATTATATACACTCCTTAAAATAATATACTGCCGACGGTCGGGGCATTCCGCCGGGCCTTCATTTTACCATAGAGCATAAGAAAATACAATAGTGAAAGAGGGAGGAAAAAACTGGAGCATCAGGCACTTATTCCGCAGATTTTGTATGAAAAAAAGAACAAGAAAAATCCCTTGCATTTTTTGATGGTTTCATGTATAATGTATCGTGCTGTGGCATGATAGCGATGAAGCGTGAGGTTGCTGCCCACCGTGGCAGGTTTTCCGTGGAGCGAATGTCAAGTTAGGAAACTGGCGACAAGTCACTGTACAGATTGAATCATCTACAAATCACAAGAAGTAGAAATGACGTGTGAGCCTTTAGGACACACACGGGAAAGTGTACAGTCACCGCTTGTCGTACTTACATTGAAAAGTGCGAAAAGGAGGCGACTTTTTTTATGGCAAGTCAGGTAATGAGAATCACATTGAAGGCTTATGACCACCAGCTGGTAGATCAGTCCGCTGGCAAAATCATCGAAACTGTAAAGAAAACCGGATCTCAGGTGAGCGGACCTGTGCCACTGCCCACCAAGAAGGAGGTTGTAACTATCCTTCGTGCAGTACACAAGTACAAAGATTCCAGAGAGCAGTTCGAGCAGAGAACTCATAAGAGACTCATCGACATCACGGCACCCACTCAGAAGACCGTAGATGCCCTTTCCAGACTGGAAATGCCTGCCGGTGTTTACATCGACATCAAGATGAAAACAAAGTAATTAAATCAAAAATCCAGAATTGGTTTCGGCCTGTTCTAGGATGATTGCCCTTGACGAACAGTCATGTTGGTAATCCGCTGTAGAATAACAGGAGGTAAAAGAATGAAGAAAGCGATTTTAGCAACAAAAGTCGGAATGACTCAGGTCTTCACCGAAGACGGAGCTCTCATTCCTGTAACTGTACTTCAGGCTGGTCCCTGCGTGGTTACACAGGTTAAGACAGTTGAGAACGACGGTTACGCAGCAGTACAGGTTGGTTTTGCAGACATCAGAGAGAAACTGGTGAATAAGCCTGTAAAGGGACAGTTTGACAAAGCAGGCGTGTCCTACAAGAGATATATCAGAGAGTTCAGGTTCGAGAATGCGGAAGACTATAAGGTGGCAGACGAGATCAAGGCTGATATCTTTGCAGCAGGCGACAAGGTTGACGCAACCGCAATCTCCAAAGGTAAAGGCTTCCAGGGCGCCATCAAGCGTCACGGACAGCACAGAGGACCCATGGCTCACGGTTCCAAGTTCCATCGTCATGCAGGTTCCAACGGCGCAGCATCCGATCCCAGCAAGGTATTCAAGGGAAAGAAGATGCCCGGTCAGATGGGTAACAAGAAGATCACCATCCAGAATCTGGAAGTTGTCCGCGTAGATGCAGAGAACAACATCCTTCTGGTAAAGGGTGCAGTACCCGGACCGAAGAAGTGCTTAGTAACAATCAAGGAAACTGTAAAAGCAGTTTAATGTTTTTACGAGGAAAGGAGGAACACACAAATGGCAAACGTATCTGTTTACAATATGGAAGGCAATGAAGTTGGCACTTTAGAGCTTAACGATGCCGTGTTCGGTGTAGAAGTAAACGAACACCTGGTACACATGGCCGTAGTCAGCCAGCTTGCAAATAATCGTCAGGGAACACAGAGCGCCAAAACACGTTCCGAAGTGAGCGGCGGCGGAAGAAAGCCCTGGAGACAGAAGGGAACCGGTCATGCAAGACAGGGTTCAACAAGAGCTCCTCAGTGGACCGGCGGCGGAGTGGTATTCGCTGTAAAACCCAGAGAGTACACCATCAAGCTGAACAAGAAGGAGAGAAGACTGGCTCTCAAGTCCGCTCTGACCTCCAGAGTGGCTGAGAACAAATTCATCGTTCTTGACGAGCTGAAGCTTGATGAGATCAAGACAAAAGCAATGAAGAAGGTTCTTGACAACCTGAAAGTAGAGAAGGCTCTGGTTGTGATGAATGAGAAGGATGAGAATGTGATCAAGTCCGCAAACAACCTGAAGGGCGTTAAGACAACACTTACCTCTACCATCAATGTATACGATATTCTGAAATACAACACAGTCGTTACTACAAAGGCTGCTGTTGCCGCAATCGAGGAGGTGTACGCATAATGGCTGATATTAAGTACTATGACGTAATCCTGAAACCGGTAGTTACCGAGAAGTCCATGAATCAGATGTCTGAGAAGAAGTACACATTCCTGGTACATGTGGACGCAAACAAGAGCATGATCAAAGAGGCCGTTGAGAAGATGTTTGCAGGCACCAAGGTTGCTTCCGTAAACACCATGAACTGCGACGGCAAAGAGCGCAGAAGAGGCCGCGATGTCGGCAAGACGGCTGCCACCAAGAAGGCAATCGTAAAACTGACCGCTGACAGCGCAGATATTGAGATTTTTGAAGGCCTGTAAGCCGAACGCGCAAATAACTATACGGCACATACGCCGTGATAACAAAACACACTCGACAGAGTTGTACAGCAGAAAGGAGTAAGGAAATGGGAATTAAGACATACAATCCCTATACACCTTCCAGAAGAAATATGACCGGCTCTGATTTCTCCGAGATCACCAAGACGACTCCCGAGAAATCCTTAGTAGTTTCTCTTAATAAGAACTCCGGCCGTAACAATCAGGGTAAGATCACAGTAAGACACCGCGGAGGCGGTTCCAGAAGAAAATACAGAGTCATCGACTTCAAGAGAAGAAAGGATGGCATCCCCGCAACAGTAATTGGTATCGAGTACGATCCCAACAGAAGCGCAAACATCGCCCTCATCTGCTACGCAGACGGCGAGAAAGCATATATCCTGGCTCCCGAGGGACTGAAGGATGGCATGAAGGTTATGAGTGGTGAGCATGCCGAGGCAAAGATCGGCAACTGCCTGGAGCTCAAGGACATCCCCATCGGTACTCAGGTTCACAACATTGAGCTGTATCCCGGTGCAGGCGGACAGATGGTTCGTTCCGCAGGCGTAAGCGCACAGCTCATGGCAAAGGAAGGCAAATATGCCACTTTAAGACTTCCTTCCGGCGAAATGAGAATGGTTCCCATCATCTGCCGCGCAACCATCGGCGTTGTAGGCAACGGCGAGCATTCCCTGATCAACATCGGTAAGGCAGGACGTAAGCGTCACATGGGCATCCGTCCCACAGTTCGCGGTTCCGTTATGAACCCCAACGACCATCCTCACGGCGGTGGTGAAGGCAAGGCTGGTATCGGTCGTCCCGGTCCCTGCACTCCTTGGGGCAAGCCTGCTCTGGGCCTTAAGACCAGAAAGAAGAATAAGCAGTCCAACAAGTTGATCGTAAGACGTCGCGATGGCAAGACCATTAAGTAATTCGGATAAGAAGGAGGTAAACCAATGGCACGTTCATTGAAAAAAGGACCGTTTGCAGATGCTCATTTATTAAAGAAGGTAGATGAGATGAACGCAGCAGGACAGAAGCAGGTTATCAAGACCTGGTCCCGCCGTTCCACCATTTTCCCGCAGATGGTTGGACATACAATCGCAGTTCATGACGGCAGAAAACATGTTCCGGTATATGTTACCGAGGATATGGTAGGCCATAAGCTTGGTGAGTTCGTTGCAACCAGAACCTACAGAGGTCACGGCAAGGACGAGAAGAAATCCAAGCGCTGATCGTGAAATAGAGAAAGGAGGTTTTATCCATGGCTAAGGGACATAGAAGCCAGATTAAGAGACAGAGAAACGAGAACAAAGATACCAGACCTTCAGCAAAGCTGTCTTTCGCCAGAGTATCTGTTCAGAAAGCATGCTTCGTATTAGACGCCATCAGAGGCAAGGATGTGCAGACTGCACTTGGTATTGTCACCTACAATCCCAGATATGCTTCTACTTTAATAAAGAAATTGCTTGAGTCAGCAATCGCAAATGCTGAGAACAACAACGGTATGAACCCTGAGAAGCTTTACGTAGAAGAGTGCTACGCAAACAAGGGACCGACCATGAAGAGAATCAAACCGAGAGCACAGGGCAGAGCTTACAGAATCGAGAAGAGAATGAGCCACATTACCGTTGTGCTTAATGAAAGATAAGGAGGGCAATATGGGACAGAAAGTTAATCCTCATGGCTTAAGAGTCGGTATTATCAAAGACTGGGACTCTAAATGGTATGCGGAAGCTGATTTTGCCGACAACCTGGTAGAGGACCATAAGATCAGAGTGTTTCTGAAGAAAAAATTATACAGCGCCGGCGTTTCCAAGATCGAGATCGAGAGAGCGTCTGACCGCGTAAAGGTAATTATCTATACAGCAAAGCCCGGTATCGTGATCGGTAAGGGCGGTGCAGAGATCGAAAAGTTAAAGGCTCAGGTTCAGAAGATGACTGACAAGAAGCTTTTCATCGACATCAAGGAAGTTAAGAGACCCGACAAGGATGCACAGCTGGTAGCAGAGAGTATTGCTCTTCAGCTTGAGAACCGTATTTCCTTCCGCCGTGCCATGAAGTCCACCATGGCAAGAACCATGAAGGCCGGCGCACTGGGAATCAAGACCTGCGCTTCCGGACGTCTGGGCGGTGCTGATATGGCCCGTACCGAGTTCTACAGCGACGGTACCATCCCGCTGCAGACCCTGAGAGCAGACATCGATTATGGTTTCGCCGAAGCAGATACCACCTACGGCAAGGTTGGCGTAAAGGTTTGGATTTACAAAGGCGAAGTTCTTCCAGCTAAGAAGGAAGGGGGAGCTAAATAATGTTAATGCCTAAGAGAGTTAAACGTCGTAAGCAGTTCCGCGGAACCATGGCAGGAAAAGCCATGAGAGGCAACAAGATCACCAATGGTGAGTTTGGTCTTGTAGCTGTTGAGCCCGCATGGATCAAATCCAATCAGATCGAGGCTGCCCGTGTTGCCATGACCAGATACATCAAGCGTGGCGGTAAAGTTTGGATCAAGATTTTCCCCGATAAGCCCGTAACTACGAAACCGGCTGAAACCCGTATGGGTTCTGGTAAAGGCTCACTGGAGTACTGGGTTGCAGTTGTAAAACCCGGCCGTGTGATGTTTGAAATTGCAGGTGTAGCCGAGGAGACAGCCAGAGAAGCATTACGTCTTGCTATGCACAAGCTGCCAGTAAAATGTAAGATCGTTTCTCGCGCAGATTTAGAAGGCGGTGATAACAGTGAAAATTAATAAGTATGTAGAAGATTTAAGGACAAAGTCCGCTGCAGAATTAAATGAAGAATTAGTAGCTGCTAAGAAGGAACTTTTCAACCTGAGATTTCAGAACGCAACCAACCAGCTGGATAACACAAGCAGAATCAAAGAGGTTCGCAAGAACATCGCCAGGATTCAGACCGTGATTACCGCAAAGGCTGCTGAGTAGTCATACGCGCTATGAAAGGAGAAAAATCCGTGGAAAGAAATTTGAGAAAGACCCGTACCGGTAAGGTTGTAAGCGACAAGATGGAAAAGACTATCGTAGTTGCAATTGAGGACCATGTAAAACATCCTTTATACGGTAAAATCGTAAAGAGAACCTACAAGCTGAAGGCACATGATGAGAACAATGAGTGCGCAATCGGCGATACTGTTAAAGTAATGGAAACGAGACCTTTGTCCAAGGATAAGAGATGGAGACTTGTCGAGATCATCGAAAAGGCGAAATAAGCTTTTCATCCGACTGAAAGGAGAATTAACATGATTCAGCAGGAAACAAGACTGAAGGTGGCTGACAATACCGGCGCCAAAGAGCTCCTTTGCATCCGTGTAATGGGCGGTTCCACCAGAAGATATGCAAGTATTGGCGATGTAATCGTTGCTTCGGTTAAAGATGCAACACCTGGCGGTGTTGTAAAGAAGGGTGATGTCGTGAAGGCCGTAGTTGTACGTACCGTAAACAGCACCCGCCGTAAGGACGGTTCCTATATCCGTTTCGACGAAAATGCTGCTGTCATCATCAGAGATGACAAGACCCCCAGAGGAACCCGTATTTTTGGGCCTGTGGCAAGAGAGCTCCGTGAGAAGCAGTTTATGAAGATTGTTTCCCTGGCTCCCGAAGTATTATAAGGAGGGGCGAAAAAATGGCAACTATGAAGATTAAGAAAGGCGATATGGTCAAAGTTATCGCCGGCAAGGATAAGGATAAGGAAGGCAAGGTTATCAAGGTTGACCATGTGAATGGCCGCGTGATCGTTGAGGGCGTGAATATGCTGACAAAGCATACAAAGCCCAGCGCTCAGAATCAGCAGGGCGGTATCGTTAACATGGAAGGTGCCATTGACGCTTCCAACGTTATGTATCTTCACAATGGCAAGGTAACCAGAATCGGTTTTACCGAGAAGGACGGAAAGAAGGTCCGTGTTGCCAAGTCTACCGGTGAAGTAATCGACTAATCAGAAAGGAGGTCAGGAAAGTGAGTAGATTAAAGGAGTTATACAATAGCGAGATCAAAGACGCTATGGTGAAGAAATTCGGCTACAAGAACGTAATGGAAATTCCGAAGCTCGAGAAGGTTGTCATCAACATGGGCGTTGGCGAAGCCAAGGAAAATGCCAAGATTCTTGATACAGCTGTTAAGGATATGGAGACCATCACCGGACAGAAGGCTGTTCTTACAAAGGCCAAGAAGTCTGTTGCAAACTTCAAGATCAGAGAGGGGATGGCCATCGGCTGCAAGGTTACTCTTCGCGGCGAGAAGATGTATGAGTTCGTTGACCGTCTTGTAAACCTGGCACTGCCCCGTGTACGTGACTTCCGCGGTGTGAACCCCAATGCGTTCGACGGCAGAGGAAACTATGCGCTCGGTATCAAGGAGCAGCTGATTTTCCCTGAGATTGAATACGATAAGGTTGATAAGGTAAGAGGTATGGACATCATCTTTGTTACAACTGCAAAGACCGATGAGGAAGCCCGTGAACTTTTGAGATTATTCAATATGCCTTTTGCGAAATAATTAGGAGGAAAATCAAATGGCAAAGACTTCAATGAAGATTAAACAGCAGAGACCGGCCAAGTTCTCCACCAGAGAATACAGCCGCTGCAGAATCTGCGGACGTCCCCATGCGTACCTGAGAAAATACGGAATTTGCAGAATTTGCTTCCGTGAATTAGCATATAAAGGACAGATTCCCGGAGTTAAGAAAGCCAGCTGGTAGGCCGAAAGCAACTTAGCGAAAACGAGCCGGAGGCGAAGTTTGAGCTTAGTGCGAGGCCGTTCGCGACCCTTAGCGAGCACAAGTCGTCAGGCGCAGTGCGAGGTTAGTGGAGCGAACATACCCGAAAGCAACTTAGCGAAAACGAGCCGGAGGCGAAGTTTGAGCTTAGTGGCGACAACTCCAAATCACTGATGCAAATAACAATAAGGAGGCAAAAAAAATGACTATGAGCGATCCCATTGCAGATATGCTTACAAGAATCCGTAATGCAAATACTGCAAAACATGATACAGTAGATATTCCTGCATCAAAGATGAAACTGGCGATTGCCGATATTCTGGTTGACGAAGGTTACATTGCAAAGTATGACCTGTTAGAGGACGGTGCTTTCAAGACCATCCGTGTTACCCTGAAATACGGCAAGGACAAGAATGAAAAGATCATTACCGGATTAAAGAGAATCTCCAAGCCCGGTCTGCGTGTATACGCCGGCAAAGAGGATCTTCCCAAGGTTCTCGGCGGACTCGGAATTGCGATCATCTCCACAAACCAGGGTGTTATGACCGACAAGAAGGCCAGAGAGATGAACGTAGGCGGCGAAGTTTTAGCATTCGTTTGGTAGGCCGAAAGCAACTTAGCGAAAACGAGCCGGAGGCGAAGTTTGAGCTTAGTGCGAGGCCGTTCGCGACCCTTAGCGAGCACAAGCCGTCAGGCGAAGTGCGAGGTTAGTGGAGCGAACATACCCGAAAGCAACTTAGCGAAAACGAGCCGGAATTACGCTTATTCATGTTAATAGTGAAGAGTGAACAGTCACCTTAGACTGTCCGCTCGCGCGATTAACAGTATGTAACCGTTCAGAGTGCTCATCCGAAAATGAAAAATCATCCGCCTGCAGATGGATCTGCGCGTCTGTTTTTCATTTTCCGGCTGCTCAGGACTGTTAAACAAAACTATTAACTATTATTTAAGGAGGTACGGGCATGTCACGTATAGGTAGAATGCCAATCGCGGTACCGGCTGGTGTAACAGTCGATATTGCAGAAAATAACAAGGTATCAGTTAAAGGCCCCAAGGGAACTCTGGAGAGAGTGCTTCCCGCTGAAATGGATATTAAGCTGGAAGATGGCCATATCGTTGTAACAAGACCCAACGATTTAAAGAAAATGAAATCCTTACATGGTTTGACCAGAAGCCTGCTTGCCAACATTGTACACGGTGTTACGGAAGGATACCAGAAGGTACTGGAAGTAAACGGTGTTGGTTACAGAGCTCAGAAGCAGGGCAAGAAGCTGATTCTTTCCCTGGGTTACTCCCATCCGGTTGAAATGGAAGATCCCGATGGTCTGGAGTCCGTAGTGGAAGGCCAGAACAAAATCATCGTAAAGGGTATCGACAAAGAGAAAGTCGGCCAGTTTGCTGCCGAGATCAGAGACAAGAGACGTCCTGAGCCTTATAAGGGCAAGGGCATCAAGTATGCTGATGAGGTAATCAGACGTAAGGTTGGAAAGACCGGTAAGAAATAATAAATAGGAGGAGTGACAAGAATGATTAGCAAGGAATCAAGAACGGAAATCCGTCGTAATAAACATAGAAAAATCCGCAATCGTTTCAGCGGCACCGCTGAGAGACCGCGTCTTTGTGTGTTTAGAAGCAATAATCATATGTACGCTCAGATCATCGACGATACGGTTGGCAACACGCTGGTATCCGCATCCACTCTGCAGAAGGATGTAAAGGCTGAGCTTAGCAAGACGAACAATGTGGAAGCTGCTGCTCATCTGGGAACAGTAATCGCAAAGAAGGCTCTGGAAAAGGGAATTACCACTGTTGTTTTCGACAGAGGCGGTTTCATCTATCAGGGCAAGATCAAAGCGTTAGCAGATGCGGCTCGTGAAGCTGGTCTGGAATTCTAATTGAGGAGGAGAACACATGAAACGTACAATTATTGACGCCAGCCAGTTAGAGCTCAGCGATAAGGTAGTTGCGATTAAGCGTGTATCCAAAACCGTTAAAGGCGGACGTACAATGCGCTTTTCCGCACTGGTAGTTGTCGGAGACGGCAACGGACATGTGGGAGCCGGCATGGGCAAGGCTGCAGAAATTCCTGAGGCAATCCGCAAGGGTAAAGAAGATGCCATCAAGAACATGATCGAGATTCCCGTTGACGAAAATAAGAGCATTCCCCATGACTTCATCGGCAAGTTCGGCAGCGCATGTGTGCTTCTGAAGAGAGCTCCTGAAGGTACCGGTGTTATCGCCGGCGGTCCTGCACGTAACGTGCTGGAGATGGCAGGAATCAAGAATATCAGGACCAAGTCCCTGGGCTCCAACAACAAGCAGAACGTTGTTCTTGCTACCCTTGAGGGCCTCAAGAGCCTTAAGACTCCTGAAGAAGTTGCCAAGAACCGCGGCAAGGCTGTGGAAGAGCTGATTGGCTAAAGGAGGAAACGAAAATGGCAGAGAAATTAAAAGTTACGCTGGTAAAATCTCCCATCGGTGCTGTTCCGAAGCACAGAAAAACTGTGGAAGCCCTTGGCCTTACCAAGCTTCAGAAAACAGTTGAGCTTCCTGACAATGAAGCTGTCAGAGGTATGATCTGGCAGGTTAAGCACTTGGTGAAAGTAGAAGAAGTCTAACGAGAAGGAGGTGCAACAAGATGGAATTATCAAACTTAAGACCCGCTGAGGGCTCCAAGCACAGCGATGCGTTCCGCAGAGGCCGTGGACACGGTTCAGGAAACGGAAAGACTGCAGGTAAGGGACACAAGGGCCAGAAGGCTCGTTCCGGCGCTCCCAGACCCGGTTTTGAAGGCGGTCAGATGCCTTTATACAGAAGACTTCCTAAGAGAGGCTTCACAAACAGAAATTCCAAGGTGATCGTAGGCATTAACGTAGATGCTCTTGAGAGATTCGATAATGATACCGTAGTTACCGTTGAGACTCTCATCGAAAGCGGTATCGTAAAGAACCCCAGAGATGGCGTTAAGATCCTCGGAAATGGTGAGTTAACCAAAAAGCTTACGGTTAAGGTGAACGCATTCAGTGAGGGTGCAAAAGCAAAAATTGAAGCTGCTGGTGGAAGTGCAGAGGTGATCTAATATGTGGAAAACACTCCAGAATGCGTTTAAAATTAAAGAAGTGAGAAAGAAAATCCTGTTCACATTCTTCATTTTAATTGTAGTGAGAATTGGTGCTCATATACCGATTCCGGGTGTTAACACGGCGTATTTTGCCGACTGGTTTGCAAGTCAGTCCGGCACAGCGTTCAATTTCTTCAACGCTATGACCGGCGGCTCCTTTACGAAGCTCTCTGTATTTGCATTGAGCATTACCCCTTACATCACATCCTCCATTATCATGCAGCTTCTGACCATTGCAATTCCGAAGCTGGAAGAGATGCATAAGGAAGGTGAAGAGGGGAGAAAGTTCATTGCCAAGCTCACCAGATACGTGACGGTCGGCCTGGCTCTGATCGAATCCACAGCTATGACCATTGGCTTCGGCAACTCCGGTATGCTGATCAACTTCACATGGTACAATGCCATCGTGGTGATCATGACCATGACTGCCGGCAGTGCAGTGCTTATGTGGCTGGGGGAGAGAATTACCGAAAAGGGTGTTGGAAACGGTATTTCCATTATCCTGCTTATCAATATCCTGTCCGGACTGCCCGATGACTTTATGTCTCTTTACGAGCGGTTCATGGCAGGGACCTCTGTAGCAAAGGCTGCTCTTTCTGCAGTCATCATCCTGGCAGTGATTCTGGCAATGATCGCATTTGTCGTATTGCTTCAGGGCGGTGAGAGAAGGATCCCCGTACAGTATGCAAAGAAGATGCAGGGAAGAAGATATGTTGGCGGACAGTCCAGCAACATTCCCCTGAAGGTGAACACCGCCGGTGTGATCCCGGTCATCTTCGCATCCTCACTGATGTCCTTCCCGGTAGTGATCGCACAGTTCTTCAGCGTGGATTATTCCACAGTGGGAGGCCGGATCCTTCTGGCTCTTTCCTCCTCCAACTGGTGCAAACCGTCCGATCCTATTTTGAGCATTGGTCTTCTGATCTATATCGGTCTGATCGTAGCCTTTGCATATTTCTACACCTCAATCACCTTTAACCCGATTGAGATTGCGGACAACATGAAGAAGCAGGGCGGCTTTATCCCCGGTATCCGTCCGGGACGTCCTACCTCGGATTACCTGAACAGAATTCTCAATTATATTGTGTTTATCGGCGCTGTCGGTCTCACGATTGTGGCTGTTATCCCGATTCTGTTCTCCGGTATCTTCAACATCGGCCAGCTCTCCTTCGGAGGCACCTCCATCATCATTATCGTAGGTGTTATCCTTGAGACGCTGAAGCAGATCGAATCCCAGATGCTGGTACGGTATTACAAGGGCTTCTTAAACGACTAAATTCGATTCAAATAAACGGTTCCGGCAGGGGAAACGAAGGTTTCCTGTGCCGGTCAACCTGACTTTACTCGTTGTTTTCGTATCCGGGGGTCAGGCCTCCCGGAAATCAACCGGAGGATGGATTATGAGACTGATTATGTTAGGGGCACCTGGGGCAGGAAAAGGAACCCAGGCAAAGAAAATCGCCGACAGGTATCAGATTCCCCACATTTCCACAGGTGATATCTTCCGCGCCAACATTAAGAACGGCACGGAGCTTGGAAAAAAGGCGAAGGCTTATATGGATCAGGGTGCTCTGGTTCCCGACGAGCTGGTAGTCGACCTGGTGGCTGACAGGGTAAAGCAGCCGGATTGTGAGAAGGGCTATGTTCTGGATGGCTTCCCCAGAACCATTCCTCAGGCCGAAAGCCTGGATGCAGTGCTTCTCTCCATGGGACAGAAGATTGATTATGCGATCAATGTAGAAGTACCCGATGAGAATATTGTAAACCGGATGTCCGGCAGAAGAGCATGTGTCGGCTGCGGAGCTACCTATCACATTGTTCACGCTCCCACCAGGAAGGAGGGCGTATGCGATGTCTGCGGTGAGGCTCTTATTCTGAGAGATGACGACAAGCCGGAGACCGTGACAAAGCGTCTTTCTGTATACCACGAGCAGACACAGCCCCTCATTGATTATTATGAGAAGCAGGGTTGCCTCAAAGAGGTAGACGGAACAATGGACATGGACGATGTCTTTGCTGACATCTGCAAGATATTAGGAGAATAAAAGTGGCAGTTACGATCAAATCAGAAAGAGAAATCGAACTGATGAGAGAGGCCGGACGACTCCTTGCCAAAACCCATCTGGAACTTGAAAAAGCGCTCCGTGCAGGTATGACGACCAAGGAGATCGACAGGATCTGTGAGGAAATTATCCGAAGCTACGGATGTACTCCTTCGTTCCTGAACTACAACGGTTTTCCCGCATCGGTGTGCGTATCCATCAACGATGAGGTCGTTCACGGGATCCCCAGTAAAAAGCGGGTGATCCATGAGGGCGACATTGTCAGTCTGGACACCGGTCTGATCTACAAGGGCTATCAGTCAGACGCGGCCAGAACATACGGGATCGGAGAAATCAGCAGGGAAGCAGCACAGCTCATCGAGGTGACAAGGCAAAGCTTTTTTGAAGGTATTAAATTCGCAAAAGCGGGCAATCATCTCAATGACATTGGAACTGCGATCCAGAAATACTGTGAACAGTTTGGGTATGGCGTGGTCAGAGATCTGGTGGGACACGGAATCGGAACGGAAATGCATGAGTCCCCGGAAATTCCCAATTTCGATATGGGACGAAGAGGCATCAAGCTCCGCCCCGGTATGACCCTTGCAATTGAACCCATGGTCAATATGGGACGCTATGATGTGGCCTGGAGCGATGATGAATGGACAGTAGTGACCGACGATGGTTCCCTGTCGGCCCATTATGAAAACACGATCCTCATCACAGAAGGTGAGCCGGAAATCCTGTCTTTGTAGGCGGTGCCGGATATGAGGAAGGAAATCGGCGGATTCGCCATCGCAACGGCCGGCCATGACAAAGAAAAGCTGTATATAATCGTCGGATATGAGGAAGGAAAATACCTTCTTGCCGACGGAAAGACGCGGACCCTTGACAAGCCCAGAAGAAAGCAGAAAAAACATCTGAAATTTGTTCCTGCACAGACAGATCTCAGAATGCTGTTTTCCGAAGGTACAAAGCCGGTCAGAAATGAAGACGTAAAACGGGCCATTAAGCTGCAAACGGCCAAGGTCCCCACCAAGTAGGAGGTAACGGGATGTCCAAGAGTGACGTTATTGAAATCGAAGGAACCGTAATTGAAAAGCTGCCCAATGCCATGTTCCAGGTAGAATTGGAAAACGGACATCAGGTGTTAGCACATATCAGCGGAAAGCTCCGCATGAACTACATCAGAATTTTACCGGGCGACAAGGTAACCCTGGAGCTTTCTCCCTATGATCTGTCAAAGGGAAGGATCATCTGGAGAGACAAAT
This sequence comes from Fusibacillus kribbianus, assembly GCF_030053595.1. GTDB lineage: Bacteria > Bacillota > Clostridia > Lachnospirales > Lachnospiraceae > Lientehia > Lientehia kribbiana. The sequence continues at coordinate 43,882 of NZ_JASGBQ010000023.1, forward strand.
GACATTGAGGAACCAATGAAAAAAATCCCATAGAAACACTTGCTTTTATGAAGGGTAAGTGCTATAATGATATGCGGACTTTTTTGGGAAAGGAGAGTAAACCTGTGAAAGTTAGGTCATCTGTAAAACCGATTTGCGAAAAATGCAAGGTTATCAAGAGAAAAGGCAGCATCCGGATCATCTGCGAGAATCCGAAGCATAAGCAGCGTCAGGGTTGATTCCTGCGGGCTGTTTTATTTACAGCGCCAGTGCGCGCTTGATTCATGCGGCTGCATTGTGAACACACCCGGCAGAGTTGTTCATGATGATTAAAAATAAAAAATGCAAAATGCTGTGCAGACAGCGAAAGAAACACCGGCAGTAAAAATAATAATGGAGGTACAATACTCATGGCTCGTATTTCAGGTGTCGATTTACCGAGAGAAAAGCGCATTGAAATCGGATTGACTTATATCTATGGAATCGGTAGGGCTAGTTCCAACCGTCTCCTCGCCGAGGCCAATGTAAATCCTGATACCCGCGTGCGTGACTTAACTGACGATGAAGTTAAGAGAATCGCAGCTGCCATTGAAGCAGACCATCAGCTTGTAGAAGGCGATCTGCGTCGTGAAGTGGCAATGAATATCAAGAGATTACAGGAAATTGGCTGCTACAGAGGAATTCGTCATAGAAAAGGTCTGCCTGTTCGTGGTCAGAAAACAAAGACCAATGCCAGAACAAGAAAAGGCCCGAAGAAGACAGTAGCTAATAAGAAGAAATAATCATTAAGCTACGAGCAATGCGAGGCAGACGGGACAGAGCGAACGGGACGCTTGCGTACCGGACGATCGGGACCGGATGACACATATGGCGACAGCCATGTGTTCAAAAAACGTCAGTTTTTTGAACTGGCATTGCGGACGAATAATGCATTGGCATTATTATCATCAATGTGCAGCATTGATTAAGTAACAGGTAAACAAGTAGAAGAAAGTAGGTTAGTTTAAAATGGCTAAAAAAGTGTCCACTGCAAAGAAAGTGACAAAAAAGCGTGTTAAGAAAAACGTTGAACGCGGACAAGCGCACATCCAGTCATCTTTTAACAATACCATCGTTACGTTAACAGATACACAGGGCAATGCTCTGTCATGGGCTAGTGCAGGCGGTCTGGGATTTAGAGGTTCAAGGAAATCTACTCCATATGCAGCTCAGATGGCTGCAGAAACTGCTACAAAGGCAGCTCTGGTACATGGACTTAAATCCGTTGATGTTATGGTAAAGGGCCCCGGCTCAGGACGTGAAGCTGCGATCCGTGCACTGCAGGCATGCGGTCTGGAAGTAACCAGCATTAAAGACGTAACTCCGGTTCCCCATAATGGATGTCGTCCGCCCAAGCGTAGAAGAGTTTAATTAGGAGGTGCAGAAAAGTGGCAGTAGATAGAGTTCCTGTTCTTAAAAGATGCAGGTCCCTTGGACTTGACCCGATTTATTTAGGAATAGATAAGAAATCCAACAGAGAATTAAAGAGAGCCAACAGAAAGATGAGTGAGTATGCTCTTCAGCTTCGTGAGAAGCAGAAAGCAAAATTCATCTACGGTGTATTGGAGAAGCCCTTCAGAAATTATTATGCAAAGGCTTCCAAGATGAGAGGCATGGTTGGTGAGAACCTGATGATCATGCTGGAATCCAGACTGGACAATGTACTGTTCCGTGCTGGTTTCGGAAGAACCAGAAAAGAGACAAGACAGATCGTTGACCACAAGCACGTTCTTGTAAACGGCAAGTGCGTAAACATTCCTTCTTATCTGGTAAAAGCCGGCGATGTGATCACGATTAAAGAGAAAGTGAAAGATTCCCAGAGATACAAGGATGTTCTGGAAGTGACCGGCGGCAGACTGGTTCCCGAATGGCTGGATGTTGATCAGGAGAACCTGTCCGCAACTGTAAAGCAGCTGCCCACAAGAGAGATGATCGACGTTCCCGTAAACGAGATGCTTATCGTCGAGTTGTACTCCAAATAATCCTTAAGGCATAAGGAGTGTCCGAAGCTTTTTTCGGCCCTCAGATTAATTACCCAAAAGGAGGGCTTAATCAATGTTCGATTTTGAAAAACCCAATATCGAAATAGCAGAGATTTCAGAAGATAAAAAGTATGGAAGATTCGTCGTTGAGCCTCTGGAGCGTGGTTATGGCACCACTCTGGGAAATTCACTGAGGAGAATCATGCTCTCCTCATTGCCCGGAGCAGCCATCAGCCAGGTGAAGATTGACGGCGTGCTTCATGAGTTCAGTTCCATTCCCGGTGTCAAGGAGGATGTGACTGAGATCATTATGAATCTGAAGAATCTGGCCATCAAAAATACCAGCGAGACAAACGAGCCCAAGGTTGCTTACATTGAGTTCGAAGGCGAGGGTGTTGTGACCGGCGCAGATATTCAGGCTGATCAGGACATTGAGATCATCAATCCTGACCAGGTGATTGCCACCTTAAGCGGCGGCAGCGACTGTAAGCTTTACATGGAGCTGACCATTACAAAGGGACGCGGCTATGTGAGCGCAGATAAAAATAAGAGCGAGGATTTGCCCATCGGTGTGATCGCAATCGACTCCATTTACACTCCCATTGAGCGTGTGAATCTGTCTGTTGAGAATACCCGTGTAGGTCAGATTACCGATTTCGATAAGCTGACTCTGGATGTTTATACAAACGGCACCCTGGCTCCCGATGAGGCTGTAAGCCTCGCGGCAAAGGTACTGAGTGAGCATCTGAACCTGTTCATTGATCTGTCTGAGAACGCCAAGACTGCAGAAGTTATGGTGGAGAAGGAAGACAATGAGAAGGAAAAGGTACTGGAAATGAACATTGACGAGCTGGAGCTGTCTGTTCGTTCCTACAACTGTCTGAAGCGTGCCGGCATCAATACCGTAGAGGAATTGACCAACCGCACATCTGAGGATATGATGAAGGTCAGAAACCTGGGCCGCAAGTCCCTGGAAGAAGTTCTGAGCAAGCTCAAGGAGCTTGGTTTGGAGCTGAATCCCAGCGACGAATAAAAACAACACATTATGGAATTGAAAGCAGACGGTCAGTAAGCCCGAAGATGCGTGGCCGCCTGTTCCACAAATGGAGGAAAGAATATCATGGCAGGTTATAGAAAGCTTGGAAGAACTTCCAGCCAGAGAAAGGCTCTCCTGAGAAATCAGGTGACCAATCTTCTCTACAATGGCAAGATCGTTACCACAGAGGCTAAGGCTAAAGAGATCCGCAAGATCGCTGAAGGCCTGATCGCTCTGGCAGTAAAGGAAAAGGATAACTTCGAAGAGGTTACCGTTACTGCAAAGGTGGCAAGAAAAGACAAAGACGGCAAGAGAGTAAAGGAAGTTGTAGACGGCAAGAAGGTTACCGTATACGATGAGATCCAGAAGACCATCAAGAAGGATATGCCCAGCAGACTGCACGCACGTCGCAAGATGCTTGAGGTTCTTTATCCTGTGACTGAGGTTCCCAAGGAAGTTGCCGGACGCAAGAAGAACACCAAGGCTGTAGATATGCCCAAGAAACTGTTTGAGGAGATCGCTCCCAAATATGTTGACCGCAAGGGCGGCTACACCAGAATCGTAAAGATTGGCCAGAGAAAAGGCGATGCAGCCATGGAAGTGCTCATCGAGCTGGTATAAGCTTTATCATTCCAACAGAATTTATGAAGAAGAGCGCAGAAGCGCTCTTCTTTTGCATTTACAGGATGCTCTTTTTTTGCTATGCTTATCTTCAATATAAGAAGCAGTTTTTCGGAAAAAGGAGGTAACATGGACGATCGTTTTGAGATGATACGTAATACGCATCAGGCGTCAAAGAAGACCGATCTGAGCCTATGGAATGAAGCCGCAGCCAGAGAGGTGAGAAGCTTTCATGAGACTCTTTCAGGCTACAGACCAACGCCTCTTGTGCCGCTTGCGGGTCAGGCGGAGAAGCTGGGGATCAGCGGGCTCTATGTGAAGGATGAGTCCTCCCGCTTCGGACTGAATGCCTTTAAGGCACTGGGGGCCTCCTTTGCCATGGGTACTGCAGCAAAGGACTGGATGCCCGGCGAGAAGCATACCTTTGTTACAGCGACTGACGGCAATCACGGGAGAGGAGTCGCCTGGATGGCGCGTCAGATGGGCCAGAAAGCGGTCGTTTATCTGCCGGAAGGAACAGCGAAAAGCCGTTTACACAATATCCTTGCAGAGGGAGCGGACGCGTATATCACAGATTTAAACTATGATGACGCAGTTCGTCTGGCTGCCTCTAAGGAGAAAGAGGAGGGATGGATTCTCGTGCAGGATACGGCCTGGGATGGCTACGAGCGCATTCCGAAGCTGATCATGAAAGGGTATCTCACCATGGCGCTGGAAGCGTATGAAGAACTGGAGGCATTCGGAACGAGGCGGAAAACCAGACCGACTCATATATTCCTTCAGGCGGGAGTTGGATCCATGGCGGCTGCTGTGGCAGCCTTTTTTCTGAACGTATACCGGGAACAGCCACCGGTTATCGTGATCGTGGAGCCGAAGAAGGCGGACTGCTTCTTCCGGTCAATCAGGAAAGGGGAAGGGAAACCGGTAGCGGTCACCGGAAAAATGGATACCATGATGGCCGGTCTTGCCTGCGGGGAACCGTCTGCCCTGGCATGGCCCATTCTGCGGGATCACGCATATGCGTTTATTTCCTGTCATGACTGTTATGCGGCCGATGGAATGAGACTTCTGGGGAAGCCGCTCCCTGGGGACAAAAGGATCATTTCCGGTGAATCCGGCGCCGTAGGACCCGGTGTGCTGTCAGCTCTTATGAAAGATCCGGAGCTGGCAGAAGATAAAGAGGCTTTGAAGCTTAACGAGGAATCTGTCGTTCTCTGTTTCAGCACGGAGGGAGCGACCGATCCGGAACATTACCGGGCCGTCGTTGAGAATGGGAAAAGCAATTGATTTTCAAGTTGCGGGAAAGCCGTCTGAGCGTTACAATGAAAGCAGTGCCAGTCCACAGAGGGCAAACGGCGTGATCCGTATTGAGCCTATTAAGTGGCGCTGGCAAAAAGAGGATAGAAAGTGGGGATTTGATCGTGAATATGCAGAACAAAGAATATGATGTCATTTGTATCGGACAGATCGTACAGGATATTTTAGTTACGAATATCCCTTCGGATGCACTGACCTCCGAGAAGGATACTTTTATGGCCGACGAGATTCTGTTTGCCTCCGGCGGCGACGCAGTCAATGAGGCGTCCATGCTGGCAAAGTACGGAAACCGCTGTGCGCTTCTTACGAGGCTGGATAAGAAGGATGTGGGCGATATGATCTATGGGGACCTGGTAAGGCAGGGAGTAGATACTTCTCTTCTGGTGCGCCCCGATGACTGCCGTACCTTTACGGCCATCGTCATTATCGGACCGGACGGAAACCATACCTTCTTTGATGGGCCAGGGCACAATTTCACTTTGAAAATGTCAGATATTGATCTGTCTGTATTTGAGAAGACAAAAGTGGTTACAGCAGGCAGTCTGTTTGCATTGGGAGAACTGGACACCGACGGTATCGAGGTGATTTTTAAGAAAGCCCAGGAGAGCGGAGCCATCACCGTGGCAGATATGAACAACGACAGCGACAGAAAGGGGCCGAAAGCGGTGGAGAAGGTCTATCCCTACACCGATTATCTGATGCCCAGCTATGATGAGGCGGTATATGTGACAGGGGAAACGGATCCGGACAAAATTGCCGACTATTTCCTGTCGGCAGGAGTGAAAAATGTGGTCTTAAAAATGGGCGGCGACGGCTGCTTTTTCAAGAATGCAGAAAAGAGATTCTTTACGGATCCCTACCGGGTGGAGCCCGTCGACACAACGGGCTGTGGCGATAATTTTGTGGCGGCTTTCATCCACTCTCTGCTGAAGGGCATGGAGCCCGAGGCCTGTGCGGAATTTGCCTGCGGCGCAGGTGCACTCAATTCCCAGGGGCTGGGAGCTCACCTGCACATTCAGTCGGAAGCGCAGGTGCTGGATTTTATGGCCGGTGCAGAAAGGAAAACTCTGGGAAGAGAGTAAACCGGGCCATAAGCTCTCACTACAGAATCCGGTCACGGCAGTTTTACGCCTTCTGATCGCGGGGGCCTTTGCGGTAGAGCCAGATAAAGATCCCCATCAATAAAAGGATCAGGCAAACGTTCAGAACTGTGCTGATGATACCCAAAAGATCGTAGGTCAGAAAAGAAAAGCCTGAGATGGAAAAATTTTGGGTAATAGATGAACCTGCTTCTGTTGAGACGATGGTAAACATAGAAGACTTAAGAGAGGCGATCCCAAATTCTGCCAGTGCAATAACGCCTCCGATGGCATACAGAATTCGCAGTGGTTTATGGACGGCGGCCTGGTCTGCTTCGCTCAGGTTGCCGAAGCGGTACATCTGGCCATTGCCTTTAATTGCGATATAGAGAAGATAGCCAGCAACGATCAGCTGGAAGGAATCAAGTAAAGCTGTGGACATGTGAGACCTCCTGTGTTTTGATAGATGGTTTTGGGGCGGTTTACAAACTGGCGGCCGCCGAATTAAATCAATTATATTACAGGTTTAGAACAATTACAACAGGCTTTTCACGAACGAAAAAACAGGAAAACCGTCCCGGTATCTCGCCGACAGATGTGTAAGGAATCAAACATATCTGAGAGAAATAACCGGGGCGGTTTTATGCTTGGAACATTTTTCAACGTAAGCGCCAAATATTCCTGCGGATTTTCTTATCTCCTGGATTCCTCTATAATTGTAAATGAAAGATAGTTAGACTATTTCACTACAATTACGGAGGATAGGTTATGACAGCTACACGCAAA
>NZ_JASGBQ010000024.1 GCF_030053595.1 Fusibacillus kribbianus
GCCAAACCCCGGCCGAGATATCCCAAAATGATATCTGAGCCGGGGTTTCTGAGCTAAAAACGAAGGAGCGTTGCTCCTGACCTACAATCGTTCAGATTTTAGGTCATTCTGCAACACTCCCTGTCATGTTATAATAAAGTAACGTCAGTGTTCCGGGCTTTGTGCACTGACACGAAAAGAATCGGGAGGGACAGACGGATGAGCAGCCGGATTCTGATCGTGGAGGATGATTCTGCGATCGCAAATCTTCTGGAAATCAATTTGAAGGTGGCCGGGTTAAAAAGCGGCGCCGAGGATTATATTGTGAAGCACTTTGAAATTCTGGAGCTTCTTGTGCGGGTGGAAAAGGTGCTGGCAAGAAACGGGAGAAGGGAAACGGTTCTGACAGCAGGGGAGATAAAAATTGATCTGGACCGGAGAACGGTATGGAAGGGAAAGCAGGAGATCTTCTTAAAGCCCATGGAATATGAACTGTTGGTGTTGTTTGCCAAAAATCCGAAGATGACGTTTACCAGGGAACAGCTTTTGAAGGAGGTATGGGGAGAGACCTTTATGGGGGAGACCCGTACCGTGGATGTGCACATCGGCAGGCTCAGAAAAAAACTGGAATGCCCGGATCTGATCCGGACCGTCTCGCGGATTGGGTATCGTCTGGAGGGTATGAAATGAAGCTGTATCATAAAATCATGCTGGTTGTCTGCGGTGCGCTGCTGGTCTGCGGCGCATTTTGCTGCTTCCGGCTGGGGAACCGGTATCTGGACCGACAGCTTTCCAGACTGACGGAGGAGGAGATCACCTCCTTCGAGGGAATGGAGTACATTTTGCGGGAGGTCTATGAGATCAGCGCGGGAGAGGCGGAAAGGCCGGAAATGTACAATAAACGGATCCTCGGAGAGATCTTTGAAAATGATCTGTTTGAGGATTGTATTCTGTAGAATGCTTCGGAGATCATCTGCGACCATTCTCCCCGGTTCGGGGTGGAATATGAGACCTTTGCAGGGCAGGCGGCGGAGGGGAAGATCGATTTTGGGATCCATACCATCGGCGGCGCAAAAATCCTGGTACTGGCTGCCGGGGAGCCGTGGGTCAGTGCGGATGCGTACCTGTTCCGGTTCCGGGATGTGACGGTGGTCTACGAGGATATGTGGGGACTCTTGAGAACCTTCGCTGCGATCTGGATCCTGTTTCTGATCCTGCTCATGCTGGTGAGCGCAGCTTTTATGAAGTTTTTGCTGCGGCCCCTGAAGGCGCTGGAGCAGGCGGCCTACGAGGTGAGCAGAGGCAATTATGACGGGACCATCGAAACCGGAGGGAAGGATGAGCTGGGCGATATTTCCAGGGCCTTTGCCATTATGAAGATGGGGATCCGGGAGCGGGAGGAAAAGCTGGAGGAGGTCAATTAACAACAGAAGCTTCTGATCGGCAGCCTGTCTCACGAGATCCGTTCCCCGATGACCTCTGTTCTCGGCTATACCGACATGCTTCTTCACGTGGAGATCGATGAAGACACCGGAAAAATGGCCCTCCAGACCATTTATGACCAGGCGAACTATCTGAAAAACCTTTCCGCAAAAATGATGGAGCTGTCCGGCCTTTACCAGAATAATTCCATTCAGGTGGAGGATTGCAGTGTGGGACAGCTTCTGGAGGAGAGCAGGAAGACCGTGGCGAGGAAATGGCCGGAGATTACCTTTGTGTGGAAGGAAAAAGAGAATTTTCGGATGTCCGGGGATACGGACCTTCTGACCAGCCTGTTTCAGAATCTGCTGGATAACGGGGCAAAGGCCTCCCGGCCGGGCCAGAAAATTGAGATCGGGCTGAGGCCGGGCTTTATTTCTATTCGGGACTTCGGAAAGGGAATTCCGGAGGAAGAGATCGGGAAGATCTGCCGGCCTTTTTACAAGGTGGACCGGTCTAGGACGGGAAGGGACGGGATCGGCCTGGGCCTGGCCATCTGCAGACAGATCCTGGAATTTCATCACGGAGAGATGAACATAGAAAGTGTACCGGGAAAAGGTACGACAATAAGTTTACAATTTGTTACAAACTGTTGAATACTTGGAAAGACTCTTTTCTGTATACTGAAAATGAGATCCTGCCGGTGTGGGTCGCCCACGGAAATATCAGATGGTCAGAAGAAGAGAATGGAGAAAAGAAGGAAGAGGTCTATTATAATGGAATCATAGGGAGGGTCAATGCCGTGACCGGGGAGATGCTGTAACATTCCTTGCTTTTGCCGGCCGGATAAGCTATAATAATCCGTACAGGTATATTATGATAAGAGGGATACGGATTATGTACTATGGAAATATCAAGGAATGTGACATTGCAGACGGCCCCGGCGTGCGGGTGACGCTGTTTGTATCGGGCTGCCGGAATCACTGTAAGGGCTGCTTCAACCCGGACACCTGGGATTTTGACTATGGACAGCCCTATACAAAGGAAACGGAACAACAGGTCCTTTCGCTTCTTGCGCCGGATTATATTCAGGGACTTACCCTTCTCGGCGGCGAGCCCTTTGAACCGGAGAACCAGCGGGAGCTGGTGAAGCTTTTAAAAAGAGTGCGGGAGGTATTTCCTCAAAAGGACATCTGGTGTTATTCCGGGTATCTCATTGATGTGGACATGATTTCCGGAGGGCGGGTGCATACGGAGGTGACGGATGAGATGCTTTCCTGCATCGATGTGCTGGTGGATGGTCGGTTCGTGGAGGCGGAGAAGGATCTGACGCTCATGTTCCGGGGGAGCAGGAATCAGAGAGTCCTTCGGCTGGAGAAGGGAAAAGTGGTGGAGGAGCTTTATCCTGTGAAAAAGTAACGCACGGGAGGCTGCACTGTCCTGAAATTATGATTTCAGGAGACGGTGAAGCCTCCTTTTCTATTTATTGAAACAAATACATATACTGTAAATGACGGAATAACCGGAGAGATTCCTTTGAAAAAATGTGTGGAGTTTATCATGGGGGTGGGACTTCTGCTGGCCGCCTTTCTCCTATCGGGCCCGGCGGCCCATCTGTGGCAGGAAAGCGCCCAGGTGTCCGGCCAGACGGCGCCGGTGGTGGTACTGGACGCCGGCCATGGGGGAGATGACCCGGGAAAGATCGGTATCAACAAAGTACTGGAAAAGGACATCAACCTGTCGGTCACTCTGAAGACGAAGGCGCTTCTGGAGGCTGAGGGGGTGGAGGTGGTGCTGACGCGAAAGGATGAGAACGGCCTTTATAAATCCACCGATGGGAACAAGAAGCGGGCGGATTTAAACAGAAGGTGCAATCTGATCGAGGAGAGCGGCGCGGATTTTGTGGTCAGCATCCACCAGAACAGCTACCGGGACGGCGGTGTCCGGGGAGCGCAGGTCTTTTACTATAAGGATTCCGAGGAAGGAAAAAAGCTGGCGGAAGCGATCCAGAACGTGTTTAATGAGACCATAAGCAGCGAGAAAAAACGGGCGCCCAAGGCAAATGGAGAGTATTATATGCTGCTTCATGTTTCCTGCCCCATCGTGATCGCCGAGTGCGGCTTTTTGAGCAACTGGGAGGAGGCGGAACGGCTGAAGGATGACGCGTATCAGGACCAGGTGGCGGAGGCGCTGGCAAAGGGGATCCTGAGCTATCTGAGCGCCAGATAATTTCAAACAACTTTTACAAACTGTCTCTTTCCATTTTGTCTCAATAATGCTATACTTAAAGTTATGATGAATACAAAACTGGTTAAAATAGACGAACTTCATATGGATGAGGCGGCCATCGCCGAGGCGGGAAGAGTGCTTGCCGAGGGGGGACTTGTGGCTTTTCCCACGGAGACGGTATACGGCCTTGGGGCCAATGGCCTTTGTGCGGAGGCAGCTGCCAAGATCTATGCGGCGAAGGGACGTCCTTCGGACAATCCGCTGATCCTTCATATCACATCCATGGAGGAGCTTTATCCGCTGGTGTCGGAGATCCCACCGGAGGCAGCTGCCCTTGCCGAAGCCTTCTGGCCGGGTCCTATGACCATGGTCTTCAAAAAAACAGACCTGGTGCCTCACGGAACGACCGGCGGTCTTGATACCGTGGCGGTGCGGATGCCGGAGCATCCGGTGGCGAGGGCCATCATCCGGGCAGCGGGAGTTCCCATTGCAGCGCCCAGTGCCAATACCTCCGGACGGCCGAGTCCCACAAAGGCGGCTCATGTGCTGGAGGACATGGACGGAAGGATCGATATGATCGTCGATGGCGGCGAGGTGGGAATCGGTCTGGAATCCACGATCATCGATGTTTCGGAGGGGACGGCGACGATCCTGCGGCCGGGGTATATCACAAAGGCCATGCTGGAGCAGGTGATCGGGCCGGTGGCTGTGGACAAAGCCAGCCTCGGCGGCCTTTCGCCGGATGTAAGACCAAAGGCGCCTGGGATGAAATACCGCCACTATGCGCCGAAGGCGGAGCTTACCGTGTTTCGCGGACCGGTGGAGACGGCCTGCAGGGCCATTGAGAAGGCTCTTGCAGAGGCAGAGGCGGCAGGCCTCAGGGCAGGAGTCATCTGTACCGAGGAGTCCCGGGACAGATACTATGCGCCGGTGAAGAAGTGTGCAGGCTCAAGGGAAAATCCGGAGACGGTGGCGCACAATCTTTACGATGTGCTTCGGGCCTTCGACGAGGAGCAGGTGGACTGCATTTATTCGGAAAGCTTTGACGGGTACGCCCTGAGCGGCGCCATTATGAACCGCCTGTTAAAGGCGGCAGGACAGAGGGTCGTTCAGTGCGGCGAAGAGAAGGAAGTCTGACGGACAGAAAGGCGGGTGAAGCAGATGGCAAGAGTCAAAAAGGTCATTTTTGTCTGCAGGGATAATACCTGTCTCAGCAATATGGCGGCAGCCGTATTTGAGGATATCCGCGGGGAGCGGGAGATCCAGGTGGCCTCCAGAGGGCTGGTGGTGCTGTTTCCGGAGCCCATCAACCAGAAAGCGGTGGCCATTTTAAAGAGCCATCAGCTGACACTTCTTTCCCAGGAGGCGACGGCTCTGGAAAAAACAGATTTTGTACCGGGAACCCTGGTGCTTACCATGACAAGAAGCGAAAAGCAGGAAGTGAAGCAGCGGTTCCCTGAAATGCCGAATATCTTTACTCTGCGGGAATTCACCGGCCAGGAGGGAGACATTGAGGAACCTCTCGGCGGCAGTCTTGCGGATTATGGGGCATGCTATGAACATATTGACCTTCTGGTGAAGGTGGCAGCAGAAATTATTTTCAAGGAGGAAGAAGACAATGATAGCATTGGGCTGTGACCATGGCGGATATGAACTGAAGCAGGAGATTATCGCCTATCTGGAGAAAAACCATCTGGAATATAAGGATTTCGGATGCTTCGGGACAGAAGCTGTGGATTATCCGGTATACGCCAAGCTGGTGGGACATGCAGTGGCTGACGGGGAATGCGAAAAGGGAATCCTGATCTGCGGGACCGGGATCGGCATTTCCATCGCAGCCAATAAAATAAAGGGAGTGCGCGCGGCACTCTGCTCCGACTGCTTTTCCGCAGAAGCCACAAGGCTCCACAATGATGCTAATATTCTGGCCATGGGAGCGCGGGTGCTTGGGGCCGGGCTGGCGGTCAAGATCACCGACACATTCCTGAATACGCCGTTCTCCGGGGATGAGCGTCATGCAAGACGGATCAGCCAGATCGAGGATTGATCCTGCCGGGAGAGTCTTTTCAGGAAGAAAGCGAGGCAGAAATGTCAGGAAAAAGACAGGATTATATTTCGTGGGATGAGTATTTTATGGGCGTGGCGGAGCTTTCAGCCATGCGCTCCAAGGATCCCAGCACACAGGTGGGAGCCTGTATCGTGAGCCAGGACAACAAGATCCTGTCCATGGGGTACAACGGATTCCCCAAGGGATGTCCCGACGATACATTCCCGTGGGAGCGGGAGGGGGACGACCCTTATGAGACCAAGTATTTTTACAGTACCCACAGCGAGCTGAACGCCATCCTGAACTACAGGGGCGGAAGCCTGGAGGGCAGTAAAATCTATGTAACTCTTTTTCCCTGCAACGAATGCGCCAAGGCGATCATTCAATGTGGAATTAAAACCATCATTTATGCAGATGATAAGTATGGCGATACAGCTGCCGTGCGGGCTTCCAAACGGATGCTCCGGTCGGCGGGCGTGGAGCTTAAGCCTTATAAGGCCACGGGGCGAAAGCTTGAGGTCAAGGTGTAAGGAGGAGTTTTTTGAAAAGAAAACACAGGGAGCTTGTCCGCTGTCTGTCGCTGGTGAGCCAGCTGGGAATTACCATGCTGACGCCGGTCGTCCTTTGTGTGGCGCTGGGAATGTGGCTGGATAAAAAATTTTCCACCTGCTTTACACTGCCCCTTTTGATTCTGGGGGTTCTGGCCGGCGCCAGAAGCGCATATCTTCTGGCAAAGAAGGCAGTTTCGCCGGGAGATGAGGGGGATAAGGATGATTAAATATACCGGTCAGGTGGTGCGCGAGGTGCTTGTCGGCATCGGACTGTGGGGGCTTTTGGGAACCGTTGTGGTTCTTATTTTCTGGGGGCTTTCGGGAGGTGTGCTGTCCGGATTTCTTCTGGGAATTCTTATGGCGGCGGCATATTTTTTCCATATGAGTGTGACGCTTGAGACCTCTGTCGATATGATGGAGGAGAAATCAGCGAAAAACCATGCCTTTCGGGCGTATCTGATCAGAGTTGCCGTGGGGGCAGTCGTGCTTGTCCTGGCCTGGAAATCGGGCTGGTTCAACATGATGGCGATCCTGGCCGGCCTTTTTACCCTGAAGCTGGGGGTATATATGAGGCCCTTTGTACACAAGGCTTTCTGTCATTTCGGAAAGGACGCGGATTCGGACCGTGAATCTTCCGGGGACTGAAGGATATAAATGCGGCTGCGCATTGCAGCCGCTCCACAACCTACTTTAACAAGAAAGGGGTGAGAGCATGAGAATGATTTTATGTGAAGCGGATTTTGCCATACATGGATTGGTAAATTATAAGCTGTTCGGACACAGCGTGTGGCTGACGACAACTCACGTTGCCATGGTGATCGTAACGATTGTGATCCTGATCTTTGCCATTGCGGCCAATCGCTGCATGAAGAAGGCCAAGGAAGTACCCACCGGCTTCCAGAATGTGGTGGAGCTGATCGTGGAGATGCTTGGGAAAATGGTTACGACCAATATGAAGCAGCCGAAAAAATTCCTGAATTATATCGGGACGCTGTTTCTGTTTATTCTGATCTGCAATCTGTCGGGCCTTCTGGGGCTCCGCGGACCGACGGCAGATTACGGCGTGACCCTCTGTCTGGGCCTCATTACCTTCTGCATGATCCAGTATAACGGAATCAAATGTCAGAAGATGGGACACTTCAAGGCGCTGTTTGAGCCGATCCCGCTGTTTTTTCCGATCAATCTGATCGGCGAGATCGCGACACCGATTTCATTGTCATTGCGTCTGTTCGCCAATATGCTGGCCGGAACCATCATAATGGCGCTGTGGTATGGAATCATACCGATTTTCATTGCAAAGCTGGGTATTCCGGCATTTCTGCATGCGTATCTGGATCTGTTTTCCGGGTGTATCCAGACATACGTGTTCTGTATGCTGACCATGGTATACGTGGACGACAAAATGTAGAAAATCAACAAAAGGTTACAGGAACCAAAATATGAAGGAGGATTTACTATGGGAATTTCAGGACAGGATTTAATTTATGCTTGCTCAGCAATCGGTGCAGGTCTGGCAATGATCGCCGGTATCGGACCTGGTGTTGGTCAGGGTATCGCAGCAGGACATGCTGCTGCAGCAGTAGGCCGCAACCCCGGGGCAAAGGGGGATATTACCACGACCATGCTTCTTGGACAGGCTGTTGCCGAGACCACCGGTCTTTACGGTCTGGTAGTCGCATTCATTCTGATGTTCGTAAAGCCTTTCTAAAAATAGATCCTGACAGAAAAGGAAGAAAGGAGGCGGAACATTGGAAGCGATTTTGGCAGCAGGAAATTTGCTGGTGGCTGCCGGCGAGAGCTATGACAGAATCCTGGGACTTGACGTTCAGCTGATTCACGATGCGCTTTTTACCGGCGTCAATGTATTTATCCTGTTCTTTGCTTTGTCCTATCTGCTTTTTAATCCGGCGAGAGCCATGCTGGAGAAGCGTACCGAACGGATCCGGACGGACCTTGACACTGCCGCGAAGGATAAGGAAACGGCAGCCGGGTTAAAGACGGAGTACGAGGCAAAGCTTAAGGATATCGATAAGGAAGCGGAAGCGATCCTTTCCGAAGCCAGGAAGAAGGCTCTGAAGAGAGAGGAAGAGATCCTGGAGGAGGCAAAGGCGGAATCCGCACGCATCATTGAGAGAGCCGGCCGCGAGGCAGAGCTTGAGAAGAAGAAGGCTCTTGACGAGATGAAGCAGGAGATGATTACCATTGCGTCCATGATGGCCGGCAAGGCTGTGGCGGCGTCCATTGACGGAAAGGTTCAGGACGAGCTCATTGAGAGGACGTTAAAGGAAATAGGTGATGAGACATGGCAAAGCTGATTGCGAAAACATACGGTGAAGCCCTCTTTGAGACAGCTCTGGACACGGGAAAGGTGGACGGGCTTTTTGAGGAGACAGAGGCTGTCGGCCGGGTGCTTTCGGAGAATCCGGAGCTTGTCAGGCTGATCAATCACCCGAATATTTTAAAGGAAGAAAAGCTGCAGGTCGTGGAGAATGTCTTTGCGGACAGGCTGTCGCCGGAGATGATGGGCTTTTTGCGGATCGTCATCGAAAAGGGGCGTCAGAGCGAGCTGGAGGCGATTTTTTCCTACTTCATCGCCAAGGTGAAAGAGTATAAAAAGATCGGACTTGCCCACGTGACTTCGGCGGTGGAGCTTTCCGATGCACAGAAGAAGCAGATTGAAGCCAGGCTTCTTGCAACCACTGTCTACGAGTCCCTGGAGACGGAGTACACCGTGGATGAAAGTCTCATCGGCGGACTGGTGATCCGGATCGGTGACCGGGTCGTGGACAGCAGTATCAAAACCAGGCTCTATGAAATGAAAAAGGAATTAATGAAAATTCAGCTGAGTTAATAATTTAGAAGGAAGGTGCGAAAGCTCCATGAATTTAAGACCGGAAGAGATCAGCTCTGTCATTAAAGAGCAGATTGAGAGATATGCCTCCCGGCTGGAAGTGTCCGATGTGGGCACGGTTATCCAGGTGGCAGACGGTATCGCGCGTATTCACGGCCTTGAAAAAGCAATGCAGGGCGAGCTTCTGGAATTTCCGGGAGAGGTCTACGGCATGGTCCTCAATCTGGAGGAGGACAATGTAGGTGCCGTGCTTCTGGGCAGCCAGAGAAGCATTGCTGAGGGCGATACGGTGAAGACCACCGGCAGAGTGGTTGAGGTGCCGGTAGGCGACGCGATGCTGGGGCGTGTAGTCAATGCCCTGGGTCAGCCCATCGACGGCAAAGGCCCCATTCATACGGAAAAATTCCGTCAGATCGAACGTGTGGCGCCCGGCGTCATCACAAGAAAATCAGTGGATACCCCGCTTCAGACCGGTATCAAGGCCATTGACGCCATGGTGCCCATCGGAAGAGGCCAGCGTGAGCTGATTATCGGCGACAGACAGACAGGAAAGACGGCTCTCGCCATTGATACCATTATCAATCAGAAGGGAAAAGGCGTTTACTGCATCTATGTGGCCATCGGCCAGAAGGCTTCCACAGTCGCAGGCATCGTTAAGACTCTGGAAGAGCATAACGCCATGGATTACACTACCGTTGTGGCTGCTACAGCCAGCGAGATGGCTCCCCTTCAGTATATCGCCCCCTATGCGGGCTGCGCCATCGGCGAGGAATGGATGGAGGAAGGAAAGGACGTCCTGGTGGTATACGACGATTTGTCCAAGCATGCCACCGCATACCGTACGCTTTCTCTGCTCCTGAGAAGACCGCCGGGACGTGAAGCATACCCCGGTGACGTGTTCTACCTGCATTCCAGACTTCTTGAGAGAGCTGCAAGGCTTTCCGATGAGCTGGGCGGCGGTTCCTTAACGGCCCTCCCCATCATAGAGACCCAGGCAGGAGACGTATCGGCTTATATTCCGACAAACGTTATTTCCATTACCGACGGCCAGATCTATCTGGAAACCGAGATGTTCAACTCCGGCTTCCGTCCCGCCATCAATGCAGGCCTTTCCGTATCCCGGGTGGGCGGCGCTGCACAGATCAAGGCCATCAAGAAGATCTCTGCTCCCATCCGTGTGGAGCTGGCCCAGTTCCGTGAGCTGGCAGCCTTCTCCCAGTTCGGCTCCGAGCTTGATGCGGACACCAAGGAGAAGCTGGCACAGGGCGAGAGGATCCGTGAGGTTCTCAAGCAGCCCCAGTATCAGCCCATGGGCGTGGAGTATCAGGTAATTATCATTTATGCCGCCACCAAGAAATATCTGCTGGATATTCCTGTGACTGAAGTCCTTCGTTTTGAGAAGGAGCTGTTCGAGTTTATCGATACGAAATATCCGGAGATTCCGGAGAAAATCCGTAGCGAGAAGGTTCTTTCCGAGGAACTGGAGGAGAAGCTTGCGGCAGCTGTTTCCGAGTTTAAGGGACAGTTTGAGTTGAGGTGATTCTATGGCGACAATGCGCGAAATCAAGAGAAGAAAGGCCAGCATCCAGAGCACGCAGCAGATCACCAATGCCATGAAGCTGGTGTCTACGGTAAAGCTGCAGAAGTCCAGAGCGAAGGCGGAGAATACGAGGCCTTACTTTGACATGACCTACTCTACCGTCTGCTCCATCCTGGCCCATACTCAGAATGTGCGCCACCGCTATCTCATAAAGGGAGCTTCGGAAAAGAAGGCAGTCATCGCCATTACCTCCAATAGAGGTCTGGCGGGCGGCTACAACTCCAATATCGTGAAGGCCGTCATGGGCGGCATCGAAGCGGAGGATGCGAAGCTTTATTCCATCGGACGAAAAGGGCGGGATGCCCTCACCAGAAGAAACTATGAGCTTGCGGCAGATTATTCCGACGTGATCGAGGAGCCGACCTATGCCGACGCGGCAGCTATCGGAAGGAAGGTTCTGGAGGCTTACCAGAACGGAGAAGTGGGCGAGATCTATCTGGCCTATACCTCCTTCAAGAATACGGTGAGCCATGAGCCGAAGCTGATCAAGCTGCTTCCTGTGGAGCTTTCCGAGGAAGAGATAAAAGCTGGCAGCGAGGCGGCCGGAGAGCGGGAATGCCCCATGAATTACGACGGCGACGAGGAAGAGGTACTGGATGCACTGATTCCCGGTTATGTATATAATCTGATCTACGGCGGCATGCTGGAGTCCATCGCCAGCGAAAACGGCGCCAGAATGCAGGCAATGGATTCTGCAACCAGCAACGCGGAGGAAATGATCGACAAGCTGTCACTGCAGTACAACCGGGCAAGACAGTCCTCCATTACTCAGGAGCTGACGGAGATCATTGCAGGCGCAGAGGCTTTGAATTAGCAGTCAGAATAAGATAGGGACGGCAGAAACGGCAGCTCAGGCTGCGTGCTGCTGTCCGCAACGATAAAAGCAAAAGGAGTGAGCAAGGAATGCCAGAGACGAATACCGGCAGAATCACCCAGATCATCAGTGCCGTTCTGGATATTAAGTTCAGCGAAGGAAAGCTCCCCGACATCTACGAGGCAGTTAAGATCAAGCGGAACGACGGAACAGAGCTGACGGTGGAGGTATCCCAGCATCTGGGCGATGATACCGTAAGATGTATCGCCATGGGCCCTACCGACGGACTGGTCCGCGGCATGGAAGCGGTGGCTACGGGCGCACCCATCACCGTTCCGGTCGGAGAAAATACCCTGGGCAGAATCTTCAATGTCCTGGGCGAGCCCATTGACAATAAAGAAGCTCCTGTTACCGAGGAGAAGCTTCCCATTCACAGGAAAGCCCCTTCCTTCGAGGAGCAGGCAACAGATACAGAGATCCTGGAAACCGGAATCAAGGTCGTTGACCTTCTCTGCCCCTATCAGAAGGG
Organism: Fusibacillus kribbianus; assembly: GCF_030053595.1. GTDB lineage: Bacteria > Bacillota > Clostridia > Lachnospirales > Lachnospiraceae > Lientehia > Lientehia kribbiana. The sequence continues at coordinate 12,020 of NZ_JASGBQ010000024.1, forward strand.
CGGAAAGATCGGCCTTTTCGGCGGTGCAGGCGTAGGAAAGACCGTACTGATCCAGGAGCTGATCCGAAACATTGCAACAGAGCACGGCGGATATTCCGTATTTACTGGTGTAGGCGAGCGTACCCGTGAGGGCAACGACCTTTACCATGAAATGACAGAGTCCGGCGTTATCAATAAGACCACCATGGTATTCGGACAGATGAACGAGCCGCCGGGAGCAAGAATGAGAGTCGGTCTTACCGGCCTTACCATGGCAGAGTATTTCCGTGACAAGGGCGGCAAGGACGTGCTGCTTTTCATTGACAACATTTTCCGTTTCACCCAGGCAGGCTCCGAGGTGTCCGCACTTCTGGGACGTATGCCCTCGGCAGTAGGCTATCAGCCCACGCTGCAGACGGAGATGGGCGCTCTTCAGGAGCGTATCACCTCCACCAAGAGCGGTTCCATCACTTCGGTTCAGGCTGTTTACGTGCCTGCCGATGACCTGACTGACCCGGCACCGGCCACCACCTTCGCTCATCTGGATGCGACGACGGTACTTTCCCGTTCCATCGTGGAGCTTGGTATTTACCCGGCCGTGGATCCGCTGGAATCCACCTCCCGTATTCTGGACCCCAGAATCGTCGGCGAGGAGCATTACAAGGTGGCGCGAGGCGTACAGGAGATCCTTCAGAAGTACAACGAGCTGCAGGATATCATCGCCATTCTTGGTATGGACGAGCTTTCCGAGGAGGAGAAGCTGATCGTGTCCAGAGCAAGAAAGGTACAGAGATTCCTGTCGCAGCCTTTCTTCGTGGCCGGACAGTTTACCGGACTGGAAGGACGTTATGTGCCCGTTTCTGAGACCATCCAGGGCTTTAAGGAGATCATCGAAGGCAAGTACGATGATATTCCCGAGAGCTATTTCCTCAATGCAGGAAACATTGACGACGTACTGGCCCGCGTAAAATAGGGGGTGTTTAGATGGCTTCTGAAAAAACATTTGAACTTCAGGTAATCACTCCCGACAGGGTCTTTTATAAGGGCGACGTGGAAATGGTGGAGATGAACACCAGAGAAGGCGCCATCGGTGTCTATAAGAAGCATGTACCCACCACCTGTATCCTGAATCCTGGGATCCTCACCATCCATCTTCCGGACGGTGAGAAGCGGAAGGCGGCTCTTCACGGCGGCTTTGCAGAAATCCTGAAGGACCGGGTCACGGTTCTTGCAGAGGCGGCAGAGTGGCCGGAGGAAATCGATGTGGATCGTGCCGAGCAGGCGAAGGAACGTGCAGAGAAACGGATCCAGGCTCATCAGGAGGGCGTGGATGTGACGAGAGCCGAGATGGCGCTCAGACGTGCGCTGACGAGAATCAAGGCAGCCAAATAAATAAAAGAACAGCCGGCCGGCGGCATTTTCGGAATCTGACAGGAGGAAGAATGCACCGGTCGGTTTTGTATCGGTACGGGACAGGAGGAATTTTTATGGAATATCGTGAATTAGGGAAAACCGGCCTTATGGTTTCCAGGCTCGGACTGGGGGGCCTTCCGCTGCAGCGGATCGACGCAGCCGGAACAAGAAAAATTCTGGAACGGCTCATGGAGGCGGGGGTCAATTATATTGACACGGCCAGGGCTTATACAGTCAGCGAGGCACTTCTGGGTGAGGGCCTTCTTGGGATCCGGGATAAATTTATTCTGGCAACCAAGAGCATGGCCAGAACAAAGGCGGAGATGGAAAAGGATATCGACATCAGCCTTAAAAATCTGAAGACGGATTACATCGATCTTTATCAGGTACATAATCCAAATGAAGCGCAGCTGGAGACCGTGATGGCGCCCGGCGGTGCGCTGGAGGTACTTATGGAGGCGAAGGAGGCCGGAAAGATCGGCCATATCGGCGTGACGGCTCATTCTCCAAAGGTGTTTGAAATGGCACTTTCCCTTCCCTGGGTGGAGACGATCATGTTTCCCTACAATATCGTGGAGAATCAGGGCGAGGAATACATCCGCGCATGTCAGGAGAAAAACATCGGCTTTATTGCCATGAAGCCCATGGCAGGCGGAAATATTGAGGACGGCAGCCTGGCAGTCCGCTATATTCTCGCTAATCCCAATGTGACCGTGGCGATCCCCGGCATGGCGTCGGTAGAGGAGGTAGCGGAAAATACAGCCGCAGCCAACGATCCTTCTCCTCTCACCGGGGAAGAAAAGGAGAAAGCGGCAGCCATTGTGAAGGAGCTGGGAACTCAGTTCTGCCGCCGCTGCAATTATTGTGCGCCCTGTACAGTAGGCATCAATATCTCCAGTGTCTTTTTGTTTGCCGGATATCTGCGCCGCTATGATCTGGCCGGCTGGTCCAAGGACCGGTACGATCTGCAGCCGGTCAAGGCTGACGCCTGCATCGAGTGCGGCGCCTGCGAGAAGCGGTGCCCGTATCAGCTTCCCATCCGGGAAATGCTGAAGAAGGCCCACAGGGATCTGGAAGCAGTGAAGAAATAAACAACCGAAAGAAAGGTTGGCTTAAAATCCCAGCTTATCTGCCAGTTCTCCGTAAACCGGCATGGGCACCTGGTACTGGTTTCCCAGACGGACCACCTCATACACAAGGCCGTCCACTTCAGACTGGTGCCCTTTTTTGATGTCCCGCTGCATGGAGGCGGTGGCTGTGGGAGCCAGGTCATCCATGATCTTCAGATTGATGGAGACAATATCCTCCGGCAGAGGGATTTCCATGGCGTCGGAGAGGGCTTTGACTTCCTCCACCAGAGAAATGAAGGTCTGGCGCAGGGGGCCATCCGGCTGCATGGCGGAGGCGGATACGTCGTAGGAGGCTCCGACGGCAGCCATGGGGGAGACAAAGGAAAATTTCCGGAGGGTATCCCGCTCGACCTGGTCCGAGAGAATGGGAAGGATCCCCGCGTCGGAAAGATCCGCTTCCACCAGCTTCAAGACGGGCATGGAAACGGTGCGCGTCCGGGAGTCCGTATCTTTACGGAGACCAAAGACCACCCGGAAGATATCGCCGGACATGAGAAGACAGCCGGGCTGTTTGATCTCCGAAGCAATGTAAATACAGCCGTCGGTGACAGTCAGTTCGGGTAAAAGCGCCTGAAGCCGTTTCCCGGTGCCGTAAATGTTGAGAAGGGGAATCACAATGGTGTTCGGTCCGGCTGTCTGACGGATGAAGGGGACAGTCTCATCCAGGGAATAGCCCTTGACACAGACGAAAATAATGTCGGGGCATTCCCCGGCGTCCTTTTCGACACGGGCGCTGTATTCTTCCATGGTGCAGGCTTCGGCGGGCACAGAAAAGCCGCCGTGTCCGGTTTCGAGAAAAAGACCGTTTTCCCGTATGGCGTCCAGATGGGCGCCTCTTGCGATCAGAGTCACGTCCTTTCCGGCCACGGTCAGATAGAAGCCCAGTGCTCCGCCGGTGCCTCCGGCTCCGATGATCATATATTTTATATGGTTCATGATAAGATCCTCCCTGAAAGCTGTAATATCTCTATTATGCTCCGAAACGCAGACCGGGTCAATGAGAATTGCAAACAACCGATGGTTGTGATAAAATAATGGGAAAGCACAGGATAAGGAAGGAAATGACAGATGACAAAAAAGGAACTGGCCCTTCAGGTTATTGACAGATTAAAGAAGGAATATCCCGACGCCGGGTGCACCCTGGATTATGACGAGGCATGGAAGCTTCTGGTCAGCGTGCGGCTGGCAGCCCAGTGTACGGACGCCAGAGTCAATGTGGTCGTGGAAAAGCTGTATGCAGAATATCCAAGTGTGGACGCACTTGCAGAGGCCGATGTGGACGACATTGAGCGGATCGTGCGGCCCTGCGGACTGGGAAGGAGCAAGGCCAGGGATATCAGCGCCTGCATGAAGATCCTGAAGGAGCAGTACGGCGGAAGGGTGCCGGATGATTTTGAGGCTCTCTTAAAGCTTCCGGGAGTTGGACGCAAAAGCGCCAATCTGATCATGGGAGATGTGTTTGGGAAGCCTGCCATTGTCACAGACACGCACTGCATCCGTCTGACCAACCGGATCGGGCTGGTAGACGGCATAAAGGAGCCGAAAAAGGTGGAAATGGCCCTGTGGAAGATCATTCCTCCCGAGGAGGGAAGTGATTTCTGTCACCGGCTGGTGTACCACGGAAGGGATGTGTGCACGGCCAGGACGAAGCCTTTTTGCGATAAGTGCTGTCTGGAGGATATCTGCGCCAGACATATCTGAACCAGATAGACTTTTTTATTAAATGATACAGGGAGAAGGAGTCATGGAGAAACGTAAATTCGGAAAATCAAATGTAAGCGGTTCCGTTATCGGACTTGGAACCTTTGCCATGGGCGGCGGCCAGTGGTGGGGCGAGTTTGACGAGGGACTTGCAGAGGAGACCATCGTGGAGATGCTGGATGCAGGGATCAATACCCTGGATACTGCACCGATCTACGGTCTGGGCAGAAGCGAGGAAATCGTAGGGCGTGCGCTCAAGAGGATGAACCGTGAGGACGTGGTGATCTGTACCAAGTGCGGAAACTGGTGGCATGATGTCCGTGGTTCCCGCCGTAAAGTGGATATGTACGGCGTGCCCATTTACAAGGCACTGGACAGAAGCACCATCCGGGAAGAGGTGGAATACAGCCTGCGGCGTCTCGGGACCGATTACATCGACGTATATTACACCCACTCCCAGGCAGAGCCGCCTGTGATGACCACCATTGAGGAGACCATGTCTGCTCTGATGGATCTGAAGCGGGAGGGCAAGATCCTCGCCATCGGTGCGGCCAATGTGAGCATGTGGCACCTGGAGGAATATGTGAAGTGGGGTGAGCTGGATATTATCCAGCAGAAATATTCTCTTCTTGACCGGGCGATCGAGGCGGAGATCGTTCCGTTCTGCATCAAGAACAACATTGCGATCCAGACCTACTCCGTGCTGGAGAAGGGCCTCCTGACCGGACGGTATCAGCGGGGAACCCAGGTGGAAAAGGGAAATATCCGGGAGGAGAGCCCCTGGTTCCTGCCTGAAAATATCGGAAAGCCGTTGGATCTTCTGGATGGCTGGAAGGATCTGTGTGAAAAATATGACTGCCATGTGGGCAATCTGGTCATTGCCTGGACGAAGCAGCAGCCCGGCATCACCAACGTGCTCTGCGGCGGACGCCGTCCGGATCACATGAAGGACAATGCAAGAGGCGGCGATATCATGATCGACGATGCAGATATGGCACGTATGAATAAGGATATTGCAGAAAAGATCGTGCTTGCGTAAGCGCAAAACAGAATTAATAAAGACAGGACATCTGAGAAAACGAGGTATGGATTCTCAGGTGGCCTGTCTTTTTATCCGAAGCAGAAGATCAGCTTCGCTCTGCCTTGGCGGTCATGATATCCAGAATCGTTCGTTCCGTTTCTTTCATACCGGGGTCTGCGATCAGCCCCATCTGCCGCATGGTGTCCTCAGGCCTGCGGGCACAGATTCCGTGCTCCGGCTCAATGGAAATGCCGGAGAGGGCCAGATCGACGGCACGCCAGGCGGCGTCAACGGCGACGATGCTCTTCATGGTGCAGCCATGATTTCCTCCGTCGCAGATCATACCGGTGATCCCTGCTGACATATTGTTGATGACGCGGGTGAGAAGGGCGGCAGTGTCCTGACAGCCGGCAGCTTCTTTGCCGGAGCCCCGGGCCTTCATCCAGGCCACGGCGCAGGCCATACCGGTACCGGCTGCAATGCCGCAGCCGCAGAAGGCGGACAGGCGGCCGGAATATTCCTTGATATACATGGTGATCAGATAGCTGAGTGCGGTGGCGCGAAGGAGAAGCTCCTCGCTGAGACCCTCGCACTTTTGAACGGCGTAAAGAGGCATGGTGCAGATGATTCCGTGGGCACCGCTGCCGGTGATGCTCATGGCAGGGCGGTCCAGGCCGAGAACGCGGCCCTCAATGGCGCCTCCGCTGAGAAGCTGGGCAGTCGCCTTCTCGTCATCGGAAAGGACAGTCCCTCCGTTGCCTGAAAGGAGCGTCCTGGCAATGACTGTCCGGTCCGAGGCCATGGAGAAGGAAAACAGCTCCAGATTGACCTGGTAAGCAGCTAAAAGCGGTGCCAGTTCTTCTGCGGGAACCGTCTCTGTATAGTGAAGGAGCTCTTCCAGGGAAAAGCGGTGAATGGGATGGAGGCAGGCTTTCTCTGCGCCTGCGAAGGTATCAGTGGGGGAGCCGGCGGAGGCCTCAATTCGGGAATGATCACCGTCCTCATCCGGTTCCAGTCCATAGACAAGCGTTCCGTTTACCTTCACGTACTGCAGGTTGGTGTGGGAATGCAGAATGGCAGCCTCACACCAGCCTTCTTCTGTTTCCAGGGTAGCTATTATGGAAATATCAGAGCTTATGGAGGCAAGCTTTGCACGGATCAGCCCTTTTGAGACCAGATCTTTTGCGGCTTTTCGCTCCTCACCGGTGATGCCGGACAGAACCTCCAGTCCTTTTTCCGGCTGACCGGCTACGAGACCGAGAGCAGCACTGATCAGGATCCCCGTGTCGGAAACACCGGGTACACCGCAGGTAAAAGCGTTTTTGTACATTCCGGAATTGAGGGCGATCGTTAGGGCCTTGACGCTGCCGCCCAGGTATTTTCGGGTATAGGAAACCGCCAGGGCGATGGCAGCCGGTTCGGTGACGCCCAGAGCGGGCTTCATATCATCAAGAATCAGTGAAGTAAGGATGTGCATGGAAGATCCTCCCGGAAATATTCTTAAATTGTATCTCAGCTTCAGTATATCAGAAAATCTCAGGTTTGTAACAAAAAGTGAACACAAAAAGTTCACAAAAAATTAGCACTCGCCTCTTGACAGTGATAATAATAAGCGTTATATTACGAATAGAACATAAGGGACAACCGAAGTTCAAAACAACACTACTTAACAAAACCTCTTTGTGGAAGGCTGCTAAGCAAATCAGATTTTTGGAGGAAAAGATAAAATGAATACTTTAAAAGCTGAAAAAAGAAGCATGGACGTCAAAGCAAAGAAACTCAGAAGAGAGGGTTACGTCATCGGCAATGTCATCGGACGGGAAATTGAAACTTCCATTCCGATCAAAATGCAGAAGAAGGATGTGGAACGGCTTCTGAAAACGGACGGCAAGGGAAGCCAGATCATGCTGGAGGTGGACGGAACACCTTATGATGCACTGATCAAGGATGTGGCATACAATCCCAATGCCGGAAGAATCGATGAAATTGATTTTCAGGCGCTGGTAAGCAATGAGAAGGTACACTCTGTGGCAGAGGTGATTCTTCTCAATCATGAAAAGCTGGCGGAAGGTGTACTTCAGCTGAACCTGAGCGAGATCGCATACAAGGCTTTGCCGGCAGCGCTTGTGGATAAGGTTCGGATCGATGTGGGAGAGATGAGGATCGGCGATGCAATCAGAGTAAAGGATCTGGATATCGCTGCGGATAAGGACATCGACCTGACCACAGATCCGGAAGCAGTGGTAGTGACTGTTACGGCAATTCACCCGGAAGCGGTACCGGAGACAGCTGAGGAGACGGAATCCTGAAGCTGTCCGTGGCAAAGAAGGATCCGGCTGCTGTTGAGAAAAAGGGATATATCGCGATCGAGGGATGAGATCAAAACCGGCAGAGCCGGTGAGGGGCCGACGCTTTGGCATAAGGTATGCTGCAGAGCATACCGGAGGCTGAGGGCGCCGGCTCTCTTTTTTTGCCTGTTTCCGGGTGTTGACGGATAAAAAACGAATCATTATAATTGAGAGGGAAAGACGAAGAGAAAGAGATTTGTGATCATGGAAAAAAAGCCTTTAACATGCCTGCTGGTGGCGATCAATGCAAAATATATCCATTCCAATCTGGCTGTATACAGCCTGCGGGCCTGTGCTGAAAGAGAACTGTGCCGCCGGGGAGCGGCTGCAGATGTGAGGGTTGAGCTGGCAGAATATACCATCAACCACCGGGCTGCAGAGATCCTGGACGATATTTATATGAAGAAGGCGGATATTCTCTGCTTTTCCTGTTATATCTGGAATATAGAATATGTAAAGACCCTGGTAAAGAATCTGAAGCGGCTCTGCCCGCAGACTCCCATCTGGCTGGGCGGACCGGAGGTGTCCTTTGACTGCGAAGCAAGGCTTTCGGAGATCCCGGAAGCCGACGGGATCCTATACGGTGAGGGAGAACGAAGCTTTCCGGCCCTTCTTCTGGGCTTTCGTGCGGCAGCAGAAGAGAGCAGGTCAGCCGTACCGTTCAGGCCGGCCGGTTATCCCGACGGATGCGCCTACCGCAGAGAAGACGGAGGGGTGGAGATCACACCGCCGGCGCCCTTTGCAGATATGGCCGAGCTTCCCTTCGTGTATGAGAATATGGAGGAATTTCAAAACAGGATCCTGTATTATGAGACCAGCAGAGGCTGTCCTTTTTCCTGCAGCTACTGCCTGTCCTCTGTGGACAAAACCCTCCGTTTCCGGCCCATGGAGCTGGTGAAGCGGGAATTATCCTTTTTCCTGGAGCAGCAGGTACCGCAGGTGAAGCTTGTGGACCGGACCTTTAACTGTAAAAAATCCCATGCCATGGAGATCTGGACCTTTCTCAGGGATCATGACAACGGCGTAACCAATTTTCATTTTGAGATTGCGGCGGATGTTCTGGATGAGGAAGAACTGTCCCTGCTGGAGACCATGAGGCCGGGTCTTATCCGGCTGGAGATCGGTGTCCAGTCCACCAACGAAAGAACATTGGAAACCATTCGCCGGAAAACGGATCCGGAAAAGCTGAGAAGAGTAGTTCTGAGACTTGAGAAGAAGCGGAATGTCTGCTGTCATCTGGATCTGATCGCCGGTCTTCCCTATGAGGATTATGAGAGCTTTGGAAGATCCTTTGATGATGTCTACGACCTGAGGCCGAATGAGCTTCAGCTTGGCTTTTTGAAGGTATTAAAGGGGTCTCCCATGTATGATGAGGCCGGGCAGTATCATATTCTGTATCAGGCAGAGGCTCCCTTTGAGGTCCTTGAGACACCCTGGCTGTCTCATGAAGACGTGATCCGGCTCAAGCAGGTGGAGGATATGGTGGAAATCTATTATAACAGCCGCCAGTTCCTGCATTCCATGGAAGCCCTGCTTCCCTGTTTCGGCAGAGCCTTTCTTATGTATGAGGCGCTGGGACGGGAGTATACAGCGCGGGGAATGGGAAAAAAGAAGCATGTTCGGGCGGCTCTCTATCAGTTCCTTCTGGATTTCGCTGCGGAGCATACCACGTTGAATCCGGACCGGTTCCGCCAGATCCTGACTCTTGATTATTATCTGAGAGAACACGCAAAACGGCGGCCGGAGTTTGCCCTGCCGGATGAAGAGTATCGGGACGGGATCCGGGAACGGCTGTTTGCGGAATTCCCCGGGGAGAGTGCCGGCAGTCTTATGAGGACGAAGCATGTAGAGGTCTTTCTTCCGCCTTTTACAGAAGAGGAAGAATACTGGCTGTTTGATTATGAAGAGAGGGATCCGCTGACGGGGAATGCACAGGTTAAATGTCTCACCCGGAGGAAACCAGTCGGAAAGAGAGGAAATGATTATGATAAATATGAGAAATAAGAAAACAAAGCGCGTTTTTGCAGCCGCAGTGGTCATTGTTCTTGTTCTGGCCATGGTGGTACCCGTGGTGCTCAGCGCAGTACTGTAAAGACAGACATGTTGAAAATATGAATTTTATTGTGATACTTTTAAGATTCTGTGACGGCACTTGAAATTCCTGAAAGTTATGTTACAATAAATAGAACATGATGGGAGATTATAATTCCTGTTTGATTGAGGAAAGGAACCGAATATGAAGAAAAAATGTGCGTGGGTGCTGACGCTTGCGCTTCTGGCAGTTGTGATGATGCCGGGGATGGCGTTTGCGACCGGAGAAACGGAAGGATCAGCCGCAGAGACAGATGCTTCCGAGGGGGTTGTGACCCTTGATACGCTGGATGCGCTTTCTGCGCAGGAGGCGGAGGATCCTCAGGCTGATTTAAAGAAGGCAATGGAAATAAGCCCGCTGCCTGCGGATGCGGTCATTGCCGACGGAGTATACATTGAGAATATCGATGTCAGCGGGATGACAGCGGAGCAGGCTCTTGAGTCTGTGCTTTCCAGAGTGGAGGAGCTTGGAAAGAAGAAGTTTACCCTGACTCTTGAGGGCGCCGATGATGTGGAGCCTATTGTCGTGGAGATGTCGGAGCTCGGTCTCGGAACTCAGGGCCTTGCTGAAAGCGTGATGGAGGCGGTATCGCTCGGAAAGAGCGGAAACCTCATCGTCCGTTACAAGGCAGAAAAGGATCTTCAGGTCACCAACAAAAAATATGATCTGAAGCTGGCCTTTGATAAAAATTCTGTGACGGACTTTATTACGGAAAAGACGGCGGATCTGGCTGTGGAGCCGGTGAATGCAGAACTGACCCATAGCGGAGACGGATTTTCTGTGAGTCAGAGCAAGACCGGTATCAAGGTAAATAAGGATGCGACTGTAACCGCCATCATGAAGGCACTGGGAAGCTGGAATAAGGAGGATGCCACGGTGGCGGCAGTGGCGGAGATTACCCAGCCTGAGCGGACGACAGAGCTTCTGTCCATGGTTCAGGATAAGCTGGGAAGCTTCACGGTAAACAGCAGTGCCAGCACTGAAAAGTTCAAGAACCTGAGCAGAGGTATGGAGCTTACCAGCGGCACCCTGATCATGCCGGGAGAGAGCTGGTCCATGCATGCTGCCCTTTCTCCCTTCTCTGCGGAGAACGGTTATACTGAACAGATCGCATACCAGGACGGCGGATATGTGATGGAATACGGCGGAGGCATCTGCCAGCTGGCCACGACTCTTTACAATGCGGCTCTTCGGGCGGAGGTCCATGTATCCAAGCGTTTCAACCATTCCATGACTGTGGGTTACACCGATTACGGCCTGGATGCCACCGTCAACGACGGCGGTTCCAAGGACTTGGAGCTGACCAACGATTTTGATTTCCCTATTTATATTGAAGGTTCTGCCAGCAGGAGCAGCACCACCTATACCATCTGGGGTCTGGAGACAAGACCGTCCAACCGGACGCTTAAGTTTTACGGTGTGACGATCAGCGAGTCCTACCTGCCCGACGAGGTGACCGTCGATCCGAACATGGCACCCGGCACGGAAAAGGTGGTTCAGGCAACCTCCTATCCGGCCCTTGTTGCGGAAGCCTACAAGGAAGTGTGGGTAGACGGTGCTCTTGTGGATAAGATCAAGCTTCACACCGATAAGTACAGGGCTTCTGCCAGAAAGGTCGTGAGAGGACCGGATGCGCCGGCTGTTGATCCCAATGCACCGACTGATCCCAATGCACCGGCAGATCCCAATGCACCGACGGATCCTGCGGCGCCGACAGAGGCTCCGGCGACAGATCCTGCACCGACGGATCCTGCAGCTGATCCCGGTACAGGGACAGCTTCCTAGAAACGGAATCTGATAAAGAATCCTGATGCAAACTTAAAAAAAGTATGATATACTGTAGAGGCCACGTCCCTTTGAGGGGACGGAGGCCTCTTTTGTCCAGAAAAAGAAAGCAAGAATTTTGAGGGATATGTATGAAACCAGGACAGGATATTGTCATGACAGGATTCATAGCGCTGGAGGGTACCGTACGGGCGGTGGAGCTTGAGGAGCCGCGCCTTCGAAAGACCCTTCCCCAGGATCTGCTGGATACGGCAAAAAGCTTTCGGGAATATCTGAAGGCAAGTCCGGAGGCCGCAGTCGCGCGGCGGCATGGTGAAACAGCCATGCAGGAAGTGAGGGAAGGCGGCATTTTTACAGCGCTGTGGAATATGGCGAAGGAACATCAGGTGGGACTTACGGTCTGGCTGAAAAAAATTCCGGTGCGGCAGGAGACCATTGAAGTCTGCGAGGTGCTGGAGCTGAATCCGTATGAGCTTCTGTCAGGAGGCTGTACACTTTTCACGGCAGACAATGGGAACGACCTGCTTTGCCGGTTTGAGGAGGCGGGGATTCCCGCTGCGTTCATCGGCAAGATCACAGACTCCAATGACCGCATTATCCTGAACGGAGAAAACTGCCGGTATTTGAACCGGCCCGGAGCGGATGAAATCGAAAAGCTCGGTATAAAATAGAGGGAAAGGAAAAGAAAAATGAGAAAGAAAATTTTGGCTTCCATAGAGAAGAACAGCAGAATCGATGTGAAGGACCTGGCAGTCATGCTGGGCGAGGATGAGGTTTCTGTGGTAAACGAGATTGCCGCCATGGAGGCGGAGGGGATCATCTGCGGTTACCATACACTGATCAACTGGGATAAGGTGACAGACGAGAAGGTGACGGCCCTCATTGAGGTGAAGGTTGCGCCCCAGCGGGGAATGGGCTTCGACAGCATTGCGGAGCGGATCTACAAGTACGATGAGGTCCATGCCGTATATCTGATCTCCGGAGATTTTGACTTTATGGTGATCCTGGAGGGGAAGACCATGAAGGATGTGGCGCAGTTTGTGTCCGGAAAGCTGTCTCCTCTGGAATCGGTACTCAGCACAGCGACCCATTTTGTGCTGAAGAAGTATAAAGACCACGGAACCATACTGGAGCAGAAGAATACAGATGAAAGGATGTTGGTGACACCATGAGAAATCCCTTATCAGATAAAGCAGTGAGTCTGGAGCCTTCCGGCATCCGGAAATTCTTTGATATTGTAAGTGAGATGCCGGACGCCATTTCCCTGGGCGTTGGCGAGCCGGATTTTGACACTCCCTGGCATGTGAGGGAAGAGGGAATCTACTCTCTGGAAAAGGGCCGGACCTTCTATACCTCCAATGCCGGATTAAAGGAACTGAAATATGAGATCGCAGCTTATTTAAAGCGCCGCTGTCAGGTGGAATATGATCCGGACCATGAAGTGATGGTGACAGTGGGCGGCAGCGAAGCCATTGACCTGGCGCTGCGTGCCATGATCAATCCCGGGGATGAGGTGCTGATCCCTACTCCCTGCTATGTATCTTATTATCCCTGCGCCGTACTGGCGGATGCGGTACCGGTCGTGATCGAGTTAAAGGAGGAGAATGAATTCCGTCTGACTGCCGAAGAGCTTCTGGCCAGCATCACACCAAAAACAAAGGTGTTGATTCTTCCCTTCCCCAACAATCCCACCGGAGCGATCATGGAGAAGGAGGATCTGGAGGCCATTGCGAAGGTGGTCATCGAGAAGGATCTGCTGGTCATCACCGATGAGATCTATTCGGAGCTCACCTACAGCGGAGATCATGTGACCATTGCGGCTCTTCCTGGTATGAGGGAGCGAACGGTACTCATCAACGGCTTTTCCAAGGCCTACGCCATGACCGGATGGAGACTGGGCTACACGGCTGCTCCCAGACTGATTCTGGAGCAGATGCTGAAGATTCATCAGTATGCCATCATGTGTGCGCCGACCACCAGCCAGTATGCAGCGGTGGAGGCTATGAGAAATGGCGATGCCGATGTAGCGATGATGAGAGAATCCTACGATCAGAGAAGAAGGTTTGTGCTCGCTTCCCTGCGGGAAATGGGACTTTCCTGCTTCGAACCCAAGGGGGCCTTCTATGTGTTCCCCAACATCAAGAAATTCGGAATGAGCTCTGAGGAGTTTGCAGAGACGCTTCTGAAAAAAGAAAAGGTGGCAGTTGTGCCTGGAAGCGCCTTCGGTGCCTGCGGAGAGGGCTTTATCCGGATCTCCTATGCCTACTCTCTGGAAGCACTCAAGGAAGCCCTGGGAAGAGTTTCCCGGTTTGTAAAAGAGCTGGAGGCACAGAAATGACACCTGCTCCGATGAATATTGTGCTTCTGGAGCCGGAGATGCCGGCCAACACCGGCAATATCGGCCGGACCTGTGTGGCCACCGGAAGTCGTCTTCACCTCATTGAACCGCTGGGCTTTAAGATCAATGAAAAGGCCGTGAAGCGGGCGGGGCTGGATTACTGGGACAGTCTGGATGTGACGGTGTATGACTGTTATCAGGATTTTCTCGAGAAGAATCCTGAGGCGGTGAAAAAAATGTACATGGCAACCACAAAGGGACCTCACGTGTACACGGAGGTTTCCTATGAGCCGGGTGCCTATATCATGTTTGGAAAGGAAAGCGCCGGTATCCCGGAGGAGATTTTAAAGGATCACCCGGAGACGGCCATCCGAATCCCCATGTTAAATGAGATCCGCTCTCTGAACCTGGCAAATTCGGTGGCGGTGGTGCTCTATGAGGCACTGCGCCAGAACAGTTTTTCCCATATGCAGCTTACAGGGAAGCCGAGAAGCTTTGAGTGGTAAATAAAACGAGCCGGACATGGATTCGTACGGAATTCCATGGCCGGCTTTTTCGCGGGTATTTTGATCAGCCGATATCGGTTTTGCGGCATCCTAGCTCCGGTGGGTGGGGGCCTTCTGCAGGGTGAAGATAAATTCTGTTCCGATGCCTTCCGTGCTGATCACGTCAATGTTTTCGTTGTGGGCAGCGATGATCTCCTTGGTGATGGAAAGGCCCAGACCGGTGCCGGTCTTATCCCTTCCACGGGAGGAATCGGATTTATAAAACCGGTTCCAGATCTTTTTCTGGCTTTCCTTTGGAATACCGATTCCGCTGTCCTTGACGGAAACGAAGATCTTTTCATGGCGCTCATAGGTCTCGATCCAGATGGTAGACGCGGGCTTTGAAAATTTTATGGCATTGTCGATCAGATTATACAGCACCTGCTGGATCTTGCCCATGTCCGCCTGAACGTAAAAGGCGCGCTCGCCGAAAAGCAGGTCAAAGGTCAGCTTTTTCGGTTTGCAGATGCCCTCAAAGGTGGCTACGGTATTGCGGATGATCTGATTGATATCGAAGGTGGTCATATCCAGCATATTGCCTTTGGAGTCCAGTGTCTGAAGGGCCAGGGTACTGGCAGTCAGCTTGGTCAGCCGTTCTGTTTCGGAAATGACCAGCTTCATGTATTTTTCGTGGAGCTCCGGAGGAATGGTACCGTCGATCATGGCCTCCAGATAGCCTTTGATGGAGGTCAGCGGAGAACGGAAATCGTGGGACACATTGGAAATGAATTTCCTCTGGTCCTCCTCCTTGTTGCTGAGTTCGTGAGCCATAAATTTCAGAGTGTCAGCCAGATAGCCGATCTCATCCTCCGAATGGAGAGTCAGCTCGTATTTCAGATTTCCGGCGGCGTACTCATTGGCGGCTGCGGTGATCTCCCGGATCGGATGGAAAATATAGGTGCGGAAGATCCAGAGGATGATCAGAGAAAGAAGAAAAATGATCAGGAAGGTCGTGTAAATGATATTCAGGATCTGATCCCGCACAGAATAGATTCCGTCCAGAGACTGATGGACGACCACATATCCATACGTATTGAAGTTGGCGGAAATGGGAGCAGTGACGGTCAGTACTGAATTTTCAAACATATGGTAGTAATGGCCGATGACATAACGGCCCCGTCCCTGCTCAGAGGGGTCAAATTCTTCGATCACGGTGTCTGTGGGCTCATTGTCGCTCCGGTACACGATTTTTCCCTGCTGTTCCACGATCCAGATGTCTGCATCGAAATGGGAGGCGATGGAGGCAAGCTGAGGACTCAGGGATTCGATGTCGATCACGGAGCCGGAATACTGCTGCCGGCAGGTGGAGGCAATGACACTTGCCTCATTGTAGAGCTGGTCGGCTCTGTCGCTTTCCAGATAACGGAGGGTCATATTGGATGAAAAAAAGGCAATGGTTATGAAGCCGAGAACTCCGAAGACCAGATAGCCGAACAGAACCTTTACATAAAGAGAAACTCTCATCGTTTTACCTCAAATTTATAGCCGATTCCCCATACGGTGGAAAGCTGCCATGCAGGATGGTCGTCCAGCTTCTCCCGGAGCCGTTTGATATGGACGTCCACGGTCCTTGTGTCCCCGGCGTATTCATAGCCCCAGATGTGATCCAGAAGCTGTTCTCTGGTAAACACCTGGTTGGGAGAGGAGGCCAGGAAATAAAGAAGTTCCAGCTCCTTGGGAGGCATTTCCACAGAACGCCCCATGCAGATGACAGAATAGTTGGTCAGGTTTACGATCAGGTCGGGATATTCCACGTACTGGCCGTGCTGTTCGGGAATCGCGGGGGAAGCAGGGGCGGCAGCTGCCGTCCGTCGGAGCACAGCCTTGACTCTGGCCACCAGCTCCTTGGAATCAAAGGGCTTGATGATATAATCGTCGGCGCCGAGCTCCAGTCCCAACACCTTGTCGAACACCTCGCCCTTGGCCGAGAGCATGATAATGGGGACGGAGGTGTCCTTGCGAAGCTCCCGGCAGACCTGGTAGCCGTCGATGCCGGGAAGCATCAGATCCAGCAGAATGAGATCCGGCTGAAAGACGGGAAAGGCCTGAAGTGCAGATTCCCCGTCATGAACGATCTGCGTTTCGTAGCATTCCTTTAAAAGATAGAGAGAGATAAGCTCCGCAATATTCTCATCATCGTCTACAATCAGTATTTTCTGTTTCGCTGCCATGATGTCCCTCCTATTTGTCCTGAGTAAACTCTACAATGGTAACGCCGGTGCCGCCTTCCCCAAACTCTCCAAGCCGGTAGGAGGCCACATGCCGGCAGTTTCTGAGAAACTGGTGCACGGCTTTTTTCAGTGCGCCTGTACCGCGGCCGTGAATGACACGGACCTGGGGAAGATGGGCCAGATAGGCATCGTCAAGATATTTGTCCAGCTCGGGAATGGCCTCGTCCGTGGTCTTCCCGATGAGGTTGATCTCCGGGGAGATCGAGAAGGATTTGGTCATGGTTCCATATCCGCCGCCTGAAGTCCAGCCGCTGTTTTCTGCACCACCCTTTTTGCCGGAGGAACGGTTCTTTTTGCCGTTCCCTGCGCCGCCGAAGCTTCCGGCAGGGGTGGAAATGGTATCCTCATTCAGAAGCTCCAGATCCCGGATGTTGACCTGGGACCGGAGAATCCCCATCTGTACGTACAGATCACCCTTTGCATTGGGCCTGGTGCTGACGGTTCCGTTCAGATTCATGGAAAGGACGCGGACGGAATCCCCGATCTTGAAGTCCTCGGGACGGTAATCCTTTTTCGGCTTTTGTGCCTTGACAGCCATATCATTATTGACCTTGTTCAGATGGTCGCGCAGCTTCTTCCGTTCCTTTTCCAGTTCTTTGCCTGCACCGGACTGGGAAGCCAGACGGTTGATGTTGCGTATGGTCTCGTCGGCCGTCGTTTTGGCGTCGGAAAGAATGCGGCGGGCCTCTTCGTTGGCCCTTGCCAGGATCTTTTCTCTGTTTTCGTCCAATCGGGTCTGCTTGCCGGCCAGCTTATCACGGAGCATGGCGGCCTCAGCCTTATAGCTTTCCAGCTCCAGCCGTTCCCTTTCCAGCTCCAGCCGGCTCTTTTCCAGATCGGATAGAAGATCCTCGAAGGCGGCGTCCTCACTGCCGATCCGTTTTCTTGCATCCTCCACGATAAATTCGGGAAGCCCCAGCTTTCCGGCAATGGCAAAGGCATTGCTCTTTCCGGGAATGCCGATGAGCAGCCGGTAGGTGGGCCGCAGCGTTTCCACATTAAATTCGCAGCTGGCATTTTCCACGCCGTCCGCGGAGAGGGCAAACACCTTCAGCTCGCTGTAATGGGTCGTTGCCATGGTCCGTACCTGCATATTGTGAAGGAAGGTCAGGATCGAAATGGCGAGAGCAGCCCCTTCGGTGGGGTCCGTTCCGGCGCAGAGCTCGTCAAAAAGAACCAGGGATCTCTGGTCGGCTTTTTCCAGAATGGAGACAATGTTGGTCATATGGGCAGAGAAGGTACTGAGGCTCTGCTCGATGCTCTGTTCATCGCCGATGTCGGCAAAGACCTCTTCAAAGACAGCAAGCTCCGAGCCCTCGAAGGCGGGAATGTGGAGCCCGCACTGGCCCATAATGGTAAAGAGGCCGACGGTCTTTAAGGAGACTGTTTTGCCGCCGGTGTTGGGCCCGGTGACGATCAGAAGATCGAAATCCCTTCCCAGGGTCACCGTGATGGGAACCACCTTTTTGGCATCCAGCAGCGGATGTCTTGCGTCCTTGATATGGATATAACCGTTTTCGTTAAAAACAGGCTCTGTGCCCTGATAATGGGCTGAAAGGGCGGCTCTGGCGAAAATGAAATCAAGCCGTCCGAGAA
This sequence comes from Fusibacillus kribbianus, assembly GCF_030053595.1. Lineage (GTDB taxonomy): Bacteria > Bacillota > Clostridia > Lachnospirales > Lachnospiraceae > Lientehia > Lientehia kribbiana. The sequence goes on from NZ_JASGBQ010000024.1 coordinate 30,199, forward strand.
GCTCGTAATTGGATTCCAGATAAACCGTCTGCTCCGCTGCCATGGCGCTTAAGGAGGCAAGCACGGCTTCGATCTCCTTGCGCTCCTCGCCCTCCAGCTCCCGGAGCTCGTTGTTCAGGCGGATGACGGCCATGGGTTCCACAAAATAGGTGGAACCGGAGGCTGACTGATCGTGGATCATACCGGGCACCTGCCCCTTATACTCGGCCTTTACCGGCAGACAGTAGCGGCCGTCCCGCACGGTAATGATCGCATCCTGAAGGTAGGAACGATTGGTGTTGAGCAGGGAGTTCAGCTGACTGTGGATCTTGTCACCGGCAAGGCGCATGGCGCGGCGCACACGTTTCAGTCCGGGGCTGGCCTCATCGCTCATCTCCTCCTCGGAAACGATACACCGCATGATCTCCTGATTCAGCGGAGTCAGCGGCTCCAACAGGCTGAAGGCTTCCGTCAGGGAATCAGTGAAGACATCATCGCCGGAACCGTCAGCCGCCGAGCTTCGCCCGTAGGACTTGACTCTGGCTGCGGCAGTCAGAAGGCTGCTCAGATTCAGAAGCTCGGACATGCTGAGAATGCCGCCGATCTGAAGCCGTTTTACGGAGCCGCGGATATCGCGGACACCGGAAAAGGACAGAGAACCATTGTGAAAGGTCCTGGTCAGGGCATCGGTGGTTTCCCGCTGGGCCAGACGGATATCGTCTATATGGGTCATGGGCTCCAGCTTCCGGCAAAGCTCCTTTCCCGGCAGGCTGGAGGCATAATCCGTAAGCTTTTCCTGTATTTTTTCAAATTCCAGTGTGTGCAAAACTTTTTTGTTCATAAGCAATTCTCCTCGACTGTTAGTATACCAGAATTTGGCGTGAGTGTACAGAGGGTACCGTGCTGCCCCGCCGACACTGATACCGGTGTCTTTTGAAAAAATTTATGAAAATACTTTAAAATAAGGGGGATATCACGTATAATGAATACAATCGGGCAAATGGCCCATGCAGTTGTGTTGTCGTCTGTTATCAGGGAGAAGTTGTATGGCAGATCTGGAAAACAGGAATCGAAAGGATTCGGGAAATCACAATCAGGAACATCACAATCAGGAACATCATAAGGAGAACGAAGAGCTTCGGGGACAGGAGCAGTCCCGGGAGGAAGAGCACGGGTCCGAATCGGAGGCTTTTTCTGAGGAGGATAATCCGCCGGTTTTCGTGCGGGAACGGGTGCTGGGGCGCGCAGAGATCAGGAGAAACTGGATCCGGCGCATTGTGATGCTGATCGTCGGCGCAGTGGTGTTCGGCGCAGTTTCCTGTGTGGTTTTTGTGTGTTTAAAGCCTCATGCGGAGAAATGGTTTGAAAAGGAGGAGCCGGAGACGGCCATCCATCTTCCACGTGACGAGGAGACAACGGAAGCTCCGACGAGGGAAACGCCGCCCGAAACGGAGCCGGAAACGGAGACGAAGGAAGATATCAAGGAAGTTGTGGAATCGGCGGTGGAGTCGTATCAGTGGGGAATCGCGGATTATGAAAGCCTGTATCAGGCTCTTGGAGAGATCGCTTCCCAGGCCAACCGGGGAATCGTGACAGTGACCACCATCACGCAGACCATGGATCTGTTTGACAATCCCATTGAGACGGAGGGAAAAGCCTCCGGCGTTATCTGGAATATCAGTTCTTATGAGATATTGATCCTGACCGGTTATCAGGCCCGGAACAATGAAATGGCAGTGCAGGTAACCTTCTGCAACGGAAGCCGTACGGAGGCTTCGGTAAAATCTGTGGATGAGCGGACGGGAATTGCCATTGTCAGCGTTCCCCTGGCCAGCGTGGATCAGGAAACCAGGGAAAAGATCGAAGTTGTTCCCCTCGGAAATTCCTTTGAGGCGAGGGCGGGACAGCCTGTGATCCTGGTGGGAAGCCCCAAGGGTTACGTGGGCTCCTTTGTCTACGGCATGATCACTTATGTCCGTTCCGGTGTTCCGCGGGAGGATATGGAGGTCCGCATGCTTTATACAGATGTGTCCACGGACAGTCAGGCCACTGGTTTTGTGATCAATACCAAGGGGCAGATCGTGGGCATGATCACTTCGAAGACGACGGGAACGAATACGGCGGCCATCGGGATCTCTGATCTGAAGAGCAGTATTGAGCGGCTGTCCAACGGATCCAGGCTGGCATATCTGGGAATCATCGGCCAGGAGGTCACCGAGGAGATCAGTGCAAAAAAACAGATTCCCAGAGGAGTCTACGTGGCGGAGGTGGTTCTTGAGGGAGCGGCCTACGAGTCCGGCCTTCAGAGCGGAGATATCGTGGTTGGAATCGACGATACAGAGATCCGCAATATGAATACGATCGAATCCTTCCTGGAAGGAAAGGTTCCGGAGTCGGTCGTTATGATATATGTGCAGCGAAAGGGCCGGGACGGCTATACAAAGATGGAAATTCCGGTGAAGCTGGGAGCCAGGTAGCCGGGACTGACCGGGGAAGACAGAAGGAGAGAGACATGAAATATATTGAAATTCTGCGTGAGGGTGAACGGGTTTCTGAGGTTTATCTGTGCAAGACCAAGCAGATTGCCAAGACGAAAATGGGAAAGACCTATTATTCTCTCACGCTGCAGGATAAGACCGGTACGGTGGATGCAAAGATCTGGGATCTGTCCGCCGGAATCGATCATTTTGAGGCACTGTCCTATATTAAAATTGACGGGGACGTTACCAGCTTTCAGGGAGCGCTCCAGATCAACATCCGGCGCCTCCGGGTGGCATCGGAGGGAGAATACAATCCTGCCGATTATCTGCCGGTATCCTCCAAGGACATCGGCCAGATGTACGGAGAGCTGCTGGGCTTTGTGAAGAGTATTAAAAATGAAAAGCTGAGAACACTGGCTGAGAGCTTTTTTGTGAATGATACAGAGTTTGTGAAGGAATTCCGCAGCCATTCGGCGGCAAAAACTGTTCATCACGGCTTTGTGGGAGGACTTCTGGAGCACACCCTCAGTGTGGTGAAGCTCTGTGATTTTTACTGCGTGCATTATCCGATCCTGAAGCGGGATCTTCTGATCGCTGCCGCCCTGTTCCATGATATCGGAAAGACCAGGGAGCTTTCGGATTTTCCGGAAAATGCCTATACCGATGAGGGCCAGCTTCTGGGCCACATCGTCATCGGAACGCTGATGGTGGATGAGAAGATCCGGCGGATCCCCGGCTTCCCTGCAAAGACGGCAGCGGAGCTTAAGCACTGCATTCTGGCCCATCACGGAGAATTTGAATACGGTTCGCCGAAGAAGCCGGCCCTTGCGGAGGCGGTGGCGTTAAACTTCGCTGACAATACAGATGCAAAGATGCAGACCCTGACGGAGCTGTTTGACAGCAATGCGGGCAATCACGACTGGCTGGGCTTCAACCGGCTTCTGGATTCCAATGTGAGGATGACGACGGAGCTGTAGGGCAGCCTGTGCGGCAGAAATGTGCAGAGTAAAGGGAGTAACGAGCTTGGAAAAAAATCAGATATTTGAAATGACCATTGAAGATATGAGCGAGCAGGGCGAGGGGATAGGCAGAGTTGATGGCTATACCCTTTTTGTTAAAGACGCTGTGATCGGAGACCGGATCCGGGGAAAGGCGGTCAAGGTAAAGAAAACCTACGGTTACGGCCGCCTTGTTGAGATCCTGGAACCGTCGCCCTTCCGGGTAAAGCCGGGCTGTCCGGTGGCTGCGCCCTGCGGCGGCTGTCAGCTTCAGGCCATGTCCTACGAACGGCAGCTTGCCTTTAAAGCAGATAAGGTGAGAAACCACCTGGTGCGGATCGGCGGCTTTCAGCCGGAAACGCTTCCCATGGAGCCCATTATCGGCATGGAGGAGACTGCACCGTATGGAAACGGAGAAATGGCAGATCCTACGATCCGGGGGCCGTTCCGTTACCGGAATAAGGGACAGTTTCCCTTTGGACGATCCAAAGACGGCAGGATCATTTACGGATTTTATGCGGGGCGGACCCATTCGATCATTGAGGCGGAGGACTGCCTTCTGGGGGCACCTGTGAACCGGAAGATTCTGGAAACGATCCGCTCCTTTATGGAGGAGTACGGGATCGAGCCTTATGAGGAGGAGATGCACAGAGGGCTTGTCCGCCACGCGCTGATCCGCGTGGGCTATCATACAGGGCAGATCATGGTCTGTCTGGTCATCAATGGAAACAATCTTCCAAACAGCAGGCGGCTGGCGGAGGAGCTGATGAAGATTGAGGGGATGACATCCGTTTCCCTCAACATTAACCGGGAAAAGACCAACGTGATCCTGGGCAATAAAATGGTGTATCTGGCGGGCAGCCCCTATATCACTGACCGGATCGGGGATCTGACCTATCGGATCTCTCCCCAGTCCTTCTATCAGGTGAATCCGGTGCAGACGGAGCGGCTTTACGGAAAGGCTCTGGAATTTGCCGGCCTTACCGGGCAGGAAACTGTGTGGGATCTGTATTGCGGCATCGGTACCATTTCTCTGTTTCTCGCAAAGAGGGCAAAGCAGGTCTACGGCGTGGAGATCGTTCCGGCGGCCATTGAGAATGCCAGGGAAAATGCGGCATTAAATGAGATTTCCAATGTAGAGTTCTTTGTGGGGAAGGCGGAGGAGGTGCTGCCGGAATGGTATGAGAACCACGAGGGCGCTTCGGCCGATGTCATTGTGGTAGATCCACCCCGGAAAGGCTGCGATGAGACGCTGCTGTGCACCATGGTCAAAATGAATCCGGAAAAGATCGTTTACGTGTCCTGCGACTCCTCGACTCTTGCCAGGGATCTCAAATATTTATGCCGGGAGGGATACCGGCTGGAGCGGGTGCAGCCGGTGGACATGTTCCCCCAGGGGGTGCATGTGGAAACGGTAGCATTTTTGAATGCCGGAAGAGAACAGAATTGAGAGTAGGAGCCAATGGATTATTATTTTTTAATTATCACAATCATTGATGTCTTTGTGCTGGGAATCATGTGTATTCTTACAAAATATAATGAGACAGTAAATAAACAGAGAAAACAGTGGTTTATCCGGTCTTTCGTATTGATTATTGTGATTTCTGTTCTGGAGGTAGTTACCGTTGCGATGGATAAAGGGCCGGTGTCCCTGTGATGGCTCAATATCATTGCAAACTATCTGGGATTTGGTTTGACGCCGGCAGTTCCGATTTTTCTTGCCCATGTAACATGGCTGTGTGTCTCGCTCCTGGCAATTCTTTTCTTAACATATTGCAACGGAATGTGGCAGCAATTGGATGGACTTACCGGCCTGTTGAACCAGAACAGTTATCTGAACAAGACAGATGCATTATCACAAAACGGAACCCTGATTGTGTTTGATATTGATGATTTTAAGAAAATAAATGATAATTATGGTCACTTAATTGGAGATCAATGTCTGAAAGAGATTGCAGCGTCCATTAAAAAAGCCTATTCAAAAGACGGATTTTGTTACCGGATCGACGGGGATGAGTTCTGTGTTTTATTAAAGGAAAATGCGGATGCAGAAGCAGATTACAGAAAACTGATAAATGAATTGAACAGCAGAAGGAAAATGCAGAATTATCTTCCCTATGTTTCTATCGGTTCCGCGTCGTTTACGGCAGGGGACGACATTCTGACAGTCAAAGAAACCGCAGATCAGAATATGTATCAATTCAAGAGGCGGAAAAAAGCAGGGAAATAAAACAGGTGACAGCCTTTTGCGCAGGAAAAATTAACGGAAATAGTTGGAAGATCGGAGAAAAAGTATCATGGTACAGAAGAAACAGATCCTTATTGTGGAAGATAATGAACTCAATCGGGAGATCTTAAGCGAGATCCTGTCCGTGGAATATCAGATCCTGGAAGCGGATAACGGCCTGGAGGCGCTGGAGCTTCTGGAACAGTATAAGGACAGCGTGTCGCTGATTCTTCTGGATATCTATGTTGAGCCGCGAAAAACCAAAGAAGTCGTGAGGGAAAAATTTATGAATACAGTTTACATTTCCCATTTGTTTCCGGATCAGGAGTTTAAGGAGATTCTGGACGAAACACCGGGACTGGGGATTGAGACGATCGAATTTGGAATAGGAGATAATCTGGATCATGGACAGGCTGCGCTGACTGCGTATCGGGAGCGGCTGGGATCATATCTGACCGGGCGGCCGGTCTCTGTTCATGGGCCCTTTCTGGATCTGAATCCGGGGAGCTTTGATACGCTGATCCGGCAGGCGACCATGACCAGATTTCGTCAGGCATACGCCTGCGCTAAGGATCTTCACGCTGAAAGAATTATTTTTCACAGCGGATTTAATCCGGATACCTGCTACGAGATAGGATGGCCGGACAAGGCAGCAGAGTTTTGGCAGGAGTTTCTGGAACAATGTGATGGAACCATAGCGGTACATCTGGAAAATGTGCTGGATCTTCATTGGGAGGTTGTGGCGGAGATCCTCGATAAAGCGGACTGCCCATATTTTACAGCCTGTGTGGATGTGGGCCATGTAAATACATATTCCGTCCAGACCCCCGCGGAATGGCTGACAGGACTGGCCGGGAAGATCGGTCATCTTCATCTCCATGACAACAATGGGAAACGGGATGAGCATAAAGCCCTTGGTACCGGGACGATTTCTCCGGATGAGCTTTTTTCTGCGATTTGCAGCTGTTGTCCAACGTCCGGAATGACCTTTGAACACACGGACGGGGCTGCAGTTCGGCAGAGTCTGCAGGTACTTTTCCATTGTAAACCCATCGGCTTTCCAGTATAATAAAAGCTGGAAAAGAGGGATGAAAATGGAAGGCTGCAGGCTTTGTCCGCGAAATTGCGGCGCAGACAGGAGCGCGGGGCAGACCGGTGTCTGCAAAACCGCGGGGGAAAATGGGGTTTATGCTGCAAGGGCAGCACTTCATATGTGGGAGGAACCATGCATCTCCGGGGAAAAGGGCTCCGGTGCAGTGTTTTTCAGCGGTTGTCCGCTTCGCTGTGTGTACTGCCAGAATTATCATATTGCTCATGCAGAGTCAGGCAGATGGATCTCTGTGGAGCGGCTTTCAGAAATATTTCTGGAGCTGCAGGCGAAGGAGGCGGCCAACATTAATCTGGTGACGCCGACTCATTATACTCCGGAGATCATCCGGGCAGTGGAAATGGCCAGGCAGCAGGGGCTTTGTATTCCTATTGTGTATAATTGCAGCGGTTATGAAAAGGTGGAAACCCTGCAGACTCTGAAAGGAATTGTGGATATTTACCTGACAGATTTTAAATATATGGATTCGGAGGCGGCAGCGAGGTATTCGCGGGCAGCCGATTATCCGGAGGTGGCTAAGGCTGCCCTGGAGGAGATGGTGCGTCAGACCGGCGAGGCAGTGTTCGATGACACGGGAATGATGAAAAAGGGCGTGATCGTCCGTCATCTTCTGCTTCCGGGTCATCTGAAGAATGCCAGAGCAGTGGTGGATTATGTTTACAGGACGTATGGAAACCGGGTGTATCTGAGTCTGATGAATCAGTATACGCCGCTTCCCCACGTGCGGGACTGGCCGGAGCTCAACCGCCGGGTAACAAAACGGGAATATGAGAGACTGATCGATCATGCTATTTCCATCGGTGTGGAACATGGCTTCATTCAGGAGGGAGAGACCGCCGAGGAGAGCTTTATTCCTGCCTTTGATGGGGAAGGATTGTAAGAGAACCGGGAGGAACGAAATGGGAAACGGAATTTTAACATTGAAAAAGGGAGAGGGCCGTTCGCTGAAGGCGGGAGGCCCCTGGATCTACGATAATGAGGTGGCAAGTATTGTCGGAACCTTTGAGGACGGAGATATCGTGGAGGTTCACGATTTTGACGGTTATCCCCTCGGAAGGGGCTTTATTAACAGAAAATCGAAGCTGATCGTCCGTATGATGACAAGAAACAAGGATGCTCAGGTGGATGAAGCGTTTATTCGTATGCGGGTGAAAAATGCCTGGGAATACCGGAAGAAGGTTGTGGATACCGGAAGCTGTCGTGTGATTTTCGGAGAGGCGGATTTTCTGCCCGGAATCGTGGTGGACAAGTTTTCCGATGTGCTGGTGGTACAGTCCCTTGCCCTTGGAATCGACCGGTTTAAAGGACTGATCATTGAGGAACTGAAGGCCCTCATGGCAGAGGACGGCATTCGGATCCGCGGCGTCTATGAAAGAAGTGACGCAAAAGTCCGTGAGCAGGAAGGAATGGAGCGGACGAAGGGCTTTATCGGCGATCCCTTTGACACCAAGGTGGAGATCGAGGAGAACGGGGTCCACTATATGGTTGATGTGAAAGAGGGACAGAAAACCGGATTTTTCCTGGATCAGAAATACAATCGGAAAGCAATCTGGAAGCTGTGTTCCGGCGCACGGGTGCTGGACTGCTTTACCCATACCGGCTCCTTTGCCTTAAATGCGGGACTGGCCGGGGCGGCCCATGTGACGGGGGTGGACGCTTCTGAGCTGGGAGTGGCCCAGGCACGGGAGAATGCGGCGCTGAATCATCTGGAGGACAGGGTGGATTTTGTTTGCGCCGACGTGTTTGAACTCTTGCCGGAGCTGGAGAGAAAGGGAGAGAAGTTTGATGTGGTGATCCTGGATCCGCCGGCCTTCACCAAATCCAGAAACTCCATCAAAAATGCAGTGAAGGGTTATCGGGAGATCAATCTGCGGGCCATGAAGCTCATTAAGGACGGAGGCTATCTGGCAACCTGCTCCTGCTCCCATTTTATGGATTATGAACTGTTCACCCAGACCATCGGTCAGGCGGCGCGCAATGTTCACAAACGGCTCCGTCAGGTGGAATACAGGACCCAGGCTCCGGACCATCCGATCCTCTGGGCAGCAGAGGACTCTTATTATTTAAAATTTTATATCTTCCAGGTGTGCGATGAAAAATAAAGACGAGAAAAAGTTTGCGGCGGAGCGGGGCGGAGGCCGGAAAGGCGGGAGACAGAACCCGACGGGGAAAACAGAGCTGAGACAAAAAACGGGAAAGGAAGTCCGACAAGAGCGCTCTGCAGCGGTTCCCGGGACAACGCTGTGCCCGGTCTCCAAAAAGTGCGGAGGCTGTGACTATCAGGGCCTTTCCTACGAAGAGCAGTTAAAGAAAAAACAGAAGCTTGTCAATCAGCTTCTGAAAGACCTGTGCCCGGTGCGCCCGATTATAGGTATGGAGAACCCTTATCATTACAGAAACAAGGTTCATGCGGTTTTTGACAGACGCCGGGACGGCGCCATTATTTCCGGGGTCTATGAAAAGAACAGCCACCGGGTCGTGTCGGTTGATAGCTGCATGATTGAGGACGAAATTTCCGATGCCATTATCCGTGATATCCGCGGCCTTTTGAAGTCCTTTAAGATCCGGATTTTTGATGAGGACAGTGGCTATGGCCTTCTCCGCCATGTTCTGATCCGCCGGGGTTTTGCCTCCGGCCAGGTGTTGGTGGTACTGGTGACTGCATCACCGGTCTTTCCGTCCAAAAACAATTTTGTGAAGGCTCTCCGTCAGCTTCATCCGGAGATCACCTCGGTTGTGCTGAATGTCAATGACAGGAGGACAAGCATGGTGCTGGGCGACCGGGAGATCGTCCTCTATGGAAAAGGGTATATTGAAGATACTCTTTGCGGCAAGATCTTCCGCATTTCTCCGAAATCCTTTTATCAGGTGAATCCTGTTCAGACGGAGCGCCTTTATGGGAAGGCCATGGAACTGGCGAAGCTTCGCGGGACAGAGAGGGTCATCGATGCCTACTGCGGGATCGGAACGATCGGCCTGACCGCCAGAGACAAAGCCGGAGAGGTCATTGGCGTGGAGCTGAATCCCGATGCCGTCCGTGATGCCGTTGCCAACGCCAAACGGAACGGAGTCAAAAACATCCGCTTTTATCAGAACGATGCCGGAAAATTCATGGTGGAGATGGCAGAGCAGGGCGGGCATGCCGACGTGGTGTTTATGGATCCGCCCCGGGCGGGAAGCGACGAGGCCTTCCTTTCCTCTGTGGTGAAGCTGGCACCGGAAAAGATCGTCTACATTTCCTGCAATCCGGAGACTCTGGCCAGGGACCTTAAGTATCTGGTGAAGCGGGGATATCGGGCCGAGGAGGCGTGGCCGGTAGATATGTTTGCATGGACTAGTCATGTGGAGACTGTTGTTCTCTTGTCCCAACGGAAAGCGGACGATTATGTTGAGGTGGAGTTAGAATTGGATGAGCTTGATGTGACGAGTGCGGAGAGTAAGGCGACTTATAAGGAGATTAAGGATTATGTCTTAAAAGAGTGATGTTGTATAAATAAAGTTGACACCTTATTCTCAAAGAATTCATGTATAATATAGAGAATAAGGAGGAACTCTCAATGTCGCGTACCCAACGTAAATACGACCACGAATATAAGGTCCAGGCTGTCAAACTTGCCAGAGAAATCGGCGGTGCTAAGACAGCCAAAGAATTAGGTATTCCAGAAGGAACCATCCATACATGGCTAAAAGCAGTTAGAGCCGGCACATTGGATATTGGCAACGGTGCACATACTCCAGAAAGTGCAATGAGCCTCGCTGAGGAACTTGCTATGCTCCGCAAACGCGTCAAGGATCAGGATAAAGAAATCCGGCGTCTCAAAGAGGAAAATGAATTTCTCGAGGAAGCAAGTGCTTTTTTCGCAGCCAGCCGTCGGAAGTCGGCAAAAACCAAAGAATGACGTTCATTGCCATAAAAACAGAAGACGGCGCGATTAAGGGAAAACTCTCATTCTATTGCCGGATGCTTGGTGTCAGCCGCCAGGGGTTCTACAAATATCTTGCTAATAAAGACCGGCCCTGGAAATATCAGGACCTCGCTGATGCTATAAGAGCAATCCATACGGAGGATGAATACAATGATACCTATGGGCGTATTCGCATGTATCAGGCACTTCTCCTTAAGAAACCGGAAGGACTCAAAATTCCTAGTGAGCGAACCGTCTACAGGGTCATGGATGAAATAGGTCTTAGTCATCGACCAAAGCGTAAGCCGAATGGTATTACCAAAGCTGATCGGGAAGCTCGTAAGTCAGATGATCTTCTGAAGCGAGATTTCAAATCCGATAAGCCACTTGAAAAATGTGTAACTGACATCACAGAAATCAAGGCTAAAGATGGAAAACTATATGTTTCAGCTATCTTTGACTGCTTTGATTCCAGTGTCCTTGGCCTGGCAATGGAAACCAACATGAAAGCAACTTTGTGTGAGCATACCCTGGATAATGCCTATCTGGCATACCCTGATCTGCGAGGGGCTATTGTACACTCTGACAGAGGAACACAATATACCAGTGAAGCCTATCGTAAGGCTCTAGCAAAATACGGCATTATTCAAAGCATGAACAGTGCTGGTGGCAGGTGTCACGATAATGCCCGATGCGAAAGCATGTGGGCCAGAATGAAAAGTGAGCTTCTCTATGACCGCTACAATACGGAAACTGTGACCACAGAGGAACTGAAGGTTCTCATTTGGAGATATTTCATCAGTTACTGGAATAACAGGAGGATCTGCTCTGCTAACGGTGGGCTTCCTCCGAGCATCAAGCGCCAGAGATACTATCAATCTTTGGACCTGGCTGCATAGTCAGTGATATCTTTGAGACAAATGTGTCAACCAATATTGACAATATCAAAAAGAAATCCAAGATGTAATAACATTTGGTGTTGGTTTGAACATGAAACTGGTAAACAACTAGCAAAATTATCATGTGAATTTGATTACAAAAAAGGTGAGCCTGTATTTCGTAAATGGTATTTTTATGATTCAGCATTAGAATCTTTTAAAAAAAGAAATCCGCATATTAATATTAATTCTCTTCCATCTGATTATTTTGATTGTATGATAAGAGCATCATATAGTGACACTGAAATTGGAGATAAAGGAATAATAATAACTAAAGAAGAGTTTTATAAATATAAAGAAGAAGTAGAGAAACTAAGAGGAACAGTAGACGGGTCAGTGGCGTTATTATAGCAGAAAGAGGTGTTAAATATGCAAGTAACAGAGTGGTAATATTAAATTTGTGGACTAAGACAACGGGAGGGACAAAAATGGAGAAGAAGCAATGTATTGCATTTTATTCAGATAAGATTGTTAAGATTGACATTACGCCATATATAAATCTGTTGCTAAAAATGTATGAAGAAACCGGAATAATAGTTGTCAATGATGCCTTAAAATATGGTGAAGGCATAATGTATAGTGTTTTAGAAACTTTGACGGATAGAGAGCAAAAAGTTATTAATTTGAGAGTTGGAATTAATAATTTAGAAGAAAAAACTGTTGAAGAAGTTGCGAGTATTTTAAGCTTAACTTGTGAACAAGTGTCGGAGGTTGAGGCTAAAGCATTTAGAAAATTACGGCATCCTTCACGTTCAAAAAGTCTGACTGGAAGAAATATGTATAAGATTCTTCTTGAAAAATACGATGACTTTTATTCATCAAGATTATCTGACCTATTGATTGAGGAAATAGTTTCACTTGTTGAAAATAGACAGAATCGAAGCTTCTATATAGAAAAAATTATGAAGAGATATGGTGTTTCAATAACTACTAAAGAAGATATTAAAGAAAATATTGATTATGATTTAGATGAACTAGAATTATCTGTTAGGGCATATAATTGTTTGAAAAGAGCAGGAATTAATACTTTTTCTGAATTGGCGCATATGTCTGATGGCGAATTGAAACACGTTAGAAATTTGGGACAGAGATGCTATGATGAAGTTAAACAGAAAATGAAAGAGGTTGCAGGTGTTTCAGAGGATGGATGTAATACAATTGTTTTTTCTTATAATGGTGATAAGACAGTATACAAATATTTTGACGTAGATACTCAGAAGATTGCAAAATCAATCTATGTTAATTTCGTCAATATGAGACCGGGTGCAAAAATCATTCTTAATGCGCCTTTATCTCCAGGCTTGCAAGACATTCTTCTTTTGAAAGGGTATTTGTATATCGAAGATGTCTATAGTGATTCGGAACAATTGATTAAACAGTTACAGGCATTTGGTTTTGAAGATTTTGCACAAGAAATATGTATTTTTAAAGAAATGCAGGAAAAACCAAATGAGGATGAAAGGGTTTATATTTGCCCGATGGATGATGAGGTGCTGGAATTTATACAAAATAAAGAATGTTCTTCTGCAGGTGACTTTATTGAAAAGGCAGAAAGCGTAGAAAATGAAAAAATAGTTGATTTGGCCAAAAGGTTATTGGATGCATCGATTTAAGAATATTATTAAACGTATTATGAAGAGTAAAGTAACAACATAGAAAAGGCAGAGGATGAAATAATTCAAAGAAAAGGTAATATACGAGTCCGAAAGTTTAGTCTAATTAAGGAAATGGATTTCTAAGAGTTCCAAAATGCTAGTATTTATGCACGTTTGAGGGGTGGGTTCAAATGAACCCACCTTTTCCTATTGAAAGGGTTCATCGTTATTTTGTGAGACCGTTTCAAAGTGGACCTGTTGACAAACGATAGTGTCAATAGTTTTTCGCAAATTTAATTTCTGCCGTTCAGCAGATGGCAGTTAACCGGCTATGATATCAGACAGCAGGTCATCCTCTGGTTTGGAAAGGTGATCCATATTCATGTAACGTCTGGTTCCCCATTGGGTTCCGGCTACATGGCGCAGTCTGGCACATACGAGCATCAGAGCACTTTGGCCGTCAGGAAAAGCGCCGATTGCTTTGGTTCGGCGTTTGATCTCTCGATTCAGCCGTTCAATGGTATTATTGGTCCGGATTCTGGTCCAGTGCTGTGTTGGAAAGTCCATGTAGGTTAGAGTTTCTTCAATGCCATCCTGTAGCTTTTTGGCAGCAGAACTAAGCTTCATTTCCTTCAGTTTTTCAGCAACCTGTCGTGCCTTCTCACGTGCTGCTTCCTTGCTCTCCTGGGCATGAATGGCCTTTAACATCATGGCTACAGCCTTCATCTTATTACGTGGAGTAACAGAGAAAATGTTCCGGTAAAAATGGACAGTACAGCGTTGATAATGGGCATCCGGAAATACTTCTGGTATGGTTTCAAGCATTCCGAGATTTTTATCTCCGATGATCAGGCGGACTACAGTTAAGCCTCGCTCTTTCAGCCATACAAAGAAGGATCGCCAGCTCTCCTTGTCTTCTTTCATCCCTTCAGCTGCACCGATGATTTCACGGCAGCCATCGTTGCTGACTCCAATGGCAACAAGGATAGAAACATTTTGGATTTCACCACCCCAACTGCGTTTCAGATAGACGCCATCCACATAGACATACGGATAGCTGCCGACCAATGGGCGTGTACGCCAAGTTTCGATATGCTCATATGCCTTTTTATTGAGGTTGCTGATAGTGCCT
>NZ_JASGBQ010000025.1 GCF_030053595.1 Fusibacillus kribbianus
GCATACTTAATTATACCACAGAGGGCAGGTTCTTCGGAACCTGCTTTTCTGTTTTTTACTGATTTTGGGGTATGAAAAGAGGGATGCTACACAACTAATTTTTTTTAGTTGTGCAACATCCCCCTCCTATTTTTATGAAATTGGTCGGATACTAGATTTTTGCGGCTTGGTCGACTATAATGATCGTAACCAATTGTGAGGGGGGGACTGCGCTTTGAAACGGCTGATATTCCATATCGATGTGAATAGTGCTTTCCTGTCTTGGGAGGCCGCTCGGCGTGTTTCCCAGGGCGAGGATGATATTCGCAAGATTCCTTCAGCGATTGGCGGCGACCGCGAAAAGCGTACTGGCGTCATTCTGGCCAAGTCAATCCCAGCCAAAAAGTACGGGATCAAGACCGGGGATCCTGTTGCTATGGCACTTCGCAAATGCCCCGATCTATTCTTAACTCGTCCCGATTTCCGGCTTTACGAACAGTCCTCAAAGGCGTTCATGGACATTGTGCGCTCCTATGCCCCTGTCGTGGAGAAGTATTCCATTGACGAGCGCTTTGCCGATTTCTCCGGGACGCAGAATGTCTATCCTGACCCCATCGCCCTGGCACATACCATTAAAGACAGAATCCGGGATGAACTTAGCTTTACGGTAAACGTGGGTATTGGCGACTGCAAGCTCCTGGCAAAGATGGCCAGCGATTTTGAGAAGCCAGACAAAGTGCATACCCTTTTCCTCTCTGAGATACAAGTGAAGATGTGGCCGCTCCCTGTCCGTGAGCTATTCACGGTTGGGGCGTCCACTGCTGAGAAGCTGGAGAAGGCAAGAATACGGACAATCGGCGATCTTGCCAACACAGACCTATCCAGGGTTCAGAAACTGGTCGGCATGAAGCTGGGGCAGCAGATCCACGATTACGCGAATGGCATTGATCCCTCGCCAGTCCTGGCAGCCCCAGAGGAGGCCAAGGGCTACAGCATCTCCACTACCCTGGAAGAAGTGTTGTCACGGCTGAGCAGGCCCACGCCATCCTCCTGGCCCTCTCAGACAGCGTCACAGCCCGGATGCGGGCTGACGGGGTGAAAGCGTGCTGTGTTGCGGTATCAATCCGTTCTAACGACTTCAGGACGCGCTCCCACCAAAAGAAACTGGCAGACCCCACTGACATTTCCAGGGAGGTCTACCAGTTAAACAAACAGCTATTCTCGGAACTGTGGGACGGCCATACGCCCTTGCGACTTCTGGGCGTTTCCCTAACAGACATAACCCACGAGGACAGCGCCCAGCTTTCCCTTTTCTCGGATGAGGCCAGGGAGCGGGCTAGGCGGCTCGATAAGGCTACCGATGCCATCAACGGCAAATATGGTGCTGCCATCATCGTTCGTGGCTCCAGCGTTCAATCTAACCTCGATGTTGGCAAGAAGTACCGCGCCCAGATGGAACTGAAAAAGAAGCAACAAGGATGAAATTGCACTGACCCAGTGGGGTAAAATATATGGATCTGAAAAAACGAGTAGCGGCCCTCAAAACAGATATTCCAGCCGTGTTCCTCGCCTTGAAAGCAAAAGAGACACCGCTCATTGCAAAGATTGTAGCGGGTATCACCGTGGCGTATGCATTATCGCCGATTGACCTCATTCCTGACTTTATACCGATTTTGGGGTATTTGGATGACGTCATCCTTCTTCCCACGCTGGTATCCTTGACGCTGAAGCTCATCCCTCCTGATGTGTTTGCCAACTATCGTGAGCAGGCAAAGGGTATGTGGGTGGATGGGAGGCCAAAGAAATGGTACTACGCCATCCCCATTATTCTTGTATGGGCACTGATAGTTTTTCTCGTTGTAAAAGCGATTCTCTTTTGACTTGGGTTTCGCTGAGGGCTGAAGCCCTCTAGGTTTTCTAACTTGACTTCCCCCTGGGGGTTCAACTGCACCCTCTGGGGGTTCATTTGTAAACGCTCCATAGCGTGTACTCCTATTAAATAAAGGGCTGTTTTCACAGCCCTGACAAATCGTTACTTATTTTTACGGATGCGATCTGGCAATGCAGGCGACCATGGTAGCAAGTCTTCCATGAATTTCAGATCATGATCATCCATGTGTTTTGGAATCTCGCTCAGCAGATGTTCAAAGTACTCATACGGTTTCAGATTATTCGCCTTCGCAGTCTCTGCAATGCTGTAGATGACGGCTGATGCATTAGCACCATTGATTGTATCAATCATCTGCCAGTTTTTGCGGCCGACTGTAAAGCCTCGGATCGCACGTTCACTGGCGTTGTTGTCCATCGGCACATCACCGTCAGTAAGGAACACCTTCAGATATTTTTCCTGATTCAGGGCATAGTTGAACGCTTCACGCATTTTTCCTTTCGCCTGAATCCTTGGTTCATTCTGCTTCAGATATAAGAACAGGGCATCGACCAGCGGTTTGATCACTACCTCGCGTTGTTTCAGCCGTTCTTCGGATGAAAGATTCTTCAGCTTGCCTTCTTCATCATAGATTGCCTGAATCTGCTTCATTACCAGATATCCGATCGTATTCTTCTGTTCCTTTTTCGGTATCTGTTCCAGGTGATGTTGTATAAATAAAGTTGACACCTTATTCTCAAAGAATTCATGTATAATAAAGAGAATAAGGAGGAACTCTCAATGTCACGTACCCAACGTAAATACGACCACGAATATAAGGTCCAGGCTGTCAAACTTGCCAGAGAAATCGGCGGTGCTAAGGCAGCCAAAGAATTAGGTATTCCAGAAGGAACCATCCATACATGGCTGAAAGCAGTTAGAGCCGGCACATTGGATATTGGCGACGGTGCACATACTCCAGATAGTGCAATGAGCCTCGCTGAGGAACTTGCTATGCTCCGTAAACGCGTTAAGGATCAGGATAAAGAAATCCGGCGTCTGAAAGAGGAAAATGAATTTCTCGAGGAAGCAAGTGCTTTTTTCGCAGCCAGCCGTCGGAAGTCAGCAAGAACCAAAGAATGATGTTCATTGCCATAAAAACGGAAGACGGCGCGATTAAGGGAAAACTCTCATTCTATTGCCGGATGCTTGGTGTCAGCCGCCAGGGGTTCTACAAATATCTTGCTCATAAAGACCGGCCCTGGAAATATCAGGATCTCGCTGATGCTATAAGAGCAATCCATACGGAGGATGAATACAATGATACCTATGGGCGTATTCGCATGTATCAGGCACTTCTCCTTAAGAAACCGGAAGGACTCAAGATTCCTAGTGAGCGAACCGTCTACAGGGTCATGGATGAAATAGGCCTTAGTCATCGACCAAAACGTAAGCCGAATGGTATTACCAAGGCGGATCGGGAAGCTCGTAAGTCAGATGATCTTCTGAAGCGAGATTTCAAATCCGATAAGCCACTTGAAAAATGTGTAACTGACATCACCGAAATCAAGGCTAAAGATGGAAAATTATATGTTTCAGCTATCTTTGACTGCTTTGATTCCAGTGTCCTTGGTCTGGCAATGGAAACCAACATGAAAGCAACTTTGTGCGAGCATACCCTGGATAATGCCTATCTGGCATATCCTGATCCGCGAGGGGCTATTGTACACTCTGACAGAGGAACACAATATACCAGTGAAACCTATCGTAAGGTTCTTGCTAAATACGGTATTATTCAAAGCATGAACAGTGCTGGTGGCAGGTGTCACGATAATGCCCGATGCGAAAGCATGTGGGCCAGAATGAAAAGCGAGCTTCTCTATGACCGCTACAATACGGAGACTATGACCACAGAGGAACTGAAGGTTCTCATTTGGAGATATTTCATCAGTTACTGGAATAACAGGAGGATCTGCTCTGCTAACGGTGGGCTTCCTCCGAGCATCAAGCGCCAGAGATACTATCGATCTTTGGACCTGGCTGCATAGTCAGTGATATCTTTGAGATAAATGTGTCAACCAATATTGACAATATCAGAATGATGTTTGACAGGCTCTCCAGACCACGACGAAGATCAGAGTATCCGGTAGCTATGAAGACTTTTTTAAAGCAGGACGCATTATTCAGCATTGATCAGGCCTCCGACAGCATTGATCAGATCTGGTGATGCAGAATTAGTAAGTCCAATGAGGAGCCCTTTTGCCTGAATAACTGCATCTGGTTTAAAACCGTTATAAACGGAACCTTCTGATGTATTTTGTTCGAACTTCAACTCCACAAATGGAACGGTTGTGGGCTGTAGAACTGTCGGAAGTGACGAAGCTTTATCTGCCGGAACAGCTAATGCATAAGCTTCCCGACGAAGGATCTTCTGCCAGTAAAAAAATGCTTTGTCAGATATCCCGTTTTGCTTACACCAGGCTGTTTTTGACTGCCCGCTCGCAAGACATTCGGAGATGATCTTCGACCATTGTTCGCGACGCATCTGATGAGTAATCTTTTCCATTTTTAATATCCTCCCAAAAACTCGTTAGTTTTTTAGAGAGATTATCCCAGAAAATGGAAGTTGAAACTAGACACGTACTATGGAGCGTTTACATCGGAATGATCAGACTCCTTAACATGTTTGAAACAGAGCAAGAGATCTGCTCCTATTTGCATTATATATTATCATTTCCTACAGGTATATGTTCTGAGTGTGTTTCAGTGCGGCACATTCCAAGGTCATTCTTCGGTTGGAAGCTTTTTATGTTTTTGCGAGTTTGCGGATGGTCTTTCCATAATCCTTCACAATAAGCTTTACAACCTTATCCATTTCGACCTTTTCAGACTTTGGCATTTTTTTCTTTAATTCTTCGGCTGTCATGGCTTAATTATACCATATCCTCTTTATTTCTTCGGATACTCCCAGCTCTTCCGGATATATATTCCGTTCTCTTTGAGGACTTTGCGGATGGTATCTCCGCCAATCCCCACGATGGCTCCAACTTCTTTTGGGGTCTTCATTTCGGCATATAGCTCAATAATCTTTTTGACCAGTTCTGGTTTTGTGGTGGCCTGATGGGATACTTCGACTCCATTGCGCTTCAGAGTGTCGCTGATAGTTCTGCGGTGGCAGCCGAATTCCTTGGCTAGTTCGTAGCTTGAGGCGCCATTCTTATATCTTTCGCAAATAGTTTGAATTTCTAATTCAGAGAGATTTTTCTGTTGCTGAGTGATGGTTTTTACTGTAGAATTTGGGGCGTAGGATAAATCTGTGATTGATGGATCTATGGTCGGCTTTACAGCATTGAGTTCGGATTCTGTGCGTTTTATTCCAGAAAAAAACGCCGTGAATGGGGCGGTGTTCACAAGCCAGATTTTCAGTCCGTGCACGATGAAAGGCTCTCTGCAATCCCTTTTCATCCGTCAAGCTACTTGCGTTCTTTTATAAAGTATTATAAAATAAAAAATGAAAGAAAATTTTGCGAAATCAGGCTGCAAACAGTCGATTTCGAAATATTGGGGAACTGTCTTTTGTTCCGTCAGGGAAAAAGGCAGCTCCTTTTTTATCAATGGGAGGGAAACGAAGGGATGGATCAGGAAGCATTAAAACGATTGGAAAGACTCAATAAGCTTCGGCTTACGGAGGAAGAAACTGCAGCGATGCTGGATTATTTTCAGATGCAGCGCAGGGAACTGGAAAGTCTCCATGCAGTCAACACAGAACAGGTAGAGCGCATGGTGCACGTTATGCCTATGACCAATATTATCAGAGAAGACAAGGCCAGCCAGCCATTTACCCGTGAGGAGCTTCAGGAGGGAGCTCCGGAGTCGTATGACGGATACTGGCAGGTGCCCCGTCTTGTGGATTAATGGAGGAAAGGATGACGACGATGAAAGTATATATCAGTGAAGCACAGGCGACCGAAAACAAAGTGGCGCTGGATGATATGATCCTGACAACGAAGCTGCCCACAACTGCAGGCTCCAGAATGCTGGATGACTACAGAAGTCTGTTTGATGCAGAGGTGGTGACGCGGCTTGAGACAGCAGGTTATGAAATTGCAGGAAAGGTGAATGTGGGAGAGTTTGCCATTGATCTGTTGGGGGAGACCTCATATTATGGTCCATGTGAAAAGGATGGGCTTCTGACCGGCGCAGCTGCCGAGCTTCTGGAAAGGGATGAAGTAAAGGCTGTGGTCAGTCTGGATGTAAATGGAGCGCCAAGGAGAACAGCGGCTCTTGCAGGCCTTATCTGTATCAAACCTACCTACGGAACAGTCTCCAGGTATGGAACCATTCCGGCAGCCTGTTCTGGTGAAACCATCTGCGTAACAGCAGGAAATGCAGAGACCTGCCGCGAGATCCTTTCGGTGATCGTAGGGCATGACTGCAAGGATGGCACGAGTCTTCCGGAGGATGCGTGCGAACGTCTGAAGACAGAGGCGGAAAGAACGCCGGTGAAGAAGATCGCAGTTGCCAAAGCCATGGAAGCAGCTGCCGATGAGGCGGTCAGAGAGAAGATAGAACAGTTGAAAACCAGGGCGGCAAAATGCGGCATTGAGGTGATCGAGATTGAAGCAGAAGAACTTCTTTTGGCAAAGCCGGCGTGGAATATTCTGATGTCCGCTGAGGTGTGCAATAATGTATCCCGGTATGACGGCATCAAGTTTGGATATCGTACTCCCCATTATGAGGATATCGATGAGCTTTATACCAACAGCAGAACGGAGGCTTTTGGATTTCTCCTGAAATCAACCGTATTGTTCGGCTCGGATGTATTGTCTACGGATAATTACTGGAAAGCATATGACAAATCCCTGCGGATCCGCCGGGTACTCAGTGAATACCTGAACCGGATATTCGGTGAAGTGGATGCCATTGTGCTTCCGGCATGCGGGAAAGAAGCCTATAGCGGAGAGATGGTGAAAGAAAATCCGTACATCGCTTATGATGAGAGTCTCTTCACGGCTCCCTCCTCCATTACCGGATATCCTGCGCTGGTTACAGAAGGGGTTCAGTTGATGGGAAACATGTTCTCGGAAAACAGCCTTCTTGATCTGGCACTTATGTTTGAAAAGGAGGGGAAATGATCATGAAATATGAAACTGTCATCGGACTGGAGGTTCATGTAGAACTTGCCACCGAATCAAAAATATTCTGCTCCTGTTCTGCAAAATTCGGCGCAGAACAGAATGAGCATGTATGCCCTGCCTGCTGCGGCATGCCCGGGATGCTCCCCGTTGTGAATAAAAGAGTTGTGGATCTTGGCATGACAGCAGGGATGATGTTGAATTGTGACATCAATCGCGTGACCACCTTTGACAAAAAGAGCTACTATTATCCGGATCTTCCCGCCTCCTATCAGACGACCCAGTGGTTTGCTCCCATTTGCGTCAACGGAACGGTGGATATCAGGACTTCTGCAGGAGAGAAGAAGATAAGGATCAAGCAGATTCATATGGAAGAGGATGCCGGCAAGCTGGTCCATGATGACTGGACCGACACTTCTCTGGTGGATTTCAACAGGACAAGTGTACCGCTGATCGAGATTGTAAGCCAGCCGGATCTTTCCAGTGCTGAGGAGGTTCTTGCTTATCTGGAACGTCTGAGGGATCTGCTCCGCTTTGCAAAGGTTTCAGACTGCCGGTGGGAGCAGGGCTCCATGAGATGTGATGTCAATCTTTCTGTCCGCCCGGAAGGCAGCGATGTGCTGGGAGTAAGGACAGAGATGAAAAATATGAATTCTCTGTCTGCCATTGAACGCGCAATTGAATATGAAACGGCAAGGCATATCGATGCCATTGAGCGCGGAATCGGAGAGCTGGTGCAGGAGACCCGTCGCTGGGATGATATCAAAGGGAAGAGTTATTCCATGAGAAATAAGGAAACGGCGGGAGATTACCGGTATTTCCCTGACCCTAATATTATGCCGGTCGTGATCGACGATGACTGGTACGACAGGATCCGCGCGTCACTTCCCGATTTCCCTGAGGTGAAGAAGGCCCGTTATATGGAGGAACTGGGACTGAGCGAGTATGATGCAGACCAGCTGATCCAGAGTAGGGCATTCTGTGATGTGTTTGAAGCTGCATATGCAGAATGCGGCATGGCAAAGGAAGCAGCCAACTGGCTGATTTCTGACTGTGCTTCGGTGCTGAATAAGAATCAGCAGACCTTTGACATGCTGAACATAAACGGGAAAGCTCTCGGACAGCTGATCAGGCTGGTGGCAGAAGAGAAGGTGAGCCGGGGCAATGCAAAGCGCATTCTGGCGGAAATGTTCAAAAAGGATATCGATCCGGAGGAATTTGCAAAGGCTAACGGCTTGATCCTTTCCAATGATACTGGTGCCATTGAAGCTGTGGTAAAAAATGTGATCGTTTCCGATCCGAAATCCGTTGCTGATTATAAAGGCGGTAAGGAAAAAGCGCTGATGGCTCTCTTCGGAAAATGTATGAAGGAGCTGAAAGGAAACTGCAACCCTCAGGTGCTGAGAGAGTTATTGATCAAAGCGATCAATGAAGAATAGAAAAATAGGAAAACAGGCTGATCCGGCGGTAGAATACCGCCGGATTGGTTCGTTAAGTACCATCTGGAATGAGAGTATAGGCTGATCCAGCGGTACAATACCGTTTTTTCAGGCATATTTATTATCTGGTTGAATCACGCTCAATGCGGCAGAGCTCCCGGATCTTTTCAGCATAGGAAAGAAGGCGTTTTCTGTCTGCAGCATCAAGCTCATGGTATATGGAAAGCAGCGTAGTTTCCTCTTCTGATTTGTTTTTCCAGCCGAGAAGATCATCCGGAGGAATCGAAAGGGAAGCGGCGATGGCTTTCAATTTATCCAGCGGAATGTTGGTAATCATGTCGTTTTCATATTTATATATGGTTTGTTTGGTCGATCCGATTTTTTCTGCCAGCGCAGACTGGGAAAGACCGGAAGCCTTTCGGGCGGATCGGATCCTGGCCCCTGTGGTTTGCGTTTGTTCTGTATTCATATTCTGCCCTCAAAACAAAAATTCGGTAAAAAGTATCTTGATTATATCATAAAAATTGAAAAAAGTCAAGAAAAGTATCTTGACAAGTTACTTTCGGCGCGCCATAATATAGTCAGTGGCAACAGACAGATCATTCGGCCAGATTCAGAAGTGTTTCCGGGATTCTCCCCAATTTTCTCCACGAAACAGGTTGACTTTTGAGAAAAACTATATTACTATATTTACAGTGAGGGACGAACATTCGTTCTGATAGACGGAGGGTGAATTATGATTAAAGAAGAGAAGCAGAAAGCATTGGATGCGGCATTGATGAGTATCGAAAAAGCATATGGCAAGGGTTCCATCATGCGGCTGGGTGATTCTTCTGCCAATATGAATATTGAGACGATTCCCACCGGCTCTCTGAGTCTGGATATTGCACTGGGACTGGGCGGTGTTCCCAGAGGACGTATTGTGGAGATTTACGGACCCGAGTCCAGTGGCAAGACGACAGTGGCGCTTCATATGGTAGCCGAGGTACAGAAGCGTGACGGGATCGCAGGCTTTATTGATGCAGAGCATGCGCTGGATCCGGCTTATGCAAAGAAAATAGGAGTTGATATTGACAACCTCTATATTTCCCAGCCCGACAGCGGCGAGCAGGCCCTGGAGATTACAGAGACCATGGTGCGTTCCGGAGCCGTGGATATTGTGATCGTGGACTCTGTGGCAGCACTTGTGCCGAAGGCTGAGATCGACGGCGATATGGGAGACAGTCATGTGGGGCTCCAGGCACGTTTGATGTCTCAGGCTCTCAGAAAGCTGACAGCAGTCATCAGCAAGTCCAACTGTGTCGTGATCTTTATCAATCAGCTTCGTGAGAAGGTGGGCGTTATGTTCGGCAATCCGGAAACTACCACAGGAGGCCGTGCGCTGAAATTTTATTCCTCTGTCCGTCTGGATGTCCGCAGAGTGGAGAGCCTCAAGCAGGGAGGCGAGGTTGTCGGAAACCATGTCCGTGTCAAAGTGGTCAAGAATAAGGTGGCACCGCCCTTCAGAGAGGCGGAGTTCGATATTATGTTTGGTAAGGGCATTTCCAGAGAGGGAGATATCCTGGATCTTGCGGCCAAGGAAAACATCGTGGAGAAGAGCGGGGCATGGTATGCCTATGGCGGCAATAAAATCGGCCAGGGCCGTGAAAATGCCAAGATTTTCCTGGCAAATAATCCTGCCGTGATGGAAGAAATTGAGAAAAAAGTCCGGGTTCACTATGGTTTTGAGGAGGCTGATCCGGAGAGCGCGCAGGCGGAGGAAAAGAAAGAAAAATAATTTCAGACGTTTCCTCAACAGGGTGTAATAATGCTTGACAGTAGCGGGAAAAAAGTTTAAAATTGTATTGTTGTAGTGCTTATGGTATGTCTGCCATTACGTGCGATAAGTGATGTACAATGAAAACTAAATAAGGAGGTGCTCCTGTGGGAGGAACTATAATTGCTGTAGTTATTACGCTGTGTGTTGTAGCTCCTATAACTTGGTTTATTGCGATCGAATACCGCAAGAAGGTATATGAAAGCAAAATCGGCAAGGCAGAAGAAAAGTCGAGAGAAATCATAGATGAGGCATTGAAAGTTGCGGAAACCAAGAAGCGCGAAGCTCTCTTAGAGGCCAAAGAAGAATCCATGAAGACAAAGAATGATCTGGAGAAAGAGGTTCGTGAGAGAAGAGCGGAGATACAGCGTTATGAGAGGCGGGTATTAAGCAAAGAAGAGAATTTGGAAAAAAGGTCCGAGGCACTGGAGAAGAAGGAATCCAGCCTGTCATCCAAGGAAGAGCAGTTGACCAAGAGAAAGAAAGAGGTTGAAGAGCTTTTCGATAAGGAAGTACAAGAGCTGGAGAGAATTTCCGGATTTACCTCCGAACAAGCAAAAGAATATCTTTTAAAAACTGTTGAAAATGATGTTAAACATGATACTGCGAAGCTGGTAAAAGAGCTGGAAGCAAAGGCAAAGGAAGAGGCGGGGAAGAAAGCAAAGGAATATGTTGTTACCGCTATTCAGAAATGTGCCGCTGATCATGTGGCAGAATCTACGATTTCTGTTGTTCAGCTTCCCAATGATGAGATGAAGGGACGGATCATCGGACGTGAAGGCCGGAATATCCGTACACTTGAGACACTTACCGGTGTTGATCTGATCATTGATGATACTCCTGAGGCGGTGATCCTGTCAGGATTTGATCCCATCAGGCGTGAGGTAGCCAGAATCGCTCTGGAAAAACTGATTCTGGATGGACGGATCCATCCGGCCAGAATTGAGGAAATGGTTGAAAAAGCTCAGAAGGAAGTCGACACCATGATCCGTGAAGAAGGCGAGGCAGCAGTTCTCGAGGTTGGTATTCACGGTATTCATCCCGAACTGGTGAAGCTTTTGGGCAAGATGAAGTTCAGGACCAGTTATGGTCAGAACGCTTTGAAGCATTCGATTGAGGTTGCACATCTGTCAGGTCTTCTGGCAGCCGAGATTGGTGTAGATGTGCGGATGGCAAAAAGAGCCGGTTTGCTGCATGATATTGGTAAGGCAGTAGACCATGAAATGGAAGGCTCACATATTCAGCTGGGTGTTGAATTATGTAGGAAATACAAAGAGTCTGCTGTTGTTATCAATGCAGTGGAATCTCACCATGGCGATGTAGAGCCGGAGACGTTGATTGCCTGTATCGTACAGGCTGCAGATACGATTTCTGCAGCACGTCCTGGTGCGCGTCGTGAGACAATCGAAACATATACCAACAGATTAAAACAATTAGAAGATATTACCAACACCTTCAAGGGTGTGGACAAATCTTTTGCTGTTCAGGCAGGACGTGAAGTTCGTATTATGGTAGTGCCGGAGCAGGTAAGCGATGATGATATGGTTTTGATGGCAAGAAATATTGCAAAACAGATTGAGTCAGAGCTTGAATATCCCGGACAGATTAAAGTAAACGTAATCCGTGAATCGAGAGTTACAGATTACGCAAAGTAATAGGCTGAAAAGCGGAAGAAATTGGTGAGTTTCTTCCGCTTTTTTTATCAGAGGAAGAAGGGAAAGAGGGATAATCATGGAGGATATCAGACGGATCAGGCGGGAACTGGTTTATAAGGGGAAGATCCTGAATTTTTATGAGGACTATATGGCTTTGCCCAATGGGAATACGGCTGTATGGGATTTTATCGAGCACAAGGGAGCTGCTGCAGTGGTACCGGTGACTTCTGACGGAAAGATCCTGATGGTACGTCAGTATCGGAATGCACTGGAACGGTATACTCTGGAAATTCCGGCGGGTGCTGTCAACTATCTGGGGGAGCCGAAGGAAGAGTGTGCAGCCAGGGAACTGGAGGAGGAGACGGGATATCGGGCAGGAAAGCTGGAGTGGCTGATGAATGTCAATACTACGGTAGCCTTCTGTAATGAACTCATTGGGATCTATGTGGCTCAGGACCTGATTCCTACCAGTCAGCATCTTGACGAGGATGAGTTTTTGAATGTGGAAAAACATGATCTGGATGAGCTTCTTGCCATGGTTTATGACGGGAGGATCACCGACGGAAAGACAGCGGCAGCGCTGCTGGCCTATCGCGTGAAATACAGGTAAGACCAAGAGCTCTTCCCAGGTGGGGAGCTTTACAGCATAACATGGACATTCCCATCATATAGTAGCTTTAAGGCGAGGATGGAGGATGTCATGGATCGGAAAAAAAGGTTTATTCAGACGGCAGTGGTCGTTTTTGCAGCTTTTTTGATTGTTGGAACAGTGGCGGCCAATCTGAGCAAAAGCCATGGCCAGGATGGGTGGCAGCTGTATTTCAGCCAGCTTGGTGAGGCTTTGAATCAGAAGGATTTTGCAAGAGAAAGTTATTTTTTCTATGTGCTGCGGCTGCGGCTGACAGAGACGGCAGCTCTGTGGCTGTTGTCCATGACAGCCTTTGGTGCAGTGAGCCTGTGGGCTGCCCTTGCATGGCTGGGATTTGCCTGCGGAGTTCGGATCTCGCTGGGAACCATGGTCTTTGGAAGGAGCGGTATTCTGTACTTTCTCTGCAGTATTTTTCCCCAGGCGGTTTTTTATGTGCCGGCTGTTTTGCTGCTGGGCATTCGTGGATTTCAGATCTATTCGTTCATGAAAAACCAAAAAAGCTGGGGACAGTATCGGCGCATACGGATGGGAAAGGATATGCTGCTTTTGATTATTCTGCTCCTTTGTCTGCTTCCGGGGATCATCTGCGAGTGTTATATCAATCCGCTGCTTTTGAGGGTGTTTTTTTAGTGTTTATAATGGAATCAATATAAGAAACGGAGGAAAAGAAATGAAGGTATTGATGTTAAACGGAAGTCCAAGAATGAAGGGAAACACGAGGACAGCCCTTTTGACTGTAAAAGAAGGAATCGAACGGGAATTGAAGCCGGAGTGTCTTGAATTTTATGACATTTCCCGACATAAGCTGTCCCCCTGCCTGGCCTGCGACGGATGCCAGAAGAACGGAGGAAACTGTGTACAGCCGGATGAGAGCGCGGAACTGATTCAGAAGATCTATGATGCGGATGTGGTTATTTTCGGTACGCCGGTATACTGGTGGGGGATGTCTGCACAGCTTAAAATGGCCATCGACAAGCTGTATTCCAAGGATGGACTTTTGAAACAGCAGGGCGGCAAGAAGATCGGTCTGGTAACTGTGGGAGCGGCAGATACCGAGGATCCGGAATACCGTCTGATCGAGGAACAGATGACCTGTATCTGCAATCATCTCAACTGGAAGCTGGCATTTTCCTATGGAATTTCTGCCTACAATCCCGGTGATCTGGAAAAGAATGAACAGGCTCTGGAAGTGCTGAAGGAAGCCTGGGGAACCCTGGAATAAACACTGCAAAAAGTTAAAAGAAAAACCGTCCGATGACGTTTTCCGTACCGTATATCTGTCGGAAAAGCTGTTGGACGGTTTTTGATTTGAAATAATCGGTCTGATTTAAAGAAGCTCTGCGATGTCATAGATCAGCTGTCTGGATTCTTCCCATCCAAGGCAGGGATCGGTGATGGAACAGCCGTAAATGTGGCCGCCTACCTTCTGACTTCCGGGCTCGATATAGCTTTCGATCATGACACCTTTCACCAGACTCCGGATATCCATGGAATGCTGGCGGCTGTGGAGAACCTCTTTAACGATGCGGATCTGCTCCTTGTACAGCTTGTTGGAATTAGAATGGTTGGCATCCACGATGCAGGCGGGATTCTTTAATTCCCGTTTCCCGTACATATCGCAGAGCAGACGCAGATCCTCATAATGGTAGTTGGGCTGGCTCTGACCGTGCTTGTTGACGGCACCACGCAGGATCGTATGGGCATAAGGATTTCCGTCGGTATGGACCTCCCAGCCGCGGTAGATGAAGGTGTGTCCGTGCTGAGCCGCCATCACAGAGTTCAGCATAACAGAAAAATCTCCGCTGGTGGGGTTTTTCATTCCGGTACCGACTTCCATGCCGCTGACGGTAAGGCGGTGCTGCTGGTTTTCCACGGAACGGGCACCTACTGCCACATAGGAAAGCAGATCGGAAAGGTAACGGTAATTTTCCGGATAGAGCATTTCATCGGCTGCAGAAAGGCCGCTTTCCTGTAGAACGCGCATATGCAGCTTGCGGATGGCCAGGATACCCTCGAACAGATCCGGTGCCTTTTCCGGATTGGGCTGATGAAGGATCCCTTTATATCCATCCCCGGTGGTACGTGGTTTATTGGTATAGACACGGGGAACGATGATCAGGTCATCTTTGGTGTCCTCCTGCACCTTAACCAGACGGGAAACATAATCGCATACGGAATCCTCATTGTCGGCAGAGCAGGGACCGACAATGACCAGAAATTTGTCACTGTTTCCAGTGAGTATGTCACGGATCTCCTGGTCCCGTTTGTGCTTTACCTGGGTGAGTTCCTCAGAGAGGGGAAACTGATGTCGGATTTCAGCTGGTGTAGGCAGCTTGCTGATGAATTCAAAGCCCATAAAACTGTCTCCTTTCTGTCAGGCGTGTTTTCTTCCCATGTACCAGGTGACAAACCCACCGGCAGCGAAAAGGATGATGCCGATGAGGAACCCGGGGATGGTAAAGTGTGCCAGAGCGTTGGTGTTATAAAAAATTCCAAAGGGCGAGGAAAGAATCAGGCCCAGGATTGCAGCGTAAGTAGAAACGGTATGCCGTTCAAAGAGGTATTCAATCAGCTTGGAGATCAGGAAGATTCCCAGAACCGCACCGATCCCAAAGGGGATCAGGATCCCCAGCTGAGCTGCCATGGCGGAAATACTACCGGCCTTGAGTCCGTCGATAAAGCTTGTGATGGAATTGATGATGCCGTAGTAATAACCGAGGATCATCATGATCATGGAGCCGCTGACTCCGGGAATCACCATGGTAGCGGAAGCAATCACACCCATAAAGAACAGGATGATCATCGTGCCGGGAGTGGCAGTCAGGATCATTAAAGTATCATCACTGCTTTTCAGAAGCGGCAGAGCGATGGCAAAGGCAAAAAGCAGAAGAAAGGCCAGTACATTGGCTGCGGTCAGGCGGCCGTTTTTGCTTTTTTTGATTCCCTCCTTCATATCCTTGAAAAGGACGGGAATACCGCCCAGGATCAGGCCGAGAAAAGCCAGACAGGTGGGAAGGGGCTGGTTGGCCAGCAGATATTTGATGGCGTAGGAAAATCCAACAATGCCGAGGGCACAGCCCAGAAGGATCGGAATCAGTGTGGCGATGCTCTTTTTGAAGTCCTTGAACAGGTGGGAAATGGAAGAGATCAGCCGGTTGTAAATGCCGAGAGAAACAGCCATGGTACCTCCGCTGACTCCGGGGATCACGTTGGCGATGCCGATGAGGGCTCCTTTTATGGTGTCCAAAATGAATTTCATAAATGAGAGATCCTTTCATACTCATAATAGTTATGTGTTCAACCACATATTATAGAAGGAAACCGTGGGGATGTCAAGAAAGGGAGGGGACATGGAAACGTAAAATCTGACAGAGCCGGGACCGTAAAATCGGGCGGGATTTCAGCATCAACATCAAAAAATCTTAAGAATTTAGTGTAATTCTCCTATAGGAATTCCATAAAAAATCTGTTATATTCATGGTGTGTCAGAAGAAGGAGGAAAAAGAAGTAAAATGGGAGAATTTTGGAAAAAACTGCAGGCAGGGATCGAGCGGCATCCGCTCCGTTCCGGATTTGCAGCTTCATTGATCTTGAATTTTCTGGTGGAGGTGTTGTCCAGGCGTTCATTGGTGAAGCCGATTCTGTTCCTTGTGACGAGACCTCACATCTTTCTTTATAACAGCTGCATTATTTTCTGGTTTTTTACATTGCTCCTTCTGGTGAGAAGGAAGCTTTTCGGAGGGATCGTGGTCAGCGTTGTCTGGCTGATCCTGGGTTTTGTGAATTTTGTGCTCCTTGGCTGCCGGGTCACACCCTTCAATGGAGCGGATCTTCGACTTACAAAGGATGCACTTGTCATAGCCGGGAAATATCTGACCTGGTGGCATCTGGTGCTGATCGGAGCTGCCGCAGTGGGGCTGATCATTGCCCTTGCGGTGTTGTTCCGAAAGCTGCCCAAATGGCCGAGAAAGCCCATATATATAAAGAGCCTCACCTTCGTGGTGTTTTATCTGCTGGCACTTTTGGGCGTGTTCAGTGTCGGGGTGAAAACGGGAGTCCTGTCCGATCAGTTCGGCAATCTGGCGCAGGCATATCTGGATTATGGCTTTCCCTTGTGCTTTTCCAACAGTCTGATCAACACAGGGATCAGCAAACCGGAGGATTACAGCGAGGAGGTCATCAACGAGATCAAAAATCAGGAGATCCTTCCGGAGGAGCACGGCTGGGCGCCGCTGGTTCTGGAGGATCGGCCCCAGGTCGTCAATCCCCACGGTGTGGCTGTGACAGAAAAAACCCCGAATATTATTTTTCTGCAGCTGGAATCCTTCAGTGATCCCCTGAAGTACCTGCATATGACCTGTTCTGAGGATCCCATTCCCAATTTCCGGAAGCTTTCGGACCGGTATTCCTCCGGGTATCTGTCAGTGCCGTCTGTGGGAGCGGGAACCGCCAATACGGAGTTTGAGGTCATTACCGGTATGAACCTGGACTTTTTCGGTCCGGGAGAATATCCCTACAAGACCGTCCTTCAGAAAGAAGTGTGTGAAAGTCTGTGCTTTGATCTGAAGGAGATCGGGTATCATGCCCAGGCGATCCACAACAATTCCGGCACCTTTTATGACCGGTATACGGTGTTTTCCCAGCTCGGCTTTGATACCTTTACTTCTCTGGAGTATATGTCCTCCTATGAGACCACTTATATGGGATGGGCAAAGGACAAGGTGCTTCGGGAACAGATCGGAAAGGTTATGAATTCCACCACCGGGGCGGACTTCATTTATACGATCTCTGTGCAGGGCCATGGATCCTATCCTGCGGAAAAGGTTCTTGATGATCCGGCGATCCGGGTGACCGGCCTTCCCACGGAGGAGGAGACAAATGCCATGGAGTATTATCTGCAGCAGATCCATGAGATGGATGCCTTTGTGGGGGAATTGATCACGTATCTGGAGAGCCGAAGCGAACCCACGATTCTGGTGATGTACGGGGATCATCTTCCAAGTCTGAATCTCACAGAGGAAAATCTGGAAAATGGGGATGTATTCCAGACAGAGTACGTCATCTGGGACAATATGGGCCTTCAGAGGGCGGTCAGGGACGTGGAGGCCTATCAGCTGGGAGCCTACGTGCTGGATAAGCTGAATATTAAGAAGGGAACCATGTTCCGCTTTCATCAGGCTTATCTTCAGGAGGAAGCACATACGGAAGAAGAGCAGCAGAAATATCTGGATGATATGAAGCTTCTGGAATATGATATTCTTTATGGAAATCAGGATATATTTGAGGGAGAAATGCCCTATGAGGCCACGGACCTCCATATGGGAGTACAGCCTGTCACCATCAGCAGACTTCTTCTGCAGGGAAACGGACTGTATGTGACCGGGTGGAACTACACACCCAACAGCGTGGTTTACATGGATGAGGAAGCCTGCGAGACGCATTTTGTTTCTTCCAATCTTCTCTACTGTGCAGATCTGGAGCTGGAAGAAGAAAGCTGTAAGGTCACAGTCAAGCAGGTCAGTGATGATAATATTGTCCTCAGCAGTTCGGATCCCTACGACCTAGAAAAGTGACAGCTTTTTATTGCCTTTGATCTTCAGATATGGTATAGTTAGTATGTGCAATGAATGCCGTATCAAGTGCCTGCCCATGGCGAGAAGAGGGAATCAGGTGAGAATCCTGAGCGATCCGGTCACTGTATTCAGGGAGCACCGTCTCAAAATCCATTGCAAACCCTATCATGCGAGAAGGAGAGACGGAGGCGTTGAACTGTAAGTCAGGAAACCTGCTTGGTATGTGAGATGGGCTTCCGTGAAAAGCTTTACATCCAACAGAGGAGTTCCTCTGAGGTGTCGGCTTATGGGTTAAGCAGACATATTTTTTATCTCAAACAGTATTTACATGCACAATCATCGTTGCGGAGAATGAGTCCGTGCATGGTGCGTTCCTACTCGCCGGGCATTGCCCGTACGCC
Source organism: Fusibacillus kribbianus (assembly GCF_030053595.1). GTDB lineage: Bacteria > Bacillota > Clostridia > Lachnospirales > Lachnospiraceae > Lientehia > Lientehia kribbiana. The sequence continues at coordinate 18,515 of NZ_JASGBQ010000025.1, forward strand.
GTGTTTCCGGGCTGTGTGCACATTCAAAAGAACGATGGGGACGCGCCGGCAGGTGCGTCCCTTTTAAAGTTTATTGGAGGATGATCGGTTATGGCAGTTTTACTTACCGGGGGAGCCGGTTATATCGGTACCCATACGGCCATCGAGGTGGCAAAGAGCGGATATGATGTGGTGATCGCGGACAATCTGGTCAACAGCTGTCCGGAGGCTGTGAAACGGGCAGAGGAGCTTGCCGGTGCTCCTTTTCCGTTCTATCAGGTGGATGTGGCGGATGAGGAAGGGCTGGAGAAGGTGTTTGCCAGTCATACGATTGAAGCGGTCATTCATTTTGCGGGGCTTAAGGCGGTAGGAGAATCGGTGGAGAAGCCCCTGGAGTATTATGAGAATAATCTCGGCAGCACCCTTACTCTTTTGAAGGTTATGAAAAGGCATGGCTGCAGCCGGATCGTGTTCAGCTCATCGGCGACGGTCTATGGGACACCGGAGACGGTTCCTATCACCGAAACGATGCCTGTGGGCAGAAGCTGTACCAACCCCTACGGTTGGACCAAGGTGTTTATTGAACAGATCCTGAGGGATGCGGCCCATGCGGATCCTGAGCTTTCCGTGGTGCTTCTCCGGTATTTCAATCCCATCGGCGCCCATGAGAGCGGCAGGATCGGGGAGAATCCCAATGGGATTCCCAACAACCTGATGCCCTATATTTCCCAGGTGGCTGTGGGAAGGCTTCCGAGACTGCGGGTGTTCGGAAACGATTATCCGACACCGGACGGGACCGGGGTGCGGGACTATATTCATGTGGTAGATCTGGCAAAGGGCCATGTGGCTGCCCTTTCTTACGGAACCGGTCATAAAGGTGTGGAGGCCTTTAACCTGGGAACCGGAACAGGTTACAGCGTTCTGGATCTGGTGCATACCTTCGAGCGGGTCAACGGAGTGAAGATCCCCTATGATATCGTGGAGCGCCGGGCCGGAGACATTGCAGAGTGCTATGCGGATGCTTCCCGGGCGGAGAAGGAGCTGGGCTGGAAGGCCGAAAAGACTCTGGAGGATATGTGCCGTGACACGTGGAACTGGCAGAGGAACAATCCTCAGGGCTATTGATACGGGAATAGAAATGAAAAAAACGGAATAAAATAGAAGTAACGATAAGACCCGGAGCAGGTTTTATGAAACGATTACTTCAAATGACGGCTGTTTTCTATCTGTCGCTTTGTCTGGTATGTGCCCTTTGCACATCGGTCATGGCGTCGGACGGAGGACAGCCTTTTTTTTCGTCTCCAGAGACAGCCGATCAGCCGTCGCCCGAAGAAAAATCCAGGTCTGCAGATCTGGGAATCACGGCCCGTTCGGCGATTCTCATGGAGGCGTCCACCGGAACCGTCATTTATGAGAAAAATGCAGATGAAGCCCTTCGGCCGGCCAGCATTACAAAAATCATGACGCTGCTTCTGATTTTTGATGCCATTCGGGATGGGAAAATACGGATGGATGACCAGGTGACCACCAGTGCCTATGCAAAATCCATGGGAGGCTCGCAGGTGTTTCTGGAGGAGGGGGAGGTCCAGACTGTAGAGACTCTCATCAAATGCATCGTCATTGCCTCGGGGAATGATGCGGCTGTGGCTATGGCGGAGTACATAGCAGGGAGTGAAACGGAGTTTGTGAGACAGATGAATGAAAAGGCCAGGTCCCTTGGTATGGAACAGACCAATTTCGAGGACTGCTGCGGACTGACTGATTCGGAGACCCATCTGACCTCGGCACGCGATGTGGCCATCATGAGCCGCGAGCTGATTACTCATTACCCCCAGATCGAAGCTTACAGCACCATCTGGATGGAAAACATTACCCATGTAACGAAAAAGGGAAGCAGTGAGTTTTGTCTGTCCAATACCAACAAGCTGTTGAAAATGAGCAATTCCTTTACCGTGACCGGCCTGAAAACGGGAAGCACCAGCCTGGCAAAATACTGTCTGTCGGCCACGGCAAAAAAAGACGGAGTGGAGCTGATTGCCGTGATCATGGCGGCTCCCGACTACAAGGTACGGTTCTCCGAGGCGGCGAGTCTGTTGAATTACGGCTTTGCAGGCTGCCGTCTTTACACGGACAGTGACGAAAATCGGGAAGCTCTTCCCAGGCTTTCGGTAGCCATGGGCGTAGAGCCGGAAATAAAGCTTCAGTATGGGGGAGATTTCTCCTATTTAAGTATGGACGGATCGGATTTTACAGCGGTGGAAAAAACGATCACCCTGCCGGAAAAGCTGACAGCCCCGGTGCGGGAAGGAGACATTGTCGGAAGCCTCACCTATACCCTGGAGGGAAAGGAGCTGGGAACCGTAAACATTCTGGCGGCTGAGACAGTGGAGGCGGCATCCTATCAGGATTATCTGGGATGGCTGTGGAAAAAGATGATTTTTGCATAGGAAAAATTTACTTCCGTTACGGAAACTTTACCACATTTATACGGTGGAGTGGTGTTGAGAGGAAAAAAAACGTGATATTTTGTGTAAGAGACAAGAAGAAAAAGAGAGGAATGCATATGAGATCAAAAAGCTTCAGTATCGTTGGAAGCAATAAGGCCAGAAGCATAACGGAAAGAACCGCCGGCTGCATTTTTATGATCTGCGGCGTGTTTGCCATTCTGGCCGTTGCTGTTATCACCCTGTATATGATCCTCAAGGGAGCGCCGGCTCTGGGTAAAGTGGGAATCGCAGAGATCCTGCTGGGAACCGTATGGGCGCCGACGGCAGCAGAGCCCTCCTTTGGGATCCTTTATATTATTCTGACATCAATCGTCGGTACCATGCTGGCGGTGCTCATCGGAGTGCCTGTAGGCGTGCTGACTGCGGTTTTTCTGGCAGAGGCAGCACCGCCGCGGCTGGCCAAAGCTGTAAGGCCTGCCGTGGAGCTGCTGGCCGGGATCCCCTCTGTCGTTTACGGACTGGTGGGAATCCTGATCCTGAATCCCCTGATGTATAAGCTGGAAATGTTTGTGTTTAAGGGAAGCACGACCCATCAGTGGACAGGCGGGTCCAATCTTCTCTGTGCGGTACTGGTACTGGCAGTCATGATTCTTCCTACGGTCATCAATATCAGCGAGTCAGCCCTGCGGGCAGTTCCGAAGGATTATAAGATGACCTCTCTGGCCCTGGGAGCCACCAGGATCCAGACTATCTTTCATGTGCTTCTGCCTTCGGCAAAATCGGGAATTGCCACTGCCGTTGTGCTGGGCGTGGGACGGGCCATCGGAGAGGCTATGGCCATCTGCCTTGTGGCCGGCAACTCTGTGAATATCCCTCTGCCCTTTAATTCTGTAAGATTTCTGACAACGGCCATGGTCAGCGAAATGTCCTATTCCTCCGGCCTGCACAGAGAGGTGCTGTTTACCATCGGCCTTGTTTTGTTCGTTTTTATCATGATCATCAATCTGATCCTGAGCCGGGTAATGAAGAAAGGAGCGGAACATGGAGACAAATAACAACAGTCTGTTTGTAAAACGGAAGCGTCCAACGGATATGGTATTGAAAGTCCTCATTTATTTCTGCGCTATCCTGTCCATTTCACTGGTGATCGGGATCGGTGGCTATGTGTTTGTCAGGGGAATAAAAGCCATCAACTGGCAGTTCCTTACGACCGTGCCAAGCAGCAGGAAGGGAACCTTCGGTATTGCAGGCAATCTGGTCAATACTCTTTACATCATTGTGATCACTCTGCTCATCGCAACACCCCTAGGAATCGGCGCAGCCATTTATCTCAACGAATATGCAAAGCCCGGGAAGCTGGTGCGCGCCATTGAGTTTACCACGGAGACTCTTTCCGGTATTCCGTCCATTATTTTCGGTCTGTTTGGCATGGTGTTCTTTGGGACGACCCTGGGACTTTCCTACTCCATTCTCACTGGTGCCCTGACGCTGACACTCCTCATCCTGCCGCTGATCACAAGAAATACCCAGGAGGCTCTCCGGACCGTGCCGGACAGCTACAGAAGCGGCGCCCTCGGCATCGGAGCCACCAAATGGTATATGATACGGACCATCCTTCTTCCGTCGGCCATGCCCGGAATCCTTACCGGTGTGATTCTTGCCATCGGACGAATCGTCGGAGAATCCGCTGCCCTGATCTTTACGGCAGGAAGCGGCTATCTGCTGCCGAAGACCGTCGGCGGGGCTTTCCACAAGGTCCTGGAATCGGGAGGAACTTTGACCATTGAAATGTATCTGCGGATGTCCAATGCAGAGTACGATTACGCCTTCGGAATCGCGCTTGTGCTTCTCGTCATTGTGATGGGAATCAATGCACTTACGAAGGTTCTTACAAAACGCTTTGATGTGACAAGGATGGATGAGCGGAAAAAGAAGAAAACAGGAGGAAACTATGCTGGCAAATAAAATTACTGCGGAAAAACTGAATCTTTATTATGGAGAAAATCATGCTCTGAAATCGGTCAGTATGAATATCCGGGAAAAAGCGGTGACGGCTCTGATCGGTCCCTCCGGATGTGGGAAATCCACCTTCTTAAAGACACTGAACAGGATGAATGATCTTGTACCGGGGGTACGCATTGAGGGGAAGGTGACTCTGGACGGGGAAGATATTTATGATCCGGCTGTGGATACGACGCTCCTGCGGAAGAAAGTGGGAATGGTTTTCCAGCAGCCCAACCCCTTTCCTATGAGTGTTTATGACAATGTGGCCTACGGCCCCAGGATCCACGGAATAAAAAACAAGGCAAAGCTGGATGAGATCGTGGAGAAGAGTCTTCGCTCAGCGGCGATCTTTGATGAGCTGAAGGACAGGCTGAAAAAATCTGCCCTCGGCCTTTCCGGCGGCCAGCAGCAGAGACTTTGTATTGCAAGAGCTCTGGCAGTGGAGCCGGAGGTGCTCCTGATGGATGAGCCCACATCGGCTCTTGATCCCATTTCCACCCTGAAGATCGAGGATCTGATGGCGGAACTTCGGAACGATTATACAGTGGTCATTGTGACCCATAACATGCAGCAGGCGGCCCGTATTTCCGATTATACGGCATTTTTCCTGGTGGGTGAGATGGTGGAATTCGGCACCACCGATGACATTTTCGCAAGACCGAAGGATAAGCGGACGGAGGATTATATCACCGGACGGTTTGGTTGATGGATGAACCATATCAGAATGAGGAAGGAGAATGCGTTGTGACAACGAGAGTGAATTATCAGAAAGAGCTTGCGATGCTGGGACAGTCCCTGGAGGAAATGGGAGAACTGGTGGAGAATAACATTGAAAAATCTCTGGCAGCCTTTGAGAAAAGAAATGTGGAGCTGGCCCAGGAGATCGTGAAGGGAGATCGGGCGGTGGATGACATGCAGCGATCCATCGAGGCGCGCTGTCTGTCCCTGATGCTCCACCAGCAGCCGGTGGTGGCCAGAGACCTGCGTCTGGTGTCCTCGGCGTTAAAGATCGTCACAGATCTGGAACGGATCGGCGACCATGCCCAGGATATTGCGGAGCTGGTCCTTCGGATCACCGACGCGGATATCATCGGAAATGTGGGACATATCATCGAGATGGCATCAAAGGCCAAGAAGATGATGAAGGATGCCATTCACGCCTATACAGCCCGGGATATGGCTCTGGCGGATCAGGTGACCAGGGATGACGATGCGGTGGATGATCTGTTTAATGAGGTGAAGCTGGAAATTTCCAATCTTTTAAGAGATGGAAAGGAACCGGTAGACGACTGTGTGGATGTACTGATGATCGCCAAATATCTGGAACGGATCGGGGATCATGCGGTCAATATCTGTGAATGGACAGAGTTTAATGAGACCGGTGTGGTAAAAAACATCCGCCTTCTGTAAGGAGTCGCACTGTAAAAAGAGGAACAACAAAGACGAGTTTACGGGAAATTTACAAAAATCAGATATAAACGTGATAGTTTACTGAAAAAACCAGTGCTAAACTGTGGATGTTCCAAGAGAAAAAGAAAAGACAAGAAAAAGGAGAGGAATTAAAATGAGAAAGAAAATTGTTGCAGCCGTAATGGCAGGCCTCATGCTGTTATCTCTGGCAGCATGCGGAGAGAAAAAGGAAGAGACAAAGGCAGCCGATACCACTGCAGCTGAGACAACAGCAGCTGAAACAAAGGAAACAGAAGCAAAAGAGACAGAAGCCAAAACAGCTGATCTGAGCGGTTCCATTGCCCTGAGCGGTTCCACCTCCATGGAGAAGATGGTGAGAGCTCTGAGTGAAGCCTTTATGGAAGTAAATCCGGGCGTTACCGTGAATACGGAATTCGTTGGCTCCGGCGCAGGCATTGAGGCAGTAACTGCAGGCACAGTAGATATCGGAATTTCCTCCAGAGCCCTGAAGGATGAGGAAAAGGCAAACGGCGTTATTGAGAATATCGTAGCAATCGACGGCATCGCTGTAGTTGTAGATCCCTCCAATGAGGTGACAGCCCTTACCAAGGATCAGCTGATCCAGGTTTATGACGGTACTGTTACCAACTGGAAAGACCTTGGCGGAAGCGATATGCCCATCGTGGTCATCGGCCGTGAGTCCGGATCCGGTACAAGAGGAGCCTTTGAGGAGCTTCTGAAGCTGGAGGACAAATGCAAATACGCTTCTGAGCTTGACAATACCGGCGCTGTTATGGCAAAGGTTGCTGCAACTCCCGGAGCCATCGGTTATGTATCTCTGGATGTGGTGGATGACAGTGTCAAGGCAGTTTCTCTGGATGGTGTAGAGCCCACAGAAGAGAACATCAAGGCAGGAAGCTATATTCTCAGCAGACCCTTCGTAATGGCTACCAAGGGTGAGATCTCCGAGCAGAATGAACTGGTTCAGGCATGGTTTGAGTACATTGCCAGCGCTGAGGGCCAGGAGGTAATCAAGTCCGCAGGTCTGATCCTTCCCAACTAAGAGATCTTCAATAAACGGAGGATATGGTTTACAAGAAATCGAAAATGATTTACACTGAGGGGTGAGCAGAATTTCTGCCCGCCCTGATGTGCGGTTAAAAAAAACGGAATGCAGAGGATCGAGAAAGGAATCAGAAATGGAATTGATTTATGTCATTGAGGACGATGAGAATATCCGGGAGCTTATAAGGGCAGCTCTTTCCAGCTATGGCTATCAGGTGGAGGCTTTTGAGGCGGCAGAGCCGGCCCTGGAGCAAATCGAGAAGGATCAGCCGGCTTTGGCGATCTTTGATCTGATGCTTCCGGGAATGGATGGACTGGAGGCCATTGAGCAGATTCGGAAAATGCCTCAGGTGAGCAGTCTTCCGGTCATTGTCCTGACGGCCAGGGATAAGGAATTCGACAAAGTCATCGGACTGGACAGAGGAGCCGATGATTACATGACGAAGCCCTTCAGCGTACTGGAACTGGCAGCCAGGGTTCGGTCCCATCTGAGACGGGAAAATGCCAGAAAGCAGCCGGCCGGGAGTCTCCGGGAGGGCAGGCTTTTGATCTGTCCGGAAACGAGAGAGGTATTTCTGGATGATGTCCCGATTCATCTGACGCTGAAAGAATATGAGCTTTTAAAATACCTGGCAGAGAATAAAAACCGGGTGGTTCCGAGAGAACAGATTCTGAATCAGATCTGGGGATATGAGTACGAGGGAGAATCCCGTACGCTGGATATGCATATCAGAAGCCTTCGCCAGAAGCTGGGGGAGGACGGTGCGGAAATGATCAAGACCATACGCGGAGTTGGCTACCGCTTTTTCAGCCAGGGGAGTGAAGAGTGAAAAAATCCATTTTCAAAAAATTTGTTCTGATGATTCTGCTGGCCCTTCTGGTGAGCAGCACGGTTTTCGGTCTGGTCATGAGCCGCAGGATCCTGGGGCAGACGGAGGAGAAGCTTTCTGATACCCTGAGACTTATGGATTATATCCTGGATTATGAGGGAGATGTGGAAAGCCAGATCGACTCCCTCTGTGCCATTGACGGAAATGAAAACAGCCGTGCGACGGTCCTGCGTGCCGACGGTCAGGTGCTGGCGGACAGTGGTGTGGTGGACACAGAGCAGATGGAAAACCATCTGGACCGGGAAGAGATCCGCGAGGCACTGGAGAAGGGCCAGGGCTTTGCCACAAGGTATTCCAAGACGCTCCACGAGCAGATGCTTTATGCCGCTATGACTGTCGAAGACGGACAGTATGTGCTGCGCCTTGCGGTTCCTTATGAGGGGCTGTATACGTATCTGAAGGTGCTCATTCCGGCGGCCCTTGCGGGAATCGCCGTGGCAATGGCAGCGTCCTTTTTCATGGCTGAACGGTTTGCCGGATCGGTGTCTACCCCTTTAAAGGAGATCGCCGCTGAGCTCAGAAAGGTGGATAAGGGTGAGCCGGAAATCTTCATGAAGCATTACCGGTACGAGGAACTCAATGTGATCATCGATGCCATGAATCAGATGTCGGCGGAGATCGGAAGTTACGTGAAGAAGCTGGAGCTGGAGCGTATCGTTCGTCAGGAGTTTTTCTCCAATGCCTCCCACGAACTAAAAACTCCCATCACCTCCATTAAAGGCTATACGGAGCTTCTCGGAAGCGGTCTTATTACAAAGGAGGAGGTGCGGGAGGATTTCCTCAGGAGAATCGGGGTTGAGGCTGACAACATGACAAGCCTGATCAATGATATTCTGATGATCTCGCGGCTGGAGACCAAGGACGTAGAGGAGGAGATGGCAGTTCTCCAGATCTGTCCCATTGTCGATGACGTGCTTTCCTCGCTGGAACCGGTGGCGGCCGATTACGGCGTGAAAATCTATGCGGAGTGTGAGCCGCTTAAGGTGAATGCCAGTCTCCGTCAGTTAAAGGAGCTTCTCAATAATCTTCTGATGAATGCCGTCAAGTACAATAAGCCTGACGGTGTGGTGCGCCTGACCGTCTCCTCCGACATGGAGGATCTGGTCATTGTGGTCAGTGATACGGGCATGGGGATTCCCAAGGAGGCCCAGAGCCGTGTGTTTGAACGGTTTTACCGGGTAGATAAGGGCAGGAGCAAAAAGCTGGGAGGTACCGGTCTGGGGCTTTCCATCGTCAAGCATATCGTGAATTATTATGGAGGAACCATCGGCCTGGAGAGCCAGGTGGACGTGGGCACGACCTTTACGGTGAGGCTGCCGATTGTTATACAGAAATAACAGGACTTGCAGTAACGTTATCCGTTCTCTCGTGATATACGTCTAATCGTTTGAGATATGCTTTATATTCAATAAGTTGGGAGTGTTGCACAATGACCTGAAATCAGAATGATTCCGGGTCAGGAGCAACGCTCTTTTTCTTATACTGAAAAAATCCCCCTGAAAACAATATTAATAGTTGACAAAATGTTTAATGATAGTATAATTCATCCTGGGGCGAAAGTTTAGCAAAAAATGATTTTGGGTTTAGGAGAAATAACATTATGGAATTGAACTATGTGAATGCCCAGATTGGTAAAAAAATCAAGGATTTAAGAAACCGCAAAGGGCTGACCCAGCAGGAGCTTGCGGACCGGACCGAGCTTACAAAAGGTTTTATCTCCCAGCTGGAACACGGGCAGGCTTCGCCGTCGGTAGTGACACTTTTGGATCTCATTGAGTGTCTGGGGACGACTGCGTCGGAGTTTTTCAAGGAAGCGATGGAAGAGCAGATCGTGTTTACGGAAGAGGGCTTTTTTGAGAAAGTCGACGAGGTGGGAAACAGCATCCAATGGATCGTACCAACGGCGCAGAAATACCGGATGGAACCTTTGCTGGTGTCGATGCAGCCCCACCAGAGTCTGGACGAGGATAAGCCCCATGACGGAGAAGAGTTCGGCTATGTGATCTCCGGGAAGCTGAACCTGTATCTGGGAGATCAGATCTATCATGTAAAGGCGGGAGAGAGCTTTTATTATCCTGCTAAACGGAAGCACCGCATTGAAAACCCGGGCAGCCGTCCGGCAAAATTTATCTGGGTGAGTACGCCGCCCACGTTCTGATAAAGAAAAATGCTTTTACGAGGATGAGAGGAAAAGACAATGGAGCAGAGAGAGAATATCATTGAATTAAAGCACATTACCAAAACGTTTGAGGACGGTTTCCACGCAGTGGAGGATTTCAATCTGGAGGTAAAGAGGGGAGAATTTGTGACCTTTCTGGGGCCGTCCGGCTGCGGAAAGACGACGACTCTTCGGATGATCGCGGGCTTTGACGTTCCGACAGAGGGGGAAATTCTGCTGAACGGAAAATCCATTACGGACCTGCCGCCCAATAAGCGGCCCATCAACACCGTATTTCAGCGGTATGCCCTGTTTCCCCACATGAACATTTTTGACAACATTGCCTTTGGGCTGAAACAGAAAAAGATCCCCAAAGATGTGATCGAGAAAAAGGTAAAAAAGGTCCTGGAGCTGGTGGATCTGGAAGGGTTTGAAAACCGCCGGGTCTCCACCCTGTCAGGCGGACAGCAGCAGAGAGTTGCCATCGCCAGGGCCGTGGTCAACGAGCCTGAGATCCTGCTTCTGGATGAACCTCTGGGCGCACTGGATCTGAAAATGAGAAAAGAGATGCAGCTGGAGCTTAAAGCTATGCACAAGGAGCTTGGCATCACCTTCATCTATGTGACCCACGATCAGGAGGAAGCCCTTACCATGTCCGATAAGATCGTAGTCATGTCGGAGGGCAGAACCCAGCAGATCGGCACGCCGGAGGATATCTACAATGAGCCGAAAAACGCCTTTGTGGCGGACTTTATCGGAGACAGCAATATTTTCAACGGTATTATGACCGGACATTTGAAGGCGCGTTTCTGCGGTGGCGAATTTGTCTGCGTGGACGATGTGGAGGAGGGGACCCACATCACGGCCGTTGTGCGTCCGGAGGATGTGGTGCTTACCGCACCCGAGGAGGGTACCATAAAAGGCGTTGTCACCTCGGTGATCTTTAAGGGAATCCACTATGAGATCGCGGTGGCCTCCGGAAAGAACGAGATGGTGATCCAGTCGGTGAAGGCGGCAAAGCCGGGCGACCTGGTGGGAATGAAGGTGGATCCCGACAACATTCATATTATGATCGCCGAGGATCACACCAATATTTTTGAGGTGGAGATCAACCGGAACCATCGTCTGGAGTATAACGGTACGGTTCTGGACACCAGCCTGACAAAAATTATCAGAGGCAGCAGGCGGACCGAGAACGGAATGCTGATCGATGCGGCGGGAGAGGAGATCGATCCGAAAAAGATACGGATCATGGCGGCGATCAGGCCGGAAGATATCCGGATGACTGACCATCAGGATGAAGGACTGGTACAGGGCTATATCAGCAATCTTATTTATAAGGGCGACCATTACAGCTATGTGATCCACACGGATATCGGCCAGGATTTTGTGGTCGACGACGAAGATCTTTGGAACATGGAAGATCAGGTTGGACTGATCATGCCGGTTGATAAAATGACTTTTTCAGTCAGGAGATAAGGAGAGAGACGGATGGGTAAAATTTCATTTTCCAGAAAAAGTCTGGGTATTCCCTATACGCTCTTTCTGGTACTGTTTGTGGTGGCGCCTCTTCTGGTGCTGATCTACTATGCGTTTACAAATGGACAGGGGCAGTTTACATTTGCGAACCTGGTCGGCTTTTTTACGAATCCCAACACGTTGGGAACCCTTTTCTACAGCGTTGCAGTGGCGGCGACAACGACGGCGGTCTGCCTATTGCTTGCTTACCCGACTGCCTATATTCTGGCGAAGAGCAAGCTGAAAGCGAAGTCTGTGATCGTGATGACCTTTATTATGCCGATGTGGATCAACTTTTCCCTTCGGATCACGGCCCTGAAGGAGATCCTGACGTTAATCGAGGGAAATCTGGCCTATTATCCTTTCCTCAATGCAGTGATCGGCATGACCTATGACTTTCTTCCGTTTATGATCCTGCCCATTTACAACACCATCGTAAAGCTGGACGAATCGCTGCTGGAGGCGGCCAGAGACCTGGGGGCCAATGAGACCGAGGCGTTTTTAAAGGTGACGCTGCCTCTTTCCGTACCGGGTATCGTAAGCGGCATCGCCATGGTATTTCTGCCGGCCATGACCAACTATGTAGTGCTGGATATGCTGTATAACAGCACTTATATCATGGGCAGTCTGATCGGAGGCTATTTTGCGGCATACAACTGGAACGGCGGATCCATGATCGCGCTGATCCTGTTGGCAATTATCTGTCTGTTTACGCTGCTCACCAGGGGGGCGGAGGAAGAGAATTCGAGAGGGGGTGCGCTTCTGTGATGAAAAAGGTATGGAAAGGCATTGTGATCCTGTTCGTTCTGCTGTTTTTGTATCTGCCGATCCTGCTTCTGGCCGTATACAGCTTCACCGATGCGACCCAGATCGGAGCGATCCGCGGATTCTCTCTGCATAATTATGTGACCCTGTTTACCACTCCCGAGCTGCGGGATATGATCGTCGGAACGATCCTTCTGGCCTTTTCTTCCGCAGTGATCGCAACGATCCTCGGAACAGCCGGAGCCATCGGTTCCTTTTACAGCGGGAAGAGGATGTCCTCGGCGATTTCCACGATGAACCAGGTCCCGGTCGTAAACGCGGATGTGGTGACCGGATTTTCCATCTGTATCCTTCTGGTGGTCGTGTTCGGCATCAGCAAAGACTCCTTTGTACCGTTAATTGTTGGCCATGTGACGCTTTGCGCACCCTTCGTGTTTCTGTCGGTGATTCCGAAGTTAAAACAGATGGATTCCAGCATTTATGAGGCTGCACTGGATCTGGGGGCGACGCCGGCAGTGGCTCTTCGGAAGATCGTGCTCCCTCAGATCATGCCGGGAGTGATATCCGGATTTGCATTGGCAGTTACCCTTTCCCTGGATGATTATTTTGTGGCGACTTATACAAAACCGGCCACTTTCGATACGATCAGCACCTATGTAGTGAACGCCACAAAGGGTTCTCAGACCACCATTAAAACGGCGCTGTGGGCACTTTCTACCGTGATTTTCCTGGTGGTTATTCTGGTTGTTGTGCTGATGAACCTGAAAGCGAAGACAGAGACGTCGGAAAGGGCAGAGGTATGAGAAAAAAGGGAATTTACAGAGCGGCCGTCATGGCTTTAAGCAGCATCCTGCTGTGTACCGGCCTGCCGTCTTTTGCGGCGTCCGGGGAAGAGACGCCGGAGGTGACCTTACGGGTCTGCAACTGGGAAGAGTATATTGATCTGGGCGACTGGGATGAGGAGGAGACCATCGACCTGGAGAGCGGCGATATCATAGGCGAAAACTCCATGGTGGAAGATTTTGAGGCATGGTATGAGGAAACCTACGGAATCAAAGTCCATGTGGAATATTCCACCTTCGGGACAAACGAGGATCTTTACAATATGCTTACCCTGGGAGATGTCTATGATCTGGTCTGTCCGTCCGAGTATATGATCATGAAGCTGATGGCGGAGGATAAGCTGGAGCCGCTTTCAGAAGATTTTTTTGACGAGACCGATGAAAACAATTATTACATCAACGGGGTTTCGCCCTATATCCGTTCCATTTTCGAGGAGAATGAGATCGAGGGGGAGGCCTGGGCCAAATATGCTGCCGGATATATGTGGGGAATCACCGGGATCGTCTATAATCCGGAGCTGGTGACAAAAGAGGATGCTTCCAGCTGGAACATATTGAACGATCCGGCTTATTACCGTCAGGTTACCATCAAGGACAATGTGCGCGATTCCTACTTTGCAGCCTTAGGCGCGCTGAAATCGGACCTTTTAACCTCGGAGGAGTTTTTGCAGGATCCGGACTATTCAAAAAATCTGGAAGCGGAGATGAACGATACGTCTCCGGAGACCATTGCGCTTGTACAGGAGTATTTGCAGGATGTAAAAAAGAACGCCTATTCCTTTGAGACCGATTCGGGAAAGGCCGATATGGTGACCGGAAAGGTGGCGGCCAACTATCAGTGGTCCGGCGATGCGGTGTATACGATGGACCAGGCCGACGAGGACGATTTCACGCTGGCCTTTGCAGTGCCGGAGGAATCCACCAATATTTATTTCGACGGCTGGGTCATGTTAAAAAGCGGGATCGGGGAGGATGCGGCAAAGCAGCACGCGGCGGAGGCCTTTATCAATTTCAATTCCAGGCCGGACAATGTAATCCGGAATATGTATTATATCGGTTACACCTCGGTCATTTCCGGAGGAGAGGACGAGAGAATCTTCGAGTATGCAGACTGGTGCTACGGTGCGGAGGAGGACGAAGAAGAGGTAGAGGATTATAATATCTCCTATTTCTTTACCGACGAGGAGGACAGCGAGGATTATGTGATCACGGCGCCTGCGGAGCAGGTGGACCGGCAGCTGTCGGCCCAGTATCCGTCCAGGGAAGCCATTGAAAGATCCTCGATCATGGTGTACTTCAACAACGAACAGAATGAAGCAATCAATCAGATGTGGATCAGCGTCCGCTGCTACAATATCAATGATGTGCCGGTGTGGGCATGGATCCTGACAGTCTGTGCGATTGCTCTGGTGGCTGTTTTTGGGGTACGGAACGCAAAACGAAGAGGATAAGAGGGGAAAAGAGAGCTTATGAGAATGATGTTGGTGGGCGCGGGAGCCGTGGGGGAGAGCATCTTAAAGATCCTGCAGTGGAGAGATCCGAACGGTTCCTGGCTGGAGTATGTACTGATCTGTGATTATGACAGAAAAAGAGCCGATGAAGTGGCGGGGATGCTGGGCGGCGACCGGCGGTTTGAAACCTCCGGAATCAATGCTACAGACCGGGAGGAGATGAAGCGGGTCATAAGAGACCATGAGATCGATTTTGTGATGGATGCAGCTCCGCCCTTTGCCAGCAATATGATCTTCGACGCGGCCTTTGAGACCGGCTGCAATTACGCCAGCATGGGGACCTGGTCGGTGCCGATGGATGAACCCGCCTACGGACTGGGCATCGAAAACAGCTATCTGGAGCCGATGACAAAGTATAATTTTGACCGACATGAAGCGTGGAAGGAAAAGGGCCAGATGGCGGTCATCTGCATCGGGATCGATCCCGGCGTGGTAAATGTGTTTGCCAAATACGCGGCCACAGAGCTTTTCGACGAGATTCATGAAGTCCATGTCAAGGACGGCGGAAATCTGTCCGTTCCGGGAGCAGACAAGGATGATATCATGTTCGGCTTCAATGTGTGGACTGTTCTGGACGAGGTGATGAATCCCAATGTGGAATACGACGAGTCACGGGGCGGTTTTCTTGTGGAAAAGCCTTTTGCCGGGCAGGAGGTCTTTGAGATGCCGGAGGGCGTGGGCCTCAATACGCTGGTGAAGGTGGAGCACGAGGAAGTGGTCACCATGCCCCGCTACCTGAAGCAGTACGGACTGAAAAAGGCGACCTTTAAGATCAGCCTCGACGAAAATCTGATCATGGCTCTGAAGGTGCTGGATAAGCTGGGGCTTCGTGGGCTTCACCCGGTTCAGGTGGGAGACGTGAAGGTCGTACCGCGGGATGTGGTGGCGGCCTGTGCGCCGCAGCCGAAGGATATCGGAAATGAGATGGTGGGTAAGATGCTGGTGGGCGTCCACTGCATTGGACAGAAAAACGGAGAGCGAAAAGAGTATTTCCTGTACCAGCCCTTTGACAATCAGGAATCCATGAAGCGCTTCGGATGCCAGGCCGTCACAGCCCAGACCGGCTTCGGGGCCGCTCTGGCGCTGGAACTGATCGGCCGCGGAATCTGGAGGGACGCGGGAGTTTTTTCGCCGGAATACTTCGATCCGAAGCCGTATTTGAAGCTGATGGAAGAAAGCGGGTTTAAATATGGCATCAAAGAACGGGGTGAGCAATCATGCAAAAGCGGAATCTGAAAAAGTGAAAGAATCAGAGGGCTGATTCCTGAAGATTTTGCATGATACGTGAAAAGACGGTACAGCTGTCCGGCTGACCGTCTTTTGCTAAAGTGGAGCATACGGGATTCGAACCCGTGGCCTCAACAATGCGAATGTTGCGCGCTCCCAACTGCGCTAATGCCCCTCACAATTATCCATTTTATCACAACCGGAGGAAAAGTAAAGAAGTTTTTCACCTCTTTTGTGCTCTGCTCATAAAATAGAAAAAAGGCATTCAGAGCGGGAAGAAAAAGCCCTCTCCGGATGCCTTTTTGACGGAATGAAATGGAATGGAAGGATTTCAGCTCAGCTCTGCGATTCTGGTGATGCCGACAAAGATTTCGGAAATCTTGTACCAGGTCCGGAAATCCACCACTCCGGTCACGGGAAGACCGAATACGGACTGAAAGGCCTCCACTGCGTTTCGCGTATTCTCTCCGAAGATGCCGTCGGGAGTCAGAGACGGGATCGCATAATACACGCTGGCGATGCTGTTGAGCTGTTCCTGCAGCTGTCTGACCTTCGGGCCGCTGGAGCCGATGGAGAGATCTTCGCCGGGCCAGGAGGAGGGAATACCGGAAATCTGCTCCGCTGAATTGATGTAGATATCTTCTCCATAATAATACCGGAGAATCTCGATGGGAGAATAGCCCTGTTCTCCCAGATCCCTGGAACCCCACTGGGTCATCCAGTCCGGGCAGGCCACTCGCTGTCCGTCACAGTATTGAGTGAGGATCGGCTGCTTTACGTCGGGACGGGACAGATAGCTGGTAAAAATGTCATCGACTACGGCAGAGATGCTTTCAAAGATGTTTCTTCCATAAATCCATTTGTGATCGTAGGCGGTGGAGGAAGTGATGGTGAAGTCATAGCCTTTGTTCCGGTACCATTCCGTATAGACCCGGTTCATGGTGAAGGACATAATGGCAAGCACATTGGCGGTGATGGTGGATTCCGGCCAGTTGGCGTAAATTTCACTGGAGGCCACATTTTTGATGTAATCCCGGTAGGGAACATAGTAATTGGAGGCCGAGGCATTGCGGGGTGTCCCGTCGTGGACCACGATGATCTCCGGCGTGACAACACGGCTCAGCACAATATTTCCGCTTTCGGCGATGGGCTTGATTTCCGGTTCGGCGATTTTAGGCGGATATTCCCCGTAAAGGGTGTGATCCGGGATCAGAATGTCAGGAGGAGTGACCTCATCCTCGGCAAGAGGCCGGAGTCGTACATTCTGGATGGAGGTGGCATCGGGCAGTACCTCGGAGCCCTCGACGGTCTGAGGCTCATAGCCGGGGGCTGAGACCGTGATGGTATATTCTGCGTAGGGGCGCGGTTCCCCGGGCTCCATGCTGTATTCCAGAGGCGGAGTTCCCAGAGTGACCTCATCCGTCTGGCCGGAGGAGTTGGTGTTCAGCTCCTCCAGAACACGGCCGTCTCCTCCGGTGATGGAAATGCTGACGGTGGCGCCGCTTATGGGAAAATTGTTTAAGGAGGAATTTACGGCGATGGAGAGCTTTCCCCTGTCGGTGGTATTGTTCTGTGATGCTCTTAAAATCAAGGGTGATCTCCCGGTTTTATTTCTATATAATATATGGAAGAAATGTGCTTCTGGTGCAGGTCATAAAATTCACAAAATTTCCTGGGATAAAAGGGTTGAAATGTGGAAAGCATTGTGGTAGAATTTTTACAATTTGAGCAAAAGTTGGATGGAGTGTACGGACTCTGTGCATTTTACAGGACTACGAAAGGAAGCGGTGGACACATGAAAGCTTTTCTGATACTAGAAGATGGAACCGTCTTTTCCGGTACCAGTATCGGCTCGGAAAAAGAAATTATCAGCGAAATTGTCTTTAACACATCAATGACAGGTTATCTCGAAGTTCTAACAGACCCCTCTTACGCCGGACAGGCAGTAGTAATGACTTATCCCCTGATTGGTAATTATGGCATTTGCCATGAAGATATGGAATCCTTAAAGCCCTGGCCCGACGGATATATTGTGCGGGAGCTTTCCAGAATGCCCAGCAATTTCAGAAGCGAAGATACGATCCAGCATTTTCTGGAGAGTAATGATATTCCCGGAATCGCAGGAATCGATACGAGAGCACTGACCAAGCTGCTCCGGGAAAAGGGAACCATGAACGGTATGATCACCACCAATGAGAATTATGATCTGGAGGAGGTGCTTCCGAAGATTCGGGAATACTCTCCCAGAGGAGTGGTCCGCAAGGTTACCTGTACGGAAAAGAGTGTGCTTCCCGGAAACGGTTTTAAGGTGGCTCTGCTGGATTTCGGCGCCAAGAGAAATATTGCCCGTTCCTTAAATGAAAGAGGCTGTCAGGTGACGATTTATCCTGCTTACACAAAGGCGGAGGAGATTATCGCAGATGCTCCCGACGGGATCATGCTTTCCAACGGACCTGGAGATCCCAAGGAATGTGTGGAGATCATCGAAGAGATCCGGAAGCTTTACAACACCGATATTCCGATTTTTGCCATCTGTCTTGGACATCAGCTGATGGCCCTTGCTACAGGCGGCGATACCTATAAATTAAAATACGGACACAGAGGAGGAAATCATCCGGTCAAGGATCTGAAGACCGGCCGTGTCTACATTTCTTCTCAGAATCACGGCTATGTGGTGGATACGGATTCTCTGGATGAGAAGGTGGCAGTGCCTGCCTTCATGAATGTCAACGACAGGACCAACGAGGGCCTTGCCTACACCGGAAAAAATATCTTTACGGTTCAGTTCCATCCGGAGGCCTGCCCCGGACCGAGAGATTCCGCATACCTGTTTGACCGTTTTCTTGAAATGATGGAGGTGAAGAGCCATGCCTAAGAATCCTGATATCAAAAAAGTTCTGGTGATCGGTTCCGGTCCCATTATCATCGGCCAGGCTGCCGAGTTTGATTATGCAGGTACCCAGGCCTGCCGTTCTCTGAAGGAGGAGGGCATCGAGGTGGTGCTCTTAAATTCCAATCCCGCCACGATCATGACGGACAAGGACATTGCGGACCAGGTCTATATTGAGCCCCTGACGGTGGAGGTCCTTGAAAAACTTATTGAAATTGAGAAGCCGGACAGTATTCTGCCTACCCTGGGCGGTCAGGCCGGCCTGAATCTGGCCATGGAGCTGGCTGACTCGGGATTTTTGGATACCCACAACGTGAAGCTGATCGGAACGACGCCGGAGACCATCAAGAAGGCTGAGGACCGTCAGGAATTCAAGGATACCATGGAGAAGATCGGTGAGCCCTGTGCTGCTTCCCTGGTGGTCCATGATGTGGAGTCCGGTATTGCCTTTGCCAATGAGATCGGTTATCCGGTGGTACTTCGTCCTGCCTATACTCTGGGCGGCAGCGGCGGCGGTATTGCCGACAATGAGGAACAGCTGGTGGAGATCCTTCAGAACGGCCTCCGTCTTTCCCGCGTGGGCGAGGTTCTGGTGGAGCGCTGCATCGCAGGCTGGAAGGAAATCGAATATGAGGTGATGCGTGACGGAAACGGAAACGTGATCACCGTTTGTAATATGGAAAACATTGACCCGGTGGGCGTACACACCGGCGACAGCATCGTAGTGGCTCCTTCCCAGACTTTGGGAGACAAGGAGTATCAGATGTTAAGAAGCGCGGCTCTCAACATCATTGACGAGCTCAAGATCACCGGCGGATGCAATGTGCAGTTTGCCCTTCATCCGGAAAGCTTTGAGTACTGCGTTATCGAGGTGAACCCCCGTGTGAGCCGTTCCTCGGCCCTGGCATCCAAGGCCACCGGTTATCCCATTGCCAAGGTGGCGGCGAAGATCGCCCTCGGCTATACCCTGGATGAGATTCCCAATGCCATCACCGGAAAGACCTATGCCAGCTTTGAACCCATGCTGGATTACTGCGTCGTAAAGATGCCTCGTCTGCCCTTTGACAAATTTATCAGTGCAAAGCGGACGCTGACCACTCAGATGAAGGCCACCGGCGAGGTAATGAGCATCTGTACCAATTTCGAGGGCGCTCTGATGAAGGCCATCCGTTCTCTGGAGCAGCATGTGGACAGCCTGCTCAGCGTGGATTTTTCAAAGGATACGGATGAGGAGCTTCTTAAGCACCTGCATCGGGTGGATGATCAGCGAATTTATGTGATCGCTGAGGCTCTGCGCCGCGGTGTTTCCTATGACACTATCCACGAGATCACAAAGATCGACAAGTGGTTTATTGATAAGATTGCCATTCTCACAGAGATGGAAAAGCGTCTTCAGACGGAGCCCCTCACAAAGGAGCTTCTGGCTGAGGCAAAGCGCATTGAATTCCCTGACAGCGTTATTGGCCGTCTGACCGGTAAGACGGAGCGGGAGATCAAGGAACTGAGAAACGAATACGACATTCATGCTGCCTTCAAGATGGTGGATACCTGCGCAGCCGAGTTTGCGGCGGAAACTCCCTATTATTATTCCTGCTTCGGCAGTGAAAATGAGGCTGCCGGCGACAGGAGGAGAAAGAAGGTTCTGGTGCTGGGGTCCGGTCCGATCCGCATCGGCCAGGGTATTGAATTCGACTTCTGCTCTGTTCACAGCACCTGGGCTTTCAGCGAGGCGGGCTATGAGACGATTATTATCAACAACAATCCGGAGACCGTAAGTACCGACTTTGATATTGCAGATAAGCTGTACTTTGAGCCGCTGACTCCGGAAGACGTGGAAAATGTGGTAGAGCTGGAGCGGCCTGACGGCGCTGTGGTTCAGTTCGGCGGACAGACTGCCATTAAGCTGACAGAAGCGCTGATGAAGATGGGCGTTCCCATTCTGGGAACCTCCGCCGAGGACGTGGATGCGGCTGAGGACCGGGAGCTGTTTGACAAGATCCTGGAGGAGTGCTGCATTCCCAGACCGGCAGGCCATACGGTGTTCACCTGTGAGGAGGCAATTCAGGCGGCCAACGATCTTGGTTATCCCGTTCTGGTCCGTCCCTCCTATGTATTGGGCGGACAGGGCATGCAGATCGCCATCAACGATCAGGATATCACGGAGTTTATCGGTGTCATCAACCGGATCGCCCAGGAACATCCGATCCTTGTGGACAAGTACCTTGTGGGAAAAGAGATCGAGGTGGATGCTGTGTGCGATGGAGAGGAAGTTCTGATTCCCGGCATCATGGAACATATTGAGCGGGCAGGAATTCATTCCGGCGACAGTATTTCCGTTTATCCGGCCCAGAGTCTTTCCGAGAAGACAAAACGGGTCATTGAGGAATATACAAGGAGGCTGGCAAAAGCGCTTCATGTGCGCGGTCTCATTAACATTCAGTTTATTGTCAGCAACGACGAGGTGTATGTCATCGAGGTCAATCCCCGTTCCAGCCGGACGGTGCCTTACATCAGCAAGGTGACAGGAATCCCCATCGTGAAGCTGGCAACTCAGGTGATCATCGGAACTACCATCCGGGAGCTGGGCTATGAGCCGGGACTTCAGCCGGAGGCAGATTATATTGCCATCAAGATGCCGGTGTTCTCCTTTGAAAAGATCCGTGGCGCCGATATCGGACTGGGTCCGGAGATGAAATCCACCGGCGAATGTCTGGGAATTGCAAAGACCTTCAATGAAGCTCTTTACAAGGCCTTCCTCGGTGCAGGCATCCATCTGCCCAAAACGAAGAAGATGATCATGACGGTCAAGGATGCCGATAAGCTGGAGGCCGTGGACATCGGGCGGAGATTTGCGGCTCTGGGATATAAGATCTATGCCACCAGAAGTACGGCTAAAGTGCTCAACGAAAACGGTGTCAAGGCCATCAGGATCAATAAGCTGGAGCAGGAGTCTCCCAACCTTCTTGATCTGATCCTGGAGCACGATATCGATCTTGTCATCGATACTCCCAACCAGGGGGCCACGAAGAGTCATGACGGTTTTGTGATCCGCCGGAATGCCATCGAGACCGGTGTCAATGTACTGACGGCCATCGATACGGCAAGAGCGCTGGTCACCAGCCTTGAGAACCGGGAGGAAGGCCTCAGCCTTGTGGATATCGCAACGGTGAAGAGCAGAGGCAGAAATTAGACCGGATTTACAGCAGTAAAAGGAGTGAAATTATGGAGAAGCAGGAAAGCTGGGGGAGGAGAATCTGGAGGCTGATCTATCCGGGGCTGACGTACTATGGCGTCTGCTTCATCGTAGAGGTCATTGCAGCTGTGTGGATCGCTTTTTCTACGGTTGCAGGATATGACGCAAACAGCCTGAACAGTGAGATGAATTATATTATCAATGAAATGCTGGAGAGGACCCTTTCAGTTGCCCTTGAGCTTCAGGTCCTGGCAGCACTCATCACCCTTCCTCTCCTGATTCTTTATTATCGGATGGACAGGAAGCGGGATGTGCGCTTTGGACGGGTGCGCCGGTTTACGCAGGTGCCCTCGTGGAAGTATGTGCTGGTGGCTGTTCTTGGTATGGCCACCTGCCTGGCAGGCAACAACCTGATCGCAATCAGCGGTCTTTATGAGATCTCGGATTCCTATGAGGCAATTTCCGAGCTTCTGTACGGGGGCAAGCTGGTTCTGGAGAGCGTTGGTCTGGGCATCATTGTTCCTGTGGTGGAGGAACTGATTTTCCGCGGACTCATGTATCGGAGAATGCGGGAATATATGAGCATCGGTACAGCTGCCGTTGTCTGTTCCCTGATCTTCGGATTCTACCATGGAAATCTGGTCCAGGGTATCTATGCCTTTTTGCTGAGCCTTTTGTTTATTTATGTATATGAGCGGTTCCATTCCATGCTGGCGCCGATCCTTTTCCACGCAGCGGCCAATGTGCTGTCAGTTTTGGTGTCGGAGACCGGAATGCTGGATGGGATTTATCGTTCGGCTGTACCGTTCTGGTCCTGTACCATACTGGCCTGTGCAGTTCTCATCGGCATGGTTTATCTGATTGAGAATTTTGTTCATTCGGAGGAAATACCGGTGCCGGCCGCAACAGAGGCGCTTCCGGAGGAGATCCGGCAGGAGGAGCAGGACGTGGAAAATCCCGAGGACAGGCAATGAAAGCAGATAAACGGCAGTGAAAGGAAAAATGCCGCAGAATATCATGAAATGAAAAAGAAAAGACAGCGCAGAGGGAAGAAATGCTTTTGTGCTGTCTTTTCGCTGTCTGAAACGAAAAGCGGAAGTGGTCTGACCTGACCGGACAGGGGATCTTTCGCAGAAAGAAAAAAGAAAAAGGTCCTGATTTCTCAGAACCTTTTCGTAGCGGAAGGGAGATTTGAACTCTCGACACCACGGGTATGAACCGTGTGCTCTAGCCAACTGAGCTATTCCGCCATAGTGGGGCCTATAGGGCTCGAACCTATGACCCTCTGCTTGTAAGGCAGATGCTCTCCCAGCTGAGCTAAGACCCCTAATGCAATTTTAAACAATATTTTATTTTCGACTGCTTTGCTAGTATACCCCGTATTGTTCAAATTGTCAAGACTTTTTCCACTATTTTTATTTATAAATTTTCTTTGTAACTTTGGTACGTTCTATGGTACAATAGAGTCATCATATAGTGTTAATGGCGGGATACTGCCATGACGCTGTACATTGGCAGGAGGACCCCCATGTATTATTTTATCGTGAATCCGCATTCCCGCTCGGGTAAGGGGATGAACATCTGGAACAGACTGAAAGAACGTCTTGACAGGGAGGAGGTTTCCTATGAAGCATATCTGACGGAGCGGCCGGGACATGCGGTGGAGTTGACTGCCATGCTTACCTCACCCCATCATGAGGACACAGATCCGAAAAACATTGTGGTTCTGGGGGGCGACGGCACTCTGAACGAGGTGCTCAACGGTCTTTCCATGAGCGCTCCCGTGAGCCTGGGCTATATTCCCTCGGGGTCCGGCAATGATTTTTCCAGAGGAATGAAGCTGCCGCGGAATCCGGAAAAGGCTTTGGAGTTTCTGCTGGATTCGCAGCGGATCCGCACCATCGATTACGGTATCCTGTCCTACGGGAAGGAGCGGCCGGTCCATCGGCGTTTCATTGTCAGCAGCGGCATTGGCTACGATGCGGATGTCTGTCAGAGTCTTTTATCCAGCAGGCTGAAGAAGCTCTTAAATCAGCTTCACATCGGCAAGCTGGTCTATCTGGTCATCGGTATAAAAAGGATTCTTCTCTGCAAAAGTGCGGACGGATGTCTGATGCTTGACGGGGTCAAAAAGGTGAATCTGAAACGGATCCGGTTTATTTCTTCTCACATTCAGAAATTTGAGGGCGGCGGATTCCGGTTTGCGCCCAAAGCGGATCCGTCTGACGGGTATCTGGATCTTTGCGTGGTGTCCGGGGTGTCGAAGCTTCGTCTGACCGTGCTGCTGCTTGCATCCCTGGTGGGAAGGCATACCAGCTGCAACGGAGTCCGCACCTATACCTGCAGAGAGGCATCGCTTCATACAGAAAAACCACTGTTCGTCCATACGGACGGTGAGGTTTTGGGAAAGCAGACAGACATTGTGGTCCGCTGTGTGGAAAAGAAAATAAAGTTTATGTGTTAAGATAAGAACGCGGATGGTGGTAAATGCAAATTTTTCAGAATTGTTTCTAAAGATTTGATTAAGATACTTGCCATCTGTAAAGAACCATGCTATAGTGGCACAGAGAAATATTGGAGTATTGTGCTAACGTTGTTGTTCTTTGTGGGAAAAGGAAGGCGACTGAGAGTGAAAGCAATGAAAAACTTCCTGTATAAGTACCGCCAGGCCTGGGTTCTTCTCTATGTGTTTATTTATTTTCCCTGGTTTTTCTGGCTGGAAAAACATGTGACTGTTGGTACTTCGTTTACCAATATCCATATCGCATTTGATGACCTGATTCCGTTTTGTGAGTATTTTATTGTGCCTTATCTGTTCTGGTTTCTGTATGTGGCAGGAACGGTGGTCTTCTTTTTATTCCGTCGTCCGAAAAAGGAGTTTTACCGGATGACGGGCCTTCTGTTCATCGGCATGACGATCTGCCTTGCCATCTGTACGCTGTTTCCCAACGGGCAGACCATGAGGCCTCCGGTGAATCCGGAAAAGAACATTTTCTCGAAGCTGATCGTTGAACTTTATAAAACGGATACTTCCACCAATGTATTTCCCAGCATTCATGTGTTTGCATCCCTGGGAGTCAATCTGGCATGGTGGAACAGCGGCATATCATCCAAACAGCGATGGATCCGCCCGGTGTCTTCGGTAATTGCAGTTTCCATCTGTCTTTCCACGGTATTCTTAAAGCAGCATTCTGTGGTGGACGGACTTGGTGCCATTGTACTGACGATCGTTTTATATTTCTTTGTTTATCAGTGGGAAATGGTAAAGGCGTCTGTCAGAACGGCGAGAGAGCGGGCGAAGTCGAAACGGCGCCGGCTCTACGGATATAAAAGTAAATAGGAAAGGGGGCTGTAAAAAAACTCCCCTGACAGAAAAATCGCCCAGACCGTGAGGTCTGAGCGATTTTTTGGTATAATTAATTATGCTACTAAATAACAATACCAGTACTAATTATACTATGCGTCA
>NZ_JASGBQ010000026.1 GCF_030053595.1 Fusibacillus kribbianus
GTTGCATAATGACCTGAAATCTAAGCGATATCGGGTCAGGAGCAACGCTCCTTCGTTTTTGGAGCAAAAAAACCGGTTTGAGAATCCACTGTGGATAATCAAGCCGGTTTTTAGCGTACTTTAATAAACACTCTACGTTTCAGGAGTTTTTTCTATGCTGTTCTCGTTTCGTGAAGATGGCTCCGCAACCGATCCCCCTGAATCTTTGCGTGGAGTTTATTGATGTTGTACCCCATGCACAGCAGAAGAAACTCGATTTTTACTTTGATTTTTCCGCAGGTCAGAAATCGGTTGAAACCGTAGTCATGTTTCAGCACTCCGAAGGCTCCTTCGACCTGGATCGAACGGTTCATCCGATACCGGATTCCCTCTTTACTCGTAATGTTTTTCAAGGATACCGCTCTTTTCTCGATCAGTATCTTCGACACATACAGCTGCTTTTCTTTTTTGGAGCGGGTACATTTTCCGCCAAAATGAGGGCATCCGCTGCAATCCTCACACCGGTATATATCCTGTCTGGATTCATACCCGGTAACACTGGTCTTTTTCCTCTTTCCTACATTCCACAGGATCCGGCCCTGGGTACAGACGTAGCAGTCTGCTTCTTCAATGTAAGTCATGTTTTCCCGGCGACCGACCTCTTTCTTAAAGCTGCGTTTCTTCCACTTCTCGTAGGTCAAGGGTTTGATGTAAGCGGTCCGCCCTTCTTTTTCCAGCCAGAGGTAATTCTCCTCATTCTCATATCCGGCATCCGCAGTCACACTGTTGTATTTGTGTCCCAGAGTTCTTTCCAGCTCTGTCAGAAAAGGGATCAGGGTATTGGTGTCGTTGCGGTCAGGGAAAACACCAACGCCAACGATATATTCACTGTCCACACCGATCTGTATGTTATATCCCGGTTTCAGCTGGGCATTTCTCATGTGGTCGTCTTTCATGTGCATGAATGTGGCATCCGGATCGGTCTTGGAGTAGCTGTTTCGTCCTTTGAAGTTCTTTTTGTGGACATCATAGCGTTTCTGGCGGGCCAGGCACTTCTCCAGATACTCTTTATCCCGCTGGATCCGGCTTTTTCGCTTGCCGCGGCCATGAACAGGCTGAATCCCCTGAGACTGCATCTTTTCGTCTAAACGTGCAGCAGCACTCTCCAGATCGGAAACAGCGGTATCGGGAGAAAATGCGAGGGTTTGCAGATGTTCCTGATTGATCTCTGTCATTCGTTCTTTCAGCTGACTCTGCATCCTTGCTTCCTGTTTTCCTACGGCTTTCTTCCAGACAAAAGTATACTTGTTGGCCCTGGACTCGATCTTGGTACCGTCCACAAATAAATTTTGTCCGCTGATCTCTTCGGATTCCAGGAGGATACGGGCCAGCTGTCCAAAAAGATCTTCACAGGCCTCCTGCAAAAAGTGGGTACGAAATCTGGCAATGGTACAGTGATCAGGTGCTTTGTTTCCGGCCAGGAGCCACATGAAGTTGATATCACGGTGGCAGGCCTGCTCGATCTTCCTGCTGGAATAGATGCCCTGAGAGTAAGCGTATACCAGAATTTTAAACATCAGACTGGGTTCGACTGCAGGATTTCTCCCTTCACGGGAGTACGCCTGATAAAGACTGTGATAGTCTAACTCCTCCAACATATGGCTTAGCAGACGAACCGATTCATCGGTGGGGATCAATCCTTCCAAATTTAATGGAAGAACCAGTTGATAAGTGTCGCAAAATTCGGTATAATTCTTATGGTATTTTTTTGTGTTTGGCATACTTAATTATACCACAGAGGGCAGGTTCTTCGGAACCTGCTTTTCTGTTTTTTACTGATTTTGGGGTATGAAAAGAGGGATGCTACACAACTAATTTTTTTTAGTTGTGCAACATCCCCTGATTACTCTGCCCGTCACAGTTTATTGTCGCTTGTCCAGCAGTGACTCGTCGGCTATTTGAATTGTTGCAGTAAAATTTGCATTATCTGAGGAAAGAGGCTTTTGATTGCTCCTAAATACGTCGGCTTTCCGTTCAAGAATTCACTCTGCCGTGGCAGATAAATAATACTTTAATCATAGTTTTGATTTACTCCTTTTTGCCCAGAAACGCCCTGTTTTGCGAGGGTTTCTGGGGTTCGTGTGGTTTGCTCTGAAATTACAGATTGTGACAAATCAGAGCAGAATTGAGCATGTCGTTACTACCTGTTAGTAGTATAATTAGTAGTAAAAGGGAAATGGTTACTACTAAAGGTTTTGCCGTTCCTTCTGCATCTGCTCAAATACTTCATCCCATTCTTTCTCGTCACGTCACTCATCATTTTCTGATATTACTGCTTTTCCGTCATCATTATACTTGGTGTTATCTGACGCCATTTTATAAGATTTTTCACTGTATTGGGTCATTATCTGTTTCTCCTTTTTGTCCTAGTATGTCTTAGTTCCTAATATTTCGTGGTAATCTTGGTTTTGTTCTAAAGTTACAAATTGCGGCAGATCAGAGCAGAATTGAGCAAGTTTTTACTACTTGTTAGTGTTAGTTGTAAAGTTGGTAGTAAAAAAGAGGGGGCTACTAACACAGTTAGAAAATGAAATCGCTTATGTAATTTCCTACAATACCTAAAACAGTTCCAATAACAAGAGTGTCCTTGATGCTGTTCCATGTTGCATAAGTGACGGTATCACCTTTTAATACCCTTTCTTTTTTTGTGATATTGTACCGGCGAATCTGACCGGCATGAGTGAACACACCTTCAAACAATCTGCGGTGAATCGTCAGCCATTCAGCCGGTGAAAACTGGAACGTTTTCTCACCTAACAGCTTCGCAATTCTTGCGGATACAATATCGGCTTCCTTAGTATCTTTCTCAATTTCTATACGATCAGTACGCTGTTCATAATAACTCCGAATACGTTTCTGTGCTTCATCAATACTGATTTTACCTTCAATATGTTCCTTGGCAGTATCCAACAGATAGTCGGAGGTTTTCAATCCGTCCACTGCCTGCAAGCCGATTGCAGTCTGCCATGCCTCACTCTTTTCAATTTGACTGGGCTCACCCTGTTTGATATATTCTTCAAGCTCAAATTGCCAGTTCTTTTCTGCTGACCTAGCTACGCCTCGTTTCTTGCTTAATACGCGATTCTAAAATAATCCAAATACGCTTTATATTTGTCCTGTGCTGTCAGACAGGTATCTGTTAGATATCCTTTTTCGTTATTCCATTCTTTCAAACCACGATAATAGAACATCTTCAGATTATCCTCAATGATGAACGGAACGATATTGTATTTCAGGCATTCCTTAAACATAATCAGTCTGCCTACACGACCATTGCCATCCTGGAACGGATGAATTCGTTCAAATTTCACGTGGAAGTCCAAAATATCCTCAAAGGTTTTTTCTTCTTTTCCGTTATACTCTGTCAGCAGGGCTTTCATTTTTTCGGCAACTTCTTCCGGGAGAGTGGTATCCATGCCGCCAACCTCATTCGGTAATTTCTTGTAATCACCGACAGCAAACCAATCTTTTCTGGAATCGCTTGTGCCGTTCTTCAGGATCAGGTGAAGTTCTTTGATAAACTTTTCTGTCAGTACCGCTTTTGCATTGTCAATAATCATATCAATACAGCGAAAGTGATTTGCTGTTTCAATTACATCATCCACATTGAGCACTTCATTCTCTACGCCAATGGTGTTGGTTTCAAAAATATATCTGGTCTGGTCGTGGGTCAGACGGCTGCCCTCGATATGATTGGAGTTGTATGTCAAATCAATCTGTGTCTTGTGATAAATACCCCCGGAATAATTGCTTGCTTTCTGTTCTTTCAAAATATCCAGCAGAGTAATGGGTTCTTCTTTTTTCTTGTTGGTACGCTCCGGTTTCTCTACATTTTCGGGAATGTTCCAGGTCTTGCCGGTAAGGAACGCACCAATCACACGCCCCTGGGCGCAGTAATTTCTTACGCTACGCTCTGACACATTCCACTTTTTTGCTATTTCCGCAACTGAAAGGTATCGCATCTGCTATCCTCCGTCATAAATCGAATCAAAAAACTACGCTA
The DNA here is from genome assembly GCF_030053595.1 of Fusibacillus kribbianus. GTDB lineage: Bacteria > Bacillota > Clostridia > Lachnospirales > Lachnospiraceae > Lientehia > Lientehia kribbiana. Next base: position 4,043 of record NZ_JASGBQ010000026.1, read on the forward strand.
ATCTACTGTATAGTATATCACATCATCGGCAAAAATACCAGTCAAACCCTGCTTTTATCGATTTATTTTTGCCGATGTAGGAAGTTGTTTTCTGATTGTTCCGTTATCATCACAGCTGAATAGACTTCCGGGGAAAGCACTCCACACACAGCAACATAAATGCATGATCAGTATCACATTATTATCAATAATTATGTGATTGATGTTTGAACTCCATATAAAAAAGGCTGGATGCCACCTTTTTTATAGCAACATCCAGTCTCATTTTATGCTTTATTCTTCTACCCCGTAGACCAATTCATGGAGGATAATTTCCTCAGCCCGGTTATGGATCCTGTTCATCTTTTAAATCCATAACCACTGGTCATTCTCTTTCAATTCTTCAGTCGCAAACTCGGCTTCCTGCATCTGCCTGATAATCCGCTGCAATCTGGTCTGTGCCTGTTCGTTCAGATCGGCAAGATAGGTCCAGAGCTGACCTTCCAGAAGCAGATCATTGAACATGATCGGATTATGCTCCTTGAGATACTCACGGTGCATCCGACCGTATTTTCCAATAGATCGTTCTTCGTTCGGGAGCTTTAAATCCGGAATGTAGTAATCTCCTGCCAATACATAATTGATACTGTTGATATTCATTTTGTTTTCCATATCTATATAAAAGTAAACTTGCTTATCAAACCGTCCAGTAACACCTATGAATCCAACACCATAAACTTATAAATATCACGCTTCAGTAATACAATTAAATGAGTCTTTGGAAATAAATATAAAATCTTCTTCATGCTTTCCACATACCAATCTGGAACATCACATTCCTTTAGAAGTTGTTCTGTTTCTGCTGGCATACGGCTACAAGTATATTTTCCTTTGCGCACAGCCTCTTTTATTTCAAACGCCACCCCTGAAGGATTTTCACAACACTTACCATTTAATTTATCATATAGATAGGCATATACATCCTCTCGGCTGGATATCAATTCACCTAACGGAATTCCTTTATCATATAAAAGTTCTGCATTATCCTCCCATGCGCCAGTGCTATGTAGAAAACCATATAATGTGAGCAACGTACTAAATTTAGGATTCTCATTATCTGAAAGTGCTTTGTCTAAATTTACCTCTCCGTAATTATCCTTAAATTTATCATTTTCTACAGCATAACTGAAAAACGCATTCACTTGCTGTGTTGATAATTCTAGATTCATCAAATCCCTGCTACTAATTTGTTCATTAACATCCTCTATCGTCATCAACACTGGCCAGTCTGACAGTGACTTGTAATACTCATCTGCCTGTATGTTAATTAATCCTTCCGGATATTTTTTATCCATATCTTTTGGAAAAAGTACAAATCTTGTTATTTTTATTTGCTCCTCACTCTCAACATGCATATTTTCATTAAAAATAACGTTGAGTTCTCTAACTACACCATAACTTTCAAAGTACTCCTGTAAGCAATCTTTAACACACCCAGTTGCATCGCCCGAAATATAAATCTCATTATAATTTTTTATTGGATACATATTTATTTCACTAATTCCAAAACCATCCTTGCGATAGTTTCTTCCACAAGAACACTTCTTCTCTGGTAAATCCATCCCACATTTTTCATCTAGAACAAATTCTACTTTTTTACATGTCGGACAAAAATAATGTGATGGTAATGGATTAACATTTGTTCCACCCAAAAGCCATGCAATAAAAGAGGCTCCCATCTGTGCACCTCTTATTTCAAAATATAAATCCTTTGCACAAAATTCTTCTTGAAGTTTCCCCAAAAATCCCATCCACAGAAGTGTCTCTTGTCCATCAAGCATCAGTTCCTCTGTCTTAAAACGATTGACAATCCTTATAGGCGGATTATCTCCATACATTTCCTTCATTTTGTTTTTTGCTATATCAATTATTTCATTTTTCATTGTAAATAAGTCCTTTCTCTTCTTATCGAAAGCAGCATATTCACAAGTTAACAGCTCGTCTACGCTTATATCAAGCACTTCTGATAATTTCCTAATAGTATCTATTCTGGGTTTAGATGCTCCATTCTCCCATTTAGATACCGCTTTATCCGACTTACCGACGAGTGCACCCAATTGGTATTGAGACAGGCCTCGTCTCTCCCTCAATGCACTGATAAAATTTCCAAAACTATAGTCTCTCATAATCATCCTCCGTTACTTGCTATCTTAATTTTACAACGGATTTTAGTTTTTTCAATTCATTCATATAGAACAAAAGTAGAGTTTACATTTTTGCATTTTCTTCAAAATATTATTTCTTTTATTATATCGTCACATCTGTTATTTTTTCATAGAAAAACGCCCCAGTATAACCGGAGCGTCTCTACCTCGTAGCAATGCTACACCACTTTAAACATTTTCTGTGATATTCTGCTTGCCATCTGAATCCTCCCCTCCTAATTCTTTGCATGACAAAAGCACCTGCCAACTTAATTGACAGATGCTCTCATGATGTTGCAGTATAAAAATGCAGATCATGAATATGGGTGACGATCGCATCGATCAGAACCTGGAACAGTTCACTGAGCGCATACAGATTATCAACAGTCGGCATGCTGATTCCATTTAACCAGTGATACACACTCTGCACACTGCCAAGTCCAAGGTATTCCTGCACTTCTTTTACGGTGATACCTCGCCTGTCCATGATTCTTCGAAGGTTGATCCCGGTTTCCCGTTTGTCGATCAATGGGAACATATAATCACACTCCTTATTTTTCGGCTCTTCCATCGTCTATTCTATACTCATACTTCCACCGCCCTCTACCTGATCCGAAAGATCCCTTCCTTCTCAAGCGGCAGCGACTTCACCTTCATATCCCGGATCATCACATAAGTTCCCCGCTGGATCATAAGGATCATCTGGTCGATATCTGCTTCCGTTCCCTGCACCTCCATGGAAACGCTGCCATCCCATTCATTCCGGACCCAACCGGTGATGCCAAGGGAATTGGCCGCATGGAGGGCTCGATATCGAAACCCTACACCCTGTACATTGCCATAAAAAATGATCCGTTTTCTTACTCTGTCTGACATGATCTCTCCTGTTTTCTCCGCTGAAAATGTGTCAACTCCAGCTCTTCCACACATCCGGCTGATAACCGAGCGTAGACTGCTTCCCGTTTCGAACGACCGGCGTTCGGATCACCTGCGGGTTTTCAAGGATCTTTTGAAGCTTGTCCTCATCGACAATATATTTGATCAGGGCAAGTGTGTCCTGGTCCCGCCCCTCCCAGTTGATCATATTTTCGATACCGCCATTAGCCTGGGCAACAGAAGTGAATTCTCCCTTGCTCATGCCCTTCTCTTTCATATCAATAAACTGATATTTGATGCCGCGCTCCTTGAAAAAGCGCTCTGCCTTCTTCGTATCATTGCACTTCTTTGTCCCGAAGATCTGTATATTCATTGGCCTCTCCTTATTCAACGGTGTTTCTAGCCAAATCATCGGCCCAATTATTGGGGCGCTGATCCAATACGTATGGAGTCATCTGAGAACCCATTGCCACTCTTCGTTCCCGATCCTTCACGATCCACTCATCCAGCGTGAGCGGCACATAATCAGAAAACATGCAGAAGCAGTTGATCATGTTGCAGGGGATTCGCTGAGCTCCGTGTTCGGAACGGCGAATCCGGCTTCTTGTATCCTGTATATAATCATTGACCAGAACCTCGTCGTAGGTATTGTGCACGTGCCCATAAAGCATATATGCTCTCGGATTTCCGTCCTGATCCACCCGGTTCTGTCCATTGTAGCAGAACACAGGATAATGAGACAGGATGATCTTGCGCTTATTATCGTTCAATTCCTTATAATGCTCGATCCAGCCAAACAGACTGCGGTCAAAGCTTTTGTCGCTCAGGAATCTGTCATGATTCCCAACGATCAGATATTTCCGGCCGTTGAGCTGTTTCAGGATCTCTTCCGTTTCCTGGGCTTTTCCGATGGAAAAATCGCCAAGGACGACCACCTCATCCTGTTTCCTGACCCGCGAATTCCATTGGCTGATCATGTACTGATGCATGTCTTCCACAGATGAAAACCCGCGGTGATCCATGGAAGTATTCAAATTTCCATGATAGAAATGAAGGTCTGAAATGTAGTATCGCATAGTTAAGCACACCTTCCCTTCCCCTGTAATGCTTCATAAAGCTCTGCCGCTTCCAATAATATTAAACGAATTCCGATCCCCGGCACGTTGCTTCTGCTCATACAAACACACTCAAAACCTCATGCCGTCAGGTCATAGCTTTCACCGATCATCCGTTTTATATCCTCCTCCGGAATCGTTCCGTTCAATATAATAGAATTCCAGTGAGTCTTATTCATATGATAGGCCGGTATCACTGCTGAAAATGTATTTCTCCAGAAATCCCGCCACTCCGGATCTACTTTCACATTGATCCAGGTGCACCCGTTCCTTTCATATATAAACGCAAATGTCTTCTTGTTCTTCGTATGACGCATTACCGTCCAATTGTCATCATGAAAAGGGTAATCCTCATAAACTCCCGCAAAAGAACGACAAAATGCAATCGCTTCCTGTCTTGTTTTCATCTGCTTACCCCTTCACCAGCTTTCCCTGCTCATCAAAGCTCACCTGATCACCCACATTGATCTGCCGGTCGTAGAGCATCCGGTCCGGCTGACGGACAACAGTCTGCTCGCCGGAGGGCTCCTGCAGAATGACTACCGCCATCACCGGCGTCCCAGCCGCGCGCTCTTCGCAGCCAAAATCCAGATCCTCATCAATTCGAACCACCGAATACGTCATACTGTTCACCGCCCATTCTATCAAAAATTATACTACATTTATTCTGTTAAACCAGGATGCCTGTGCAGTGGTCGCATTCGTGCTGAAGCATCCTTCATAATCGGCCCTACCATTACTCTGCCTCCTCCGGAATCCGGCAGACATCGATCCAGTCCTTGCTGCCGGACAACTGCTCCAGCTCCTCCGGGGTCAGTTCCACCGCACTGCTGGCACTGCCGCAGGCCGGATAGACCTTCTCGAACCGTTTCAGCGACTCATCCAGATACACGTCCACACCGGCTTTGATCCCGAAGGGGCATACGCCTCCCACATCGTGTCCGATCAGAGTATGAACCTCTTCCGCCGTCAGCATCTTGGCCTTCTTATGGAAAAATCCTTTAAATTTACCGTTGTTGATCTTGGCATCGCCGGCGCACAGGATCATCACCGGCTGCTCCTCCACCATGAAGGTCAGGGATTTTGCAATGCGGGCCGGTTCTGTTCCCACCGCGATTGCCGCCAGCTCTACAGTGGCACTGGACACATCAAACGTCTGTACCCGATCTCCATATCCTTTCCTTTGTAAATAAGCAAATGCCTCTTCATATGCCATTGGTTCTCATTCCTTTCCTATTATAGAATATATATTGTTATCTGCTTTGTCAATCGATGGATTGTCGCATTCCTGACGAAAATGCAGCCGCCGCGCCGCACTGATCTCATTTGGTTCCTTGTCTCAGGCGGAGTTGGATTCTTCCTTTATATGATTGCGTTCAATCAGGGGCAGGCCACTGTAACTGCTGCTACGGGAAGTGTTGTTATCGCCACTGTTCCAGTCATTACAGCTCTCCTGGCGAGATTCCTCTACCGGGAAAACCTACACCGCCTTACAAACTTCTACCTATAGTATTTTCTTCGGAACGCTGCTGTTGGCAATTTTTGCACCAGCCTCATTCCAGGAAATTGCCGATGCCCCTGCCATTCAGTATCTTTATCTTGCCATCCTGGGTGTTTATTCAAGCGCTGCCGCATACGTTTCCTGGGCCAAAGCATTTTCTAAAGCAAAGCAAACATCACAGGTCAGCAACTATATGTTCGTCACCCCTTTTTTGACAAGCGTTCTTGGTTTCCTGATTGTGGGCGAAATACCAGACCATGCAACCTTATGCGGCGGCGGGATCATCCTTATCGGAATCTTGATTTTTAATATATTTCCCCTTGCCATCATATATATAACAGTGGGGGTGATAATTTGAATCCATTGAAACGGTACACAATTGCAGGCGTTCTCTTTACCCTGACCGTGGGAACGCTTCTGCATTTCACCTATGAATGGTCCGGCTGCAATGTGCTTGTCAGCATCGTATCCGCCGTCAATGAATCGGTATGGGAACATATGAAACTGATCTTTTTTCCAATACTGTTCTGCTCTTTTTATTTGAACAGGAAACTAAAAAAGGACTATCCTTGCATCTCATCCGCCCTGAACTTCAGCATTTTGCTTGGCACACTTTTGATTCCTGTGATATTTTATACCTATTCCGGAATTCTGGGGTACAACACGTTAGTTTTGGACATTGGCACCTTTTTCATCAGTGTTCTGGCAGCTTTTTATGCCGTTTATAAGCTGGCTCTCTCCTGTCAGCTGCAGCGCTTCCGGATTCCTCTGGGTCTGGCTGTAATCCTTCTCGCCGTGTGTTTTACAGTCTTTACGTTTGCTCCGCCCTCAGGTGGGATCTTCACAGATCCCACCTGACATCATTCCGACTAGTTGAAAAGCAAAATCACCAGTACGGCCACCATACCAAGCGGGCAAAGGACAGACGCCAACGCAAGCAGAATCCATTTCCACCAGTTTGACGGCGCACTGGAGCCCGACGGCGATATCCAGTTGAATATTTATCATGTACTGTCCTGCATTCTTGTAAAATTCTGCCTGCTGCATGGCAAATGTCATCCAGTCATTTTCTCTTCCGTCAAATACTGTCATCTTTGTTACATATTCCAATTGGACTGAACCTTCTTTGCCTGTACAGATATGATTTTCTTTTCCGGATACTTAACGGTACCCCGCCGCTAAATTCAATGTCTGCCGTTCTTTCTTCCTTTTCCTCCTCCGGCGGGAAGCTCGATCTCCTTGTACTCCAGTTCTCCGTTTATCACCGCATTCTCCAGGGTATTCTTTACCGCATTAATGATTCCGGCAGACGAATAGGTTGCCCCATACACCGTATCCACGTCAAGAGACTGACTGTTGATCACGCTGTCAATGACTGCAGGCCCCCGATCTGACGACCGCAAATACCGGATCAGCCGGCTGCAGTCGCCGTATCCCATCCTTCGCATCCCACTTTACTGGATCGACATTTTGTGATAGCATAAGCTTAGGATACGATTGCGTAAGCTCAGTATCCGACTATACGGAGGTAAACACAATGGGGGTTCTAAAACATCTGCTGTTGAAAAACTGCTGATCCTGTTTGTCTGTATCGCAGCTTTTCTGATTTTTTCCAGCCGGTTTCATGTAGGAACCGGAAGCCTGCCGGACAAGGTGTCCGAGGTTTCGGAGGGCTGGTACTATATCCAGGACGGACAGAAAATACCAGTAACGCTGTCCGCCTCCATCACCCTTGATTCCGATGAGGATCTGGTGCTTTACTGTGACGGCCTGACTGCCGAAAATGCCGAACAGGTACTGACCACCCGCGGCGCCGTATACAGACTGAAAATCTCTGTCGGCAGTGAAACACTGTATCAGTACGACGATGCAGCGTTTCCGCGAAATGCCCAGATGGCCTCAAAGGTGAACTGTACCGCCCAGCTGCCCTCATCCTATGACGGAGAGGCGGTGTCCTTCACTTATGAAAATACGGATGGCCGTACCTTCCATATTAAAGAAGTCTATGCAGGTACCCCTCTTAATGTATTTTTCTATCACTGCTCCAAAGATGCAGTCACATTGCTGACTGTTTTTGTGATGGCAATTCTTGCCGTGATCACCATAGGGATCTCTTTGTACCTGAAATACATGCATGTGCAGGAAAAGCGTTTTTCCGATATTGCATGGTTCCTTCTCTTTTGCGTCTGCTGGTTTCTGACGGATTCATCCCTTGCTCAGATCCTGGGCGGCTCCTCACCTGTGATCCGCTATATCTCCTTTTATGCCTTTATGCTGCTGGCCGTCCCCATGCTTCATTTTATCAAAAATACGGAAAGCATGAAAAACTGTCCTGTCATCGACGTTATCATCTGGCTTTTTTATGGAAATGCGATCCTTCAGAGCATCCTCAACTATTTCGGAATATTCGACTTTGTGGATATGCTGTTCCTTACCCATCTGCTCCTGTTCGGAGGAAGCGGGGTGCTGATGGTGCTTCTGATATCGGCTTACAAGAAGGATAAAAACCGGGAGCTTTTCTCCATTCTGATCTCCTTTGCAGTCGTAGCGGGCGGAGGCGTCATCTCTCTGATCCTGTACTGGCTCCTTAAGATTTCCCATTATGAAACATTCTTTGAGTTGGGAATCGTCGTATTTATCGTCCTTCTGATCCGAATTCTTGTCGTTACCATGGTACAGAACCTGAAATTCAAGACAGAGACCATGGTATACCAGCGGCTGGCAAAAGAGGATTCCATGACCGGTCTGGAAAACAGACGGGCATTTGACGAGCTTTTAGAGAAGCTGGAAAAAAATTTAAGCTCCTATCAAAATCTTTATCTGATCTTCATGGATCTGAATCAGCTGAAAATAATCAATGACACCCACGAACACCACGCAGGCGACGAAGTGATCATTGCCACTGCCCGCTGCATCGAAAAAGCCTTCGGTTCCATGGGAACCTGCTTCCGTCTCGGCGGGGACGAATTCTGTGCAGTTCTTCCCAACAGTGCTTTGTCCGGGCATCAGCTGTCAGCGCGTCTGGATGAAGAGATCCGGCTGTACAACAGCATCGGCAGCAAGTATCAGATTTCCCTGTCCAGGGGGATCAGCAACATCCGGGACAACAGCGGAAACCTGAAAACCGTCAGCGACTGGAAACAGGAAGCCGACCTGAACATGTATCACAATAAGGGCTGGACCAAAAATACAGAGCTGGGGAGGACGAAACGATGACATACAATCTGGATTTTCTCATCGCATCCCTGATCTTTCTGCTTCTCATCCTGTATCACTTTATAAACCGCAGAAAGCTGGAGGATTCAACCAACCGTCTTTTTCGCCTGTTCATTCTCCTGGGGATCACAGACATTGCCTTTGACATTATCACCACCATGCTCATTGCTTCTCCAAACCCGGAGCTTTCGGAGATCACCGCCCTGATGCTGACCATATTTTACATTCTTCAGGTACTGGTTCCCTATGCGCTGGTTTTGTATGCCCATTCCCTGTGCAGGACATTTTCCGGACAGGATTCCCGAATTTCCATCGTTCTCCTGTCTATCCCCGCCATGGTTATGGCGGTCATGGTGCTCCTAAACTTCTGGTCCGGGTTCTTTTTTACCATTGATGTAAACGGCGATTATATACGTGGCCCGCTTTATCTTGTCATGTACGGCTATGCCGGTTTTTACGGAATCATCGTCTTCATCTACAGCTTGTTTCATTACCGGAAGCTGGGCTCTAAAAACTTCGGTATCATCTGTGAATTTCTCACCATCATGGTGGTCTGCGTTACCGTCCAGGGCATATGGAATGAGACGCTGACGACAGGGCTGGGGCTGGGGCTGGGCATTACCGTGTTCTATCTGACCATCAACAATCCTTCCGATTATATTGACTGGCTCACAGAGGATTTCAATATTCAGAGCCTGATCGGATGCCTCCGGGAATACTTCCGGCACAAAAAGAAATTTCATGTAATTGCTCTGAACATTCTGGATCTGAAGCAGGTCAATATGCTCTTCGGACTTCGATTCGGCGATCAGTTCCTGTGCGAGATCTCAAAAAAGCTTCATGAGATCCTGCAGACGCCCTATGTTTTCCGGGTCTCCAGCAAACGGTTTCTGCTGCTCACCTGCTCTCTCAGCGAATATGCACGGGTGCGGGACGAAATACAGAAGCTGTTTGATTCCTCCATTTCTGTGAACGGAGAAGTGATCCGGCTCCATGCTGACATCTGCGGCATCATTGATGCCCAGACACTGGGAAACAGCGATAACCTCCTTGCCTACATGGATCATCTGATTTCCTTGTCGCCGTCCTCCGCAGACACACTTTTGATTCAGAATGACGAAAATACCATGAAGAATTTCCGTTATAATCAGGAAATCAAGCGGTTTCTGCGTACCGCCATTGCGGATGATCTCTTTGAGGTCCATTATCAGCCGGTCTATTCTCTGGGAAAGAAGGATTATGTGACCATGGAAGCCCTGAGCCGTCTGAAACATCCCGACTTTGGCCCCGTCCCTCCGGACGTATTTATCACCATTGCAGAGAGGAGCGGACAGATCGCCCAGATCGGACTGCTCCAATTTCGCCGTGTCTGTACCTTCGTAAAAGAGCACCCTGAGCTGCTTACCAGGATCGACCACATCAATTTTAACCTGTCTCCAGCAGAGCTTCTGCGGGAAGGCTACAGCCGGCAGATCATAGATACCATACGGGAATTTTCCCTTCCCTTCTCCTTCTTCCAGCTGGAGATCACAGAGACCGTGGCCACAGAATACAGCGATATTCTTTACCGGCTTGCCGATTAGCTCAATGAATACGGGATCAGACTCAGCCTGGATGATTTCGAATCCAGCTATGCCAATCTAAACACCGTGCTGCGGCTTCCTTTTTCCTGCATTAAACTGGACCGCTCTCTTCTGAACGGAATTTCGGAAGATAAAAGGACAGAATTATTCTATCAAAATATTGTTGCCGCTTTAATAAGCATGGGATATGACGTGATTTCCGAAGGAGTAGAAGACAAGAAAGAGATCGGGCTTTTAAAAGAGCTCGGGGTGGACATGATGCAGGGCTATTATTATTCAAAGCCTTTGCCTCCCGAAGAACTGCTCCGGCTGTTATACGATTCTGAAGAAGCATAACAGGCGATTCAGCGGGGATGCTGCAAAAGTAGATTTATGTGATCTGCCGAGCAGCATCCCTCTTTTCAAGTCTACAGCCGTACTGCTCTAAATAAAACAAGGGGGCATTAAGCCCCCTCTCACACCACCATATATGCCGCTCAGCATACGGCGTTTCATCGGTTCATCAGTTCACCATAACTTCAAAGCATGACGCTCATTGTAATAATCATGACAGCTCATTAGTCCGGCTTTGGTGAACACTCCCTTTATTTTCGCCTCCGCCCCAGAAGTACATTCAATCCCACGTAAATGGAGATGGCAAGGACAATGGCTCCGACCAGAATCAGGTACATATGGCCAAGCTCCACCTTTTCTCCGAAGAAGTAAAGATTGCAGTCCACGCTGTCCCGGATGGCCTCCACCACTTCCGCCGGAAAGTTCTGATTTCCCATCTCCTCAAAGACGCCCCGCAGAGCATGATTGCGAAGAAGCGAAGTTCCGTAGGTGCCGGGCAGGAAAGAGATCACCTTCTGAAGGCCCGGGGAGAACTGGGAGATGGGCATGTAAGCCCCGCAGATAAACCCATAGCCTGCACTGACAATGGTTCCCACCGCCGACGCCTGCCCGTTGGTGGACAAAGGGAAGTTGACGCAGGAGGAGAGAGCCGTTCCGAACAATACCAGAAGGAACACATCCAGGAAAAGCGCCAGCACATCCCCGGCAGTCAGATACCAGCCGACATAAGAAAGATACCCCAGGCAAACGCCTGTTGCAGCCACACAGATCAGCAAAGTCGAAATAAGAGTGGACAGGTAATAGCTGAGCGCCACAGTACCGCTTTTCACAGGGGAGATCGCAATATCCCGTCTGGCTCCTGTGATCTTATCCTGAACCATCAGAAGGTTAGAACAGAAGGCCACGGTTACACAGCTGACTGCCAAAAGCGAGGATACCAGCTCGCCGCCCACACAGCCGCCGATGAGCTTATCCGGCACGGTGGCTCCTGCCGCCGACAGCGCCCCCCGGAAAGTGTCCTCATAGACATTGCTGAGAAAAGTTCCGTAAAGCACCAGAAGGATCAGCGGTGTGATCAGAGAAGTGAAAAACATGCCCCTGTCCTTAAAATATAATTTGGTATTGCGCTTGACAAGCGCAGTCAGTCCTGTCATTTCTCCACACCTCCAACCAGCTTTTTCCCGGTCACCGCCAGAAAAACATCGTCCATTCTTCCCTTGGTGATCTCATAATCCCGGAAAATCTCCGGATAACGGATGATAAGCTCTGTGGCAGCAGCCGTGTCGGGTACAGACACCCGGTACGCATCCCGAATTGTCTCAAAATCGACTCCCAGCTTTCGGATCTGAGATTCCTCCGCCCCGTAAATGGTAATAAAATCTCCGGTATAGGTGTTTTTCAGGGTAAGCGGCGTTCCCTCGGCAGCAATTTTTCCGCTGTCCAGAATCACCACATAATCTGCGTCCGCTGCCTCTTCCATATAATGAGTGGTGAGAAACACGGTCATCTTTTCATTCCTTCGGAGATCTCCGATGACCCGCCACAAAATATTTCTCGTCTGAGGATCCAGTCCTGTCGTCGGTTCATCGAGGATCAGGATTCTGGGGCTGTGTAACAGGGCGCGGGCAATATCGATCCGCCGCCTCTGGCCACCGGAAAGCTTCCCCACGGTCCGCTTCAGAAGATCTTCAAACTCCAGAAGCCCTGCAAGCTCCGAGAGCCGTTCCCGAAAGGCTTTTCCTCTAATTCCGTACAGAGCTGCCCGGCTTTCCAGATTGTCCCGCACGGAAAGGTCTTTGTCCAGCACCGAATTCTGGAACACCACACCAAGGCTTCGCCTGATGGCATCGGCATCCTGATCCAGATCTGCATCGCCGATGCGGACCGTTCCGCTATCCTTGGCAAGCAGTCCGCACATGATATTGATGGTGGTGGATTTTCCTGCGCCGTTGATTCCAAGGAAGGCAAACAGCTCCCCCTCCTTGACAGAAAAGCTCAGATCCTGCACTGCCTTTACTTCCCCAAAGCTTTTGCTCAGATGAGAAATTTCAATAATCCTGTTCATGAGATTCTTCTCCTTCGATCCATATTCTCCCATGGCGGCAGTGCCGCCGGAAAACATCAGAAATCCTTACGCTGTGGAATGATCAACGCCGCGATGATATAAGCCAGAATGCCGCTGCCTCCCAGAGCGCAGAACACCACCCAGCCCAGCCGGATCAGCACGGGATCAATACCGAAATACTCTCCGATACCTCCGCAGACACCGGCAATAATCTTATTAACGTCTGATTTATAGAGCTTTTTATTCATAGTAGATTTCCTCCGTCTTTTTGAGAGCCTCGCTCCCGTCTTTCTATGAATATTGTACCGGTTCTGCTCCATTCCCGATAGGCACATATTTCAGGTGAATGTGTCGATTTTATAGCTCCCGTACCCGTTTTCTCACCTTAAGAACCATTCCGGGAGCCACGGAAAGCTCGTCAATGCCCATGCGGAGAAACTCCTCTGTAAGGTCCGTATCCGACGCCAGCTCTCCGCAGATGCCCACCCGTTTACCGAAACGATGGGCATTTTCCGCCGCCATCCGGATCATGGCAAGGACCGCCCGGTGGCGGGGATCATAAAGCTCCCCGATGCTTTCATTCTGCCGGTCCGCCGCCAGCGCATACTGGGCCAGGTCATTGGTTCCGATGCTGAAAAAATCCACCAGCTCTGCCAATTCATCGCTGATCATGGCCGATGCCGGCGTCTCGATCATAATCCCCTGCTCCGGGATCCGGTAAGGAACCCCATCCGCCTCCAGCTCCTTTGCCGCCTCCTGCACCAGCTCAAGCACCTGTTCCACCTCCGTCCGATCGGTGATCATCGGATAGAGGATCGCCAGATTTCCGTAGACAGCCGCACGAAGAAGGGCCCGAAGCTGCGGCTTAAAGATCTCCGGCCGCTTCAGACACAGCCGGATCCCGCGACAGCCAAGGGCCGGATTGGCCTCTGCCTCCAGCTTCAGATAGGAAGCCTGTTTATCGGCGCCCAGATCCACCGTGCGGATGATCACCCTTTTTCCGGCCATCAGCTGAAGCACCTGCCGGTAAACATGAAACTGCTCTGCCTCGGACGGAATCGTTTCCCGTTCCAGATAAAGAAATTCACTTCGGAACAGGCCGATCCCGCCCGCATCGTTCTCGAGAACCCGAGCCACGTCGCTCACATTTCCGATGTTGGCAAAAATGTCGATCTTCCGTCCATCGGCAGTGACATTTTCCTTTCCCTTAAGACTCTTTAAAAGCTGACTCTTTTCTCCTTCTCCGGCGAGCTTCTTCCTGACCACAGCCAGCTCTTCCTCTGTGGGATCAAAGATCACCGTTCCGTCAAACCCGTTCACCGCCGCCGTCATTCCGTTTTTGATCCCGGCAAACTCCACCGGTGCACAGACCACCGCCGGGATTCCCATCATTCGCGCCAGAATAGCTGTGTGGGAATGGACGGAGCCACGAACCGTCACAAACGCAAGGATCTGTTCCCGCTTAAGCCGCACCGTTTCACTGGGGCTTAAATCCTCCGCCACCAGAACCGACGGCTCCCCCGGATTCGCCGTTTCCACCTGTTTACCGCTCAGATTGGCGATGAGCCGGTTGACCACATCCCTGACATCCGCCGCCCGCGCCCGCATATAGGCATCCTCCATGCCGGCAAACATCTCCGAAAAATAATCTCCTGTCATGGCCGCCGCATATTCCCCGTTGACCATTTCCCTGCGGATCATCTCCCGCATGGCCCCGAAAAGATCCTCATCATCCAGCATGATCCGGTGGACCTCAAAAATCGCCGCCCCTGCCTGGCCGGCCTCCTCCACCGCCTTTTCATAGAGCACGGAAAGCTGCTCCTTCGCCTGCTCCCTCGCCGCCTCCAGTCGCAAGATCTCCGCCTCTGCATCCTTTATCTTCAAGCGTTTCACCGGCAGATCCCCGTTTTCCAGAACACAGACCGGTCCGACTGCAATTCCCCTGCTCACAGGTTTTCCCAAATACTTGATCATGGCACACCCTCCTGTCTTTCATTGTATTCCATCGGAATGGATTGTGCAATTTCATTTTTCGGAAAGGCAGAAAAACTGCCGCCTCCGGCCGGAAGCGGCAGTTACAGACTATCGATATGAACAGAACCTTACCAGGTCTCTTTCTATTTTCCGGAAAACTTCCGGCAGATCCCCACGACCACCCCGCTCAAGGCAAGAAGTGCCAGAGCGTTGGGAATCACCATCAGGCCATTGAAGAAATCAGCCAGGGACCATACAAGATCCACCTTCAGGGCAGAGCCCACAATGATAAACGCGATCACCAGCAGAGAGTATACCTTTGCCGCCTTTTTGCCAAAGAGATATCTGGCATTGATCTCGCCGAAGAAATGCCAGCCGAGAATGGTGGAAAAGGCAAAGAACAGCAGGCAGACCGCCACGAAAATGTCTCCGAAGCCGCCGAATAAGGTAGAGAAGGCCGCCTGGGTCAGTGCAGTTCCCTGTTTCCCGCTGTCCAGTACACCGGAGGTCAGGATGGAGAACACGGTCAGGTTCAGAATGATAAAGGTATCAATGAATACGCTGATCATGGCCGCCAGCCCCTGCTCATGGGGATTCTTTGCGGTGGCTCTCGCGTGGGCATGAGGGGTGGAGCCCATACCGGCCTCGTTGGAGAAAAGGCCTCTTGCAACGCCGTAGCGGATTGCTTCTCTGACGGCAATTCCGGCTCCGGCACCCAGAACCGCTTTGGGATTAAAGGCACCCACAAAGATCATTTTCAATGCGGCGGGGAGCTGCGTAATATTGGAAAGAATCAGGATCAGACTTCCCACAATATAGATCCCGGCCATGAAGGGTACGATCTTCTCCACCACGGCAGCCAGTCTGGAGGTGCCGCCGATGAAAATAAAGGCGGCAAACACAGCCAGGATAATGCCGATGGCAACCGGCGGAATATTGATGTTTCTGGACTGGAACACCTCAGAGAAGGCCGCGCCGATGGAATTAGACTGAACCATATTTCCCATAAAGCCCAGCGCCAGAATAATAAATACGGCAAAGAGGGCCGCCAGGAATTTTCCGAATTTCCCCTTAAAAGCCGCCTTTATGTAGTAAATGGGACCACCGGTCACCTCGCCGTCCACCGTCGTCTTATACTGCTGGGCAAGGGAAGCCTCCGCGTAGATGGTAGCCATTCCGAAGAAGGCAGAGACCCACATCCAGAAAATGGCGCCCGGACCGCCGCCGAGAAGGGCCGTCGCTGCACCGGCCAGATTTCCGGTTCCCACCTGGGCCGCGATGGCCGTCGCCAGGGACTGGAAGGGTGTCATCTCTCCCTTTTTTCCCTTCTTTCCCTTGAGGCTGATATGACCGAATACCAGACGGCAGCCTTCCCCAAACTTCCGGACCTGAATGAACTTCAGTCGGACGGTGTAGAAGATCCCCGTGCCGCACAGGATCACGATCAACAGTACGTTCCACAAAAAATCATTCGCTTTGTCAACAATCGGTAACATGTCTTTTTTCTCCTCACATTTTTCTGTCAACACATTTAGACACAAAAAGAAAGAGCTGATACAAAATCAGCCCTCCAAAGAGTAGAACATTGCTTTTTCCCACATTCACGAAATCTGCCCTGTCCTTTTGCCTGAGAGATATACAGTCCCGGATATGACAGGCCGGTCCTGTTTTACACCTTCGGCGCTTTCTCTGCCGGCCTTGCGGCCTGCGGAAAGACTCTCCAGAGTGTCGGTTTCAGTCGACGATATATAACATAGCACATCGTGAAGTAAAAAGCAAGCATATTTTGTCGTTGTGTAAAAAACATTTGTCCGGCCATGGCCGTCTGCGCCCGATCGTCGGGGACAGCGGAAAGGCTGTTTAAACCTCTCCGTCGTACATAAACATTACAAGTCTCTGTACATCCTCAGGCTCGTGAGCGATCAGCTCCATCTCGCCAATGGTCTTATCAGCGAACACGCCGGCCAGTGCAACATACTGGGTCAGCTTGGATTTCAGGTTCAGTCTGTCTCCCTCATCAGTCACTAACTCAACCTTGCCCTTGCACTCATCGATCACCTTGAAAAGCTTATCGATATCCTTGACATTCTTTACCTTCATACTGATTTCTCCTTTCTGAATTACTGAATCAGACTGGCGAAAAACCGCCGTTTCTTTATTTCGGCCTCATCATAGCACACAGGAACCGGTTTGTAAACACATTTTCCTATTTTCTCCTATTTATCCAGAAATCGTCAAGGATTCCCGGGAGGTTTTCGTAATTTGTTACATGATAGTCTGCCCATTCCCGGGGAAACAATCGTTGATATTCACTATAAAGAAACCGGTCATCGAGAAGAAGGATCACACCTTCGTCGGTATCCGTGCGGATGACGCGACCCGCTGCCTGCAGCACCCGATTCATGCCCGGATAGCGGTAAGCATAGGCAAACCCGTCCTTTCCCTGCTCCTCATACCAGCCCCTCAGGATCTCCCGCTCGGTACAGATCTGGGGCAAGCCGGTCCCCACCACCAGAACACCGATAAGCTTTTCTCCCTGCAGATCGATTCCCTCGGAAAACACACCTCCCATGACACAGAAGGCAACCAGGGAACGGTCCCGTTCTCTCCCGAACTCCGACAGAAACTCCTCCCTGTCCGCCTCCGTCATACGGGCTGACTGGAGCAGGAACTCCGGTCCGTCGGAAAGCTCCCGTTTTACTGCCGCCTGGTACACCTCATCCATATAGGAATAGGAAGGAAAATAGACAAGATAATTTCCCTTCTTTCCTGCCGCTGCCGCCAGGATATAATCGAGGATGCGGCCATACTCCCGGCTGTTCCTTCTTTTATAGCGGCTGCTCACATCCCTTCCCACGGCCAGAAGCCGTTTCGACTGGTCAAAGGGCGACGGTGCATACACGGCATACTCCTCGGTGCTGCCGCAAAGAAGCTCCTTGTAATACAAAACCGGAAGCAGCGTCGCAGAAAAGAACACGGTGCTGTTTCCCTTCCTCAGACAGGAGGAAAGATTTTCCGCCGGATTGGCGCAGAGCAGCTTCAACATAAAGGATTCCCTGCCGATCGGCTCCGTATAAACGCAGTAGGAACTGTCCAACCGGTCATACATATTGAGAAAATGGCGGATGTCAAGATAGAGGGCTCCAAAGTCCTCGTTGTCGTCCATCACCCGGTAATCCTCTTTGAATTTCTCCATCTCACTGAAAACCCCG
This sequence comes from Fusibacillus kribbianus, assembly GCF_030053595.1. Lineage (GTDB taxonomy): Bacteria > Bacillota > Clostridia > Lachnospirales > Lachnospiraceae > Lientehia > Lientehia kribbiana. The sequence continues at coordinate 22,101 of NZ_JASGBQ010000026.1, forward strand.
GTCAGGGCCAGCACAAAATTCCCGATGGACTCCCGGACCACGGGCCCGTCACTGTCCCGCTTCATCTCCAGAAGCAGCCGGTTGCATCGGGAAAGCTTCCGTTCCAGCTTTGGGCTGTACGGCTTTACCAGGGCCCGCACCTTGAGGAAATTCTCCTTAAAAAGCGCCGCGCTGTACATCTCCCGGGCCCGCTCCACCAGATTGTGGGCCTCATCCACCAGAAACAGATATTCTCCGCCCGGCCCCTCGCCAAAATAGCGGCGAAGCTGCACATTGGGATCAAAGACATAATTATAATCGCAGATCACCACATCCATCCAGTCGCTTAAGTCAAGGGAAAGCTCATGAGGACAGACCCGGTACTGCTCCGCCCAGCGAAGGATCTCTTCCCGCCCAGCAGTCTCCTTCTGATGAATGTAATCAAACACGGCCTCATTGACCCGGTCAAAATGTCCCTTCGCATAAGGACACGCCTCCGGATTACATTCCGGCCTTTTGCCCTCCTCCGCCATGGGACAGAGCTTTTCCTTCGCCGTCAGGGTAATGGAGGACGCAAAAAGCCCCTTCCTCCGCAGGATCTCCATGGCCTCCTCCGCCACCGTCCTGGTAATGGTCTTCGCCGTCAGATAAAAGATCTTATCATCCAGCCCTTCCCCCAACGCCTTGATCGCCGGAAAGAGGACCGACATGGTCTTTCCGATCCCGGTGGGCGCCTGAATGAACAGAGTCCTTTTCTGCTGCATGGCGCGGTAGGCCGAAACAGCCAGCTCCCTCTGCCCGGGACGATAGGAAAACGGAAAGGCCAGCTCCTTCACCGAGGCATTCCTCCTCTGCCTGTGATGATAGAGGAAGCGGCCCCAGGCTGCATATTCCTCCAGAAGGTGATACACGTAGGCGCGCACCTCCTCTGCCGGCAGCACCTCCTTAAACCGGCGGATCTGCTCGCTTTCCAGATCCGCATAGGTAAGCTGGAGCCCCACAAAATCCGGCCCTGCCATCCCGTTCTCCAGAACCATACAGGCATAGCACATGGCCTGCGCCCGGTGGACCTCCAGAGGCTCCTTGAGCGCCTCGATATCCCAGTAAACCCCTTTTATTTCATCTACCACAGATATCTCATCCTCTTTAAAGATCCCATCGGCTCTTCCCTCCAGAGAAATGACGATATCCTCCGTCTCATATTCCAGCTTCAAAGGGACCTCCGCCCGGTAGTCCGCTCCCATTCGTCCCTGAAGCTTCCGATGGAGCCTGGCTCCGGCGGCCATGGCCTCCGTCTCCTTCTTTCCCCTGCGACGATTGTCGATATCCCCGCTTCGAAGCAGAAATTCCACCAGATTGCGCACAGAGATCCGGATCCTGTTTTCCTCCAGCTTTGCCATGGTCCCCCTCCCTTCCCTCTATAGAAACACTACAGGCTGCCGCCTTCCGGCAGCAGCCCGTATTTTTTTAACCCGAAGCAATTAAATCAGCAGATGGCAAAACGGTCCAGCATGTGCTCAAACCCGGAATCCCTGCCTCCGTACTCCACCGTCAGCGGCTTTGTGAAATCCAGGCTCATAACACCCAGAATGGACTTCGCATCCACTACCACACGGTTGTAATACACATCGATGTCAAAGCTGCATTTGCTCGCTGCTGACACCAGCTCTTTTGCGTCTTCTAACTTCGATAATCTGATTTGCCTCTTATTCATTTTTAACACCCTTTCTCAATCCAGCTGTCACTTGATGTCGAGAGTGTTATATCACCATGCAGACCGGTTGTCAAGATTTTTTCCATATCTTTCCATGGCAATTTTCTAAATTTCTGTAAAACTGCACCGCTCCCGAATGCCGGCTGCATTGATATGGAAGACGATGGTTCCGTCCTCCAGAAGCTCTTTTTCATAGGTCACGGACTCGCCTTTGAACTTATTTTTCACATATTCCTCCGGATCGGAGACCTCCGCCTCATCGATGAACACATCCCTCATCTGATTGTTGGCGCACTGATTGAAGATCTCCCATACGATCTCATATTCTTTGCTCATTCTTTCACCAAATCCTTATCGCTGGTATAAACTAATGCGCACATTCCGGCACCCACATGGGAACCAATGATCGGCCCGATGTCGGCAACGATCGCATCCCCAATGAGCCCCCGCTCCAGAAGGGTCTCCTTAAGCTTCGCAGCCATCTCCGGGTTCGCCGCATGACCGACGATGACCGTCTGCTCGCTGCTCTTATACCCGTCTGTCTCGATCTTCTGACAGAAGGTCTCAAGTATTTTCTTATTTCCGCGAAGCTTCGCCGTATTGACCAGCTTGCCCTCTGTATCCACCGAAAGAAGAGGCTTCACGCCCAGCGCCGTTCCCAGAATCGCTGCCGCTGCGGAGATCCTCCCGCCCTGTCGCAGATGCTCCAGATCATCCACCACGAACCAGTGGCGTACCTTCAGCCGGTTCTCATAGACCCAGGCCTCAAGCTCCTTCATGGACATTCCCGCCTTTTTCATCTGCCCAGCGCGGTATACCAAAAGTCCCTCGCCTATGGATGCGCAGAGGGTGTCGATGCTGACGATCTTCCTGCCGGGATACTTTTCCATCAGAGTCTCAGCTGCCAGAAGAGAGGCCTGATAAGTGCCGCTCAGTCCGGAGGAAAAACACAGATACAGAATATCCAGCCCCTTTTCCAGAATGGGCGTGAATACCTTCTCATAGGTATAATAATTGATCTGAGTCGTGCTGACCTTCTCACCGGCCTTCAGCCGTGTGTAAAACTCATCAAAGCTCATTTCTCTGGCATCCGAATAATGCTGATAGGAAGTCTCTCCCATCAGAAACTCCATGGGTACGACCTCGATCCCCAGTTCCTCAAAATATCTGCCGGGCAAATCGGCCGTGCCATCCGTTACCAGTACGTAATCTGCCATTTTTTCTCCTTTCCTATGTAATCGGGTGCGGGAGGCAGCCCGATGTTGTACATCATATACCCGTTGTCTAATTTTATCGACAATCAAACTATTTGTCAATGTTTATTCCGGCCCGGCGTCCGTAATCCGGTCACTTTTTGACCCAGACCTCGATATTCCGGTCCACCCCCAGCTCATTGGCCATGGCGCAGTTTTCTACCAGCACATCGATCCGTTTTCCCTTGATCCCGCCGCCGCAGTCCTCGGCCACATACTCATAATCCAGTCCACCGATGCGCACATGACTGTAATAGGGGATCACAGAGGGATCCACCGCAATGGTATGGTGAAGCTGCATGGGCTCCATGGTACTGGTCTGCCATGCCCACTGATCGTTGCAGCACTCCAGCGGACAGTAATAGGTGATGACCCAGTCATCTCCCAGGCTGACCCATTCCCCGGAAGAAGCCTCCGCTGCTTCCTCCTCCGAAGCTTCCGCCGCATCCCAGTCCGGCTCGCCCACCATGGATACGCCGTCTGCCCGCGAAGGCTCCTGTTCCCTCAACCATTCCATATGAAAGCCTGCCACGTAATTTCCCACCTGGTCCGGATCGTTAAACTCTCTGCCGGCCACCAGAAGGGCCATGGACAATGCCACAACAAAACCTGTCTTCATGAAAATCATCCTTTCTTTTCACAATTTATGGATTTGTCATAGTATTGCCCGTTTCTGGGAGGCTATTCCATTTTTATAATACTGTGTGATACAGGCGGAGAATAAACCTGCTGCCCTTTCCAGGCATGCTTTCCGCTTCCACCTGTCCGTTCTGCATATTCAGAATGTGCTTTGCCATGGCAAGGCCAATACCGACGCTGTCCTTCCCCGCATTTTTTCCCTTGTAAAACCGTTCGAAAATATGGGGCAGATCCTCCGGATCGATCCCCTCGCCAGTGTCTTCGATCAAAAGCTGGGTATAGATCCCCCTCACTTCGCCCCGAATGGACACGCTGCCGCCCTCCGGCGTATGCTCCATACAGTTTTTTACAATGTTGGAAATAGCTTCCGCTGTCCAGTGGGGATCGCAGACCAGACTCTGAAACTCCGGCACCTCCACCGTCAGGCTCTGTCCCCGAAGCTCCATGGGGATCAGAAGATGTTCCAGGGCCTGATCCACCAGAGATCGGATGGAGATCGGTTCCTTTTTAAACTGGAGGGAACCTGCATCCAGCTTGGACATGGTCAAAAGGGAGGAAAGCAGCCATTCCATCCGCTCCAGCTGGGAATGGATCGCCTTTGTAAATTCTTCCCGTTTTTCTGCCGGAAGCTTCTCATCCCGCAGAATATCCGTCATTACCATCAGCGAGGTCATAGGCGTTTTCAGCTGATGGGAAATATCCGACAGGGAATCGGCCAGATATTCCTTATCTTTCTCCAGAAGCTCCGCCTGACTCTCCATCTTCGTCACCAGCTTGTAAATATCATTTTTTAACAGGCTGAGATCTCCCTCCACATTGGCCGGGATATCCAGCTTTTTCATTCCGTTCAGCACCTTTTTCAGATACAGGGCAAGCGAGGTGATCTTCCGGTAACGAGAATGCCCAGCTCCCAGAAAAATGACAAGCCCCGCCGCGAAAAATCCGAGAAACCAGAAAAATGCCCTGCCGGATTCCGAAAGCACTGCACTGCCGCAGAGGATTCCCGCAGCCAGGTACAGCATACAGCCATATTTCAATTCCTTATTTCGAAACATATCATTCCCCCAGCCGGTACCCCAGCCCCCGCACGGTCTTTATCAGCTCCGTCTCGCCGCCGTCTCCGCCCAGCTTTTCCCGAAGCCGCTTGATATACACAGTCAGAGTATTATCGTTGACATAATCGCCTCCAATATCCCACAGACTCTCCAACAGCTGATTTCTGCTTAAAACCTTTCCCTCCGCCATGGCAAGGGCCAGCAGCAGCCGGTACTCCATAGCCGTCAGACTGATCTCCTCGTTCTTTTTGTATACCTTCGCCTGAAGGGGATGAATGGAAATATCGCCGAACCGAAAGCACTGACTTGCGCCGTCCGTCTTCTGATACCGGCGAAGCACCGATTTCATCCGGGACAAAAGCTCGCGGATCCGGAAAGGCTTCGTGATATAATCATCAGCTCCCATATCCAGGCCCATGACCACATTGCCCTCATCGTCACAGGCAGTCAGAAAGATCACCGCCGTCTCCTCCCGGCGCTTCGCCCTGCGGCAGATCTCATAGCCGTTTCCGTCGGGCAGGGTTACATCAAGAAGACACAGATCGAAGCTCTCCTCCTCCAGAGCCTTCACGGCCTCCGCTGCCAGATGGCAGGTCCGCACCTCATAGCCCTCCTGGAGCAGAGAGTATTCAAGTCCCATGGCAATGCTGTGATCGTCCTCCACAAATAAGACCTTCATGATTTTCCCTCCTGTCTTTCGTAAATATTATAAAACAATTAAGCAAAAAATGATATACATATCTTCCCGCCCCATGATATAATGGCCGCGAAAGCAATAAGCTGCAGACAACAGAAAGGATTCCATACCAATGATTGCTGTTCTCCTGTCTCCTGTGTATATTCTCGTCGTGCTCTACATTCTTCGATGGAATCTGTGGTGGTTTGCCGCCTGCGGTTCCTTTTTCCGGAAAAAAGCCTTTCGTTTCCTCTACTCGTTCCTGTTCCTCTTTGTATCCCTTTCCCTTGTTATCGCCTTTTTTATCAGGGAGCCCTCCCTCAAATGGTTTTTCAAGCATCTGAGTAATTACTGGCTGGGCACTTTCCTGTATATCGTACTGACCATCCTCATCGGAGACATCCTCCGTTTTATTCTTCTTCACTGCGACCGGGTCAATAAGATCAAACTCCGCTCCAAAAAGACTTTTCTTCTGTGCGGAGCTGTCGTCATTACCCTCATCACTGCCCTCAGCACCTACGGCATCATCCACGCAAGGACTCTGAAGCTGAAGGAATATGAGATTTCCATCGACAAGCCCTGCGCCGCCGGCGATCTGAAGGTGGTGCTCATCGCAGACCTCCATATGGGCTACAGCATCGGCCACCGCTACATCGAGAAGACCGTGGAAAGAATCAATGCCCTCGAACCGGATCTGATCTGTATCGCGGGCGATATCTTCGACAACGATTATGATGCCCTGGATGATCCGGAGGCCATCACCGCCGCCTTAAAAAGCCTGAAAAGTACCTACGGCACTTATGCCTGCTGGGGAAATCACGATATCGGCGAGAAGATTCTGGCCGGTTTTACCTTCGGCTCAGAAAAAACACTGGAGGATGACGCGCGCATGGCAGAGCTTTTAACCAATGCGGACATCACCCTCCTAAACGATGAAGCGATCTGTATCTCCGATTCCTTCTATCTTGTTGGCCGCAGGGACCCCGACCGGGTCAAAAAGATCGAGCTCACCAGGAAATCCCCCGACGAGCTCACGGCGTCCCTGGACAAAAGCAAGCCCATCCTGATCCTGGAGCATCAGCCCAGACAGCAAAGCGAGCTGGCCGCTGCCGGCGCCGACGTCCAGCTGGCCGGTCATACTCACAACGGGCAGATGTTTCCCGGCAACCTGACCATCGGCCTTATGTGGAAGAACCCCTATGGTCTGGAGGAAATGGACGGGCTGTATTCCATCGTGACCTCCGGCGTCGGCATCTGGGGCCCCAACATGCGGGTCGGCAGCGACAGCGAAATCGTGGAGATCACGATGCATTTTTCAGAAGAGACGTGATGACTCTCTTTCCGGCCTTCCGTGAGCATTAAAAAAAGTCCGTATTCCCTGTATTTTACGGGGTTTCTTCGGACTTCTCTCTTTTCCTGAGCCACTGGGGATTCGAACCCCAGACAACTTGATTAAAAGTCGGGTTTTTCTTGTTGTATTTTGAAGCGTAAAGCGAAGTCTGAATGAATGGCTTCGCCCTCGCCCGGCGCGGTTTGGGCGCCAGAGGGCACTGGAAGCCATGAATGAATGGCTGTAGCGGTTTCCGGAGCAAGGCCCAGCCGCAAGGCGGCGCCACGTCTCGGCCGGTTCGCCCGAGGTCCCTGCCACGGATGGTTTTCCGTGGTAGGTAGGGCGAATGCGAAGGAAACAAGCGAAAAAATTAACCCTGCCTTATTCGGTAGGGTCTTTTTTTATTTCTGTGTATTCATTTATCATTTTATCTATTATTTCTGATGTCTGCATTGATGCTTCTTTTAATATTTCATTTTTACTTTTTCCTGAAATTACTGATATCATTTCGAACATTTCATTGAGTTTTTCATTCATTACTCTTTCTGTTTCTTCGATTTGTTCTTTTGAAATGCGTTCCATGATATCGCCAGGTTGGCAATCTAAATAATCACATATTTTATTTATTACATCAGTTGTTACATTTTCATTTTTGCCTAACTTTGTAAGTGTCCCTCTTGCTATGATACCATCGTCAACTAAATCAATCCTTTTTTTCCCTTTTTTACTCATTAGTATCCATAATTTTGCATATGATAACATTTTATTCCTTCTTTCTTGACATGGTACTATTAACATGGTATTATACCTTTAAGTATCACGTACATAGTATTATTACACGTTATTGTTAATGAGTTTGATTATGGTTTTGATATATTTTATCAGTTTCCTATTTATTTTGCAAGAGAATTGATTGGAGGTGATTATTTGAACTATCCGCCTGATTATGGTTCATGTATTTTAGTTTCTTATTTTAAGGAATTGACTGATGAACAGTTAGCGTTTGAGTATTACCATTTGCAATGTTGTTATAAGGCTTGGGATGATTTTCCATCTGATATTCATACACCATTTTTAATTGAGTATCTTGATTGTCTCGAGGATTTTATTGCTCAGGAAATTTGTAATCGGTTTGTTAATTGTTGCTTTGGTATGGATTGTGTAAATTATCCTATTGGTCTTGATGATTAGAGTGGTGGCCTGCCAGCGCACGTTCACACGCGGCAGGACTCCACGATGGAGGATGTATTATGGTTCGCTGTAGTCGTTATTTAAGTAAGGAAAATTTTAATGATGATGAGTTTATTATTGAATTTAACATGGGTGAATTGGAACTATTTGCTTTGAGTATTGAACATTGTTTGAATAGTCCTGATTTTGCTTCATTGGTTGATAACGTTGATATCGCCATATTGAAGGAATTACATGATGTTGTAGTGACATTTTTAGATTATAAGTCTCATTCGACATTTTCACCTGATGATAAATAATTACAATATGGAGGTTTCGTCATGCCTTATAATGTAGCACTTATATCACTTGCAGATGGTTCACAGGAAATTGTTACCTATAGCAGGCCTATAGATACTCGTTTATCTTCTGAAAATCCTAGATCTAGTGGTGTTCGTAAGCTTTCTGATGATGAATGTTCTACACCCTTTGGAGATGCTGATTATGAGATATGTGATGATTCTACCTTCTTTTCTGATTGTGTTTCTCCTGAGAATTTGGCGCTCCGTAAGTGTCATTCTGAGATTAATTCTATTAAGCGTGCTAGGAAGTCTGTTGAATATATTGGTAAGTGTAACGATTGGTCGAATGGCTATTTCGTAACACTTACTTTTAATCCTGATGTGTTGAACAGTTATGATTATTTTGTCTGTATGGATGCTGTTATAAAGTGGCTTGATTGTATGAGACATAGGTATCCTGGTATGGAATATCTTCTTGTTTTCGAAAAGCATAAGTCCGGCCGTTATCATGTACATGCTCTTATTCGTGGATGTGAATTACGTCTTGTTCCTGCTGTTAATGCTAAAACTGGTAAGCTTATCTATAAGAAGGGTAAGCAGATTTATAATCTTTCATTTGATGAATATAAGCTGGGGCTTACTACTGTTTCGTATATTGAGAATAGTCGGGCTGTAGCACAATATATTTCTAAGTATATAGGTAAGGCGCTTGGTGAGGTTCCTGCTGGTTGTCACCGCTATTTTGCTTCACGTTCTCTTAATAGGCTTGAGGATTGTCGGGAGACTTTCTTCATTGATGATGTGTATGACTTAAGGAATGTCATTGACTGGCTTCATGGTATTGCGGATTCTGTTCATCAAGTTTTTGTGGATGTAATTGAAACTACAGTGACGTATTTTAAAGTTTTTTCGGCTGGGCCACTGTCTGGTGCCGTTGCCCCTACTTGACTAGGGCAACGTTTTACAGAAATTCCGGTTTAATTATTTCAGTTTTTTCGAGGTTTTTGTGTATGACTGTTTTTGAAGCATATGATTGTTATGTTTTTAGTAAGCGAAAAAAGGGATTGAAAATAACTTCTCTCGATGATGTTGATTATTGCCTTCGAGGGTTTATTCGTGCTGTCGGTGCGGATTTAGATATCCAGAAATTATCACAACGGATGGTAGACGATTATATTATGTCTCTTTATTCGAAATCTTTGGCAAAAGCTACGATTGCTACGTATATTCGTTATCTTCGCTTATTTCTTATGTTTGTTAATTCTCATTATGGTCTTTCCTTTTCCCCTGAAACTATCGAGATTCCGAAATCTCCGAAAAAGAAAGTGCGGCTTTATTCCGCTTCTGATGTAGTTTTGATTTTTAAGAGTATTACTTCATCTGTTTCATGGATAACGGCTCGGAATCGTGCAATTATCGCTCTTATGCTTGATTCCGGATTGCGTCAATGTGAGATTGTTTCATTACATTATTCTGATATTTCATTTTCTGCGTCTCAGCTTCGTGTTCATGGAAAAGGTGATAAAGAGCGCTATTGTCTGCTTGGGAATATTTCTGCTCGATATCTCAGGGAATATTTTGTGCTTTGTCCATATTCAAATAATGATTATGTTTTTTGTTCTGATGATGGTAGTCAAATCACTGGCAATGCTATACGGATATTTGTTTCTCGTTTGGCTTCATCTCTTCCCTTTGAATTATCTTCTCACAAGCTTCGTCATAACTTTGCTACTAATTATGTGATTCAAAAGTCTGAGTCTGGGCTTCAGGTTGATGCTTATACTCTTAAACTTTTAATGGGGCATGAAAGTATTGTTACCACTGAGGGATATATTCATTGTGCTATGGAAGCTTTGGCTGTAAAATCAAGTATTTCTTATCTCGACTCCCTTTCCGGCCTTCCGTGAGCATTAAAAAAAGTCCGTATTCCCTGTATTTACGGGGTTTCTTCGGACTTCTCTTTTTTCCTGAGCCACTGGGGATTCGAACCCCAGACAACTTGATTAAAAGTCAAGTGCTCTACCGACTGAGCTAGTGGCCCTTATGCAGTTTTTCATGTATTGCTCTGACAGACTGTATCTGCACTGGGCTAGCTGGATTCGAACCAGCGAGTGCAGGAGTCAAAGTCCTGTGCCTTACCGCTTGGCGATAGCCCATCATCTTCCTGTTAATGATGTTCACGGCACTTGGCCATACAAGAGGGTGGATACAGGGACTCGAACCCTGGGTCTTCAGAGCCACAATCTGACGCGTTAACCAACTACGCTATATCCACCATAGAAACTTCTGTTAAGAACAGAAAACGTGCCTGGAGGGATTCGAACCCCCGACCCACGGCTTAGAAGGCCGTTGCTCTATCCAGCTGAGCTACAGACACAGGAAAAGCGGGTGATGGGAATCGAACCCACGTATCTAGCTTGGAAGGCTAGTGTTCTACCATTGAACTACACCCGCGCATCGCACCCATTTCCTTGACGCAAGGAATATTATATCCTACGCACCGGTTCTTGTCAACTATTATTTCACGAAACTTTAAAAAATTTCACCAAATCAAAATTTCACCAGACACAGATCCGCTCAAAGATAATTGACGGTATAATGGGCAAGCCCCTCCCGGTCCAGCTCCATCAGGATGTAGGACGGCTTTCTTCCGTCCTGCCGGGGATAAGAAAGGCTTCCCGGGTTGATCAGTGTCACCGGGCCGCTCTGGTCGATAAGCGGACGGTGGGTATGTCCAAACATGGCGATCTGCATTCCCCGCTCTTTCGCCTCCGCGCGCAGCCGTTCCAGGGTAAAGGACACATTATAATAATGTCCGTGGGTCAAAAGGACCCGGTAGTCCCCCAGGGAAATCTCCCGCTCCTTGGGAAGCCTCGAGAAGAAATCATTGTTGCCGGCAATGATCTCCGTCGGGCAGCCTGCAATCTCACGAATATAATCCTCGCTGCCCTCCGCGTCGCCCAGATGGATCAAAAGGTCAATATCTCCGATTTTAGCCAGAACCTTACACAGATTTCCGTTCTGTCTATGGGTATCACTCACCACCAAGATTCTCATCTTATGTCCCCCAGTTTTTCCTTCAGCATGGTCTTCATTGCCCGAAGTGCTCTGCCTCTGTGGCTGATCTCATTCTTCTCCTCAGCGGAAAGCTGCGCCGTCGTCAGCCCCCGCTCCGGCAGATAAAAGATCGGATCATAGCCGAAACCGCCGTCGCCTATGATCTCATAGCCGATCCGGCCTTCGATGGTGCCCCGCGTTGTCAGCACCTCCCCATCCGGCAGCGCCGCCGCGATGGCACAGACGAATCTGGCGCTCCGCTCATCATCCACAGCCTTCTCCAGCTTGTCAATGATAGCCTGATTCTTAATATCATAGGAAGTGTCCTCTCCCATGTAGCGGGCCGAATAGATTCCCGGCGCGCCGCCCAGATAATCCACCTCCAGGCCGGAATCATCCGCCAGAACGATTCCGCCGGCCAGCTTCTGAATGGCCGACGCCTTGATGCAGGCATTCTCCTCAAACGTTTTCCCGTCCTCCACGATATCTGCGTGGATCCCCGCCTCCTTAAGAGACAGAATCTCTAACCCCAGGTCTGCCAGAATCATGCGGACCTCTTTCATTTTTCCCTCGTTGGAGGTTGCAAAAATAATCCTCGTAGCTTCCATATTCTCTCCTGTGATCAATGTACTTTCGTTCCGAAAAATTTTATTTTACCCGACGCAGAGGCCTGTTATCTCCGCCTGGTATAAACCTTCAGACAGACATTGCTGGCCTGTTCCGTCTCCGTTCTGGACCAGAGCCTGCCGTCGCTGCTGATGTAGCCCTCGCCGTCGCTCAGATCCACACCCGCCGTGATCTCCCCTTCTCCGCTTCCGAACTCGATCGCCACGGGATGGACGGCACCGGGAGTCCTGATGTGGACGGCTGCCGCAAACCGTTCTCCGGGCCGAAGGTCCACCGGCTCATCCAGCCGGACCGTGTAAAAGCCTGCCCGGTCAAACCGCCCCGCTGCGGCCCGTTTCCCAAGCTTCAGCTCTCCGTTTTTTCCGGCATCCTCAATGAGAAACACCTCATATTCCGTGTTGGGACCTGTTCCGTAAAATCCGACCGCCTCCACCTGCTCCCCTGCCTTAGCCTCATAGACATTGGCAAAATAAGCCTCGCCGTCTCCGTAGCCCAGCTGGCCCAGCCAGCCGCACAGGTCCGACTGATACAGAACGTCAAAATTGTCCGGTTCCTCCACTTCCGTATAGACAAGGCTGCGGAGACCCAGATTGGTATCGGCATAGGACACATAAAAAAGACCGTTGTCGCCAAACTCCTTTCCCCAGCTGTTCATGCAGAGAAAGGCCCCGTCCCTGCCCGGATCGGAAGTAAAATTCTCTCTGGGATAGTCATCATCCCAGCCGACGATCACCACGTCATGGTTGGGAGCAGCACTTCCGTTATAATAGTAGGCATATGTATCCTCCCGGTAAAAGACCGAAAGATTTCTTTTATCGTTCATGGCCGCATACAGGGAAGTCTGCACCCCGCCGTGAAAATATACAGCCGTTTTAATGTCCTGGTAATCCTTTTCTCCCAGGATCTGGATCTCCTGCACATGCTTGACCGGCATAAGCCCATCCGGAGACTGCCCGTCTCCATACGGGTCATCCGATTCCCGCACCGGTCCCTGCCAGGCCAGCAGGTAAGCCATGGCCATGGTATAATCCCCGCCCATATCCTGGCGCATACCAAAGCTGTTGTGGAGGGAAATGTGGTCCTCGCTGAGGTCCCATTCCTCCTCCGGCAAAAGAGAAGATTCCAAAGCCAGCATCGTCGCAAAGGCCCAGCAAGTCCCCAGACTGCCCTGGCTTCCCGCCTCCGGGCAGCGGCCCTGCTCCCGGTAATCAAATCTGGCCGGAAGGATCGTATAGGGCTCAGCGGCCCCGATCTCACCCGCAGCCGCACCTGCTGATGCAGTCTTTCCTGCACTTTCGTCCGTAATCTGTCCTGTGCCCGCCCCAGCGCGCCCTGTCTCAGCCTCCGCAGCCGTCTTACCCACGGCGCCTTCCAGAAAATCCGAAAGGCCGCAGCCGGTCAACGAGGCAGACAGCACACAGGCAGCGATCAGTCCGCATATCCATCGATATCTCCGTCTCAATTCTATTCTCCGAGCTTTAATCCGGCCTGTTCCGCTTCGGCGGCTTCGGCCCCAGGAACTGATAAAAATAGGTTTTCATCATTCCGTTATAAATCTTCCTGTTTCTGTCGGCCTTCCGCCCGATATACTTTTCCGCATCCTCGTAGGCCGTGATCACATATTCCGACCAGGAATCCAGCTCGGCGAACCGCTCGCCCAGGGTCCGGTAAAGGGCCGGCAGGTTTTCCTTCTCCTCGATCCGCTCGCCGTAAGGAGGATTGGTGATCAGAAAGCCGTATTTCTTCGGGTGGCTCAGAGCCACCACATCCCTCTGCTGGAAATGGATCAGCTTGTCGACGCCGGCCAGCTTTGCATTCTCTCTGGCCGCGCGGACGATCTCCCCGTCAATGTCATAGCCCTGGATGTCCGTCTCCACCGAGAGATCCACCGCCTCCCTCGCCTCATCCAGCACATCATACCACTCCCGCTTCGGAATCAGATTCTCCCATTCCTCTGCCGCAAAGGAACGGTTCATGCCCGGCGCGATATTGGCCGCCATCATGGCCGCCTCGATGGGGAAGGTGCCGCTTCCGCAGAACGGGTCCACCAGGATCCGGTCCTTCTTCCAGGGAGTCAGAAGGATCAGCGCCGCCGCCAGAGTCTCCGTAATGGGAGCCTTGCTGGTCAGCTTCCGGTAACCCCTCTTGTGGAGGGAATCCCCGCTGGTGTCAATGGCAACCGTCACCGTATCCTTCATCAGGAAGACGCGGATGGGATATGAAGCACCGTCTTCCTCAAACCAGCTCACATGGTAAACGGTCTTCATCCGTTCCACAATGGCTTTTTTCACCAGAGACTGAATGTCCGACGGACTGAACAGCTTGCTCTTGATGGAGGTAGCCTTCGTCACCCAGAACCTTCCGTCGACGGGAATATACTCCTCCCAGGGAAGCTCCTTCGTCCGGTCAAACAGCTCCTCAAAGGTAAAAGCCTGAAAGCTTCCTATCTTCAGAAGGACCCTCTCCGCTGTCCGAAGCCCCACGTTGGCCCGGCAGATCGCCTCCGCATCACCGGTAAAGGTGACACGGCCGTCTTCCACCTGACTGATCTCATATCCTAAATCTATAATCTCTTTCTTTAAAACCGTCTCCAGCCCAAAATGACAGGGCGCAATCAGCTCATAGGTTCTCATCCGGTACTCCTTATCCGGCCTCCGGCCAAAATCATAGTACCATTTTAAAGCCTTCCCCGTCCTCTGTCAATGCTCAAATCCCCCCACAGCTACCTTCACCCGAAAGCCTTTTTTTGCCAGCTCTCTTCCGGCCAGCATGGCCGTTCCGCCGCGTTCACAATACAGGATCAGCAGCTTCTCCCGGGGAAGCATCGGCACGGCCCCGGCAAGCTGTTCATAGGGAATGTTCCACGCACCCTCCACATGGCTCTTCCGATACAGTTGTCTGTCCCTGAGATCTATAATGATACAGTTATCGTCATTTCGATACCGGTTAATTTCCCGAAAAGCGATGGTTTCCAACTCTTTCATCCCACATCACCACACATCAGAATTTCTCCCATCCTACTGTTATCTTATTCGGGCCCGGGCCGTTCTGCCACAGATATGTAAAGGCGTCCGAAGACGCCCCAGCCAGTTAGAAGTTATGGTTGTTCTGAGTGTTGCTGTTTCTGGAATTGTTCTGAGAATTGTTTCTCTGGCTGTTTCTTGTGTTGGTGTTCTGAGAATCGTTCTGGGAGCGGTTCTGAGAATTATTCTGAGAGTTGTTCTGGTAGTTATTCTGAGAATCGTTTCTCTGAGAATTCCGGCTTTCATTTCTCTGGCTGTTCTGAGTACCGTTTTCCTGGTTGTTGGAACAATTTCTGGTGTTTGCCATAATAAATTCCCTCCTGTGCTAAATTTATCTTGCACATATATTATCTTTAATCGGCGTTTTTTTATTCACATTCCTCAAAAAATTTCTTGACTTTTAAATATCCGCTTATTATAATCGAAAGCAGGAAAAGATTCGATTCTTTTCCGACTCAACCCCTTATTAATTATTTATACTCCCCTCAAAGAGAAAACCATTGCTCCCCTTTGGTTTTCTCTTTCTTTTAAGGAAAATTTTTCTGTTTTTTCATAGTCATTGCTTGATTTCCCGGGGAAAATGTGAGATTCTTATGTTGGTATTGCAGATCCATCCGATCAGAAAGGATTTTATATGACGCAAAGAGAATTTTTAGATACTCTGAGAAAGGCTCTGAACGGCCAGGTGCCGCCTTCGGCGGTAACCGAAAATATGGAATATTACCGTTCCTATATTTCCGATGAGATCAAAAAAGGACGCAGCGAAGCAGACGTGCTGGATGAGCTGGGAGATCCCAGGCTCATTGCCCGCAGCATCATCGATGCCGATGAGGGCGGCTCCGGCCGGTATACCTCCAACCGGTACGACTCCTACGGCTCCGGCCAGTACAGTCAGACCGATTCCGGCTATGATAACACGTACCCGGACCGGGATGAGGAAAACTTCCCCCGCACCGGTTTCCACATCAGCAAATGGGCTGTCCTGGGAATCGTATTTCTGGTCCTGTTTATCATTTTCAGCGTCCTGTTCTTCGTCTTCAAGACGGCTTTCTCACTGCTTTTCTCCCTGAAGGGGCTCTGGTTCTGGGTCATCCTGCTGGTGATCATTTACATACTTTCCAGGCCAAGACGGCGATAAGGGCATAAGAAGAACAAACACAGAAAGGAATCACTTTTATCATGAAAGCAGTCATTCAGCGCGTTGCAAACGCTTCCGTAACCGTAGACGGAGAGATCACCGGCCGGATCGAAAAGGGCTTCCTGGTCCTCCTGGGAGTCGGCGAGGGCGACACAAAGGCCGAGGCCGACCGGATCGTCAAAAAGCTGGTGAACCTCCGGATCTTTTCCGATGAGAACGGAAAGATCAATCTGTCCCTCCAGGACGTGGGAGGCTCCCTGCTTGTGGTCTCCCAGTTCACTCTCTATGCGGACTGCCGCCACGGCAACCGCCCCAGCTTCACCACAGCCGCCAAGCCCCAACTGGCCGAGGAGCTTTACGAATATTTCATGGAGAAATGCCGGGAAACCATCCCTGTCGTGGAGCACGGCGTCTTCGGCGCCCACATGGATGTTCAGCTTCTCAACGACGGCCCCTTCACGATCCTATTGGAATGACCGGAATGCTCCGGTCATTTTTTTGCGGCATTTTTCACATAAAAAATAGGCTTTGCCTATTCAACTCCCCCGCCCCTCAATCTTGAGGGGATAGGGGTTTCTTTTTGTTGCTTTTTCTTGCATAACAGGTTCATGAATATCTTACTTAAGTTTGTTCCTTTCCGTTGTCACAGCCGCTTCTGTCCTACTTGCGGCAACAAATACTCCATGGAACGCACGACCAGTATGTCTTTTAAACTGGCGAATGTCGCGCACCGCCATTGCGTTTTCGCGATTGATGAAAACCTTCGTGAGTTCTTTCTCAAAGACCGTTCTCTGCTCGATTGTCTCTTTCACTCTGTAAACAGCGTGATCTCCCGTATGTTCTACAGCCTGAATAAATCCAAAAACTTTACTCCCGGTTTCATTATGGTTTTGCATACTTTTGGCAGAGACCTGAAATGGAACCCGCATATCCACTGTCTCATATCAGAAGGCGGATACAGCGATAATGGTTTTTGGCATCCTGTCAAACACTTTAATTACACGTTTTTACGCAATGCTTTCCTCACTGCCCTGCTGAATGAAATGGAGTCCAAAATCGGTCCTTCTTCCAAAAAAGTGAAAGCGAAATGCTACCGTGATCACAAACAAGGATTTTATGTTTATGCAAAACCAAACCTCTGTGATCCAAAGATCGTTGTGAAATATATTGGGCGCTATCTTGGCCGTCCTGTCATTGCCACTTCCCGAATCGATAATTACGATGGCGAAATGGTTACCTTCCATTACAACAGGCATGAAGATGATCAGTACATAGAAGAAACGGTTCCCGCCATAGAATTCATTCAGCGGCTGATCCGACATATACCAGAAAAACATTTCAAAATGACCCGGTATGGCGGCCTTTACGCCCGCCTCCGTGCGGGCCATTTTCAATTCAAGAGAACGCTGCAGACGGTCTTTCCTATAAATTAAAAAAGAGATACCTGCGTATCTCTTTTTCACGCGGCAGAGAAGATTCGAACTCCCGACACCTTGGTCCGTAGCCAAGTGCTCTATCCAGCTGAGCTACTGCCGCATATCATCCAAAGAAAGATTATACTACAACTCTTTGGTAATTGCAAGCCTTTTTCTGATCTTTTTCAAAACCTCAGTTTTCCGACCTGCCTAGTTAGAATACCATATTCCAGTCATTTTGGCAAGTCTTTTTTCCATATTCTCCTGTTTTATCAAATCCGGGAACCTTTGAACACATCAGGCATTATTACGGGGAACCTGCAAATAAAAAACGCAATTATTTTCGTCACTTTTTTACAAGTATTACTCATTTTGGGGAGATGGATTAAAAATAACGTTTCTGATATCATATATCAAAAACGCCACTTTCGTACGTATACCATGTACATTTTAGTTCGTGCCGGCGACCGGAATCGAACCGGTACGGCTTTAAGGGCCGCAGGATTTTAAGTCCTGTGCGTCTGCCAGTTCCGCCACGCCGGCATAATAACTAAAATACTGCAGACATAGCCTGCAAAACGACCCGGATGGGGTTCGAACCCACGACCTCCGCCGTGACAGGGCGGCGCTCTAACCAGCTGAGCCACCGGGCCAGGTTATGAAATTTGATCTGCTTCTGTGGGTAATGAGTGGACCTTCGGGGACTCGAACCCAGGACCGACCGGTTATGAGCCGGTTGCTCTAACCAACTGAGCTAAAGGTCCATAATAATGAGCAAAGCCGATGATCGGACTCGAACCGATAACCTGCTGATTACAAATCAGCTGCTCTGCCAATTGAGCCACATCGGCAAATTAATCAAATGACTCCAAGGGGATTTGAACCCCTGTTACCGCCGTGAAAGGGCGGTGTCTTAACCGCTTGACCATGGAGCCTCATTCCGTTTCAAAACTCCATGAAGCTTCTGCAAAACACACCCTCATGGGGAAACTATCTCATTTTCATGTACTCAACGAAAAAATAATATCATATGTTACGTTATTTTGCAAGGACTTTTTGCTCCAATTTGAAAAATTGCCGCTGGTTCTCATTCTGTTCTCCCTCACATAGAATATACAAATCTTTTTCTGGTGAATCCCATGAAACATCCCTTTATCCGAAAAAAAACCACCATCTGGGTCCTTGTCCTGGTCCTCGCCTACGTCATCGGTTATTCCATAGCCCAGAGGGTCTATCCGACAGCCGCCACGCCGGCCGCTGCCGAGGCCAACTGGGGGCTCAGCTTCCAGGAGGAGGGAAAGCCTCCCGTCGGCAACGCCACCCCGGAATATCTGAAGGATTTCAATGCCTATTATGTCAATGAGACAGACGATAAGGTGATCTACCTGACCTTTGACGCAGGCTATGAAAACGGAAATACTGACGCCATTCTGGATGCTCTGAAAAAGCATCAGGCGCCTGCCACCTTCTTTCTGGTGGGCAATTACATAGAAACAAGCCCCGATCTTGTCAAGCGGATGGTCGCCGAGGGGCACACTGTCGGAAACCATACCTGCCACCACCCCAACATGTCCCAGATCTCCACCAAAGAAGCCTTTGAGAAGGAGCTCAAGGATCTGGAAGCCCTTTACGAGAAGACCACCGGTCAGCCCATGACGAAGTTTTACCGGCCGCCCCAGGGCAAATACAACGAGACCAATCTGCAGATGGCCAAAGACATGGGCTACCGCACCTTCTTCTGGAGTCTGGCCTACGTGGACTGGTACGAAAACGATCAGCCTACCAGAGAGGAAGCCTTTGAAAAGCTACTCGGGCGGATCCATCCGGGGGCCATTGTCCTGCTCCACAGCACCTCCAAAACAAATGGTGAGATCCTGGATGAGCTGCTGACCAAATGGGAGGAAATGGGGTATCACTTTGATTCTCTCTCCAATCTCCCCCAATAAGCGGACGCCGGCTTTGTCCGGCTCCAAAGCCTGCGGTTCCTTGACTTTTATCTGCCCATGCGCTATACTCAAATCAATTTAAGGTCCCGGACCGCGGCTCACACAGAGACGTCCAACTCACACAGGACTGTCCAACTCACACGGAGTCGTCCAGGTTCGCGCAAGACCACATAAGAACACACGCTAGGGGTGCGTACTGCTGAGAATGGCTGCCCGGTTCAAAGAACCGTCCGGCCTGACCCTCATTACCTGACCCGGATAATGCCGGCGCAGGGAAGCTGCAGCTTCATAATGACAGTTTACGCCCCTCCTGTGAAAAAACAAAGGAGGTCTTTTTATGTCACTGTTTCTCACCTACGATGCCGAAAATTACGAGTATATCCTGAAGCCTCTGGGCTATGCGGCCCTGGCTTTCATTTTCGCCATCCTGCTTCTCGCCATTGCGGCCCTGGCCAGAAAAGGCGCCACCCGCCGGATGCGCACCAAAGAGCTGGTCTTCTGCGCCATGGCTATGGCCCTGGCCACGGTAACCTCTTACATTAAGCTGGCATCCCTGCCCTACGGCGGCTCCATTACCCTGTTCAGCATGCTGTTCATCACCATCATCGGCTATTTCTACGGAGCCAAAACAGGTCTGATCACCGGTGCAGCCTACGGCATTCTGCAGCTCATTACCGGCCCCTACATCTACGCGCCTCTGCAGGTTCTTCTTGACTACCCGCTGGCCTTCGGAGCCCTCGGCTTAAGCGGATTTTTCTGCCGGAGGAAGCACGGCCTGGTCATCGGCTATATCGTCGGCGTCATTGGCCGTTACATCTGCCACGTGATCTCCGGCTACGTATTCTTTGCCGAATACGCGCCCGAAGGAATGAATCCCATGGTCTACACCCTGGGCTACAATCTGACCTACATTCTGCCGGAAATGATCGTGACTGCAGTGCTTCTCTGTATCCCCGTGGTCGCAAAGGCCATCGGCCAGGTAAAAAAGCAGGCCAACGAATAATCAGACCCGCCGTCTGAGAAACAAACAACACCGGGAATTGTGATTGACGGAAAATATCCCAGTCACAAAACCCGGTGTTTTCTTTTTAACGAAGATCACTCAGCAGATACCGGGCAGCCTCGTAATCTTTCTTATTCACATAAATCTTATACTCGTACTGTTTTATCGTGTAGGATGCGAACCTTGCGCGCATACTGGCATCGGGAGTCACCACCTTCACCTTATAATCAATTCCCTCCGCGTTAAGCCGATCCCGCACTTTCGCCTGCTTTTCCATGTCATAGGTGACCAAAAGCTCTTTTCGATTCCAGAACGGTATCATACAATTCCCCCTTCCTTTGTTCTTATTGTACAGTGATTTGTTGAACCTCAGCGGCGATGCTCGCTTTCTTACCAGAGAAGGCAATGCCATATTCTAAACAAGAAATGACGAAATAATCCCGGATAACATACTTCCGAATAAGATAAAGCAATACTAAAAATCCATAAACACACTGGTTTATGGATTTCATCAGCTCCCCGAGTAGGGCTCGAACCTACAACAACTCGGTTAACAGCCGAGTGCTCTACCATTGAGCTATCGAGGATCATTATATAAGATATTGTTTTCGCCTTCCGGCTTCCCATACCTTCAAAACTACACATTGTCAACATCTTTTCCAAAACAAACCCTTGCCGCCTGGATAAGCCCTCGACCGATTAGTAACAGTCAGCTCCATACATTACTGTACTTCCACCTCTGT
>NZ_JASGBQ010000027.1 GCF_030053595.1 Fusibacillus kribbianus
TTGCACCCTGGAGTGAAAAACTCCAATCTATCAAAAATCGCATGTGAATTATAGTGAATTACTCCAACTCGCAAAGGGCTGGGGTAATTTTATATCTGACCGCATTATTATTTGGCGGTTACGATGGAGCGACTTTAGATATTCCAGAAAAAAATGAGATTACAGGTATTAAAGAGGCCTTGGTGGCATTAAAAGAAGAAACTTACGAGGAGAAAACAGATTTCCTGGATTTCTTCAAATCAAAATCTTCAACAGAACCTAAAGAGCTTGTTCGAGTAGAGATATGCTACTTCGAAAAATGGAGAGAAAAAGCAATTGAACTAATAATTCCTATTGCGGCACAGTACATTTCCGAAAACCAGCAGAATCTGCAGAATTATTATGATGAGTTGGCAAATCAATATCATGAAAAGTTGTCACTGTTACATGATTTCAAAATGGATGAAAAGACATGTATAGCATCTCAATTGTCAGAAGACGAAAGAATGTTGCAAGCTGATAATGATTGGCTGGTTGCATTAAAAGATCAATTGACAAAAATTGAAAGGGGTTAGTTTGGAATGACAACAGATTTGATAAAATCAGGGCAGGATATGATAACACAAACACCTGATATTGCAATAGAGGATAGATTAGAAATCATTGATGAATACGTAAGAAAGAAATATCTTACACGTCTTTCCGATATGCAGATTATGCCGTTAGGAGAAATTACTCCATTAGAGGAAGATCTGATCGATAATGTAAGAATGTACCGGATTACAGAGATGGTATACCAGAAGGATGAATCTGTAATGGATAAATTCACGACAGTGTTTAATACTCTTTCAACATATAATGCGTCCGTTTTTTTTCTGATTGATTCGGATGGAAAACAGGCAAATTATTATCTTGGTGTAAGAAATAATGAGGCCAATGATTCTCCCCAAAAAAGATCAACAGTTACTTTGGGCGATACTCTTAAGCAAACCTTGATTGGTCATTTTCCTGGAGTGAAGATTGAGAATGAAGACCGAAAGAAAATTGCAGAAATTTCAGAGAAAATACAGGCATTGAATAACGTTGCTTCAGTCAGCGTTGTTGGGAGCAGCAGGCGTGACAAGGATCAGCCGCAAGACGAATTTGCACAAGGTATGGAAAAATTATGCCTTGCAATGAGTGGACGTCCTTATACTGCCGTTATTATTGCAGATAATAAGAATGCGTGGGATGTACAGCAAATGAGAAAACAATATCAGGCTTTGTATACGGCTTTATCGCCACTGCAGAAGGTACAGTTCTCAGATTCGACCAGTGAAACAGAATCAAGAAGTCAATCATTTGCTGAGATGGACGGTAAACAGAAAGCTGCGATGATAACTAATGCGGTGATTTCTATTGCAGGAACCGCTGCAGGTGTTGCATTAGGAGCACAGGTAGGGGGAGCACTGGCAGGAACTGCTGCAATGCTCGGAGGTCAGATTGGAGGCCAGGCAGGAGGCCAAATCAGTAGTTTTATCTCATCTCTTGCCCCGGCAAAGCAGATTAGTAAATCAACTACAGCAGGCGTAACAACTACAGAAGAAAATAAGGCCGTAACAGATATGCTCATTATGCTCGATGAAGCATTAAAGAAAATGAATGAGTATGACAGTTATGGCTTATGGAATGTGGCAGGCTATTTTTTATCGGATGATATGTCTGCTTCAGAGATTGCTGCAAGTAATTATCGATCATTGATGAATGGAGATAATTACGGTAGAGAGGTATCAGCAATAAACTCCTGGAGGAGTAAGGATCAGGGATTGATTGAAGAGTATAGGGATTTGACAACTTACTTATCAAGATTTGTCCATCCATTATTCAACTATGGTGGAAATATTGTTGTTACTCCGTCAACAAATATCAGCGGCAAAGAATTAGGATTGCATTTGGGGTTGCCTCGTTCTACTGTTCCAGGGCTTCCGGTAATTGAGCATGCCGAGTTTGGTAAAGAAGTAAATACATATCAGTTATTTGCAAAAGAAACAAGTAATCGACCGGAGGATAGAATTACGTTAGGTCGAGTATTTGATATGGGATTAATCACAGATAAGATTGTAGAGTTAAATAATAAAAGTCTCAATATGCATACTTTTATTACAGGTTCTACCGGTTCTGGAAAAAGTAATACTGTATATCAGATTCTGATGGAATTGAGACAGGATAGAGTTCCGTTTCTCGTAATTGAGCCGGCAAAGGGCGAATACAAAGATGTATTTGGTCATTTGCCCGATGTAAATGTATTCTCAACAAATCCTAGTATAGCACAGTTGATCAATATCAATCCGTTTATGTTCCCTCATTCAATTCATGTATTAGAGCATATTGACGGTCTAGTGGAAATTTTCAGTGTATGTTGGCCTATGTATGATGCAATGCCAGCCTTTTTCAAGGATGCTATTCTTAAGTCCTACGAAGCAGTAGGTTGGGATTTGGGATCATCCAGCTTTGAAGGCGAAAGTGTGGCATATCCTGATTTTGAGGTGCTTGCAGAACAATTAGATAAGCTGATTACAAATTCTGATTATGCTTCAGAAATCAAATCGAACTATAGAGGGGCCTTACTCACAAGAGTGAAATCTTTGGCAGTTGGTTTAAATAAATACATCTTTACAGAAGAACAGACCCCGTATGAGAAACTGTTTGATGAAAACTGTATTTTGGATATCAGCAGAGTAAAATCGTCTGAGACTAAAGCACTGATTATGGGATTAATGGTATATATTCTGAATGAATACCGTGTGGATCAGAAAACTGAGAGCAATAATGGTTTGCGGCATGTTACTGTTTTGGAAGAAGCACATAATCTGTTAAAGAATACATCTGGTAGTGAGTCTGAATTGATTGGTAAATCGGTTGAAATGATCACAAACACGATAGCGGAAATCCGTACATATGGAGAAGGCTTTATTATTGTTGACCAATCCCCTTCTTCTGTAGATATTGCTGCTATCAAGAATACAAACACAAAGATTGTCCTTAGAACTCCGGAAGCTAATGATCGTGAGGCTGTTGGTCGCTCTATGGGACTATCGACCGCGCAGGTAAATGAAATTGCCAAATTACCAAGCGGTGTAGCTGTTGTATATCAGAACAACTGGATCAGTCCGGTTCTTACATTGGTAGACAAGGCAAAGGTAAGGGAAGTGTCGTATCAATACGAAAATCCTATCGTAATAAAGACTGCTAGAGAAGCAAGAACGGAATTACTCTGTATGTTATTACAACCGTGGATCAGCAGAGATCAGTACAAAGGAAAAATCCTGAGGAATGATTTAAAGGCATTAGATCTATCTAAGAAAGTAAAAGATCACATTTCGTCATGTATTGAACAGTATCTGTTTTTCCAGGGAAATATGATTTGGAAAACAGAGGAAATTGCATATCTTCAGGAGCTTGTTATGGCATTACTTGGAATCACTGATGTAGAATTCAAAAATATTGTGGTGGGTGGAAATCCTGATGAACTCAGATCTGCAATCAGTCAGAAAACAACAGGAATGAGCTACCGGGAGATAGAGGAAGTTTGCTGTGTTCTTACTATGGAAACAGGGAAGGAAGGTGAATAAACGTGGATGTATTAGAACAAAATGCGTTTATGTCAGAAGGAATTAATATTAGTGAAAAACTTTCTGGTTTTCGTAAGAATTTTATGAGTGATATAGCACCAGAAAATGGTAGTTATGGTATCACAAGAATAGATAAGGGTAATGGTTTAGAGGCGATACGGGGAAAGAGTGCTTCTGGCCATCCTTTTATAGAATATTATCAAAACGGAAAGCTTACAATGCGAAGGGAAAGTCTTGGGAATCAGCAGCTCATGAAAACAAGCTACGATGATGCAGGTACTGCGTATTTGAAAACAATAACCGAGGCTGGTAAAAACACAAATTATGAGCTGGCATCCAATGCAACCATAACAAAGGGAAATTTTGTTGCTACGACTGATGCATATGGAAGAACGATATCAACAAAAGTTACGGATATCACGCTGAAGGATGGAGGATATCATTCTGTTTCCAAATTGCGAGATCAATTTTATTTAGATGGGGATGAAGTTGGTCATGGCGTACCTGATCAATTTGGAGGCCCTGCCAGTAAAGAAAATACTTTTGCACAGGCAATGGAAGTAAACAGAGGAGTTGGCAGCAAGGTTCGTCAGGTTGAAAACCTCGCAGCGCAGCTAAAACAAGAAGGACATACAGTTGATTATGAAATGCGAGCTAACTACAGCGGAACAAAGAATGCACGACCTACATCATTTGAGCCTCACGTTACTGTTGATGGACAAGAGTATGAGTTGCCGGAGAATTTAAAGAAGATATATAACACATCGGAAGAAACTACTATACAGAAAGCCGCTTTAGAAGCAAAGGAACGATTTGGCACTGCAAACGAGGTTGGTTTGAAATCAGGCGCTATTGCGTCTGGAATCACTTGCGCAATTTCAAGTGTTGACAACATATCTGCTTGTATTAATGGAGAAATATCCGGTGAAGAAGCTGCTGTAGAAATAGTGAAAGATACAGCTATTGCAGGTGGGGCGGCATATGGAACAGCATTTGTCAGTACAGCTGTCGCTGAAACTATGAAAGGTTCTTCTAAGGTATTATTGCAACGTGTCGGTAACAGCTGTTTACCCGCTGCGGCTGTTGTATTTGCAGTTGATTCTGCTGATGCGGTTATTGATTTTGCCACAGGTGAAATTGATGGTGGGGAACTGGCCTATGAGTTAGGAGACAGTGCTTCTTCTGTGGCCGGAGGATTTGCAGGCGGTGCTGCTGGTGCTAAAGTTGGAGCTGCAATCGGAACAGCAATTGCCCCAGGAGTTGGAACTGCAGCGGGTGCAGTTGTTGGTGGTGTGGTAGGTGGTGTGGTCGGAACTGTTGTAGCGTCAGAAGCATATGCCACTGCAGTTGAACTGGGAACTGAAGGCGCTGAATTTTTAGTAGAAAAAGCAGAAGCGCTTGCTAAGGATACAGTTGAACTTGTTAAAGAAAAAATTCCAGAGAAAGTCGATGAAGTTAAATCGGCATTTAATGATTTTGTAAAGAGTTGCAATTTGCCTTTTAGTTTGTAAATGAGCATATGAGGATTTTCTTTAATCCGATGAAGCATAATTATCATCGATTAGAGGCCTTGACTTCAATGCGCCAGAGGCCTCTAACTCTGGAATGGTGCTGGTGTCCCGGGCCGGTCTTTTCTTTTTATGAAAGTGTTTTTGAGATGAGAGGTTCTTCTTTTTGAAGATCCAAGATGCTTCGCACATTGGCTTCGATATTTTCCAGTTCCCGGTCATGAGAACGGGCATCCGAATAATCTTCGTACCGGGCATGTTTCTGGCGATAGAGTACGGATCGTTCTGCTTTGATATCCTTCAACGGCGGGAATTTCTTTTCGCCGGTCAGCTCCCGGAGCTCTTTTCTGGCGGCTTCATAAAGCAGAATTTCTGCAGCATGGGATTCGCGGAATTTCTTGCGATTGGGTGCGTTTAGATATTGCTTATACACATCGCGATTCTTTAAAATCGAAAGCCTGGCCTGATACATTTTATCAACGACATGTAACCTGGCTTCTGTTGCTTTTACTGCGGCAAGTGTTTCTTTTACATGTGCCTTGGACGAGGAGCGAAGTTCCTGTAATTCTTCCATGGTTCCGATATCGTTGGTCTGAAGAAAGGCAAGTGTATCCGCCATTTTTTGAAGGTTGCTGACCTTAACTTTCAGTGCATAGGCCCGGTTTTTCTGAGCTTTGATACAGGTTTCAAGATCTGTAATCAGACGGACAGGTTGCTTTGGTTCTGTTTGAGATGCAAGCGGATTATGGATTGCTGTATTGCCTTTTTCCGCAGTTTCATCAGGAACTTTCCGGATAGATACACGATTGGCTGAGATGAAACTCCGGATGAAATTTTGCTCAAAATCTGTGCCGAGAGAGCGGCCGCGAATGGGCTTTTGTCTGTCGGGCAGCAGGTAGCTGATCATGCCGCGGCTTTCATGCACCTCGATGCTGTACTTTTCAAAAAGCTTCTTCTGAAATTCTTCCATCGATTGAGAATCCATCATGGTTTCTGTGATGACTCTCCGGAGAAATCCTTTTTCTGTCTCGAAGTGTATCGGCGGTTGGATTGGAACGGGTGAGGTTTTGGCTTCGGCGTCCAGCTTTGCCTGACCGCGACGCTGCGCCCAGTATTCTCTGTCAGTGATTCGTATCTTTGCCGGATTCAAAAGATCCACCTGGTAGAAGGATTTCTGCTGACACATGAGCATGGTCTGGGACTTCAGATACTCCAGATATTCCTTTGTGACATGGTGCTTGTGTCCGGCAAGTGCGTCGCCGGGGCGTTCCATAAAATCCCGGCGTTCCACATCATAAGCACGGACGCTGTTGATCACGATATGAACATGGATGTTGCCTGCGGAGTTGTGGCCATCCGGATGGGTACAGACAAGAGCTTCGTGTCCGGGAAAATTCTTTCTGGCAAAATCCATTCCGAGAACCTGCGCTTGTGCCGGAGTGAGCCCGTTGTCATCGCGGTCTCTGGGATCAAAGCTGATGATGTAATGATGTGCTTTGATTTCCTCTCTGGTCTGATTTTTGTGGAAGCGTTTGTTTGTCTCTTCGCATTCGCTTCCGAAAGAGTAAGGATCACAATGAATTCCCTCCAGAATGAATTCCTGGCGTGGAATGTGATTGCCTTTTTCATCTATGATGGGTTTGCCGGTAAATTCATCATACTGGGTTGTCAGGTAATCGGTCGCCGCGTTGTAATTGGAATTTTTGATTGAAATATGCTTAATGACTGCCACGATATTCACCTACCATTTCTCTTACTGCATCACGGATGTTGTAGATCTCAGCGATGCAGTCTTTTATATCCTTCCACATCTGATTTGTCATAGTGCCACCCTGGTTTAAATATCTTGCAATCTGGTTCAGGTTCGCTCCGAAGTGACCGAGATTACGAAAGATCTGCAGTATTTCCGGATCGTTAAATACGATTTCCTGCCTGATCACCGGCTTGCGATTGGTGATCAATTGCCGGATGTATTCTGTCCGGGGAAGGCCTGCAGCTTCGGCATCTGCAGTCAGAACATTGTAGAGTTCTTCCGTAAATCGAATGGTCAGCTGATGATCCTTTGCCGGTGGTAATTGCTTCTTTGGTCTTGCCATATGTTTTTCCTCCCTTTGATAAGCTGAAGGCGTTCAAAGACCGCACCTTTGGTGCTGTTGCCGTGGGTTTGGGGACCGGAATCCCCAACAAGTTGCCGTGATGAAATGGCCATGAAAATGGTTATTGAATCCCAAGGCGAAACTTGCTCTAAGTGAGTTGTAAAAAAGCCTTCTATATATTTGGTGTTTACGGGAAAGGGGAGGTGTGTACATAGATAATTGAAAAAGAAAACGGTATATACAAGAGGTGACAGCATAGCATTGCGAATAAGGTGTCGTTGCTTAGCGACACCAAGGAATTGACTTTAAGCGTGGTTTGGTATATAATTTAACATATCTAATGGTGTGTTTTTATCGGAAAAGGATGACAAATATGGAATATTTATCTCTTAGACAAACAGCAGAAAAATGGGGACTTTCAGTACGTAGAGTGCAGACTCTGTGCATCACAGATAGAATTCCAGGAGCAACAAAAATTGGTTCATACTGGGCTATTCCAGTTGATGCGGATAAGCCTAAAGATGAAAGGATAAAGAGTGGTAAGTATATAAAGAAACAAGGAAAAATGAAATAATACTTTGAGAGCTAGAAGCTTCAAAGGAGATGGGGATATGGAACTAATTAACAATACGACAAAAAGATTAAGAGATGATTTGGCAGAAGAGATAAAACCAGGCAGCAAGTTGTCAATTGCAGCGGCATGCTTTTCTATTTATGCGTTTCAAGAATTAAAGAAGGAACTTCAGAGTATAAGTGAATTGCGTTTTATTTTCACGTCTCCAACCTTTACAACTGAGAAATCAAAAAAGGAAAGTAGAGAATTTTACATTCCACGATTGAACAGAGAGCGCAGTCTTTATGGAACGGAATTTGAGGTAAAGCTTAGAAATGAATTGACTCAGAAGGCGATTGCAAAAGAATGTGCAGAGTGGATTCGCAAGAAAGTCAAATTTAAGTCTAATGTAACAAATGAAAATATGATGGGCTTTATTAATCTGGATGACAAGAATTACATGCCTGTTAGTGGATTTACTACTGTTGACCTGGGATGTGAGCGTGGAAACAACGCATACAATATGGTTCAAAAAACGGAAGCACCCTTTTCCGCTGCGTACATGGAACTGTTTGAAAGCCTTTGGAATGACAATGTGAAATTGCAGGAAGTCACTGATGAAGTCATTGAGAACATTACTGCGGCTTATAACGAGAACTCTCCTGATTTTATTTATTTTGTAACTCTGTACAACATCTTTAATGAGTTCCTGGAAGATGTGTCGGAAGATAATCTTCCTAATGAAGCAACTGGGTTTAAGGAAAGTAAAATCTGGTCAATGCTTTATAATTTCCAGAAAGATGCTGTCCTTGCAATTATCAGTAAGCTAGAAAAATATAACGGTTGTATTCTGGCTGATAGTGTTGGTCTCGGGAAGACATTCACTGCACTGGCTGTAATTAAATACTATGAGAACAGGAATAAGTCTGTTCTTGTTTTATGCCCGAAGAAGCTGACCAACAACTGGAATACATATAAAGATAACTATGTGAATAACCCTATTGCAGTAGACCGACTGCGTTATGATGTTCTTTATCATACAGATTTGAATCGTACTCACGGCAAGTCCAATGGTCTGGATTTGGACAGATTAAATTGGAGCAATTACGACTTGGTTGTAATTGATGAATCCCACAACTTCCGTAATGGCGGAAAGTTGTCGGGTGAGGATAACGAAAAAGAAAATCGTTATCTGAAATTGCTGAATAAAGTTATCCGCAAAGGTGTTAAGACAAAGGTTTTAATGTTGTCTGCAACACCTGTTAATAATCGTTTCAATGACTTAAAGAACCAGCTGGCACTTGCTTATGAAGGCAACACCGATTTGATAGATGATAAGTTGAACACCACTCGTAGCATTGATGACATTTTCAAGAGCGCACAGAGAGCGTTCAATACATGGAGTAAATGGGAACCTGCTGATAGAACTACAGAAAATCTGCTTCGGATGTTGGACTTTGACTTCTTTGAGGTTCTTGATTCCGTAACGATTGCTCGTTCCCGTAAGCATATTCAGAAGTATTACGATACAACGGAAATTGGTACTTTCCCAACCAGGTTAAAGCCGATTTCTTTGAGACCACCGCTTACTAATCTAAAGGAAGCAATTAACTATAACGAAATCTTTGAACAGCTTATGCAGCTGTCTTTGACAATTTATACTCCTACCCATTTTATTCTTCCGAGTAAAATGGAGAAGTACGCTGAATTGTATGAGGACAACAAAGTGAATGTTGGATTTACTCAGGCGAACCGAGAACAAGGTATTCGTCGTTTGACTGCAATCAATCTGATGAAACGAATGGAAAGTTCCGTGTATTCTTTCAATCTGACATTAAAGCGCATACAGGGATTGATTGACTCGACAATTCACAGCATTGATGCTTACGACAAGACATCCTCTGTGAAGCTCGAACTGACTGACATTTCTGATATTGACGAGTTTGATGCAGAAGATCAGAACGGCGAAGAACTATTCACTTTCGGCAAAAAAGTAAAAATCGAAATTGGAGATATGGATTATAAGTCATGGAGAGACAGTCTTGTAAAAGACCGTGATATACTGGAACTTCTCACTTTAATGGTTGGTGACATTACTCCGGAATATGACTGCAAGCTCCAGGAACTGTTCCGAGTTATCAAAGATAAGTTGGAGCATCCGATCAATGAGGGCAACAAGAAAATTATCATCTTCACAGCCTTTGCTGATACGGCTGGTTATCTCTATGACAACGTAAGCAAGTTCGTGAAAGAAAATTTTGAATTGAACACGGCAATGGTTTCCGGTTCCGTTGATGGACGCACGACTGTTCCGAAATTGCATAGCGATTTGAATACGGTGCTGACTTGTTTTTCACCTATTTCCAAGGACAAACATCTACTGATGCCAGGAGATAAAACAGAGATTGATTTACTGATTGCAACGGACTGTATCTCTGAAGGTCAGAACTTGCAGGACTGTGATTATCTGATCAACTACGATATTCATTGGAATCCTGTTCGTATCATTCAGCGTTTTGGTCGTATCGACCGTATTGGTAGTAAGAATGCTTATATTCAGCTTGTAAATTTCTGGCCGGATGTAACACTCGACGAGTATATTGACCTGAAAGCAAAGGTTGAGACTCGTATGAAAATCGTTGATATGACAGCTACCGGTGATGACAACCTTCTGAGCGAAGAAGAAAAGACTGACCTCGAATATCGTAAAGCACAGTTGAAACGCTTGCAGGAAGAAGTCGTTGATATTGAAGATATGTCCACCGGCATTTCCATTATGGACTTGGGATTGAACGAGTTCCGCCTGGATTTGCTTGAGTATATCAAGTATCATCCTGACATCGAAAAAACTCCGTTTGGACTCCATTCTGTAGCGGCAGCTTCGGAAGATATGCCTGCGGGTGTCATCTATGTTTTGAAAAACCGTTCCAATAGCGTGAACATTGATAATCAGAACAGACTGCATCCGTTCTACATGGTTTACATTAGCAAGGATGGCGAAGTGATTTGCGATCATCTTTCCCCGAAGCAGATGCTTGATAAGATGCGTTTCCTCTGTAAAGGAAAGACCGAGCCTATTCCGGAACTGTATCGTCAGTTCAATAAGGAAACTCATGACGGTCGCAATATGTCTGAGTTCTCCAGACTGCTTGGCGATGCGATTTCCTCCATCATTGAGGTCAAAGAAGAAAGTGATATTGATAGCTTCTTAGGCGGCGGTCAGATCAGTTTCCTCACAAATGATATAAAAGGGTTGGACGACTTTGAACTGATTTGTTTCCTGGTTGTCCGATAACATAGAAAGCGAGGTGGGATAATGCTTGGTTTGCCAAAAGCAACAGAACTGAATAAGCAGCTTCCCAAGAATGCGATTTATGCGAAGTTCCAGATGAACACCGCAGAGAAAGCAAAAATAGATGCTGATATTTCGAGGATCACCATTGTCAATGAGGTATCCTCTGCAAAAGTAAATATTGCAGACGGTGAGCAGGTCAAATCTTTCTTCGTCCTTATGGTTGCTTTGAAAAAGAAAGACTTTGATGACAAGACCATTATTACCATTTCAAAACTAATCCCACAGAATATGTTGCTTGTGCTTGAGTGTGGTGGAGAAGCAAAACTCGCCACCTACCACACCAAGCTGATGCAGACGGATTGGAAATGTAAAGAAGATATTTCCATAGAACTGAAAGGATTGAACATGGATGCCGTTTGGGAGAACATCATCGTTCAGATCGGCGGCATTACCATAGAACAGGGCAACACCCTGGATGAACAGATTGCGGTCGACGAACAGAGAATGAAGATTCAAAAGGAAATCGACCGCTTGACTAAAGCTGCGAAGAATGAAAAGCAACCGAAGAAAAAGTTTGAGCTGGCACAAAAAATCAACAGACTCAAGCTGGAAATGGAGAAATCTGAATGATACGAAAAATCAAATTAGACAAGATACCTCCATATATTGGCTGTGCGCAAGTCATTGAACCGAAGAAGGTCAATTTTATATTTGGCCTGAATGGAAGTGGAAAGACAACAATAAGTCGCTTCTTGCGCTGTCACAATAATCCGGAATACCATGACTGTATGTTGGAATGGAGCGGAAATCCATTAAGCTGTTCTGTATATAATCGAGATTTTGTACAGGACAATTTTAGCGAGTCATCAATTCCGGGTATTTTTACATTGGGGGAAGAAAACATTGAAACCCAGCGAAGAATAGATGCGCTCAACGGAGAAATTAGTGCTCTCCAAGAAAGAAAAAAAAGCTTAAAAGAGACCATTGATGGTTCTGACTCAGCATTAGGTCTAAAACAGAAGCTGACCTCACTCGAAAACTCATATAATGACAAGTTTTGGAGTGTTAAACAACGATTGGATCACGATGATAGCCCTCTTAAACTGGCTATATCTGGGGTAAGAGGCAATAAGGAGACTTTTAAGACGACCCTATTGGCGCAGAACACTAAAAATCAAGCGGAACTACAGCCCAAGGATGAACTGGAAACACTGTGTTCTCAACTGTTTGGTACCGTTGTAGAACGTGTCGATTCTATTCCCACAGTTTCCTTTGAACGGCTGCTTGCGCAGGAATCATCAGACATACTTCAGAAGGTTATTGTCGGAAAAGAAGATGTTGATATAGCCGGACTTATAAAAAAATTGGGAAATGATACTTGGTTCAGGCAAGGTGTTTCATATATTGAGCATAGTGAAGGGAAATGCCCGTTCTGCCAAAGAGAACTTGAAGCGAGTTTTTCTGAAAAGGTGGCTGAGTATTTTGATGAAACATACCTGCGAGAAATTCAAGCTATAACTGATTTGCAAAATAGTTATAATCGTGAATCCAATACTGTTATTTCTCAAGTGAGTGCGTTACTTGTCAACCCTACAGAGTTTTTGGGTAAGCCCGATTTAGAAGCAGCGTTACAGCAACTTAGAGCAATCATCGAGACAAATTCTGCACGGATAAAAGCCAAAAAGGAGTCCCCTAATATTGTGATACATCTTGAAACGGTGAATGAGGTCGCTTCGGCAATCGGAGATATTATTTCAAAAGCTAATTGTGCTATTGCAACACACAATACTCGAATTGCGAACATTCGCAATGAAAGAGCAGCACTTACCAACAAGGTATGGAGGTATATCCTAAATGAGCTTGCATCAGATATAGAAGCTTATCTTTCTGAAAAGAACGGGCTTAATACAAGTCTGGTAGCCGCTGATGGTGAAATGGGATGTATTGAAAGAAGCATAACTGAAAAAACGGCAGAGCGTAGGCAGTATGAGCAGCAACTTACGAGTGTCGTTCCTACAGCAAATGGAATCAATGAGTTACTTAGAAACTATGGCTTTACAGGATTTTCGCTAAAAGTTGATGATTCACAGCACAATTACCAGTTCATTCGTGAATCCGGTGAGCCGGCCTTTGAGTCTTTAAGTGAGGGTGAACGAAACTTCGTTACGTTTTTGTATTTCATGTACTCGCTCAAAGGGAACATAGATGCAAGCGGTCACAATGATGATAAGGTTGTGGTGGTAGACGACCCGGTATCGAGTCTGGATAACGATGTATTATTCCTTGTCAGCTCTTTGTTGCGTGATTTATTTGCAGGTATATACGCTGGTTCGGCAGCAATAAAGCAAATATTCATACTCTCACACAATCTCTATTTTTTCAAAGAGGTTTCGTATGATAAGGGCTTGAAAAAGTCCATGACAGGATATTGGATGATTCGAAAGTCAAGCAATGTATCAGAGATTATTGCATACATCACGAATCCTATAAGTTCAACATATGAAATGCTATGGGACGAAATACGAAACGCAAGCATTGCTCCCGAAAATCATAATACTGCGGTTCTGGCAAATACAATGCGCAGGATATTGGAGCATTATTTCAAGCTATTAGGTGGAATGGATCTCAATACATTTCATCTGCAATTTCCAGACGGAGAACGACAAGTGTTCAAATCCTTAATTTCCTGGTCAAATTCAGGTTCGCATTCTGCTTTTGACGATTTTTCAGCAACTCCCAATATGTTTGATGTGGAAAAGCACTTAATGGTATTTAAGGAATTGTTCTCTAAGGCCGGACACACAGCGCATTACAATATGATGATGAGAATCAATACGGAGGAAGAAACAAATGGATAAATTGAAGATGCACACCCCTAACAGGGCTGATGATAATTTCAAGAAACTCGCAGCATTGTTCCCGAATGCTGTTACTGAAACGATCAATGAGAACGGCGAAGTGGTACGTGCGATTGATAAGGATGTTCTGATGCAGGAAATTTCCTGCACAGTAGTTGAGGGCAAAGAGGAACGCTATCAGTTCACTTGGCCTGACAAAAAGAAGTCTATGCTTCTTGCAAATGCACCTATTTCAAAAACGCTGCGTCCTTGTCGTGAGGAAAGTGTTGATTTTGACAGCACCGAAAACCTTTATATTGAAGGCGATAATCTGGAAGTTTTGAAACTCCTACAAGAGACGTATCTTGGCAAAGTGAAAATGATTTACATAGATCCTCCATACAACACCGGTAGCGATTTTGTTTATGAGGATGATTTTGCTCAAAGTGCGAGCGAATATCTTGCAAATAGTGGACAGTTTGATGCAGAAGGAAACAGACTGGTACAGAACACGGATACAAATGGGCGTTTTCATTCGGATTGGCTTAACATGATTTATCCAAGATTGAAACTCGCTAAAGATCTGTTGACCGATGATGGTGTGATATTTATTGCCATTGACGATAATGAAAACATCAATATGGCAAAAGTATGTAGTGATGTGTTTGGAGAATCTAATTTTGTTGGTTGTCTAATTATTCAAACTGCAACAGATAATAATCCGAGACAAATTAACACCGAGCATGAGTATGTTTTGTGTTATGCGAAAAATAGTGTTCTTCTTGAAAGTTGGCAGGCAGAAAGTGAGAAAGCGCAGCTGATTATGGATAAGTACAAAGAGTTGAAAGCAACTTTCGGCTCGAATTTGAGTGTTATCCAGGACGAACTGCGCAAATGGATCAAGAAAAATGCAGATGCACTTAAGGGTGTTACGCATTATGATAACGTCGATGAAAAAGGTGTATTCCATGACGGTGATATTGCGAACACGGTTTTTGGCGGTTACAACTATGAGATTATGCATCCAGTAACAGGTAAGCCTTGCAAAGTTCCTGATAAGGGATTTAGATTTGCAGAAAAGACCATGCGTGAGATGATTGCTGCAGGCGACATCATGTTTGGTGCTGACGAGACAACGCTGATTAAACCGAAAAAGCGTCTGGAAAATGCAAAAGACGTTCTTCGTTCTGTAATTTACGAAGATGGTCGTGCTTCAACCAAACAGTTTGAAAGCCTTATGGCAAGAGATATTTTCCAGAATCCTAAATCTCCAATGATTATTGAAAGGCTCATCAATTTTATTGTAAAGCCTGGAGATATTGTGATGGACTTCTTCTCCGGAAGTGCAACTACCGCAGAAGCAGTTATGCGGTTAAATGCCAAATATCCTGATAAGAAGATTCGTTTCATTATGGTGCAATTACCTGAAGATTTGGACGAGTCTATTTCAAAGGCGGATAGTCGTGCTAAAAAGATACTCCAGAACGCAGTGAAGTTCTTGGATTCTATAAATAAGAAGCATACTATCTGTGAAATTGGTAAAGAGCGCTTACGCCGTGCAGGTGCAAAAATCAAATCCGACAACGGACTTACTGATGATGAATTGGATGTTGGTTTCCGTGTCCTGAAATGTGACACATCCAATATGAAGGATGTTTATTACAGTCCTGCTGAGTACGAAATGGACTTGTTCGACTTTATGACTGATAATATTAAGGAAGATAGAACTTCTGAGGACTTGCTGTTCCAGGTTATGCTTGATCTTGGCGTTGAACTTTCCAGCAAGATTGAGGAAACGGTCATCGCCGGCAAGAAAGTATTTAATGTTGCCGATGGCTTCCTGATTGCCTGCTTTGATGCGGATGTGACTGACGAGACCATCAAGGCTATTGCTCAGAAGCAGCCTTATTATTTCGTGATGCGTGATAGTTCTTTGGCAAATGATAGTGTCGCTACGAACTTTGAGCAAATTTTTGCTACATACAGTCCTGACACAGTAAGGAAGGTGCTGTAATGGGGGTAGATTTATTCGAGAGCAAAGATGCTTGGAAAAAAATAGATACAAAGGCTTTGATGGATATTATTCCAAACTACTTTGAATTTACAGGGGATATTGAAAAGTCAGCATATCTGAATTGGCGCTTTAATTTTATTCGTGATACCGAATGCCAGTTTTATGAGATGGGAAAAGCTTATTTTGAAACAGCAATACATCTTATTGATGAATGCATAAAAGATAACAGCGATAAGAAAGCAGATATCTGGATTTTTCCTATTTTGTTCAATGTCGTACATGGCACGGAGATATATCTTAAAGGCTTTAATTCGCAAATTCGGATATTAGAAAAGATTGAAAAACAAGAATATCAGGAAAGTCGGATTGAGGGAAAGCATAACATTCTGCAACTGTGTCAAACAGCAATAAGTTTAATCCGATTGAGTTCGCACAAAGATTTGCTTCCAGAGTTCGAGTTTGTAAAGAGCTTTATTGATATTCTCTATGCCAACACAAACGATATGACTTTCGCTCGGTATCCTGTGGATAGCGGCAAACAACCGCATTTTTATGTTCAAAAGACAGAAAATATCACAATCGATCTTGATGTTTTGAGAATATGGGTTTGTAAGGTTTTTGAAATTCTCGATGGTTGCACCGGATTTGTCGATTTTCAAATAGACCAGATAAAAGAATGGCTTTATGAAATGCAACAAGAATACGGTGAGTAAGGAGTGCTGTAATGAAATTTAATTTTAAGATACAGCAATATCAGACGGATGCCGTTGATGCTGTTGTCAAGGTATTCCAGGGTCAGGGATACCACGACAGAATCAGCTATATCCGTGATGTTGGCAAAAAGCAAGAGGTTCAGCAGATGCGGCTGAATGTGGAAATGGATCAGCAGTATTCTCTTGACCTTGGTGAAAATCGTCAGCTGAACATCTATGACATGGATGACGATGATACCGGCTATAAGAATGAAGTTGTTGAATTAAGCGATGAACAGCTGCTGATTAACATTCAGAAGCTCCAGAGCCAGAACAACATTAAGCAGTCCAAAGCTCTGGTTAAGGACTTGGGCAGATGCAGCCTTGATATTGAAATGGAGACCGGCACTGGCAAGACCTACGTATATATCAAGACCATGTTCGAGCTGAACAAGAAGTACGGTTGGAGCAAGTTCATTGTTGTTGTCCCTTCTATCGCTATTCGTGAGGGCGTTAATAAGACTTTTGAAATTACTGCCGATCACTTTATGGAGCATTATGGAAAGAAAGCCCGTTTCTTCATTTACAATAGCTCAAACCTGAACCAGCTGGATAACTTTTCTTCCAGTTCCGGTATCAATGTGATGATTATCAATACGCAGGCTTTCGCTTCCTCTCTGAAAGAAGATGGAAAGAGCAAAGAAGCTCGTATTATATACTCCAAGCGTGACGAGTTTGGTTCTCGTCGCCCAATTGATGTTATCAAGGCGAACAGACCGATTATCATTCTGGACGAGCCGCAAAAAATGGGTGGTGCTGTTACCCAAAAGGCCCTGAAAAACTTTAACCCTCTGTTTACACTGAACTACTCTGCAACCCATGCCGTTCAGCATAATACCGTTTATGTGCTGGATGCCCTGGATGCGTTCAACAAGCGCCTGGTTAAGAAAATTGAGGTTAAGGGTTTTGAAGTAAAGAACTTCCGTGGAACGGACAGCTATATGTTCTTGGAGCAAATTGTTCTTTCGCCTAAAAAACCGCCTATGGCCCGGATTGAGCTTGAAATCGGCTACAACAAATCTATCAATCGTGAGACCCGTATTCTCGGTGTAGGAGATGACCTCTACTATGTTTCTCAGGAAATGGAACAGTACAAGGGATACACCATCTCTGATATTGATCCGTTCCGTGGCACAGTGACCTTTACCAATGGCGAAGTAATCAAAGCCGGTGAAGTTTCTGGTGATGTGTCTGAATCTGATATGCGTAGGATTCAGATTCGTGAGACCATTATTTCCCACTTCGAGAAAGAAGAAAAACTGTTCAACATGGGTATTAAGTCCCTCTCTCTGTTTTTCATTGACGAGGTTTCCAAGTATCGCCAGTATGATGCTGATGGCAACGAACTTCTTGGTGAATATGGGCAGATGTTTGAACAGGAATACCTGAATGTGCTGAATGAGTACATTACCGTTTTCGATACCCCTTACCAGAAATACCTGAGATCCACTTGTAGTGATGTAAGTGCGGTACATAAAGGGTATTTCTCTATTGATAAAAAGACGGGTAGAAGTATCGACAGCCAACTGAAGCGTGGCAGCGAGTTCTCTGATGATATTTCTGCTTATGATTTGATTTTGAAGAATAAAGAGCGTCTGCTCTCCTTTGACGAGCCGACTCGCTTTATCTTCTCTCACTCCGCGTTGCGTGAAGGTTGGGATAACCCTAATGTATTCCAGATTTGTACACTGAAGCATTCCGATAGCCAGACAGCAAAGCGTCAGGAAGTTGGTCGTGGTCTCCGTTTGTGCGTAAACCAGTATGGTAATCGTATGGATGCTGAAAGCTGTGGTGACACTGTTCACGACATCAATATGCTGACGGTTATCGCAAGCGAAAGCTACAAAGGCTTTGTCGAAGATCTCCAGAGTGATATTAAGACGGTTCTCTATGACAGACCGACTACGGCTACCAGCGAATACTTCAACGGTAAGTGCGTCAAGATCGATGTGACTCCGACTCTCATCGACAAGAGTATTGCTGATACCATTGAGTTCTATCTTATCAGCAATGGCTATGTTGATATGAAGCGTAAGGTTACTGATAAGTACCGTACCGATGTGAAGATGGGAACCGTTGCTCCACTGCCTGAAGAAATTCAGCCGATGGCAGATGGTATTCATACCCTGATTCAGTCTGTTTACGATGACAGCGTTCTCAAGAATATGTTTACGGATGGTCACGAGACCAAGGTTAAGGATAACCCTCTGAATGATAACTTTGCAAAGGCTGAGTTCCAGGCACTTTGGAAGCAGATTAATCATCGTTATGCTTATACTGTTGATTTTGATAGTGATGAGTTGATCCGCAAGTCTATTGCTCATATAAATGAGAAGCTATTTGTTGCAGAACTTCAATATACAACGACTGTTGGTAGACAGAAGTCTCAAATGAATGAATACGAGATAAACCGTGGCGATTCATTTATTAGAGAAAGTTCTGGAACATATACATTGAAACATGCTCAGACCAGTCAGATCAAGTATGACCTTATTGGCAAGATTGCTGAAGGTACGGTTCTTACGCGCAAAACTGTTGCAGCAATTCTGAAAGGCTTGAGAGCTGATAAACTCTATATGTTTAAGAACAATCCAGAGGAGTTTATCTCTAAGGTGGGTAAACTTATTAAAGAACAGAAGGCCACCATGATTGTTGAACATATTTCCTACGATCAGCTTGAAGGTGGTTATGATAGCACCATCTTTACGGCTGAAAAGAGTTCCCAGACCTTTGATAAGGCTTTTCATGCGAATAAAGCAATTCAGGACTATGTGTTCACGGATGGCTCTGCCGAAAAGAGCATTGAGCGTCGTTTTGTTGAAGATCTGGATGCTGCGCAGGAAGTTTGTGTTTATGCAAAACTGCCGAAGGGCTTCCATATCCCAACTCCAGTTGGAAATTATTCACCTGACTGGGCGATAGCCTTTTATGAA
The DNA here is from genome assembly GCF_030053595.1 of Fusibacillus kribbianus. Taxonomy (GTDB): domain Bacteria; phylum Bacillota; class Clostridia; order Lachnospirales; family Lachnospiraceae; genus Lientehia; species Lientehia kribbiana. The sequence continues at coordinate 19,579 of NZ_JASGBQ010000027.1, forward strand.
GGAACCGTGAAACATATTTTCTTTGTGGCAGAAACTAAGGGAACAATGGATAGTTTGAACCTCAGACCTATTGAACAGGCAAAGATTTCTTGTGCGAAGAAACTGTTTAACGAAATGTCTACATGCAAGGTTAAATACCACGATGTAGATAGCTATCAGAATTTGCTGAATGTGATGAAGTCTTTGTAGATCATAATATGTTATGATTGCCGGGAGGTTTTAGTAGATGGAAAATAGAGGTGGAGAATGAGAATCTTAATGCTCGGCAACAGCTTTACATTTGTAAATAACATGCCAGATAAGCTGGCCCAGCTGACAGGGGCAGAAGTAATCCACCACACCCGTGGCGGGGCGCGCCTTGCAGAACAGCTTAATCCGGAAACCAAGATGGGTAGCTTGACTCAGGCTGCACTTCAGAACGAGAAATGGGACTATGTCATTCTTCAGGAGATGAGTAATGGCCCTGTTACGTCAAAAGATAGTTTCCTGAAGAATGTTGGCCTTCTCTGTGAGAAAATACGGGCCAATGGTGCAATGCCTGTTCTTTATGCGACATGGGCTTATCAAAAAGGTGGAAAACAGTTAGCGTCTTTTGGTATGGACTATGATGAAATGTATCAAAAGATGCATGATGCTTATCATGAGGTCGCCGCTCAGAATAGAGCATTGATTGCAGATGTAGGAAAGCGTTTCTATGAATTAGCTGACCGGCAGAACATCTATGCAGAAGATGGATGCCATCCGAATGAATCGGGATCACAGATTGCCGCGCAAGTGATAGCAGATGTCATTCTGGCAGATCAAGCTAAACATACAGAGGTAGTTGTAGAAACAACCGCAGATGACAACGATACCCGCCTGCGAATTCTGTACTTATATCAAATGCTTCTTACTCAGTCTGATGAGGAACATCCGCTTTCAACAAAGCAGATCACCGATCGCATGATGGAACAGCACAATATTCATATGCATAGAACCACCGTACCGAAGGATATAGAGCTCTTAAGGGCAGCCGGCTTTGACATCATTGGCGTTCGCAGACGTGCTTGGGAATATCATCTTGCGGATCGACAGTTTTCCTTGCCGGAACTTAAGCTTTTGATTGATGCCGTTCAGTCTTCTAAGTTTATTACGGAAAAGAAGAGCAAGATTCTGATCGAAAAGCTGATCTCTCTGACAAGTGAGAACAATGCGGACAAGCTGCAGAGAACAGTACATATCACCGGTAGAGCCAAAACTGATAATGAAAAAGGATATTACATCGTGGATGCAATCAACGATGCTATGAACGCCGGAGTTAAGATTTCCTTCCTGTATTTTGATTATGATGGAAAGAAAAAACAGATACTTAGAAACGATGGCAATCCTTACACCGTTAGTCCTTACGATTTGATTTGGGACGGAGATTTCTATTATCTTACCGGCTATTGCGATGAACGTGAAGAAGTTAGAGTTTTTCGTGTGGATCGAATCAAAAAGCAGCCGGAACTGTTGAAAGATATTATGGTCAAACCGCCAAAAGGATACTCTGTTACGAAATACACGCAGGAGGTATTTCGTATGTTTGATACCCAGGAGATTTCTGAAGTGGTACTGTTGTGTGAAAATTCTGCAATGAAATCTATCATTGATCGCTTTGGCATCACAATTCGTACAAAGTCTCTCGATGATGAACATTTTCAGGTCAAGGTTAAGGTCTGCGCCGGACCGACATTCTATCGTTGGGTGTTTGGATTTGATGGGAAAATCAAAATAGTTGGACCGGATGAAATAAAAAAGCAGTACAGAGAACGCTTACTTCGTGCACTTGAAGAAATCTGAGATAGGAGGATACCGACTTGTATTCGGGAGTGAGATTATGTGTAGCTTGTTTGGAAGGCAATGCTTCAGAAAGATAGCTATGGGTCTATTGACCGTGGTGTTATTGTTGATAATTGCTGTTCCAGCTTATGCTGTTGCTGGTACAGATCAAATTGCTGTGAATGCATACGAGGGAGAGGAAAATGCTGAATTTAATGAAGATTCATCGTATTCGGTGAGTCAGTTTTGCTATGGTGAAAGATCAGTTGGTAGTTTTTCGATTGTCGGAAGTAAAGCAACCAACAGAGAAATTTACGGATATGCTGTTTATTATGCGTCCGATGGCATCACACTCCAATATGATTATGATGGTTCTTACCGGACGGATGTCAAGGAAAATTGGAATATAGTATCTAGTGATGAAAAAAGCGTTAATGGAATTTCTGTTTCGAAGAAAATAGGAAATGGTGTACTTATTGTTCAAAAGTCCTATGACCGTATAAAATGGGAGAACGCAATAGAACCGGTTTGCAATTTTTTCACTAACAAAAAAATTGACAGGACAAATCTGTGCTCAGTTTCAGAAGAAGATCTCCGTGCCGGCGTATATTATAGGGTTTATGTTGCATATGAAATGGGGAGAAAAACCGGTAGAGATGCGGGCAGCTTGTGGCCACCTCGTTTTCCATCTGACATTTATGAATATAGATATTGCTTAGAAACATATCAATTTTACGCTTGTTATGGAGGAAATCCTATTGAATTCCGTGATTTGACGACCGGCAATGCTGTTACCTCGGGTGCTACCGTAGAGTCTGGATTTGTTATTGACACAAAAGGATCTACATTTACAGTGACGTTGACAAAAAATGGTGTAACATCTGATGTGACAAATCTGATGACTGTAAAAAATGCAGGAACATATACTATTACTGCGGTTGACACGATTGGAAAGAAATATACTACAACAATCAAAGTCGCTAATGGAATATCTGGTGTAACAATAAGTCCGGAGGTATATGAGAATAAGAAAAATGATGGATACACGGAAGACAATAGAATATCTGGAGCATTATCTTTTGGAGCTAATTCTCACACGGTATTAACTGTTGCCCAAAATTCGACAAACAGCATTACGCAGTCTACGCATAAAGGAATTCCGGCATATGGAATAACTGGAAGTGAAGTTTCTCTTTACTTGAAATTACAAAATTCAGATGTAATGACCCAAAATGGCTGGGAAATTATTGATGATACCTGGGGTAAAAAAACTTCTCAGATGATTTGTGGAGTTGTTACTGGTCAGGTTGATTCCGGAGCTCTGATAATTCAGACGTCTACAGATGGAGTTACGTGGGAAAACGTTGATTTGGGCAAATATTCCACAGGCATTTATACAACAGACTACGAAGCAAATTACGGTCATCGTGGAGATGTGTTGATATATACCCCTGATGGAAAGGCAATCCTAAATGGAGTATACGTGAAAGTGATTTATGCTTACGAAGCAAAACAAGTGGGCAGTAAGACAGATTTGCGTTTTCTTGAAGAGTATGAATTCTATCTTTGTAGTGATGAACTTGGAGCAGTAGCATTCCATAATCTTTCTGTTGGTGATCAGATGAGTGAGATCGCAGAAGAATATGATGATGTTACTGCGGATATTTATCAACATTCCGAGACAATGCAGACGGATGCGTACACTGTTTCAGGATTTTCAATTGATACCTCTTTAAATCCGACAGTGACTTACAGTGTAAAAAAAGATGGTACCACAATTGCCATTCCGTCTAACCACCAGTTTACTGAAACTGGAAAATATGAAGTTACGCTTACAAGTGCTGCAAATTCAAAGAAAACAGTAACAATCTATGTTGATAGGATGACAACGGAGGACGCACTTCGATATTACTTTGGTGAGGCCTTTATAACTGGTAAAAGAATTTATTCTGATGGAGAGTATGCAGTATTCGAAGGAGGATTGACTTCATATCATATTGCTGAGGTGGATCAGTATCATTTGCCTTTGAGTGGCCAAATAAAAAATATGACCACCGGAGAAGTAAGTATTATTAATGCGACCAGAAGTTCGAAGACAGGATATTTTAGTGTTCCAGGAGAATATGTTGTAACACTTACAACTAATGCGGATTTTAATACATCTGATGCGTCAGGTGATTGTAAAACATTTACTTTTCATTTTGAGATTATAGCAGAGGGTACAGCACCCGGACCAGTCGTGAATCAGCGCAGCCTCGTGGAATACGCAAAAACTGCAGTAACAGACTCATATCCTGTTTACTATTCGTTGACTTATCCAAGTGCATCAACGGGATATATTACATTGGCTTTTAGTTCAAGAGAAGAAGCTCTTGCGTATGCTTATGATTATGAAAAAGGAATGGTTGAACAACAAAAAGATGGTTCTTATCGTTACATAGGATCGTTTATTGTTTCGCAAAAAGAAAAATATGATTCAGCTTGGGATTTAACTGATGCAGTTAACTTCTTCGCAGAACAGGCAATTCAGGTGGGGTATTTTGATCTGTCAAATGAATTTACTACGCTTTCATTAAGTGATTCGGTCATTGAATCAACACCGAACTTAAGAACACTGGAACTAGCTAGAAGTGTAACTATATTTGCACCGAACCAGAAGACAGAACTTACGAATGTGGATGCTCTCCCAATTATTGCCCAGAAACCATATAGCTTTTTGACGGCTGGTTCCTCGGGACATGTCAGCAATGGAACCTATGATTTTAAGTTCGTTCAGGATAAATATAAATGCGATTCGAACTCAGTGGTAATTTTCGATTGTAACGGTAAAGAATATAAAATTAATTATAATCAGGGTGTTGGGGCTCAGCTTGCTCAACAAAATTGTCCGAGTGGAGTGGTGACAATTAGAGAAACTACCATCTATGGTGATGTCGCAGAGTATCAAGCTGTTTTTATCGCCGAAGGCGAGAATACCTCCTCCTTGACATTGACCTATCATAGTAAAGATGGTGAGAAGAACAAGACGTATACCCAATCGGATGATGGGGTCAGTATTGAAACTGAAGCTTTCTCTGTTAAGAGCCTTGTTGATGAATTAGATCCGTATGGTCTGGTAATAATTTCAGATGGACGAAATGAATTCTTCTATGCTGCTGACCAGGAGAGTAAAGGAATTTGGTCAGATCCTGGCGAGTATCAAGTGAAAGTTGTTAATCGTCTGGGATATTATTATGTAATAAATGTGACTGTAGTGGAGTCGGATTATACTACTATTCGATTTAATGGAAACGGGACTGAATCTCCTCAAGATATTTTAACCACCTATGGTGCACAGAATGTAAAATTACCAGTTCTGACAAGGTATGGCTTTAATCTTATCGGTTTTGAAGATGAATCGGGTACTTTGTATAGCAATGAGATTTCGACAATTTCCTTTAAAGGATCTGTTGTTCTTGATGCGGTTTGGCAAGCCAAGCAGTTTACGGTTACTCTGCAGAACCCGCAGGGTGATGAGATAAGTACACTTGTAATGGATTTTGGTAAGGAATACGAATTACCAGTTATAGATGTTGAAAGCGGCTTGACCTTTAAAGGATGGTCATTAAATGGAACCATTTTAGAATCAAACCTCATCACAATAGAGTCTGAGGGAGATATCACTCTTACGGCTGTAGTATCAGGTTCTGCTGACATTGTAGACAATGTAGGCAGCTCTACAGATTCTTCAGTCGAAAAAAATTCTTCATTCGTTTTGGTCATAGTTGGAATTGCTGTGATTTTTCTAGTGATTCTTTACGGTATGCTAGTTAGAAAAAAACACGCTCAACGTAAGAACTCTATGATGAATGACTATACAGGGGAAGGAGACGACAATGATGAGAAATAAAAGGCTATTAAGCCGGAGAATCGTTTCTATTCTTCTTGTTGTATCGATGCTGGTAACATTATTATCAGGATGTGGAAGATTTAATTATTCAGGGGATGAGGCACAATCAGGTAGTAATAATTATAATCCTGTTAACGCTGAACCGATTGTTGAATCGTTTATTGAAGGAAACTTGGACAATCTTCCAACAAATGAATCTACTTTACCGATAACGCCATTATCTACCACAGTAGAGGACTACCAAGGAGATATAGAAACCTTTGTTTATGGTCTCATGGTAAACCAGTTGGAGTATATTTATGATGTGTTTCCGGCGAAAGTAGAGTTGTTAGACGGTACATCTGTTTATGGTATTGCCTATACAGATTATAAAGATTGTTATACTAACGAGGAAGAGACTGTATTTTGCTTTGAGGCAGGTTTCATTCCTTTCGTTGGAGAAGTTGAAATTCCAGATGAAGATTTTAACTCAGGTTTAACAATTACTAATCTAGATGATAGTGTTGATAATACAATCTTTATTCTGGGATATGGAAGTGGCGCATTCACAGAGCATTGTGTTGTGTATGGACAGTATGTTAAATATGGAGTGGACGAAAGTGGCAGATTTTTTTTCACTGCTGAAAAGTATACGCGCGATTACTGTGATTCAAGCTTAGGTTCATTATACTCATATGATGAGTCAAAATATGTATATGACATTGATGTAGGTAATTATATCAATGTAACTGGGAGTTCGATATATTCTCAAATTGACTATGATGAACTACAGACGGAGATTAATAGAATTTTAGAAACACAAGACGCGAATCTTGTTTCGGTAGATATAGAATCATGTGCTTATATTGCGCAGGATGCAGTAATAAACTGTCTGCTGTCAATGCAGGAAGAAACCTTTCTTGGATACAGTGTTGCTGAACTGGTTGAAGCGGTTGAAGAACTTGATCCTATGCAGTGTTTTAGGGTGATTGACGGAGGACCTGTAGTAATAGATCTCGACTATGATGGAGGAGCCGATGCTCTTACAAAATGGTTAGTAGGAACAGGGTGCGTCATTGTTACAGCTGTTGCAATGGTAGGATCAGTTGTATTTGTTGAGTGTCCTCCGCTTTCGGCTTTATCAAGTGCAATGGCGGGAACTGCTATTGAAATTTTTATGGAGGTAGTTGTTTCCGGAGAAACGCTTGATAACATTAATTGGGGTAAGGTAGTAATTGCAGCAGCCACCGGTGCTGTCAGCGGTTACCTTGGGCCATATGTCTATGCTTCGACAGCGGGTGCTGGTTATTTCTTAGCTGATTCATCTTTGGACGGGTTGCTTGGTGGTATTGAGCGTGCAGCATCAGCATGGCTCGAAGGTGAGGATGGTGTAGAAATAATTAAGTCATTTGGATATGGTGTTGCTCTTGGTTTTGCGTTAAGTGCGGGATTTAAGGCTGCAGGGGGCGTTGCGGAAAAGCTAACGACCAAAATAGGACCGAGTATTTCCAAGCTTACCGAAAGAGTATTTCCTAAGCTTACCGGAAAAATCAGCACTCTTTCATCTACAATAAGCAAGGGTATATACACTCTGAAAAAGACGGCAGACTCAAGCGTATTCCATAGTGAGTATATTTCTAGAAAATTAGCTTTGCGGCAGATTGAAAGAATACTTGAAGATGGTGCGGACGACTTAGCAAAAAAGGCTATAGATCATCTGTCGCCTGAGGACATAGTTGATTCAAATGGCAGCGTTATTTCAAAGGATATGCTGAGAGATATGTTTAATGATGCTGATGACGGAGCGATTCTTGCCTATTATAAGAAAGGCACTGAACTAGTTCAGATTGTGAAGAAGAATGGAATGGTTGGAATAGTTTTTGATTCCTCAAAATACCAGACTGTTACTCTTCCAAATGGAATTTCGGGTAATCGCTTAGAGAATTTTGAAGAAGCTGCAAAGATCTTAAAAAAGCAATGGCTAGATGACCCCACTCTGATTCCAGAGTCATTAGCGATTTCCATAAAGAAGAGCGGAATAGATTTAGAAGATATGGACGCAAAAAAAATAGTGAGTATTATTCAGCAGAGTGATTGGGTAATGCATGAGAACATCGATTTGGCTACAATTACTCTTGTCCCTAGGAGTATTCATAATGTTGTTGAAGGGGGAATTGCTCATATGGGTGGAGTCGGATTGGCAAAATATCTGAAAAGCCATATGAGTATGGAATTTTTTGAGCGCTTTATTTCTGCAGCAGCGACTGGTGCTATACAGGCTACAAACTGAGGAGGTGAATGGTAATGTTTTTCTCAAAGCCTTGGAAAACAAACAAAATAGAGTTAGAGCGACTTTATAAAAAGCGACAAGATCTTGAACAGATAAACGAAGGAAAAGTCTTACCTGGCAGTGAATTGGATAAGGTATATAAAGAAATAGATTTGTTAATCGAAGGAGAATACGCAGAATCAGTATTTGCATATTACGTTAAAAAACGACCAGCACTTATACGCATAAAAACTGGTGAAATTGTTACTTGGGATGATGCATTTGGAAACTCGTTTGAAAAAGTATCCAAGAGTTTGCGCCATTCTCTTGTAGGTCTTGTTGAAGGCGGAGGACGTTATAAAATAAAATAACGAGAAATAGAGAGAAGGTGTCGCTATCCGGCGACACCTTCAGCCGTTCCGGCTACTTTTATCTTGAAAAGTACTCATGCGTGAGTTATACTATGCCTATCATAAACGATTCGTTTATGATAGAAGAAATGATGATATGTTTGCACAATAATGTGCTTAGAAAGTGAGGATCCACTATGAGACAGAAGGACCCGCAGCTGATGGAGAGTATTTCAATCTATATAAGTGATTATTATCTGCAGTCTGGAAGGATACCGTCTACGGCAGAGATTGCAAAGGAGCTGGGTATCTGTAAGGCGACTGCATACAACTATCTGGTAGAAATGGATGCCAGGGGAATGCTCGAATATAAGGATGGTAAGGTTGTTACTTCCTCAATGGAGAAGATCAAGGTGGATCGCGAGCCGGTAATGGCTCTCGGTAAGATTGCCTGCGGTGAACCGGTTCTCGAAGAAGAAAATCTTCTATACAGGACTTCCCTCCCCACGGCTATTTTCGGCAGAGGTCCCTTCTACATTTTATATGCAAAGGGTGACTCTATGGTGGATGCGGATATCGATGAAGGCGATATTCTTGTAATCCGCAAGAATGCTGAGCCCCATGTTGGAGATATCATTGTTGCTCTGGATGAAAACAGTGAAAATACATTAAAGCTTTTTGGAGGGCTTGATCCTGAATCTGGCAAAGTCATTTTAAAATATCAGAACAAGGCCGTATATGGAGACAAGGTCATCCTGGTAAAGGAGCTTGTATGCCAGGGCGTTCTCAGCCATATCATCAAAGAAAGATAACTGTCAGGAGGCGATTTTGCAAATGAAAACCTATGATGTGAAATGCCCAATATGCGGACATGTTAATCACAATCTGTTCCTGGAAGAAACTGACGGTTGGATGGAATGTGAAAAATGCAGATCCATGGCCCGTTCCGAGAATTTCGGTGAGATGATCCGGCTTCCGATTGTCAAGCTGAAGCCTTATTCGGAATACAAAGCGGCACATGCGTAAGTTAGGAAAAAATAGAATCATGATCCGGAGGAGCACTGTTATGAGAAAGCAGTATGTAAGTGTGGAAAGCATTTGCTATCCCGATGGCTCCATCCGCCCGATGAGGATTATCTGGGAGGATGGCAGAACCTGGGATATAACGAGAGTCCTCCATATGGCCGAGCCGGTCACAGATGAATTTGAAGGAATTCGCTACACGATATTAATCGGCAGTGCGGAAAAATACATATACCGGTCAGGTTTGAAGTGGTACGTGATCGTATCGGAAGAACCGATCCATGTGGAGGTTGATTCATCTTGAAGAAGTTTATTCCAAACAAGGAGCTCGACGAGCTTGGAGAAGGGCTGGTCCTGACCCAGATTAAGAAATCAGGAATGACATGTCTTCCGAAATGTGTGGATATAGAAGGCATAGCAAATTCACTTGGACTCAATATTGTTTATGAAGTGTTTGCCGAGGAGGATCTTGATAAGATCGGCTTTCTGGCAGATGGAAGAACACCTTTGAAGATTATGCGCTCAGGCAGAATCGTTCCATTTCTTTTCCCTTTGGGAACGATTGTTGTGGAGACGAGTCTTCGAAGAGAACGGGAGAGTGGGAAAAGACGCTTTACCATTGCGCACGAGGTGGCTCATTTTGTGATTGAACGTCACCATCCGGTCGCGCAGTTTCAGCGTTCCTTTGATTCGGAACGAAATTATGATGCAGAGGAATTGAGACAGCAGTTTAATCTGGTTGAGGCTCAGGCGGATAAGCTGGCAGCGTCTCTTCTGATGCCGTTCTTCATTGTAGAGACTGCATTGAAGGATTATAACAATGGAAACAAGCTCAGGATCTACGGAGATAATGTGCTGGCTCCGGCGGATCGAATTAAAATAGAAAAGATGGCAGCACAGATCGGAGTATCCTTTACGGCACTTCTGATCAGACTGAGACAATTTAAAATGCTGGAGTATCATCCGATCAGCGAATACATTGAATCGGTATTGTTGACGGAGGTGAACGCATGAATGAACCGGTTTTAACATTCAATCCAAGGTTCCCCACTCCGTCGGCAGAGGTGCAGCATAGAATTCTTCTTTCCAGGAAAGCTGCAGAGAAAGCAGGATCCAGAGAGATGCGATGCCCGGTATGTGGATTCAAGGTAACGGATGTTCCTTTGACGCAGACGGAAGTGGTCTATGTCAAATGCCGTAAATGCAAATTCGAAGGGCCTTTAAGTCCGGCATATTTCCGAAGGCTAAAGAGATACCGCGTTTACAACGGTCCCTGTACCGGAGGACGCATGAAACGGTAAGAATGATAACTGAATAAGCAACAATATCAACACGAACTTTTAATCGAGCAAGCGGAGCCGGTCATTGATCGGATAATCTACCAAGCGCCGTACGAAGCAAGTTTTGAATAATGGGATAACTGTATCCTGTTATTCGACTTATTTCGACGGCGCTTTTTTTGATGCAACAGAGGAGCAACTGGTTATATCGCTTGTTTCGCTACCATCCGCCATCTCGATTGCTTCGTGCGGCCCTTTGAGTCCTGTCCCGGCGACTGCTTGGGAAAGGACTTATATGATTTTTAAGTATGAAATGGCCTGCAGAGAAGCAGGTATGACCGACGAACAGATCAGAGAGATTTACAACCTGTTTAATGCAGACTATCAGAGGCTGTTCAGACGTAAGAAGGCAAAAGAAAGAAGCAAACTGGATTTTTTAGCTGTAGAGGGAATGAGAGGTCCGGATGGAGAGTTTGGCACCTTTGAAATTCCGGATGAGTCTGTGGACATTGAGGAAGAGATTATTCACAAACTGGAGCTGGAACGCCTCAGGGAGGTACTGGCAATGCTTACAGAAGAGGATCGTAGGTTTATCCTCGAATATTTTGAGGGGAAGGGCAGATTCCTGGATGAGCTTGCGGCAAGATACGGACTTACCAGAAATCAGGCAATTGGAAAGAAGAAGGCCATCATCAGACTGCTGAAAGAACTGTATTGAAAGGTTTTTAATACACGACTGTCGTTATCCGTAAACACCTGATAAGTGAAGGGCTTTTAATAATTCGATTCATAGAAGAGGTGATAAGTGTGGAGAAGAGATGTTATTCAGTGAAGGAACTGCAGGATATTCTGGAGATCAGCCGCCAGTGCGTATATGAGCTATTGAAGAAGAAGGAATTCCGCTGGGTCCTGATAGGCGGGAAATACCGTATTTCAAAGAAAAGCTTTGATGAATGGCTGGACAAGGGCAGCGAGAGGCTGCCGGGGCCTGAAGCATCACAGGAATAAAATGCAGAAAATCGGACGAAAACAGGTCCCGATCGGCATCCTAACAATTTGAAGGAGAAAGCGGTATGCTTTTGAAAGGGAGGGCAGATATGGAGGAGCATAAAGATATCAGTGAGGAAGATTTTCGGAAGTGGGCGGATGAGATCATAGAGCAGAGCCCGTATAAGAGAAAAGCCGGAAAGAAAAAGAAATATATGACGGTTCATGAAATGGGAGATCTCCTTGGGCTGAAAAAGACAGAACGTTATTGGCTGGTTCATAAAGGATATTTCAAAACCGATGAAACACCCTATGGAATGCGTGTGGATATTGAAAGCTTTGAGGACTGGTATGCGAATCAGGTGAAATACCGGAAAGTGACCGGAGAGGAACCGGGGCTTGAACTGAAGAGGCATTCTTATTCCGCAAAGGACATTGCCGGGCTTCTGGATATCGGGGAATGGCAGGTCTATGACGAAATGAAGCGCGCACAGGTTCCGTTTATTATCGTCAATTTCTGCAAGCGGTTCCCTGTTGAAGCGTTTGAAAAATGGTACGGAAAACAGACCAAATATAAAAAGGTTGAAGAAAAGGATGAAAAGCTGGAGGAATCTACCATGCGAATGCCGGAGATGGCAAGGCTGCTTGGCGTTCCAAGGAGTACCGTCTATTCCATTCTCAGCAGTAATGAGGCAGCTATTGAAACGGTTGTGATCGGTGATCGCAGGCGTGTGGTTAAGAAAAGCTTTTATGAATGGTACAAAACCCAGAACAAATATCACCTTGTGGGAGGTGATGTGCCGATTGCCATTGAAAAGGAGAGTGATCCCCGGCTTGAGCTGATGAGAAGAGATATCTATCATATGGACGGCTCTGCAAAAAATATCGGCAATACGGAGAATCTTACCATACGCGAGGCAGCGCTGCTTGCAGATGTGAATCCGGCAACCGTTTCAAAGTGGGTAACTACCGGAAGAATTCCGCATGTGAAATTCGGAAAGATGATTCGTATCCCAAGAGAAGCGTTTGAAAAATGGCTGACCGATCAATAACAAAAGAAGGAGGGGCATGCAAATGGCATCTATTGTCGAAAGAAGGAACAGATTTTGTGTGGTTTACAACTACAAGGACCGCGATGGCAAGCGCAAGCAGAAGTGGGAAACCTACAAAACCATGCAGGAAGCAAAGCGAAGAAAAAATGAAGTGGAATATCGTGCCGATATCGGTGAACTGGTGGTTCCACATTGTAAGACTTTGAAGGAGCTGGTGAATGAATATATTGCTCTTTATGGGAAAGAACGCTGGTCCTTATCCACCTATTCTTCCAATGTGGCGACTTTTAATAATTATGTGCTGCCAATCATAGGAGACGATAAGCTGGAAGATATCAATACCAGATTTATTGAGAGGTATTACCAGCGCTTATTGAAAACGCCGTCGGTAGTCAATCCGGCTACAGGGAAGCGGGCGTCCGAATATGTAACCCCATCCACGATTCGGGATGTTCACAAACTGCTCCGAAACTGCTTTCATCAGGCGGTTAAATGGGAAATCATGCAGAAAAATCCCTGTCAATACGCAACGGTACCCAAATATAAGAGCGAAAAGCGCCAGATCTGGACTGCGGAAACTCTGATGCAGGCCTTGGATCTGTGTGATGATGATCGCCTGAAGCTGGCACTTAATCTGGCTTTTTCCTGCTCCCTTCGCATGGGCGAGCTCCTTGGACTGACCTGGGATTGCGTTGATATCACACCTCAGGCGGTGGCAGAGGGGAATGCATATATTTACATCAATAAGGAAGTGCAGCGTGTTGAGAAGAATGCCATCAAGGAGCTGGACGGGAAGGACATTATCATGGTTTTTCCGGAGGAAAGCAAGCTGAATAAGACGGTTCGTGTTTTGAAGACACCAAAAACAGAAAGCAGTATTCGAAAGATTTTTCTTCCTAGATCTGTGGCAGTGATGCTGGAAAAATGGAGAAAATCCCAGAATGAGATCAAGGATGTCCTGGGGGATGAATACCAGGATTATGATATCGTGCTGGCGACACCTTATGGCTTGCCGACAAGCGGATCCTCTTTGCGAAAAGCATTGAATGACCTCATTAAAGAGCATGATCTGCCGCCGGTAGTATTTCACAGTCTTCGTCATACCAGTGTCACATACAAGCTGAAGCTGAACGGCGGTGATATCAAAGCGGTTCAGGGCGACTCCGGTCATAGCCAGATCAATATGGTCACCGACGTGTATAGCCATATTATTGATGATGATCGAAAGCGCAATGCAGAGCTTTTCGAGGAGGCCTTTTATAATAAGCGAAATCTGGACCCGAGCATGAGAGCAACCGCCAGTGGTAAGACGGTGGAGCTTCCTACTACAGTGGATGCAGAGCTGCTGGCAAAGGTATTGTCGAACCCGGAGATGGCGGCGCTGCTCAGCGCACTGGCCAAGGGGATGGAGCAGAAACAGTAATTGAGAGATTCGCATGGATTGAAGACTATGTGATGTCAGCGAGAACATGATCAGTTCTTTGCGGTTGGAATGTATGAAATATGGAGATGGTGAGAAAATGGCCAGATATTATAAAGGAAAAAGAATAGGAGCCGATGTGTATACCATAGGGAAATTCGGAAAAGGACTTCGAGAGATTCTGGATACGGAAAATCCATTGCTGTACTCTGATGGAAGATATCCCACAAAGCTTTCGGCAGAGGATTTGCCGGAGGATTATATTGCGTTCTCCAGCCGTGCGATCTGGTATATGAATGGGTATATCCGAACGTCGGGAATTATTGATATGAAATATAGATGGGTGAAGGAGAACCATCTGTTCAAGGATGACTATATTTATATTTCTTACCATGGTCCGCTGAAAGAAGTTGTCGGAAGATGGGGATTTATTGATATAGAAGCTTATGATGTATGCGTCTGTGGGAACGATATTATAAGGATCGTACTTGCGGCAGAAAAGTATTCCGGTTTTGATACTGCTGAGATCAGAGATGAAATTGAGAAAAAGAGAGTGTGGCTCAGAGACCATGAGCCCGAGTTTTATCAAAGCTTCGTCGGTGAAGACAAGGATATTTTCGAATTATGGACAGAAAAGGGTTATGTTTAACGGATGATGCGGATAGTTTAGCAGTCATACATAAAAGTGTGTGGCTGCTCTTTTTTAAAACGGGAACTGAATGGTTGAAAAACGAGAACTAAAAATACAAAACGAGAACCAAACATTGATAAAATGAGAACCATATGCTATAATAAGTATGCAATGAAAGAGAGAGGAGCAAAGCGTATGAAATATTACACGACAAAGGAAGCTGCAGAACTCCTGGGTATAACAAAACGGTATATAACTAAACTGTGTGCCAGCAAAGCAATTTCTGGTGCAGAGAAGAAGGGAAGCAGATGGATGATTCCGGAGACTTTTATTGCAGAAAAGAATAATCGGAATATCCCCAAACGGGTATTTAATACGACTGGGATCTGTGATCCGTCAGAACATTATATGGTGGATTTGACGCAGCGACTTTTCGAAGTCAGGAAACTCGTTGATGAAGGAAAATATTTTACGATCAATCGAGCAAGGCAATTTGGAAAGACAACTACGCTGCATGCCCTGGCAGAATATCTGAGTCAGGACTATCTTGTTATCAGTATGGATTTTCAGATGCAGATGAGTGATGCAAAATTCAGAAATGAGAACAGCTTCTCTCAGGCATTTGCCAGAGCCTTTGAAAATTCATTTCGAATTACGGAAAGTAGCAAAAGTCAGGAATATCAGGTTGCTTTAAAGGCGTTTACGGAAGAACGGCAAGAGGCCGGTGAGCAGTTTGAATTGGTAGAATTGTTTCAGGCACTCAGCAATCTTTGTGCAGCCATTCCAAAGAAGATAGTGCTTATGATCGATGAAGTCGACAGTGCGACAAATAATCAGGTCTTTCTGGATTTTCTCGCACAGTTACGCGGCTATTATATTAACAGAAGTCGATTTGCAACATTTCAATCAGTAATCCTCGCCGGAGTATGTGATATTCGAAATCTGAAGCGTAAAATGCGACCGGATGAGGAACATAAAGATAATAGTCCATGGAACATTGCTGCGGATTTTGATATTGATATGAGTTTTTCTACAGAACAGATCAATGGCATGCTTCTTGATTATGCTTCTGAACATGATACTGCCATAGATACAAACCTGATTGCCGGAGAAATCTATGACTACACTTCCGGCTATCCGTATCTTGTATCCAGAATTTGTCAGCTGCTGGACGAAATGTACGAAGCCGGAATGCGTGATAGCTGGACCCATGCAGGGGTTTTGGAGGCGGTCCGCAAACTGGTTAGGGAATCGAATTCTTTATTTGAAGATATGGCAAAGAAGGTGAAGGATTACCCTGATCTGGGAACCATGCTGCGGGATATTTTGTTTTGCGGCAAAGGAATTCCGTTTAATCTGGGAACAGAATTGGTATCAATTGGTGCCATGTTTGGCTTTTTGAAAGATGAAGATGGACAGGTTGCGATATCAAATAGAATTTTTGAAATCTGGTTTTATAACCTTTTCATTGCGCAGGACGCGATCGACAGTAAGACGTATGATGTCGGGCAGCAATTGAAGGGGCAGTTTGTCACAGAAAGTGGCCTGGATGTGGAGAAGATTCTGAAGAAATTTGTGGAGCACTTTACAGAAAGCTTCGGTAATAGTACGGATACATTTGTAGAAGAGAACGGAAGAAAACTGTTTATGTTGTATATTCGTCCTTTGATCAATGGCATCGGAAACTATTATATTGAGGCGCGTACACGCAGCATGGGACGTACGGATCTGATTATCGATTATCTGGGAAACCAGTATATCATCGAAATGAAGATCTGGCGCGGAAATGAGTACAATACTCGTGGAGAGGAGCAGTTGTTGGGGTATCTTGATGATTATCATCTCGAGCGAGGTTATATGCTCAGCTTTAACTTCAACAAGAACAAGAAGCCGGGGGTAAAGGAGCTTCATTTTAAGAATCATACGCTGATCGAGGCAGTGGTGTGATCAGTCATCCTCGTCATCATCCCTCCTGTTAGGTGCAATGTACGACAGGAGGGATTTTTTATCATATTGCCCTTTTATCTTTTGATATGACTCAAACGATTTCTAATATTAACATTAATGCGCTTATTGTATATAATAATAAACATTTTTTGACGAGACGCCCCTTAGCTATAAGGAAATTAGCGGAAATGATTTGATAGAATTTCCGCTAAATGCCATCAGATTTCCGATAGACGCTGTAAGATTTCCGAAAGTATCTTCCAAGAACAGTTGCTGAAATGCTGGTCAACCAGGATGTTCATAGTGTTAAGGGAAAGGTCAGCAGTAATATTGGGAAGATCATTGAAGCCATTATCGATGATGAGCCACAACACCTTTCCTTTTGAAAAAGCGGTAGTCCGATTTGTCACATCACGGCAAAAACCCGGCACAGTGGCAGTAAATACTCTACCCAAAACCGGAAAAATGGTGTATAATATTGATACTTACATGGATTTCCATGTGGTTTCAGATGAAAATTGAATATGTCATCAATTCCGCAGAGCAATGTGGAATTGGTGGTCGTTTTATGATGTTGGCAGCAAGATATATGCTTCCCATGGCAGTTTGGTAGCATCCCCGCGATTAGAAAGAGCTAATGATTTTCTAATCCGGAGTGCCCGGCTTAACGTGGCAGGGATGATTTCAGGCCAACAATGTGAGTATCCCCTCAGCTAACAAAGCCAGGGAATACAGGCGGTTTCGAACCTCAGGTCGGCTAAGAAGTGAAAAGAACACACAATAGGGTGTTCCTCTCCTAAGCGGTAGGTCGGGTGTTCGAATCACCTCGGGAACGCCAAAAACTCCGCCGGAAAGCCCAGTAAAATGATATACTCCCCATATGGTAGACAATGGAAATATCCAAAATCTATCATATGAGGAGCATTTTTATGTCTAAAAAGAAATATAGCAAGGAATTCAAATTGAAGGTGTTAAAGGAACATGAAGAGGGAGCTTCTTTTTATTCTTTAGAAGAGAAATATGACATTGTGTTTGGTACAGTAAAACGATGGAATGCAGCTTTCAAAGCACATGGAGAAACGGCTCTTGATCACCACAATAGCAATCTATGTAGATATTCTGCGGAGTTTAAGCAAAGAGTCGTTTCTGACTATTTATCCGGAGGTGGTTCTTTCAAATCTATTGCTGTAAAATACGGTATTCACGCAGAAAGTACTGTTTTAAAGTGGGTAAAGCAGTATAATAGTCATGAGGAATTAACTGATTCACGAAAGGTTGGGGATTATCTCATGGCAAAAGATATCAAGTCAAGAAAGACAACTCTTGAAGAGCGTATAAGAATAGTTGAGCATTGTGTCTTGCATTCAAATGATTATTCAGCGACTGCAAAAGAATTTAATTGTTCGTATGGGCAGGTTTATTCGTGGGTAAATAAGTATAGCAAAAAAGGTGTCGATGGTCTTAAAGACGGTCGTGGGCGTAATAAATCAGTGGATGAACTGAGTGAATTGGAAAAACTCAGAGCTGAGAATAGACTATTGAAAGCAGAAAAGAAACGACAACAAATGGAGATTGATTTATTAAAAAAACTCGAAGAAATCGAGAGAAGGTGACACTGCGCAGAATAAGACATTATGATTCATATATTGCTATAAAGGAGCTTTCTGAAGAGCATTCTGAATATCCGATCAGTACTATGTGCGAAATTCTGAAAATCAATAGAGCTGCCTACTACAAATGGAAAAATCATACTAACAGCGAAAATGATGACCTTAATGAACTTATAGCGAAAAAGGTTCTTGAAATTCATGGAGAACATCCTGATATGGGCTATAGACGCATCAGGGACACTCTTGCACATGATCATAACATAAATGTCAATGATAAAAGGGTCTTGCGAGTATGTCGTAAGAAAAAAGTTCAATCTTATATAAAACACAGATATAATTGCTGCACGAAACCAGCTTCAGACCCGGCTTATATTGCTGAAAATGTGTTAAATCGTGAGTTTAAGTCAGATAAACCTAATGAGAAATGGCTTACAGATGTGTCTGAATTTAAATATGGGACTGGTGATGATGAAAAAAAGGGAAAAATATATTTGAGTGTCATACTGGATCTGTGTGGAAAGCGCCCTGTGGCATATGAATACAGTGATCATAATGATAATCCTCTTGTATTTAATACTTTTGATAAGGCATTAGCAGCGAATCCTGGAGCAACGCCTCTTTTTCATTCTGATAGAGGCTACCAGTATACTTCCAAAACCTTCCGCCAGAAGATAGTTGATGCCGGAATGACCCAAAGTATGTCAAGAGTTGTCAGATGCATTGATAATGGTCCTATGGAAGGATTCTGGGGAATTATGAAACGTGAAATGTATTATGGGAAAAAGTACAAAACTAAGGACGAACTGATAAGAGCAATTGAAGAATATATAGATTATTACACAAATAAGCGGGTACAAAGAAATCTTTGTATCTTAACTCCACAGGAGTATTATGAAAAGCATCTGCTGGAAGCAGCATAAAAGCTGCCCGACATAATACCGGGCAGAAAATATTTTTTGCTTTTTTTAATTGTCTACTTGACGGGTAGCACACCAAAATCAAGGGTTTCCGGCGTTTTTTCATTTTTATGGGAAAAGAGAAAAATCGTGAAAATCGAAGATACGGACGGAAAGCAGAAGCGTGTCCTAAATAAAAAGGAGACAACCCTTGCCCAGCAGAAACAGCAGGCAATCAAGGTGTGGACAGCTATGAGGATTTGGTTGCTCTCACAGACAAGCTGACTTCTCGCTTCTCTGAACTTTCCGATTCCATTAAGGCGGCTGAGAAACGGATGGTTGAGATTGGAGCATTGCAGACGCACATCAATAATTACTCCAAGACCAGAAAGACCTACGAAGCATACCTCAAATCCGGGTACAGCAAAACGTTTTTTGAAGAACATCGTGATGAGCTGATGCTGCATAAAGCGGCGAAGCAAGCCTTTGACCAGCTGGATGGAAAAAAGGTTCCTTCCCGTCACGCTCTTCATGAGGAGTTTAACCGGCTCCTAGTTGAGAAAAAACAAGCCTATGCGGAATATCGTCAGGTGAAGAAAGAGATGCAGGAATATCTGATTGCCAAGCAGACGGTTGAGCATATCTTGGGTATTGACCGTCACAAACGAGTGGAAGAGAAGAAACAACAAAAAGAAGAACAGCGCTGAAGGCAGAGAAAGAGCCACGGTCCATTCCGTTTTGGAGTGTGAGGCCGTGGCCACTTTTTTGCATTTTACTTCGATATAATATGCTGATCATCACCTGTCGGAAATAATCATGTCAATTCCTTGCTGCAAGGTTTCTTCATCAATTGCACCCGTTGCTTGAGCGATTGCGTTTCCCTCCTCATCAATAAAATATGTGGTAGGCAGTGAATAAACACCGTAGGTTGCAGCGGCATCCTGATCTGTATCGTAAAATACCGGGAAAGAATAGCCCTGTTCTGCGATGAAAGCAGATGCAGTTTCCACAGTCTCTCTGGAGCCATCGGTCATATTGATGATGAGAAACTGTACTTCTTCACCAATTTCCAGATACTTTTCGTTAAAATCAGGCATTTCCATTTTACATGGACTACACCAGCTTGCCCAGAAGTTTAGGACAACGGATTTCCCGATAAAATCCGAAAGATGAACTTCATTTCCATCCAGATCGTAAACTGTAAAATCCGGTGCCAATATCTTTTCTGACTCATTCTCTTGTGTTGTTGGAGTGGAGGCTTCTGTGGATTCGGTTTCCTGCGGTGTTTGTGTAGCAAGCAGATTGGGAGCCAGTTTCTGTCCAAGCTGTTTATATAGAATTCCTGCGCCACCTAAAATGAGAACAAACACAAGAACGAGTATCATTATTATCTTC
>NZ_JASGBQ010000028.1 GCF_030053595.1 Fusibacillus kribbianus
TGTTATTGACCTCTTAAAATAGCGTAATAATGATTAGCTTGCGTGTCTCTGGATTGTTCTGTATACTGTCATCAGTTTACAGAAAGAAAAAAGTCTCAGAGCACCTTCCCTGGAAAGTCGTGTACTCTGAGACCTGGTCGCTAAAACCATGGTTATTATATCAGACTATACGTTAACCCTCAAGGGGAATTCAGGTGTTTTTTGTTGAGAGCAGTGTGACCAGCCATATATGTCCCAGATGTCAGGGGATTCTTGCCTACCGGGATTCACGCGTACGTATCCGAAGGAAAGAAGGCGGACGTAAGGAGCGTCTGATGATACGACGTTTCAGATGTAAAAACTGCCATTCCTATCATAATGAACTTCCGGATTGCCTCTCCCCGTATAAGCATTATGAAACTGAGGTTATATCAGGAGTTCTTGATGGAGTTGTCACTCCTGAAGATGCTGATTCCGAGGACTATCCGTCCATGCAGACCATGCAGCGCTGGCTCCTGTGGTTGCAGGTCAATCTGACCAACATAGAAGGCTACCTTAGAAGTGCCGGCTACAGTATCTTCAGACTTGGGGAAGGAGTCCTCTTCTCCAAAGGTTCACTGCTCGAAGCTATACGAAAAAAATATCAAAGCTGGCTGGAGATCATTCTCCGCCTGATCTATAACAGCGGGGGATTCCTGGTGCCGATCCCCTGGTAGCACTGTGCACCTACTTTGGTTCGTCTGTCACCGGCTGCTTCTGTATAGTGGTCTCAAAGGAGGTCGCTATACTATGAATACAAGCAAAAATCTTATGAAACAACAGTGGCAGGAACAGGAAGCACTCAAACGCTTTCAGCTTATATCTCCCCTTCTCAGGGAAGATATGGATGACGCAAAACGTCTGCAGCTGCGCAGGCAGATTGCACAGGAGAATAACATCTCCGTCCGCTCTCTTTATCGTTACGAGAAAGCATATGCAGAAAGCCAGTTCTCTGGACTCAAACCGGCAGACCGGCAAAAACACAGATCCCAGAGACTTCCGGACAATTTCGATTTTCTTCTGGAACAGGCAATCCAGCTCAGGAAAGAGGTCCCGGAACGGTCTGTTGCACAGATCATCTTCATTCTGGAAGCAGAAGGCTTTGTAGCACCGGGGGTATTAAAACGCCCAACCCTGGAAAGACATCTTTATAAAGCAGGGTTTGGCCGTGAACATATGCAGATGTACAGAGAAGCCCGTGAGAGTTCATCGAAACGCTTCTGCAAACCACACCGCATGATGCTGATCCAGGGAGATATCAAGTATGGTCCCAAACTTCCTATTGGAAAAAACGGTGCCAAAGTACAGACCTATCTGTCCTCGGCTATTGATGACCATTCCAGACGGCTGCTATTCTCCCGGTTCTATGATAATCAGGAAGAAGCGATCATCGAGGATACCTTTCACCAGGCGATCCTGCGTCACGGAACTTTTGATGCCTGTTACTTTGATAACGGATCACAGTATATCGCAAAGCAAATCCGTTTTTCCCTTTCCAAACTCGGCATCCGTGTCATTCATGCAAAGCCGAGAAGCGGAAAAAGCAAAGGCAAGATCGAAAAGTTCCACCAGGTCGTGGATGATTTTATCCGCGAATCGAAGCTGAAGGGTATCAAAAGCCTGGATGAATTAAACCGTCTCTGGGAGATCTTCGCAGACGAGTATTATCACAAGAAATCTCATGAAGGGATCAGTGAGTACTATGAAAGCCTTGGAGCTGCGGTCCCGGAAGAAGGGATCACACCTCTTCAGGAATGGAACCGCGACAGCCGCCCGCTCACTTTCCTGGATGTTTCAGTCGTAGCGGAAGCTTTCCTTCATCACGAAGAACGCAAAGTTGACAAAGGCGGATGTATCAGTTTCCGCGGAATAAAATACGAGACAAAACCATCACTGATTGGGCATAAAGTTGAAATTTCTTATGACCCTGCCGCGCCTGAAACGATCACGGTTTCTTATCCAGGCTATGAACGTTTTACAGCACAGCCTATAAAAATCAGCTCATACTGTGACAAACGTCCCGTATTACCGGCATCCATGCAGGAACAGAAACCGAGCACATCCCGTTTTCTTGATGCTTTAGAAAACCGCCATGCACAGACACAGCGTCAGATGGCTGACGCGATTTCATTTGCATCCTATCGGAAGGAGGCGAATGACAATGTATGAGGCATTCTTCGGTATGGAACACACACCCTTTGTCCGTGATGTTCCGCCTGAAAAGCTGTATGAATCATCTGCTTTTCGCGAGACATTAGGGCGTTTATCCTATGTGGCAGACCGCCAGATGTTTGCGGTTGTAACCGCTGATTCCGGATGTGGGAAATCAACGCTGATCCGCCGGTTTTACTCAGAGCTTCCTAAAGAGGATTACATCGTTCTTTATCTTTCAGACTCAAAGCTGACTCCAAGATGGTTTTATAAGGGGCTGCTGGATCAGCTCGGTCTGGAATCAAGGTTTTATCGGGGAGATTCCAAACGCCAGCTACAGCAGGAAATTGAAATCATCCGTGGAGTACAGCACAAGAAAGTTGTCTGTATCCTTGATGAAGCTCATCTATTGGAAAAAGAAACGCTGGAAGAATTCCGATTTCTTTTGAATTACAAATTTGATTCTGTCAGTCCCATGGCAGTAGTCCTTGTCGGGCAGACAGAACTTTGGGAAAACAAACTGAAGTTACAGCGTTACGCTGCTATTCGCCAGAGAATCGATATGTATTGTACGCTTCCACATCTGGACAGATCGGAAACAGAACAGTACATCGGAAGTCATATGGCGTATTCTGGATGTTCTCAGGAGGTTTTTACTGAAAAAGCAGTGGATGAGATCCACAAGGCATCTGCCGGAATTCCCCGTATGATCAACCGGATCTGCGAAAAGGCACTGATGTATGCCTTCCAACAGCAGAGACGTCTGGTCGATGACTATATGATCAAGTTTGTAGTAGAGCATGAAATGCTCACGGTCACAACTAAGTAAAAGTCAGCCGCCCGTTTTCGGGCGGCGAATCCACCATTATCTATGACAGGCAGTTAAGCAATCTGATGACAATTCGTGTGAGCAGTCTGGTGACAGCTCATGAAATCATTAACACTAGGCCATTCCACCATAAGACAACAGCAGAGGAAATAAAAGATATACCAGACACATAATCACTTGTATCCGGATTCGTATAAGAATCCATTTTATTATTAAAATCATTATGAGCCTGAGCTTCTTCAGATTCATAAGATGCAAGACCAGATTCGAGAGAATTATTAGCATTATTACCAGCAGTGTTATCATAACCATTAATAACTTCTTCGTGCTGCTCTGAATCCTGCATTGATAAAGGATCATACATACCCCAATGAGCTTTAGCCTCACCAGATGTTAAAGCAAAATAATCATTCGTAAAATACATTCGATAAGCAGGTGACATTAATTGACTTGTGGAAGTATAAGAAACTTCACCAGATATAACAACACGGAAAGGCAAGATTAAACCTTGAGCAATACCCGCATTGTCAACCATATATTTATCATTAAGAATTATATAACCAGTATAACCACTATTAGTAACTTGAAAAGGTCGAATTTCAACATTATCAGAACCATCATAAAAAATATTAACACTAGTTATAGCACCAGCATTTTCCCATGTACCATTATCATACTTTTTTAAAGACGGAGTAAATAACCAACGAAAATTAAAAGTTCCTGAATAAGTAGCACCACCATAAAAACCAGCAACAACAGCAGTAATTGGAAATTCAGCAGAAAAAGTCAAAGTACCACCAGTATATTCAGTATTAGATCCTACGATCTGATAAAATATATTCTGATTAGATGAAACAATAGATCCACCAGAAGTAGAGGAAGAATATAATGCAACGGCAGTATTATCATAAGTAACACTGAAATCAACAAGATCATCAGGTACAGCAAAAACATAAACACAATTAACAAAAAAGAGGTAGGTAATAGAAAAAAGAATAATTATAACTCTTTTCATAACCCACCTCCAATTTATTCGTTAAAGTTGAGTTTAGCGAATAAATAGAGATGATCAGGAATACTATTCCAAACCATTCATACCTCCACGTTATATCGGCCGTTCTGCATTTTCCGGTGTTGCGGTGAAATCACTCCTGTGATAAAATAAGTAACGTCAAAGAAAATAATACTCATAACAATCAGAGGAATGAACTTCTATGAATCTGCAAAAGCTGTTAAGCTACACAAGGCGCGCTGTCGATGATTACGGGATGATTGAATCGGGTGATAAAATTGCTGTGGGGATTTCCGGCGGAAAAGACAGCCTTGCATTATTATATGCTTTGAATGGACTAAAGCGTTTCTATCCGAATCCTTTCACCATTGAGGCCATTACTGTATCGGTATTCAAGGAAATGGACCTCACTCCGATTAAAGCCCTCTGTGAGGAGCTGAACGTGCCCTACACGGTGATTTCTACCGAAATCGGTGAAATTGTATTCAAAGAACGAAAAGAAGAAAATCCCTGCTCACTCTGTGCTAAAATGCGGAAAGGCGCTTTCAACGAACAGGCCAAGGCACTAGGCTGCAATAAGGTGGCATATGCCCATCATAAGGATGATATTGTGGAGACCATGCTGATGTCTCTGATCTATGAGGGGAGATTTCACTCTTTTTCTCCTTACACCTATCTGGACCGCATGGATCTAACCGTCATCCGTCCCCTTATGTATGTGCCTGAGGCGGACATCATCGGTTTTAAAAACCAGTATCATCTTCCGGTCTGCAAAAATCCCTGCCCGGCAGACGGACATACCAGACGGGAATATGTAAAAAATGTCGTCAGAACTCTCACCACGGAAAATCCGGGAGCCAAAGAACGGATGTTTACAGCCATTGTCAACGGAAAGATTCCCGGTTGGCCGGAAAAAACTCCTGGAAACAGATAAGCCTTTTTGAACAGCTGCGGACTGTTTGCCGGCTTTTTAAGGAAATGAGGCATATTTATCATGGAACAAAAGCCATATTTTGAACAGGTGGATATTCAGAACACAAAAAAGCTTCGGGAAATGCTTACTGCTCTTCCGCCCTTTTGTGTGACATTTTTCCGCGGAATCGAACAAACGACCTCCTCCAGGACAAGGATCGCCTATGCCTATGATCTGAAGGTGTTTTTTGAGTTCCTGTTGAAAGAAAACCCTGCTTTAAAAGGAAAAGAGATGCGGGACATCACCCTTTCCGATCTGGATATGGTGAAAGCGTTCGATCTGGAAGAGTATATGGAATATTTAAAATATTATTCCAGTGATGAGAATACCGAACATATCAACAAAGAGCGGGGAATCACACGAAAGCTCTCTTCCCTGAAAACCTTTTACAATTATTTTTATAAAAAAGAACTGCTGAAAAACAACCCTGCTGCCCTGATCTCACTTCCCAAGCTTCATTCCAAGGATATTATCAGGTTGGATATCGATGAGGTGGCAAGCCTTCTCGACAATGTGGAAAATGGCGAAGGATTGACAGAACGCCAGAAAGCCTTTCATGAAAAGACGAAAATCCGAGATGTGGCAATTCTCACACTTCTGTTGGGAACCGGGATTCGTGTTTCGGAATGTGTAGGACTTGACCTGAATGATGTGGATTTTAAAAATGACGGGATTCGTATCCACAGAAAAGGCGGAAAGGAAGTCGTCGTCTATTTCGGCGAGGAGGTCCGCGATGCGCTGTTGGACTACCTGGAGGAAAGGAAACGCATCATACCCGTAAGCGGCCATGAACAGGCCTTTTTCCTCTCTCTCCAATCAAGACGGATCAGTGTGAAAAGCGTGGAAAATCTGGTAAAAAAATATGCGAAGCTGGTGACTCCTCTAAAAAAGATCACACCACATAAGCTTCGCAGCACATACGGCACGAATTTATACCGGGAGACCGGCGATATTTATCTGGTGGCCGATGTCCTGGGACACTCCGACGTCAACACCACCAGAAAGCATTACGCCGCCCTAGAGGATGAGCGGCGCCGAAGCGCCAGAAACGCAGTACGGCTGAGGGAGAAGCCATGAGGCTTCTCCCCTTTTATGTTTCAGTATTCAATATAATCGAGAAGCTCCTCCTTATCCCGTACCAAGATAATCCGTGCGTCAGGCCTCAGCATTTGCAGCAGTGATTTCATCTGATTTTCTTCAATTGCCACACATCCCAGAGTATAGGATGCTTTTCCATGGCAATGCAGGAAATATGTTTATCGTTCAATATGTCAATTCAGTTTATTGCTTAAAAAGCAGAATATAGAAAATCACAGAGCCAAAAACAGCAGCGAAAGTCCTCTTCCACTGCTGCTCGTGTCTTCTCATTTGTACTGATCAGAATAATATATGACAGTCAGATAATTCCCTGCATGGATTTCATCACTGTTCAGATGATTGATCTGTTTCAGTTCCTTCACATAGGCATTCATCTGATCAGAATCATGGCAATACTCCCCGGCAATCTTCCAAAGAGTGTCTCCTTTGTTGATTTGGATAGAAGTATAATACTTATAAAGAGGAGCTGCATCCTTGTCATTTTTGGCACTGACAATAGCTCCGAAAAAAATCATGGAAAATAAAAATATAACACCGAGAAAAATCAGGCATTTTATTTTGATACGGGAAGCTTTTGCTCTTTTCTGCATACGGATCCATCCTCCGATCTGTTTCCTATTGTTCTGTTAAATAAGGAACCCCCAAACCTTTGTTTGCAAACATTTGTTCTTGACTGTTCTCATCTTACTACAGGAACAAATGTTTGTCAATACTTTCTCCGTAAATTTTCAAACAAATGTTTGGATTTTTCGCTTGCATATTAATCGAACATATGTTACTATTAACTTAGAAAAGCTGAAGGAGGACGTCCCATGCCCGGTAAGATAACTGCAAAGCAGACAGAGATTTTAGAATTTATTAAAGAGGAGATATTAAAAAAAGGATATCCTCCTACGGTACGTGAGATTTGTGAAAAGGTTCATTTAAAATCCACCTCTTCCGTTCACTCCCATCTGGAAACCCTTGAGAAAAACGGTTATATCCGCCGTGATCCGACGAAGCCCAGAGCTATAGAGATAGTAGATGATGTATTTGGTCTTACAAGACGTGAGATGGTCCAGATTCCTGTGATCGGTACAGTGGCCGCCGGACAGCCCATCCTGGCCACAGAAAATATTGAGAACTATTTTCCGTTCCCTGCAGAGATGCTTCCCAATAAGGAAACCTATATGCTCCATGTAAAAGGTGACAGTATGGTCAATATCGGCATTCTTGACGGTGATCAGGTTCTCTGTACAGTTGCCTCCACTGCTTCCAATGGAGAGATCGTTGTCGCTCTGGTTGATGATTCTGCTACCGTGAAACGTTTTTATAAAGAAAATGGACATTATCGTCTGCAGCCGGAAAATGATACGATGGAACCAATTATTGTGGATAATGTCAACATTCTCGGAAAGGTGATCGGCCTTTTCCGAATGATGAAATAACTGTTTTTGGAATCCGAAACAGACTAAGAAACGCCCGAAGATCTTATGAACCGTTCGGGCGTTCTCTTGTTTTTACACAATGATAAAAGAGCCGGGGCTTATGCCTCCAGCTCTTTCCTGTCCACAAACTTTCCGTCACGCCAAATGCGCTCCAGATCATAAAAGCGCCGATCCTCCTTGGAAAACACATGAACGACCACATCCCTGTAATCGAGCAGGATCCAGCGGGCAGCCTGATAACCTTCCCGCTGAGTGTAGTGATAACCGGCTTTTGCCATCTCTGCCTCCACATTGTCCACCATAGCCTGCACCTGGTTGCTGTTTTCACCGTTAGCAATGATAAAATAATCAGCCAGGCAGGAAACGCCGGAAATGTCGATGACCGTTACATCCTGTCCTTTTTTATCCTCCAGAGCCCGGCAGGCAATCGCTGCCATTTCCTTTGATTTTTCCATAAGCTCACTCCTTCTGTTTATATAGCCTGTTCCCATTTGCTGCTGTCATTCAGCTTCTGATAATAAATACATGCTTCCATTGTTGTCTCATCGATGTTAGCCGGCATTTCCTTCAAATAGGCGAGAGTGTCTTTCATGATCTCGCACACGGTCCTGTCCAGATCCACAAAGGCCAGCTGCCGTATTTTATCCAGATTCGGTGCTTTAAACCTTCTGGGTTCAATATAATCTGCCACGTAAATGATTTTCTCTATGAGAGTCATGGCCGGCCGGCCTGTCGTATGATAGCGGATGGCATTCAGAATACCGGAATCCTCCACATCATATTTCTGCTCTGCCAGATAAGCCCCCAGCTTTGCGTGAAGAAGAGAAGGATTTCTCTTTTCCGCCTCCGAAACGGGAAGCTTGTATTTCAGACATTTTTTCATCAAAGTCTCATTATCATATTGTTTTGCACAGTCATGAAGAAGTCCGGCAAGCTCTGCATCCTCTGCATTGCAGCCATAACGCATAGCTAGACATGCAGCCGTATACGCGACTCCCAGCGTATGTTCAAAACGTCCCATACCAAGCTTGTGGCGAAGCTTCTCTTTGATGACCAGACGATCCGGCTTCATAGTCCTTCCTCCCTCTTCTTTTTCCCCGGTATTGAATCCTGCTGTATTTTCAATTGTGTTTTCCGTTTCCTGAAGCCTGTTCTGCACATAGAGTTCATTTGCTTCGATATACTGATATACGGCATCCGGAACGTAATATTGGATAGGCAGGCCTTCTTTGCACCGTTTTCTTATGTCACTGGAGGAAACAGCGATATCCGGCATATCGATCAGATGAATTTGACCGCCAAAGCGCTCCCTGAGATAAGCGATCTGATGATCCAGCTTTTCCTCCGGAACATCCATGCGGTTTCCAGCCAGAATAATGGCCGTTTTAAAAATTTCCTCCGGTTTATACCAGGTGTCTACAGCAAACAGAGAATCTGCTCCCATAATAAAATAAAACTCGGTGTCCGGATATTCTTCATGGAGTTCTTTCAGTGTATCACTGGTATAGGTGATACCATCTCTCCGAATTTCCAGATCAGAATATACAAACTTATTGTTTCCCCGGATGGCAGCCAGCACCATTGCTTCCCGGTGATATGCTGCCGATACCATACGGTTATCCTTATGAGGCGGCTGAGATGAGGGCATAAAAAGAATCTTTTCAAGGCCAAACTGAACACAGGCCTGTTCTGCCAGAATCAAATGCGCGATGTGAATGGGGTCAAAGGTTCCGCCCATGATGCCGATCTTATTCTGAACTTTATCCATTTTCTCCGCCTCCCTCCTTTTCTTTTATGCAGCCTTCTGTTTTCGGGTCAGCCTTTATTTCGGAAGTTCAATTTTCTTCTTGGTTCTGGACTCCCGGTATAAAACAATTTTCTTTCCAATTACCTGAACCACCTGGGATCTGGTACGCTCTGCCAGAGCCTCCGCGATCATCCTGGTATCATCCAGGCAATTTTTCAGTACATTGATTTTTATTAATTCTCTGGCTTCCAAAGCCTCATTGACCGCTTCGGTAATCTCCGGTGTCAGGCTGGATTTTCCAATCTGCAAAATGGGCTCCATCGTCATAGCCAGACTTTTCAGATATGCACGCTGTCTGCTTTTCATGATTCCTCCGACCTTCCCTTTTGTTTGTTTTGAAACAAAGGACATGTTATTTATAATAATCAAACTCCAGGCCATACATTTTTACCGTATCACCTTCTTCGATTCCAGCCTTTTCCAGATCCTCCAGGATCCCGCTGGTTTTGAGGAAGTTCTGGAAAAATTCAAAGCCCTTTTCCGAATCAATATTCGTGTATCCCAGCATTTTTTCAATGCGGGGACCTTCCACACTGTATAAGCCATCCTCGATCTTTTCAACGGTGTAGGGAAGTGTGGTGTTTACGATCAGATCCGCAGGATCGAATTCCCGTTCAAATATGACAGGGGCATCGTCCATATCCTTCAACAGGCTGTAGACATGATAAAGAAGCTCCTTTACCCCCTGTCCGCTGACAGCGGAAATGGCGAACACCTTAATACCGTCCTTTTCAAAGGCATCCCGGATCCTCCCCACCGGATCGTCTCCATCCGCGTAAATCGCATCAATTTTATTGGCAGCAATGACCTGGGGTCTCTTTAACAGCTCCGGATTATATTTTTCAAGCTCTGTATTGATGGCCTTTATATCCTCTACCGGGTCACGTCCCTCTGTCGATGCGGCATCCACCATATGAATCAGGACCTTGGTGCGTTCAATATGCTTGAGAAAAGCATGACCAAGCCCGATTCCTTCGGACGCACCCTCGATCAGTCCGGGGATATCAGCCATAACAAAGCTGGCATGTCCGTCCAGATCTACAACGCCCAGATTTGGATTGATCGTAGTGAAATGATAATTGGCAATCTTTGGCCTTGCATTGCTGACTCTGGAAAGCAGTGTGGATTTCCCCACATTTGGAAATCCCACGAGTCCCACATCCGCAATGACCTTCAGCTCCAGAAGAACCCAGAGCTCCTGTCCGTCCTGGCCCGGCTGGGCATATTTGGGGACCTGCATGGTAGCTGTGGCATAGTGCATATTTCCGTTTCCGCCGCGGCCGCCCTTTAAGATAATCTCCCTGGTATGCTCTCCGGACATATCAGCGATCACTTTTCCTGTTTCAAAATCCTTGATCACGGTTCCTTCCGGCACCCTGATGATTAAATCCTGCCCGTCTTTTCCGTGGCAGCGCCGTTTACCGCCCTCTTCACCGTTTGTTGCCGCATACTTTCTCACATGACGGAAGTCAGTCAGAGTATTGAGACCCTTATCGACCTCAAAAATAATGTCTCCGCCCCGTCCGCCGTCGCCGCCGTCCGGACCGCCGTTGGGGACATACAGTTCCCGGCGGAAGCTCACATGGCCGTCGCCGCCCTTGCCGGATTTAATAAATATTTTCGCGCTGTCTGCAAACATCGCCTTTTCCTTTCTGTCAGAAGAAGCCAAACTACTTGTCCTGTTTGCAGTTTGTACCGCAGCAGGAGGTTTTATGAGTTATTCGGTGGTAAAAAAGCCGACGCATGGAGCGCCGGCTTCTATGAAACATGGCTTATTCGTTTACTACCTTAGGGTATACAGAAACCTGCTTCTTGTCTCTGCCCTTTCTCTCGAAACGTACCACACCATCCACCAGAGCAAATAATGTGTCATCGCCGCCACGGCCTACGTTTACTCCGGGATGGATTTTTGTACCGCGCTGTCTGTAAAGAATGTTGCCAGCCAGCACAAACTGTCCGTCCGCTCTCTTGGCGCCAAGTCTCTTGGCCTCAGAATCTCTGCCGTTCTTGGTGGAACCTACACCCTTTTTGTGAGCGAATAACTGAAGATTCATCTTCAACATGGTCTTACACCTCCTCAGTCACAATTCGAATAAATTGATTTTTTTTCCTGCCTGTTTGACAGCTGTCTCTGACACTCTCCAAACCGAGTATCAAAGAATTCAGCAGCAATTTCGATTCTGCACTGACTGTTCCGTCCAGGGAACAATCAAGATAACCGTCGTCTACGGAATAAGAAATCGCATCCTCCGTAAAAGCTTCAATGGAATTGATGGTATTCTGTGCCAGCGCCGATACGGCTGCACACACGATATCCTCTCCCGCCTCTCCATAGCCTGCATGGCCGGAGATACGAAAGCCACGGTGTTCTCCGTCAGAATCCACAAATACTTTTACCGTAATCATCGTTTTTCATGAAAACCAATTAAGCATTGATCTTTTCAATCTTTAACTGGGTATAAGCCTGTCTGTGACCGTTTTTCTTGTGATATCCGGTCTTTCTCTTATACTTGTAAACGATAACCTTCTTGCCTCTGCCTTCGTTCATAACGGTAGCAGAAACGCTTGCACCTGCCACGGTAGGGCATCCAACGGTCAGCTCATCGCCGCCTACAGCCAGAACCTGGTCAAAGGTATAAGTCTCACCAGCTTCTACACCAAGCTTCTCAACCTTGATGATATCGCCTTCAGCAACTTTGTACTGCTTTCCACCTGTTGCAATAATCGCGTACATACGGCACCTCCTGTTTATCATTACTCGCCAACTACGGTGTCTGCCATAAGCAGAGCTTTTCTACCTCATTGTGCGGCATACTATATAAATATAACAGGAATTTTCAGGGTTGTCAACATTTTTTTACATCCTGAAAATTCCTGTTATATTAGATGTCTTATTGAAAAATAAATTATTTCTCAAAGGTCATAACAGCGCCGTTCAGATCCAGAACGATTTTTCCGTCCTTGTATTCTGCGACAGCATCATCGCCTTCAATGGTCAGGGTAACCTTGGGCTCCTCATACTTCCAGGTGCCCTCTCCCTGCTCCCCCATCAGATCAACAGTGAGCTTGCCGTCAGACTTGAGCTCCATCTCATTTTTCATGTCACTTAAACCGGCCAAAGACAGCCATTCATCAATCTTGATGGTGCTTCCTTCCATTTCAATGGTGGTTGCGTTCCAGGTTCCCACTACAGGAGCAGCCTTGGATCCTCCGCAGCCTGCCAGCATAAGAACTGTCATGGCAAAGACCAACATCAATGCCGCAATGCGCTTTTTCATATCCCGTCCTCCGATTCTTATATTTGCCGCGTTAACATCGGCTTACTATAAAGCTATCATACTTTTCAGAATAACACAAGTAAAGAATATGTCTTTTCTTTTCAATTTCCTGCTTTTTATTCTGACATCACCTCATGCAGAGGCTTCCTTACCTTTTTTCTCGTCAGTTCCACCAGATTCAGTCTGGTGAATCCCAGGACCGTTATCTTCACAGGATCCTTCTTTAAGGCAGCTTCAAAATAACTCAAAAGCTGTTCTCTGTGGTCCTCTTCCTTCATATCGATAAAATCCACAATGATGATGCCGGACAGGTTGCGAAGCTTAAGCTGCACTGCAATTTCCGCAGCTGCTTCCAGATTTGTTTTAAAGAAGGTATCCTCCAGATTTTTTTTCCCGTCAAATTTTCCGGTGTTGACATCGATGGAAACAAGGGCTTCCGTCGGCTCAATGATCAACGAGCCGCCTGACTTTAACCACACCTTTCTGGAAAGGGCATGAGAAAGGGCAGTTTCCAGACTGTAAAGCTTGTAAAGCGGATAGGAATCCTCGTAAAAACGGATATTCGGAAGGTGGCAGCTCTGATTTCCGACAAGAATCGCTTCTTTTTTCCGCAGAAGAATGTCGTACACCGCTCTGTCATCCGTCACTGCTTCTTCGAGAGTTTCGGTACGATTGTTGAAGATTTCCGAAAGAAAAGCCGGTTCCGGCTCATAAAGAAGAGTGCCTGCTGTTCTTGTCCTCCACACGGAAAAAATTTGCTTTGCCTCTGAAAGAAGCTCTGTAAGTTCAGAAAGAACCGCATCCTCCGGAGCAGCCTCCCCATTGGTTCTCACAATGATTCCATAAGAAAAATCTGCCGCTTCATTTTCTGAAATTCTCTTCATCTTTCCTTCCAGGAGCTTCTTAAGTGCCGATTTCCGTTCCTCCGACCGGATCCTGGAGGAAAAGAAAAGTCCCTTTTTCCCGGTCATCAGAACCAGGTACTGGCCGGTAAAGGACAGGCGTCCGCTTCCGGTAGGCGCCTTTGTCTTGACTGCATCCTTCTCGATTTGAAGAAGGATCTCATCGCCTTCATGAAGCGCTGCTCCATTTTTCTGCCATGCAGCATATTTTTCCCATTCATCTAGGGGATAATAACACATGGTGTCTCTTCCGATATCTACAAATGCGGCACGGATGCTTTTCACAATATGGCTGACCCGCCCCACATAAATGCACCCCACCAGAGAAGCCTCCTCCGGTTTTTCCGGAAACAGACCGGTGATCCGGCCGTCTGTCTCCTCAGCAGTGATCCGAAGGCCTTCCAGAGAGGTGATCACTGCTCTTCTCATGGCATATCCTCTTTAACTTCTCTGGGTATCGGTGCCTCGATCTTTTTTCCAAAGGCTTCCAGGGGAATCAGGGGCTGTTCTCCTTCTGCCTCACCGCCGGCATAAAGCTCCAGACGGCAGATGTCAAGACTGTAGGGAGGATATTCCTTGCCGGCATACTGATAAAGTGCTTCCAGCAAAAGCTCCGGCTTTAAATTCTCTGCGCTTCCGGAAGAAAGCTTCACAAAAAGCCCCTCATCCCGAAGCTCCCATTGGTATACCATGGGACGGATATCGATCTGCTTTTCATTCTTTTTGGTCTTTTTTAAAACGGGAATCACATCCTGAGCCAAAAAGCTTTCCACTGTTTTCTGCCAGCCGTCCGGCAGCGTGACAGCAGACGCTTCCTTCTGCGAAATCAGATAATCAGCGGCAGCCACTACGGACATGGCCGGCTTAGCTGTCTCCGGAAGCAGAAGAAAGCTTACGATTTCCATTCCTTCCGCCATGGTTTCATTCATTCGTTTTACCATATGATCAGAAGTGTCTGTACTTAAGATCTCCATATCCAGATACTCCCCTTCGCTGGTAAGGCCAAGCCCAAGCGGAGAAGCAAAGGACATGATCTGGTGGGGACTGAACCCCCCGGAGTAGGCGATATCCACTCCTGCCCGACGATTCACCTTCTGGAAATAACGCATCACATCGAGATGACCGATGAATTTCATGATTCCGGTCTTTTTAAACTTAACTCTGACCTTCAAAGCACACACCTCCGCCGAATTTTCTGACACCGCAGCCCTGACATTTTGCCCGGCAGTTGGGCGTGACGACCCCTTCCATGGCCCGCTTCCACTCCCGCTTTAAAAATTCCTTCGTCACTCCGGTATCAATGAAATCCCAGGGGAAGACCTCCTCCAGGGAACGCTCTCTCAAATTATAAAAAGCCACATCGATTCCCTGAGCTGCAAAAGCCTCCATCCATTTCTCATTGTCAAAGCACTCCGACCAGGAATCAAAGAGGCAGCCTCTCCTGTAAGCATCCAGAATTCCACGGCTTACCCGTCTGTCACCTCTGGCCAGAACTCCCTCCAGCACAGACACGTCGGCCTCATGCCAGTTATAACGGAGGCTTTTGTGATTCAGCTGGCTCTTCATGGCCTCATTGACCGTACGTGCCTTCTCCAGATATTGCTCCTTGGTAAACATGGACGCCCACTGAAGAGGAGTAAAGGGCTTGGGAATAAAGAAGGACGTACTGGAGGTCACCTGAACCCGTCCCTGGCGTTTTTCCTTGGGAACTACCTCATAGTAGACTCTTGCCACCTCATTGGCCAGAGCTGCAATTCCCTCCATATCCTCCTTCGTTTCCGTGGGAAGGCCCAGCATAAAATAAAGCTTGACCTTATTCCAGCCTCCCTTAAAGGCCTCTGCTGCGCCTTCCAGAATGACCTCCTCAGTCAGTCCCTTATTGATGACATCCCTCATTCTCTGGCTTCCGGCTTCCGGTGCAAAGGTCAAACTGCTTTTTTTCACATCCTGGACACGGCTCATCACATCCAGGGAAAAAGCATCGATCCGCAGAGAGGGAAGGGAAATATTTACATCCTTCTGGCGGAATTTCTCAATCAGGAAATACACCAGTTCCTTCAGATGAGTATAATCACTGGAGCTTAAGGAGCTCAGAGAAATTTCATCATGCCCTGTATTTTCCAGAATTTTAACGGCATACTGCTTCAGATCTTCAATATCCCGCTCCCGCACCGGACGATATACCATCCCCGCCTGACAGAAACGGCAGCCGCGGATGCATCCCCTCTGGATCTCAAGAACCACTCTGTCCTGAGTTGCCTTCAAAAACGGAACTAGCGGCTTTTCCGGATAAAAGGTATCTCTCATATCCACCACCAGCTGCTTGACCACCCTGGCAGGAGCATGGGGATTGTTTGGCGCCATGGATTTCAGCGTTCCATCCTCGTTATATTCCACATCATAAAAAGCCGGAATATAAATACCGGGAAGAGCAGCCGCCTGCTCCAGAAAATCCTTTCGGCTGCCGCCCTCTTCACGGATCTTTTTATACAGATCCATCAATTCGTAATATACGGTTTCACCCTCGCCGATATAAAACATATCAAAAAATTCTGCGATGGGCTCCGGATTATAGGTACAGGGGCCCCCACCGATGACAATGGGGCAGTCCTCGCCACGGTCTGCCGCAAAAAGAGGAATCTGCGACAGGTCCAGGATCTGCAGAATATTTGTATAACACATTTCGTACTGGATCGTAATCCCAAGAAAATCCATGTCCTTAACCGGGGTCTGGCTTTCCAGGGTAAACAGAGGAATCTGCTTTTCCCGAAGAAGCCTGTCCATGTCTGTCCAGGGAGAATAGACCCGCTCACACCAGATATCATCTCTGCGGTTGAACATATCGTAAAGAATCTGAATGCCAAGATGCGACATCCCGATCTCGTACACATCGGGAAAACACATGCAGAAACGAATATCCACCCGGGAGGCGTCTTTGATCACTTCATTGATCTCACCACCGATGTACCTGGCCGGTTTTTCCACACTTAACAACAATTCGTCACTCAAAGCTAATTTACGCATAGTTTACACTCCATGAAATAAAAACATTACAAAAGGCATTAAGCCACAATTGCATCCATTATATCGGAATTTACAAAAACCCGCAAGATATCTATGGCATATTTCCATCTTTTGTTCCATAGGATAAGTAGAAACCTTCCCTTCGCAGAAAGCGATAAAGGAGCGGTTATGAAACTCATGTTCAAAGGCTTCCTCATCGGCGCCTTTATGCTGATTCCCGGTGTCAGCGGCGGTACCATGGCCATGATTTTTGGTATTTATGAAAAACTGCTGTCCTGTATCAGTTCCTTTTCTTCCCACAAAAAAGAAAACTTTCTCTTTCTGGTCCGTTTCATGATGGGGTCAGGGGCGTCATTTCTTCTCCTGTCCAGACCAATGTCGATCCTCGTAAACCGGTTTCCGTCAGAAACTTCTTTCTTTGCGGCAGGAGCTGTCATCGGCGGTGTTCCGACTGTCTGGCAGGCTGCAGGAGATATCCGTATTTCACCAAAGTCTCTTTTCTTCTTATTTCTCGGAATCCTGTCAGCGGCTCTTTTTGCCCTGCTTCCGCCGGATCTGATCCGCGGGGAGGAAAGCGGCCTTCTCCGATTCCCGATTCATCTTCTCGCAGGTATCCTCGGAGCTCTCGCTCTTGTCCTGCCGGGAATTTCCTTTTCCTCCATGCTCTGTATCCTGGGTGTGTACGGCTTTGTCCTGAGTGCCATCGGAAACCGTCAGTTTCTTTTGCTGCTTCCCTTTGGAGCCGGAGTTCTGGCCGGCATTTTCTTTTTCACTCGACTGCTGGAAAAAGCTTTAAAGAACTATCCCCAACAGACCCACCTGGTGATCCTGGGCTTTGTCATGGCTTCCCTATGGGATATATTCCGTGCCGCTTCTTTCATGTCCACAGGTCTATCTTTTGTTTTTTGCCTTCTTCTTTCTGCATCCGGCTTTCTTCTCGCCCGCTTTATGACATGCGATTAAAAAACGACACTGGCAGTATAACCTGCCAATGTCGTTTTCAAGCCGATATTTTGTTATTCCAGGGAATCCAGAAGTCTTCCCATTTCAAGAGTATGGTCCGCAATGGGAACCCAATGGTGCGCCAGCTTCAGCAGAAGATGCTCGTCCGGCGTCTCGCCTTCCTTTTCAAGAAAATCAATGGAAAGCTTAAAAAGTTCCCGCTCACTTAAGGCCACATTTCCCAGGACAACCCTGCCCTTCTCCAACATATAGGAAGTATCCGTATCCTTTCTGGCAATCATCTCGTCAATGGTATCCCGGAAAAACTGATAATGCTCCTGATCCCATGCTGCCAGAAACAGACATTTGCAAATGCCCTTCGTACAAAACGGCTGTTTTTTCAGAAGCTTCCAGCACTCCTTAAACCGTTCCATATGCGCCGTCGATAAAAACAGCTTTGCATCCATCACGGAACGCAGACACTTATCCCTCCATGCCATAGGCTGTTCCCCCTTTACTATCCTGATACCTCTATTTTACTCCATTTAAAAGAATCCGGCAAGCAGGAACCTTAACGATTTGCCAATTCTTTTGTGATATCCTCCCAGCTCACTCCTTTTTCTGCCATCAGCACCATCGCGTGATACAGGAAATCGGAAATTTCATAAATGATTTCCTCCGGATCCGGATTCTTGGCTGCAATGATGATCTCAGTGGCTTCCTCTCCGACTTTTTTCAGGATTTTATCGATTCCCTTATCAAACAGATAATTGGTATAAGAGCCCTCCTTGGGATGAAGCTTCCTGTCCATGATCACATCATAGACCTTTTCAAATACCATCAAAGGATTTGTCTCATCGTATTCTTTTTTCGCAAGAGTCTGATAAAAGCAGGAGCGGGAACCGGTATGGCAGGCAGCCCCCACCTGCGCCACCTTTGCCAAAAGCGTATCATTGTCGCAGTCCAGATGAAGGGATTTCACATACTGGAAATGTCCCGAGGTTTCCCCTTTCAGCCACTGGCTTTTTCTGCTCCGGCTGTAATAATTCATTTTTCCGGTCTTAAGAGTATCCGTAAAGGCCTGTTCGTTCATATAGGCCATCATAAGGACCTCTCCCGTCCGGTAATCCTGAACGATCACCGGAAGCAGACCGTCATTTAACAGCTTGAACTCCTTCCAGGAAACGCTGCTCTCAAAGGTATTCATGGGAAGGCCTGCTCCTTTCAGAACATGCTTTTTCTCCATAAAATCACCGGCCGCCTTGCCGGCAAGCATGACACCCGTCACACCGGGTATGGAAAGGAGCGTTTGGAGATTTTCTGTATTCTGCTTCTCCGTAAGAAGGATAACCGGAAATCCGCAGCCCTCCGTCGGGCAGTTCCCGGCATCCAGAATAAAACTTCCTGCACCCAGAGAGGCATACTCCTCCATCCGGGAAAGATTTCCGTCATCCAGATACACAGCAATTTTTTCCTTTCCGAACCGATCGGAAACCTCCTTGAGCATATCAATATTGCCTGCTTCCGAAGCCTGCAAAAAGACCATCCTTGCTCCGGCATACAGATATTTTTTTACATCCTCCACCCGTTTAACACGACCTCCGGCAATGACCTGAGCATCTGCATTGCGAATGATTTTCTTCATCATCCCGATGCTTTTGTCGTGTCCTGCATCGTCCGAAGATACATCCACCAGCATCAGTTCATCTGCGCCGCCGTCATCCAGTCTGCGGCAAAGATCCACAGCGCTCTCCGTCAGGGTCACCAACGCGCCGAGCTTTTTTTCTTTCACCATTCTTGTACCTCACACCTTACAGGGAACCCTTCGTGGAAAGGAGTCCCGGAATCCTCTCATCCACAGTCACAGCCATATCGAGTGCCTTTGCAAAAGCCTTGAACATGCCCTCAATGACATGATGGGTATTCTCCCCGTGAATCTCCTTGATGTGCAGATTCATAGCTGCCGAATAGGAAACGGCATAGAAAAATTCTTTGATCATTTCCGTTTCCAGCGCTCCGACCCGCTCTGCCTTAAGTTCCGCATCGTAAACAAGATACGGACGGCCGGACAGATCAAGCGCTGCCAGCATGAGCACCTCGTCCATGGGTAAAATACAGGATCCGTAGCGTCGGATTCCCTTTTTGTCTCCCACTGCCTGCAAAATAGCCTGTCCCAGCACAATACCGGCATCCTCGATGGAGTGGTGGGTGTCCACCTCCAGATCTCCCTTGATTTTCACCTCAAGATCAAATAAACCATGCTTTGCAAAAAGAATCAGCATATGATCCAGGAAACCGATTCCTGTATCAATATTGCTTTCACCGGTACCGTCCAGATCGATGGTGATCCTGATTTCTGTTTCCTTTGTTTTCCGTTCTACTGTTGCTGTCCGTCCCATACTGTCCTCCGCTTTACTCAAACCGTACTTTTATGGAATTTCTGTGGGCGGTGAGCCCTTCCTGAGCTGCAAACCGCATAATATCCTCATGGACAGGCTCCAAAGCCTCCCTCGAATAAGAAACAATACTGGATTTCTTGATAAAATCATCCACACCCAGCGGCGAAAAAAACTTGGCGGTGCCGTTGGTGGGAAGCACATGATTGGGCCCTGCAAAATAATCGCCCAGTGGCTCGCAGCTGTGCTCACCGATAAAGATGGCTCCTGCATTCTTTATCTTCGTCATCACCGTAAAGGCATCCTTTGTCATGATCTCCAGGTGCTCCGAGGCAATGTCATTGGCCGCCTCAATGGCATCCTCCATGGTATCGGCAATGAGAATATGTCCGTAATTATCCAGAGATTTTTTAATAATTTCCCGTCTCTCCAGAACCTCTAAAAAGCCTTCGATCTCTTTATTGACTGCCTCTGCAAGTGCCTCCGAAGTGGTCACCAGAATGGCAGAAGCCATCTCGTCATGCTCTGCCTGAGACAAAAGATCCGCCGCCACATACCGGGGATTGGCAGTCTCATCTGCCAGAACAAGGATCTCACTGGGGCCTGCGATAGAATCAATACTAACAAACCCGAACACCGCCTTTTTCGCCAGAGCAACAAAGATATTTCCGGGGCCTACGATCTTATCCACCTTTGGAATGGACTCGGTGCCAAAGGCCAGTGCCGCGATGGCCTGCGCCCCGCCTGCCTTGAAGATGCGGTCAACGCCTGCCTCTCTGGCGGCAACCAGCACTGCCGGATTCATTTTCCCGTCTTTACCGGGAGGAGTCGTCATGACGATCTCCTTTACCCCGGCCACCCTGGCCGGTACGATATTCATAAGAACCGAAGAGGGATATACCGCTTTGCCACCCGGCACATAGACGCCGACCCGGTTTAACGGCGTGATCTTCTGCCCCAGAAGGATTCCGCTCTCATCGGAATCGAACCAGCTGTAACGGCGCTGTTTTTCGTGGAAAGCCCGGATATTTACAAGGGCTTTCCGGATGACGGATAGAAGCTCTTCATCCACTTTTTCGTAGGCCTCAGCAATCTCCTCCTCGGTCACCTGTACATTTTTCTTATTTACCTTGCAGCCGTCAAATTTTTCCGTATAGGCAAACAGGGCCTCATCCCGTTTCTCCCTGACAGTCTCCACGATCTCATTGACCTTGTCTGTAAAGGTTCCATATTGGGACGGACTCCGTTTCAAAAGAAGCTCCAGAAGATTCCTTCTGGAAGATTCCTCCAGTTTCACGATTCTCATAATGCTCTCCTCTCCGTTTCTTTCTGTCTCACTGATCTGTCTGACTGTTAAGCAGCTTTCTCATGGCATCGATAATCCGGCTGATCCGCTCATGCTCGATCTTCATGCTGACCTGGTTGACCACCATTCTGGCGGAGAGCGGAACGATTTCCTCCAGAACCGCAAGACCGTTTTCCCGAAGGGTGGAGCCTGTCTCCACAATATCAACAATGACCTCAGAAAGGCCCACGATGGGAGCCAGCTCAATAGAACCGTTCAGCTTGATGATCTCAACCGTCTGATGCTTTTTATTGTAGAAATAATCCTTAGCGATATTGGGATATTTGGTAGCCACACGGATGAGCTCATGATGGCGAAGCTTATCCTCCGCCTCAGAAGGTCCGCAGACACACATGCGGCATTTTCCGATGCCCAGGTCCAGAACCTCATACAGTCTGCGCCCCTCTTCCAGAATCGTATCCTTCCCAACGATTCCGATATCGGCAGCTCCGTATTCCACATAGGTGGGTACATCATTTGCCTTCGCCAGGAAAAACCGCACCTTAAGTTCTTCATTGACAAAGATCAGCTTTCTTGTATGTTCGTCCTTCATCTCCTCGCAGGGAATGCCGATGGCCTCAAAAAGCTCCATGGTCTTTTTCGCCATTCGCCCCTTGGCGAGAGCAATCGTCAGATATCTCATGAAAAGTCCCCTTCCGTCCATAAAACTGCTGTCATCTCCGGCCCGGAAGCCCCGTTCCTGCAGGAAAGGATTCCATCCTCCCCTTCCTTCAGATACCAGACCGTATCGATCCCGTTCCTCTTCGCGTAGGCCAGATACTCCGAGAGCTCTGTCTCCTCCTTTTTCCGGATGACAGGCAGATTTTTTCCTTCCTCCCGCAGTTTGGCAGCCAGAAAAGCCGCCCGATCCTGCATGGCCCTGTCATAGAGGAGCAGAAGATCCGTTTTGTCCGTTTCCACTGCAATTCCCTGTCTGGAAAGGGCAGACATCAGCCCGTCAATGGCAATGGAAAATCCCACGGAAGGAGCATTTTTACCGAACTGTCCCATCAGGCCGTCATAACGGCCGCCGGACACAATGGGCTCTCCCATACCGAAGGTGACGCCCCGGAAAATGATTCCCGTGTAATATTTATACTTTCCGAGCATTCCAAGATCAAAGGACACATAATCGGAAAGGCCGTAAAGCTCCAGGATCCGGTAAAGATTCACAAGTCGTGTGACGGCAGCCTTCATTCGGTCATTGACCGCCATTTTCAATGCTGTCTCCAGAATCCCGGCGGAGCCGAAAAGCTCCGGAAGCTTCAGAAATACGTCGGATAAGCTTTGGTCCAGCTTCTGGCTGGAGACAAGCTCTTCCACGCCGAAGAAATTCTTTTCCTCGATCAGCTCTCTCAGATGTGCTTCCATTTCCTCATCCAGCCCGGCTTCCTCCACAAGGCCGTTGAAAAACTCCACCTGTCCCACATCCACCTGAAAATCCCGAAGGCCTGCAGCCAGGAGGCAGTTTACAGCCAGTGCAATCATCTCGGCATCGGCATCACTGGAAGCGTCGTTGATCAGTTCCGCTCCCTGAACCGTAGACTCCTTCAGTCTTCCCTGATAGCTGGAATGATTGATAAAGGTGTTTCCAAGATAGGAAAGACGGATGGGAAAAGGCTCCTCCGTATAATACTTGGCAGCGCACCTGGCCACCGGCGGCGTCATATCCGGCCGAAGGACAAGGGTATTTCCCTCTCTGTCAAAGAACTTGAACATTTCCCTGGAAGCCACGCTTCCCCGTTCCTTATTGAAAATATCAAAAAATTCAAAGGAAGGGGTCTGAAGCTCTCCGTATCCGTAGCTTTTCAAAATCTTACGGATCCGCCCCTCGATAACCAGCTTCCTCGCATATTCGGAATTGTAGATATCCCGGACTCCCTCCGGGGTATGCAAAAGCTGTTTCATAATAATTTCTCCTGTTTCGCTTTATCGAATTAACGTGATAATCTATTACCAAAGTAGCAAACAAAATAGATTATAACGGATTCCTCACAATCTGTCAATCTCTGCTTTCCAAATCCTTCTGGAGCATTTCCAGATAATGAACATAGGCCCCCTGCCTTGTAAAAATCCGGTAGCTTTTGTCCAGCTCCTCGTAGGTAAAGCTTTTTCTTCCTCCGTTTTTACCGCGCACCCAGTATTCCTTCAGATTTCGGAACGGGACATAATAAAGCTCATCCAGGCCGGTAAAATAGAGGATAATAAAGGAAATTCCGCCCTGCTGTTCAAATTCTTCCATGAAAGTCATCTGATGCTCATGGACATT
This sequence comes from Fusibacillus kribbianus, assembly GCF_030053595.1. Taxonomy (GTDB): domain Bacteria; phylum Bacillota; class Clostridia; order Lachnospirales; family Lachnospiraceae; genus Lientehia; species Lientehia kribbiana. The sequence goes on from NZ_JASGBQ010000028.1 coordinate 23,472, forward strand.
ATGCAGCGGAAAGGTCGTAGTCACACACTCCTTCGCATCGAAACAGACCGGAATGCCCTGAACCGCTCCAATATAATCCACAGTACTCTTCTGATCAAAATAGGCCAGTGTGATGTGTCGGCTTTCTTTGTCAATATTGATGGGCTTGATGGGCGTCGGTATCTTCTGGATCAGAGCAAGGCCCATATCCCGGTATTTTTCATTTGTATGATTGATCAGATCCTCCAGGGTGGACCCTCTGAGCCCTCTTGTTCCCCAGGTTGCCATGTGAAAAGCCTCCCTTATCATCTGGTAATGTAATTGCCTCATCTACAAGGATCCTCTGAAACAGCTCCGGAAGCGGCGCGCAGACGATTCGTTCCGAAAGACCGGCAAGGGCCCCGGAAAGCTTCGGAAATTCCATCCGGTAAGAATGAAGCAGCTGGGATCTGAGGCCGTAAAGGTCCCGGAACCGTCGGTTGACGACGGGATCTCCATATTTTGTATCGCCGATCACCGGATGGCCGATGCTTGAAAGATGAGCGCGGATCTGATGGGTACGGCCGGTGATCAGCTCCACCTCCAGAAGGGTGGTACCCTTTCCGTAAGCGACCGGGACAAAGGCCGTTCGGATCTCATCTGCTCCGGGAACCGGCTTCTTTAAGATCTGAACCTGGTTGTCTTTCTCGTCCTTTGTAAGCCAGCCCCAGAGCCTTCCTTCCGTTTCTACCCTGCCCTTCACCAGGCATACATAAAATTTTCCCACCCTTCGTTCCTTAAGAAGAGCAGAAAGCTCCCGCAGGGCCTGGGGTGTTTTTCCTGCCGTAACCATACCGCTTGTATTTCTGTCCAGACGATTGCACACGGAAGGGCGAAAGCTCCGCATGGCTTCCATGGTAAGCTCTCCCTTTCGGAGCAAATACCCCAAAAGGTATTCCACCAGGGACACATCCGACGGCTGTGCCTTCTGGGAAAGCATTCCCACAGGCTTATTGATGAGAAGCACCTGGGAATCCTCATAAAGGACAGAAAGCTCCGTCACCGGAAAAGCATCCTCCCCTCCGGTCTTTCTTCGGAAATTCTCAATGGTCTCCTCGGAAAGAAAAAGCTGGATCGTATCTCCCTCGGAAAGCCGCTCCCTGCCGTCACATTTTTTTCTGTTGCATGTAATGTTTTTCTTACGGAGCATTTTATACAAAAAGCTGCCCGGCGCCAGGGCCATATATTTCTGCAGATATTTGTCAAGCCTCTGCCCGGCTCCCTCCGCTCCAACTAAAAGCTCCCTCATGAACCATTCCCTCCCGGCTTTTTCTGTCTTTCAGGCTCCTACATGGAATAAACGAGAAGATCCAGACGCTTTTTTTCAAGCTCCTCTCTTTTTTCCTCATCGGAAGGAGGTGTGATCCCCTTCACCCGCTTCAGGAACGCCTCATAATCCGTGTAAAGCTGGATCTTGGAATAGATTCCCACGCTTTTCATAAGACCGTTCATATCCCGCTCCGCCTGCTTTACATCCAGCTTCTTTGAAGCCGTGTATCCGACGATCCCCATTTCATGAAGCACTGCCGCCTGCACGGGCACCAGCTTCTGGTTTGCCGTAAAAATCATATCACAGGCGGTCACAAGCCCCCCTGAAACAGCCGCAAACCGTTCGTAATCCGCCTTTTTTAAGGGAAGCCCCTTCATTCTGGCCACGATATTGACTGCAAAGGTTGCTGCCGGAAGGACCGAACAGACGGCACCCACCGTCCAGATGTTCTTTCTTGTTCCTGTCAGCACAATTCCGATGATAAGTGCGCCGAAGACCAGCACCAGGCAGCCGGCACAAAGAAGGAACTGTGTCCTCAGTTTTCGTTTTCCGTAGCCGTATTCTCCTCTGACCATACTGTTATCTCTCCCATTTATCACAAAGCATATTGATCTGGTCTGCCAGTTTTGCCAGATCCTTGTTGGCACCACCCTCATTTTTCCGGATCACAGCCATCAGACGCTCTCCGGCTGCCACAAGACGGGCAAATACCGTGCTGGCACGCTTGGCAGCAGGCTTTTCACGCCGCTTTAAGATCCGCACACCCTCCGACACAAAGCTGTCAGCCATCATATCATAAACGGCCCCGCTGAAAGGAGCATACGCATCCATTCCGTATTCTTCCTTCAGGCATTCGGCAAAGCTGTCACAGACGCTGTCCTCGCCGTGTACCACAAATACCCTTTTCGGCTTGGGTTCAAAGGAATTCACCCATTTTAACAGGCCGGTCTTATCCGCATGTCCGCTGATGCCGTCCAGCTTTTTGATCTCCGCTTTCACCTCGATGGTCTCACCGAACAGCCGAACGGTTTCAGCGCCCTCCAGGATCGCACGTCCCAGAGTACCGGCCGATTGATAGCCCACGAAAAGGATCGTGGATTCCGGCCGCCACAGATTGTGCTTCAGATGATGGCGGATCCGTCCTGCCTCGCACATGCCGGAAGCCGACAGGATCACCTTCGGCTCCGGATCAAAATTGATCTGCTTGGAATCGTCGCTGGTGACGGAAACAGTTAGTCCCGGAAATTGAATCGGATCGATTCCCTGTCTCAAAAGAGCCGTTGCCTCCTCATCGAAGCAGTCATACTGATGTTTATTAAAAATGCTGGTGGCCTCCACGGCCAGTGGACTGTCCACATAGACCCGAAAGCCTTCGTGACCCTCCACCAGACGTTCTGTCTTGATCTTTCGAAGAAAATAAAGCATTTCCTGGGTACGTCCCACTGCAAAGGACGGAATCACCACATTTCCGCCTCTGTCAAAGGTCCTCTTTAAGACCTCCGTAAGCTCCTTCACATAATCCACCCGCTCTGCGCTGTGGACTCTGTCGCCGTAGGTGGACTCCATCACCACGTAGTCTGCCTTATCCAGATACTGGGGATCCCGGATCAGCGGCTGGTCAAGATTACCCACATCGCCGGAAAATACCAGCTTTTTCGTTTCCTCTTCCTCGGTAAGCCAAAGCTCGATGCTGGCAGATCCCAGAAGATGTCCCACATCGGAAAATCTCACCTGAATTCCATCAAAAATCGTGACGGTCGCATCATAGCCGCAGGGAACCAGCTGCTCGAGAAGCCCCACCGCATCCTCCATGGTATAAAGAGGCACATATTCCGGAGCACCGGACCGCTTTGCCTTTCGGTTTCTCCATTCCGCTTCAAATTCCTGAATGTGGGCGCTGTCACGGAGCATGATCCTGCACAGATCGCAGGTGGCTTCCGTGGCGTAAACGGCGCCGCGAAATCCCTTTGCATATAATAAGGGCAAAAGGCCGGAATGGTCAATATGCGCATGGGTCAAAAGCACCGCATCGATCTCAGAAGCTGCAACGGGGATCTCCTGATTTTCATAGATATCCTCGCCCTGCTCCATTCCGCAGTCAATCAGAAGATTCTTTCCGGCCGCCTTTACCATGTGACAGCTTCCCGTAACCTCATGATCCGCACCTAAAAATATCAGTTCCATAAAAGCGCCTCCTTACCCTTTTTCTTTTTATGAACATTTCGTATGGTTGGCTTTTTTCGCGTTCTTCTGCCTTCCTCAAAGTTCTTTGCCTTTCCGGCCTCCCGGCCTTCGCTTCTGTTGTCCCGCTCCGGCCGAATCAGACATTTATATCCATACCCAATGAGGTCCGTCCTCCCGGCAAGCTTAAGCGCCTCCTCCACGAGAGCCCGGTTGCCCGGAAGCTTATATTGGATCAATGCCCGCTGCATCGCTTTCTCATGGGGACTTTTCGGTACATAGACCTTCTCCATGGTTCTCGGATCCACACCAGTGTAATACATACAGGTGGACAGGGTGGAAGGCGTCGGATAAAAATCTTGGACCTGTTCCGGCATATGACCGATGTCCCTCAGATACTCTGCCAAGATTACCGCATCCTTTATGGTACAGCCGGGATGGGAGGACATGAGATAGGGAACAAGATACTGCTTTTTCCCCAGCCTTTCGTTCATCCTTTTATATTTCTCTGCAAATGTAAGATATACGCGGCTGTCCGGCTTTCCCATATATTTTAACACATTGGGGGAAATGTGCTCCGGCGCCACCTTCAGCTGGCCGCTCACATGATACTCACACAGCTCCTTTAAAAATGTGCCGTCCGGATCCGCCAAAACGTAATCAAACCGAATCCCAGACCGGATAAACACCTTTTTTACTCCTGGAATCGACCGGAGCTTTCTTAACAGGATCAGATAATCTTTGTGGTCTGCCTTCAGGTTTTTGCAGGGAGACGGAAACAGGCACTGTCTGTCGGGACAGGTTCCTGCCTTTAACTGCTTATCGCAGGAAGGGCTTCTGAAATCAGCCGTCGGTCCTCCCACATCATGGATATATCCCTTGAAATCTGCCTCCTTTGTCAGGAGCCTTGCCTCTCTCTCAATGGATTCATGGCTTCTCACCTGTACGATCCGGCCCTGATGAAAGGTCAGAGCGCAGAAGCTACAGCTTCCAAAACAGCCCCGATTGCTGACCAGGCTGAATTTCACTTCGGAAAATGCCGGTATTCCTCCCGCTTCGTCGTACATGGGGTGCCAGGTCCGCATATAGGGAAGGTCATACACTTCATCCATTTCCTCCGTGGAAAGCGGCATGGCAGGAGGATTCTGAACCACATAGCCCCGGGTTCCGTAGCCCTCAGCCAGACGCCTTCCCCGGATAGGATCCGTATTCCTGTATTGGGTGCGGAAGCTCTCCGCATAAGCCTGTTTGTCCGCCTTCACCGTCTCATAATCAGGAAGAAGCTCTGCATCATACACGCGGTCAAGGGTTTTTGTCCGGAAGGCAGTTCCCGCCACATAGGTAATCTCTGACACGGGAATTCCTGCCGCCAGAGCCTCTGCGATCTCCAGGATGGAATGCTCTCCCATCCCATAGCTTAAAAGATCCGCCTGGGAATCCATCAAAACCGAACGCTTGACCTGGTTGGACCAGTAATCGTAATGGGCCAGCCGTCTGAGGCTCGCCTCAATGCCGCCGATGACAATGGGCACCTGCTTATATATCCGTCGGATCAGATTGCAGTAGACCACCACCGCATAATCGGGCCGTTTTCCCATCACGCCTCCGGGCGTATAGGAATCGGTTTCCCGACGCCTTTTAGAGACAGAATAGTGATTCACCATGGAATCCATATTTCCGCTGCTGACCAAAAAAGCAAGCCTGGGCTTTCCCAGAATCTGAATGCTTCCCTCATCCTTCCAGTCCGGCTGGGAAATGATGCCGACCCGGTAGCCCCTGGATTCCAGAAGACGGCTGATGATCGCTGGACCAAAAGAGGGATGATCCACGTAAGCATCACCGATAATATAGACAAAATCCAGCTGATCCCAGCCTCTTTTTTTCATGTCTGCCTGACAGACGGGAAGAAACTCCCTCATACAAACGCCTCCAGACTAATTTCATCGTAGGATTCCAGAAATGCGTCAGCCAACGCTTCCTTTTCCTTCCGCATCGCCGATGAATAGGAATCCTCAATGGCCCACACCGTCATTCCGGCCCGTTTTCCCGCCAGAATCCCGGCAGGGATATCTTCAAAGACAAGACAGTTTTCCGGCTTTTCTCCCAGACGCTCCGCTGTAAACAGGTATACATCCGGTGCCGGCTTTCCCTTGGCCACCTGGCAGCCTACAGTGATGGCGGAAAAATAACCGGAGATCTTCCGTCCTTCAGTTACCGCCGTCACAAGTTCTCTGGAATTGCTGGTGGCGATTCCCATGGCAATGTTCCGTTTTTTCAAATAATCGAGAAAGTTCCGGACACCCGGCTTCAGAGGGACCACATGGCTGTACTGATCCATGGCCATCTGATTCCAACAGGCCTTGATCTCCTCCAGGGTCATCGGCAGCTCGAACCGCTCTTTAAAGTAGACTGCCGTCTCCGAAAAGCTCATGCCCTCAATGGCCTCCTGAAGGCCCTCCGGCAGAGGGATTCCAAATCTTCCAAGAAATTCAATATCAATATCCTTCCACATACCCATGGAATCCACCAGGGTTCCGTCCAGATCGAATATTACCGCTTTTATATGTTCTGGTATCTGAATCATTGCCATCTCCATCCGGGATAATATTTGTTTTTAAGAGTCATTCTGCTTTTTTTTGCAAAGCCAAGAGGCCAGCCGTCGCTGCACACCAGACACCAGCCATCACTGCCGGAAACTACAGGAGAACGCCTCTTTCCTTCCTCCGATTCCTCCGTACAGTCCACGGTCTCGCCCTTCAGATATTTTACTGTCCGAATATCCTCTGAAGCAAAATCCACTGTATTGGCAAATTCTTCTTTTTTGAGATACATGGCAAGAGCCTGGGACGGCTCAAACCTGTTTTTTAAGACGGACCCAAGAAGCAGGCCTGTCCGAAGGAAACGGATCCCCGGAAGCTCTGCGGGCGGAACCGGCAGAAGGTAAAGCTTCCCTTCTCTCTCCCAGTAATAACCGCGCTCCTCCAAAGGCGCCTTTATCAGTCTGCGAAAAGCGGCAAAGGCCTCCTGCTTTTTCAGAAACACTTCATTGCTCTTTCGTCTGGCAGCCATATCCGAAGAAGTCTCCCCGCCTTCAGAAATTGTTGAAGCGTCCCCCGATTTTTTCCGGAGAAGGGAAACAAAATGTCCTTCTCCCTTAAGTCTCCAGGGAAACAGCCTCAGTGAAAATCCGTCAAAGCCCTGACTGATACCGTCAACCGGCAAAAGCTTCACCTGTTCCATATCCGGCGCTTCCGCCAGCACCCGGGACACTGTATCCTCATCCTCCTCCTTTGAGAACGTGCAGGTAGAATACAGCACAAAGCCGCCCGGTTTAACCATTTTACATGCCGTAAGAAGCAGTCTTTTCTGGATGGGACTGTAGTATTCCGGCCCCCGTTCCTTCCAGCTTTCCGCCATGGACGATTCTCTGCGGAACATTCCCTCCCCGGAGCAGGGGGCATCCACCAGAACCTTGTCGAAGTATCCGGGAAAGCTCACAAGGAGCCGCTCCGGCTCCTCAGCAGATACCAGGCAGTTTCCGATGCCGAAAAGCTCCAGATTTTTTAGAAGTCCCTTTGCTCTGGATGCGCTGACATCATTGGATACCAAAAGTCCCTGGCCGGAAAGCCCTGCTCCCAGCTGGGTACTCTTTCCGCCCGGTGCGGCACAGAGATCCAAAACCCTGTCTCCCGGTTTTACGGAAAGAAACGCTGCAGGCGCCATGGCACTGGGCTCCTGAAGGTAATACATCCCTCCGAAATAGTAGGGATGCCTGGCAGGAGACGCTTCTTCGTCATAATAAAAGCCCAGGCCACCGGACCAGAGAACCATCTCCGTCACAGAAGAACAGACGGCCTTTAAGACCGCCTCCTGCTTTTCCTTCTCCACCTTAAGGGGATTGATCCGCAGTCCGCGAAAGCCCGTCTCTTCCATACTTTTTTTATAATTATCAAATTCCTCTTCACCCAGAAGAAGCCTCATGGCCTCCAGGTAACGCTCCGGTAATTCCATAACCTGTTCACTTTCGTTCTTATAAGGTATGCAGACCCTGCACCTTTCTCACCGCTGCCAGCTTATCCAGTCTCCGGCCGAAATCCTCCAGCTCCTCCAGAGATCCATTGTGGTAAACCTCATAAAATTCATTCTGTATGTTGAGCATGGCCTCCTCATATTCCTCATCACCGCTGTAAAGATTCTGAAGATTATTGAGTATATCGGCCACAATCGAAGCCTTTTCCTGGAACAGACGCTGGGCATCCACGATCTCATCCCGGATTGCCGACATCTCACAGTCCAGCGCCAGCACCGCCTCCGCCGCCGTAGAAAGACGCTTTTCCAGAAGCTCCGGCAGAGCCTCCTGATACTTATAACGAAGGGAATGCTCGATGGTTGCCCAGAAATTCATGGCCATCGTACGGATCTGGATCTCCACCTGGATCTTATGACTGCCGCTTGCCGTATAAACCTCATAGAGTACATTGACGTGATAGCTTCGGTAGCCGCTCTCCTTGATATGATTGATATAATCCCGCTCGCTGACAACTTCCATATCCCGTCGGTTCCGAATCAGCCTGACCACCGTTTCGATATCTTCCACAAACTGGCATATGATACGGATCCCCGCAATGTCATCCATCTTTTCCGTAAACTCATCAAGAGGGATCCCCTTTCGCTGAGCCTTTTCAATGATGCTGGATATCTTCTTCACCCGCCCGTTGACAGCCTCAATGGGTGAATAGGCGCCGGACTCCCGGTATTCTTTGATGATGTGATTGAATTTCACTAAAAGTTCTTCCACAGCCAGGTGGTAAGGTGCGAGGGTTTCCCTCCACAGCTCAATTCTCATATATTTCTACTCCCGTTAAAAGAAAATCTTCCTTTGTTTCAGTATACCATATTTCTCCCCAAATAGGAAACTAATACGAATATTTTACCTGTTTCTCCTCCAGATATTTCAAAATCCAGTAGGGATTCACAGCCAGCTCCTCATAATGATCTGTCCGAAGATAGATTCCGAAGTGGAGGTGCACATCAAAATTTCCCACCGTTCCCGGAACAGGGCTGTAACCGGAATCTCCCATAAAGCCCAGAAGCTGTCCTGCCCTTATCTTCTCTCCGGGAAAAAACTCATGGTCATAGGAATCCAGATGGGCATAATAAAAATATGCTCCTCCCGGCGCCCGGATGCCGATCCGCCAGCCGCCCAGCTCCAGCCAGCCCACATGCTCGACTGTGCCGTCGCTGACGCTGACCACCGGAAAGAACCCCCGGCCGTTTCCTATGTCCATGATGTCCGTGCCCTCATGGTACCGTTCCCCTCCATAGGTTCTCTCCGCCTTCCAGGAATCGCTGTAGCCATAACACCGGGATTCCTCACTGTCTCCCCTCGGTATCGGAAAACAGCGGATATCGGAAAGTACAGTCTCATAAGCCTCGGAAAGCTTTGAAAACTCCACCGGCTTTCTTTTTTCTATCGCTTCCTTTAAGGAATGCCAGCTTCTGTATGTGAAATGTCCGTCCTTTTCCTCCGTCAGGTCATAATCTGCCTCAACCATGAAGGCACAGGCGGCTTCTCCGGCAGAAAGGCCATTTTCTCCGGCCATGGAAAGGATCTCCTTCAGATTTCCCTCTCCGAATGCCATGGCACGAAAAGCATCTTCCTCCGCCGTATATTCTCCCAGCTGGTAATATAACGGATTCCCCAGAAAAAAATCTACCATAAAAACCAGAAGAATTCCCAACAGAAGAATACTTCCCAGGTAAAATCCGGGATTTCCGGAGGCTTTTCTATTTCCCATGACTGGCTCCGGTACTGTTTTATAAAGCTTTATGCATCCTTTATCCGTTTTAATACTTCAATGAGGAAATTCCACACCCGGTTCACAGACGAAACCGACATTCGTTCTCCCGGGGAATGGATATCCCGGATATCCGGCCCAAGGGATACTGCCATAAGGCCAGGAATTCCGGCCGCAAACAATCCGCACTCCACACCCGCGTGAATGGTCTCGATCCGCGGCTCCTCCCCATACTGTTCCCTGTAAACCACCTTAAGAAGCTCCAAAAGAGGAGAATCCGGCACAAATTCCCATTCCGGATAATCTCCGGAGGTAAAGAAGCTTCCGCCTGTCAGGTCTGTGAGCGCTTCGAGCCGTCGTCTCAACGCCCTTTTCCCGGAAGTTTTGGAGCTTCGTATGAGGCAGGAAGCAGAAAGGCCGTTCTCCGTAAGAGAAACAATTCCCACATTCATGGAGGTCTCCACCAGTCCTGGAAGCTCTTTGCTCATGGAAAACACCCCATTGGGAAGGTTGAGAAGGAAGGCTGACGCTCGTGCCGCCTCCCTGTCTGAAAGAACAGAATGCTCCCGATCCTCTTCCACGGAAACCTCCGCAGTCAGAGTAAGGCCGGGGTCCGTTGTCCCATACTCCTTTTTTAAGACCTTCTCCATCATACCTGCCTGATCCCTCACCTGATCTATCAGCTCACAGGGTACAAGGACCTTAAGCTCTCCCTCTCTGGGAATGGCATTGTCCTGACTTCCGCCCGAAAAGCCGATAAGCCCCAGAGTCGGAAAATGCAAAAGTAGCTCATCCAAAATCCCGGCCAGGACCATGATGGCATTTGCCCTCCCCAGATGGATATCTGCCCCGGAATGGCCGCCGAACAGTCCCGAAAGCCGGATTGCCACAGCCGTTCCCTGCTTCTTCTCAAAAGCAAAGGGAACCTGAATATCATAACGGATGCCTCCGGCACAGCCGGCCAGGAAACATCCCTCCTCCTCCGAATCCAGGTTCAGAAGATAGCTGGCATGAAGGTTTTTCATATCCAGCTTTCCCGCTCCCACCATACCGATTTCCTCATCGGAGGTAAACACACATTCCAGGTTCGGGTGGGAAATCTCATCCGATGCAAGGATTGCCAGGGCGTAAGCTACGGCAATTCCGTCGTCACCGCCGAGGGTCGTACCGTCAGCCCGAAGCTCATCTCCATCCAGAATCAGCCGGATCCCATCCTTTGAAAAATCATGGGCTACCCCCGGATCTTTTCCACAGACCATATCCAGATGGCCCTGAAGCATGACAGTCGGCGCATGCTCATAACCCTTTGTGGCTTCTTTATAAATAATCACATTGTCTGCCGCATCCTGTCGGTAGGAAAGCCCGTGCTCCACTGCAAAGCGGACACAGTAATCGCTGGCCGCCCTGGTATTTCCCGATCCTCTGGGGATCGCTGACAGCTCTTTAAAATACCGAAACACCGGCTCCGGTATTTTTCCTTCTATTTCCCGGTATTCCACATGTTCTCCTTTCTGCGGCTCAGTCATAGCCGGCCGCCTCCTATCATAAACTGTAAAAAACGAAGGACCCTGTTGCGTGAAAAAACTCTTATTTCCCCTGTGCATGCTTCTTCTGCTTTTTTTCTGTATCCTCCAGCCGGCAAAAGCCATCTCCGGCGCCGCTGCGGGGCTCTCCCTCTGGTACTGTACGATTCTTCCGACCCTGCTGCCCTGCATGGTACTTTCCGGATACCTCATATCCAGTGAGCTGATCCTGCGTCTGCCTCCGGCCCCCTTTGCATTTCTGACCGGCTGGTTCTGCGGGTATCCCATGGGAGCAAAGACCATAGCAGATCTTTGGAAACACGGGCGTCTTTCCGAGGCTTCGGCAAAAAGGCTCCTGGTTCTCTGCTGTGTTCCCAGTCCCATGTTTCTCACCGGCTTTCTCTGTACCGGCATGCTGAGGCTGTCGCTTTCCGAAGCTGTCCCCTGTCTGGCTGCGCTTTATCTTCCACCTGTTCTTTGCTGGCTGATTACCGGCTTTTGGAACAGGGGATCCCTGTCCGGTACCGGTCCCATGTCCGAAGAAAAGCCGCCCGGGTCTCTTTCCGCCTTTCTTCTCTTTGAAAAAGCAATGATGAACGGCTTTCTCATTATTGCAAAGGTTGGCGGTTATCTGATGTTTTTTACAATGCTCTCCTATTTTTTCCGGGGGCAGGTAAAAAATCCGTTTTTTGCCTCCCTGATTCCCGGCATCTTTGAAATGACCTCAGGAATCGCTTTTACCGTCCAGTCCGGTCTATCAAGAACCTTGACCGTCGCACTGTGCTTTTCCTTTGCCGCCTTCGGCGGCCTTTCCGGAGCTGCCCAGACCATAAGCGTCCTGGAAGGGACTCCCTTTTCCGGTCGCCGTTATCTTCTCTGGAAGCTTCTGCAGGCATCAGTCACCTTTTTCCTTATCTGGATCATTCTGTAATTGACCTGGGCCCACTATGCAGAAAGCGGAGATGCCAGTGCATCTCCGCCTGATTTATCCTGATCCGGTATTTTTAACCGAGCATGTCTGCGTTTAATCCACCATCCTCTGCCTGCGGCGCAGGAATCCGTTCCGGCTCAGCTGCAGGTGCTGCCTCTGCCTGAGGGACCTGAAGCTCATTCCGATTTCCGGTCACGATATCGTAAGTGGACTGGAGTGAATCCATCAGCGCATTGTACTTCTCGCTGATCTGCTCCATCGTGTGATGGATAATGGACTGGAGATCCTTTAACATATCATCCGTATAGCGGATCGCTCCCTCACGGATATTGTCAGAATCAGCCACCGCATCGTTGATGATCTGCTGGGCCTGGGCATTAGCCTGATCCACGATCTCTCCTGCCTGCTGGTAAGCCTGCTGCATCACCTCATGCTCGCTGACCATTTCCGCCGTGTGCTGTTCTGTCTCAGCGAGGATTCCCTCCGCCTGGGCCTGAGCCTCAGCAAGAATCTTGTCCGCCTCTGATTTTGCACCATCCAGGATACCGCCGGCTTCCTCCTGGGCCGAGCCCATAATGGCCTCCTTGTTGCTGATGATCTTCTGATATTTTTTGATCTCATCGGGAGTCCGAAGACGAAGCTCTACCAGAAGCTCCTCCATCTCATCCTTGTCCACAATGATCTTCTTGTTGTTGGTAAAGGGCTGTGCCTTGCAGCCATCTATGTATTCCTCAATTTCGCTGATTAACTGTTCGATCCTGCTCATTCTTTCGGTTCCTCCCAAATCATCCATTAAATTTTCCCAGCACCCGTTCTGCTATGGCCGCTGGAACGAAAGAAGAAATATCTCCTCCGTACTGCGCTACCTCACGGACGATGCTGGAACTCAGATATGCGTATTTTAAATCCGTGGTCAAAAAGATGGTATCCAGCCCAGGACACATGATCCTGTTCGTCTGGGACATCTGCAGCTCATACTCAAAATCAGTGATCGCCCGCAGTCCCCTGACCACCACGGCGGCATGGCACTGTCTGGCAAAATCGACCAGAAGGCCGTCAAAGGAAACGACCTGCACATTGGAAAGGTGCGCGGTCACCTCTTTTAACATAGTAACACGTTCTTCCACAGAAAACAACGGATTTTTTGCACTGTTTTGCAGGACGCCGACTACCAGCTTGTCCACGATTTTGGAAGAACGCTCAATGATATCCAGATGGCCGAGGGTCACCGGGTCAAAGCTTCCGGGGTATACGGCTGTTCTCATGATGCGTCTCCTCCTACAGTTCCTTCATGGAAATAAACACGTGCTTGTTTGTCTTATACTGCTTTTCACGGGTCACGGTAAAAATCGTATCCTCCACCCAGGAAAAGTCCGTATCCAAACTGGCCTCCGCCACGATCACCGTCATCTCATCCACCAGTTTTGTGTGGCTCAGGGCAAGAATTGCTTCTTTTTCCAATTCTTTCCCATAAGGAGGATCCATGAAAATAATATCAAAAACTTCACTTCCCGTATCCGCCAGACGACGGATGGCAGTCAGCGAATCACATTCCATAAGCTCTGCACCTTCAGCCAAATGGGTAAAAGCCAGATTTTCGCGGATACAGGCCGCCGCCTTTCTGTTGTTTTCCACCAGGACGCATTCCCTGGCGCCGCGGCTCAGCGCTTCGATCCCGATGGCACCGCTGCCGGAAAAAAGATCCAGAAACCGGCTGCCGCCCACATCTGCCTGCAGCATATTAAAAAGTGTCTCTTTGATTCTGTCTGTGGTCGGTCTGGTATCCAGCCCATCCAGAGTTTTCAAAGGCAGCCGTCTGGCTGTCCCTGCGATTACTCTCATTTGAATTTCCTCATTCCGATTAGGTATTTTCAATCCGCTCTCCGGATTGATTAACACGTTTTATTATAGTATGGATTGTTCCCGCAATCAAGTATTTCATTAACAAAATCACAATAAAGGAAAGACAGCGTAAAAAGCATTTCTGCCTTCTGCGCTGTCTTTCCGGCTTTTCATCAGAGATTCCTTCGAATCTCATTCAGATTTCCGGTTTATTTACCGGCCATCTGTCTTTCCTGCTCCTCGATCATCTTCTTAACCATATAGCCCCCGACAGAGCCGTTCTGGTAAGAGGTGAGGTCACCGTTGTAACCATTCTTTAAGGGTACACCAAGCTCATTTGCCACTTCCATTTTGAAACGGTCCATAGCCTCTCTTGCTTCGGGTACATTTACCTGATTGCTTCCTGAATTTTTTCCAGACATGTGAAGCACCTCCTTTTCGGTAGTTTTTTGTTACACGCTTATTATGTGCATGCGGAGGAATAATACACTGGCAACTTCTGATTTTTCTGTCATAATTTGTAAATCCGAATCATTGATAAAGTGCGTCAGGAAACAATTCCGGACGCACTTTCATTGTGTCACAGTAAAAATAAACCCCCTGCTATGCAGGGGGAGGGCAGTTCTTTAGATTAAAGTACTCCTATGCTAGAATAAAAGTAGGTCTGCAAACCACAAATATAAAAGCATAGGA
>NZ_JASGBQ010000029.1 GCF_030053595.1 Fusibacillus kribbianus
TTTGCGTGTAGCTGTCATAACCTATCCTCCGTAATTGTAGTGAAATAGTCTAACTATCTTTCATTTACAATTATAGAGGAATCCAGGAGATAAGAAAATCCGCAGGAATATTTGGCGCTTACGCTCCATCTGGATGATATTCTGGATCTAACGGCTGATTTAGATATACCTCACGGAATTCGTTTTCAATTCTGCTTTTCTCCAGATGATAATACTCGATTGCATTCTTGTAAAAATCATTTATATATCTGTTCAGGTCCTGTTCATAATCTGTCGCATTGCGGTCTATTTCAATATTTCCAACAACCTTGATTTTTCGGCTTTTCCATTTTCTTATAGAGTCCTCCAGTTCGCTTTGCAGATCACTGAACCGATTTCCTCCCGAATAGCAATCCAAGTTAACAAAGTGATCATCCGACTCTTTAATTTTTTCAATAATTTCTTCTAAAGATGAAATCTGTTCATAGACTTCTACATTCTCAATTGCACTCTGTTCATTTTTCTCTTTTAAGCAAGCATCCATTACATTTACTTCGTGTTCAAAAATCCGAATCACTTCGCCAACATATGCCACCATCGGATAATTCTTTATATAAGTCGTCACACTTCCATCGCTTATGCTCGTAATCAGCTGAGGATCTTCAATACCGAGATCGCAAATAAAGCGAACGACATATTCTTTATCCATTGTCGGCGAAATAAAGAAAAACAATTGTTTTTGTTCAATATCTTTTCGTTCTGTTAGTGACAACAAATCCCTTCTGAAAAGCTGAATGGTATCTGGTTCAATTATAAATACAACAGGAACATTTGTTAGATTAGTCCCAACTATTTCGTCCACACTTTTTATATTCTCAAGAGTAAATGGTAAATCTTCGGTTACTTCTTCTTTTCCTCTGACAACAACACAAGTAAAAGTTTCCTCAAATACATCTTTGTTGACATCATAAAATGCATCAAAATCAAACTGCCTGTTTCTATTAATGCTCAACCATTCAAGCAACTCCTTAATCTCTTTACTTTTGACTTCCGCATCTTCTAGTTCATTACGCATAATAATCCTTACCTGTTCAGGCAAGACACCCATATTTGCAAATGTCATCTTCAGATTTTCAAAATCATATTCTGTACCAGAAAAAAACAGATCAAAATCGTATCCATTCATTTCATCATAAAACACTCCAGGAACAGCCTTTACCCAGTCAGACAATAGCTTATTTTCATATTTTTCAATTTGACAATTTATTTTAGGACTTTGTCCATTAAATTTTACTTCTGTCTTCAATAGATAAGGATTATGTTGCAATTCCGCATTTACCATATAAAATCCAACTCCTTTGAAAAGTTAATTCTCAAAATAACAAAAAAACACCATAGAGCCAAGAACTCCATGATGTCATTTATTACCTTGCTTCTGGACGTCACTATTAGCTCCAGTACGTCATATTCTTCTGTCCATTATAATCCACAATTGAAACAATAGCAATGATATAATCCATGTATTGTCACCTTTACGCGACACCTTTAAACAAAAAAACGACCCGGGACACCAGCACCATTCCGATACTGGCATCCCGGACCGGGTTCACTTTACTCTAATTCCGCTTCCTGCTTTTTCACCGCTTCCGTGGGCTTCGGCATGCTGTTCTCAGCCTCCGCAGCCCCTTTCTTTTTCTCCTGCAGCTTATCCCTAACCGAAGGCTTCTTCTCGTCATCTTCCTTTCGGCGGTCTCCGTTATTGATAATGCCGTCGATCATTCCATAATCATCTTCCAGAATCTCCTCTACCTTTTTCAGCGGATTGTCTGCGAAGAATTCCGGCACCTGCTTAAATCCAAACGAATCCACATAGTAAGCCTGATCACGATTATCTTTATGGATTACAATAACATCACTCACACTAAGCGAATGTCCTCTGAAATCATCCGGATGATGCAGATTAAAGCGCTCATAGATACTATCCAGAGTTTCTCCTGCAAACAGCGCACCTGTGTAGACCTGATCGTAATTATCCTGATTTGCAGAATGACCATGCTTTGTCAGGCGATCATAGGACTCGAAATGTAAATCTTTATTTTCCGGTGTATCCTTCAATTGAAAAAGCTCAAAGGCACCAACCTGTTTTTTACTCTCCATATTCAAAACCCTCATCCGATTCTAAATCCAGTGCCGCATATTCCTCGTCGCTCATTTTACTGAGCTTGTCGAGCACATGCCGGCACACTTCCTCCAGTTCCTTATCATTTATGTGATCCAGCATCATCTTGAAGTCATTGATGGTGGCCTTTCTGGATCCCGTACGAAATAAAGCAAGTAAATTCTGCTCCTCCACATTAAACATCATCATTCCATCTCCTTCGATTTGCTTTTATTCTGCCCTTTGGGATTACTATCTCCTTTTACCACAGCCTGCTTCTCATGAAGATCTGCCAGCAAAGATTTCTTTTTTACTGTCTGTGTCCTCTCAACAGCCTGCGATATTGCTCGTTCCCCCGTTATCGGATCCCGTCGAAGGGAATACAATTCCTGTCGAATTTCGTCAACAGATTTATTAGGATCAGCCACACATAACACATCCTCTCGTTTCAGATGCCCGTAATACTCTGCATTCAATGCCCCATGAAGCAAACTCATCTGCTCCGGGGAAAATGCCGGATCAGCATATATCGTTATATCCACCTTTTCGGCAATTCCGGCTTCGATCTCATGCCATTGTTCTGAAGAATAGAGCATCTTCGGAAGACTGTCGATCTTCACCTGATATTGAATATCATCCATCTCCTCTGAAGATAATCTCTGTGCCGTCAGGTCCATGGCCTTACCACCTACCCAGTAGGCCTTTGGATCAAAGCCCTGTTCGACAACATTCGCCATAAATTGTATCTGATTGTCGGACAATGTCGGATTGTAAAGCTTCGTCAGTTCTGCAAGCCGCTCCCGGTCCATCTCTTCCAGCGGATACCGGGAAAGCTGATAGAAATCTGCGATCTCCTTTGCAGCCGTCGTAATGGTCATGGTTTCCGAATCACTGATCTGTCCGCCATCTACTTCTCTGTAATTATGCCCGTATACGGTATAATCCCAGCTTCCATCCGAAGCCTCATGAATTTCCAGATAATGGTCCCCCAGTCGGTAGGCTGCTTCCAGCTGATTATGCTCTTGCGAATGCTCCTGTTCGTTCGCTTTTTGTAACAGAAGCTCCTGCATATGCCCGTCAATGTCATTGATCATTTCTGATGCAGCCTTTCGGATTGTATTCAGCGATGCTTTCAGCTCCGGAGTCTCCTTTCCCTTTGACCAGCCTGCGATATAGGCAAAGCTGTAATCCGAAGTATCGATGCCGTAATGCTGGCATACAGTATATGCTACGGATTCCGCCTCCACCTCTTTGCCTCCCCGGGAGATATTTTCTAGATTCTGATCCGACACCTTTTTGTCCGGATCGATCGCATGCAGCTTCTGATGTGCCATTTCATGAATTGCGGTTTTCACCGTCTGGATCTGACTCATTCCTTCTTGGATCGCGATCCGTTTCTCCACCTGATGGTAATAGCCCTTGGCTCCTCCATTGATCTTTTCAAACTTTATCGGAACCGGGCAGGAACGTTTCAAGGCTTCAAAGAACATCTCATACTGCTCCACATCGCCGGTCAGCTCATTTACACCAATGGAGGGCAATTCTTTTCCATCCGTCTGACTGACATCAAATACGGAAACAACCTTAAAGGCAGGGCACAGCACCTCCTGGATCTCCTTCTGATGAGAACCATCCGGATTCATCAGGATCTCGCCTGTATTTGGATCCGTCTTGTCCACCTCGATCTTCTGTTTATAAGGTGTAGGCGCAAGAATGCGAATTCCTTTTTCGCCTTTATTGACCTGTCGCCCAAACTGCTTCTGCCAGGTCGTATAACCGGCAACTAATGTAGCATCCGGCTTTTGCAGGGCAATCAAAAGCGTGTTGTTCAGGCTGTAATCATGAAAACGGCTCATGGTGGTCAGCCACTGCTTGTATTGTTCCGAATTAAAAAGCTCGGAAATTCCCGCTTCCAGCTGATCCGTGATTTCCTTCATGCGGTCATACTGCTTATTTTCAGCCATATGCCCTCCTTTCCGGAGCTCACGCTCCAAAAAATAAGATGGGGATAAGCCCCGCAGGACCTATCCCCGATACAATCACTTTTTCTTTTCTCGTCTGGCCCTGTTCATGTCTTCCAGAACACGTTTTTGAGCCTCGGAAAGCACCCGCGGTGGTTTGATTTTGATCCATTTCTTTGGGATAAGGTATGTTCTTCCACCCCAGGAATTGGATCTCACAAACTCCACCCGCGCCGGTTGATTTTTGCAAAGCTCATCCAGCTGTGACCGGAGTTCGAGATTGTAAGTATAGACAGACGCCTGCTCCTCTTTTTCATTGAAGAGGATAATCGTCTCCCGCTCAGATTTCGATAATTTCATCTCAGGCATCCGCCACCCGTTCCGAGACCTCTTTTAGCATTCCTGATGGACACAGAAGAAGCAGCCCCTTCCGGCTGCTCTTTTCCCTTCATCATCTGATTCACGCCTTCCACATAGGCACACATTCTTTTTCCTGTCATTTCGCTCATCTCCATCTCCTCCTTATAATTCCGCAGTCTGCGCTTTGTGAGAGGCTTTTTTGCCGCCCTCCAGATTCACAGCTTCTTTTTTCTTTGCATCCAGTCTGGCCTTCAGGGATTCTTTCTCCTTCGGATGTTCCTTTTCGGCCTTCTTTGCCTGCATACGCTCATCAAAACGCTGAGCCTTCTCAAAGACCTTGTCCCGGGAATCGTAATGGTAAACAGAATCCGACAGACGATCCTGCGGCTGGACCTCCGTTTCATTGATCTGCCTTACCATGCTCTCAAGCTCTCGGTAGTCCATAGCACCATTATCCGGAAGTAAAATCACCTCATGGGTAGAGGAAGGGAGAATGAAGAAGTCTCCGTTAAGCTTTTCCGCAGCTTCCTCCATAAAATTCGGATAAAAGATGCAGCCTGCACCATTCATCCCGCTATTACAGGTAGCCACAAACATACCGCCTTCATCCGGCAGCATATCCGGCTCAATTCCCATCATTTCAGAGAGAACCTCCTGCATACTGCGGATCCTTGCGGGAAAATTCTCCGGGGCATTGGTCATTGCATCTGCATGAAGCTGATCCGCCGTAATGTCATACTGCTGAAGGATCTGATTGGTCACCACTGTGGATGCCATTCCGTTTTTATTGCTGTCAAACACAAAACGGTACACCAGAGACATATCCTCCTGTTCCTTATGGGGAATCCCGGAAAGCATTTCCTCGTTGCCCTTCGTCGGAACCACCTGAACCATCAGTTTGCTCTTCATGGAATCATAATCCATGAGCTCGGACATTCTGACATTTGGATGATTTCTCATTCCGTCCTCAATCAAACCGACGATCTCATGAACAGCCTCATTGTAGGAAGCGCCTCTCTGATACTTCTCATAAGATCCCTGCACATTCATCGTAACACCGATGTTGGAGCCCTCCGGCTGAACACAGATGCCATAATAAGACTCTCCCTGGAGCTTATCCACCTGGCGGGCAGTAACGGTTGCCGCCTGAAACTCATCCGAAAGCACTTCCTTCAGATCCTTCGTCACCTGGTCTACAAATTCTCTGTAATCCATAAATACACCCTTTTAACCTTTCTCTTTTTGCTTAGCAGCTTTCTTGCCGCTAAAATCCAATGAGTAGTTCACACGCTCTCCGGTATCCTCCATCACAAGATCTGCATCGAAATTGCGTCCTTTCTTCTCGGAGTAAAATCCGGATACGTGCACACGGCCATCCTTTAACAGGGCGACGGCCATCTTTTTCGTGAGCTTCTTTCTCATGGAGGTCAGCCACTTGTTTTCCTTCCAAAGGCAAAAGCTGCACGCTCTGCTGCTGCAAAAGAAACTCTTCGTTCCCTCAAAAACAGAAGAACCGCAGCGGGGACATATTCCTATCACCTCCCGCTGCGACCTTCCACTGTCACTTTCGGAAAACGGATTTTCCCGTTTTCTTTCTGCGCCTCCGTATTTCGTCACCAATGCTTTCACCATATCCGTGATTCCAGACATGAATTCTTCCTTCGAAATCGCTCCTTTCTCAATCTGCTTTAATGCGTTCTCCCAATCAGCGGTGAGCTTTGGTGACTTTACCGCCTCCGGTAAAACCTGTACCAGAGCAATCCCATCCTCCGTGGGAATCAGCTGTTTTCCCTTTCTCTGAACATAGCTGTTTCGCACCAGCTTTTCGATCATCTCTGCTCTGGTAGCCGGTGTTCCAAGTCCTTTTTTCTCGGTATCCTCGTCAAAGCTTTCATTTCCGGCGGTTTCCATGGCAGAAAGTAAAGAATCCTCTGTATATGCTTGGGGAGGACTGGTAAAATGCTCTGTTGACAAGGCACTTACACCATCGAAAGTCTGGCCTTTTAACAATAACGGAATATGCTTCTCCGCTTTCGAAGCTTCAAGATTTCTCATTTTTCGAAACTGCTCTTCATAAGCCTTCCAGCCTGGATCAGGAACTGTTTTCCCGTTTGCAAAAAACTCCTCCCCTCCGCAGCTGACCTTGATCTCTGTTTCCGTGATCCGCTGCTTCACTCCGGTTGCCATCAAAAGCCGCACAGAAATCAGCAGCAAGATATCCCGCTCTCCCTCAGAAAGTGCAGACAGATCCTGATTTTCAATTTCTGCCGTCGGGATAATGGCATGGTGATCGGACACCTTACTGTTATTTAAAACCCGGCATATATCGATTTCTGCCGGACTTTGACGAAACATGTCAAACACCCGCTTCACCACATGGACCATCTGCTCCGTGGTAGAAGCCATGTCTTCTGTCAGAAACTGGCTGTCCGTTCTCGGATACGTCACCAGTTTTTTCTCATACAGGCTCTGGGTATATTCCAGTGTTTTTTTGGCTGTATATCCATAGTAACGGTTGGCTTCCCTCTGAAGCGTAGTCAGATCATATAACTTTGGCGGACTGACAGTCTTTTCCATACTCCTGGCGCAGGTAACCGTTGCCGACTGATTCTGACATTTTTCAACAAGCGTCTCCATTTCTGCCCGATCAAATATTTTTTCCTTCACCACATCCAGGCCGTCCAGATCTAGATGCACGTTCCAGTATTTCTGCTTTTGAAAACCATTGATCTGCTTCTGCCTTTCAACAAGCATGGCAAGTGTCGGTGTCTGAACACGGCCAACTGTCAGCTTCCTGTCATAAAGCCCGGTAAACAGCCGGGTTCCGTTTATGCCTACCAGCCAGTCCGCCCAGGATCTTGCCTGCGCTGCTTCATAGAGAAGATCAAAATCATGGCCATTTCTCAGATTTTCAAAACCATCCCGGATGGCACTGTCCTCCATAGAACTGATCCATAATCGCTTAAACGGCTTCTTGCATCCGGCCTGCTCATAGACCAGACGAAAAATCAGCTCGCCCTCCCGCCCTGCATCAGTCGCAGCCACGATCTCTGTCACATCCTTTTTCTCCATGAGCTTTTTCAAAATAAAAAACTGCTTCTTCGTACCGTCTGACACCTGATATTTCCAGGTGTCCGGCAGAATCGGCAGATTCTCAATATGCCATTTTCCAAGGCGTTCATCATATACTTGCGGCTGTGCCAGCTCCACCAGATGTCCCACACACCAGGAAACAACATATCCGGAGCCCTCCAGATAACCATCCTCCCGCTTGTAGGCACCGATGACATTGGCAATTGACCGCGCCACACTCGGTTTCTCAGCAATAACAAGCTGCATTCTTTTTCCCTCCATCTTACACTTTCTGAATCACACGCTTAAACTTCAGCGGACTTTCTGAAATATAGTCATTGATCAATCGGCTCTCCGCCTTCGTTTCCGCATAAGCCGTAATCGTGATCGTCTTTTGATCCCAGTCCAAGGTGTAGCTGTCTGCAGTAACGTTCGTGATATGATGCTTTGCCAGAAAATCTCGGAGTTCCATCATGGCTTCCTTCTCATCCGACATAATCACATTCACATAGGTTCTGTCTTTGGACAGCTTATCACTGAGCAGGCAGGCGACCGCACAGCCCACACCGCCGGCCAGAGATACCACCAGAATGGCGGTCATGCTGTCAGAAGACACCACGCGTTTGGTGACCCAAAAATAAATAAAGTCGGAGATCACAACTGCAATTCCTGCAAGTAACCACCGACTTCTCTGGATCAATATTGTTTTTGTTGTACTGAGGGCGTTGTCCAGGACCTTGGCCAGGAAAATCGACCCGAAATAGATTATGCTGCTCAAGCAGCCATCACCTCCTCCAAAAAGAAAAGGCCGCTTACCTTATGAGGCAAACGACCTGGATGATTTTATTACTACATTCAAAAAGTGCCTGAATCATAAATCTTCCAAAATGTTTTATGAAACGGTATTCCGCAGCTTATTCAGCTTATCAGCCAAGTATATAATAACATCTTCCGGGGCGGGACGCTCCCCACTGAAAGGAACCTTAGCCCACTCCTTTTGAATTTCTGGATCTTTGTTCATTAACGCAGCGTCTATTGCAATCTGCATTTCAGCGTATACTTTCTCCGGCGTTGTATTATATCTTCTGGCTACCTCCCTAATGATTTCATTCATATTCATAGGAACCTCCCTCTTCTGAAAGTATAATTATTTGTTCTTTAGAACTAATATATCATATTTAGACCTATAAATACATATTTTTTTGCAGACAAATATCGACACAAAAAGACAGAGAAAAAGAAGGGCATATAAAACACCCTTCTTTTAATCCTCAACATAAGCCTTTACAGCTTTGACTATTCTCTTTTGTTCGTCTACCGGATACTTCTTTATAGCCTGTGATAATTCATTTGCTACACCATCGACAGATCGTGTCACAACATCAACTAAAAGTTTATCCGCAGAAACATCGAGTGCATTTGCAATTGCCACAAATTTATCCAGTCTTACAGTCTTTACTCCGCGCTCTATCACACTGATATGTGTCGGACTTAAATCAACGAGGGCTGCCAGATCCTCCTGAGTAAGATTTTTCGCTTCTCTTGCTTCTTTTATTCGCAAACCAACCGCTTTCAAATCCATTGCAGCACCTCCTTCTGAACGATTGATTGTTCTAAAGACATTATATCTTCTGCATTTCAGCTCATACAGAATCTATAAATCATTTATTTGTTCTTTAGAACTACTATAATTGTAAAAAATTAACTGAAGGCTTAATTTCCCATGTGTATTCTCCCATGCACCACATACCTGGCATCCTCAAAATCATACGCACAGGTAGACAATGTCACGATCCGATCTGATGTATGGATCGCCATTTCCTTCGCCACAAAATCAGACTTTCCACATATCTCCCTCAGCCACTCAGAAAAATCATGCTTGCTTCCGCAGTTGATCCTGTAAGCACTGGAATCTGCCGTAGTCACATATCCGGAGAATATCTCCAGCTGATACTGCTGATCTCCTACCGTCAGATTCATAACCGGATGGTCCTCGTAATAACCCTGATCCGCATACTTAATAAGAGTCGCGAACATCTTCCCGCTTGCCATATGATGACCGTAGATGATCGTGTTATCATCTGAGAAGTCCTCCGCATTCTCGCAGTCTATGAACAGACAGCCATTTCGGTTAT
Organism: Fusibacillus kribbianus; assembly: GCF_030053595.1. Taxonomy (GTDB): domain Bacteria; phylum Bacillota; class Clostridia; order Lachnospirales; family Lachnospiraceae; genus Lientehia; species Lientehia kribbiana. The sequence goes on from NZ_JASGBQ010000029.1 coordinate 9,666, forward strand.
AGGTTCCGTCCGCCAGATGAGACAGGTAATAAACATTGTCCTCTCCCTGACAGACCGGATAATCGATCACCGTATCCGGAGAATGTATCCAGGCAACGATATCGCCATTCACTTCCTGAGCCACCTCCAGATTGACTATTGAATCCGAATTGATAGATAAGATTTCTTCCTCCGTATTCTCTGCCTCGTTTTCAGAAGAAGCCGGACTTTCATCCGGCTCCTTCACTCTTACCAATTCAGCAAGCTCTTTATAGGTTTCATCGCCTGCTTCATATTCCTGCTGTGTGCTGAAGGCTTTCCAGCCAAAGCAGGCCGCCGTGACAAGTCCTGTAAGGACCAGACATACCGCAGCCGCTCTGGCAATCTTTCGTTTAGTTGTCCTCTTCATCCCTCTTTTTTCCCCGACAGATGATATAAACTCCTGCCACGACTGCGGCTAACGCGCTGACAGCAATTCCGGTCCAGAGTCGGACATTGGCATCGTCCCCGGTCTTAGGTCCATCGGCAGAATTGGAAGTCACAGCGGGTTTCGCGGTCTCCGGCTTTGGAGTGTTCTCCTTCGGTTTCTCTTCAAGCTGATTTGCCATAACAACGGATATCAGCTGACCGTCCTCAGAAACAGAGAACTCATACATGGTATCGTCGATCTGATAGCCTTTCGGTGCATCAAACTCCTGATAGAAGTATTTGCCGAATTCCAACTCAAATTCCGCCACACCATTTTTATCCGTATATCCCTCTTTGATGACAGTCTCACCATCAGCACCATAGATTCTAAAGCCTGCATCCGGAAGAAGCTTTTCGGTATCTGCATCCACCTTGGAAATCACAAGTGTGCCTTTAATTCTGGTATTTGCCATATCTACCGTGATTTCCTGTCCATCACCGGTAATGCTGAAGGCATAGGGAGTATCGTCAAGCACATAACCCTCCGGCGCTTCATATTCAGCTACTGTATAATCTCCGTAACGAAGTTCGAAGGTTACGATACCATCCTCGCCGGTCTTGCCTTCTGCAACAACAGTTCCCTCCTGGTCACATACTCGGAAGCCTGCACCGACAAGCTTTTCTCCGCTTGCTTTGTCTGTTTTGAAAATACTGATCTTGCCCTTCATCACCTGATCGACAAAGCCAACGCCTGCCTCGTTTTCGATTATCCGGCACTGACCATCCTCAATGATTTCGAACTCATAAACATTTTCATCTAAAACGAAACCCTCCGGCGCAGTCTTTTCCTTCACCAGGTACTTACCGTAACGGAGTCCATCCATGCGGTAAATACCGCCTTCGCACTCTGTCATTTCTCCAAGGAGAATATCATCTTCGCCGAGCTCACCATTTTCATCGGAGTCTGCATAAACTTCAAACACAGCACCTGCCAGGTGATTATCCGGATAATCCTTATCCACCTTAGTCAGTTCCACACTGCCAATGATCGGATAATTGATCGCCTTCAGGCCGATAACCTGTTTATCAAAGGTCACTGATAGGAAATGTCTGGCATCAGATAATACATATCCTTCCGGCGCTTCAAGCTCTGCTACCAGATAATCACCATAAGGAACCTTCTCAAATACAAACTCGCCATTTTCATCGGAAGCTGCGGTTGCAATGGCATGTTCTGCAGTAAGCTCCATGGTTCCTTCCCTGAAAATGCCAAAAACAGCACCTGCCATGCCTTTTTCCTCTCCATCTGCCACCTCATCGTTGACCTTCAGGCCTTCGACATGACCGTATTTCAATTCATTTTCAATGCCATTTCCTTTGTTCAGAACAACAGTCTGGAGTGCTGTCTCCTGACCTGCATATCGGAAATTTACTTCATAGATGGTATCACTTAATACGTAATGGATATCCGTGGTAAGCTCTTTCACGTAGTAGCTTCCGAACGGCAGATCCGACCGGAAGCGAACATTTCCTTCTTCATCTGCAAATGTAATCTCCATCAGGCCATCTGCCGGAATCTTGCTGCCATCTGCGGCAATCAGTTCTTCCCTGGCATAAAGGCCAAAGGATACGGCTGTGATCTCACCATTCATTCCGATCTGATAAAGTTCATCCTGTTCCATAGCCTTCTTCGCAGACATCTCAAGCTTCTGCCTGTCATTGATAAAGCTTGTGGATGTGGACGTTACACTGATCTCCTGACCGGCATAAATAAGCTCCACCTCCTGTGCTTCGGTATTCAATACGAATCCATCCGGCGCCTGGATCTCAACGATCTTATATTTCCCAAGGTACAGCTCGCCTGTCTTTGCGAAGCCATCCTCATCGGTTGTGATCTCAGCAACCATTTCGCCAGCTTCTGCACGTACCGTTCCGTCACCGGTTACGATATCTTCTGCAGCAATGACCTGGTAGGCGGCTCCGGAAAGCGCCTTTTCTTCATAGACTGCAGAATAAACAGGATCAATAACGCCCCAGCTGCCTTCCTTATCAAGGACACCTTCCTCCCCGGCTACATTTACGGAAGCAAATATCTCACCGGATTTTGTGATGGAAATGGTTCCTTTCTGTGCCTGGTCATATGCGGTAACAGAAATCACAGTCAGTCCTTCCAGATCTTCATTGTTTTTGGAAGTCACTGTAAAAGGAACCGGTGTGGAATCCAGGACATAGCCATAGGGTGCCTGCACCTCAACCAGAGAATACTCTCCGATTTCCAGTTTCTGAGGAGTGATCAGATAACCATCCTCGCTGACATAGAAGGTATCTACAGTCGTAAGTGTCGGATACGTGTAACTCATGGAAATCTTTTCGCCCGATGCGTTGTAGATCTCAAAGCCGGCTCCGGTAAGGGGAATCGTCCTGCCGGTTTCCTTATCTGCCTTTACCACCTTGATATAAGCACTGTAAGGGGCATTGTTGATCAGATACTTATAGGTTCTTCCGTTCTCTCTGATAAATACCGTGAAATCTCTCATGAACTCGGTTTCTTCCCACCCCTCAGTCTGATGCACGGTGTAGATACCATAAGGAAGATCCTTTGACTGAGCAAATCCATCGGCATCGCAGACAAGGGTATCCCGTTCCGATTCCTTTGCATTTTCAAAGCTGCCTGCCGCTGTCAGATAGATCTGGAATGCAGCACCTTCCTCCGGTGTTTCGATCTGAGTAGAGCCATCATCACTGTGTTTGATAATGGCAACATTTCCCTTGATCACCTGTTCATGGGATGTAAGGGATGGTGCAGAGTTAAGCTCCACTGTGTAATTTTCAGGATCCGCACCTACGTGGTATTCCTTCTCATCCAAAAGATACCCTTCGGAAGGAGTGATCTCCCGGATGGTCCAAGTATTGCCGCACACATAATAATCGGTGGTGAAGCTGCCGTTTTTATCAGTAGTGTAAGTATCAATCAGCTCACCGTCATGATAAATACCATAAACGGCACCTACCAGAGCTGCGTCTCCCTGAGGCGTCTGTACTTCGGCGTCTTTCTTTACAATAGTGACATTAAACTTCTTGAGGATGTTGTTGACGGATGCACCGGTTGTTTCCTTCCAGGCAACCGTCACATTCTGATTCTCAGGAATGACATAGCGGATCGCTGTATCCACTTCCTCCAGAGTATAACCGGATACCCCGGCAATCAGCACATTCTTGAAAGTTGCAACACCGTTCTTATCCGTTGTCGCATAGAGATCCACATTGGTTCCGGAGGCACTGATTCCGTAAAGGCGAAATTTCATTCCCTCCGCAAAACCATCCTCCGAGGTCTTGGCCACAGAAAGATCCCCCCGTTTTAAGACATTGGCAAACTTCACGGTTGCCGTCTCGCCGGAAGTGATCGTTACCGTCTGCTCTGCCTGGGGCTCATAGCAGCTGGCAACGGCCTCTGTAACGGTATAGCTTCCAGGAATCAACCCTTCCACAGACACCTCACCGTTTTCTCCGGTTGTCACGGTTTTGATAAAGCCTTCACCCTTGATGGTCATCTTTACACCTGAAACAATGCCGTCCTCACTGGTTTTTTTAAGTTTCAAGGTTCCTCCCGGAGTACTGACCTTAAAGTCCGCTGTAACATCCGCTGCCTTTGCCACACCGGTTACAACATCCTGTAATGTCGGACTGCCATAGGGAACCAGAACAGCACTTGCAGAAATGTTGGATGATTTGGTCAGTGTAATGGTCGGATCCTTCGCAATATACTGATCTGAAATCAAAGTAATGGTATTCCCGGACTTGCTGATCTTCACATTGCTGTCGCTGGATGATACGGAATATCCGCTTAAAACACCGTTCGGATCGGTAATGGAAAGGATATATTTTCCATCCTGCCACTTCATTTTGTAAGTGCTGCCGTTGGCAAAGCCTGGCTTCACATTCCAGTTTTTCATAGCGCTTACGATTGCATTGTAGTTTGCTGCCACCTCACTGTTGGCTCCGTTCTTACAATAGGCATTGAAAATGCTGCTGTTTGTTCTGTCATAGGAGACGGCATCCCGATACCCGGTAACAAATTCCCAGACAAGCATCTGGGTGGCAAGGTGCTTTGCATCACCGGAGCCGCCAAGTGCTCCTGCATTTCCCGGCTTACCAAAGGCAAGTGCCATTTTTACGGCATTCTTTTTAGCAGAGCCAAGGTTATTCCAGGTATCGGATGCATTCGCTGTCAGGGTGTCACCGGTATGAAGGCTGGCACCCGGTTCAATACAGTAGGCTTCCTCGCCATTGGCATAGATCTGTGTCGCCGGTTTTCCTGCCCCGCCGTCCGATCCATGTGTTCCAACGAAGGAATCCTGGAACATAACCTGGGATCCGTTGGACTGGTACACATAGGAAAAGACGATATTGGCGGTTCCGTCCGCCGCAAAAGCGCTGCAGGGAACCGTTCCTACGATTGCCAGAGCACTTAATACCCCTGCGACAATACGCTTAAACTTATTTTTCTTTGCACTCATTCACATTCCTCCTAAAGAGCTTCTTCCTGCTTTTTCGCCTGACTCTTAACAGATTTCCCGGGAACAGCCGCCGCTGCTTCCTTCTTTTCCGAGAGCTTTCCCAGCACGGATTCCCGTGTTTTATAGGCCTCTAAAAGGGCTTTCAGCTCACCGTTAGAGATGGTTCTGTATTCAATCTTCCAGATATATTTCCCATTTTCGTCCTTACCGGTACTTACATTGCGGGCAAGTCTGGTCTTTCCGGCTTCCGGCAGCTTCATCCAAAGCCCCTTTCCAAACTGATTTTCATGGACCATCTTCGGAGATATCACAAAGGACTCCCAGGGCCGACTGTCAGACGGATCCGCATTGGGGATCCTGATCTCCACAAGCTCTTTCCCGTTCTTTGAGGTAAAGGGCTCTCCCATCAGGCCCTTTCCGAATTTGATCGTTACTTCCTGCTCTGCCCCCACATCAAAGAATTCCCCGGCCGCCATGGCAGCCTCAGCTTCCATTACAAAATCAGGAACATCCGCAGGCATCACATTTTTCTCATTTGCCATCATTCATTTCCTCCAAAATTCGACAAAAGATAAGGCCGCTTACCCTCCGGCAAACGACCTGTCATCAACTTACTCTTCCGTTTCGTTTTCTTCTTCCTCCGGCACTTCATCTTCGTTCTCGTACCCGTCGTCATCATAGAACTCACGGTCCTCATCGATGCCGGTCCGATTCTTCTTCGGCCTGATCTTCAGCATGTAGTATGCCCCTGCGATCAAAGCACCGATGGCAGCAGAGATTCCAAGCATCGGAAGTGCTGAATTGACCTGGTTTTCTTTTACCGGTGCTGTCTCAGGTTCCGGATCCGGCTTCTCTTCCTGCCCAGAGATCGTGACCTCCGGAGTGATCACATTTTCTGCCTCCGGCTCCTTACTTTCTTCAAGCTGTGCCTTTTCCTCATCACTCATCAGATTCATAAGGTCAATGGTATCGACAGCATTTAAAAAATACACGTTTTCACTGCTGCCGCTTCGATCAATGACGATGTAATAATAGCTGCCGTCTCTGGTAGTGACCGTCATAAACTGCATTTTTCCGGAAGCTTCTTCATCCAGATCATCCACCAGAGTGAGATTTCCATTCGGTGTTAATGCACCGGATACATCACGGTCACTCGCAGAGGTTTCACTTTCGTTATTCTCTTCCTCCTTTGTCCCTTCTGTGATTGTTTCCTCCACTACGACCGCCGGATTCTGCTTCTGATCGGCATTCTCATTGGACTGAGCAAATACCGGAGTCGTGCTTCCGCAGGCCATAAATGCGGCCATTGACACTGCAGCCATGCCTGCTGCCCATCTCTTTTTCAGCTTAATCATGATATTCCATCTCCTCCCTGCCGGAATCGGAACCGGCATAAACCTCTTTCTGAACTTCCGTAAGCTTGTGAAGTGTCTCCATGACATCGCCCTTTCCAGCCATCTCGCGAATGACCCTGGCAATCTCTTCATCGCAGAGCTGCCGTTCCAGCTCCAGAAGCGTTTTCAGATACTCCTCCAGCTCGCGGATACGAGCCCTCGTTTTCTTAATGTCCTCGCGGACCTTTACGATCTTCTTATTCAATTTCAAATCCTCCATATTTATGGTAATCTTCCAAAACAGTAAAAATGCTGCTGCCAGTAATTGGTCTCAATGGATGCGTACTGGATCGGGTTTCCGCAATGGATCATCATGCCGTTTCCGACATAAATACCCACGTGGGATGCACCCTCCGTGTCATAGGTTCCCTGGAAAAAGATCAGATCTCCCGGTTTAGCCTGGTTTGACGGAACATAAGTGCACACGCCTCTGAGGCCCTCTGCCGTCAGCCGTCCGTAATCCCATCCATTTCCGCAATGATTGATGACCCAGCTTACAAACCCGGAACAGTCAAAACTGGTACTCGGGCTGGCACCGCCCCAGACATACGGATAACCAAGATATTTTTCAGCTTCCATGATCATGTTGCGGAATTTTGCATCCGACAATGCTTCCGGTGGAATCTCATAGGACATGCCTCCAGGCTGATAGCCTGCAAATTGCGCGGTATCCCAAAGGTAATCCCGGTTTCCAAAGGAAGTGTTTAAAATGTTGTACCAGTTGATGGCTTCTGTCGAATCCAATCGATTTCTGGCGACGGAATCAAAACCTTTATTGGTAAGTGTTACGTTCAGCACCCGCACAGTTCTTGTCTGTGTCACCTCTACGGTCTGGCTTCCGTTGTCATCTGCAATATAAGCCTCCCAGGTCTTATGACCGTGAGCACTTGCTACAGAATGACTGTCATAATACACATCGAAAGCAACACCATAACGAGCAAAGTTCCCGGTATCCTCTACGGTATATTCCACACCGTTCATAACGATTCTGGTTCCCATAGGGACGATCGGATTTTGTGCATCCACGGCAATCGTATGATTAGCCTGCGGCATAGCACCGCTTGCTGTTGCTCCGCCTGCCCATCTGCCGCAGCAAATGGAACAGTTACAATATCCACTGGTCACAACCGAACCCAGGGATTCTCCCACACGAACCGTCCTTGTATCCGTGATGGTCTGCGTTGAGCCCTCTACCTTCATGTGATACTGCTCCTGAAAAATCCTGGTCAGCTCCTCTTTCACATCAGAAGCCATATAATTTCCAAATCGCACCGTCAGATACGAGGTCAGCTGGTACGGACTGTGGGAAATCTCATCCACCTGAAAGTTGTATTCATCATATCCGGGGTAGGTTTGTTTTACATTGTCAATCTGTGCCTGCAGGGCATCCTCCATGGCAGAGTAATATTCCTCCGCAGCATAGATCTCGTCATCCGATGCCAGATAAGTTGACTGCACGATTGTAGATCCGCCTCCGGCAATCATGGTTCCTCCTGCAGAACCAATGGAAATAATCATGACCAGGCCCACACCAAAGCTAAGACAAATCAGTCCAAGAATCTTATGACGACGGAAGAACCCGGCCGTTCTTGCTGCCTGTTCTTCCTTTTTCTTTGCCTTGTGTGCTTTGTAAGCAGCATCCTGAGCCGCAGTTCTTCGAAAGATCCTGTCTTTCTTTTTGCCGGCATAATCCTTCTTATAGCGCTTCTTCTGAAACTCATGATTTGTCGATGCGGTCTTTCCTTCTGCCTCCCTTTTTGCTGTACTTCCAAACTGAAGCTTTGACTGTCTTTCTGCCTCTGCCTTTTCCATTGTCAATCGGGGGGAAGTGCTTTTACCCGATGCCCGATGACCGCTTATTTCTGTACGAAGCCTTCCTGCGGCTCCTTCTGCAGTTTCCTCCGCCCGGTGAGCAGCTTCTACCGCACTGTTCTCATCCTCCGCTTCATCCACCTTTCTGTGAGCCACAGTAGAAATCTTCCTTCCTGTTGCTCCAATGACAGGGGTAACCACTTCACCGGTTGAAGAAAGACCAGGATCATCCTCAAAATGAAGCCTGGCCTTCTGCTTTCTGTTTTCTTCCCGATAAATACGCTTCCGCTGTTTCTTCTTTACCTCAGGCGGAGTCTCTTTGACCTCGGCTCGCGGAGCCGATCTGACAGAGTGTTCCTGAAGAGGAGAATTCTCCTCCGGTGCCCCGGGCGGCTCTTCCCTGACAAGTTCCAGCATGTCAGGTTCATCCCTGTGGAGCGTCCCCCTGTCACCCGCTTTATGATAATTGTGTTTCTGTTGAACCCTGGACTTTGATTCCTTCGGGAAGGATTCTTTCTGTAATGCATCTTTTTCTGTTTCAGCCCTCAATCTGAACCACCTCCAAAGCCTCTGTCTTACCCCAGTTCACCCAACTCGGCATCATCCCAGCGGTTAAAAACATCCCTGGCAAGCTCCGAGGCAGAACCGACAAGCTGATCCAGCTCATTCCGGCTGCAGCCGCCGCCTTTTTCCATGCTCCGAAAAGCATCTGCCAGCTGATCGACAGCAACCGTAAGGGCAAGCATATCATCCTGCATAACACCGAGGGTACCGGTGGACATCATCACCATTCCGTGAGGAAGATCGAAAACATCCATCTTCTCCTTCGTACGGTCATCATTGTGCTCCCTGCCTTTGTCCCGAAGAGTGTTGTGAAAGCAGATGGCCTGATCCATATATTTCTTCGGATTCACATAATGGTCCAGGATCACATCCACCAGCTGCTTATCAAACCGGCACATTTCATCCGCCTGATCCCGCACATACAGATAGGCCTTATGCTGCTTTTTCAGCATGCTCTCCTTCTCATACATCCGGATCAGCTGCTGATGCATCTTCGCCAGAATCTGCACATCATAGAAAAGCTGTGTCAAAGCCACTGCAGGAATTTCGATCAGCTCCAGTGCGTCGTGGCCTTTTGCAAAATCCTTATTCATTACCATTCTCAAGTCCTCCTTCGGTTTCATTCGGTTTCGTTGTCATGATGCGGTACAGCTGAGTATCCTTCGGGAACTTATCCTTAAACGGAATGATGGTATTCCCATAAAAAAGCAGCCCTTCACCCTCGTTGGAGTTTGTCACAAAACTCAACTGATGCGGACTGATATTGAGCTGCTTCGCCAGGATCTGCCGGTCGCCGCCTGCCTGATTCAGCATATAAATAAAGTCACTGTTCTCAAAGATGTTCTCGATCTCACGAGAAGCCAGAAGATCCTTTACGTTCTGTGTGATACCGGTCGGAATACCGCCCCATTTACGGAATCGCTTCCAGATCTCTACCGAATAGGCTGCCGTTTGCTCATCCTTCAGAAGCAAATGGAACTCGTCGATATAATACCTGGTGGACTTATGCTCGGCGCGGTTAATGGTCACACGGTTCCAGACCTGATCCTGAACCACCAGCATACCGATCTTTTTCAGCTGTTTTCCCAGCTCTTTGATATCAAAACAGATCAGACGGTTATTGATATCCACGTTGGTTCTGTGATTAAAGACATTCAGAGATCCCTTTACATAGATTTCAAGCGCCGTAGCAATTCTCTTCGCCTCCGGTTCCTCCTGTGCCAGAATGCATTCATAAAGATCCTCCATGATCGGCATATTCCCCGGATCCGGCTTCTCCAGATAATCCCGGTAGATCATACGGACACATCGGTCGATGATGGTCTTTTCCACCGGCTCAAGCCCTGTCTTGCTTCCCACGATCAGTTCACACAAAGAAAGGATGAAATCAGCCTTTAAGGAAATCGGTGACTCATCCTCGCTGTAGTTGATATTGATATCCATCGGGTTGATATACTGATCAGAATTCGGACTGATGCGGATCACCTGACCTTTCAGAAGCTGCACCAAAGGAGAATACTCACCCTCCGGATCACAGATAATAATGTCATCCCCGGTAATCAGGAAGGCATTGGTCATCTCTCGTTTTGCTGAGAAGGACTTACCGGAACCGGGTGTACCGAGGATCAGGCCATTCGGATTCTTTAAGCGCTTTCTGTCTGCCATGATCATGTTGTTGCTGATGGCATTGATGCCATAATAAAGGGCTTCTCCGTTCTGAAAGAGCTCCTCTGTGGTAAAGGGCACAAAGATCGCTGTCGCTGAGGTGGTAAGCCCTCTCTGAATGTCGATCTGATTAAAGCCGATCGGCAGGCTGCTCATCAACCCCTGTTCCTGCTGGTAATCCAGTCTCTTAAGCGAACAGTTGTATTTCTGAGCGATGGCTGCTGTCTGGAATACAATGTTTTCAAGCTTCTGCTTTGTCTTTGCCGTATTCATAATGAGCACAGTCACAAGGAACATTCTCTCATTCCTGGACTGCAGATCCTCCAGAAGCTTCTTTGCCTCGCCGCCATAGGTAACAAGATCAGACGGAAGCACATCCATGTCATAGCCGGAACGAACCGCTTTCTTCTGTTCCTCGATTTTCATCTTATCCAGGTCTGTGATCTTAAGCTTGATCTGCCTGATTGCCTTTGCCTGATCGATGGATTGCACATGAAGATTGACCACAATGGAATTATCCATATCCAGAAAATCCGCCAGCATCTTATCGGAAAGCTCCGGTGCCAGGATCTGCAGATAGGAAACTGCCCCAAAGGTACGGCCCATCTTAAAAATCCTGCTGTCTCTGAAATCAAAGCTGGTCGGCGCAATAAAATCCTTTGTCCCAAGACCGGTCCTCGCAATCAGATCATAATTGAAGATAAAGGGCTCCTGCACATCCGGATTCAGCATGCCGGACATCACTTTGAGTCTTTCATACCCGGAAAGGCTCTCCGCCGCAACCCCCATTGCCTTTAAGTTATTGATGATATCGGCTTCGATACGTTCCAGCTTCGGTTTTGCCGCCTTCACACTCTCCGCTTCGATACCAAAGGTCACATATTTCTTACGAAGCAGACCATTATTACCCTTTGCAAGCTGCGTTTTCAGCACGCCGTCATATTCCTCGCGGATCGCATTGAATTCATCTGCCTGAGAAGGAATGTTGATGCTTCCTTCCATCTCTTTTACATTTGCGTACTGGCTCATACAGGTAATCTGCAGGGAAATACTGGAATCAAAGTAATTATAAAAATCACACCAGTATTCGAAGACTGCTGTCTTGTCTTCGTTCTGTGCCAGCTGATAATTGATATCCCCAAAGCGGATACACTTGGTGTAGAAGTGATCCTTTACTCTGCAGATCCCATCCCTGAACATTTCCTCATAGGTAATGGATTCCTGTACGGTATGGGGAACCTTTGAGGCCTTTTTTGCCTTCTGTTTCTGCTTTACGATACGTTTCTTCTGCTCTGCCGAAAGCACAGAGCTCACTTCCCGGCTCTCGCAAACCTTTGTTTTCACATCGATCACATCATTTGCCTTTGCCGGATGCTTTTTCCCTGACTTCACTGCCAATTCCCAGTACCTCCTCGTCATAAATCGCTTCCCGGATCACTCCGTAAAAGTTTTTTGTCTGATAGATACGCACCCCCGGACGCTGTACCTTTGCCCTCCAGATATTGAGCAATATTTTCTCCAGAGGTCTTCCATCCTTTTCATACATGGCAAAGAAGAAAAACGGCAGCATGATCACAACCATTAAACAGGCCGAAACCGTGGTTCCGATTGTATTCCTGGTGAGAAAATACACAGGAACACCCACAGCTGCAGCCAGCGAAAAGCAGATCAGCTGTCTCCTGGTCAGATTGAACATGACCTTGTTTTTCACCTTTGTCAGGTCCTTTGGAACCTGAACATATGCCATAGCTTCCCTTCCTTTCCGACCGGAGATGTTCTTCCCATCCCCGGTCCTATTAATGTGCGTTAAAGATCGACTTACTGATCGATCCCGTTTTAAACAGTGCAAAACACAGGACAACGGTATAGGCTGCGATGGAAAACAGTGCCGAATGAATATTGGCCGCAACCGTCATTTCATTGACCAGCACGCAGTAAATACCAACGATCACCATAATGAAAAAGCCTTGGAATCCAAGCGCCAAAAGTCCCCGTGCGTAATTGTTGCCGATCTGTCCCCATTCCCGGTTTGTCATAGTTGCAAACGGAACCGGAGCGACCGAGCTGTAAAGATATATTTCGATCATCCTGCCGTAGAGTACGACGGTGATCAATATCGAGATAATCTTCATACATAGCGATACCAACGCTGTTTCCAGCGTCAGTGACAATAGTTCACCGATGCCCATGGTGGCCATCTCTGTTTCCATGGCTGTGATCGTCTGGGCAATATCAATAGCGGTGCTTCCTCCTATGACTCCCGCTGCCGAATTGACCATGGACTGCCCGACATCAAATATTGCCATGACGATATTGAAGGTGTTTGTTACCAGAAAAACGGCAACAAAGGCCTTAAAAAACCATTTGAAGAACATCCAGGTATCCATGTCGTGCATGTTATTTTTCTCAATGATCATGCTGATCAGCTCATAACAGAGCACAAAGGTGATGATCAGTCCCGCAATAGGAACAACCACCGAATCCGACAGATTGTGGATCATGGAAAAAATGCCTGTATTCCACCCCTGGGGAGTCTGCCCCACCTCCGAAGCAATGGTTCCTGTCTTCTCGTTTACATCAGCGAACATGGTAGTCAGATTACTCGATACAAATCCTGTGAGGAGTCCTCTGATCCACTCCTCAATTGTTCCGAATAAATCAAACAACTGCTGCTTCCTCCTTACTTAGCTTCCGAAGGCAGGCCGGTTTCCCGAACCTGCCCGCTTTGATTAACCGAATAATCCGGATAGCATCGGTACAAGGACTGTTCCGATCAGTGCAACTCCACCGCCCGCCATCAGCTGCTTCATGCCCTGAGACTTGGCACCGGGGTTGTCGTTTCCATATCCTTCCATAAGATTGATGCCGCCCCAGATGCCAAGACCTGCTCCCAGGGCGATTACAAGAGTCTGCAGTACCTGTACTGCACTTGCGAAAAATGCCATATTCTTTTTCCTCCATATATTTGATTGATTATTTCGAAAGAAAAAGAGCTCTGTACCTCCACAGAACTCTACTCCTTCTCTGATTCAGTTATATCTTCCTCCGAGACATCTGCCTCAAAGACCTCGATTGGTTCATCCTTTCTCAGAACCAGTCTGCGGCTGACATATTTTTCAATGTCAAATGCCAAACGCTCGTCACTGTCTGACAGCTCACAGTACCGTTTATGCTTCGTGATATCATACTTGTCACTATAAAACGGCCTTACACCCCGGAGCTGCAGGATACATTTACCGCCATCCATAACAGCCAGCTCATCACGGGACATCAGTTCCTTTCCTGTCTTCTGGTAATTGATGCCGTAGCTCCGGCTGGTTCCCCTTGTGTCCGTGGTGTTGTACAGATCGATGGTTTCCTTTCCAAGCATTTCAGACATTTCCTTTAAAGTGGTCGTTTCCTTACCACCCAGAAACAAAGTAGTGTCGCAGTTGCCCACGATGGTATCGGCGGAATCCTTGTAGATAGCTTTGAGCTGACTCTGGGACTGCAGAATAATGGATGCGGATATCTCCCTGGAACGGATCGTCGCAATCAGCTTTTCCCACTTCGGAATCCGGCCAATGTTGGCAAACTCATCAAGAAGGCACCGTACATGAATCGGCAGCCTGCCGCCGTATTTATCATCGGCTCTGTCACAAAGCAGATTAAAAAGCTGTGTGTACATGATGCTGACCACAAAATTAAAGGTGTCATCCGTATCGCTGATAATGACAAAAAGAGCTGTCTTCCGGTCTCCCATGAGATCCAGCTCCAGCTCGTCATAGCTCATCAGATCCCGCAGCTCCCGGATATCGAAGGGTGCAAGTCTGGCACCACAGGAAATCAGGATACTTTTTGCTGTTTTCCCGGCGGCCAGCTTGTACTTTTTATATTGCCGGACCGCAAAGTGATCCGGATCCTCCCGTTCTAGCTCCTCAAACATCAAATCCACTGCATTTTTGAAGCTTTCATCATCCTCTCTGGCCTCTGACGCATTGATCATTTCAAGCAGCGTAGTGAAATTCTTCTCCTCATCAGGGGCTTCATACCAGATGTATCCGATCAGTGCCTGATAATACAGCTTCTCAGCCTTCACCCAGAAATCCTCGCCAGATTTGTCACCCTCACCTTTGGTATTGGCGATGATCGCATTCACCAGCTTCAGGATATCCTTCTCCGAACGAATATACATGAACGGATTATAGTGGTGCGACTTCTTAAAGTTGATCGTATTCAGCACCCGGATCTCATAGCCATGCTTTTGCAGCATATGCCCGCATTCCACCAGGATCGTACCTTTTGGATCCGTAACACAATACGAACTGTGAAGCTGCATCAGATTTGGTTTAACAAAAAATCTTGTCTTACCGGAACCGGAACCACCGATCACCAGGATATTCTTATTCCTGGCATACTTTGGATTCTTGGGTCTGCCTGACATCGTCAGCCGCTCTGTCTGCGTCAGGATCACGTTATTATCCGGATCCGCATCTACATAAGGTTTGATATCCTGCGCCGTTCCCCATCTGGCAGATCCGTACTCAACACCCTGGCGAAATTTCTTTGCATTTGCTCGTTTATAACGGATCATCGTCCAGATAATAAGAGCCCCCGTTACACCCACAAGCAGATCGATGATATGGAAGCTCGGAAACGGATTGACAAAAGCCTGCTTAAAATACAGAAGCGTATTTCCAAGCTTTTTTGCTGTCGTATCTCCTGGCACATACCGATACAGCCAGCTGATCTTATCAACCAGGTACCAAATGACGATATAGGGAATGCAAAGGAGCAGTCTCTTTTTCAGTTCTGCCCTCAAAGTTCCTGCCCCCGATCCTTCTGCTTGGTACGCTCACGCTGCCTGTTCTGATCCTTCGCCTGCTGCCGGTATTGGCTCAGCCGCTTCTGAATGGATGGTTTGTTTGCCTTCGTAAGCTCCTTTGCAGAGAATTCTTTGAAGGCTGCCGTCATCACATCCACGTCCTTTGCCTTAAAGAACACCAGATATCTCGGTGGATCAATCGATTTGTCCTTTTTGAGTGCAAAGTCGATCTTATATTTGTTCGCTACCCGTTCAAAGGACTTGATGTTACGATTTGTGATCTCGATATTGGTCAGTCCCTGATTCTGATCCATCAGCTGACCCACTGTCTGTTTTCCTCGGGGAACGCTCTTCGCCGTTTGTTTCGCTGCCATCTGCGTCTTCCATTTTTCCTGATTCTGCAGATATTTCCGCATGGCAGCCTTCAGCACAGAGCTCGTTACCCGAAACCCCTGTGTGCCTGCCCGAATGGACAAAGCCACGATTTTCTCATTTACTTCATCCTGCAAGATAAGTTCCTCCTTCCTTTAAACTCTGATTTCACATGTATGCCAGGGTGGATAGATGCGCTGCCACAACCAGATCATGCCTTCCTCCTTATCTCGCCGCCATCAAGCCGCCGCTATAGGGTCTTCTTGCTGCTCTCTGCAAATATTCCGGAACCGGATAGAGATAATCCATGTTGCAGCGTCTCTCATTTTTCTTGCGCTCTCTCGCCATGCGGCGATGCTCCTGATCCATGATCCGCTTCTCGTTTTCTTTTCTCCACTTTTCCCTGAGTACGTTGTTGTGGGAATCATAGATCGCACAGATCGTCTTATAGCTGTAATCCAGATATTTACCGGGAACAGCCTCCATGATTTTTTCCGGAACGACATAAAAAGTCATAAAGTTCACCCAGAATCGCCTGTTGTTTACCCGGATCCCCTTGCAGTCTCTCTTTTTCTGTGTCTCGAAGACTGGTGCCACCAGCATATACGTATCATTGATACGCTTCATGACCACAAAAAACTTCGCCTGCAGCTTTTCAATAGCTCTGTAGATTACAAGTTCCTCGCTGTTAAGGCCGTCCAATACCTCCTGCGGAAGTGCTTTATTAAAAGCACAGATCGCTCCTCTGCGGTTAAAATCATTCAATCTCATTTCCATTCTCTTCGTCTCCTTCGTCTTCAAACAGGCATTTGCCGTTTTTAAATTTTTTCTCTGTATCGGCTTTCCTGTGGTTTTCTCCCTGAAAGCTAATCGGAATACACATGGCAAGAACCCGGTCATAGATACGCTGATGAGCAATATCTGCCGGGTTCTTCATGGTCTCCAGAGAAAGATTTGTTGTCACGATCAGCGGAAGTCTTGTCTTGTACCGCTCATCGATAATGTTAAAAACCTGCTCCAGGGCATATTCGGTGCTTCGCTCGATGCCAAAATCATCAATGATGAGAAGGGAATACTCCATCAGGCTGGCAATAAAATGATTCTTATCCTCCGAATACATCCCACTGAGCTGGTTCAGGATTTTGGAGAAATTCGTCATCAGAACGGATACCCCTTCCTCGATCAGGGCATTTGCAATGCACGCCGCATAAAAGGTCTTTCCGGTTCCTACTCCGCCCCAAAGCAGCAATCCGTCATTATTGGCCTTTCTTTCCTGCCAGGTCTCCACATACTTCCTTGCTGAGCCTATTTGAGGAAGGCTGCCGTCATCCTCCTCAAAGATACAATCAAGAAGTGCCCGATCATGAATGCAGGTCCCTTTCATTCTTCGGATCCGGTTCTGCTTTTCTCTTAGCGCACGCGCTGCCTCTTCCCTGTCCCATTGCTCCTGCTCACACTGACATTTCACACGAACAATCATTTCTTTTCGGAGCAGTGCAGAATTGATCCGATACTCTTTCCTTGTATGACACCTGCCGCAATACAAAAGGCCGTCCTTCCCAACGTAATCTTCCTGAAAGACCGGGTTCAAATTCTTCTCTGCCTGAACATCAATTTTTTCAATTTCAGATACAGCATCCATCAATAACTCTCTCCCTTCTTGAATGAATAATCCGGAAAACCTCTTTTCTTAGGTTCTGCCCGGGGACACTTCTGCTCGTCATACTTTGCCCACTGCAAAATCGTAAGATAGTGATTCTCATACTGTTTACCGGTATTGGCCATATAAGCAGAAAAATAATCGATCTTCCCAAGATAATCCGGATAGAGTTTTTTGAGACTTCCATATTCTGCGTCCGAAAGGATCACATTCCGATTCACACCGAAAAGATGCGGACCGGAGCCATCTGACTCTCGTTCTTTCTCTGTATCTGTTTCTGTCTCTTTTTCTATCTCTTTCTCTGTGATGCATTTTTGCTGCATTTTGCTGCATCCGCGTTGCAATGCAACGCCCTGACTGTTTTTGTCCTCAAGCAGCCCTGCTTTTCTGGCTCTTGAAATCCGGGATCTCTGTGTACTTGCTGTTTCCGACCAGATACCCGTCATTTCCGGTATCTTCGTCATATACACTTCCCAGTCATCAGAATCGCCTCTTTCCAATAAGCCGGCTTTTTCAAGTGCCGCCAGTGAAAACTGCACGGACATCAATTCTTCATCCAGCGCAAGGGCAATCTCTTCCTCAATGGTCGGATATAAGCCTTCCAGATAAATGTAACCATCCGTTTTCAGACTCATTAAGAGGAGCTTCAGATAAATAATGGTGATCTTTTCTCCCTCCGGAAGCCTCCGGATATACTTGAGTGCCTGCTGATTAAAGAATTCCTCATGGAGCTTTAACCAGTAATACCTCTTGTTACTCTTTGCCGGCATCCAAAAGCACCTCCTCCCAAAAGGTTTGAACACCCCTCATGTGAGGACACTCCAGAAATTCGCAGAAACGGTATTCCCAATCCGGCCTGTGATGAGGACAGCCCATACAGAGGAAATCTTCAGAAATTTCAAAAGTCTCATCCGATGCTCTTCGCATCATAACTTCATAGCGAGCCAGTCGCTTACCTGCCATCGACATCATTTCCCAGCTCCCTTCCTCTTTGTCTCCGCCATAATACTTCGAAGACAATAGCCGATACAGGGACTGTTTTTTCCATAAGGACAACCATCACACGGATTTTGGGGCTTCTTTTCTTTTTCCTCAGGAAGAAGGTAGTAACATCGCTCCTCCGATAAGGTACACCCTTTATATTTGCCTCCCCAGTAATAACAGTACTTACAATCCTTAGGCTTATTTGCCGCATATCGTCTTTCTGACTTCATAAACACATCCTCCAATCTTTGCGTTTCTCCCCGGCTGCCCGGTGTGGACAGGCAGCACCGGTTACTTAATCGCAAAAGGATATGGCGGAATACGTTCACTTATCGCCTGGTACTCCGCCACATATTTTCACGATTAAAAATCGTTACTTCATTAAGTCATTTTCAGTTTTCATTTGTCCCCGACACCCTGTACTGAACAGGAACCCTCCGACCCGCATCTTGGTCAGACGCTCATAGGCCGTTTCACCTCCCCGTGGAACTCACCGGGCCGCCCGCATTCCTGCGACCAGACGGAAGTATCATTGTCCCGCGTATGCTTCTTTGCAATCAGACCGTACCAACAGGCCTGTTTCGTATCTCTGTAGATCGCTCGTCCCAAAGGAGTCATGGCGGCAGAAAACCTGTCGCTCCACATACAACGGATATAAACCGGAGGGTTGCATATTTCCGCGACATCACGAGGCACGTAGGAATACTTACATTCCCATGGGCCGACTGCCGCGAACCTGCGACGAATGCCGCCAGGTGTTTTCAATGTTCAAATGAGAAGGTTATCTATCCTCTCACTTCTTTGGTGTTTACGGATAATTAGCTGCGTGAATCGCAAAATTGAAAAAGTTGAAAGTTTTTTTGAAATGTTTTTCAGACATGAATCATCAGAAGTGTCCAAGGGGCACGTTCTGAGATTGTAAGCGGTCGCTAAGGTCCAGGGCAAGCCCTGACTTTGGCTCGTCACAAACCAAAAAGCCCGGGAAGCTGATCATTTGATCAACCTCTCGGGCTGTACGAACAATAAAAGGCTTATCCACAATTATTTGTGTTTTGAACCCTATACTCAGTTCTATTCTTTCTGTCCGGATCTTCTAACAGCCTCGTTATTCCATATGATCTGCTTATCAGTGTGGATTAATTTCCGAACAACTTGAAGCCAATTCTTCCAAAAACAATAGTTTCCCGGGAATAGTTGGTATATAGCTGGATGTAATCCAGGGAGTCGTTCCATATCGAAGTGTCATCCACAAAGACTGTCCCTGCCAACTCATTCCCCTTCCCAGTACCCCGTCACAGCCACCAACAGCAAAATCTGACTGAAACATCAGACCCGGTCCAATCGTATTCGCATAGCAGCTTAACGGAATATAATTTCCGTGGAACGTAAGATACGCATTCTGCTCAACAGTGAGAGGATGAAGCATCGCTCCAATCCTATGTGTGTCTGCCAGCCAGTCTGCTTCCGAAGAATAATCCTTTGCAAAATGGGGATCCCAAAAAGCTATATGGCAGGCTCGTCCAATTCCGTAAACCATTACTTGTTTCGCCCCTTTAGCACGAAGCTCCCCCATCTGCTCCGCATAATTTGGAAGTTCTTCTTTTGTAGCAAAATGCCTTTGTTTTTCCGGCACTCCCTGTGTTCCAAGAGGTCCATAAAACGCCTGGTTCATGGCATATTGGAATGTTACCGGATTATCTGCCGGCATGGTATTTCCTTCAGAATCCGCCCATTCATCCATATTGAATCCATGAACATGTTCACAGGTAATTCCCCATTCCTTTAAAAAGTACACAGTCCAACGATACATCTCCATTGGTCCTACCGGAAGGATTAAAATCAACTCCTTTCCTTCTTCCTTTGCCAGACGAATCTGCATGGCAATCTCATGACCAAAGCGTACTGCCATATCATTCAAATCTTTCACTGGAATCGGTTTAAAATCCTGATTCCAAAAATCCTGTGGTGTACAGATGGTAGCAGGATCACTGGTAACACAATATTTTAAACGTTCAAGATCCCAGCCTTCCGGATACAGGCTTTCGAACATAGACCCTTTAATCGTACTCATCATATCCATTTTTAAATCTCCCTTATATCATTCAATATTATTTTTATTACTCAATATTTCCAGATTTTTCATGAATTTCAAGCCATTTATCCACATTCTCGATTGTGATCAGTTCGGTAGGAACAACGACTTCCTCCTGCGTACCGCCTTCCAGTGTCTGGATCGCCATCTCAAGCGCTGCTTCTGCCTGTGCAGGCGCATTCTGCGCTACGGAACATGTCGTAAGACCAGATTTAACAGCTTCACATCCTTCCGGAAGGCCATCAATACCGCCCAAGAAACTGAACTCATCCAGACGCCCTGCATTTTCGATTGCCTTTACTGCACCCAGAAGCATAACATCATCATGGGACAAAACACCATCGATTTTATCATACGCCGTAAGCCAGTCATCCATATAATTCATAGCCTTATCTCTTTCCCAGTTTGCATTCTGTATAACCAGAATATTAATATCATCTCTTTTTGAAAGAGCTTCTTTAATACCTGCAGTTCTTTCAATAACAGCGGTTAATCCTGCTTGTCCTTCAATCAAAACTACATTTGCATTTTCCGGAAGAACCTCTGCTGCTTTCTCACCGAGAAGATATCCCATATCTTTCTCACTGGATACAATTGCAGTACTATTTCCATCATCCACCTTTTCACTAAGAGTGATAACAATAATCCCCTGATTATAAGCTTCTTTAATCGTCGGAATCAAAGATTCGATATCGTTAGGCTGTACAAAAATCACATCAACACCTTTGGAAATAAAAGTTTCCATGCCGGATATCAGTTTTGCATTATCTCCGGCTCCATCAATCACCTCAATATTGAATTTATCGCTGTATTTGTTCTCTACTGCGGCAACCAACTCATTTGCCTGCCATGCAGTAAACTGATCGGTCTGGTTTTTAGCTACCAGGCCTGCTGACCATTTTTTTACTTCATCTTCCTTCTTTGTTTCTTCCTTTTTTTCACCTCCACATGCTGCTAATCCGATCACCATAATTACCGCCAACAAAACTGCCAACAATTTCTTCATAATACTCTTCCTTTCTTTTAGATTTTTTATTTTTAAGTGCTCCGCACTTTAGAACAAACTTACATTTTGGATTTTTTCTTAGCCATGTCAATACCAACTGCCAGCATAATTACAATACCTTTCACTATTGACTGCCAATAAGACTGAACATTCATTAGGTTCATCATATTATTTAACAAAGCAATAATCAGACATCCAATTACTGTTCCACCCATGGAACCGACACCGCCGGTAAAAGAAGTTCCGCCGATAATGGCGCCAATAATAGCATCAAACTCGTAGTTTTGGCCAGTGGACGGCAAACCACTATTAATTCTGGAACAGAGGATAACGCCTGCAAATCCAGAGTATGCACCGATGATCAGATAAGCAATTAATTTGATTTTTTTTGCTTTAATACCTGAAGCAACTGCTGCATATTCATTACCGCCGACGGCATACAAGTATCTCCCAAATTTCGAATGTTTTAATATGATATAACTGATAACAGTAATCAACACCATAAATACAATGGGAGCACGGATTCCCAAGATCGTTCCCTGACCAAAAAACGCAAAATCTCCAATATTATAGATTGTTTTTCCGCCTGTATATACATACGCTGCACCTCTGGCAATATTCATGACCGCCAGCGTTGCAATGAAAGGAGGAATATTAAATCTGGATACGGCTATTCCGCTAATCAATCCGCAGATAATACCTATCGTAATAGATACCACCATTCCAACAAAAGCATTTCCTGTCTGAATCGTGACACCGATTCCCACACATCCTGCCAATGCCAGCACAGCTCCCGGTGCCAGATCCGTCATTCCCGCGATAATTACCATTGTTTCACCACAGGCAATAATCAGAATCGGACTCACCTGTACCAGAATATTGATCAAGTTGCTTGGTTTAATAAAATTATCTGACATAAAAATTGAAGCAATAAACATTACCAGGAACACAAGATAAATTGCATATTTACTAAACACAGTCCCTGCTTTTATCTTCTTTATTTTTTCCATTTTAATTTTCATTCCTCCACCATCATCTGTTTACTGTTGCATAATGCATGACTTTCATCTGATTCGCTTCTTCTCCCAGAAGTTCTCCCGTAATTCTCCCTTCACTCATGACATATATCCTATCTGCCATCCCTAAAAGCTCCGGCAAATCAGAAGAAATCATAATGATAGACATACCCTCTGCCGCAAACTCACACATTTGTTTATAAATCTCATATTTTGCACCTACATCGATTCCTCTGGTCGGTTCATCCAGAATAAATACCTTAGGGCTTGCCACCAGCCATTTCCCGATAACTATCTTTTGTTGATTGCCTCCAGAAAGAGATGCTGTCATCGTATCCAGATTCGGTGTCTTAATACTTAGTTTTTTTATAATTTCTGCAGAAACATTTTTTTCTGCTTTATGATTTACAAAAAGTGTCTTACTGAAGCGATCATAATTGGGAAGAGAAATATTTTCCAAAACACTTCTTTTTGTTACCAGCCCATATTTTCTTCGATCCTCAGAAACCATCATGATTCCATTGTCAACAGCATCTTTTGGTGTTTTTATTGAAATTTTTTCCCCCTCCATATAAATTTCACCACTTTTCAATTCATCCATACCGAAAACAGCTCTGGCAACCTCTGTTCTCCCTGCACCGACAAGGCCGGCGAATCCAAGTATCTCACCACGTTTTACGCAAAAACTGACATCCTTGATTTTTTCATTACTCAGTTTTTTTGCCTCCAGAATGACATCTCCAATTTCTGCTTTCACCTTAGGATATGTGTTTTCAATCGTTCGTCCCACCATTTCAGAAATAATCTCATTTTTGGTGATTTCTCCTACTTTAACCGTACGGATAAATTGCCCATCACGCATGATTGTCAGATAATCACAAATTTCATCTAATTCCTCAAGGCGATGGGAGATATAAATGATTGTCGATCCCTGCTTTTTCAGCTCTCGGATTTTTGTAAATAACTTCTCCACCTCAGACTCACTTAACGATGAGGTTGGCTCGTCCATTACAATAATCTTAGAATTGAAATAAACGGTTTTAATAATTTCTATCATTTGCTGTTCACCAATCGACATTTCCTTCATCTTTAACGATGGGCTATAAGGTAGTTTCTGCTGTAATAAAAATGTCTTTGCTGTCGAATTCAGTTTTTTATGGTCTATAAGCCCCAATCTGTTTTTAGGTTCCTTTCCAAGAAATATGTTTTCTGCTATGCTTAATTCCCCAATTACATTAAGTTCCTGGTGAACCATTCCAATTCCTAATTGTTGTGCGTGTATAGAATCTCGAATCTGAACTTCTTTACCGTTCAATAGAACTTTTCCACTATCAGCATGATATAGGCCATTCAGAATTTTCATCAATGTCGACTTTCCGGCACCATTCTCTCCCACTAACGCATGTACAGTTCCTTTTTTTACCGAAAAAGAAACATTGTCCAGCGCTTTTACGCCCGGAAAACTTTTCGTAATTCCCGAAAATTCAAGAATAACATCCTGTTCATCCATATTCTCTTTCAGCATATTTTCCCTCCTTTTCCTGTACTACTTTATCTGTTATGTCAATTTATTTATTCATTTAATTAATTAATATCATTATTGGATCGTTTTGTCAATAGCTTTTATTTGTTTTTATAAATAAAACAAATATTTTTATAATTACCCTCTTTATTTTTTTGTAACCTTGCCTTATAATAAGTTTAACCAATAAATTAATTAAAACAGAATGGAGAATTTTATGCCTCACGGATATAACAGTAGTACTATTCAGAGAATTAATTTAAAACTAATCTTTAATCTAATTCGCAAGCACCAGGCATGTACTCGTGTAGAACTCGCCAAAAAAACAGGTCTCAGCGCAGCCACAGTTTCTAATATCGTTAATAGCCTCATCAATATCGGTCTTTTATATGAATATCCATTGGCAACCAATGGTGTCGGACGCCGCTCGATCGGCCTGAAGATCAACTATGACCGCTTTCATGCAATTCATCTTCGTATAACCAGCTCCAATATCTTTCTTGGGCGATATAATCTGGAGGGACAGCAAAAAAACTACACTACCATACCCTATACCAATGACACTGACCGTAGAAAACTTTTAGAAAACATTAAATCCCTGATTCGACAGGAACAGTTATCTCCCCTTGCACCTCCTATTCTTGGTATCGGGATTTCTCTGCCTGGCCCTTACGACAATAGCAACTATCTTGGTTTAATTGGTGAACTGGTTAATTGGGGAGACATTGACATTTGCAAAGAAATTTACAATGAATTTCAGATTCCTGTCTATGCTGAAAATGATGCCAACATCGGCGCATTATGCGAATGGTGGAAAGACAGCAGTATTACAGACTATGATACCCTCGTCTACATCACCCTGGCAGAAGGTACAGGCGCTGGTATTGTTTCATCGGGAATGCTTCTCCGTGGCATTCAAGGTGTCGCTGGAGAAATCGGTCATATGTCTGTTAATCCAGACGGACCTTTATGCAAATGTGGCAATCGCGGTTGCCTGGAACTCTATACTTCCACTGCCGCACTTGTAAAAAATGCGCAAAAACTTGCTTCCTCAGCCACTTCCTCATCGCTCTCTGATAATTGTACGAAAAAAGAATTTTTTCAGGCTCTCCTTCAGAATGATCCTGTTGCTACTGAAGTTTTCCAGACTGCTATGCGTTATTTAGGTACAGGTATCATCAATATCATCTACTTGTATAATCCAAGTATTCTTGTCTTCGGTGACGAAATGGTCTCTAACGGTGCGGGCGAACTTCTCCTCCAATCAGTACAAGAATTCGTCAGGGCCCGAGTCAATCCGCAGCTGTTTGAAAACCTTACAATGAAACTCAGCACGTGTAACACAGATCCTGCCTTTCTCGGTGCCGGTGTACTGGTATTAAACAATATCAGCGATATTTTATACGATCAGGCTATGTTTTCTTAAAGGAGTATATGATGTGTCCAGTTACTCAATCTGTGATCCCCTGGGGAACGTACAAAGAAACACCGGTTTTCTTGTATGAAATTTCTAATCCATCCGGTCTTTCTTTATCTGTTTGTGAATACGGGGGGATTTTACAATCTCTCCGTTTTTTGGATGCCTTCGGAACGATGCGCGATTTAGTTCTCGGTTATGACAACCTTTTCGACTATCAGAACGATAATAACTGCCTGGGAGCTTCCATTGGCCCCATCGCCGATTTAGTTGTTAATGGGCAAACGATCCTGGATAATCGCAAAATTCGTCTGCAACAAAATACCAATGGTCATTGCCTACACAGCGGTCCGGCTGGATTTCATAAAAAACTGTGGCAAGGTACCTCCATTCCCGATGGAGTTTGTCTGAATGCCCTATTTTCAGAAGAAGAAACCGGGCTTCCAGGGCATTTAGATGCATCTATCACATACCGCATTTTATCTGGCGATTCATTCCAGATTCTTTTTTCCGCTGTCTGTGACAAAGAAACAGCACTGAGTTTTACTAATCATAGTTTTTTTCATCTGGCTCCACCCACTTATAATCAGACAGGTATTAAATCTGCACTTTCTTCAATAAATGGTCATTTTCTTCAAATCTATTCTGATTATTATGAAAGTCTGGATAAAAACGGACTGCCCTCCGGCAATTATTTTCCTGTCAACGAATCAAGTCTGGATTTTACTCGTCCTCGTGCGCTTTGCGAAGTCCTTTTTCCTCTTTCTTCGATGCTCTATACATCGGGAGGGATTGACCATTTTTTTCCCATCCCCGGAATCGGTCTGCGTCCTATGGCTGAATTATCTTCTCCAGACACCGGCCTGCGTCTCACCTGTTTTTCTGATATGCCTGGCCTACTGGTTTATACTGCCAATAATCTCCCCTCCATAAAAGGTAAACAAAAAATCATATATAACAGGCATACTGCCATATGCCTAGAGCCCCAGGCACCACCTAACGCTGTAAATGTTCCTTCACAACGTAATCTTGTTCTTCTTCAGTCAGGGCAGGTCTATCATCGAGAAATCCGGTATGTACTTTCGCGCTTTTCTCCAGATAGAAACACAGAGCTTTAAATTCAATTGTAATCCGCAGGCGCCTGTGCTATAATTTTTCCATAGAATTCCTCTGCGGAAACGGAGGAACATGGGTACAAAGAAAACATTGCAGGACCTTACGATCAAGGACAATTTCATGTTCGGCGCAGTTATGACACAGGAAGAAAACTGCCGGGATTTTCTGGAAATGGTTCTGGGCTTTCCGATCGAACGAGTAGAAGTTGTCCGGGAGAAAAGTCTGATGTATCACCCGGAAAACAAGGGTGTGAGATTAGACATATATGCAAAAGATAAAGAAAATAAGCACTATAATGTAGAGATGCAGCTGGCGGCAAAGCCGGAGCTGGGGAAAAGAGTCCGTTTGTTATACCTTTAAGCAGAACTGTCTGGGAGATGACAACCTGTTTCTGAATGATGGAAGCGGCAGTATTTTTTTAAGCACCCATGGAAAAAACGAGGATGAGACTCCGACGGCTCTGGTGCAATTCCTGAAATATACCCAAGGGCACCCCCTCAATGCATGCCCTGCGGGCGGACGCACTTCGTGCGGTAAGGTATGTGAGAGCAGACCTGGCAGCGAGTATGGATGACTATGATGATGAATTTGTGAAGCGTCTTCAGTCTTCTGTGCGTCATGTCAAAGAAAGCCGGAGAATGGAGGAAAAGTTTATGTTACTGGAAGAGATGCTGAGAGATGAGAGGGCCGAGGGAAAAGCCGAGGGAAAAGCCGAATCGATACTGGAACTTCTGGAAGATTACGGACCTGTTCCGGAATATCTGAGAGAACGGATCCTCTCAGAAATGAATCTGGACACCTTAAAGAGATGGCATAAATTATCTGCCAGGATACAGTCCGTGGAAGCGTTTGCACATGAACTGGAAACAGAAGGCAGCCTGGGAATCCGTCTTTAAATTTAATACTCTGAGAATATCTACTTTTAGTCAAGACCACCGGCTTAGCCGGTGGCTTGTTCTGCCCCTATAAGGGGCTGTTGCCTGCTTGCGCCCGGAAGGCGCACTGAAAGTCTGCCAACTGCACCACATTCTCAGCTGCCCTTAAAAG
>NZ_JASGBQ010000003.1 GCF_030053595.1 Fusibacillus kribbianus
CATCTGCTTTGATATCCTTATAGATTACCTGTCGACGATATTTTGGTGCAAAAACCAGATGATACTTGCATTCCCATTTAGTATGGGCTAAACTATTGTTGTCCATTTTGGACCTCCTATGCTTTTATATTTGTGGTTTGCAGACCTACTTTTATTCTAGCATAGGAGTACTTTAATCTAAAGAACTGCCCTCCCCCTGCATAGCAGGGGGTTTATTTTTACTGTGACACAATACAAGCAGAAGGCCCGAAGAATCTGCGGACTCTTCGGGCGTTCTGCTTTTGTACATAGGAATTACTGCTTCTTGTACCCACACTTCGGGCATACACCTTTTTCGTTCAGGGCAATGCCGCACAGGGGGCAGCGATCCTTCGTGCCTTCCGGCTTGTATTCCTGGGATGCAGCATTCACGCCGCTGGTGAAAGTCAGCTTGGCGATATTCAGCTTGTCCTTCAGGAGTTCATAGACGATCTTAATCATGCCCTCGACGGTCATGGTCTCTTTCGTTACGACCAGGCGGCAATCAGGATATGCGGTGGCAAGTTCGGTCTTGAATGCGGGGCCTTTCATCTTGTTGGTCGGAGCGCCATCCTTGATTCCCTGCTCTTCATAGACCTTCAGAATTGCAGGCAGCAGCGGATCGTCTTCCCGCAGAATCAGAGCATGATCGAAATTCTTCAGAACCTCCCATGCTGTCTTCTGAATTTCGTTGCAGGGGAAGACCATATTCACGCCCGGTTCAACAGTGTCCTCAACTTCGATGGTCAGAACGCCGGTATGTCCATGCAGATACTGGGCCTCTCCTTTGAAACCATAAAATCGGTGTGCGTACTGCAGGTCTAACTTAGTAATGCTTCGCATGATAATCCTCCTAAAAATTTGATTTATGAAAAAGCTCGTTTTCGCGCCTTTTCCGAGGTGAATTTATTCCTGAACGGAATCCTGCTGTTTCTTGCATTCCGGACAGACACCATGAAAGATGATGTCATAACCGGTGAAGTCAAATCCATGGGTATCCTTGATCCCATTCTCAAGGCCAGTGACAAAATCCATGTCTACATCAAAGACGCGCCCGCAAACTTCACATTTGACATGGCAGTGGTTGCGGCTGATATGGTCGAAACGGTCGGCGCTCCCTGGAATTTGAAGCCGGCGGATTTCGCCCATTTCAGATAACAGATTCAGATTTCGATATACGGTTGCCTTGCTGATCGTCGGATGCTCCTTGATGATTTCTTCATAAACCTCATCTGCTGTGGCGTGGCAGTGCAATTGATTCACCGCCTCCAAAACTAAGGAGCGTTGGATCGTATTACGTCTTACCATAGCCTTCACCTTATTTATACAAATTTCTTAATGATATAATATATCATTAAGGATCAAAAGTCAAGGTTCTTTTCCGGAAGAATTTTCTGCTCAATCACTTCCAGTTTACCCGCCACTTCAAAGCCATTCCGAACAAAAGGGCGCACTTCTATACTCTTATGACGTAAGTATCGTGCGTCCTTCGACACTTTGTTTCGTCAAGGGAGCTACACTCCCTTGCGACGCTTACGCGTCTATCCCTTGTGACTTGTCAGGCAAATACAAACAAATCCTCCCTATGATCGCTGTGTGATCATAGGGAGGATTTGTTGTTTTATGAGCACCCGTCATTCCCGCAGGGGTGTCGTACAATCAATTATGTAAACAGATGTTTTTCAAAAGGATTCTTATTTGTAGAACTTAACCTTGTCTGCATCGTCAAACAGGTTGATCTTATGACGGATCACCTCGTTCATAGCCTCGATGCACTTAGGATAAATGAACATGGGCTCACGGATTGCCTGATCCTGAAGAACCTTGCGGCACTCCTGATAGAAAGCATCCTTGATATCGCTGGAGATGTTGATCTTGTTTACACCCAGCTTAACGGATTTTGCGATCTCGTCATCGGGATTTCCGGAACCACCGTGAAGAACAAGCGGAATGCTGACGGCAGCCTTGATCTCCTGCAGCCTGTCAAGAGCCAGTTCCGGCTTCTTGTCCTTCGGATACAGACCATGAGCAGTACCGATGGCAATAGCCAGGCAGTCAATGTCAGTTTCCTTGATGAATTTCACAGCATCATCAACCTCAGTGTAGATGATCTCCTTGGAACCAGCCTCACCGTAATCATCAGCAGTACCGAT
The DNA here is from genome assembly GCF_030053595.1 of Fusibacillus kribbianus. Lineage (GTDB taxonomy): Bacteria > Bacillota > Clostridia > Lachnospirales > Lachnospiraceae > Lientehia > Lientehia kribbiana. The sequence continues at coordinate 2,172 of NZ_JASGBQ010000003.1, forward strand.
GGTACCAAGCTCTGCCTCTACGGATACGTTAACCGGATGAGCAACCTCTACAACCTTCTTGGTGATGGCGATGTTATCTTCCAGAGAAAGATGAGCACCATCGATCATAACGGAAGTGAAACCGTCCTGGATTGCACGAAGAACCTGCTCAAACTTTGAGCCGTGATCCAGATGTACACATACGGGAACAGTTGCCTTATGAGCCTCCTCGATAACAGCCTTTACAAAGCTGTCCTCAACGAACTCCAGCTCATCGGGATGGATAGCGATGATAACCGGTGCCTGCATTTCCTCACAGGTATGCATAACACCCTTTAAGATCATGTTGCTGCTTACATTGAATGCGGGAACAGCAAAGTTGTGCTCATTAGCTACTGCCAATAAGTCTTTCATGTTCATTAACATAACTTACTTCCTCCTGAATTGCTTTTCTGTTAATTTTTTATAAATACCCTTACGTGTTCATAGTACATCGAATATGTCACGGTGTCAAGTATTAGTTGTATATTTTAGGAGATTTTTTACGATGAGGTTTCGTCAAATTGTGAGGGTTGTATAAATGCATGAAATAATATTTCATTTGTTAGCTTTTTTTATTTTATATTGTATATTGTCTGAAATTTATTTTACAGCACTGATGTGAGCTCCTTTTTTTGTGAATTATTTATCGTATTTTCTCCGGTAACTCCCCGCTGTCTCTTCGCATACCATATAATAACATGACCCTTTCCACCATAAAGGAGGCGCTTTCATGTCCTCTGTCATTACCCTCGATCAGCTAAAGCCAGGTGAAGAGGCAATTCTCACAGGCATCTCCGACACCGTTTCCACAGCCAGACGCTTAAAGGAGCTCGGTTTCCTGCCCGGCACCCCGCTGACCTGTGTACTCATAAAAAAAAGAGGGGAAACCTCTGCCTTCGATCTGCGGGGCACCATGATCGCACTGCGAAGAGAGGACTCTTCCCGGCTCTTCGCCCGCCGCAACGAAAGGAGGAGCTGAACAATGGCTGATCAAGTCAGCACCTCAACTCCAAAACTCTGCCGGGCTGCCCTGGCCGGAAACCCCAATGTGGGAAAAAGCACCCTGTTCAATGCCCTGACGGGTCTTCACCAGCATGTGGGAAACTGGACCGGCAAAACCGTATCCTGCGCCGTCGGACTGTGCCGTTACGAAGACACCGTTCTGGAGCTCACCGATCTTCCCGGCACCTACTCTCTTCAGAGTGATTCTCCCGAGGAGGAGGTCGCAAGGGAAGCCATCCTAAGCAGCTCCTTCCATGTGATCGTGGCGGTCTGTGATGCCACCAGTCTGGAGAGAAGCCTTGGCCTGGTTTTTCAGATCATGGCTCTGGCTCCCAGAGTGATCCTCTGTGTCAATCTCTGCGATGAAGCAAGAAAAAAAGGAATTGTCATTGATTTTCCGGAGCTTGAGAAGCTTCTGGGGATTCCTGTAATTCCTGTAAGTGCAGCCAGACAAGAGGGGCTTACCGGGCTCCTCTCCTGCATTGCCTCCTGCAAAAGCTCCTGCGGCAAAAGCCTGCAAACCTGCGAAGCCCCTCCGGAGCATTACCTGAAAAAAGCATCGGAAGTTTCCCGCCGGGTCACCGTCTATCACTGCCCGGAATATAGAAAAAGAGATCTCCGCATCGACCGGGCTGCAACAGGCCCGGTGACAGGAACTCTCCTTATGCTGATTCTGCTTTTCTTTTTATTCTGGCTTTCCATAAGCGGAGCCAATTACCCCAGCCAGCTGTTGAGCAGCGCCTCCTCCTGGCTGGAAACAAAGCTTCTTGCTCTGGCCAGCCTCGCCGGTATGCCGGACTGGCTTGAGGGGATTCTGATTTTTGGCGTTTACAAGGTTTCCGCCTGGGTGATCTCTGTGATGCTTCCGCCCATGGCCATCTTCTTTCCGCTTTTTACCCTGCTGGAGGATTTTGGTTATCTTCCCCGGGTAGCCTTCAACCTGGATCATCACTTTAAAAAATGCTCTGCCTGCGGAAAGCAGGCCCTGTGCATGTGAAAAGGGCGTACTCTGCCGGCATTCCGGTGCAGATGCAGGTGGTATAGCCCTGAGGAAATTCCCGTTCGCAAAAGCACACTCCCGCTGCCGTCCAGTATCTCTCTCCATCTGCCGATAATGAAAACGGCCGTTCCGGTATCACAGAAAACTGTCCAAAACTGTCTCCGATCCCCTCTCCGGTATATTTCACATAACTTTCCTTGGCAGCCCAGACCATAAAAAACCGTTCATACCGGTTTTTGCAGACCCAGAGGGCCTCCGAAGGATGAAAGAACCGTTCTGCCATTCTGCCGTATCTGGCGGCGGCCGTTTCCTCCTCTTCCCCACGGTTTTTCGTGTGCTCCTGCAGATCCACTCCGATGGGAGTTTCCGAAAGGGCACAGAGCCACCAGTCACCGCTGTGGCTTATGGAAAAATGCAGATCCGGCTGCGCCGGAAAATACGGCTTTCCATAGATGCCTCTGGCCATATGCCAGATATACTCCGGACTGTTCTCCCTCACAAGCCCTGACGCCTCGGCAGCCGCTCTCAGCCGTTCCTCCGGCCTTCTGCTGTCGTCTGCCGGAAACAGGAATATGCCAACTGACGGCCGGCTCATACCTCTGTAACTCCTTTTTTCTTCATATATTATCACCTGTTTCTTACTTCTTATAAATTATACTTATTTTTGCTGATAAAGGCAATAACCATCCGTATTTACGACCTTTTTTCATTTCCATATTTTTCCATTGAAGGAGGTTTTCCCATGTGTCACAATACACCCTCGGCAGGGATCTATATGAGACTCTCCAAAGACGACAAGGACCGGTCCGAAAGCTCCAGCATCACCAATCAGCGAAAGCTTCTTCTGGCCTATGCGAAAGCCCGGAAGCTTCCCGTCACAGAGGAATACGTGGACGACGGTTACAGCGGCACCAATTTCAACCGTCCCGCCTTCCGCCGCATGCTGGCGGATATCGAAAGCCGCAGGATCAATGTGATCCTGACAAAGGACCTGTCCCGGCTGGGCCGGGATTATATCATGACCGGTCAGTATACGGAAGTCTACTTTCCCTCCAGACACGTCCGTTTCATTGCCGTCAACGACGGCTTTGACTCCGCCTCCTCCGACACGGACATCGGTCCATTCAAAAATGTGGTTAACGAGATGTATGCCAGGGATACCAGCCGCAAGATCCGCTCTGCCTTTCTGGTCCGCATGCAGGAGGGAAGCTACGTCGGGAGCCTGGCTCCTTTCGGTTACCGGAAAAGTCCGGAAGACCGGCACCGGCTGATTCCCGACCCTCCGGCTGCAGCCATCGTCCGGAGAATCTTCGAAGCTGCCGGGGAAGGGAGCTCCCCTTCCCAAATCGCAGCTGCACTCAGCCGTCTGGCCCTTCCCACGCCTTCCGCATACCGCACCGGAAAAGAGAGGTCCGGTTCCTGGTCCGCCCGTACCGTCATCAAAATCCTGCGAAACCCTGTTTATCTCGGACATATGGTTCAGGGAAAATCCCGAAAGGTCTCCTTCAAATCCTCCCTTACCATAGCCAATCCTCCGGAAAGCTGGATCGTGGTGGAGCACACCCATGAGCCGCTGATCGATAAGGCTCTCTTTGAAAGAGCCGGAGAATTGCTGGATAGCCGCCGCTGCCGTTCCCTTCCCGATGGCGGCAGGCCCTCTCCATGTGTATGGGGCTCGGATGCAACGCCGTTGGAGTCACCGGCTGCCGGATTATCCATTCCCCACGGGAACGGCTCGTCGCCATTCTGACCAACACCTTTGTGCCCTGCAACGGCCGTTTCCCGACGCTTATCGCCCTGATCTCCATGTTTTTCACCGGAGCGGCCGGCGGCCTTCTGGGCGGTATTGCCGGAGCTCTGATCCTGACTCTGATCATCGCCTTTGCCATTATCATAACTTTTGCCGCCTCCCGGCTCCTGTCAGCCACTGTGTTAAAAGGTAGAACTTCCTCCTTCATACTGGAAATGCCGCCGTACCGGAAGCCCCAGATCAAAAAGGTGCTGCTCCGCTCTGTTCTGGACCGCACTCTGTTTGTACTTGGCCGCGCCGTCATGATTGCCGTTCCTGCCGGTCTGGTCATCTGGCTCATTGCCAACGTCCGGATAGAAGGAATTTCCCTGCTTTCCTACGCTTCCGATTTCCTTGATCCCTTCGGCCGGCTGATGGGACTGGACGGTGTGATCCTTTTGGCCTTTATCCTGGGCTTTCCCGCCAATGAGATCGTCCTCCCCATTATCCTTATGAGTTATCTGTCCGCCGGGACTTTAGTGGAGGCGGGAAACCTGTCCTCCCTTCACAGCCTCCTGACCTCCCACGGCTGGACCTGGGCCACGGCAGTTTCCATGATTCTGTTTTCCCTGATGCACTGGCCCTGCTCCACCACCTGCCTGACCATAAAAAAGGAGACCGGGAGCATCCGGTGGACGGCTGCCGCCGTCCTTCTGCCCACGGTCTTTGGTATTGTTGCCTGTATTGTATTTACTTCCGTCGTAAGGCTCCTTGGAGCAGCCTGATCCGACCGGATTCCTTTAAGGCTCGTCCTTCCACTGTCCAATCACCGGCCATACCTCTGAGGATTCCAGCCCCAGCTTCCAGAAGGCGGCTCCGGCAATGTTGTACTGTTCTACCTTTTCCAGTTTGAGTCTGATGGATTTCTCCTCCTCCAGCCAGATACGCCAGGTGGAACCATCCTCCTCATACTGGCCGTAATACTGTCCCAGCTGCTCCTGCCATTCCGGTGTCACGCCGTGGTCTGCGAGCAGCTGCTTTGCCTCGTCCATACCGACAGCCCTGGAGTCTCTTGCATATCTGCCCTCATAAACCGACAATCCATCATCGTAAAGCACTGCATCGGAAGATGCATGCTCCTCCGGCGTCTCCTGCCATACCCGCATGAAGAAGGGCAGTCCATTGATGATCTTCTCCGCCGGAACGTAATCTAATGTGGAGACGATTCCCTGCTCAGAAAACCCGATGGATGCATTGGTACCTGCGCAGCAGCCCTTATAATGCTCATCGTAGCCCATGATGATCACGTAATCAGCCACCTGCCCCTGTTCCCGCAGATTATACCAGCTTCTTCCCCCTGCCGGAACATAATTGTCGATGGAGAGCACCTTTCCCGCCTGGCGGCAGGCAATGGAGAGTTCCCGGATAAACTGCAGAAAATGGGGCGCGCTTTCTGACTTGATCCCCTCAAAATCCACATTGATCCCGTCCAGATCATAATCCGCTGCTGCCTGCATCAGCTGGCTGACCATATGATTTCTGGCCTCCGTTGAGGAGAGAAGAGTGAGCACATCCACATTACTGTCAAAATCATCAATGAGCGCCCAGACCTGTAGTCCTCTTTTATGTGCCTCAGCCACATAGGAGCTGTCTGCCAGTGAATTCAGGTTTCCCTGATTGTCCGCCACAGAAAACCAGGTTGGAGACAGTACATTTAAGCCCTCCGTTCCTTCCAGATACCAGGAAAGCTCTGCGTTGTCGGCAGCGAAAAACACCTGATGCCAGGCCAGACAGACCTTCTCATCAAGCCTTACAGAGGTATATTCCGGAAGAGATACCTCCGGCTTAAGCTCATATTCTGTACGGTTTTTCAGATATTTTGTCTTCAGATATCCCACAAAACCGTCGGCGGTCCGCACCCTGGTCCAGTCATCCACGCTGTCCATAATGATCAGCGTATCTCCCTTTTTTGTCTTTGTCAGGATCGGACTTTTTATCCCTGCCAGGACCCGGACGGCCGTTTTTCCCGAGGCCTCTGCCTGTTCATACATGCCGTCTCCACCATCAATAAACACTCTTGCCGGAAGGTCCTTCTCTTCGTCGGAAGAAAATTCCGTCATCCTGATTCCGGCAAAGGACGCCATAAAATCAACCGCTATATACAGAGTTCCGTTTTCCTCATAGCAGATCTCGTATCCCACATCCACAGTCTGACCACTCATGGTATAGGTGTGGGAGGACGGTGCAATGGCAAGCGTCTCATTTGCCAGCGAATAGAGAAGCAGTCCCTCATCACTGTAATACCACTTGCCGTCCGCTCCGGCAGCCAGCTCCTCCGACAGGTAAGTCCTGCCCTCTCGGACAGCCGTCAGCCCTTCCTCCTGAAGCCCGTTGCAGAAAACGACTGTGCCATCGGCGCCTTCCCCGTACAGAGCCGCATAATCCGCCCACGCGGTTCCGGGCCCCCATCTGCGGTAAGCCACAAAGGCACAGGCTGCGACTGCCGCCAACAGGCATACAAGGAGCACGATTCCTGCCGGCGATCTTTTTTTCTTGTTTCTTTTCTCAGAAGCCGAACGCTGTCTGCGGTCCGACGACGGCTTACGCACCGTTCTGTCTGATGTTCTGCGAAGCTCTGCCATATCTGTAACCTCATTATCCTCAAATTTCTCCTGCAGACGGCGGCATGTTCCCCGCACAGCGCAGGACAGACTTCTGGATACAGTATAGCATATTTTCGACAAGGGGGTAAAAATTGTGAAAAAAATCAGAGAATATTAAGAATTAAAATGTGTGAGAAAGGAAGCGTTTCCGCTCAGCTGTAATTAAGATTGATTCCTTTTGGCATCTGCGCCGATTCTATCGTATCGTATTTCTTTGAGCTTACCTGTTTCATCCCAGATGTAATCCCCCATGTAGCAGCCGTGTTCCCTCACTGCACAGGCCGAGGCAATCTCCTCCAGGGAACACTCCTCGCCGGACAGGGTGATCTCCACACCGCGTTTTTCGTAGTGCTTCATCTGCTTCAAAAGAGTATCGTAACGCACGCGTTCCTCTTTTGTAAATTTTTTCTTTTTCATAAACCTTCTCCTGTATTTGATTGTAATTTCCATGGGAAAAATCTGCCCGACCGGGCATACTGAAAAGAATGAGAGACTGCTTCTTTTTTATGATAGTATACTCTATGGATTTTTTCAAGGGATAAATCGTAAAAAAATCCCACTTTACATCTGCGCCCTTATTGTTTATACTAATTCCAACCGCAATTTTTGCTCAAGCTTAAGACGAGGAAGTGATTACTATTGAAAATAGAGAAGATCAATGACAATCAGATCCGCTGCACCTTAAACAGCAGCGATCTGACGGACCGGCATCTGAATCTGGGAGAGCTGGCCTACGGAAGTACCAAGGCCCGCAACCTGTTCCGTGAAATGATGCAGCAGGCCTTCAATGACTTCGGCTTTGAGGCCGAAGACAATCCGCTGATGGTGGAGGCGATTCCCCTTTCCGGCGACAGCATCATGCTGATCATTACCAAGGTGGAGGATCCTGAGGAGCTGGATACCCGCTTCGCCAAATTCGCACCTCCGTCCGAGGAAGACCCCCAGGAAGAAATACCGGCTCCCCTTCTGGAGGGTGCGGCCGCTCCCGCTGCCCCGGCAGCGGCATCGGAGTCAAAGGACACCGGAGCCGACAGACTTCGGATTTTCTCCTTCCGTTCCCTGGATGCCGTCACTCAGGCTTCCCAGGTCCTGGGAGATACCTTTGACGGACACAATTCCCTGTACCGGAGCCCTTTAAGCGGAGAGTATTTTCTGGTCATCAGCCGTCAGGGCTACAGCGAAGACGACTTTGCCAGAGTCCTCAACACCCTCTCGGAATTCGGTTCCCGTGTGAAGGGTACTTACGCCAGCGAAGCCTATTATCAGGAGCACTTTGAGCTGATCATCGACGGGCTGGCACTGCAGATCCTGCAGAATATCTGAATCTGTTTTCCAGAAAAAAAGCTCAGGCTGATGTGCCTGAGCTTTTCCTGTTTTTCCTAAACGTTCTTACTGTGCCTTTGCAGCCAGATATTCATTCACTGCATTTACCAGCGCATCGGGATCAATGCCATGTACCATGGCAGCCTCTGCCAGAGACTCGCCCTGTGCGGAGGGGCAGCCGATGCAGTGCATGCCTGCTCCCATGAGAATGGGAATAATTCCCTGGTCCATACGAATTGCCTCGCCGATCAACGTATCCTTTGTCACCTGAGCCATGACGAATTCCTCCTGATTATCTTTAAAATACTTCCGGTGGGTATCACCGACTGTAATGAAAATTATAAACTATTTTCTGTGACATTGCAACCCCGTCATTCTCTCCGATTGCATTGAATTTTGGACTTGAAATTCTATCTTCCATGTATTACAATACACACAAGCAGTAATTTTTACTTTTATATCACAGAAGGAGGATTTCATTATGGCACACGTAATTTCTGATGAATGTGTAGCTTGCGGTACCTGCGCTGATGAGTGCCCCGTTTCCGCAATCACTGAAGGCGACGGCAAGTACGAGATCAACGCTGATGAGTGCGTAGATTGTGGTTCCTGTGAAGCTGTATGCCCCACAGGCGCTATTTCTGCTGAATAATCAGACAGCACTGACCGAGTACATAGAAGCAGCCGACCTCAGTCGGCTGTTTCTTTTTTGTATACATTCTCTGTTCCTGTATCATACTAGCATCAATATTTACAAAAGGAGGCAGCAACATGAAAATCCTGTTTTATGACACAAAAGTTTATGACAAGGAAACCTTCAACCTTGCCCTTCCCGATTTTCCCGAAATCACTGTTGATTACCTGAAAACCGACATTTCTCCCAAAACCGCTGCACTTGCAAAGGGCTATGATGCCATCTGCGCTTTCGTAAGCTCCGATCTTGGAAAAGAGACCCTTGATGTGCTTCATGACTGCAGCGTCCGGCTTCTGCTCATGCGGTGTGCCGGCTTCAACAACATTGATCTGGAAACCGCCAAAAAGTACGGTATGACCATTCTCCGCGTTCCCGGCTATTCCCCGGAGGCAGTTGCCGAGCATGCCATGGCTCTCGCCCTGGCTGTCAACCGTCATCTCCACAAAGCCTACATCAAAGTGAGGGAAAACAATTTCAGTCTCGCCGGCCTCATGGGGTACAATTTTCATCAAAAAACAGCCGGCATCATCGGTACCGGAAAGATCGGTGCTGCCATGGCCAGGATCTGCCACGGCTTTGGCATGAAGGTTCTGGCTTACGATGTATACAAAAATCCTGCTCTGGACTTTGTGACCTATGTGGAGCTTGATGAGCTTCTGGCATCCAGTGATCTGATCTCCCTTCACTGCCCGCTCATGGACAGCACCTACCATCTGATCAACAAGGATACCATTGCGAAAATGAAGGACGGCGTCATTCTGATCAATACCTCCCGCGGAGGCCTGATCAAAACCGACGATCTGATCCTTGGGATCCGCGCCCATAAATTCTTCGGCGTGGGACTTGATGTATACGAGGAGGAGACGCCCAACGTATTTGAAGACCGCTCCGATGAGATTCTGGAGCATTCCACCACGGCAAGGCTTCTTTCCTTCCCCAATGTGATCATCACCTCCCACCAGGGCTTCTTCACCGAGGAGGCGCTGAAGGCCATTGCCTGCACCACTCTTTCCAACGCGAGGGATTTCGAGGCCGGAACGATTCCGGAGTACAATCTGGTGAAATAATGGCAAAGCCGTCCCCGTCAGTGACCTGTCACAGGAAACTGCCGTCGGACGGCTTTTCTTTACTTTTCTTTACTTTTCTTTCTTTTTTCCCCACCACATCCGGTTCTTTTTGATTCCCTTCATGGATATCCTGGTAGCAGCAGCCTCACTCTTCTGCTTCTGGACCCGCTGGCAGGCCCGGATGGTCTCATCCAGCCTGCGGTACCGCTCCTCCTCCCTGTCTTCCCGGTCCCGCATCAGATCATTCATCTCCCTGAGAACCTTTTCTGAGATCTCTCCTCCCATCTCCTGACTCAGGGCGTTTTGATTTCTGCGCAGGGCTTCCGCCAGCACATCCGTCATAATTGCCTGGAACTGCTCCATTTTTTCCGTTGAAGCCGCAAGCGTGCCGTGGTCTTTTTCAGTTCTCTGCAGAGCCGTCACTTCTCCCCGGATTTGACTGTCACCGGCCGCTTCACCAAACACGCGCTCCTGTTCCGCCTCGTTTTCCCACCGGACAGCTTCCTCCTGTTCCTTCTCACGGCCAAAAGGCTTACTCTCGCAGCTTGTCCCCTCTTCCTGCTCCTGACTCATGACCTTCTGCCCATTCTGTTCCTCTGCCGGTTCCGGAGGTGCCTCCTCCGAAGCAGCTCCGGCAGTTCCATCCAACACCTTAAACCGGTTCTTTTCCAATAAAAATCCAGCCTTATCTGCCTCCTCTTTCCTGCTCTCTTCCCGCAGGCTGGTTTTGATGGCCTTCAGCTGGTATCCAAGTTCCTTTAATTCTTTTATCCTCTGAAACAGCGCGATCTGCTTCTCCGTATAGTAACGATGTCCCAACTCGTTCCTGGGTATCTCTAACTTTAACTCTTCCTCCCAATATCGTAACACATGGGCCTCCACCTGAAGCTTTTTGGACGCCTCCGAAATCAAATAATGGGTCAACTTCAAGAAAACTCCTTTCCGTTTTCAATTGATGCAAAGCTTTCGCCCGCGATAAGCCCATTATATCAAAATTATGCCGGTTTGCAATGGCTTTAAACCGGTTTCCTGCCGGTTTTTTTCTGTTTTTTTCCTGACTTTGTCGACTTTTTCCGAATACTGTAGCCAAAAGTTCCTAGCGCCTCGGAAAGACCGCAATAGGCTCCATGGGAATAGGCCATGGGCTTTGCTTTGTCAAAACAGAAGCGGCCCTTTTCATCCAGAAAGGCGCCGTCCACCTGAATGGCCTCCACCTTTGACAGAAACATATGATGGGACCCCAGCTCTTTCACCTCCACCACCCGGCATTCCACATTGACCGGGCTTTCCATAACAATGGGAGCCTCCACGGAGACTGCCGTCCCCGGAGTAAGGCCCGTCTCCTTCCACTTATCCACATTTCTGCCGCTTTTTACACCACAGAAATCCACCGCCCGAACCATGGACTGGGTGGTCAGATTAATGACAAATACCCCGGTCTCCCGGAGCATGTGATAGGAGTAGCGCTCCGGCCGTACAGAAACATAGGCCATGGGAGGGTTTGTACAGACAGTCCCTGTCCACGCCGCCGTAAACAGATTCTGATTCCCCTCTTTGTCCTGGCAGCTCACTAAAACTGCCGGAACCGGATAAATAAAATTTCCAGGTTTCCATATTTCCTTTGCCATTGCGCTCTCCGCTTTTCTTCTATTTTTCCATATTGACAAACTTTGTATAGTCCGGCAGCCAGACCAGATTCACCGTCCCCGTGGGGCCGTTCCTCTGCTTGGCAATGATGATCTCCGCAATATTGGGATTTTCTGTATCCTTGTGATAATAATCATCCCGGTATATGAACATGACCACATCGGCATCCTGCTCAATGGCTCCCGATTCACGAAGGTCTGAAAGCATGGGCCGTTTGTCATTCCGGCTTTCCACCGCACGGGACAGCTGAGACAGGGCAATCACCGGAGCCCCCACCTCTCTGGCCAGTGCCTTTAAAGAACGGGAAATATCCGAAATCTCCTGCTGCCGGTTATCAGAGGCCCGTTTGCCACCCGACATGAGCTGCAGATAGTCGATGATGATCAGATCAAGGCCAAATTCCAGCTTGAATTTTCTGCACTTGGATCGAAGCTCCGAAACCGTAATACCGGGAGTATCGTCGATGATCAGCTTGGAATTGCCGATGATCCCAACACTTTCCACCAGCTTGTCCCAGTCGGAATCCGACAGGTTTCCTGTCCGCAGTGCCTGGGAATCCACCCTGGACTCCATTGCAAAAAGACGGTTCATCAGCTGCTCCTTGGACATTTCCAGACTGAAAATAGCCGTCGTGTAATTCTTTCTAAGCGCCACATACTGAGCGATATTTAAAACGAAGGCTGTCTTTCCCATGGAAGGACGTGCCGCCACCAGGATCAGATCCGACGGCTGCAGACCGGAGAGCCGGTAATCCAGATCCGTAAAGCCGGTGGGAATTCCCGTGATCGCACTCTTGTTGCGGGAAGCTTTCTCAATTTTTTCCAGCGTGTTTAACGCAATCTGACGGATCGGCGTAAAATCTCCGCCGCTTCTGTCCTTTAAAAGATCAAAAATCTTCTTTTCCGTCTCTTCAAGAATGGTGTCTAACTGCTCTTTACCGCCATAACATTCATCGGCAATCTCCTCATTGACCTTAATGAGCCGTCTGAGCACCGCCTTCTCATACACAATCCTCGCATACTGTCTGGCATTGGCCGACGTCGGTACTGCCGTGATCAGATCCCGCACAAATTCCAGACTGCTGATCTCCGGCGGCACATCCTTCTCCCGAAGACGGTCCTGAAGAGTCACCAGATCCACCGGCTTGCCTTCCGTATACAGCTCCACCATGGCCTCAAACATCACGCCATAGCGCCTGTCATAGAAGTCATCGCTGTGAATAATTTCCGTGGCCGTGATGATTGCATCCCGGTCCATGAGCATGGAGCCTATCACTGACTGCTCCGCCTCAATGCTATGGGGCAGTATACGCTTGATTACCGCCTCATCCATGGCTTTCTATGCCTCCGTCACATGAACACGAAGCTTCGCTGTCACTTCCCGGTGAAGCTTCACCAGCACCTCATGGGTTCCCAGGGTCTTGATGGGTTCCTGGATCTGCAGCTTCTTTTTATCCAGCTCCATGCCGTACTGCTCCTTTGCCGCTGCCGCGATCTCCTTGGAGGATACGGAGCCGAATACCTTGCCGCCTTCTCCAGATTTTACCTTGAGCTCCACCGTGCTCTCAGCGATCACAGCGGCAAACTCTTTTGCTGCCTGAAGCTGCTCAGCCGCCACCTTGTCAGCGTGAGCCTGCTGAAGCTTCAGATCATTGAGATTTTTGGCGTTTGCCTCCACTCCCAGCTTCTTGGGCAGGATATAATTCCTTGCATATCCGTCGTTTACCTTTACGATCTGTCCTTTTTTACCCAGGGACTTAACATCCTCCAATAATACAACTTCCATATTACAACTCTCCTTCATCCAGCATTTTTTTGATAGTCGCCTTTACCCGCTCCACGCCCTGTTCAATGGTACAGCCCTTGAGCTGTGCACCGGCAACACTCATATGTCCGCCGCCTCCCAGCTTTTCCATGATCAGCTGCACATTTACCTCGTCAATGGAACGGGCACTGATGTATATTTTATTCTGATACTCTGTGAGAACGATCGATGCTTTGATTCCCACAATGTTAAGAAGCTCATTTGCTGCCTGCGCCCCGATAATGGTAGGGCTTTCCACGCCATCAGCCGGGCAGATGCTGATGGCAAAGGCATCCTCGAAGACCTCCGCATGGCGAACCGCCTCCGCCTTTGCCTTATAATCGGACATGCTGTCGCGGAAGATCTTCCGCACTCTCGTCACATCCGCACCGTTCCTGCGAAGGAAGGCCGCTGCCTCAAAGGTGCGGACACCTGTCTTGTTCATGAAATTGTTGGTATCAATGACGATACCGGCGTACATGGCATCTGCCTCCGCCTGACGGATACGGATATTGTCCCCCATATACTGAAGGATCTCCGCCACCATCTCACAGGTGGAAGACGCATAGGGCTCCACATAGGAAAGCACCGCATTGGTGATGCTCTCTCTCGTCTGACGGTGATGATCAAGCACCACAATGGTGGGAATCATCTCCAGCAGAGGAGAACACTCCGTAAAGTTGGGTCTGTTCACATCAACCACAACAAGAAGAGAATTGCTGTCCGCCATCTCAACAGCCCGGTCGCCGCGGATGAACATATCCTCGGGATAGTCCGGATTGTTCATAAACCGCTCCAGAATCGGCCGGACAGAGGTGGTGATATCATCCAGAACAATATGGGCATTTTTATTCAGAGCGCTGCAGGCCCGGTATATACCGATACCTGCTCCCAGGGAATCCATATCTCCGATCTTGTGTCCCATAATGAACACCTGCTCCCTGGTCTCCACCAGTTCTCTGAGCGCATGGGCCTTCACACGGGCCTTGACCCGGGTGTTCTTTTCCTGAGACTGGGACTTGCCGCCGTAATAGCTGATGGTCTCGCCATCCTTGACCACCGCCTGATCGCCGCCGCGGCCGAGGGCCATGTCAATGGCAGTTCTGGCATACTCATAATTCTGGATATAGCTTCCTCCTCCCATACCCAGGCCGATGGAAAGCGTCACTGCCATGTCATTGCCGATATTGACCGTCTTCACATCCTCCAGGAGGGAAAATCTGGCGGCCGTCAGAGTCTCCATATACTGGTTTTTGATCACAATGAAATATTTATCCTTTTCGATCTTCTTTACAATACCGCCGATGCTGGTAATATACTTATTGATCTTCCGGTCGATCAGGGCGCTCAAAAGAGAACGGCGTACCTCCTCAATACTCTCCAGCGCCTCCTCATAATTGTCCAGATAGATGAGTCCTGCCACCAGCTTCTGATTCTCAATCTCTCTCTGAAACTCGATCTTCTCCGTTTCATCAAAGAGATATGCGGCAATGAGCCCCACCTGGAAGCCGTTTTCCTCCTCGGAGACCTCGTCGCCGGACATATATATGTTTTTCAGATGGAGCCGGTAATACCGGTTTTCATAGGAAACATCAAAGGCCACTTCCTCGTCAAAGGGGGTAAAGGGCCTCTCCCCCACCTCCGGGAACAGATCGGTGATCTTCTTCCTCAGGCTCTTATCCCTCCGCACAACAGCCGCAAAAGCATTGTTGACCCAGAGGATCTTTCCCTGCTCGTCCAGGAGCGCATAGGGAACGTCCAGATCAGACAGAAGCTGCTTCTGTATCTGCGCGTGATTGACCGCGAACAAAAGAAGCTCTCTCATGACCATGGGGCGCTTTGCAAAATAAAACCACAGGGCGATCACCAGATAGATCACTGCCGGTATCGTGCAGATGAGTCCTGCTCTCACATCAAAAATATACGCCACCGCAGTAATGGCGATGACCAGAATCCCCATATATAACGGCCAGCCCAGGAATCCCTGCAGCCACCCTTTCAGCTTCATATCATTTTTCATAGGCTTCTCCTTAAATGGCAGAAAGGCCATCTTGGCTCTATTATACCATTAATAGAGCTTCTTTACAAGAATTTCACTCTCTGAACCGACGGATTTTCCATTGACCTGCTGCCTCCCCGGCATTATAATAGAAACAATGAATAACAGAAAGTCTTTTATAGAAGGCAAGGAGGGTTTTTCTACTATGGTGAACAGAAGCTATTACGGACACGATACTCAGTTTTACGGAGTGGAGGAGCACCGACTGGTGGGTGGTAAGGGTGACGGCATGCGGCTTTTTCAGGTCCGCAACGGAAGCGGCCTGGAATTTACAGTTTCCGCTGACCGTGCCGCCGACATTTCCCGTATTTCCTTCAAGGGTGTGAATATGAACTATATGGGTTCCGCAGGCTATGTGGCTCCCGCTTACTATGACGAGCCGGGCTTTGGGTTTTTGAAGTCCTTCAACTGCGGCTTCCTCACCACCTGCGGCCTTCAGTCCATCGGTACTCCCAGCGTGGACGGCGACGTGCCCTGCCCTTTGCACGGCACCATTTCCAATACGCCTGCCGATCGGATCTATTACACCGAGGAGGATGGAAAAATTGAGCTTCATGCGAAAATAACCGATGCTGAGATCTTCAAGCAGAAGCTTATCTTAAACAGAACGATCTCCTGCGAATACGGCAGCAATAAGCTTACCATCTCCGATACTGTCAAAAATGAAGGTTCCGCAGATGAGCCCTTCATGCTGCTCTATCATATGAATATGGGGTATCCTCTCCTCAGCGAAAAGGCAAGAGTCGCCGTTTCCTCCAAGCATGTGATTCCCCGTGACGAACACGCCGCCAGGGATCTGGACACCTGGGATAAGATGCTGGCTCCCATTCCCAATTTCCAGGAGCAGTGCTATTACCATGAATTTGAAGATCACAAGCCCTGCGCCAAGATCTTCAATCCCGACGCCGGCGTCGGACTGGCCATCCGCTGGGACGAAAAGCAGATCCCTTACATGACCGAATGGAAAATGATGGGCGAGCGCGATTATGTTCTCGGTCTGGAGCCCTGCATCAGCAAGCTGGAGGGCCGCGCAGAGCTTCGCAAAAACGGTACTCTGCAGTTCATCAAACCCGGTGAGGTCCGCCACTTCGAGCTGGAAGTAGAGCTCTTCGACAACGAGGCTGACTGGGAAGCGGCAGAATAACATTCCTGCTCCCATATGCAGAAAGCAGAAAGAAAGTCTCTGTTCCACAGGAGAATAAACATCTGTGGAGCAGAGACTTCTTTTACATAAGACAGCCTCCTTTTAAAGCATCTGATAAACAAGAACGCAAAGCGGCATCGTAATTATGCACAGAAGGGTAGACATCACATTGATAAGCCCTGCGTTCTGCTCATCTTTTTCATACACCTGGGCAAACTGGACGATATTAGACGCCGACGGTGCAGCACTGGCTAAAAAAACCACAAAGAGTATATCCTTTGAGCCCGGCACCATGCCCCAAATGTTACTGAACCACATAAGAAAAGCCACAATCATCGGATAAACGATAAGTCTTCCAAAGCAAACGGCATACACCCGGAGCCTTCTAAAAGCCTCAGAAAAGCGCATGCTTCCGATGATGATTCCAGTGACAAACATACTGACAGGCGCGATGGCCTTTCCTGCAGACGAAACAGCCTCCTCCAGAACTGAGGGCAGTCTCAGCCCCGTCACAGCCATCACAATTCCCGCAAGAATTGCCAGCATACTGCTGTTTAAAAAAAGCTTTCTTAAGGACAGTTGTTTTTCTCCGCTTATCATAAACTTTCCATGGGTCCAGATAAACAGATTCTGTGTGACAATATATGCACTGCAGTAAATGATCATCTCTTCCCCAAGGACAGCACTTACCAGCGGAATAATGAGATTTCCTGCATTTGGATAGATCAACGAAGCCCTCTCAATGACGCTCATCGAAAGCTTTCTGTTCAAAAGCCAGGTCAGAATCAGATAGAGAACATTCACCGCCAGACTCGCTCCGAAGGCAATCAGAAGTCCCCGGAAAGTGTCTTTCGTAAATTCGATCTGAAAGGAATTCACCAGAATGCAGGGTACGATCACATAGAGCGCCAGCTTTGAAATTCCCTTGCTGTCCTCTCTGGAAACTATACCACATTTCACTGCTATAAATCCAAAACCAATCAGGACAAACATTACGCCGATCTGTTTCATCAGCAGCAAAGCCAGATTCATTTTACTCTCCTCTTTTCAGGATCACAGTCCAAACAACCGCTTCGCATTGAGTCCCATTACCTTTTCCGTTGTTTCCTCTCCATAAGCAGACAGCATCTCCAGATAGGCCGCCTTAACCTTTTCTACATTATAAAAGGGAGTATCCGAACCAAACAGAACACGATCTGCTCCTAAGAGGTCAATAGCCCGTTTGACCTTATCCACGCCTATGGCGCTTCCTATCAAATACATATTGGAATAATCCTTTGCTGTCTCAATGACGCGATCGCTGACATCCGGTTCCCCGGCCCCTCCCATATGCACCATCAGGATCGGCATCTCCGGATATCTGGAAGCTGCAGCTGCTGCCCGTCTGGGATCCGTAAACTCCGGATAATCAGCCCCAATATGAAATGCAAGCATCCCGCCAAGCCTGGCAATCACGTCGATGACCTCCATCGCTTCCGGTGAATCAATATAATACTCGTTCTGTGCTCCGTTAAGTTTTACTCCACAGAAGCCGTATTCCTCAAGGCATTTGCGGGCATCTTCTTTGGCTTTCTCCACTCCTTCTCCAATATTCGCCCATCCGAAAGGTACCATACGGGAATTCACCCGGGAAGCTTCATAAATATAGGCATTGCTCTCTGATACATCCTCCACTCCCTGAGGCAGAAGCCATACCAGAGCTTTATCGATTCCGGCCGCTTCCATAATCTTTTCCCATTGCTCTGCCCCTATACTTCCGTCAAAATTTTTATAGGGAGACATGTGGGTATCTGCATCTAAAACGAAATACTTTTTCTCCATCATTTTCTCCTTATTTATATCCTTTATCCATCTCATCCAGCAACCGGATCACATGCTTCGTTCTCTCATCAGTATTTCCCTTTGCCTCAAAAAACGCCTTCAGAAGATCAGGTGCCAGCCATTCTCCAACTATTTTCTCTCCAATACACATCACATTCACATGGTCATGTTCGACACACTGATGAGCACAGTGATAATCATGGACGATAGATGCACGAATCCCCGGAATCTTATTGCAGGCAACCGATGCCCCCACTCCGGTACCGCAGAACATCACCCCCCGCTCTGCCTTTCCTTCCAGAATAGGCGCACATACCTTTTTTGCCATATCCGGGAAATAAACCAGATCATCAGGCCCATTGTTTCCATTGTCGATTACCGTATGCCCCAACGATTCAATATACGGTATCATTACCTTTTTCAAATTGTAGCCTGCATGATCACTTCCAACCGATATAATCATACTCAATTCTCCTGTTCTTTTTTCTGTTTTCCAAGATACGCCTCTGTCACCCGACTGTCATGAAGAAGATCCGCCGACTTTCCGGACAGAGTAATATTTCCTCGCTCCATTATATAAGCACGTTCTGATACGCTCAGTGCCAGGTGGGCATTCTGCTCAACCAAAAGCACCGGCGTTCCATTTTTATTGATTTCCACGATCTTCTCGAAAAGTTCGTCAATAATCAAAGGAGCCAGCCCCATAGAGGGCTCATCCAGCATAAGAAGCTTTGGCTTGCCCATGAGTGCTCTGCCGATGGCCAGCATCTGCTGCTCTCCGCCGGATAATGACCAGGCCAGCTGCTTTCTTCTCTCCAACAACCTGGGAAATATTTCATAAACCATATCCAAAAGCTCTCTGTTATCCCCCGCTCGCAGGCGGATACCCTTTTCGGCAGTAGTTCCCACCAGCAGATTCTGCTCCACAGTAAGTCCCGGAAACACATGGTGCCCTTCCGGAACCTGAAGCAGACTGCTTCTGGATATTTTATGCGGTGCCAACTTTGTGATATCCTTCCCCTGAAAGTGGATACTTCCCGTTTTCGTCACGTGACCGGAGATGGAATTGAGCAGTGTCGTCTTTCCCGCCCCATTGCTTCCGATAAGGGCAACGATCTCCCTGTCATTCACCTCAATCTCCACGCCGTGGAGCGCCTCAATGGTTCCGTAAAAAGAATGCAGTCCCTTAACGTCCAGCATGATTTCCACCTCCCAGATAAGCTTTGATGACCGCCTCATTCTCCTGAACCTCTTTCGGTGTCCCGGTCATGATCTGATGTCCGAAATTGAGCACCGTAATCCGGTCACAGATGCTCATAACAAAATCCATGGCGTGCTCAATGAGAAGTACCGCGATATTTTTGCCGACTGCCGCCTGAATAAGTGCTCCCACATATTCTGTCTCCCGGTTATTCAGTCCGGCAGCCGGTTCATCCAGGAGCATTACACTGGGTTCGCACAGGATTGCGCGGATAATTTCCAGGAGTTTCTGCTGTCCATAGGAAAGCTTATCCACTGTATCCTTCAGATTCACTGTCTCCAGACCGGCAGTTTTCATCAGGACCGCCAGTTCATTGTCCACCTGCCCGCTCTTCTTTTTTCTTTTGTTTGCCAGATCCACTCCCATATAAATATTGGTTTTGATGTCACATCTCCCCAAAAGTCTGGGATGCTGAAAGGTTCTTGCAATTCCCGCCCGCGCCCGCTTATAAGTAGGCTGCTTTGAAATATTCTTATTTCCAAGGACCACCGTTCCCCGGTCGGGCATATAGATTCCTGTGATCAGATTGAGCAGTGTAGTTTTACCCGCCCCATTGGGACCGATCAGCCCGAACACTTCACCCGGGTACATTTCCAGACAGATCTCATCGGCTGCTACAACACCGCCAAAATTCTTGCAGACATCATTCAGCCTTAGGACTGCGTTTTCTGGGTTTGATATATTTTTCATAGAGCGCTTTTCCTCCTCCCAAAATGCCTTCCGGCTGAATAATCATCAGAATCATGATTCCGATTCCATAAATAAACTGCATATAATTCTGTAAAGGCCGTACCCATTCCTGAAGAAGCGAAATAATCAGAGTTCCAATAATGGCTCCGGCCGGAGAAATCGTTCCTCCCAGCATGATCATGATCAAATACATGGTGGACTGCTGATAAGTAAAGGTCTGATAGCTCAGATAGCCGGATAAAAACGCATACAGAGCTCCGGCTGCTCCGCATAATGCCCCCGAAATAGCAAAGGCTATGCTCTTTGTGAGGAGACTGTTGACACCCAGACAATCTGCTGCCAGCTCGTTATCCCGTATCGCCATAAAGGATCTTCCCAGAGGAGAATGGAACAATACCTTGATGATAACATTTACAATCAGACATACCAGAAAAATAATGAAAAATTTTGCTGTCTCGTTATCAGCAGTGAAACCGAAAAGCTGAAACGGCGGAATATCTGATATGCCAAGGGCTCCTCCAGTCACAGGTGTCCAGTTCATGAACAGACCATTTAAAATCGTCATGAGACCAATGGTCGCAAAAGTAAAATAATACTGCCTCAGCCTGAAAAACGCAAAACCAAGAATAAAAGCTAAGAGCGCCGTTCCTGCAATGGCCACTATCATGGCGGGGACAGAACTGACGCCCAGTTTTAATGTCATATTGGCCGTCAGGTAAGCTCCCACCCCCCAAAGCCCTGCTTGGGCAAAAGAATTCTGCCCGCACATTCCAAGGAGTACATACACGCTGAGCACACAAAGATACGCAATCATGGCAATATTCAAAACCCTCAGCATATAACTGGAGGTCACAAATGGAAGCCCGCTGCCAAGAATCAGTACGATCAGGATCGTAATTAAAAAAGGCTTCTTTATGGATTTCAATCCTTCAACCAATGCCGTCACCTACGCTTTCTCCTGTATTTTTTCGCCAAAGATTCCCTGAGGCCGAATCATCAAAATCGCAATGAGTACCACATAGATCAGAACCAGCTGATATGTGCTGGATATATATGCTCCTCCAAAAGCCTCTACAAGTCCGACGATTAGGCCTCCGATAATCGCACCTGGTACACTTCCGAATCCTCCGATGACAATAGCCGCAAAAGCCTTTGCACCGGCTGTGCCACCCATCACGTTGTTAAGAAAGAATATGGGAGCCAAAAGTCCTCCACCCACGCCTGTAATCATTGCAGATAGTGCAAAGGTCAGACCAATGGAAAAAATAACCGGGATTCCTGTGAGAGAAGCCATATACTGATCCTGTGCCGTGGCCTGCATCATATTTCCAATAAAGGTTTTCTCAAGAAGGATATATACTAAAATCATAATTACTGCCGATACAACAATAATCGCAATATGCTGCCACTGAACCGAGGCTGTTCCTATTTTCACGGTTCCTTCCACTACACGGTCCATACTGACCGGAATAGATCCCCAAATCAGTCTGGCTCCTTCCTTAAAAGCGATGGATGCTCCCATGGCGCTGACAATGATAGCCTTAGCCTGGGCATTTCTCAGCGGCCAGTAAGAGCTTCTCATGAAAAGAACACCGACCACTCCCATGGACAAAGACGCAAGGAGCAGTGAAACCACGATTGGCAGATGCAGGATCTGGTTGAAGGTATAGCAGAAATATCCGCCGAACATCAAAAACTCACCCTGGGCGAAATTCATGATTCCCACCGAACGAAAAATCAGAACCATTCCCATCGCAATCAGGCCATACACGATTCCCATTGACATTCCGGAAATCAATAATTGTAGATTCATAGTTCTTCCGCCTTTCTATACTAATGGGGAGCTTGATCCGCTCCCCATCCTCTGTCTGCTATTCGATTACCTTTTCCGACGTAATTTCTGCAATAATTTCCGCCTTCTGGTCTTTCACTCTTACAAGCAGGCCGCCGCGTCCGCAGTCTCCGTTGGTCCGGCAGTCGTAGGTCGTAATCGCACCCGGATAGCTGTCAATGGTATTCATCGCATCTCTTACCGCTGCTCTGTCAGTTGTTCCTGCACGTTCAATTGCCTCACAGATGATAGAAATATGGTCGTAAATCTGAGCTGCAGCCTTACCGCACTCCTCACCATAAAGCTCCTGATATTTCTTTGCAAAAGCATTGCCCTTCTCATTGGGGGTATTCGGAACCCATGCAGACGCGCAGTAAACATCATCAGTGGCATCGCCAGCCAGCTGAATGGTTACCGGATCAGCAAAAGCATTGGAGCCTAAAATCGGAGCTTCAATTCCCATGGACCGGATCTGAGTAACCAGGATCGCCGCTTCTGTCTGGAAGGCTGCTCCGATGATAGCCTCTGCACCCGAATTCTGCACCTGGGCGATCTGAGAGGAGAAATCCTTCGTTCCTGTAGTAAACGGAACCGTTACCATAGGTTCAATGCCGTAATCAGCAAGAGCCTCTGTAAATAATCTTGCCTGGTCAGAGGAAGAAGTCTCTGTATCATGAAGAATCGCAAAACTCTTTAATCCCAGATCTTCAACTGCATATTTAATCAGTGCTTTGCAGAGAGTTTCATCACAGGCCCGAAGCTGGAACAGCCATTTATTATCATTATTGCACATATCCCTCAGCGTAGGAGAAGATCCCTGTGCAGTCGTCAGAATGCTAAATTCCAGGGCGGAGGGTGCCTGAGCCATACCATCATTGGAACTGTCCGGTCCGATTATTGCAACAATATCATCATCCGCAGCCAGTTTCCTGTAAGCATTTACTGCTCCGACATCTGTACCGAGTGCATCCTCGATAACAACCTCAATCGGGCGTCCCAGCACACCGCCTGCGCTGTTGATCTCCTCTTCGATAATCTTTACCGCATTGGATGCATACTGTCCCTCCAGAGCGCGGTCACCGGTCAAAACTGTAGTCAGACCGATTTTAATAGGATCTCCGGACACTTCCGACTCTCCATCTGCTTCTTTGTCCCCTTCTGTTTCTTTTGCCTGTGTTTCCTTTGCTGCTTCTGTTTTTGCCGCAGTTTCTTTCGCTTCTTCCTTACCGGAACCACACCCCACAAGTCCCACCGCGAGGAACACAGCCAACAACAATGCTACTGCTTTTTTCATAGAAATACCTCCCATATTGTATTTTGTAATCCGGCGTTACCATATTTTTATCATCTGTGTAACCGTTTACATTTTAAATTTTATAACCAGATGTGATATTTGTCAATAAAATATTTTTTTATCTTTTTATAATTAGCAATTATGTACATTTATGTGACGAATATTTGTCTATATTGCGTTATGGATTTATCATTTTGTAAACGTTATCATATAGATATTATATTATTGATTGCTTTTAGAAAAGTTTTATATTATAATATTTTTTATTACAGAAACCAAATGGAGGTATTTATGAAAAATATTACCATAAGAGACATTGCCAATCAGGCCGGCGTTTCTGTTGCCACCGTATCCCGTGTAATTAATAATCACTCGAACGTATCCCCCAAAGCAGAAGAACGGGTCCGGAACGCCATTCAGGCCTTCAACTATTACCCAAATCGTGCCGCCAGAGAATTGAAATGTCAGACCTCCAAAACCATCGCCTTTCTGATCGCCGACAGCACTAATGAATACTACAGTCAGATCGCCCAGGCGATCATCCAAATCATAAAAGAATTTGGCTATACTCTGTTCATCTGCAACTGTTTCAATGACAGCGAAATCGAAAAGAATTATCTGACCATGCTGTATGAGCGAAATGTTGACGGTATTATCCTGAACAGCTGCGGAAGCAATGATGACTTTATTGTTGAGCTCAGCCAGAAAATTCCCATAGTTCTGGTTCACAGACGGATAAGCGACCCCTCCTTTCAGGGCGATTTTGTCGATGCAGATTTCGGAAACAGTACCTATGAGATGACCATGCAGCTCATAAGAAATAATCATCGGAAAATCGGAATAATTTCCGGCCCCCTTTCCATCAGTTCTGCCTATGAACGCTTCCGCAATTTCAAACGGGCCATGAAGGAAATCGGCATGGAAATTGATAGCACTTATCCTTATATGGCGGAAGGTCCCCATGATTCCCAGTTCGGTTATCATGCCGCTTCCATTCTGCTTTCTCTCCCCGAGCCGCCTACTGCCATTATTTCCGGCCACAATGAAACCTGTATCGGCCTGCTCCGTTATTGTCAGGAAAAGGGGGTTGCCATTCCGGATCAGCTTTCTGTAGCTTCCCCTTGCAACGTAAACTTAGTGGATCTTTTTTATGTAAATCCTTCTTGTGCACTTCCCGACACCTGGGCTCTCGGTTCCCGAATCGGGCAGATGCTTCTGGATCGAATCCGTTCTGACGATCCAATCCGGAACCGTGAGGTCGTATTTATGCCCAAAATCATTGATGGCAACGCCATTCGTAAATTGCCGGCTGAAAACGAATAATTTTCTCAGATTCTATCATTGAACGTCGGCTCATTCAACCGGAGCATTAAAAGAAGCCCGGCTTAGGCAGACGATTAATTCTGATGCCTAGCTGGGCTCCTTTTCAATTTTTGCATTTTAAAAATCAGATTTTTCCGGATCAATACCGTCCTGTCTTATAACTCCCCGTCCCGTTCTGGAACATGGTCCGGACAGTGGCATAGCTGGCAAAGGCAGTCAACAGATAACCGACAATCAGATCCTTCCAGTACATGGAACTGATCTGCGGCTCCTTCAAAAAGTCCGGAATCGCCCTGTACGCATCAAAGAAGGTAATGGGAACCTCGTTTCGGAAGGCCTTGTAGATCTCATAGGCAAAGCCGATGTTGTGAGCAAAATAAATCATTACGGCAACGATCACCAGACAGACGGCAACACCCGGAACACTGACCTTTCCCCCGAATTTCTCATAGCCCTTCAAAGCGCACACCGCCGATACCAGCCCTGCAATGCCGGCTATATAACCAAACTGATAGATCAGCACCCAGAGGACTCCGCCCAAAAGCGCTCCGAGGAATGCCCCCACAAGGCCGGTCACCATATTGCCCTTTTTCTGTGCCAGATTCTGCCGGTTGCTTTCCAGTTCTCCCACAATGCCGTTATAGCAGCCATCGCACAGCATATCCAGACGGCCGTTTATCACAGAAAGAGTGGTGGGATGATCCTCTCCGCAGGCCGCGCAGCAGGGGGTGTAACCGTTTTCTGTCAGATAAGAGACCAATCTGTCCAGCACCATTCGGATCTGTGAAGCGACCGACCTGGTTCTCTTAAATGCAAGAGCCACCTTTTTCCCGTCATAGGATGCCATCTTGATCTTCTTATTGGCCGAGCGGAGCTCTTCCAGCAGCTTGTCCATGGTATAGGCCGGCGGATTTGCGCCTGCTCTGGCATTGACTGCCACCTCCCAGAGAGTACCGCCATCTCTCACACACACCGGATAACCGGAAATTGTTCCCTGAAGCACATTTTTCGGCCGTTCAACAAGATAATCCGTGCCTTTTATCAGATCTGCTAAAGCCTGTTTCATTCTTCTTTCCCCTCCATAAAATATCTCATACATTCTGCCCCCAGCATGACAACCGTCTCCGCATGGGTAAAATCCGTGACATTCCTGTCATATAACAGGTTGATCTTCGCCGGAAAATCCTCATCGCCATCCCAGAAGATCACGCGCATGGGAATGCAGGAAAAGACCGGCACCTGAAAGGCCGCATCTCCATAGGGGATGGGAAGAAATCCCAGAGCCTCCCCGGCGGCCCGGAACTTAGCAGTCCGCCCGGAAAAATGCTTTGCAAAAGGAATAAGCACCTGTCGTTCAAAAGCCGCCTCAAACACCCCGGCATCTTTCACATCTCTGAAATGCACCCATTCTCCGGAATTTTTCGCTCCCTCTTTGGCATAATAAAGCAGACTGTAGACGGCCATAATCTCATCGAATTCCGGCTCATAATCCGGTTTTTCCGGACAGGTGATACGCCCTGTTTTCCTGTCGATCCGATGAGGGATCCCGAAATAAAGAAGCCGGATGCTGTCCTCATCATAATCATGAATTCCCGCCTTTTCACACAAAGCTGCCGCATCCCAGGTCAGAAATTTCCGCCTCCAGTGCTCCAGCACCTTTTCGTAATTGGAGGAAGGGCTGCCACGTCTTTCCGCTCTGTTTTCTTTTTCCATCAGACAGACACCTCTTTCAAAAACCGGATTTCCTCCGCCCAGCCCGCATCGTCATTTGGTGTTTCCAGTATGCAGGGAAGCCCCTGCACTGCCGGATGGCTGACCAGGCGCCGGAAGGTCTCCTTTCCGATCTGTCCCTCTCCCAGCCTTGCGTGGCGGTCCTTATGACTTCCCAGCCCGTTGAGGCTGTCATTGGTATGTACAGCCTTAAGCCGTTTCAGACCGATCACCCGGTCGAACTCGGTAAAAACGCCGTCCATATCTCCCACAATATCATATCCTGCATCCCACACATGACAGGTATCCAGACAGACCCCCACCTTGTGTGAAAGCTCCACCCTGTCCAGGATTTCTCTCAGATCCTCAAAGGTACCGCCGATCTCACTGCCTTTACCGGCCATGGTCTCCAACAGCACGGTTGTGTGCTGCTCTTCCGTGAGGATTTCGTTGAGGACAGAGGCAATCAGTTCAATTCCCTTTTCTCTCCCCTGTCCCACATGACAGCCGGGATGAAAATTGTAATAATTCCCCGGCGTATACTCCAGCCGCCGGATATCATCAGCCATGGTTTCCCGCGCAAAGGTCCGAAGCTCTTCCCTGGCTGCACAGGCATTTAACGTATACGGTGCATGGGCCACCACCGGCCCCAGTCCGTCGGCCTTTGCCATGGACCGGAATTTCCCTGCATCCTCCGGATCCAGTTCCTTTGCCCTTCCTCCTCTGGGATTTCTTGTAAAAAATGCAAAGGTATCTCCGCCCAGCTTCCGGATCTGCTTTCCCATCGCCTCATATCCCTTTGAGGAAGAAATGTGGCTTCCTGCGTATATCATAAAACGCCCTCCAGTTCCAACAGTTTTCTTTTGATATCCAGTCCTCCGGCATATCCTGTCAGGGAGCCTCCTGCACCGATGACCCGATGGCAGGGAACCACAATGGGAAGAGGATTTTTGTGGTTTGCCATGCCAACGGCCCTTCCGGCCCCGGGATTTCCTATGGTCGCTGCGATCTGTCCGTAGCTTCTGGTCTCTCCGTAGGGAATTTCGGAAAGCGCTGCCCATACCCGGCGCTGAAATTCCGTTCCCTCCGGTCTGAGGGGCAGTTCAAACGTCTTCCTTTTCCCGGCAAAATACTCGGAAAGCTGGCAGACCGCCAGAATAAGAACCGAAGAGGCTTCCCCGCGTGCTTCCTCTGACCTGTCAAAGGCCAATGCTACCGATCCATCGGCCAATTCCCCGGCCGTATTATCGCAGGAAGCTTCTCTCGCAAACAGGATCTTTTTCAGCGCGCCGTCTTCTGCCTCCAGCAAAAGCGGCCCCACCGGCGACTTCATATACATCGTATCCAACTCTTCCGCCCCCCTTTTTCTATACTGTAACATATTTTTTTCTTTTTGACGACCCTTACGGAGAGAAAACCGGCCTACACAGAGCAGGCCCG
The DNA here is from genome assembly GCF_030053595.1 of Fusibacillus kribbianus. Lineage (GTDB taxonomy): Bacteria > Bacillota > Clostridia > Lachnospirales > Lachnospiraceae > Lientehia > Lientehia kribbiana. The sequence continues at coordinate 29,694 of NZ_JASGBQ010000003.1, forward strand.
TATACATCCAGGCTCCGAAAAAGGGGAATGCCCTCTGCCGCCATTTCCTGGATCTGTGTCTTTGCGTAAGCTACTTTCTGATATCCCTGATGTCTGGGGAAGGAATAGTAAACGATGGTCTCAGTTCCCATTTCCTTTGCCCTCTCTGCCATCTGTTTACCGGAAATGTATGCGTCGCCGTCGATAACCAGGTCAGCAGCTGCGTTTATAACATCAGGATTCTCGTTGGGACCGCCTACGATGTACAGAACGTCCGGACGGATCTCTTTTGCCTTGGCAATGGCTGCTGCCGTCTCCGCCGCTTTCGTTTCTGCTGTAATCTCCTCTTGGTTTCACGCGTTAATTCGTTACCTTGTTAATGGTTTTTCCACAAAAAAAACAGGCCCACCAGCCTGCGATCATTCTATCTATCAATGCCAGACTCGTTTCAACAGTACCTTAACTTATGGATATGACAAAAAGACGTACAACAACATACGCCGTTTCTACATTCCATTCTGTTCAGTACCATTATTGTTCTTCCGGTTATCATTTTGTCTCCTTTCTTAAAACCCTATTACCTATCGGTTTTATATGTTTTTGATGGTTATTACACTACCATGGTTGAACTCATTTGCCAATATAAAATTTAATTTTTTTGCACAGACATCTGCAAACACCGGAAACGGGAGGGTCCCCCTCCCAGTTTTTCCATACCACCACAACGGAAATCAGAACATTTCCAAGGCAGATTCCCGGCGTACGCCCGAAGAATAAGGCCGCCGCCGATACCGCTCCCAGAATAAGAAACGCATAAACGCTCCGCCTTTCATTGGGGCGAATCACAACCGCCGCCGAAAAGAAAATATACAGGGACGTCAAAAGCCACACGCTTCTGCTGTAGGGCAGGATTCCCAGAAGTACGCCGAAGCTGACGGCAATGGCCTTTCCGCCATGACCGCTCTTCCAGGCAGGGAAAGCATGGCCGATCACCGGAGCCGCCATAACACCGGCAAACCAGAGACTCACCGGAGCCAGCACCTTTCCCGCCCACATAACAGGCAGCCATCCCTTGCCGATATCCAGAATCAGACACAGGATCCCCATGGGGATCCCTGCATATTTCATCACATTGGAGGTGCCGGGATTGTGATCTTCGCTGACTGCTTCGATATCCATGCCCTTAAAATACCTGGGCAGAATATGTCCGAACAGCACACTTCCCATCCCATAGCCCAGAGCCATGAATAAAAGTGCCGCTATTTCCCCGTTTCTCATCCTGCTACCTCCGTGTTTCAGTAAACTCTCTGTCTCCCCGGCAGTATGCCTCCATATAATCACAGATATCCGACGCAGCCCTTGCATTGATATAATGCTTCTGCGCCTCCTCCATTCTTCTTCTGGCCGCATCGTTTTTGAGAAGTTCCAGCACCTGCCGTCCCGTTTCTTTTTCACCGGCACCCATCACAGACATTCCGTGACCGGAGAAAAAAGCCGCATTTTTTGTCTCGCAGCCGGGAATCGGTGCAGAGTGGACCATGGGGATCCCTTTTGCCGCCGCCTCGGTACTGGTCAGACCGCCGGGCTTTGTCACCAGCACATCGCAGGCATCCATATACAAATCAGCCTGAGGCGTATAGTCAAGGACCAGAACCTTCCTGTTTCCCTGAAACTCCTTCCGGAGCTTTGCCTTTAATTTCTCATTATCTCCTCCAAGAATCAGGATCCTCCCATCTTCGGGAATCCCCTTTTCGATCACTTCCACCATTGCGAAAATATTGCCATATCCCATGCTCCCTGTCATAATCAGAACAAGAGGGCCTTCCGCGCCGATCCCCAGTCCACGTCTTGTCTCCAGCCTGTCCTTCTTCTCCCAGAATCTTTTGGACACGGGAATTCCGACAGGCACCAGCTTTTCCCTGCAGATTCCCCGCTCCTTATATTCCGCGATCAGTTCATCACTGGGAATAAAATAAACATCCATTCCCGTTTCTTCCGTAAATGGAATACAGGTATAATCTGTTGCCACAAAAAAACAGGCGGCATCCAGCGGATAGTGCTTTTTTATATAGGTGATCGCCTCCGCAGGGAACAGGTGAGGCATCACAATACAGTCATATCCCTCTCTTCTGATATAGGAGTACAGTTTTTTGCTGTACAGGATATTGGCAAGATATACCGGAGATTTCCGTTTGGCAGAGCTGATCCTCCCCGCCACCTTGTAAGCTGCACCAAAAGCTTCCGGAAAGCTTGTCGTGGTTTTTACATAAACCTTCGTGGCATGCTTCGATGTCTTCGGACGTGCAAAACGGAGGGCATCCAGCATTTTGCATTCGATGCCCCTCCGCGTCAATTCCTCTTTTACGGCCCGCCCCGCAGCATTGTGTCCCTGGCCGGTATTACAGGAAAGAATTAAAGCTTTCATGACTGCTCCTTTTTATCGATCAATTCAAAAATCGAGTGATTCATCAGAATATAGTAACCACGTATGATCTCCTCAACCGGAATATCCTGCTTTTCGTACATCACCCAGGCTTTGATGACGCTGGCCAGGCTCAGGGAATAATGCTTTGCAATGACTTCCTTTCTCCAGATGTTGAGGCCGGGCTGTTCTTTCAGGGGATATTTCGTCAGACACTCAAGAAAGAAAAGGTACAGATACTGTTCCAGGATTTCCTCAAAGGAATTCTGCCCGGTGACTTCAAAGGCCTTCCGGTAAAAGGCACGCTCCCGCTCCATGTGCAGGACCAAAAGCTTGATCGCTTCCTCCTCCATACCATCATCCAGAAGCTTGCTCATACGCTTCCCCACATCCTCCTGAAACACATCCTCCAGAAGCTCATATTTATCCCGGTAATAATTGTAAAAGGTGGGCCTCAGCACTCCAGCCTCATCGGTGATCATCTTCACGGTGATCTTGTCAAAGGAATGACTCTTCATAAGCTCCTTGAGCCCCTCCTGCAGGAGAACCTTGGTCGCTTCCCTCTTTCGTTCCATTCTGCAACCCCTTCTTCAGTGACCGTTTCCTCATTGCTCAGCAGGTATCATCCGCGCTTCTTGCCATTATATCATAGATCCCCTTTTGCCGAAAGAGACATCTCTCATTTTATTTTGAAGGATCGTCTGACTTCTTCTTGTAATTGCAGTAGCCCTTCTGCACAAAATGCTGTTTCTCCCAGAGAGCTTCTGCCTCCGGTTTCCAGTTTTCTGCATATTCCCGGCATTTATCACAGAGGTGTTCCACGTTCTCCTCTGACTGCAGATCCGTGGAATGAGCTCCGGTCTCATGGACCATTTTCACCAGAATATCCGGATTTTCCAGCATGGGGCAAGGCCTCAGATGATTTTCATTGAAGGGCTGATTATCCCGGTATGCCATAAACAGCGGCTGTTTCAAAGCCTCCAGAAGAGAAACCTCACGAATATTTGCACCGGAATAATGGATAAACACGCAGGGCTCCACGTCACCATTGGGATTGATATGGCAGTAATTCCGTCCCCCTGCAATGCAGCCTCCTACAAATTCCCCGTCATTCTGGAAATCCATGGTATAAATCTGCTTACCTCCCTCTTTTCCGCGAATCTCACGGATCCGGTGGTACATGTATTCTCTCTGTTCTCCGGAAGGTAAAAGCTCGGGAGCAGCCTCATTTCCCACAGGCATATAGTGGAAATACCAGGAAAACCGGCAGCCCTTTTCGATGATCATATCCAGAAATTCATCGGAGGTCACGGTTTCCACATTTTTGCTGGTGTAACAGATAGAGGTCCCAAAGAGCTGACCGCTCTTCTTTAAAAGATCCATAGCTTTCATGACCCTGTCAAACACCCCCTCACCGCGGCGAAGATCATTGACCTCATTAAATCCTTCCAGACTGATGGAAAGAGACAGATTTCCCATCTTCTTCATTTCCTCACAGAAGGCCTCGTCCACCAGGGTACCGTTGGTAAACGCATGGAATGCACAGTCATTATGTTTTCTGCACAGGGCAATCACGTCTTTCTTTCGCATCAACGGTTCGCCGCCGGTCAGCATGTAGAAGTAGATTCCCAGTTCCTTTCCCTGGGTCACAATGTGATCCAGCTCCTCAAAGGTCAGATTCAGCTTATGGCCATATTCTGCCGCCCAGCACCCGGTACAGTGAAGATTGCACGCGCTGGTCGGATCCATAAGGATCAGCCAGGGAATATTGCACTGATGGACCTCCCTCATTTTCCGGATCGTCTTCGTTCCATGAAAAGCCGCTTCAAAGCCCAGATTCAGAGCTGTCATTTTCAGTACTTGAGGATCCAGTTCATCCAGCAGACGATTCACGTACTGCATCCATTTGGAATCCTGATCCCGGATCATCCTTCTGGCTCCCTCATAGGATTCCGAGCGAAACTGATCTCCCATGAATTTTTCCGTCAGATCCACGATCTGCAAAAGTCCGGCTTCCCGATCCTTCTGTACATGCTTCAGTGTTGTATCGATCGCCTTTCCAAAAGCTGCTCTTGCTGCCTTATGTGTCAATGTACCCATAATTTTGTCCTCCGTTTCTTTTTTGTTTCTTTTGTTCCATTGCCAGGGATCCGTCTGTGCCTGTTATGTCAGATACCTGACTGTAATCTCCACGCCGATCCCCGTCAGGATGATTCCGCCAATAATATGTGCCTTGTACTTTTGTTCATATCCCAGCAGATAACCTGTATAAATCCCCAGCACTACGGCCAAAACCGTCATGACCCCCACTGCAGCTGCCTCCTCCAGGAGTCCGGTCTCCATAAAGGCAAAACCAACTCCTGTAAGAAATGCATCCACGCTGGTGGCCATACTCAGAAGACACATTTCCTTTATACTGCCCCAGGCCTCCAGTCGCTCCTGAATCGGACGTCCCCGAATTCCCTTGTACAGCATATAAATTCCGACTCCCATCAGGATAATTGCTGTAAGTCCATACCATATCCTTCCGATTCTGTAAGAGCGCTCTGCAAAAGCCGGAATTACCATAAACAGATTTCCTGCCAGCAAGGAACAGATCTGCCAAACTGAAAAAATCAGACACATCTGCAGCAGCTTTTTCGCCTCAATTTTTCTCACTACCGCGCCCTTGCAGATCGCCACTGCATATACATCAAGGGAAAGTCCTATGGAGGTAAACACAAGCTCCCATCGATTCATACTTTCATCTCCCGTCTCAGATCAGTGCTGTGTTAAATTTAATATTTTATTATTATAAAGTCTTTCGTTTTTTCTTCCCACATACACTTTTCTCGCATTATCGCAAAAAAAATGACACTTTCACAAAAGTGTCATTAAAAGCCGGGTAAAATCGTCTGTTCCGTATGATTGATTTCCTGTTCGAATGCAGGTATACTGTTCTTAGCATCAGTGAACAGCGGCCATCGTGGCCCCTGTTCACCGACGCCGGTATTCCATATGAGATTACATCATCTACCCGCATCACGGGTATCGGAGGAATCTTCCATGAAAAAGATCAAACAAATTGCCTGCATCATCGGCGCAGTTCTTCTGGCCGGTATTTATCTTCTTGCTCTGATATTTTCCATTACCGACCACTCCCAGGCCAAATCCTGGCTGAGTGCTGCCATTTATGCAACTATAGCCGTACCTGTTCTTCTATACGCTTTTCTCCTGATCACAAAGGCTCTGGACAGAAAGCATCACGATGAGGATCCTTCCTGAATCAAAAGCTCCACCGCATGAACGGCTGCCCGGATCGCAAGGGTCGTATCATGACAATGTGGATCGGAAAGTCCCTTCTTTTTCCGTTCCTGATTCCAAACTGTATTCAAAATACATCCGGCCCGAACGCCGAGAACCTGCGCCACGATATAGAGGGCCGCGCTCTCCATCTCCGAGGCCAGGCAGCCGGCTTTGATCCACATCTCCCACTTTTCTTCCAGTTTTTTTCCGCAGGGCATCCGTTCCGGGCTGTGCTGCCCGTAAAAGCTGTCCTTACACTGAACAATTCCCAGATGGAATCTTGCCCCAAGCTCCTTCGCCGACTGGCGGAGTGCAGCTGTCACGTCAAAATCGGCGACCGCCGGAAATGCGAGATCCACATATTCTTTGGAAGTTCCCTCCATGCGGATCGCTCCGTTGGCGATCACCAGATCACCGCCCATGACTTCCTCTGCCATCCCGCCGCAGGTTCCTACGCGAATCATGGTATCCACACCGGTCTGATAAAGCTCCTCCACCCCAATGGCAGTGGACGGTCCTCCCATTCCGGTAGACATAACAAGCACCTTTTCTCCGGACAGCTCCCCGATCCATGTAGTATATTCCCGGTTCTGTCCCAGAAGACGGGGATTGTCCAGATATCCCGCGATTTTCTCTACCCGTCCCGGATCTCCGGGCAGGATCGCATATCTTGCTCCGTGACTGTCGTCAAGTCCGATATGATACATTTTTTCCATGACTACTCCTCCTTCCAGTCCGATGCATATTCCCTCATAATCTCTTCGATCCGCTCCTTCACAAGAGCTGCGATCTCCGTCGTCTTCATTCCCTTGTAATCCTCATAATACAGAGGCTTCAGGTAATGAATCTGCACAGTAAGCTTTTTGATGGAGCTGGTATCGAAAGCCTTATAGCTGTCAATGACCGCCACCGGTACGATGGGACATTTCGCATTGACTGCACTCTTGAAGCTTCCGCCCTTAAAATCCAGAAGATGGTTTCCGTTTCTGCTTCTTGTCCCTTCCGGGAAAATCAGATAATTCCGTCCTTCCTTTACCTCTTTGGTCATCTGGTTGATCACCTTCAGAGACGCCCGGATATCGTCCCGGTCCATGCACTGTCCCTTCAGAAGGATCCGCACCTGCTTCAGAAGAATGGTATTTTCCACCTCCTTTTTCATTACAACCGTAAACGGCTGAGGGGAAGTTTCCAGAAATCCAAGTACATCAAACAGACCCTGATGGTTTGGAAACATAATATAACCGGGTTCCTCAGGCAGATTGGAAAGGCCATGGGGCTCAATAGTCACCCGTCCTGCCCGGTTGGCATGAATGGTAACATGGCGCAGTAGCTCAAACTTTTCTTTCTCCGTATGCCTGTCATTCCTCCCCCAACTCCAGATCTTAAAAAACCAGATGGGAGCCATGATAAACAGCCGAACCACCATCAGCACAATTCGTTTCATTCGGTTCCTCTTTTCTCATCCGAGTTTCGCAGGATCCCGCTTATCGGATACTCGTTTTTCTTTTGGAACATGATACCCCCGGTCTGCCCATCTTACCGCAAACCGGGGGTAATGTTTCTCTTATGCAGTCAAACCGCATCCCTTACCGCTCTATGCGAAAGGATTCTCACTGGGATACAGCATTCCCTTAGGCTGATTAAAACCAATATCTTCTACGCCGAGATAGCGGAAAACATCATAGAGGGCTTTTCCGAAATGACCAAAGGCAACCGCACCGTGATGAGGGAAGTTCTTCTCAACAAGCACATGGCGATAGAAGCGTCCCATTTCAGGAATTGCGAATATGCCGATTCCGCCGAAAGATCTGGTAGCCACAGGCAGAACCTCTCCCTCTGCCACATAAGCCCGCAGCTTGCTGTCGGCAGTGCTCTGCAGACGGAAGAAGGTAATATTTCCGGGTACGATATCTCCCTCCAGAGTTCCCTGGGTGGATTCCTCCGGAAGTGTTCTCGTCATGATCAGCTGGTATTTCATCTCACAGGACACCAGCTTGCCGGATGCAGTATTGCCGCAATGGAAGCCCATGAAGGTATCCTTATGTGTATATTCATATCTGCCCTTAATGCTCTCTGCATACATATCTGCAGGAACTGTGTTGTTGATATCAAGCAGAGTAACCGTATCCTGGCTGACAACGGTTCCGATGTATTCGCTGAGAGCACCGTAAATATCCACCTCGCAGGATACCGGAATTCCTCTTGCAGTCAGGCGGCCATTGACATAGCAGGGAACAAAGCCGAACTGGGTCTGGAAGGCAGGCCAGCATTTTCCGGCGATAGCGACATAGGATCTGGATCCCTTGTGTGCCTCGATCCAGTCTAAAAGGGTCAGCTCATACTGAGCCAGACGGGAAAGCACCTCAGGCTTTTTATTTCCTGATCCCAGGTCTGCTTCCATATCCTTGACCACATCAGGAATTCTCTCGTCATCGGCATGCTTTTTGAAAGACTCAAACAGATCCAGCTCAGAATTCTCCTCAATCTCCACACCCAGATCGTACAGGCGCTTAATGGGTGCATTGCAGGCAAGGAAGTCCTGAGGGCGGGGACCGAAGGTAATGATCTTCAGGTTTTTAAGTGCAACTGCCACCCTTGCCACAGGCAGGAATTCATGGATCATATCTGCACATTCTTCTGCTGTGCCGACGGGATATTCGGGGATATATGCACGGATCTCACGGAGTTTCAGATTGTAGCTGGCATTGAGCATACCGCAGTATGCATCACCACGTCCCTGGATCAGATCCTCCTGGGTTTCCTCAGATGCTGCCACAAACATCACCGGGCCTCCGAACTCTTTGGCCAAAAGAGTCTCAGACGATTCCGGTCCAAAGTTTCCAAGATAAACCACAAGGGCATTGCAGCCCGCTTCGCGTACCTCAGCAAGAGCCCTTCTCATATGAAGCTCATTTTCAACGCAAGTGGGACATTCAAAAATCTCTCCATACTTTTTCTGATATGCCGCAACAAGAGCCTTTCTACGGTTCACAGATAAAGTCATCGGAAAGCAGTCACGACTCACTGCCACTACACCGACTTTAACATCGGGAATATTGTTCATTTTTCCTTCCTCCTTTTATCATGATCATTTCGGCATGCGAATGCCTGTCATGTTTCCAGTATATCACAAACTCTGCTCAAATGCATCCATAATCAGCATTGCAACTGCAGCTCCGGGATCCTTCAGGCTTCTGGAAGCCTCTCCGCGGGTAGCAGCTCTTCCGTGAACAGCGATCATCGACGTGGTATTCTCAAAGCCCTTCTGTGCTGCTTCCTTTGCATCCTTTGCAGCAGCATTCAGATCCTTGCCTGCTGCCTGAGCTGCCTTGAGCGCTTCCACAGCGGGAACCATACCATCCAGGAAGGTCTTATCGCCGACCTTTGCCTTGCCCAGCGCCATAACGCCCTCTGCATAGCCTTCAAAAAGCTCCACGCTCTCAGCCAGGCCTGTTTCGGTCTTTCCGCGAAGCTTCTTGCCTGCCTGCATAAGACCGGAAGCCATCAGAGTACCCATGGTGGAAGGTACTGCGATGGACATGGCCTTGCCTGCCGTGTACAGCAGCTTGCCGGAATCCGTTTCTCCTGTACCGTGAACTGCCTTGTAAGCAGCTGCAAAGCCGTCGGACATGGTAAGGCCCAGATCACCATCGCCTACCACGCTGTCCAGATCAATCAGATAATCCTTGTGTTCCGCCATGATCTCGCTGACCTTCTTGAGGAATTCAACCAGGCTGTTGACATCCTCGCCATTCTTTTCCTCTGCAGAGCCTTCAGCTGCTGTGCCTGCAGCCTTCTTCACATCCATCTTCACAGTGCCTTCCTCAGATACGCTGCCCTGATGGAAGAAGGGAGTCTGTGCGGGTTCCTCAAGAAGAGACTCCAATTCCTCATCCAGCTTCAGAACGGAAATGGATACGCCAGCCATCTCCAGAGCGGTCGCATATTCGCCCACATAATATCTCTTCACTGTAATATTTCTGCTCTTCAGGATCGAATCGATCTTTCTCGTAACGATATACTGCTCATCGAGAGTCGTCGCACCGAGGCCATTGACCAGAACAGCAACACGGCTTCCGTCGATCTCATCAAAATCAGCCAGGATCTTCTCCATCATCTCTTCCACGATCTGATCTGCCGGCTCCAGCTTGCCGCGGCGGATACCGGTCTCACCGTGGATACCCATACCGATCTCCATCTCATCGTCGCCGATGGAGAAACCGGGATGACCCACTCTGGGAACGATACAGGGAGTCAGCGCCACACCCATGGTACGGACGCTTGCCGTAGCTTTCTCTGCGACGCGCTTCACATCATCCAGACTCATCATTCTGTCGGCTGCTGCGCCTGCACACTTGTATACAAAGAAGATACCTGCCACACCGCGGCGGATGCTCTTCTCTCCTTCCGCAGGCAGCGGACCGGAAGCAACATCATCTGCTCCCAGAACAGTCTCCACACGGATTCCCTCCTCAAATTCTGCCATCTCTGCAGCCATATTGAAATTGAAGATATCTCCGTTGTAATTTCCGTAAATATAAAGAACTCCGGCACCGGAATCAATGGCCTTCGTCACTGCCAGCATCTGCTCGGAGCTGGGAGACTGGAACACATCACCCACACAGCAGCCGTCCAGCATACCTCTTCCCACGTAGCCCAGAAACAGAGGAAGATGTCCGGATCCGCCGCCGGTAGCAATACCAACCTTGCCCTCTTTCTTGTTTGCCGTAACCAGGCAGCGCAGATCATCTGCCACATAAGTCACAAGATCCGGATGAGCCACATAAATGCCCTCCAGCATCTCATCTACGTAATTTTCCGGTGCATTGATAATTTTCTTCATTTTAAAACCCTCCACTCAAATTAGTATTGCTAAAATTTTAGTCTTCCTTTTTCTGCTATGATTTAATACTAGCAATTTCCGTTGTTCTTGTCAATATTCTTCCGTCACTTTTTCATTTTCTTTTCCCGTTTTGATCTGTTTTTTATTCAATTCTTCCATATCACCTCCTTCTCAGTCAATAAAATTTTAGATTTCAGAAAAAATTTTTGTTGATTTTAGAACTTTCTCATGCTATAATAATGTCAGTAAACAGAGGACATTACGGTCCTCCTGTACAACGACGCCGAATTCACGAAATATGGGAAGGAGCGAGCCGCTGCAAAACAGTGCCGGCTTGGAGAAACATGAAGGGCAAAAAACAACTGCAGGACATTGCCGCTGAGCTGGGTGTATCACGTGCGGCGGTATCCTTTGTTCTGAATAATAAAAAAGGAGTCAGTGACTCGACCCGCGCTGTCATAACTGCCGCTTTGGAACGATACGGCTATCATGTAAAAAAAGAACTGCCGGACAGCGGAGAGACTTCTTCCGACTCCAGTCATATTTCACGGAGCATCCGCTTTTTAAAATACAAAAATTCTGCCATTCTGGTAGAAGAAAACGGAAATTTTGTCTCTTCCATCATCGATTCCCTGGAGGAAGAATGCCGCAGACTCGGATACAATCTGATCATCACCGCCTTCGGTCCCGAAAACAGGGAAGAGATCTACAGTATGGTATCCGACAAACCTATGGACGGAATCATTGTTCTTGGCACAGAACTGGACGCTGCGGACCTGCCCTTTTTTGAACAGCTTCCCGTCCCTGTCATTCTTGTGGATACCCCCGCTCCGGGTCGTTCCTTAAACTGCGTCACCATGAATAACGAAGAGATCGTGGAAAAGGCCATGGATTATTTTTTCAGTCTGGGCCACCGGGAGATCGGCTACCTGCACAGTTCCATGAATACCGGCAATTTCCGCGTCCGGATGCAGGGCTATCTGAATGCTCTTGCCCGACTCGGGCTGGATTATAAAAAGGAACAGGTGTATTCCATCACCCCGTCTATGACAGGTGCCTACCAGGAAATGAACTCGCTTCTGGAAGAAGGCGCCGATATACCGTCGGCACTTCTGGCTGACAACGACATGATCGCCCTGGGCTGCAGCCGCGCCCTGAAGGATAACGGCCGCCGGCTTCCCGACGACTGCTCCATTGTCGGCATTGATGATATCTCCTTCAGTGCCATCTGCTCGCCGCCTCTGACCTCCGTGCGGATTCCCTGCAAGGAGCTTGGCGCACAGGTCGTGCAGCTTCTTCACTATAAACTGACACATCCCCACACTGCTCCCACCAAAATTCTGGTGGACGGTGAACTGATCGTAAGAGGCAGCGCAGCTCCTGTAAAAAAGGAACCTCACACCCCCAGAGACAGCCGGACTTAAAACCAAAAGGAAACCGCGCCGGCATAAACCGACGCGGCATCAGCTTAATATTTTTCATCGACAGAAAGCATCCGATTAATTGACTTTCTGAATGGAATCAGAATGAAACTTCAGAGAGTACTGAATTTCATGAGGTGTTCCCATAGCTGTCGTATCAGCCAGCACTGCGATATTCCAGTCAAAAACCTCCACTGGAAGTTCAAAGGCAGAATTCCCTTCGCTGTTGATAGGAAGATACTGTTCCTTCCCAATCTTCATATAATCATAATTCTTGCTGCTCCAGATGATCGTGGCATAAGCCCTGCCTTCTGCGACTGTAAACTTTGCCGGCGATTCCACACTGGCTTTTCCGGAGCCTCCGATCAGAGCCACCTCAACGGTATACTCTCCGTCTTCCAGCCCCAGTACATCTGTCGTCGTGACAACCCCCTCATTAAAAGCTTCTGTGGGAAGTGAGTCTGCACGGAACAGAATCGTTCTGTCGTACCATTTTTCCTTCTTTTTGCTGAATGCGGCACAATTCAACGGTTTGTCAAGTGCCTCCACAGGAACCTCAAAGGTATGAACGCCATTCTTCTCCTCGAAAGAAATATAAGAATCCTCCGAAGCTTTCACAGCTTCTTCACCGCTTCCCATGTATACATACAGATAACCGGTTCCTCCCATAGTCATGACAGCCGTCATCTGCCCTTCTTTTACCGTAAGCTCACAGCTCTCAATTTTGAACATGGCAGAGCTGCAGTCTACATTCACCTCATAGCTTCCGTCCTTTACCTGGTCTCCGGTAATAGGAATCATCGTTTCATCACCTACTGCCAGAGTTTCCGCCATCTCATCCGAGGAAGCCACCTTGTTACTTCCTGTTTCAGCCGTTTCTGTCTCTGTAGCAGTTGCCTCTGATGCTTCCGTCTCTGCCGCAGACGTGGATTCCTCTGCAGATGCAGATGTCGTTTCGCCTGTGTTTTTGCTTCCACATCCGGAAAGCAGAAGAATTCCGGCCAGCATCACTGCCAATCCGTATTTCGCAAGTTTTTTCATTTCAAAGCCATTCTCTTTCTCTATTTTTCCGCCGCTGCAGGCCACGTCCAATATCAGTCTGCGATAGAATCAATTGCTTCCTGTGCATGCTGCACGAACAGTTCCTGGATAGCAGGAAGCTCACCAAGCCCCTTGATCACGCATTCGACTTCATAGCCGGCATCTTCAAAAACTGTTTTCCAGCTTCCTTCCTCATCACCTGCCATATCATTGTTTGCATGATCACCGGCAACGATCATCAGCGGCTGAAGAACGACCTTCTTATAATCGCCTTCTTTAACGGCAGCAAGTACGTCATCCAGGGAAGGCGCCGCCTCAACCGTTCCTATAAAATAGTTTTCGTAACCGGCTTCAGTCATCATATCCTGCATCTTCGCATATACCTGATTGGACTCAGCCTCAGTGCCATGGCCCATAAAGCAGATTGCTGTTTCCCCGTCATCATACTGAGTTGTCGCTTCTGTGATTGCCTTAACTACAGCATCGAAATCCTCGTCGCTGGTAAGCAGCGGTTCGCCGATGGCAACCTTCTCAAAAGAATCCGCATATGTGGCGACCTCATCCACAACATCATTATACTCCAGACCGTTCATGAGGTGGGTCGGCTGAATCACCAGATTCTTAACGCCATTGGCAACAGCACGATCCAGTGCCTCAGTCACATTGTCTATGGTAACATTGTCACGGCTTTTCACATGGTCAATGATGATCTGGCTGGTAAAGCCGCGTCTTACAGACCATTCAGGAAAAGCTTTTTCAATAGCCTCCTCGATGGCACCGATGGTAAGCCGACGGTTGTCGTTGAAGCTGGTTCCAAAGCTGATTACCATGAGTTCGTCTTCCCCGATCTCGTCCTGATTTCTCGTGTTGTCAAGGGACGCGTCACCGGTGTCATAGTTTTCCTCATCCTCGTCTTCTTCCGCTGTAGTTTCAGCTGTTGTTGTCTCCTCCGCTTTTTGGGTTTCCACCGCAGTGGTTTCCTCCTTCGTGGTCTCCGCCGCAGTTGTTTCCTCCTTTTTGCTTCCACAGCCGCTTAAAACAGCCGCCGTAAGCATTACTGCCGCAAGCAGTACACTAAACTTTTTGCACATTCTTTTTTCCTCCTGTTTTCTTTCTCTGATGTATATGAATTTTTTCATCAGCAATTCCAGGTACAGGAAAAAGGCACACAAAGTCTATCTGCCATAAAAAAAACCTTTACTCTCATCAAGTAAAGACCTCTCAATCGCACACAGAAAAAAGCTCCGTACAGGCGCATTTTTCAATTTCGGTTAGTCAGTTACTCGTGACCGGGATTTCCCCGCACCTACGACTGGCAGGTTTCCTGACTCATAAGCACCCATGTAAAATCACCTTCCCAGCCTTTCGGCCAGTGGCTGTGTCCAAACACCGGATTTTACACCGCTTATTCACAGTGACGAGTTCGTACAGGACTTACACCTGTTTCCCTTTTACCTGCTCCCAGAGCAGCACCAGACGTTTCTTATTCAATTTTGCGTAATTAATATAACACTTTGTTAATTAAATTGCAAGTTCTTTTATCTGAATTCTTTTCCTTCAGGAAACCAGAAAAAAACGCGGCATACCCTGAGATATACCGCGTTCATTCTTTCACTCTGACGAATCAGGAAATTCTTATTTAAGAGTAACCTTAGCGCCTTCAGCCTCGAGCTTAGACTTAAGCTCCTCAGCCTCTTCCTTGGTAGCCTGAGCCTTAACAACCTTGGGAGCGCCGTCTACTACTTCCTTAGCTTCCTTCAGGCCAAGACCGGTAGCTTCACGAACAACCTTGATAACCTTAACCTTGTTGGGGCCAACCTCGGTCAGCTCAACGTCGAACTCAGTCTTCTCTTCCTCAGCTGCTGCACCAGCACCTGCTGCTGCAACTACAACGCCTGCTGCTGCGGATACACCGAACTCTTCCTCACAAGCCTTTACCAGTTCATTTAACTCTAATACGCTTAACTCTTTGATCGCATCAATAAATTCTGCAGTAGTTAACTTTGCCATTTGATTTTACCTCCATATATTTTTGTATTTTTCTCAAATAATGTCCTATGATATAACCCGGGATACAGCATCGTGTACACCCGGCACGCCGCCACACTCCGCGCGGCAGCAGATCAATTACTCTGCCTTTGCCTCTGCAATCTGGTTGAGAACACGAGCCAGATTGGTAATGGGAGACTGGATGCTGCCAAGCAGCTTGCCAAGCAGTTCTTCTCTTCCGGGGATCGTAGCGATGACCTTGATACCCTCAGCATCATAGTAGGTTCCCTCAACAACACCGGATTTTAACTGCAGCTTGTCTGCCTTTTTTCCAAACTCGTTCAGAATACGTGCAGGAGCAGTCTCATCTGTAGCGGATGTAGCCAGTGCAGTGGGGCCTTCCAAATCTGCCTTCAGGGGCTCGAAAGCTGTACCCTGGATTGCGAAGTTAATCATGGTATTTTTGTATACCTTGTAATTAACGCCGGCTTCTCTCAGCTGTTTACGAAGTGCAGTGTCCTGTTCAACAGTCAGTCCACGATAATCTACAAGTACTGCAGACTTCGCATCCTTCAGCAGGTTGGAAATCTCTTCCACAACAGGCTGCTTCAGTTCTACCTTTGCCATTCTTTTTTCCTCCTTATTTTATTTTCTATCGCCGATGCAGCGCTCCGTCACAGACAAAGCATCTGCATACTGAGGTATACCCTGCGCATCCGAACTGCAGGATATAAAAACCCCCGCATGCCAAGACATACGGGGACATAAGGATTCACATCTGTCAACCTCATTTTCCTCGGCAGGCGCTTACGCTTACACCGGATGGTACCTGCTGTCTACGGCGAGTGTACGGTTTGGCCGTACCAATATAAATTAACACAAAATAATAACTGTGTCAATTTCTTTTTTAAGAAAACAAATCTGTTTTCTCTGTGAAGCCGTCGGTGCCGGAAGCTCACTGTGATCTTCCGGTACCAACCGGCCTCCATGGCTGTTAAGCCATAAACTTCATGGGATTTACCTTCACACCGGGGCCCATGGTGGAAGTCAGAGTCACGCTTCTCAGATACTGGCCCTTCAGTGCGCTGGGTTTTGCTTTTATAATAGCATTCATTAACGTCTGGAAGTTTTCGGACAACTGCTCCTCGGTGAAGGAAGCCTTGCCCAGCGGTACGTGTACAATATTGGTCTTATCCAGTCTGTACTCGATCTTACCGGCTTTGATATCAGCGATAGCCTTTGCCACATCCATGGTAACGGTTCCGGCCTTGGGGTTGGGCATCAGACCCTTCGGTCCGAGTACACGTCCCAGACGGCCAACAACGCCCATCATGTCGGGAGTAGCAACAACTACATCGAAATCCAGCCAGCCTTCGTTCTGGATCTTCGGGATCAGCTCCTCAGCACCTACATAATCAGCGCCTGCAGCCTGAGCCTCGTCAGCCTTCGCATTCTTTGCGAACACCAGAACACGAACAGTCTTGCCGGTTCCATGAGGCAGAACAACAGCACCACGGATCTGCTGGTCAGCGTGACGTCCGTCACAGCCTGTTCTGATATGAGCCTCAATGGTCTCGTCAAACTTTGCAACTGCGGTCTTCTTAACAAGAGCAACCGCTTCTGCCGGATCATACTGGATTGTACGGTCAACTAATTTAGCAGCTTCTGCGTATTTCTTTCCTCTTTTCATGAAATAAACCTCCTAGTGGTAATTGCGGGAATATCCCTCCCACATCTAAATTACATCGTTCAATTAGTCCTCAACTTTAATTCCCATGCTGCGGGCGGTGCCTGCGATCATGCTCATAGCTGCCTCAACGGAAGCTGCATTTAAATCGGGCATCTTAAGCTCAGCGATCTCCTGGATCTTAGCCTTGGAAATGGTTGCAACCTTATTCTTGTTGGGAACGCCGGAACCGGACTTGATATTGCATGCCTTTTTAAGAAGAACAGCTGCAGGCGGAGTCTTGGTTACGAAGCTGAAGCTTCTGTCCGCATATACAGTGATGACAACGGGGATGATCAGATCACCCTTGTCTGCTGTTCTGGCATTGAATTCCTTTGTAAACTGAACAATGTTCACACCGTGCTGACCCAGTGCAGGACCAACCGGCGGAGCGGGTGTTGCCTTACCAGCAGGAATCTGTAATTTAATATAACCTGTTACTTTCTTTGCCATTTTAGGCACCTCCTAAATACTTGTGGTAACGGACGGGATTCCGTCCCAAATAACGGCTTAACGCCTCCCACGCGCTGTCCCGGAAGCTCACCAGCCCCGGACAGACGTTTCAGTTACATCTTCTTGACTTCTGTGAAATTCAGTTCCACCGGAGTTTCCCGGCCGAACATGTCTACATTGATGGTGACACTCTGCTTGCTCTCGTTGATTCCCTTGATGTTGCCCACGGTGCCTTCCCAGGCGCCGGAGATCACAGTCACCGCATCTCCAAGCTCGAAATCAAGAGCGACCTCGCTGCTCTGGATGCCAAGAGGACACATTTCCTCATCGGAAAGGGGCACGGGCTTGGATCCCGGTCCCACAAAGCCGGTCACGCCTCTGGTGTTTCTCACGACATACCAGGTTTCGTCATTCATAACCATGTTGATGAGGACATAGCCGGGAAACATTTTCTTCTGAACCTGTTTCTTCACGCCATTCTTGACCTCTACGACGTCCTGCATCGGCACGGTTACTTCCAGGATCTGATCATGCAGGTTGCGGTTTTCTATTGTTTTCTCAATATCGACTTTGACCTTGTTCTCATAACCGGAATAAGTATGAACTACATACCAATTGGCTTCTGACATATCATCACCCTATCCTTATATCACGAAATTAATGCCGAATTTAATCACCAAATCCAACAATGCAATAATTGCACCAAGAAATACCGTTGTCAGTACTACTGCGATGGTCTGTCTTGTGAAAGACTTCTTGTCCGGCCAGATAATTTTCTTAAATTCTGCCTTCAAGCTTTTGAATAAGCTTTTTTTCTTCTTTGCGCTTTCTTCCATGTCCTTCTCGCTTTCCTGCCGCAGGTCCCTGTTATTTGGTTTCCTTATGCAATGTGTGTGTCTTGCAGAATCTGCAATACTTCTTTGTTTCCA
This sequence comes from Fusibacillus kribbianus, assembly GCF_030053595.1. Classification (GTDB taxonomy): domain Bacteria; phylum Bacillota; class Clostridia; order Lachnospirales; family Lachnospiraceae; genus Lientehia; species Lientehia kribbiana. The sequence continues at coordinate 47,782 of NZ_JASGBQ010000003.1, forward strand.
TTCTCTCAGGATGTGCTTTCTTATCCTTCGTCATGTTGTAATTCCGCTGCTTGCATTCCGTACATGCCAATGTAATCCTTACACGCACAACTTCCACCTCCGTTATTATTTTTGTAATTCGGGCCAAAAAAAAAGAGCCCTTCGCTTCCATACGCCCATCTACTATACCATAAAAATGACGGCACGTCAAGCCTGAGCGGGCAAAAACTGTGAGTTCCATCATGATATCCCGTACAGACAGGCAAAACTGATGCCGTCTGTACAGGATAACAGCTGTAAGAGTTTCAATTTTTCTAAATCTGAGGAAACATGGCTGTCGCAATGGAAAAATAAATGAGAATTGCGGCCGCGTCCACACAGGTAGTGATGAGCGGCGCCGCCATCAGGGCTGGATCCAGCTTACAGCGCTTGGCCAGCATAGGCAGGCTGCAGCCAATCAGCTCCGCCAGAGTCACCGTGCAGACCAGAGTCAGGCCAATGAGGAAGGCCAGCCTGAGATCCTGTCCGTACTGAATGTAAATGCGGATACCGTTGACAACGGCCAGCGTCGAACTGACGACCGCTGCCACCCGTACCTCTTTCCAGATCACCTTCAGTGCATCCCGAAGGTGAATATCATCAATGGCCATTCCGCGGATGATCAGAGCCGAGCTCTGGGAGCCGCAGTTGCCGCTGGTATCCATCAGCATCGGAATAAAGGAGACCAGCACGGGGAGCGCCGAAAAGGCCGCTTCGTACTTACTGATGATCATGCCCGTAAAGGTCGCCGAAAGCATCAGCACCAGAAGCCAGGGAATCCGGTTCCTCGCATGGCGGAATACGGAGGTTCCGAAATAGGAATCCTCACTGGGAGCCACAGCAGCCATCAGGGTAATATCCTCTGTGGCCTCGTCTTCCATGACCTCCATAGCGTCGTCAACCGTGACGATTCCCACCATGCAGCCCTCCTTGTCCACCACCGGAAGGGCAATAAGTCCGTATTTACGTACCAGGTGGGCAGCCGTCTCCTGGTCATCATGGGTATTGACGGTGATGATGTTGGACTCCATGATCTCTTCCACCGTCTTTCTCTCATCGGAGATCAGCAGAGATTTTGCCGTCACGATCCCAATAAGCTTTTTATTCTGAATCACATAACAGGTGTAGATCGTCTCGCTGTCGATGCCGACACGGCGGATCTTCTCCAGAGACGCCTTCACTGTCATGGAGGGCTTGAGATCCACATACTCCACCGTCATAATGCTGCCGACGCTGTCGTCCGGGTAGCTTAAAATCTGATTGAGCTGCCGCCTCGTCTCCGCATCTGTGTTGGAGAGAATCCGTTCCACCACATTTGCCGGCATCTCCTCCAGAAGGTCGGCGGTATCGTCCAGGAACATGTCGTCCAGAACCGCCCGCAGCTCCCGCTCCGTAAGTGCCTCCACCAGGATCTGCTGTTCTCTCGGTTCCATACAGCTGAAGGTCTCAGCTGCCTCTTCCTTGCCGATCAGTCGGAAAGCCATGATCATCTGCCGCTCCGGCAATTCTTCCAGAAGCTCAGCCAGATCGACCACATTCACATCGGCAAAGGATTCTTTGATTTTCTTATACTGCTTCTCTGCCAGAAGCTCACAAATCTCTTTTGCTGTCATATTCTGCCTCCTTTTCGCAGTTTGCCCAATTAACCGCAGTGCAAACAAACCATGAGACAGAAAGGCCTGTATCTATCACAAAAGCATGGTGAATCTATGGGCCTTCTCTGTCCTGCTTTGTCGGTAACTACCGTCCGAATCCATAAATCCACCACCTTTTCTGAATATTTCTTTTTCAAGAAAAAAGGCATGTCAGTGACAGGTATGACATGCCTTTTCGCTTATTACTTTTATACTATATTTTTCTTTTCCTTGTCAACCAGATTATGTGTAAAATTACTCGTCCATATCCACGGTCACCTTATCCAGATGCCAGATATCATCCACGTACTGCTGGATGGTTCTGTCGGAGGTGAACTTGCCGGAGCAGGCCACATTCATGATTGCTGCCTTTGCCCACCATTTCTCATCCCGGTATGCCGCATCCACCCGCTTCTGAGCCTCTGCGTAGGAACGGAAATCCTTCAGATTGAAGTAGGTATCCGCCTTGCTGGTGCTCAGGGTGTTGAGCAGGGAATTGTAGAGGTCACGGAACAGCTCTGTATTGTTGGGTGCGTAATAACCGTTGATGAGCTGCATCAGTACCCGGCGGATATCCTGGTCGTTGTTGAAGATATCCATGGGATTGTAGCCGCCGTTGGTCTCGTAATTGATGACCTCATCGGAGGACATGCCGAAAATGAATGCATTCTCTTTTCCAACCTCTTCCACGATCTCCACATTGGCACCGTCCATGGTTCCGAGGGTCAGAGCACCGTTCAGCATGAACTTCATATTGCCGGTACCGGAGGCTTCCTTGCTGGCCGTGGAGATCTGTTCGCTGACATCGGCAGCTGCAAAGATCCACTCCGCGTTGGATACCCGGTAATCCTCAATGAATACCACCTTGATTTTACCCTTGATGGACTTGTCGTTGTTGATCACATCAGCCACAGAGTTGATCAGCTTGATGGTCAGCTTTGCGATCTTGTAGCCGGCAGCAGCCTTGGCACCGAAGATAAAGGTTCTGGGAACCATATCCATCTCCGGATTATCCTTTAACTGATTGTACAGATACATCACATGAAGGATGTTGAGAAGCTGTCTCTTGTATTCGTGGAGACGCTTTACCTGTACATCAAAGATGGAGCGGGGATCCACATCGATGCCGTTGTGCTCCTTGATGTATTTTGCCAGACGAATCTTGTTCTGATACTTAATATTCATGAACTCCTGCTGACATTTCTCATCGTCGGCATAAATCGCCAGCTTCTTGATATGGGGCAGGTCGGTGATCCACTCATCGCCAATCTTATCGGTCACCCAGTTGGCCAGAAGCTCATTGCCGTGAAGCAGGAATCTTCTCTGGGTAATACCGTTCGTCTTGTTGTTGAACTTCTCCGGTGTCATCTCATAGAAGTCCTTGAGAACCTTCTTTTTAAGAATCTCCGTATGAAGCTCTGCCACACCGTTAACAGAGAAGCTGCCTGCGATGGCCAGATGCGCCATCTTCACCTGACCGTCATAGATGATGGCCATGCTTCTCACCTTATTCTCATCCCCGGGATAAGTACGGCGGATCTGCTCCACAAAGCGGCGGTTGATCTCCTCCACGATCTGATAAATACGGGGAAGGAGTCTGGAGAACAGCTCCAGAGGCCATTTTTCAAGTGCCTCAGCCATAATGGTATGGTTGGTGTAGGCGCAGGTTCTGGTGGTGATATCCCAGGCGTCATCCCACTCCAGGCCTTCCTCGTCGAGAAGGATCCTCATAAGCTCAGGAACTGCCACCGTAGGATGAGTGTCATTCATCTGGAACACAACCTTCTCCGGCAGCATATGAATGTCATCATGAAGAGATTTGAATTTCTTGATGGCACGCTGCACGCTGGCGGAAATGAAGAAATACTGCTGCTTCAGACGAAGCTCCTTGCCTGCATAATGATTGTCGTTGGGATAAAGAACCTCGACAATATTCTTTGCGAGATTCTCCTGCTCAACGGCATTGCGGTAATCGCCCTTGTCAAAGGAATCCAGATTGAAGGTGTTGATGGGCTCTGCATCCCAGATCATCAGGGTATTCACCACATTGTTGCCGTAACCTACAATGGGCATGTCGTAGGGCACAGCGCGGACAGACTGATAACCGTCCTGAATGAAATGGTTCCGTCCGTCTCTCCACTCTGTACGGACGTAGCCTCCGAATTTCACTTCAAAGGCATACTCGTCACGGCGGATCTCAAAGGGATACCCGTCGCGCAGCCAGTCATCTGGAGCCTCGATCTGATAGCCGTCCTGAATCTTCTGCTTGAACATGCCGTATTTGTAGCGGATACCGCAGCCATAAGCCGGATATCCCAGCGTTGCCAGAGAATCCAGGAAGCAGGCAGCCAGACGTCCCAGACCGCCGTTTCCAAGGGCAGGATCTCTCTCCTGATCCTCGATCACATTCAGATCAAAGCCAAGCTCGTCGAGAGCCTCGCGGATTCCGTCTCTGGAACGGATGTTGATGATGTTGTTTCCGAGAGCACGGCCCATCAGAAATTCCATGGACATATAATACAGGGTCTTTACATCCTGCTTCTCGTATTCCTTATGAGTTGCGATCCATTCGTCGATGATAACATCCTTCACTGCATAGGATACAGCCTGGAACACCTGCTTGGGTGTTGCCTCGCTGATGGTTTTGCGGAACAGATTCTTCACGTTGGCGCAGACTTCCTGCTTAAACTGTTCTTTATTAAACTGGTAACTGGACATAATTCCCTCCTGTTTGGCATTTTGCTCACCCAATATTTAAGGAACGGCCCCCCAGCCGATCATTCCTTTACACGGTTACCTTTTCAACACCAAGCATAACATGTTCACCGTTAATATTCCAGTCCTTTTCATATCCGGTGATTTTTCCGATGAAAATTTCCTCAGCCAGGACCTCGCTCTTGATCTCATCCGTATGCTTCTTTAAGATCTCTGCGATGGCATCATTTTCATCCTGATACAAATTGATATGATCCATAACCTCGAATCCGGCCTCTTTACGCATGGTCTGCACTTTACTGATGATCTCGCGGACAAAGCCCTCCTCCAGAAGCTCCGGAGTCAGGTTGGTATCCAGAACCACCGTCACTTCCTTGTCTGCTTCTGTCACATAGCCCTCCTTCCGGACCATATCAATGAGCAGATCCTCCTCTGTGAGGGATACCTCCGTTCCAGCCAGGGACATGGTCAGTACGCCCTTCGTGCGAAGCTCATCCATGGCGGCATTGCCGTCCAGCTCAGAAAGCGCCTGCTTGATCTGGCCGAGGAGCTTGCCGTATCTGGGACCTACCGTTCTCATCTGAGGCTTGAAGGTGTAGGTAGTAAATTCACGGACATCGTCGGTAAATACAGCCTCCTTCACATTCAGCTCATCCTCCACGATCTCCCGGTAAAACTCTGACAGCTCGAAGGGTGCCTTCACAAACATGCGGCCGATGGGCTGACGGTTCTTGATGTTGGCGGTATTTCTGCAGGCACGGCCCATAACGACCACTTTGAGAACATGCTCCATGTTCTCCTCAAGCTCCTTGTCAATGTGTGCCTCATCCACCGGCGGGAAATTACACAGATGGACACTTTCCGGCGCACTCTTGTCAATACTGCATACCAGATTCCGGTAGATGTCCTCCGTCATGAACGGAATCATGGGAGCTGCTGCCTTCGCGACGGTCACCAGAGCCGTATACAGGGTCATATAGGCGTTGATCTTATCCTGAGGCATACCCTTTGCCCAGAAACGCTCACGGCTTCTTCTCACATACCAGTTGGACAGATCATCCACGAACTCCTGAAGCGCCTTGGCCGCCTCGGGAATCCGGTAATTCTCCAGATTGTTGTCCACGCTTCCTACCATGGTGTTCATCTTGGAAAGGATCCATTTATCCATGACGGAAAGCTTTTCGTAATCCAAAGTATATTTGGTTGCGTCAAAATTATCAATATTCGCATAGAGCACGAAAAATGCATAGGTATTCCAAAGGGTACCCATGAACTTTCTCTGACCTTCCATAACAGCCTTGCCGTGGAAACGGTTGGGCAGCCAGGGCGCACTGTTGATATAGAAGTACCAGCGGATGGCATCTGCACCGTAGGTCTCCAGCGCCTCGAAGGGATCCACCGCGTTGCCCTTGGATTTGCTCATCTTCTGGCCGTTCTCATCCTGTACATGGCCAAGAACGATAACGTTTTCATAGGGCGCCTTGTTGAAGATCAGGGTCGAGATGGCGAGGAGGGAATAGAACCAGCCTCTTGTCTGATCCACTGCCTCGGAAATAAACTGAGCCGGGAACTGCTTTTCAAAAAGCTCCTGATTTTCAAACGGATAATGATGCTGAGCGAACGGCATCGCGCCGGAATCAAACCAGCAGTCGATCACCTCAGGCACCCGGTGCATCTGTTTTCCGCAGTGAGGGCAGGTGATGGTCACCTTGTCGATGAAGGGGCGGTGAAGCTCAATGTCATCGGGGCAGTTGGGGGACATGCTCTTTAACTCCTCAATGCTGCCGATGGCATGCTGATGGCCGCACTCACATTCCCAGATATTTAAGGGAGTACCCCAGTAACGGTTTCTGGAAAGACCCCAGTCCTGAACGTTTTCCAGCCAGTCACCGAACCGTCCCTTGCCGATGCTCTCCGGGATCCAGTTGATGGTGTTGTTGTTGCGGATCAGATCCTCCTTCACAGCAGTCATCTTGATGAACCAGGATTCACGGGCATAGTAGATCAGAGGGGTATCACAGCGCCAGCAGTGGGGATAGCTGTGCTCGAACTTGGGAGCATCGTAAAGAAGTCCCCGCTCATCCAGCCATACTAACACCTTCGGATCGGCATCCTTCACAAAAAGACCGGCAAAGGGAGTCTCCTCCGTCATGTTTCCTTTGCCGTCAACCAGCTGAACAAAAGGCATGTTGCCGTACTTCCGGCAGACTCTGGCATCGTCCTCACCAAAGGCAGGAGCAATGTGTACCACGCCGGTACCGTCTGTCAGGGTAACATAGGTGTCGCATACCACGAAAAATGCTTTCTTATGCTGCTTATCGGCCACCTGCTTTGCGCAGTCGAAAAGCGGTTCATATTCCTTATACTCCAGATCCTTGCCCATATAAGTCTCCAGGACCTCATAGGCAGGCTTTCCGTCCTGGGCCAGACGGCCGAGAACCGTATCAAGAAGAGCCGATGCCATGTAATAGGTATAACCGTCAGCCGCCTTTACCTTGGAATACTCCTCATTGGGGTTTACACAGAGGGCGATATTGGACGGCAGGGTCCAGGGAGTCGTCGTCCATGCCAGAATATAGGCGTCCTCATCCTTGACCTTAAACCGTACAACGGCAGAACGTTCCTTCACATCCTTGTAGCCCTGAGCCACCTCATGGCTGGAAAGAGGCGTACCGCAGCGGGGGCAGTAAGGAACGATCTTGAAGCCCTTGTAAAGGAGCCCTTTGTCCCAGATCTGTTTCAGAGCCCACCACTCGGACTCGATGAAATCATTGTGGTAGGTCACGTAGGGATTCTCCATATCAGCCCAGAAGCCGACCGTGGAGGAGAAATCCTCCCACATGCCCTTGTATTTCCAGACACTCTCCTTGCAGTGGGCAATGAATGGCTCCAGACCGTACTGCTCGATCTGCTCCTTGCCGTCCAGACCCAGCATCTTCTCCACTTCCAGCTCCACGGGAAGTCCGTGGGTATCCCATCCGGCCTTTCTGGGCACCATATAGCCCTTCATGGTACGGTAACGGGGAATCATATCCTTGATGACACGGGTCAGCACATGACCGATATGAGGCTTTCCGTTGGCAGTAGGCGGGCCGTCATAAAAGGTGTAGGTCTCACCCTTTTTCCGGTTGTCGATGCTCTTCTCGAAGATATGATTATCCTTCCAGAACTGCTCTACCTTCTTCTCCCGCTCTACAAAATTCAGATTCGTAGAAACTTTGTCGTACATGGTTTTCCTCCTGTTAAATAAGGTTTACATCCTCCTATATTTTCCCGCCGGAAAATATAAGAGGCTCCGTCCAGAAAAGGACGAAGCCGTTTGTCTTCGCAATACCACCTGTTCTGCATACGCTGCCTGCGCAGTTATATACGCTCCCGTTAACGGTGGATTCCGGCACAGCCTACAAAAACTGTCCTGCGTCCCATGTCTGGAACACCTGCAGCTTCTTCGGCCATGCAGCTCCGGAGTGATATTCGTGACAGTCCTACTCGTCCCGGCCTTTCACCGCCGCCGGGTCGCTGAACCTTTCCGACTGCCCTACTGTCTCCATCACAGCCTGTTGCATATCGCCCCTATTATAAATAGGGAAGAAAAAAATGTCAAGCCCCTGTTGAAATCCCGATTCCAAACCGGGCAAGTCCTTCCACAATGGATTCATAGCCGGTCACCTGCACCGTATGGAGTCCAAACTTCTCTGCAGCCGAAAGATTGTCCGGAAGGTCATCAAAAAACACCGCCGTTTCCGGTTCAATACCAAACCGGGAAATGAGTGCCTCATAGATTTCCGGCTCCGGTTTGATATGCTTCTCCTGATAGGAGATCACCTGCCCGTCCGTATGCTCCAGAAACCGGAAATGAGACAGCCGCTCTTCATAAAAGGTCTTTCCGTAATTGGAAAGAATATAGATCCGGTATCCCTGTTCCCGGAGGTCCTTCAGAAGTCCCGGCGCGTAGGGATATTCATTGACAGCCACAGCGGCTCCCCGGTAAACCCTCCGGATCAGCTCCTCAAAGCCGGGGGCATCCTTCACGATCTCGTCCAGAAGCTCGTCGTCGGGAACGCTCCCCCGGTCCACTTCCTTCCACATGGGGCTTCGGAAAAGTACCCGCTCCACAATGGCATCCTCCTCCGGCGGGAGCTGCCAGCTGTCCAGATAGCCTCTCCAGTCAAAGGCTGCAAGAACATTTCCAATATCAAATATCAGTGTATGTATCATTCGGTCCTCCTGTGAAAAAAGCGCCGGAATCCTCTCCGGCGCTCCTATAAAATCAGATAAGAGGCTTTCTCTCAATTATCTCGGTTCTTCCGGGGCCGTTGGATACCAGTGTGATCGGCACGCCCAGCTCCTTCTCGATCTCGTTGATGTAGTTTTTGCAGTTTTCCGGCAGCTCATCGTAATTCCGAATGCCGCGGATATTACATTTCCAACCGGGCAGCTTCTTATACACCGGCTTGCAGTACTCCAGCTTGGAGGTTACAGGGAAGTCCTTCATAACCTCGCCGTCAAGCTCATATCCCACACAGATCGGAATCTCATCCAGATAGCCGAGAACATCGAGGACAGTCAACGCTACCTCAGTCGCGCCCTGAACCCGGCAACCATAACGGCTTGCCACCGCATCAAACCAGCCCATTCTTCTGGGACGGCCTGTGGTCGCACCAAACTCTCCGCCGTCACCGCCGCGGTTTCTCAGCTCATCCGCCTCATCGCCGAAAATCTCGCTGACAAAGGCCCCTGCGCCCACTGCGCTGGAGTAAGCCTTTACGACAGTCGTAATATTCTTGATCTCATACGGAGGAATTCCCGCACCGATGGCACCATAGGCAGCCAGGGTGGAGGAGGAGGTCACCATAGGATAAATGCCATGGTCAGGATCCTTTAAGGAGCCCAGCTGACCTTCCAGGAGAATGTTCTTCCCTTCCTTCATTGCCTCATGCAGATAAGCGGAAACGTCACATACATAAGGCGCAACCATTTCCTTGTATTCCATCAGCGTTGCAAACACTTCCTCCGGAACAAGGGCCGGCTGATGGTAAAGATTGACCAGCATCACATTCTTCAGTGTGCAGACATTCTTCACCTTATCCATCAGTTCATCGGGGCAGCCGAAGAGCTCGCTGACCTGGAAACCGATCTTTGCATATTTATCGGAATAGAACGGCGCAATGCCGGATTTGGTGGAACCAAAGGATTTTCCTGCCAGACGCGCTTCCTCACAGGCATCCAGGAGCATATGATACGGCATCAGGATCTGCGCGCGATCGGACACAAGGATCCTGGGCGTCGGTACTCCCTTTGCCTCCAGCTCCCTGATCTCCTTAAGCAGATAAGGAATATTCAGAGCCACACCGTTGCCGATGATGCTGGTGGTATGGTTATAAAAAACACCGGAGGGAAGCAGATGCAGCGCAAACTTGCCATAATTGTTGATAATGGTGTGACCCGCATTGCTGCCACCCTGAAACCGGATAATAATATCGGATTTCTCGGCAAGCATATCCGTGATCTTGCCTTTTCCTTCATCGCCCCAGTTGGCGCCTACAATCGCTCTTACCATTCTTTCATCCTCCTAAATTATACGTTTATTTCCGCTTTGACACCCAAAAGCTCTTTATTCTCTTCCAGAATCGGATTTACCACCTCAGCAAGGAATTCCTCCACCTGTTCTTTGGAGCGGCCCACATAACGGGAAGGCTCCATGGTCTTCTTCAGTTCCTCGAGGCTCATATTGAAGGCCGGATCTGCGGCGATCAGCTCCAGCAGATTGTTGTCCTGGCCGTTTACCTTGACATTTTTGCCCGCTTCCATGGAGAGAGTACGGATTCTCTCGTGAAGCTCCTGGCGGTCCCCGCCGGCCTTCACCGCATCCATCATAATGTTTTCGGTGGCCATAAAGGGAAGCTCGGACATGAGCCGTTTTTCAATGACCTTGGGATAAACCACCAGACCGTCCACCACATTCAGGTAGAGATCCAGGATTCCGTCCACAGCCAGGAAGCCCTCCGGTATGCTGAGACGCTTGTTTGCGGAATCATCCAGGGTCCGCTCGAACCACTGGGTGGAAGCCACCAGCATGGGGTTCATGGCATCGGCCATCACGTAATCCGCCAGAGAAGCCATACGCTCGCTTCTCATGGGATTTCTCTTGTAAGCCATAGCCGAAGAACCGATCTGGCTCTTCTCGAAAGGCTCCTCCACCTCCTTTAAATGCTGAAGGAGACGGATGTCGTTGGAGAATTTATGGGCACTCTGGGCAATTCCCGCCAGCACGTTCAGCACCCGGCTGTCTACCTTTCTGGAGTAGGTCTGGCCGGACACGGCATAGCAGCCGGAAAAGCCCATCTTTTCTGCAATCTTTTTATCTACCAGCTTCACCTTCTCATGGTCGCCGTCAAACAGCTCCAGAAAGCTGGCCTGAGTACCGGTAGTTCCCTTGGAACCCAGGAGCTTCATGGTGCTCAGTACATAATCCACATCCTGCAGATCCAGAGTCAGATCCTGCAGCCACAGGGTCGCACGCTTGCCCACCGTAGTCGGCTGTGCCGGCTGAAAATGGGTAAAGGCCAAAGTCGGCTGTCCTTTGTACTTGTCTGCAAAGGCTGCCAGCTCATTGATCACATTGACCAGCTTCCTGCGTACCAGCTTAAGCGCCTCTGTCATGATGATAATATCGGTATTGTCACCCACATAGCAGGAGGTAGCTCCCAGATGGATGATTCCCTTGGCCTTCGGGCACTGAACGCCGTAGGCATATACATGAGACATGACATCGTGACGGACTTCCTTTTCTCTCTGCTTCGCCACCTCGTAATTGATATCATCCTTGTGAACCTTAAGCTCCTCGATCTGCTCCTCCGTGATGGGAAGTCCCAACTCGCGCTCAGTCTCTGCAAGGGCGATCCACAGTCTTCTCCAGGTCCGGAACTTCTTGTCCGGAGAAAAGATGTACTGCATCTCTTTGCTGGCGTAACGTTCTGATAAAGGGCTCTGGTATCTGTCGTACATAATGGTTTCCTTTCTGAAAAAATATTATTTCTGATATTCTCCGCGAATGTCCTCCCTGGGAGGCTCGATGGGATATTCTCCGCTGAAGCAGGCCGTACAAATGGGAAGTCCCTCCGCCATCTGAGGCAGTCTGTCAAGCCCCAGATATCCCAGGCTGTCTGCACCGATCTCCTGCCGGATCTCCTCCACGGTCCTTCCATGGGCAATGAGCTGATCCTCCGACGGGATATCCGTTCCGAAATAACAGGGATGAAGGAAGGGCGGCGCCGAAATGCGCACATGAACCTCTTTTGCCCCGGCTTCTCTCAGCATATTTACGATCCTGCCGCAGGTCGTTCCCCGGACAATGGAATCGTCGACCATGATGATCCGTTTTCCCGCCACAGACTCCTTGAGCACATTCAGCTTCACCTGAACGCTGGACTCCCGGCTCTTCTGCTTGGGCTTAATGAAGGTTCGTCCCACATAGCTGTTTTTCACAAAGGCCGTTCCGTATGGAATGCCGGACTCCTGAGCATAGCCCTGGGCCGCTGCATTTCCGGATTCCGGAACGCCGACCACCAGATCCGCCTCCACCGGATGATCCTTGGCCAGAAAACGTCCGGCCGCCAGTCTGGCGTGGTAAACGCTGACTCCGTCAATTCTGGTATCGGGCCTTGCGAAATAAATATATTCAAAAATACATCTTGCTTCTTTTTCCGGCGGCAGGCACAGACTGGTGTCTGATTTTATGCCGTCTCTCGTAATGCTGACGATCTCTCCGGGCCGCACATCCCGTACAAACTCCGCTCCCACCGTATCGAGAGCGCAGGATTCGGAGGAAAGAATGTAAGCATTGTCCCGCTTTCCGATGCAGAGCGGCTTGAAACCAAAGGGATCGCGGGCTCCGATCAGCTTTCTCGGGCTCATGATGACCAGTGAATAGGCACCGACCAGCTTTCTCATGGCTCTGCCTACTGCTTCCTCCACGGTCTTTGATTTTACGCGGGCTCTCGCAATGTGATAAGCGATCACCTCTGTGTCAATGGTCGTCTGAAAAATCGCGCCGTCATATTCCAGCTCCCGGCGAAGCTCCGGTGCGTTGACCAGATTGCCGTTGTGGGCCAGGGCCAGTGTTCCCTTGATATAATTGAGTACCAGAGGCTGTGCGTTTTCTCTGGTGCTGGCTCCCGCTGTGGAATAACGGACATGTCCCACGCCGATGTCTCCGGGGCTCAGCCGCTCCAGATGCTCCGGCGTAAAGACCTCATTGGTAAGTCCCATGCCCTTGTGGACCAGGACTTTTCCCTTGGGTCCCTCTGTATCGCTGACTGCAATGCCGCAGCTTTCCTGTCCGCGGTGCTGCAGAGCCAGAAGGCCGTAATAAATCGTAGGTGCAACGTCGTGTCTGTCAAAATCATAGACGCCGAACACACCGCATTCTTCATGAATACGGTCGAAATCCTCAAATGTCTCATAAGGCTGCTTGTTCATAAAGTCATCCTCTCCCTGGGTGCTGTCACAGATTTCCTACAAATTTCCATATTCAAAAAAAGCCCATTAACGTCTAAATTATAATATAAGGCCATAGATAACGCAACTGCAAAATTCACCAAAAAAGCGAAAAAACAGCAGAAAACAGCCGCATCTTCCATAAAGATACGGCTGCACCTCTTATACCAGTCTTTTCATGGAGCCTTTCACCGGGTCATATCCTGCACGCCCCGGCTGATATCGGTTCCCACATCATCAATGGCCTTGCTCACATCATTACCCAGATCATTTAAAACACCGTCCCCGTTTCCATTGGCTCCGTTGGTGCCGTTTGTGCCGTTGGTGCCGTTGGTTCCATTAGTTCCGTTTCCGTCACTGGTGCCGTTGATGTTGTTTCCGTCGGTACCGATCATTCCGTTTTCTCCATCGGTCCCGAGGGTTCCATTCTGGGTTCCGTTCTGATTTCCGTTCTGTCCGTTGTTCTTATCGGGCGTTCCGGTTCCGTTTTCACTGCTGCCGGACTCATGAGTCTCCGCACCGTTGCTGGTTCCGTCGTTTGATTTGTTTCCGAAACCGCATCCGGCGAAAAGGCAGACCGTCAGGAAAAGCATTGCCATCACTGTCATAAATCTTCTTTTCTTCATTGCTTTCTCTCCTTCTTACGCATGTTCTATCGTTACTTTGCGCAGAAAGCAGGAAAGCTATGCTGGAAATTTCCGGATTTTTTTAATCCGGTCAGAAAAATCTCCGAAGGCCGCTCTCAGCCGATCACGTCGCTCATATCATAGAATCCGGCAGGCTTTCCCGCCAGGAACTTGGCCGCCTCAATGGCGCCCTTTGCAAATACGGCCTTGGAATAGGCGGTGTGCTTGAACTCAATGACCTCATCGGTGCCCGCAAAGATCACCTCATGCTCGCCGACGATATTGCCTCCGCGGACAGCGCTGATGCCGATCTCTGTTTTGGACCGTTTTGCCCGCTCCTGGGAACGGTCATATTTGTAGCTGTAGGCATTGTCCAGAGCCTCATTCATGGAGTCTGCCAGCGCCAGCGCCGTTCCGCTGGGTGCATCCACCTTCTGATTGTGGTGACGCTCCACGATCTCCATGTCAAAGCCGGCAGGGGCCAGCGTCAGGGCTGCCTCCTTCAGAAGCTTGAGAAGCATATTGATGCCCAGAGACATGTTTGCCGATTTGAGGACTGCCACGTAGGCAGATGCCTCCCGGATCCTTCCCACCTGCTCCTCAGAAAGCCCGGTGGTACATACCACCACCGGAATCCGTTTTTTCACACTGTATTCGATGAGCCCGTCAATGGCCTTTGCCGAGCAGAAATCAATGATAACGTCCGCTTCCACATCACAGGCCTCCAGGGATGAGAACACCGGATAGGTATTCTTGATATGGTCTGACAAATCAATTCCGGCCACGATCTCAATCTCTTCATCTGCAGCTGCAAGACCGGTGATCACCTGACCCATATGACCGTTGCAGCCGTGCATAATCGCTCGTATCATAGTAAAATCCTCCGTTAAAAGATGCTGTACCATTTATGCCAGCGCAATACCATAATCCGTCATGGCCTTCCTGAGTTTCTCCACATGGTCCGGTTCCATCGGGGACAGAGGTCCGCGAAGGGGACCGCACTCCTTGCCGAGAAGATTCATGGCTGTCTTTACCGGAATGGGATTTACCTCACAGAAGAGGGCATCGATGAGAGGAAGGGCCTCCAGCTGAAGTCTTCTGCTCTCTGCAACATTTCCTTCAAGGAAGCTCATGACCATATCGTGAGTCTTCTCAGGCGCCACATTGGAAAGCACCGAGATCACGCCGATTCCGCCCAGGGAAAGGATGGGAACCACCTGATCGTCATTGCCGGAATAAATATCGATGCAGCCGTCAGCCAGCTGAGCCAGCTTTGCGACCTGGGAAATATTTCCGCTGGCTTCCTTGATCCCAACAATATTGGGAACATTTTTCGCCAGATACACAGCCGTCTCAGGAAGAATATTGCAGCCGGTACGGCTGGGTACATTATACAGGATGATGGGAAGCTTCACCGACTCAGCCACTGCAGTGAAGTGAGCGATCAGACCCTTCTGGGTCGCCTTATTATAATAGGGAGTCACCTGAAGGAGTGCATCCGCTCCCAGCTTCTCCGCCTCCACGGAAAGATAAACTGCCGTCTCCGTACTGTTGGAGCCTGTTCCTGCGATCACAGGGATCCGTCCGTTTACTACCTTCACCGCATGACCGATCACATCCAGATGTTCCTCATGGCTTAAGGTAGAAGCCTCGCCGGTCGTTCCGCAGATGATAATGCTGTCGGTTCCGGCCGCGATCTGCTCTTCCAGAAGCTCTGTCAGCTTATCATAGTTTACCGTTCCATCCTCGAAAAACGGAGTGACGATCGCCACGCCAGCGCCTTTAAATACTGCCATTTCTTTTCCTCCTTTAAATTCCGTGACAACCAAAATAGAGCTGACCGGAAGCCAGCTCTTTAAATTCAATGACGGCATTTCAAATATGCATGCCGAAAAATCCTTTAAGTAGCGCTCCATCCGGTTGGATGACAGTCATATGATTCTTCACCATATGCCCAGGAACTCCTATCCAGGCTATTTGTTCCTTCGGCGTCCTCCCCTTTCCTCCGGCCTCCCCTATGCCTGTACATATCCGCCGGGATACTGATGAAAAACGCAACCTCTACATTGGTTATTCAGTTCTTTTGCTTTGGACATCATAGCACTACTTCTTTCCGTTGTCAACCGGAAGTCTAAAAAACCCGCTTTCCGGGCTGAAAAACAGAACGCGCGCGCATCAGACGCCCTTGATATCCACCGTATCGATGCGGGATATCTTATCCACACATCCGTTTAACTCCTCCGGAAATACGATCCCCGTCATAATGATATCCACATCCTCGTCCCTGGCCTCCATAAGCTTCTGGATATCGGAGGGCTCGATGATGCCGTAATCCAACAGACCCAGGATCTCATCCAGGATCAGCACATCGCAGTCACGTGTGGACAGCACCTTCTTGGCAAAATTTACGCCATTGCGCATATTGACCGCTTCCTCCTGTTTCTCCTCGTCACTGAGCTCACAGTACGGTCTCTCTGACTTTTCAAATGAGAACACCTTGATCTCCGGCTCCAGCCGTCTTCCTATCTCAGTTTCCTCATTTTTCCCCTTCAGGAACTGGATCACAACAATATTTTTATTGCTTCCGGCAGCCTTCACCGCCAATCCGAGCGCACAGGCGCTTTTCCCTCTGCCCTCGCCGCACAATACCTGAACAATTCCTTTTTTCATGGCGCACCCCCAGGTTCTACCACTGTATTTCCTGTTATTTTACCACTGTTTCCCAAATAATGCAACTTTATTCGTCTCTGTCTCTATTCGATCCATTCCAGCTTGCTGACAGAGACCTCATAAGCCACCCGTTTTTCACTTTCCGTCTCACTCAGCCTTTTGACATATTCCCGGCTCTGCACCCGGCCCCAGACGCAGATCCTGCTTCCCACCTCAAAACCGGAGGCATATCTTGCATTTCTTCCCCAGGCTATGCAGGGAATGTAGTCGGATTTTCCGTAGGGACGGTTTACCGCCACCAGAAGATCGGCAATTTCCCGTCCAAGGGGAGTTTTTCTGTAGATCGGGGTCTTACATATGTAACCGTCCAGAAAGATCTGATTGGTCTTCGTATAATCACCGAATTCCTCCAGAAAAGCGATCTCCCGGACAAAAACAGACAGCACCAGCCGGTTTTTTGTTCCTTCATGTCGGTTATAGGAACGGAACTGTCCCGACGCCTCCACCAGCATCCCCGTGTAATCTCCGGTGACATCAATGAGCCGTTCGGAAATGAGCAGAGGGATCACGTCCGTCTGTTCGCTGAGCCGGTTGATCGACACTTCGGTCAGATAAAACCCCTCCCCGAACACCTCGTGACTGAAGGTGAACCCCGTTGTAATCTCTCCGATCACAGTGACTTTGTTGTTTTCCATTATTTTCTCTGACATTCGTATTTCTCCTTTCCATATGCTTCGTCCTTCTGACTGCCATTTCAGGCTAATATTATGTGTATTCGCCCCCTGCAGGTTTTATACATAAAATTTTAAATTTTTCTTCATTTACATTTGATACGGTCTATACTACAATAGGAAAAGAAATCTGATTGCATGATAAGGAGAACCCATGAGTTCTGTTGATATTATTGTTCCCTGTTACAATGAGGAGGCCGTACTGGAAACCTTTTACCGTGTGACGGAAGAAACCCTCTCCTCCATGACCGGGTATCAGTTCACCTATATTTTCGTGGATGACGGAAGCCGCGATTCCACCCTTGCAAAAATGAAAGCACTGGCAAAAAGCCACAGCAATGTGCGCTATCTGTCCTTTTCCCGCAATTTCGGAAAAGAAGCTGCCATGTATGCCGGGCTTAAGCATTCCTCCGGCGATCTTGTCATCGTGATGGATGCGGACCTGCAGCATCCCCCCGCCATGATCCCCGAAATGATGAAGGGCATTGAGGAGGGCTACGACTGTGCCGCCGCCAGACGGACCACCCGTGCCGGAGAATCCCGCATTCGCAGCGCCTTCTCCAATCTTTTTTACCGTGTCAGCAACAAAATGTCCGATGTGAAAATGCCGCAGGATGCGGTGGATTTCCGCATCATGACAAGGCAGATGGTCAATTCCATCCTGGAGCTTTCCGAAGTGGAACGGTTCTCCAAGGGAATTTTTGCCTGGGTCGGCTTTGATACCAAATGGTACCCTTATGAAAATGTGGAGCGGACTCTCGGTACCACCAAATGGAGCTTCCGCGGCCTCTTGAAATATGCCATCGACGGGATCACCTCCTTTTCCATTTCCCCGCTCCGCCTCGTATCCGGTATGGGATTTCTGATCTCCATTGTCGCCTTTATTTATATTATCGCGACTCTTATTCAGACCCTGATCTTCGGTATCGATGTACCCGGCTATGTGACGACTCTGTGTGCCGTCCTCTTTCTCGGCGGTATCATTGAGCTGTCCATCGGTATACTTGGCGAATATATTGCCCATATTTATATGGAGGCAAAGGACCGCCCCATTTATATCATCAAATCAACCAATCTGTCTGACCGGGACGGCAAACACGAGTCTGAGCCTCACGCCAAGACAGATCCCTCAGACAATGCTTCATAAACCAGGAAAACCAGAAAGGCAGTAACTTTATTATGGCAAGACTGAAAAACCGTCAGAAAACCACAATGCTGGAGAAAGCCCCCTTTCTCCTTTCCTTTTTTATACCGGTTCTGATCATGATCGGAATCTTTATCCAGCGGCAGATCTATCCCTTCGGGGACAGCAGCTTTCTCCGCACAGACATGTACCACCAGTACGCCCCTTTTATGAATGAATTCATGGAAAAGCTGAAGACCGGCGGAAGCCTCAGCTATTCCTGGAACATCGGCATGGGCTCCAATTTTGTCGCCCTCTATGCCTATTACCTGGCAAGCCCCTTCAACTGGCTGCTCATCATCGTCCCCCAAAGTCTGCTCATTGAATTCATGTCCTATCTGATCGTACTGAAAATCGGTCTTTCCGGACTTTCCTTCTGCTGGTATCTGAGCAGGCATTTTAAAACGAGAGATCTGGGCATTTCCTTCTTTGCCATTTTCTATGCTCTTTCCGCCTACATGGCGGCCTACAGCTGGAATATCATGTGGCTGGACTGCCTGATCCTGGCACCCCTTGTGATGCTGGGGCTGGAGCGGCTTGTCAAGGAGGATAAATGCCTCCTCTACTGCCTGACTCTGGGGCTTTCCATTTTAAGCAATTATTATATCTCCATCATGATGTGCATTTTCATGGTGCTGTATTTCATCGCACTGCTCATCATGGAGCCGAATCATCGGGGTATCTTCAAAAAATGTCTGAATTTCGGAATTTACTCCCTGCTGGCCGGAGGCCTGGCTGCCTGCCTGCTGATTCCGGTGCTCTTTGCCCTGCGGCTGACCGCTTCCGGAGACATAAACATCCCGAAGACCTTAAGCTCCTATTTTTCCTGTTTTGAAATGCTGGCCCGCCACTTTGTCAATGTGGAAACGGAAACGGGACTGGATCACTGGCCCAACATTTACTGCGGTGTCGGTGTGCTCCTGCTCCTTCCTATATATATGACAAACAAACGCATTCCCAACCGGGAAAAGATCGTGAAGGGTGTCCTGTTGTTTGTGATGCTCATCGGCTTCTCCCTGAACATCCCGAATTTTGTATGGCATGGCTTCCATTTTCCCAACAGCCTTCCGGCCCGTCAGTCCTTCCTTTACATTATTGTGCTTCTTACCATGTGCTATGAGGCCTACCGGAATCTGAGATCCAGCACCGGCTCACAGCTCTCCGGAAGCTTCTGGGGTGTGGTGATCTTCATTTTCCTGTGTGAAGCCATTATCACAGTGGAAACCTTTTCCTTCAAGATTTACTATGTGACCCTGCTTTTTGTGGGAATCTATGCCCTGCTCCTTTCTGCTTATAAAAAGGGTAAGATGTATGCTCCCACCCTGGCGATCCTGGCCTTTACCGTCATCGCCGTGGAAGCTAGCATGAACACTGCTGTCACCAGCGTTTCCACCGTGAACAGAACCTCCTATCTGGAGAATCAGGATTCCTACCATGCACTCGCCGAAGCCATAGAAAAAGAAGATTCCAGCCTGTTCCGTATCGAAAAGGACACCAGAAAGACTAAAAATGATGCGGCCCTTGCCGGTTATCGCTCTGCCTCTCTGTTCTCCTCCACCGCCAATTCCCATCTGAGCGATCTGTACAAGGCTCTTGGCCTGGAAGGAAACACCAATGCGTACAGCTTTACCGGTGCAACGCCTCTTACATCGTCTCTTCTGGGCGTAAAATATACCCTGTCCGTCAACGAGTTGGACAGCGAACTCTATACTCTCAAAAATACAGACGGCAATGCAAAGCTTTATGAAAACCGGTTCTCTCTCCCTATAGGCTTCATGGTTCCCTCCGATATGGCGGAGCAGTGGAACTATAAGGGCGCCAATCCGGCTCTCAGCCAGAATTCCTTTGTATATGAGGCGGCCGGCTGCGGAGACATCCTGATTCGAAGCCAGGAGGGCACCTCATCCGCCGGAAAATACTCCTTTACCGTCCCGGAGACCGGCTTCTATTACGTGGATGTGACAAACAGCTCCATCAAGGATGTGACTTTTTCCAACGGCGGCTCCACCAAAAGCTTTTCCAACGTAAATCGTGGATATCTTCTCGACCTTGGAAAGCTGGAGGCCGGAGATACGGTCACTCTGACCACGGAACAGGAGGAGCAGAATTTCACGGCTGACTTCTACCGCCTCAGTCTGACTGAACTTCAGAACTGTATTGATACTCTGAACTCTCAGCCGCTCATCATCGACCATTACACCGATACTACCGTGACCGGACGGGTAAACGCGTCCTCCGACGGTCTCCTTTACACCTCCATCCCTTATGAGGAAGGGTGGACCGTGAAGGTGGACGGCGTGGAAACAGAGCCTGTCATTTTTGCGGATACGATGATCTCCATTTCCTTAACTGCAGGTGCCCACTCTGTGGAATTTTCCTATGAGCCGGACGGCCTGAAGCTGGGACTTATGATCTCCCTCGCCTCAGTCCTTCTGCTGATTCTTCTCAGTACGGCGACTTACGCCTTCCGAAAGAGGCAGAAGGCATTGGCAGAAAGAGACAGCTCGGATGAACAGCCAAAGGTGGAAACAAAACAGTCAAAGGCAGAAGAAAAACAGCCTGAAGAGAAACAGCAAAAACAGGAAACGGAGCAGACTGCCGCTCCACAGATGACAACAGAATCATAACAGATATGCTTTGATAAAGAACAAAAGCAGGAAAGCGAGGAACAATTATGAAATTATGGGGAGGCCGCTTCACCAAAGAGGAAAATGCACTGGTCAATCACTTCAACGCTTCTATTTCCTTTGATCAGCGGTTTTACAGACAGGATATCCGCGGAAGCATCGCCCACGTGACCATGCTGGCAAAGCAGGGGATCCTGACCGATACAGAAAAGGAGCAGATCGTAGAGGGTCTGAACGGAATCCTTTCCGATGTGGAAACCGGTGCCCTGGAAATCGATCCTTCTGCGGAGGATATCCACAGCTTTGTGGAAGCCACCCTCATCGAACGGATCGGGGATGTGGGAAAAAAGCTCCATACAGGAAGAAGCCGGAATGACCAGGTGGCGCTGGATATGAAGCTTTATACAAGAGATGAGATCGGAGAGCTGGATGCTCTCGTCAGGGAGCTTTTGGAAACCATTTTGAAAATCATGGAGGAAAATCTTGAAACCTACATGCCCGGCTTTACCCATCTTCAAAAGGCTCAGCCGGTGACTGTCGCCCACCATTTCGGCGCTTACTTTGAAATGTTTCTCCGCGACAGGAGCCGTCTTTCCGATATCCGCAGGCGAATGAATACCTGCCCTCTTGGAGCGGGAGCCCTGGCCGGAACCACTTACCCTCTGGACAGAGAATACACGGCTTCTCTTCTCGGGTTTGATCACGCAACCAGAAACAGCATGGATTCCGTTTCTGACCGTGATTACCTCATCGAACTGTGCAGTGCCATGGCTACGATCATGATGCATCTGAGCCGTTTTTCCGAGGAGATCATCCTGTGGAATTCCAATGAATACCAGTTTGTGGAGCTGGACGATGCCTACAGCACAGGAAGCAGTATTATGCCGCAGAAAAAGAATCCGGATATCGCGGAGCTTGTAAGGGGAAAGACCGGCCGTGTCTACGGCGCTCTCACCTCCATTCTGACCACCATGAAGGGAATTCCTCTTGCCTACAATAAGGACATGCAGGAGGACAAGGAGATGGTTTTCGATGCCATCGATACCACCAAGGGCTGCCTTGCCCTTTTCACCGGCATGATCGCAACGATGCGATTCAATAAGGAAACCATGAAAAAGAGTGCCATGAACGGCTTCACCAATGCGACCGATGCTGCCGATTACCTGGTAAATCACGGAATTCCCTTCCGCGATGCCCATGGAATCGTCGGACGACTTGTTCTTTACTGTCTTGATAAGGGGATTTCTCTGGATGAAATGAAACTGGAAGAATACAAGGCCATCAGCCCCGTATTTGAAGAGGATATTTATGAGGCCATAAGTCTCAAAACCTGTGTGGAAAAGCGCACGACTCTGGGTGCCCCCGGTCCCTCTGTCATGAAGAGGGTGACTGAGGAATACAAAAAGCTGCTGGAACAGTGATTCTACTGCTTTCCCGAAACCATGATTTTATTGCCGGCTTTCCCTCCGGAAACGGAAGGAAAGCCTTTTTATCATACATTTCATGGCAGTGTTTCTGAAACACCATGGCATACGCTGCCTCTGCACACTGATCCTACAGCTTTGCAAGTTCCTTATACTGGTCCTTCAGGCAGCCGTACAGATTCTTGTAAATCTTATGATACTCGTTGTACTTCTCCGTATGCTCCGGAATCGCATCACAGGATTTATCCGTATGGATCATCTTATCGCAGGCAGCCTCCACGCTGTCATAGATACCGGCACCCACACCGGCCAGTATTGCCACGCCCAGAGCCGGGCCTTCCTTGGCAGCTACGGTCTTTACGGTGCAGCCGTACATATCAGCCAGCATCTGACGCCATACCGCACTTCTTCCACCGCCGCCGCAGGCCATCATATCTTCTACCTGAACGCCCATTTCCTTCAGAATATCGTTGCAGTCCTTCATGGAATAGGATACTCCCTCCATGACGGCGCGAAGCATGTCCTTTCTGGTATGGATCGCCGAAAGGCCGAAGAACACACCGCGGCAGTCCGGATCCAGATGAGGAGTGCGCTCTCCCATCAGATAGGGAAGATAGATCAGGCGGTTCGCTCCAAGAGGCACGCTTTCCACATCGCGGTTGATGTAATCATAGGCATCGCAGCCTTCCTTTTGGGCCTGCTCCATATAATCCTGGCAGAAATTATTCCGGAACCACTGAAGAGAAAGACCTGCACCCTGGGTCACTCCCATCACATGCCAGCAGCCGGGAACGGCGCAGCAGAAGGTATGGACTCTGCCCTTCGGGTCAATGGTCACATTTTTGCTGTGGGCGAATACCACACCGCTTGTCCCGATGGTCGTGAAGGCTCTGCCGTCACGGACCACTCCGGTACCGACAGCTGCCGCTGCATTGTCGCCGGCTCCTCCGACCACAACAGTCTTTTCGGAAAGGCCCGTCAGCTCTGCGATTTCGGGCAGAATGGTTCCTGTCACCTCAGGAGACTCATAAACCTTTGCAAGAAGGCTCTTGTCGATCTCCAGCTTTTCCAGCACCTCATCGGACCAGCAGCGGCCGGGCACATCAAGGAGCTGCATGCCGGAAGCATCCGAAACCTCTGTCGCGTATTCCCCTGTCAGGATCAGCCTTACATAATCCTTGGGAAGGAGAATATGGCGGCATTTTGCATAATTCTCCGGTTCGTTGTTTCTCACCCACAGGATCTTCGATGCCGTAAAACCGGTCAGTGCCGGATTTGCCGTGATTTCAATGAGACGCTCCTTTCCAACTCTTTCTGTGATCTCCTCACATTCCCTGGCCGTTCTCTGATCACACCAGATAATGGAACGGCGGATCACCTCATTATTTTCATCCAGCATAACAAGGCCATGCATCTGTCCGGAAATACCAAGTCCCTTGATATCCTCCCGGTCCACACCGGATTCCTTCACAACCTTCGCAATGGTTTCCAGCGCTGCATTCTTCCAATCCTCCGGATCCTGCTCTGCCCAGCCGTTCTGCGGCTGATACAGCGGATATTCTTTGGATGCAGATGCGATCACGGTTCCGTTTTCATCAAACAGCACTGTTTTTGTTGCGGAAGTTCCCAAATCAATGCCAATCAAATAATTCATATCCAGTTCCTCCAGACCTTCAAAAGATAGCTCTATCTTATCATAAATGTCCTGATTTGACTACCGCTTCACATTTCTTCTCTGAAAGAAAATAACAAAGTTGGGAATCGCCGGGAGAGCCCCCGAAAAGAAGCACCGCCAGAAATGACGGTGCTTGCATTATATCCTATCTGCTTTGAAAAGTCAATGTTAAAATCTTAAAAATTCATCAAAGCAACCCACCCATGAGAATAACCACCAGAAGCGAAAAGCCGTTGGATATAAGCATAGTTCCCATACCAAGGACAGAGCCAAGCTGGCTTTTTATATAGATCTGTTCTTCTTCGTTTTCCCCAATGCGAGATGCCTGCTCCAGCAGCATATCATTGACAGGAAAGCCCATCATACAGTTCATCGTCAGTGCAATCCCTCTCCAGGGACGGAAACCGAATATCTTGGCTGCCACTGCTCCGCAGAGGATCAAAACTGCCGTTGATACCACAAATACAAGAAGCAGTGCAGGCAGATAACCGACCACTGCCTGCCATGGACAATTTGCGAGAGTATTCGCCATGAGTCCCATAAGGCCCAGGATCAAAAGGCCATAGGAATCAGAAGAAAACAGCGGCGCCCGGTCCATGAACCCGACAGCATGAAATACCATACCGAAAAGCAATGCTGTAATATAGGGATTAATAGATAAATCTGAAAACAGGGTACCGTGGAGCAGATTATTGAAAAAAGTCACTGCCATGATAATTCCAAGATAATAAGCCGTACTTTTATACTTTTTCGGGATTCTCTCACAGAGCGGACGCCTGCCCGTTCCAGATGAGGAAAAGCTGAAAACAGATCCTGCCGGAGCATCGGTGACTTTCCGTTTCCTGAACTCCTCCGCCAGTGCCTGGCTCTCTTTTTTGAGGGCAAGTGTGATGACAGGTACGGAAAACACCCCCTGAAACATAAAGATCATCCACGGAAATACAGAATATTCCGGATTGTTCTGCATCATCAGCCGTGAAGCGATGGCGCAGGATGCACCACCCCCTACCACGGAGCCTGGGGAAAGGAGGGCGAGCTCCTTTCCCACAAACGGCATAAGACCAAATCCTGCCGTCAGCACCAGAAGAAATGTTGAGATAATGCAGACGAGTGCATCTTCCCACTTTTTTTTGAGAAAATGCAGATCGATCATCGTTCCGGAATGAACCACCAGAACGTTGTAGGCGATCGTTCCCACAGCGATCATATTTGCAGAAAGCAGCATATCTGCAGGCAGCAGATGAAAAGCAAATCCCAGGATAAAAAGGATGCCGTAAATAAGCGGCATGGGAATCAGCGACCTGACCTTCACCGAAAGCATTACAGATATTCCGGCAATGATCAGGAACACCAGAAAGCTTTTATCAAATGCCCATGTATAATCTGTCATAAATGATCACCTAGTCCTCAACTTCAATTTCGTAACTATCCTCAAACGGCTGAACCCACTGTTCCGGATCCGTATAAGGGATGACCGGCAGCAGCAAATAAGAAGGATGATTGTTGTCCCTGTAGATCTTATAGGAGGTCGTCACATTTCTGGGAATCACGTTCATATTTCCTACCTTTCCTGTCCAGGTCTGAGTATGACATTCGTTGGGGCACTGACTGGTGATCTCAAGTTCCAGCCAATGTCCGGCAGGAATCACCATAGAGGTCGGGTTCATCTCAATGACATACTCCCGTACCTCACCGGGTGTTACAGGAATCGAAATACTGTTGTCATGGACCGGACATCCAATGGTGGATTTCTCTTCATTAAGTGGGTGAGAAGCCCTCAGCGCACCATAACGGAGAAGGGGCATTCTTGTACCATCCGGCAGTACATCAAAGAGACTGCATACAAAATTGGCATCCTCGGCATCAATGGAAGCCCAGAGATGAAGCTCGATGGGCCCTGTGATTTCTTTTGCCTGCGGAAATCTGGATGATTTATATACCAGCTTATTAACCTCTGTAGAAATGGACGGCGGCAGATGGGTAAAGCCATCAGGCGGCAGATCCTTATCCGGCTCCCTATCCCAGCGAAGACGGCCAAATGAGCGCAGATACATCTTCTTCCATTCCGTTCTTGCAAGAGGCCATTCCTTTTCATACCTTGTTCCGGAATTAATGACGCAGAATTTATAAAGCGGCTCATCCATGATACCGGTATCCACACCCTTAAGCCAATGATCATACCAACGCAGACATTCTTCGTTTAATGCCCTGTAGGGAAGTTCCAGACCATCATAGCCTTCTAGTACCCCAAGACGCTTGGGCACATCCAGTCTGTCATCATTCATAGCAGAAAAAATAGGCGGGCTCCACCGTCCCAGAGGTGACCATGCGCAATGCAAATAAACCGGAACCTTCACCTTATCATACATCTGATTTGCGGAACGCTGTTTCCAGTATTCATCATCCAATGGATGCAGCAGATAATCCAGATAGAAGGTGTGATAAGTAGGCGGCCAGGTAGTGAGGATCTTGGTAAAATAGGAATTGACCGCAATATCAGGATCCCTCAGCCGCTCCTCCATCATCTCCTTCATCTTTTCTTCCCCGTACATTTTTAATGACCATGGAACCGGTTTATTGGACGGGCAAAGCTCCCAGTAAATACTCATGTAAGTTGAGGGAACGCCTCCGTAATATCCATGCTGGTAGTAATCATCCACAAATGAGCAGGGCATAATGCATTTAAGGTGCGGCGGCTGCTGTGCTGCAGCCAGAATCTGACAGATACCAAAATAGGAATAACCGATCATTCCGACGTTTCCGTCGCACCAGTTCTCTGCCGCTGCCCACTCGATAGTATCATAAATATCAAGATGCTCCTGAGGATTGTATACACCGTAAAATTCCCCTTCGCTCTTCCCGATTCCTCTTGGATCCGGAATTACATAAGCATAGCCGCGGCTCACAAAATATTCGATGTCTCCTGCCTCCAGGCTATGGTCAAACAGCAGAGATTCCGGCGGAATCGCACCTCGCTTGATCCCCTGCATTTCCTTGCTGTAGGCAGACCAGCTTACCAGAGCAGGAACCGGCCCTGCTCCCTTAGGCAGATAGACGTCCACACAGAGCCGGACCCCATCCCGCAGTGTAAGCCATACGTCAGAATGGAGCTCTGTTTCATATTTGGGACGAGACAGTTTGTCCAGGTTCTTCACGTACCGTTTGTCCCAGTAATTGGGCAGAACGTCAATGCCCAGCACTTCTGTCAGTCTTTTTTTCATATCCCTTTTCCTCCTTCAAATTTTTGATATCTTCAGTTTAACAAAAAATGATGTGGGCCGTTGTCATGCCCACACCATTTTTAGAGGTTTTATCATATGAATGAATTTTATTTTCCTTCCAGTTCCGCCTTGGCTGCCCTTTCCATTTCATGCCAGGGTTCATACGGTTCTTTCATCTTCTTCACAATGTCATAGCCTTCTGTTTTCATTACATACTGTCTGCGGATGATTGTATAAACAATGACCACCACATAGAAACCGATCATCATGATCCAGTTTCTGGGTGCCATCTGGAACAGCACGTAGGCACCAAGCCATACACAGGCCACGCCTGCAGCAACTGTGAGAATACAGTTGAGAACATGAGGGGTCCTGATATAAGAATTCTTATACGCATAAGGAAACTTCACCGGAAGCATAAATACGCTGAAGAAAATAATCGGCAGCAAAAGCAGTCCGGGAATCGTGGTGATCTTTACAACATCCTCCAAATTCAGGCCTGCTACTATCAGTACAACAGCAATAAGAGAATTCAAACATAAAGAATACGCCGGAGCATGATACTTGTTCAGCTTGCTGATGGCTTTTGGAAACAGACCATCACGGGCTGCCGCAAAATTGATGCGAGAAAACATCATCATAGCCGAATTGATACTGGTGACAACTGCCAGGAGTGCACCGCCGGCCACGAAAAAGGTAAACATCGCCGGCCCCATAAATTTCCCGGCTACCGTTGCGAGATTATCGATCTCATAGAAATTAGGCATAACGCCAACGGTAACATATGCCACCAGAGCATAAACAACAGCTGTTGCCAGAGTACTCACCAGATAAGCAATGGGTACGTTCTTGCCGGGATTCTCAATGTCTTCAGCAGAATAATAAAGAACATTGGCACCGATCAGGCTTCCATGCATAATTCCCATCGCCGCCCACAGAGCTCCCAGCTGAAAGGTGGTGGAAATCACTTCTCCGAAAGAAACGACAGTAGCTCCCCAGCCTCCGAAGATATAAATACCAAGAGCCACCAGAAGTACAGCCACACAGATATTCTGTACGGTGGAAGAGAATTTAATGCCCAAACAGGAAATCACAGTAAAGATTAAAATACATACCACTGCTGCAATGGCTTCAGGACAGGAGGGAACCAACATACAAAAATAGGTTGCAAACGTCAGCGCCATTGTAGCGATCTTCAGCACACCAACCGCCAGTTCATTAAAAGCATCCCAGATGCCAAGAATCGGATGTACCAGTCTTGTCAGGTACATATAAGAGCCGCCGTTTGCAGGCAGGGCAGATACCAAAAGCATCTCCGGAATACTGCGAAGGAATACGAAAAATGCTGCACAGATAAATCCGATAACAATTCCGTTTCCGCCGATGATTTTGATTGAAATTGGTGTAGTGGCAAACACACTCGCGCCGATGATACTTCCAATACCCATCAAAATACAGGAAAAAAGCCTCATTTTCTGTTGTTTCATACACATCCTCCTCTTCTTTTTGAAATTTCTTTGCTCAAATATACCAGCTTTTTCCCTTCCGCAATGTCTTGCAGGTGACAGTTTACGCCCTTTATTTTGTTTATAATTCAATTAAATTTTTTACATTTTATTAGGAAATCATGGTAAAATTTTTCTGAATCCCTTCTATTATTGTTCCACTAACATTTTAATTTGGCTACCAGAAAGGACTGATTCTATGGAGGAAAAAAAGAATATCAGCTGTACAGTAAGAGAAACGGCAAATATGCTTCGCATTCTGCAGGCCGCTCCGATCTTTTCCGGGCTTTCTCAGGAACAGCTTACCCAACTGGCGTCTCACTGTAATCTTGTCTTTAAAAAACGGGGATGTGCAATTTACAGAAAAGAGGATGTTTCCAATCAATTTTATCTTATCAAATCCGGTTGTATTATGGAATCTGTTTTTTACGGCAACAGCGCCGATATTGTTGTCAAAATCCGCAGTGACGGCGAATATTTTGGAGAAATGGGACTTCTATCCAATGAGCCCTGCCCCAACACAGCTTTGACTCTGGAAGACACCGTACTCGTCAGCATCCCACAGAAATATTTTCTGGATGCTGTATGGCAGAATACTTCTGTCTGCAAAGTTATTATCCTGGAGCTTATCGACCGCCTGCTCCATTCCGCCCAGCACATGGTCAACAGCCTATATCTGGATGCGCCCGGCCGGCTTGCTTCTACAATTGTTAATCTTACCGTTGGCTCCCAGCAGAAAACCCTGGGTGTCCGTATCACTCAGAGTGCCCTGGCCTTCTCCTGTGGCATGGCAAGACAGACAGCTGCCAGAGTTTTGAGTGAATGGCGTTCTCAGGGCATTAT
Organism: Fusibacillus kribbianus; assembly: GCF_030053595.1. Taxonomy (GTDB): domain Bacteria; phylum Bacillota; class Clostridia; order Lachnospirales; family Lachnospiraceae; genus Lientehia; species Lientehia kribbiana. The sequence goes on from NZ_JASGBQ010000003.1 coordinate 77,153, forward strand.
CGCCACAGAGCGGGGCCGCCTCCAAATTCTGGATCTGGATAAGCTTCTTGATATCATCCTGCACAGCGAAATCAAAAACTGACAAGACATTTCCCTTTTACAGTGTCACATTTTTGACAGACGGCATTTTATACCTCTGGTATACTCAAAAAAAAACAGTGAGGGAGGTAAAATAAGCTATGAATCAAGAAGAATTTTTACAGGTAAGCGGTTTAGAAAAGGTTCCCGTTTACTGGGATCGCCGCTATACCAAAAACCTGGATCAATTATCAAAGCCCATCTATACCGTCAAGCTGGAAGAAGATGTCGAGGTCATTCTCCGCGATGGTACAAAAACGTATGTGGATGTTTATCATCCGGCAGAAATCGAAAAAGCGCCTTCCCTGATCGCCTATTCTGCCTACAGCAAAAAAATGCAGAGAATGCGTCACGGCTCTCTGCCCGGCGCTTCCAATTATTTCGACCATAGTCTGGAAGCCGGCGATATGGAGTTTTTCGTTTCCCGCGGCTACACCTTCATCGTGCCTGATGGCCGCGGCATCGGACGCAGCGAAGGCGAATATCTTGGCGTCTACAATCCCCAGGAACAGGAAGATGTTTATGACTATATAGAATGGGCCGCTACCCAGTGCCCCTGGAGCACAGAAAAGGTAGCTCTCGAGGGCTACTCCTATTTCGGTATCATCCAAGCTCTGGCCGCTGCCCTGCAGCCGCCCCATCTTGTCTGCATCATGCCTCTAAGTTATACCGACGACTACTACCAGCACGGTTATTACGGCGGCGTGGCAGATACCTATATGAATATGTACTGGGAGCTCTGTCCTTCCAATAATCCTGTTCCCTGGACCACAAAGATGATGTCCGAGGAGGAGATGAAGAAACGTATTGAGGAGGTGCAGGAGGATCCTGACATTGCCATCAACACCTATTTCAGCAAAATCTTCAACGTATGGCCGCCCAAATATCATACCTTCTATCTGGATTATCTGTTACATCCCCAGGAGGATGATTTCTGGCGCCCCCGTTCCATGAAATATAAATATGACAAGATCAATGTGCCCGTTTATTTCAAATGCGGCTGGGCTCCTACAGGTCGCTGGTCTGCTCCTGTCTTCAATGCCATGAACTCACCTGAGTTAAAGACTTACAAGCGCTGCGGTGTCATGGAAGGCTACAACGGCATGGAGCTTCCTTACCGTTTTATGAACGAAGAAATGCTCCGCTGGTACGATTACTGGATGAAGGGAATCGATACAGGCATCATTGATGAGCCCCCCATGAAACTTAATATCCTAGGCCGCGGTTACCGCTACGAGTACGAATACCCGCTGGCAAGGACCTGTTGGAAGAAGCTGTATCTTCACACCTTTGGAAACCTTCGCTGGGAGCCTGTTGTGGAGGGCAGTTTACCGCCGGACAGCTTTACCCACAGACCGCCTCACATCACTACCGAAGTGGAAAGTCTCACCTACAGGACTGACCGCCTGAGCAGACCCACTGAATTCACTGGCCCTATCGAGCTACACTTGTGGGCCTCCATCGATGCAACCGACGCAAACTTCATCGTAAAACTGTGGCAGATTACTCCTGGCGGTACAAGAATGCCTGTATGCCGTACCGGTTCCCTGAAAGCCTCCTATCCTCTGGATAAAGAAAAGAGCCAAATCGGGCGTCCCGTTCACGATTATACAAAACGAATTCCGGTTGCTCCTGGCGAGATCCGCGAATACGTCATCGAGATCAATCCCATCGGTATGGTATTTCCAGCAGGTTCTCAAATCGAACTGGAAATCAAAGCGATGGATAACTTCCTGCCCCAGTCCGGTGCATGGCAGGCAAAGATGGATCACCTTGGCCCGATTCCCAGTGCCAATACGGTTAATTACAAGATCTACCGGGATAAGGACTATCCATCTTATATATTAATGCCATATATTCCCGAAACGCCCGGCGAATTATGGCTCCAGCCCATCGTTGAGGATGACATTGTCATCGGAGGAAGCGGCGGAGGAAACACTCATTAGCTAAAAAGGGCTTAGTACAACGTCAATAGTCAGTATTATACAAGCTTGTGCAATACTTTACCGTCACACGACATACAAGATCGTTCGGTAGCACATGCTTGTACTATTATTCGCGCCTATTCTTCATACAATCCGGGCTGGGGATGCAAGCTTGTGCAATACTTTACCGTCACGCGACATACAAGATCGTTCGGTAGCACAAGCTTGTACTATTATTCGCGCCTATTCTTCATACAATTCGGGCTGGGGATGCAAGCTTGTGCAATACTTTACCGTCACGCGACATACAAGATCGTTCGGTAGCACATGCTTGTACTATTATTCGCGCCTATTCTTCATACAATCCGGGCTGGGGATGCAAGCTTGTGCAATACTTTCCTTGTTATTCTGATAATTCTATCTATAAAAACGATAAAATACGGCTGTCGGATTTCCCGACAGCCCCTTTTCTGTCAGCATCTCTCCAGCACCACCCCATGGGCAATACCGGGCACGCTTTTCCCTTCGTTGAAGCTGGTGCTGGAAAGGAGCGCTCCCGTAGGAATGAAAAGCACCCTTCTCCATTCTCTGCTCTCCAGCTTCGGAAGGATATAACCAGCCAGCACAGCAGCAGAGCAGCCGCAGCCGCTTCCTCCTGCATGAGTATCCTGGCTGTCCCGATCAAAAATTTCAATCCCACAGTCCATATGACGGTCTGAGATATCATAACCATTGCTTTTCATGAAATCCAGCAGGATCTTCTGTCCTACCACACCAAGATCACCGGTAATGATCTTGTCATAATCCTCCGGCCTCCTGTCAAAATCCTCAAAATTCCTGCAGATGGTATCGCAGGCAGCCGGTGCCATACAGGCACCCATATTCATGGAATCCTTAAGCCCCATATCGACGATCTTTCCCGGTGTGATTCCGCTGATCCTCACATGACCGCCCTGTCTGCCAAGAAGAAAGGCACCGCAGCCGGTGACCGTCCAGCTGGCTGATAACGGCCTCTGGTTTCCGTATTCCAGTGGAAAGCGAAACTGCTTTTCCGCGCTGGCAAAATGACTGGACGCCATAGCCATGATGTAGTCCGCATAGCCGGCTTCCACGATCATAGCTCCCAGACATAAAGCTTCCCCCGCTGTGGAACATGCTCCGTAAAGACCGAAAACAGGAATTTCCAGATCTACCGTTCCAAAAGAAGTGGCAATCAGCTGTCCCAACAGGTCCCCGGAAAACAGATACCGCACCTCACTCCGGACAAGACCTGCGTGTTCGATGGCCAGATCTGCCGTCTCCTTTTGAAGAGCACTCTCCGCGTCCTCCCAGTTTTCACAGCCCACCATGGGATCCGGTTCGATCACATCAAAGCAATCCCCCAATGGGCCCTCACCTTCCTTTTTCCCGACCACAGAAGCGCGGCCAATGATCCTCGGACCTTCCGGGAACTGAATACTGGCCCGCCCCACCTGAAATTCCTTATCCTGCATATATGACCATCCTTTCCTTTTGTTCTGCCACTCTGCTGCCGATAGTGAGATACACATCCCATGTAACCAAAACGGTACATACCAGCTTTACAGTCAGTATGCACCGTTTGGCAGTCTTTATTCAAAATATTGTCTGGGTTCTGTTTTTCTGCACAGTAAATCAGTGCAGACGGTCATAGAATTCCTCTGCTTTTCTTCTTCACAAATGACAGGTGATGATTGCCTGAACCGGCAATGAAATGATAATCAGACGGCAGTGAGCAGGTCTGATACCTGCTCCTCCTGCCAAAAAAGTACTTTCAGATCAACGTTCTGTATCCATCTCTTCCGCAAACTGCTTCACAGAAGAAACCCGGGCCGCCATTCTGATCCATTTTCTCAGGATATCCTGATTCGTTTCGGACATGATCCGCTCCCTCACGGTTTCAGGAATTGATCCGTAATCTTCCAGAAGCTCCAGAACTGCCTCGGCTTTTCCCTCAGCTTTTCCCTCGTCCCGTTCATCCTTGAGTAATTCTCCCAGCGTCATATACTTCTCCTCCATTCTCCGGTTTTCCTTGACACGCTGCACGGAATCCTGAAGACGTTTTACAAATTCATCCTCATAAGCTTCCATGCTCTCTGCCAGATCTGCTTTTACATACCTGAGGAATTCTACCAGAGCATTCGGAGTTTCTTCCGCATTTTTTCCATGGGTGTTTAAAAAGATGCTGATGCTTCCATCGTTCAGATACAGTTCTCCCTCCTCCACACACCTCGGTCTGAAGGTATAGCAGTATCGTCCCAGACCAAACGGATCAAAATCACAGATAAAAATGACATAAGCATCCGACAGTTCTGTATAATCCTGCCCGGAGAGCAGCATCTCCATATCAATCTGACCATGATAATAGCGGACTCTTTTCTCCAGCTCCGGCTTCCTCACAAGCTGCATTTCTACATTATAGTGCTTATTCTCTTTATCTTTTGCGTATACATCCAACCTGACACCCCTGTTTTCCGGATGATAGATCAGACTTTTCTCCCGGATAACATGCACCCGTTCGACCCGGAAGCCCAAAACCATTTCCAGAAATTCCCGGCAGTTTTCCTCCTGGGACATAACCGCGCCAAACATGAAGTTATCCTTAATCGTAAGGTCTTTTAAAGCTTTCTTTTTACCCATATTCCTCCGTTTCCGCAGAGGAATTCTACAAAATCATCATAGCACAGAACAGTTTTGATTACAAGGACCTGCCTGAAGCGCTGTTCGGATCCGGCCGAAAGCCCTCGAAAATAAACAGATCAAACTTCTTCTCCGCTTCCTTTAATTCCTGCTCGGAACGAATGGTCCAGGCCACAGAAAGATTCCGGTACAGATAACGGCAGATCTGTCTGGCCGGATTGCCCGCCCCCTTATGGGAATAAGCAACAAAGTCCGGTTTTGCAAGAAAATTTGTCAGCAGATTCTGCACGATCTCCATGGAAAAGGTCGTCTGCTCTCCTTCCCGGCAAAAAACAGCAGAAAGCTGTCCCCGGATCACCTCCGGCCGATGCCTCTTATACCAGTAAACGGCCAGGGGATGGAAGGATTCCATACAGTAAACGCCGTTATAACCCTGAAGCACTTCATCGGCAAGGCGGCAGACGGTCGTTTTGGAATCCACCATTTTTATTTCCATGATGATCGGTACCTTTCCGCCTATGACCTGGAGCACCTGAGAAAAGAGAGGGATCCGTTCTTCCGTTCCAAAAAGCGGGAACTGTAAAAGCTCCTCATAGGTGAAGGAATTCACTTTGGCATCAATGCCGCAGACTCGTTTTAAGGTATTGTCATGAAACACCACGACCTTTTTATCCTTTGTAAGCTGGACATCCAGCTCGATGCCGTAACCGTTTTCCACCGCCAGCCGAAAGGCAGGAAGAGAATTTTCAGGAGCGGTTGAACCATTGTCATGGAGTCCTCTGTGGGCATAGTACCAGCCCCGGAGAGCCGAATCATCCGGTTTACAGAACATTCTCGGCATAATTGCCACCAGATATAACACCAGAACCACACCAATCACATAGATTGCTTCCAACATGTCACGTCAGTCCTCCACATCAAAATGTTCTAAAAGATCCTTCTTTGCCTCCGGCTTATTATCCCCATGCTTCACCAGTGACATGGTCACAAAGGCAAGACCGCTGAAAAAGACTGCATATGGGAACAGAATCCGGTAAGAGATATGCTGGAGAAGAAAGCCTGATAAAATCGGCGTCACGATCTGTGCCGTCATGGAAAACGTATAATAAAGACCTGTATATTTCCCCACATCGCTGTCCCTGCTCATCTCCACCACCATGGGAAGGGAATTGACGCTGATGGCCGCCCAGCCCACGCCGATGAGAGCAAAGCCCACCTGGATGATCGGATGATAATTTGGCAGAAGAGCCGCCAGCAGATAGCAGGCCGTCATCAGCACGATTCCACCGAGTATGGTCTTCTTTCTGCCGATTTTCGAGGAGATCATACCAATGGGAATATAGCTTAAAATAGCCGCCACAGTAGCCACCATCAGGCAGTTGGCATAGCCGCCGCCCTGGATATCCCATACGGTCATGGCATAGCGGGAAAATGCCGTTGTCACCGCATTGTAAGCCGCAAACCAGAGGAAAATGGAGATCAGGATCAGGATGAGACTGCGCTTCACATCCTTTTCCATGGTCTTCTTCTCTGTTCCGATTTTTCCGGCCTGTCCGCTGTTCTCTTCTCTGTTTTCCTCCGGATATTCCTCAGCCAGCTGCTTTGCCAGCTTCTTTTCCCGGATCGTCAGCAGAAGAAGGACCACGGAAAGAACCATCATCCCCGCCACACCGGCAAATACAGCGAAATAGCTGGGGCGCTTTCCCTCTCCCACCAGGGTGGAGATCAGGATCAGCGTATAGACACCGCCTATGGCACCCATCAGGTTAATGACCGCATTTGCCTTACTCCTTAAGGGCTTCGGCGTCAGGTCCGGCATGAGGGCCACTGCCGGAGACCGGTACATGGCCATGGCGATCAGTGTTGCTCCCAATGCAAAAACAAACATGGGAAAACTCTCCAGCCTGTCGGACAAAGGAAGCAGCATCATGACGGCCACCGCTGCCGCCGTGCCGCCCACAATGAATGGTGTCCGCTTTCCAAAGCGTGTATCCACCCTGTCCGAAAAAGCGCCCACCACAGGCAGAAGAAATACAGCCAGCACATTGTCTGTGGCCATGATGACGCCAATGATCCCATCCTTCAGCCCAAAGGTATTCTGAAGGATCAGCGGAATAATGTTGTCGTACATCTGCCAGAAAGCACAGATAGCCATAAAGGCAAAGCCCACCAGAAAGGTTCTCTTATAATTCAGCTTCATACGTCTCCTCCCTCTTGCCAGGCATCTGAAATCCAGCCTGATCATCGGTCGTTTTTTTTATTATAACGTATCCTGCTGAAAAAAAGAATACACTGCTGCGTAAAGTTTTTCTGATGAAGCTTTCTGAACCAGAAAAGCCCCCGGAAAAGTTTCCCTTTTCCGGAGGTTTCCTGCCGTTTTTATTGGAATCAGTCTTTGTTCCTGCCGCCGGCAGGTTATCAGGCCCAGTAAACCCCCGCCAGCTTAAGAACGCAGTAAAGGATCCCTGCGATCCAGCTCGCAAAAAGACCGTACAGGATCACCGGCCCTGCAATAGTGAATATCTTGCAGCCGATGCCGAATACCTGTCCTTCCTTCTTATATTCAATGGCCGGAGCGGCCACTGAATTGGCAAAGCCGGTGATGGGTACCAGCGCTCCCGCTCCGCCGAAGGTAACGATCTTCGGAAATAGATTGAGGCCGGTCAGAAGGACCGTACTGCCGATCAGGATCAGAAGGGTCCATGCGCTGGCTGAATCCTTCTCCAGACCATTGGCCGTAAAAATATTCATAAAAAACTGACCGATGACGCAGATGATCCCACCGGTCAAAAATGCTTTTGTCATGTTTAAGAGTGTGTTGTGGACCGGTGTGACCTGCTTCACATATTTCTCATATTCCCCGGGCTGCATCTTGGCGTCGGGAGACGGAACTTCCTTTTTCCTTTCTTTCATCATCCTGTACCAGGCCTTTCCTTAAGTGTATTTTCCTGTAAAAAAGAATAAAAATGCGCCGATGCCCTTTCCGACAGCCATTGCCAGAATCACATACTGAATCCCCGCTGCCAGGCGGATTCTTCTGCTCAGGACCGGAAGGGAATTCAGGGTCTCTGCCAGAGACATGATCAGACACCCTACGAAAATACCGGATCCCAGGCCGAAAAGAAGCATCACGGGAAAGCCGCCGGGAATGGAGATCCCATAGAGATTGGCAATGTTCCCCAGCGTTCCTCCTGCCACAATAAAATCCTCCACAAGCCGGATATGCTTCGCTGTGTGAGTTTTGGCGATCAGGCGGATCACCACGCCGATGGTGACAATGAAAGCAAACACACCAGCCGCTATGACACCTCCGGCGCAGAGCCCCACGATTCCAAGAAAGAGCTGTTTAAGAAACATCAATACCGCTCTCCTCCCGTTCCGCATTCTGAATCAATGTGCTGTTGACATCCTTTTCATAGGTCCGCATCTGCACCTCAATGGGCGTCGGATCCTTTGACAGGGCCGCTTTGGAAAAATGGTTGAAAAACACAAGGATTCCGATGGGCAGGCCGATGGAATAGGTAAGCTCCAGAATCGTCGGTCCCGACGGATCGATTCCCATCACCTGACTGTATATACTCTGAAACAACCTGCTCACATCTCCATCGTTATTGAAGGTCATAATGGCAAAAGCCGCCCCGAAAAAAGACACGGCACAGACAAGAGCCGCCTTGATCCAGTCCCAGACCGGCCGTCCCTCCGGCTTCGGCTGATAATCAATGATACAGTCGGTCTCACCGACGTTGTTGATCTCCACCTGCTCGCAGAGCTTTTCCATCCTTGTGATCAGATCCATCACCGACACCACATACCGTTCCTTCTTATTGGCATGGATATTCATGACCTTGATCGCCTTACATTTGCTTTCAATGGTCTTGTCCCGGCACCAGATGCTCCCCAGCTGACTTAAAAAGACTTCTTTTTCGTGGACCTCCGTATTCTGGTTCAGTTTCAGATAAAGGACCTCGCTCATAAATGCTCCGCCGCCTGCTTTAATTTTCCGCAGAGGAATTCCCTGCCGTCCTCAAGGCCCTCCCGGACCATTTCTCCTCCGTCCTTAAGCCTGTCACAGACCATTTCCCCGCCATTCTTCACAGCCTTCACCAGAGTTCCCCTGCTCTCCTGCAGAGTATCCCTCTTATTCATCAGACATCCGGCCGCTACCGCAGCCACTGCTGCCAGGAGCAGCATCCCGATGATCCACTTTTTTGTCCTTGAACAACACATATCATCAGCTCCTTTCCTCTGATGATAGTATGGCAGGCCTGTTCTTTTTTATACGCTACAATTTTTTTCTCATGGTCCGTAATATTTTTTTCTCCATCCTCGATACCTGTACCTGAGAAATTCCCAGTTCCTGTGCCACCTGGGTCTGGGTCTTGTCCAGATAATAGCGCATGGTGATCAGGCGGGCATCCTGAGGGGGAAGCTCCTCAAGAAGCTTCGCAACGACCACCCTGTTTAAGACCCCCTCATCCTCCTGTCTCATATCCTCCAGCTTGTCTATAAGACAGATGGCATTGCCGTCTCCGTGATAAATAATCTTGGAGAGCGATTCCACCTCTGCACCGGATTCCATGGCTGCCGCCAGCTCCATGGGTTCCACCTGCAGCGAGGCTGCCAGCTCTGTAAGGGTAGGTTCCCGTCCCAAAGAGGTTCCCAGCCTCTCCTTTTCCGCACCGGCCCTGGCTGCCATCTCCTTCAGAGAACGGCTGATCTTGATCATCCCGTCATCCCGCAGAAACCGCTTGATCTCCCCGGTGATCATGGGCACCGCATAGGTGGAAAACCGCACATCATAGCTTGTATCAAATTTGTCAATGGCCTTCAGAAGACCAATGCTGCCGATCTGAAACAGATCCTCCGGTTCATGGCCCCGCCCCAGAAACCGGCGTACCACACACCAGATCAGTCCCATATTATCTGCCACCAGCCTGTCCCTCGCCTCTTTATCCCCCGCGTGTGCCGATTGGATCAATTCCATCGTCTCATCCATACACGCCTCCTGCCAAAGTCACCGGCCTTTTCCGGCTTCCAGCCGCTTTGTCATCCGGACCACCGTCCCCCGCCCCGGCTTCGAATCCACCGTAACCTGATCCATAAAAGCCTCCATGAAGGAAAATCCCATACCGGACCTTTCCCTGGACGGTTTTGAGGTGTAAAGAGGCTCCATCGCCTTTTTCACATCGGCGATTCCGACGCCTTCGTCCCGCACCTCTGCCTCAAATTCCCGTTCTCTTATGGTAAGCTTCATATGTACGATCCCCGGCCCTTCCTCATAGCCGTGGATGATGGCGTTGGTCACCGCCTCCGATACGGCGGTCTTGATATCCTCCACCTCCTCCACAGTCGGGTCCAGCCTCGCTGCAAACACCGCCGCCACCACTCTGGCAAACTGCTCATTGTGAGAATAGCTTTCAAATTCCAGACTGACGCTCTCCTGCTTTTTCATTTTTTCCATCTTATCTGTCTCCTTCCTCACTTCTGTTATCCCAGTCCCGGATGATCCGGTAGATCCCCGACATTTCCAGGATCCGTTTTACTCTGGGGCTCACATTGCGCACATACACGGTCCCACCCATGGCCGCCATCTCCTTGTACCGTCCCAGCAGCATGCCGATTCCGGCGCTGTCCATGAAATCCGTTTTGGAAAAGTCGAAGACAAGACATGTGACCGGCCGTTCTGTCCTGACCTTAGCAATATCCGTCTTCAGCTCCAGACTGCTGTGGTGATCCACCTCTCTGGGCATAAATGCATAAAGCACAGTACCCCTGACCTTATAGCTTTTCCCGTTTTCCATTGATTTATTCCTCTCTTTCCAACAAAATTAAACGACAAAAAAGGATACACACAAATGTCATCCTTTGTATGTATCCTTATTCTGATTCCCATATCCGATATCAATAACCGCGCTGAGCGAGGGCTGCCGCCCCCCAGGTCGTATTCTTGTATGCTTCGTTGTCGATCAGCTGATTGTAGTAGCTGACTGCCGTGGGCCAGTCTCCCAGATTCTGGTGGCAGATGCCCATGTAGAAAATAACCTCCGGATAATCCGGCTGCTTCTCCAGACACTTGGTAAAGTAACGCATGGCCGTTTCCCAATCCCTGGCATCATAAGCGGCCTTTCCACGGTCAAACAGGTTCTGGACGCCGCTGTCATTGAACTCTGAATTCAGGGAATTATAAACGCTCTGGAATTTCTCGTTTGTCACCAGCGACGGGTCAACGGAGGAGATCGAATCCATCGCTCCGATGTAATCCCCGTTGGCCTTCAGGGTCAGCACATCCAGAAGCTTATTGTATTCGTTGATAATGCCTCCCTCACCGGTGTACGCCGACAGTTCGTTCTGAAGCTCGGCCTTTTCCTGGTTTAGACTTTCGATCTGCCCCTCCAGACCGGTAATATTCGTATCCCGCTCGGCAATCTCTTCATTGTAGCTTAATATTCCCTGATTAAAATTGGCATTCAGCGCCTTTTCCTTCACCGGAAGGATCAGGAAATAGGTAAACAGAACACCGACGATCAGTCCCACCGCCAGAAGAAGCACCGTAGCCCAGCTTCCGGTTCCCTCCCGGTAGGTTGGAACAATGGCTTCATCCCGGACGGTCTCCTCCAGAATATCCCGCTCCTGAAGCTTCTTCGCCTGGCGCCTGTTCTTTTCCTTTGCGAGATTCTTTTTATTCTTCGCAATCTCTTTCAGCTCCTCCAGATAGGAAAGAGCCACCGTATTGTTGACATCAATGGTCAGTATGGTCTTAATGGTCTTTTCCGCCTTGGCATACTCTTCCTTCTGCAGATACAAAAGCCCCAGCAGCTGGTAAGCCTTCACAAAGCGGGGATTCATACTGATCACCTTCTTCGCCTGCAGAAGAGCCAGATCCTTGCTGTCGTGACGGGCATAATAGAGTGCCTGATTGAATTTTTTCAGGGTCTGATTCATCTGATTCAGCCGGGACTGTCTCGACTGAAGCTTTTTTAAATACTCGGAGGCAAGGTTGTCCACCGGCTGAAGATTCTTGCTGATGACCCATTCCGCCAGCGCATCCACAGTCTCACCCATCTCAAAGTAGACAAGCCCCAGAAGGTTTCTGGCATTTGTATTTTTCTTATATAAATCAAGACTTTTTTTCAGATAGACCGCCGCTCCGCTCAGATCACGGACCCTGGCCTTCTCCAGACCCACATTATAATAGGTGTTGGAGGCTCTGACGATCTTTCTGTACAATGTCACATCACGGCCGCAGACCTGACAGAATCTGCCGTTTCCCAGCTGATGATGGCAATAAATACATTCCATATCCGTTCCTACTCTCTGACGTCCTGCTCGTACTGTTCCTTCAAAAACTCCACCATGATATCGGTCACATCTGTAATATCCCGGTTCACAATGGTATCCTCCACCTGGTCAATATCCCTGCTGGGCTTGAATTTGGCCAGCTCTTCCTCAAAATTCAGCATTCTGCCTCATCCTCTCCAAAATCAATAAAAAAAGTATATCACAAAATGGACGGCTGCACACCCTCAAAATTTCTTAATATTTTCAATACATGCAGATGAGGGTATTCTACTACAATTTTTCGCATTTTACAATGAAAAAAGGACGACAAAAACTGCCATCCTTCTCCCCGTCTGTCGTTTTCCGGCTCTGTTTCCTTTAACTCTCCGCCCGCAAAAGCTCCTTGATGCTCCCCGCCAGATACAAAGAGCCTGCGATAAACAGAAGATCCTCTTCTTTCTTTTTCTCTCTGGCAAAGGCAAAGGCCTCTCCGATGCTGTCAAAGCTCCATACCGGCCGGTCCGTCTTCTCAAGGAAGGTCCTTTGAATATTCTTCAGGGGAAGGGCCCGGTAGCTGTCAAGCTCTGTCAATATAAACCCGTCAAAATCTGCCCGACGGCAGATCTCATCGATCATGGTCTCGTAATCCTTTTCCACCACCGCGGAAAAAAGCAGATATTTTCTGCCGGCACAGGGGATCTTCGTAACCGTCTCGATGAATACCCGGATGCCGTCATCATTGTGGGCACCGTCCATGAAAATTCCGGGAAGCACCGGCTCCATGCGGCCCGGCCAGGAGGTATGGGAAAGAGCCGCAGAAAGCGTTTCCGGTGCTATGGCAATGGAAGGCTTCCCGCCGCCCGGTCTGCTGCCTGAGGCCAGCACAAAAGCTGCCGTCAGTGCCAGAGAAGCATTCATCGCCTGATAGTCGGCCACAAAAGGAACCGAAAACTCCTCTCCCCCGTAAGGCTCCTTAAAAAGGCGGAAGGAAATTCCCGACTGGCCCCGCTTCGTGATCTCAAAATCCTTCGGGTTTACCGGAAAGGCAGGGGCACCAAGGCGCTCTGCCGTCTTCCTTATGACCGCAGATGCCTCCGGGCTGCTGTCGTCATAGATCACCGGTCTTCCAGCCTTGATGATCCCGGCCTTTTCGGCAGCGATCTCAGGGATGGTCTCCCCAAGAATCTCTGTATGATCCAGACTGATGGAGGCAATGACAGAAAGCTCCGGACTTTCGATGACATTCGTCGCATCCAGTCTGCCGCCAAGTCCCACCTCCAGAACCGTCACATCCACCTTCTTCTCGGCAAAGATCAGCATACCGATCAGGAACAGAAATTCAAAATAGGAAGGGTGGACGATCTCCTCCTGCCTTTCCATGCACAGATCATAAAGCCGGTGGAAGGCATTCAGAAAGACCTCCTCCTCCACCTGCTCCCCGTCGATCAGAAACCGTTCCGTGATGTCCACCAGATGGGGAGAAATAAAAGTACCCACATGGTGATGATTTTCGAGGAGAATTTTGCTCATAAAGGCACAGACAGACCCTTTTCCGTTGGTTCCTGCCACATGGATAAACCGCTGGCCCCGTTCCGGATGGCCCAGAATCTCCAGGATCCGCCGTTCATTTTCCATGGTCGTTTTTTTGGAAAAGCGGGGGATACCGTTTAAGTAGTCCTCCGCCTCTTTTATATTCATTCTTTTCATAACCGCATCCTTATCTGTATTGGTATTAAACGTTCCGTTCCCTACCGATTATAATACAGATTTCGAAAGTTGCAAGCGTTTTATCGTTCCTCCGTCCTTTCCGGCTTCCATTTCCCGGTCTTGTAAAACAGGACTGAAAGAACCGTGGCAATGCTCCAGCCCACCGGCCAGGACAGCCAGATCCCCGTGGATGCAAAGGGTACGGACAGGAGAAAGGCCAGGATCACCCGGAGGATCAGATCCGTAAAGGTGGTGATCATGAAACACTTCATGGCACCGGCTCCCCGCAGCACTCCGTCAGCCATCAGCTTCACCGAGACCACAAAATAGAAGGGAGAAACGATGCGCAGAAACATCGTGCCGGTGGAAAGGGCCGTGCCTCCGGCAGCGTCAGACGGCAGGAACAACGAAATAAGCGGGCCGCCAAAGAAGAAAAAGGCTGCTGCAAAGGGCATTGCCACCAGGAACGCCAGTTTCAGGCCTGCCTGGAAGCCTTCCGAAACCCTCTCCGGCTTTCTCCCGCCCATATTCTGGGCTGTAAAGCTGGAAAGGCCATTGGCCAGAGTCGTAAAGGACGTAATGGTAAAGGTATTCAGCTTGATCGCCGCCGAATAGCCAGCGATCACAGAAGAGCCAAAGCTGTTTACCCGCCACTGAATGAAAATATTTCCGATGGAGATAAAGCTCTGCTGCAATATGCTGGGGATGGCAATGGCACTGATGCGCTTCAGCATTTTCCCCGAAAAGAGCGGCGGTTTCTCCTTTGTCTTCACCTGCCTCAGCCGGTAAAGCAGAGTAAAAAACGCCAGAATGCAGGCTGCACCCTGGGCCAGAAAGGTCGCCCAGGCCACTCCGGCCACTCCCATATGAAAGCCGGCCACAAACCAGTAGTCGAGAAAAATGTTGCTCAGCGAAGAGCCGATCAGAAAATACAGGGGTGTTTTGGAATCCCCGAGGGAATTAAAAATACCCGTACATATATTGTAGAGAAAAAGGAAAAGAAATCCGCCGATATAGATCCGCAGATAAAGGGCTCCGTCGTCAAACACATCCGACGGCGTATTGATCATCTCCATCAAAAGCCCGCTTCCGAAAATACCAAACACGGTCAGTACCACAGACAGCAGAGCCGAAGCGATAAGGCTGGTGGACACTGCTGTTTTCATCTCCTCATACCGTTTCCCGCCAAAAAGCTGGGAAATGATCACAGAACAGCCGATATTGCTTCCTACGGCAATGGCCATAAAGATCATGGTGATCGGATAAGAGGCTCCCACAGCAGCCAGGGCCGATTCCCCGGCAAATTTCCCCGCGATGGCACTGTCAGCAATGTTGTAGAGCTGCTGGAAAATCACACTGACAAACATGGGAATGGAAAATTTCCAGAGCACTGCGGAGGGTTTTCCCTCCGTCAAATCCTTTATCATTTCTGCTTCCTCCTGTTGAATTTTCATCCGACAGGAATTATACTACTTTTGAATCTATTTGAAAAATTTTATTTTTAATGATTATCCATAGAAAATTTCAATGAGGTGTCCCATGTCTGTCAGCTTCGAATACTATAAGATTTTTTATTATGTTGCCAAATATAAAAGTATCACGGCTGCGGCCAGGGCCCTGTTCCTGTCTCAGCCCACAGTCAGCCATTACATCCACAGTCTGGAGGAGGAGCTTGCATGTACCCTCTTTCTCCGTTCCAAAAAGGGAGTTTCTCTGACACCGGAGGCTGAGCTTCTCTTTTCTCACGTGGAAAGGGCCTGCGGAGAGCTCTGGCAGGCTGAGGCAGCTCTGGCCGCCAGTAAATCCTTTGATGCCGGAATCGTCCGTATCGGAGCCAGCGAAATGACACTCCACAATTTTCTGCTTCCTTACCTGGAAAAGTTTAAGACCCTTTATCCTTCCCTCAAACTGAAAATTTCCAGCAGCACCACGCCGGACACGATTTCCGCTTTAAAGGAAGGCGCTATCGACTTTGCCATCGTCATCTCGCCTCTGGAACATTGGGACGGTCTTTCTGTGACTCCGCTCTCTTCCTTCCGGGATATTGTCATTGCGGGAAGCCGCTTTGAAAACCTCCGCGGAAAGGTTATGAGCCTTACAGAGCTTTCCCACTATCCTCTGATCTGCCTTGCTCAAGGCACTGCCACCAGATATTTCCTGGAGCAGCAGTTTTTCGCCTGCGGCCTTACGCTGGAACCGGATGTGGAACCAGCCACTACGGATCTGGTCACCCCTATGGCTGCCCATAACCTTGGCATCGGATTTGTGCCGGAGGACTTTGCTGCCAACGCCCTGGCAGAAGGCAGCGTTTTCCGGATTCCAATAAAAGAAGAGCTGCCGCCCCGCCACGTATGTGTGGTGAGCGACAGCTCCCATCCTGTCTCCCTGGCCGGGAAACAGTTCCTGAAGCTCCTTGTTCCCTGACAGGAGCTTTATTTTTTCAGTTGATTTAAACGTTCCTTCACCTGAGCCATCATCTGCTCATATTTTTCCAGCTTGGCCTTTTCCTCCTGGATCTTGGCCTCCGGAGCCCGGCTGACGAATTTCTCATTGCCCAGCATTCCTCTGGAACGGGCCAGCTCCTTCTCAAGTTTTGCCTCTTCCTTTTCCAGCCGGTCAATTTCCTTGTCAATATCCACCAGCTCGGCAAAGGGCATATAGATCACTGCGCGGGCAGTAACGGCAGAAACGGCGTCCTCGGAAATGCCGCTCTTATCGGCCTGTACAAGGACCTCACTTGCAGAAGCCAGCGTAGCAAAGAATACGCGGCCGTTCTCAAAGATCTCCCGGACAGCGGCATCCTCAGACACCACGAATACCTTGGCCTTCTTGCTGGGCGGCACGTTCATGGAAGTGCGGACATTGCGGATGCTTCTGACTGCCTCCTTGATGGTCTCCACAGCCGTCTCATCCTCGGCAAAGCTCCACTCTTCCTTATATTCGGGCCACCTGGAGATCATAATGGACTCTTCCTCATCCTGCAGATTGCAGAAGATCTCCTCGGTAATGAAAGGCATATACGGATGCAAAAGCTTTAAGGACTGGATCAGAACGGTTTTCAGCGTCCAGAGAGCCGCTGCCTTCGTCTCGTCTGCATCGTTGTACAGACGGGGCTTCACCATCTCAATGTACCAGTCGCAGAATTCTTCCCAGATGAAATCATAGACCTTCTGAAGGGCAATGCCCAGCTCGTACTTGTCCAGATTCTCAGTCACATCCTTTGCCAGGGTGTTGACCTTGGAAAGGATCCACTTATCGGCCCCGGTCAGTTCCTCCAGGCTCACCTGATGAACGGGAGCCTTTTCAATATTCATCATAATGAAACGGGAAGCGTTCCATACTTTATTGGCAAAGTTTCTGCTGGCCTCCACCCGCTCCCAGTAGAAGCGCATGTCGTTTCCGGGTGCATTTCCGGTGATGAGGGTCATACGAAGGGCATCGGCGCCGTACTTATCCACCACTTCGAGGGGATCGATGCCGTTCCCCAGGGATTTGCTCATCTTCCGCCCCTGGGAATCCCGCACAAGGCCGTGGATCAGAACCGTATGGAAGGGCTCTTTGCCGGTCTGCTCCAGGCCGGAAAATACCATACGGATAACCCAGAAGAAGATGATATCATAGCCGGTCACCAGCACATCGGTGGGATAGAAGTAATCCATCTCCGGCGTCTTTTCCGGCCAGCCCAGGGTCGAGAAGGGCCAGAGGGCTGAGCTGAACCAGGTGTCCAGAGTGTCCTCATCCTGTACCATATGGGTCCAGCCGCACTTGGGGCATTTTTCCGGCATTTCCCTGGCCACTACCATCTCTCCGCACTCCTGGCAGTAATAAGCCGGAATCCGATGGCCCCACCAGAGCTGTCTGGAAATACACCAGTCACGGATATTCTCCAGCCAGTGGAGATATGTCTTTCCGAAGCTCTCCGGCACAAATTTCAGCCGGCCGGATTTCAGCGCCTCAATGGCAGGCTTTGCCATCTCGTCCATCTTTACAAACCACTGCTGCTTCACCATGGGCTCAATGGTCGTCTTGCAGCGGTCATGGGTTCCTACATTATGGGAATGGTCTTCAATCTTAACCAGAAGACCCATATCATCCAGTTCCTTCACGATGGCCTTTCTTGCCTCGTAGCGGTCCATTCCTTCATATTTTCCGCCATTGGCGTTGATGGTTGCATCATCGTTTAAGATGTTGATCTCTTCCAGATTATGGCGCTTACCCACCTCGAAGTCATTGGGGTCATGAGCAGGAGTGATCTTTACGCAGCCGGTTCCGAATTCCTTATCCACGTACTCGTCCGCCACAACGGGGATCTCTCTGTTCACAATGGGAAGGATCAGCATCTTTCCAACCAGATCCTGATACCGCTCGTCATCGGGATGAACAGCCACAGCCGTATCACCCAGCATGGTTTCCGGTCTGGTGGTGGCGATCTCCACAAATCGTCCGGGCTCACCCTTTACCGGGTAATTGATATGCCAGAAATGACCCGCCTGCTCCTCATGAACGACCTCGGCATCGGAAATGGAGGTCTTGCACTCCGGACACCAGTTGATGATCCTGGAGCCCTTGTAAATATATCCTTTTTCATAAAGACGGATGAACACCTCGAGCACGGCATCGGAGCAGCCCTCATCCATGGTAAACCGCTCTCTGTCCCAGTCTGCGGAGGAACCCAGCTTCTTTAACTGCTTTACGATCCTTCCGCCGTACTCTTCCTTCCACTCCCAGGCATACTTGAGGAATTCCTCACGGGTCAGATCCTCCTTGTTGATGCCCTCGCTTCTCAGCTTGTCGATGACCTTCACCTCAGTAGCGATGGCCGCATGGTCGGTGCCGGGCTGCCACAGGGCAGAATACCCCTGCATTCTCTTATAACGGATCAGAATGTCCTGCATGGTGTTGTCCAGGGCATGTCCCATATGCAGCTGTCCCGTGATGTTGGGCGGCGGCATTACAATGGTAAAGGGTTTCCTGTCCCGGTCCACCTCGGCGTGGAAATACTTCTTATCCAGCCACTTCTGATACAAACGCTCCTCAATATCCTGAGGATTGTAGGTCTTTTCCAATTCCCTGCTCATGATCAATTCTCCTTTTCCTAACTGAATCCGCTGCAATAAAAATGCCCTTTTCTGTCATCGACAGAAAAGGGCGAATCGTCGCGGTACCACCTTTTTTCAACTGTGGCTGTCCGCCTAAGCGGTGCTGCCGCAGTCCTCAAAAGCCCTGTAACGGGGGCTGACCGAGACCTCCTACTCCTGCCCCGAAGGCATCCGTTTCAGCGGCCCGGCTCAGAAGCTACCTTCCACCGATGCTCTCATGGACAGCCTCGCAGCCGGTGAACCGTCCTCTCTGCATGCGCCGTCGGTGTACTCCTCTTCATCATAGCCTGTAGCGTTTTCAAATCTGCCCAGATTATACTATATCCCGCGAAATTTGTAAAGAGGGAGATTTGATTCCTGAGTTTCCGCGGGAGTTTAACAGCTGAATTCTGTTCTGACAGCACTATTCTGCAGAATCGTATGTACGCACCATCAGCACTTCACTGGACCCACTGACAAAGTGAGACGGACTCACTGTCTTTGACTGATCCGGCTGCAGATCTGTCAATTTAGCCATATATGCAATTCCGCCCACATAAATATCGTCTTCCATACAATACTTGTAAAACAGACGGACACAGGGAATATCCTGACCGGAAATGTTTGTCACTGTCAAGGTATTGTCACCGTTATCTTTGATCCGGATCTGATCCTCAGACAGCTCAAATTTATCCAGGCCGGCCACTTCTGCCGTGATGGAAGAATAATCTCCCTCCTCAAAAGATGCCTTATTTGCTTCCATCGCCACAACAGTGGCACCGGCGGGAAGAGCAGACACTTTGAATAGCAGGCTTCTGTCCCCCTGCACAGCAGTGATCTCGGCATATTCCACATTGGAGGATCCATTATTGGTGACAGCCATGGCAGCTACACCGGAAATATCGGTATCGGAGCCATCTTCAATAAACACACCGTCATAGCCTGCGATCTTTGTCACCGTCAGACCGGAATCCAGCTGACAGGGAAAGGATACAGAACCGGAAACACTCTGTCCGGAAGACTCACTTCCACCGGTCAGATTTCCCAAAGAGCCTGAATTCTGTATCGGATTTGCCGCTGCACCGCCATTGCCCGACCAATTTTCCGTTTCTCCGGATGAAGAAGCTGAATCCTGACCGGTTACACCTTCCGTTTTTTCTTCCGTTTTTTCTTCCGTTTCCCCGATCGTAGAATTCTTTGTCTCTTCAACCACTGTCTCTGTTTTATCCCGATTATTTTCTCTTTTTGCAGAAATTATTTTTGCAACAAGAACAATAAGAACAATTGCAATGATGATCAGCACGGAAACAGCTGCGATCATTGACAGATTGCGGTTTTTTTTATTTTTCTTTGTTATCCTTTTTCCCATCTTTCTAGCCTTCTTTCCTGCTGTCTGACAGCTCTGCTTCCAGGTGTTTGCAGGCTGCCGGATATTCATGGGCCATTCTGCACCGGTACTCCGGTACCTGGTGATAATTTCCGCTCTCTGTATACACCATGGCGGCACAGGCCTTACACTGATTTTTCAAACTACAGCCTTTACAGCGGGCCGGCAGCCGGATCGACGCAGCCAGCTCAGACGCCCTTTTCCAGGCTTCCTCAAAGCCAAGACTGAATACATCTGCATCCTCTCTCGGCGGCAGCATGCCGCAGGGCATGAGCTTTCCGTCCCAGGTTACCCAGAAGCTGCATTTTCCGGCACGACAGCGAATCCCCTCACCTTCCTCGTCGATAATCGGACAGTCCTCGCCCGGATCAGCCAAAAGACCGTCCAGTTCCTTCTCTTTTAAACGGCGCAGAAATTCCTGTTTTCCATTTAACAGCAACTCAACCTTAGCCGAATAATAAGCTGCCTCTTCCGGACTGAAACGATTATTCCAACCAATCTTTCCGGGATCGCGCCGCATCGGAGGGAACATATAGCTGGTTGCCTGAATGATCAGGCCTTCCTTCCGGCAAAAGTCAAAGATGCCCTCCAGATCCCCCACATTATAAGGCGTGATACTGCAGTTGATCTTGACACTGATGCCGGCTTCCTTCAAAAGATGAATGGCTCTCACAGCCTGGGTAAACCCTTTCGGATTTCCGCAGAGCCGGCCATAGGTTTCGTCTGATGCACCATAAAGGGTCATATTGATCCGGACCGGCGGCGTCTCCTTCAGCCACCGGATCACAGATTCGTCAATCAGGGTTCCGTTGGAATTGATGGAAATAATAAAGCCCATCTTGTGGAGCGCTGCCAGGATTTCCTTAAAATCCGCCCGGAGAAATGGTTCTCCTCCTGTCAGCAAAAGATAGAGCATACCGTGTTTTTTGGCTTCCTCCGCCAGAGAGATCCATTCAGCCGCAGTCCGCAAGGGACGGATCGCTTCCTGTTTTTCCCTGTCGATGTGGATATAACACATTTTGCAGTCCATATTACAAAGCGGCGTCAGCTCAAAAGTCCCGTTTAAGGGAATATGAAGCCTGGCGGCTTTTTTATGGAAATACTCCGTAATCGGAGGTTCTACGGGGATCATTAACATCAGAATCAGACTCCTCCTTGATACAAATTCAACAACGCCTGTTTCAATACCTGAACCGATTCAACATCAGGCCGACACTCCAGCCGAAATACAGGGATCTCAGTTGCCAGCATCGAAAGCAGGCTGATACTTTTCTCTACATCATTTCTGCTCCAGCGATGGATCAGAGTTTCCGGATATAAACAGCGGATAGCTTCAGCCGGGGACAGCCTGCGAATCTTGTTTTCTTTCGCCTGCCGAAGAATAACAAGCATGGAAAAAGTGAGTATTCCGGCCGATTTTGAACCGTCAATCCGGTCGCCAGATACCGCTGTTCCAGCGTACACGATACCGGATAAGTAGCTCCTGTGGACAGAATACCTCGAGGAATGCCGCCTCGCCGGTGATGAGCCCCTCATGTACTCCCAGTTCTGCTACTACATCCAACAGGATGAGCAGAAGCGGCGTGCTACCATGCACATCAACCGGAAACCCGGAGAACAGGTGGAGGTTGGCTGGGCTGGGGATCCGGCACACATCATTGACCCGGATACCGGAGAGATCATCAACGCTTATCTCTTCGTTGGGGTTATGACTTACAGCCAGTATCCCTACGTGGAAGCGTTTGTCGATGAAAAACAACCATCCTGGATTACAGCACATGTCCACATGTATGAATACTTTGGCGGCATTGGTACCATTTCTACATGGATCACCGCCGCCCTGCGCAATGAACAGTTCTTTTCCATCAGCGAGTTAACCATGCCATTCATGAAAAGCTGGAAATCTTCAGCCATCGTCCAGTTCAATTATCACATATCCTGTGCCGGAATGCTATACTCAGTTCCGCATGAATGCATAAAACGCAAGGTTGATGTGAGGCTTACCAGTACAACCATAGAAATTTTTTATAATAATAACCGTATTGCTTCCCATCGCCGACTCTATGGTCGTAAGGGGCAGTACAGTACGATTACCGAGCATATGCCGGTTTCCCATCAGCAGTATCTGGAGTGGAATGGTGACCGTTTCCGCAAGTGGGGAGAACGGATCGGAACCAGTACATACCAGGTTGTCGATGGCATCCTGAACTCCAAACGTGTGGAGCAGCAGTCTTACAGGAGCTGCATGGGCTTATTAAAGCTCGCTGACAAGTATTCGGTCGACCGACTGGAAGCTGCTTGTGAAAAGGTTCTTACCTTCACTGCCACGCCCAGTTACAAAAGTATTAAAAATATCCTTGATACTGGCAATGACAGAACGCCGCTTGACGGGCAACGGGCACCTGCTATAAAGACCGCATCTACACAGAGCAGCCATGTGCTTACCAGAGGCGCTGATTACTATCGGAGGTAAGGATTATGACCATTCAAAGCACCTCCGGACGCAAACTCAACCGGACATTGATTGAACGGCTGGCCACTTGTGAATACATCACAGAGCACCGAAACATTTTTATTACAGGAGCCACTGGCAGTAGAAAAACCCATCTGGCTTGCGCATTTGGTATGGAAGCATGCAAACAGCGTTTCAAGACCAGATACATCCGTCTCCCGGGTCTTCTCCTTGAATTGGAGATGGCACGGAGTGATGGCTCTTATAAAAAGGTACAGGCGAAATATGCGAATCCTGTTCTGCTCATCATAGATGAATGGCTTTTATTGAAGCCAACAGAATCCGAGCAACACGACATTCTGGAATTATTGCACCGAAGACGTCGGAATTCATCTACGATCTTCCGTTCCCAGTATGACTCGAACGGATGGTATGACCAGCTTGGCGGTGACGACAGCCCACTTTCCGAGGCCATTCTCGACCGTATCAAGCATGATGCCTACAAAATCAACATCGTTCCTCCGGAACAGCGGTATCCGTTCCTCCGGAACAAGGGTACATTTTCACCAGAATAAACAGGATGCTCATACTTGGTGGCTACCACTCAGGCGCAGCACCGTTCCTGAGATCTTTTTACGAATGTTTTGCAACTTTCGGTATTTTTATTTTACAATAAACATATTAGAAAATCCACAGGAATATTTGGCGCTTCCGGATGATGCTTGAGGAGCATCCTTACCGCCGTAGTCTTCCCTGAAGCTGCTGCTCCTTCAATATAAATAGAAGGGAATACAATGATTCCCTTCTCCAACGCTGCTGTTTTATCTATATAGTACTGATTTTCCATCAAAGGGCCATACTGACTCTTATTTTGCATCGTTTCCATCCTTTGTAAGAATTCCCCCATCAACGAGCTTGTCCAGAAATTCCTGAATGTCTTCCCTGGCAACACTTTCTTCCACATCATATTCATCCAGAATTCCCTGAACCAATTCATCAAATGTGATCTCATTCTGGAGCATATTCCAGAGAGAAACACCTACTTCATTGACTGTGATCAGTCCGTTGAATTCCAGCACCGTCTTCCCGGTGGGAATGATCACATAATCCCCTGCAATTTCCCGAAGGACAAATTCCCTGTCTATTTTCATACTGTTCCAATTCCTTTTTTAAAAAATACACTTTAGTTCATTATATCCCATCTCAAAATAAAATACAAGAGCGATTCATGTAAATAAAAGCGCTGATCAAGTCGAAATCCAAACGATGAAGCTGCAGGAATTTCCGGTTTTTATATCCAAACTGCTTATTTTATAATTCCATATTCCTTCAACAGTTTAATCCTCTGATTCCCGATCCGGACAGCTTCTGAAGCACTGTTGTCAGAAACCTCTCCCAGTTCTTTTCCGTATCTCAAAATCCGCTTTATCCATGCTGCCGGAAGCAGATAGGGATATTTTTTCAGATATGGATAATTTTGCTCCAAATTCCTTGCAGAAGGAAAAAGCGTTTTCAAAACCGGGATCCCCTTTTTCTTTCCCTGTTTATTTGCTGCCACAGCATTCAACGTCATACTGCTGCTGTGTTTTCTGCTCATCTCCGCTCCGCCGTATATTCCTCCGTACAGCAGATCTTCCAGCATAAGAGTTTCATCCACCTGTATGCTTCTCCATTCTTCCGGACAGCATGCTTCCTCCGGATCGAACGTCAGATACTTCTGGCCAATCCGGAATAATGCCGCAGTAAACAGCTCCGCATGAATCTCCCGACACTGTCTCCGGACCAGTTTCCAATCAATTTCACTGCCATACCGATTTGCAAACAGAATGATATCGCATACCTGCCGGATGCCGAAACCGCTGTGGAGAAAATGTTTGAAAGCATGGCATATCAAATAAAACAGGTGATCTGTATATCCCATGGTCCAAACATTATCATTTTGGATATTCTCCTCCACCGCCCGGTCAAATGCTCCTTCAAAGAATTGGTTGAATTCCCCATACGCATCCGATTCCGGCGGAAACAGGCTTTTATGGAGCTCTATATATAAAGGACTGTTTTTCTTTCTGTAGGGCACCTCATATGCATTATATATATCCTGCTTCGGTTCCAACAGATACATCCCATCCTCCGCCATAATCCTATGGCAGACGGGGAACTGCTCAGGCAGAATCAGAATGTCTTCATCACTGGACATCCTGTGATCCGGCTGATGATACAAATTCCGGCAGATAATTCCCTTCACAACCAGCGGCTTGATCCCAGCCTCCCGTAATTTCCGCATAAGTTTCAGAAACTCACTGGTTTTGATGGTCTGCAGCGTGACCGCCTGAACTGTTCTTCTTTTGTAGGGAGAAAAAAACTGCGGAGCAATGTTCTGTGCGGCAGGGCAATCATATACCGCTTCATAAATCATCGGCAGAACATGGTGCGCTTCCGCCAGATTGAACAGAGCCATCCACTCCCCCGGTTCCATCCCATTCTCCCATGTCACCTTTTCATTTTTAAGCGCCGCTTTCAATGCATCCAAAAATAATACCTGTATCTGTTCCATACCTATCCTTATCTGCCGCTCTCCTTCGGCATAAAATCTACAATCACAACTTCCGGGATATTATTCAATCGGGGAACTGTTTCTGTACTGCCCAGACCTCTTGATAATACCATAACTTTACTCTCATCGTCCGAAAAATAAAGCCCACATTCTTTTCCGGGAAACCACCCCTGATCCGGCGCCCAAAGACCGCCTATAAAAGGGATCCTGATCTGCCCGCCATGGGCATGCCCCGCAAAAACACAATCTACATCCCACTCGCTGATGCCATCATTCACAATCCAGCAAGCCGGCATATGACACATCAGAATCGTATATCGCTCCGTATTCTGAAATTCTGTAAGGAATCGGCACTCCTCCGGAGCTGCCTCACCGGTTGACAGATATTCGGCCGGCAGACAATACCCATAAATGCCGCCAATGCGAAGCTGCTGCCCGTTAATGGAAATATCCACATATTCTTTTTCCAGAACAGCCGCCCCGGCTTCTTCGTACATCCCGGCAATATCAACGCCAAATTTTTCCTGATATTCCACTTCATGATTGCCCAGAGAAACATAAACAGGTGCTATGGTACAAAGGCCGGAAATCAAATCACATGCAATGTCCACCCGATCGTCATCAGAATTCAACAAATCTCCAGTAATGAGGATCAAATCAGGAGATTGGGCAGACACCAAATCAACCAAATCATGATTTTTCTCTCCGAACATACTGTTATGCAAATCTGTAATCTGTACTATCCTAATTGATTTCTTGATTTCATCTATCAATATACTGTATGAGGTACAAGTCAAAGAATGTTTCGACTGATAGAAACTTGTACCGACCAATATGACAATAATCAAGAAAAATATAAGGAGAATATTGAACCTTCGACCAATTTTTGATTTCAATCATGTTCCTCCGTTTTTAAAACAAAAGCGATTTTATATTCTCTTTTAAGTTTTTCCCGATAAAATCGAAGAAATCCTTCTCCCATACTATGTGCCTCCAATTTCACTTACATTATTCCGATACTCTTAACTTTCTGACGTTTTCTCACTCAAAATGTACATTCCTTCCATTTATTCTCCATTAATCCATTTAACATAATCAAATTGCTTTTCAAATGTCCGCATTCCAAACCAGTCTTTATCCATACATTGTTCTCCTTGCGGGTTATCTGTTGTTTTCATCGTTACCACATAAGGCAATGCACTGCGGGATCGACTGGAAAAAACCACCTTACCTCGACATGGAATCCTCTCGATTTGTCGTAGCTCATCAATCGTTAAATTTTCACGATCATACATAAGCAGAAATAAGTTATCATAGTTGATACGTGTTTTCCTGCGGTTCCAATCAGCTGCAGCTTCTTCAGCGGATTTTGAATGATTGAAATAAATAGTAATATCGTTCAACCGTGCCACCGGATAATCATACTCAGAATCAATAAATTCCAACTGATATGAAAGATACCTTCGCAGATTTGCAGACAGCTTCAGGAAATCTCGTTGATGAAGCCACAGGTTCACCGTAGGTGAAAGAAATTTTTTTTCCAAGTCGGTGGGATATTACTCCCCCTGCACAATTCGAACAAACAATCGAAAAATTATGGTTTTTCAATCTGTGCCGCATCAGTGACTCATAAAAGTTATTCACCAACATAGATAAAACAGCTTGAATTTTATCGAGAAAACGTCCCATAAAATATACCTCCAAGCTCAATATTTTGTAACAATCCTCCCATTTACAGCAATGATAACTCGTGCAGTAAATAGCTTCGGGCTCCACATTGCTTATCTGTTATAAGTTTCTTAACTGTTTCAGGCAGATCTGTTTCCAATATCTTACCAATATCTTCAACATTATAAACCTGCCGACTCTGAAGTTCAAAGGTGTCCAGCAAGTCCCCGAGCTTTTCCTGATTACTCTTTCGAATAATCGTCGCAAACGGTATCTGATATTTTATGGAGAAAATCGTGCCATGGAACGTATCTGTTACTACATAATCGGCGTGTTTAATGTACGCTAACACCTCCAAAGGAGATGCAATCACATATTCATCTGCCCAAGGCATCCAGAATCCTAGGGTAATAATCTTTTTTTGCTTTTGTTCAGCAAATTTACGGATGGCAACTGCCTCATGCTCCTGTATCCTATCTGCATACGCATATACAATCAGATAATCTTTTAGTTTTACTTCTATTTTATCGACTTCCGGGAAGTTGTACAATAAAACTGGGTCAATATGTTTTTCAGGTGTTCGATGACAAAGTTCATCCACTATTAAGCTAGAATTCTGATCTCTCACAGACAAAGCGTCAAACTTTCCCAACAACTCTCCTACCTCTTGCTTGATTGAGTACTGTTCCAATTTTTCAAGAGTTGTTGAACCAAACGATGCAGCATAGCTGATCAGTTTTCTAGCATTGTGGTCTTTACCAAAAAGCTGCCTGCTATATCCAACCGTAGACTCTGGCTGGGTGCAATTAAATACTTCATCGCTTCCAATAATAAGGAGATCTAACTTAGGAGAATAGTTTCTTTTGTCACTGACACCGAGCGTTGGTAAAAACTTTTGTTGGTAAGCATTACAGAATTCCGTAAATGTACTTCCTATTTTTAACTGCTCATTTCTGTATTTCCGATATGACGATGACATCATATTGATTACTCTTGCTACCAGACACCTACGTTTACTGACTGATTCTTTCACATGAGCGACAGGCGCTTCCGGCTGATAATCTACAAATTCTACAGTTCCTTCCTTACCTGAAAGTTCTTCAACCACTTGTTTTAATCCATATGCCTGTAAAAAGGAACCATAGTTTGTAATTCGCTGCATCGACATAATGCCAATTCTCATAATATCTATCTCCTGTATCGCTTGATAAAAATTCCCACCGTTGTCCGCAATGCATCCCTCATTTGCTGTTTTCTTACCTTTTTTTCTTCCTGTTTCATCACAGCCCCAAGGCAGGAGATAACAGCCGCATCAAATCCCTGCTTCTGATATAGTTTTTCAAATTCAGCACGACAGGATGGATACAGCGTCGGACTGTTTAGCTGAGCGTTCCCTCTGATAGCTTCATCAACAGGGCGCTGTTCTGTAAAAAGATACTTCTGGCATCCCTGAAAAAAGCTCTCCCCCTGTTCTGTGTTAATGAGGACTGCGGAAATTGCCCCCGAATACGGGTGGTCAAATGGTGTTTCCTGCCCCAGCCCCCAGAAGTCACAGACTGTAATGTCTGAAATTCTTTCTGGTTTTGCATAACTGCAATGATAACAAGATTCCCGATAGTTGATTCCCTCCAGAAAAGCTGCAAGATAGGAATCCATACGCCCCAGCTTGGAATAAATCATCGCATTATTTTCATCGAATAGCTGAAAAACATATTCATTATCTCGACGAAATTTCAGGAAAGCTGGAACGTGTTTCCCTTTCACACAATCAATATGTTCCATCAAATGTCGATAAGGAGGAGTCCCATGACAGACAAGATCCACTGTAACCAAATTGTCAGGCTTTTTCCCAAAATATCCCAACAACCCAGCAATTTTGCATGGCAAAGATATAAACAGGACCTTTTGTCCTGCAGTTAATCGCTCCTTTACCTTTTGATAAATATCGGCTGACTCAGAATAGACATATTTTGATTGTTTGAAATCATCCACTATCTCCATCTGATTGGAAAGCGAATGAACTACATGAAACTTTTTCGTATACTTTACTCCTGCAATCCAATACCCCATATCCAATGCATGGCGATAAAAAACAGATGCCGCACCACCGGAGGCACTCGTTTTTCGATCCAAATCATCCAGGCTCCAGGCGGCATATGCATCAAATGGCCGCATCGCTGAAAGTATCGTCAATTCCGGACAAACCCTTTGGCATACTCCACAATGAAGGCAATTTGCCTCTTCGATTTGTGGATAATAATTTCCCATGTGATCTTCCACCATCGAAATACATTTTGCCGGACATTTCTCAACACAAGCCATACATCCTGAACATTTTTCTTTTGACACTAATTCCATACTTTAACACCCTGCACTGCTGTGATTAACAACAGATAATACTACTCCGTCCTTGTAAAATTCCCTATTTGGAATCAAATCAGGCACAAAATTTTTTTCTGCATATTGTGAATACACAATGGTCCCCGATTCATCCTTGAATGCTTCATTGACTGTAAATAACACTTTCGGATACCTGACTGTCTTCCATTGCCTAAAAACTTCATCCGTAAAACCATTACGATCTGTTGCTAAAATCACAATGTTTTTCCAATTAATTCGTTTTTTACGCCGTTCCCAGCTTTCTCTGGCTTCGCTACAAGAATGATAATGCATAAAGTCAATATGTACATCCCCTCCTAAAACACCAATCGGGTATTCTTCTCCCCAGAACAGTTCAAGTTCTGCATTCATATAATACTCCAAATTGCAGACCATCCGAACAAAATCCGGCTCCCTGATAAAGAGGTTGATCGTTGGGGAAGAAAACGGCAATTTCATATCATGGTAGAACACTCCTCCAATACAATTCTGGGAAATAATCGTAATATCTCGATTACGCAACTGTGGACGTATTTTTTCTATTTTTTTCTGCCTGCATATTCTGGAAAATTTCCCCCATCCTCTGGCAAGAACTTGACGAACGGTATACACCCCTGCTTTAATACTCTCCTTCGTCATCGTTACCTTGTATCTATGATAGATTTTCTGGGCACTTTCATTCGCGTTCAGTTTCTTTATCGTTTCTATTTTTTCCTGTGTTGTCAATTTACCAGAATGCATTGCATGATAAATATAGTTACTTTGAAGTTGTTCTATCTGTTTCTGATACCTTTCTTTTGCTTCCAATGTATTGCCGCAAAGATAACAAAGCTGTTGAAAGCGCATTTTTGCATTTTCCCATGTCTCCGCGCCAAAATTGCTCATCAAAGAATTTTCATTCCATCGGATATAATAATATAACGGCTGGTTAATCACCACGCATTCCTGAATTTCAGCTGCCTGCATATAATCCAGAACAAACTGAAAATCCTCACCCATGCTCTGGTTTTCATCAAAGCGAATATGTGCTTTTTCAATCATATCCCGACGAAATATTTTGTTCCAAAGCTGCTGTAGATGCACTTTATCCTTGAGTTCAAAAAGTGTAGTACAAATCGGTAGTTTTTTAGTTTTTTCGCCGTAATCAAATAAAAATATTTCTTTAAAGCCTTGCATTTGATTAACAAAATAAAAGCCACACAAAATCAAAGAATTTGGTTGCTTCTCTGCCATATGAAGCAATGTACTCACATATTTTCCAGAAACCCAATCATCACTATCTACAAAAAGAATGTACTCACCCAATGCTTTCTTAAGCCCCTGATTACGCGTATATGAAACTCCCCTATTTCTATCATTTTGAATGCAGTTTATTTGTGAATACTCTCTTTTGAGCTGTTGACATATCTCCCAACTTCCATCCAAAGAACAATCATCCACTAAGATTACCTGGATTGAACGTTCTAACCCGTATAGAATAGACTCAACGCATCGTTGCAATGTTTTTTCTGCATTGTAAACGGGAATAATTACAGTAACTCTCATATAATCACAATCCGCCTCCGTTCATCTTTTTCTTGCGGGAATCCCAATCAAAGTAAGATTGTCACCAGAGAAAGATTTTGTCACCACTGCATTGGCTCCAACACAAATATTATTTCCAAGAGAAACATCGCCTATTATCTTAGCACCTATTCCCAAATCAAGTCCGTCACCAATCTGTGGTGCTTCATCATTTTTCCCATTATTCCCTATGCAATTTCCACCATGCAGTTTAGCATCCGCTCCAATTTGTGCTTTTTCGTTGACTATAATTTCCCCATGGTGATAGATAGTAAGCCCCGGACCAAATGTATTTTTTGGTATCTTTATCCCTAATTTATTCCCAATATTATTTTTCCTTCTAAAAGACCAGAGGTAAAAGAATGTCCCTACCTTTCCTTTCTTTACATTAAAATAGTATTCTTCTATTCTCAACAAACGAATATATTTTGCGATATAAAAAATAGGATCATGTGTAATTCGGTACACAAATCGTTCTTTTCTACTTTGACAATAATAAAAACTCATATCTCTGGACAAATAGTCTATCAAGTCTTTTTTTGTTTGGATCATATAATCACTCACTTTAACCTATGTGCTGGAACACCACCCATTTTTGCTCCAGCTTCCACATCATGAATCACCACAGCGTTAGCTCCGATTACAGCATTATCTCCAACTGTAATGTTCCCTAATACTTTCGCTCCACAGGTAATCATTACATTATTTCCAATCACCGGAGGATCGCCATGCCCATTATAACCAATTGTTACCTGTTGATTAATCCAACAGTTTTCACCAATCGATTTTGCTGCAATCATAGTAGCAAAGCCATGTTGAATGTACAACCCACCGCCAATTTTCGGTGTTTCAATATAAAGAGTATTCATAGGACGATACCAAAGTGTAATCCAGCAACGGTAAATAGGCCGGTGGTTGTTCCGGTAAATAAACAAATTCCGAAATTCCGGCTTATTGCTCAAGAGCTGCGCCAGAGCAACCATATCAGATTCCCCTATATTCAAGATTGCTTTCCACCGGACAAGATCTTTGTGGAATGCTTCATCGTTCCACTTAATCCCCGGAAGAATAAAGAGCAAACGGAACATCCACGAAATTCTTCTTAGTTTTTGCATAATTAAACCTCATTCAAAAAAGGAATCCAGATTATTCAACGGTTGCGCCATCCTTTTCCTTCTCAAATTCTTCTTTGAACCCCAAAACATCAATTTGCTCAGAGACGGGATAAGGCGATAATCTGGTTTCGTGTGCGGTTTCTCGTAAAAATATTCCTTAAGATACAAACGAATTGACTTCAAATTTTCCTCTGTTGCATTTTCATCCCGGCTGAGAATAATCATCATATTCAAAAAATGATTATCATACACTGCCCTTAGCTGCGGGAAGCAGGCAATCACATTTTTTCTGCGTTTGCTCAGATAATCAATCCGGTCAGAGATAATCTGCCGGGCTGAGGTCGGAGAGTACATAACGCTGGAAGCCCGTTTGCGATAATTATACACAATTTGACTATCGCGTACAATTTTTTTCGCATTTAAAATACCGCGATAAGTAAAGTATTCATCATCAATTTTATGACCGGTTTCAAAAAAAATCTCCTCATATAATGATCTTTTATAAAGTTTATCCCATAACAGTGCACATGTCCAATCTTCTGTAAATAATACCAAAAAATCAATTTGATTTAGTGTCACCTTTTTTAAGACGTGCTCTTCCATATGATCTTTAAATATATCTTGATAGGAACACTGAACAACATCTGCACTTTGCTCTTGCATAACTTGAATCATATGGCTATACGCACCAGGTTCAAGAAAATCATCACTATCCACAAAACTAAGAAATTCCCCAGACGCAATTCGTAAACCTGCATTTTTTGCCGCCGCTGCACCTCCATTAGTTTGATGAATCACTTTGATTCGGCGATCCTTTTGAGCGTATTCATCGCAAATCTCTCCGGATTCATCTGTGGAACCATCATCAATCAAAATAACCTCTAAAGACGAATAGTCTTGGAATAAAATGCTGTCAATACAGGATGGAAGATACGCCGCAACATTGTATACCGGAACTATCACAGATATAAAATCATTCATCAACATCCCCCCGAACACGGTGAAATAATTTATTCAATATCCACTGCACATTTGTTACTTTCTGATCATTCTGCTTTGATAAGCAAGTCTGTACTAAATCCGAAACCATCTCACCTCGCCGAAGCCCTCGATAAAAGGATGCTCGTTGATAAGAGAAAGATGAACTTTTCGTTGCACTTGGATTATACTGGATTGCTTCCTCGTTGCTAATTTCTAAAACTCTAAAATCATTCTGAATATTTTTCCATATCTTTTTTCCTTTTTCAGAATGGACCATCACCAAGGATGTACCCATGTTATCATCAAATTCTGGATACTGGCTCCAAACGCCCCAATAATCACCGATGGTAATATCACTAATTCTTTCTACTCCCTTGAATTTACAGTTGCTACAAGATGGTCTTAAATACAAATTCGATACAAATCCCTGCATAAAGCTGTCTTTATCCTGATGTGCAGAATACACCTTTCCATCTTGATAATCAAAGCGGACAGAGTAACCGTATCTGCTCCACCCAGTTGACTTATCACGCAAATTCACTGCTACAAGCTCTGCTCCATTTGCATCCCGCTGTTTTCTCTCTTCCAAATATTTTCTCCACACAAGTGGGGATGGTACACCATGGCAAATCATATCTACCAGTACCAGATTATCGTACGGGCGTTTTAGGAATGCACTCAATCCTGCTACCTGACATGGCGTACCTACAAACAGAATTTTGCCTCCCTGATGAAGCATCTTCTTAATATATATAAAGCATTGCCCGATCTTACTTTGTGCATACTTTGCGCCACAATAATCCAGCAGTTCTTCTTTGGTTGTTGCTATACTATGAATAACATCAAAATCTTTAGAATACTTTGCCGCACAGACCACCCCGCCCTGCCCCAAGATGGATAGTGCTAAATCAATAAATACACCACCAGATGAACTTTTTCTGCGAATATTCTCATCCTTATTCTGTACCGCAAACGATTCTGTCCTACAAATCGGTTGCACACCTTTATTCGTTAGTACCGGACAGGATTGCTCACACAATCCGCAAGATACACATTTTTGAGAATTAACATTCGGGTACAAGAAGCCCTCCTCATCTTCCTCCATATCAATACAATGGTAGGGGCATATTATTGTACAACTACCACACCCCGTGCAGAGTGTTTTTTCTGCCAACATACTTTCACCTTTCATTTTTACAAATTCCCATAGTTCTCAATATCTTCCGAACTGGCTTTCCTATTAATTCGCGTTCATAATCATTCATACTAAATTTCCATACAGACAATAAAAACACCCCGCTAATTACAATTGCCGCCAAAAGGACATCCAGATAAGATTCAATGCTCCAAAACTGATAAATCAGAACGCTTGCAATTACCGTTGGAATATATCCCGGAAGAATCGAAAAAATTGATTTCCAAAATGCAGGAATATTCATTCCCAAGTATTTATAATTATAATAATTCATAAATACAGTATAACCAACAAACATGCAAATTGTCGTAGCCGCTGCTGCGCCAATACCATCCCACTTTATTGACATTGGAATTGTCATCAACACATTAAATAAAGCAATAAAAAAATAAACAACACTACGGACTTTATGCTTATTCTTTGCCTTTTGAATTTCCAATCCTACATTTTGAAAAGAAGGGATAGACACCGCGAGCATAAGTAATAACCCTATGTAAAACGAATCGCTATAATCATTACCGGCCCACAAACAAACAAAATCATAGCCTATGGTACAATATCCTATTAATACCAGAGAAACCACATAAAACTGAATCCGACCGATTCTGATAAAGATTTCATCCAGTTCCTTCATCGGCCGATTTTGAGCTACTAGCTGATTGACCTGAGGTGAAAAAACCGAAGAAATCGATGTCGAAAAATTTTGGAAATACCCCTTAAAACTGGAACCGACATTATAAATTGCTACGACTGTTGTTCCCTTGGTCGCGCTCAAAACCACATTATCTGTTGAAAACGTAATCTGATCCGTAATAGAATTCAAAAACAAAAAACCCGAGAAAACAAATATCTCTTTGAGTACATCTTTCTGAAACCCCGAAAATGACACCTCAAATTGAATTGCCTTACGTGCATAAAGAAACATTGACAAATACGTCAACAGGCCAATCCCAAAAGAAATCAATGTAATCGTGATAGAACGCCCGCCCTGGGACAGAGCAATAACATTAACAATCGGCTGCACAATACCAGCAATCAAAAGTGCTATTCGTATAAAGAAAAACTGTTCATAGGCCTGCAATGCCATCATAAAAACATTGCAAATAAACGAAACCATCATATTGAGTATTAATATCAGCATGATGACCCGCAGCTTGAACAGTTCCTGGGAAGTGAAGGTTTCCTTAACCAACCTGCCTGCCAAAACAATAAAAATCAAGCCGACAATCAGCACCAGTAAGGATAGCACCGAAAAGACGGTTAAAAACATACCGTTCAGCCTACGTTCCTCATCTCTGTCCCCGCTTGCTCTTGCCCTCGCATTAAAGCGGATATAAGCACCCCCGATTCCAAAGCTTAAGACCGAAAGATAAGATATAAACGAAGATGCTGTTCCATACAAACCATATTCACTTTGCCCCATCATCCGTAGCATATATGGAGTATAAAAAAGCGATATGGTGTTTGTTATGATGATATAAGCATACGACAATAATGTACCTGCTTTACGTTGATTCATTTTCATTTCCTCAAATAATTCTATAATATGTAATTCGCCGCTGATGCAGCCAATTCCTTATAAGCCGGAATCACATCAGCCAGGTGATTTTTTTCTTCATACTCCTGCTCCAGCATTCTTTGAAAATAAAATTTCAAATCATCTTCTCCTTTAATTCCCTGCACCGGCAGCACATACCCCTCCTCCGTTCCAAAAAGATCCTGCGCAATCCCCCGTGACTTCACTGAATAACCAACAACCAATGTTGGCACACAGGAGGAATAGGCTGCAATGGTTGCATGAGTGCGCGCTCCTACAAAAAAACGGCATCGAGCAATATAGCCTTTCAACTCACAACAGTTACCATCCATAATCCTACTCACCCGACTGGAGTCCTCAAACTCATGATGCAGTACATTGATTGGTTCCATGTCATTATTGTATGGCCAAACAACGTGTGGAATCAGACAAACACTCATGTCTGTTTTCTCAAGAATATAGTGAATCAATATACGATAATTTTCAAGGATCAAACTGCCTTCCGTACCATATTTCATAATCAGCGGACTCACATTGATACCAACAGTATTTCCTTCCTGGAACCCTTTTGGCAGCGGCAAGTCTACACGTTCCAGCAGGAATGCCGGATCAGCCACTTTCACTGTATGGGAGTTGATTTCTTTCAGCAGTTGATATGTAATCGTTTCCCGCGCGGTAATCAGGTTAAATCCCGCTAAATCCTCACGAACCTCCGGAGTAATAGCATCCGGGTCAATCGAACACCCCCACAATACAGAAGCTGCACAATATTTCCTTATCTCCTTATCGAACAGAACGGCTTGTTTTGCAGACCACTCATAACAATAATTATCTCCACCAACTGAAATAGCCACATTATCTTTGAACAATTCTCTCAAGAAAACTTCCATGTTTGCTTTTTCACGATGAAGCAGCTTTCGTTTCACCAATGCTTCAAAATAAGCTGGGCTGAACCGTTCAAGTTCCTCCGGGACAACTACCTTCTCAAATCCCTGTGCAGATCCATATTGAATATCCTCAGATCTCGCATTGGACCACAAAATCACATTATTGGGTCCATTTAACAGTTTTGAAGTAGTACGAATAATCGCCTCGCATCCATGGTTTCCGCTCCCCGTATGCATATATAATACTTTTTTGCTTCCCATCGTTTATCCTTTTCTTATCATAATCCAATTCCAAGTGCATTTCTAATTCTACAGGCAGCTTGCAATGATGTTTTTTCAATGCTGAGCCAAATTTTTTCTTTCCGCCCCAGCTCATTCAGAGAATTTGATAAAAACGGGTGTCTTCGAATAACGCCCCTCAAATACTCCATCGCATTCGCTTGATCTTTCTTTTGTATTTCGCAAAGTATTTTTTGACCATGATACATGCAGGAAAACCATAGGCTGCATCTGGCTCTTGTTGCCAGAGCAGGAAAATTATTTTCCAAATAATCCTGCCTGTGTTCCATCGCCTCAATTGCATCCAGACGTTTCAGCGAATATGCCTCGCCCATAATACTTCCACTACGCTGCCAATAATAATAGCCTACATGATCTATCACGCTGACCCGCCCTGCCGCTCCAATTACCTGATAGCTCCAGAACACATCCTCATGGTACTTTCCGACGGGAAATGAAATATGTCGAATTATATCTGCATTATACAATTTATACCACACCGGCTGTTTAATCCAGGATTCTTCAATCAATGCCCGCATAGCTTCTTCTTTACTCAGAACACAATTTCCAGATTCCGTCAACATCCGGGATGCAGTCCCATTCTCCCAAACCATTTTAACACCACATGCAGAAATGTCACTGTTATCTGCTTTCATGATCTCATACAGGCATTGGTACATATCTGGAGCAATCCAATCATCACTGTCCACAAACCCAATCAGATCTCCGTTGGACACTTCCATTCCTGCGTTCCTGGCATCGGACAAACCGCCATTCTTTTTATGAATAACTTTAATCCTGCTATCTTTTTTCGCCCAGGCATCACACATGGCAGGACAATGATCCGGTGAACCGTCATCTACAAGAATGACCTCAAGATTGCTGTATGTTTGTCCAATAATTGATTCCACACACCGATCCAAGTATTTTTCTACTTTGTAAACTGGTACAATTACGCTAATTAACGATTCCTTCATCTTCCATTCCTTTTTTGCAAATAATTCTCATTGGATTACCTACTACTGTACAATTATCCGGAACATCTTTATTCACCAGTGCACCAGCCCCAATTTTCACATTATTCCCAATATGAATTCCGCCAATTACAATCGCGCCTGTTCCAATAAAGACATTATCCCCAATGTCAGGCACATTGTTGCCATCAATCTTTTTTCCACGTCCTACTGTAACATTTTGATGAACCAAAAAGTTTTTGCCGATGCTTTGTGCATAAACAATCGTGGAATTTCCGTGACATACTAAGAAACCGCCACCTATTTTCTTGGAAATTACATCTACTGAAAAATCTTCTGCCGGCTTATAAAAAAGTCTCACAATTTTTTGCAGCTTTCTTGATTCAAACGAAACTCTTGTCAGGAAAATTCTTCTGAAAAGTTTAGACCGTACAAATAATTTGTGCAAGCTCCATAATGTTTCATTTTCACCCCAACGGCGCATATCCTCCATAACTGCTTGTTTGTTCCGCAATGAATGAAAAGCAATAAACACCGGTATAGAACGCCAGATAGTTAAAATCAGAAAAACTTTCTCCATCATATCTTCACCTTCTCTCTGCTACGGTAGGGAAAGTTACTCATAGCAATTCTTCAACAAATATTTTGCATAAAAGCGATAAATCGGCTTATATCCGATTGACCAATTCAAAATCAAATAAGCAAGGAACTGCTGTTTTCTGCTCAAAAGCGGAATCCACTCTTTATGCTTTTTAATTAAATTCCATACCGTTTTTTGTTCCAGTGTGAACTGACCAGTTCTATCCA
Organism: Fusibacillus kribbianus; assembly: GCF_030053595.1. Taxonomy (GTDB): domain Bacteria; phylum Bacillota; class Clostridia; order Lachnospirales; family Lachnospiraceae; genus Lientehia; species Lientehia kribbiana. The sequence continues at coordinate 115,655 of NZ_JASGBQ010000003.1, forward strand.
GCACCAGAGAATTATATACGTTGACGCATGTACCGATATAAGCTTTTTCCGCTGCTTCCGTCATTCCATCAATTTTCATGTCCAGGATCAACTGCTTCACACGAATTGGGTCAAAAACTTTTTGTTGGTTCAGAGAAACCCTGGATGTCGATGTGTTACGCACCAAATAGTGATATTTGCAGGTATCCTGGAAAATTGACATATTGGCATTAGAAAACAAAATGTAGTTCATAAGTAAATCTTCATTGATTTTAATACTTCTGTCCATCACCTCAGTGTGTAACAAGCTGTGGAACAAGGTCTTGTGAAAGAGCTTATTACACAGGCCCGGCTCGACAAGTGATCCATCCAACAGGTCCTTCAGACCTGTTGTTCTGTCTTGCTGTACAAGACAGCCTGTATTATGAAAGCAGCTGATGCGACCATCAGAAAAAATCATCTGATACCCACAATGAGAAATATCAGCCCCATATTGCTCCGCATTTTTCAAGAGCATCTCATACATATCCGGCTCAATTTCATCATCTCCATCCACAAAACCAATCCACTCACCGGATGCCTGCTCCACTCCTGCTAAACGCGCAGCCGTTACTCCCTGATTTTGCGTATGTATTACTATAACCCGCTTATGCTGAGAAGAATATGTATCAATTATCCTTCCGGTTTTATCTGTCGAACCATCATCTACTACGATGACTTCAATTTCCGAATAGGTTTGCGCCAAAATACTGTCTAATGTTCTAATTATCGTAGATTCTACGTTAAACGCAGGCACAATCACACTAATCATACCTTTTCCTCACATAATTGAATCAGCAGTTTCTCAACCGCCTGCACTGTTTTTTCTGCGCTAAAATATTTTCCTCTCCGTTCCGCCTGTTTCGTGTAATATTCCAGTAACCCCGGTTCCACAAAGAAACGCTTAATCCCTTGATACAAGGCCTCTTCATTATTCTCAACCACAAGACCATATTCATTATTCTCTCCCAGCATTTCCTTCATACCAGAAACTTCGACAGTACAAACAGGTGTACCGACAATCAGTGCCTCCGTTGCTGCAGTGGAAAAGCCTTCTGCAAAGCTGGCACAAACAAACAGATCACACTTTGCTACATATCTGTAGGGGTTTATCTGATATCCCAAAAGAGTAATACTGTGTTCGAGCCCATTTTGCTGAATGTATTCCTGGAGACTGTTGCGTTCCGGTCCCTCTCCAAGTATATAGAGATGAACTGGATAACCTTGTTCTTTCAAACGTTTTACGATCCTTGCAACCCGATCAAAGCCCTTGCTCTTTAGTAACTTTCCCACCCCCACCAGCTTGATCTCATTAGGATTTATCATCCCCGGCTCCACAGCTTCCTGTGAAAGTCGAATGATTTTGTCGCTCTCATTGGTATTATATAACACTTCATGAGGCACAGGAATCTGCAATGCTTGTAAAAAATCCTGCTTTACAGTCTGGGAAACACATATAATACGATCAAACCGCCCATAGCACTCCTTAGCCTCTGCTACATTTCTGAAGGACACCGCCGCCCGTTTTGCCGTATGCTGTTCAATATGAATCCAGGTCAGCATTTTAACAGTTGGATCACTGCATCCACTGATCACTCTGGCACAAGGGCCTTCCAAATATGATATTTCTATATCGTAGTGCTCTTTAATAATGAGCTTATGAAGCTGCTTCGGGCTAAGTAGTTTCATCAAATGTGAATTGCCCGGAATCATTTTCTTGCACCAAGTCTTGTACCTTACATTTTTCCCTAAAAACTGACGATTCTCTCCACTGTCAAAAAGCGTCATTACAGTAATATCAAATTTTGAATCATCCATGTTATTGACCAGATTCACCAGAACCTTTTCTGCGCCGCCCTGGCCCAAGTCATGGATTAAAAAAAGCACCCTCTTCATAATGACGCTTTCCTCCTATATTGTATAACCGGTACCTTTCGTTATTATTTCTAAAAAGATTTATTTAGCACCAGCATTTTTAAAAAACAAGCGGGTTTAAAAAATTTATTTTGCAATATTAGCGATAATTTTCTCGACAGAAAAATTCTTTTATCCTTTAAAATCTCCACCACTGTTAAACTCGTCTTTTTCCGAAATTTGATGATCATATCTATCGCCTTTTCACGTTCTTGCCCTTGCAGACGTGATTTTGCAAGTACATAAGCGTTCATGCATTCTGCCAACACATTACTAAAAGCCAACATTCTCATCGCAGGATATTTATCAGCTATATATCGTGCTCTATAATATTTTCCTTCTAAATAATCAAGATTTTTTATACCAGAAAATGTCGACATAATACTTCCTTGCCTTTGTCTATAATAATATAAACAACTCGATATACTAGCTATTTTACCAGTAGAATCTACTACCAAATATTTCCACCATAAATCTTCATTCCTTTTTCCAATTTCAAATTTATTATTTAATACAACCTTGCGATAATACAATCCATTCCATACTACGTCAAAAGTTGAGTATTGCAATAATTTTACAAGGTACTCTTCAGAAGAACAAAAATCCGTTTCAAATAAAGATAAATCCATCATTATTAAATTTTCGATTTGCTCTTTATTATAAAACTTTTCATATTTGCAAAATACAATTTCACTTTTATTTTCAATCGCCACTTTAAGTAGACTATAAATCATTTGAGGATGTATAATGTCATCTCCATCCACAAACATAATGTATTCTCCACCGGAAGCTTCAATTCCAATATTTCTTGCTACAGACACTCCCTGATTTTCTTGATGAATAACCCGTATTCTCGAATCTTTTGTTTTCCATAGGTCACATTTGTCTGAACTGCTATCCTGTGAGCCGTCATCAACCAAAATTATTTCGATATTTTTATATGTAGACTTTAGAATAGAATCTACACAATCGTCAATATATTGCTCTATGTTATAAACAGGAACAACAACTGATACAATTGGAAGCATTTCATTTTCTCCTTTTTTATCTGAATAGTCGCTACCTACATTTTAATTTTCTGATTATACGATAAATTCTTGCCCGAAGCGCCCCATTTATTAGATTTATTACTATCTGTTTTCGCCGAGCATATTTTCTTTCTGTTCTAAATTTTTCAATCTTTTCAACATTTTTTTCTGGCTCAGTATATTCTGCGCATCGAATCATATCTAAATTGTAAAATGTATTCCTAGCAATAGCAAAGCCTATAGAATTATTCGTAACAAATTCGTTCATCGTTCTTTTCTGGAGATGAATATACATAAGTTCTCTTGTTTTCTTTCCATCAAAAGAGCAAAATTTAAGTATTCCATCAATCCATAAAACATACCCACTTGATTTTCCATCGATTATTTCATAGCTATCGACAGGAACGTCCAGAAAATCCCACGCTGTGTAGAACCTTATGCCGCAATCTGGATCGACCTCGTGTGCCCATGCAACCGTGCCATTTTCGTCAAAATGGCATGCATAATCTGTGGAAAACGCATATTCCCAATCCATTATATGCGGATATTGTCTCATAAAAAGCGTGTTCATCAATTCACAATTGCGAAAGAGGCTAAAGTGTCCTTCATAATATAGTTTATCATGCAAATCAAGTAATTCATCTGATATAAATTTAGAAATATTCCCCAAAATAAGGTCAACATCCATAAATCCCCAGAAATCATATTTTTGAATATTTTCTTCAAATAACAAACCATACATCGGCCTATAATCACACAGCTTATATGGTGATTTTAAACGCACTTTTTTATTTAGTAGTTTTTCTATTTTACACTTCAATTCCCCAAAAGATACTTTTATTTGTTTTACATTTGATTCTGGATTTATATTCAATTGAAGATCCGAATAAATTAAAAAATCAAAATCAAGGTTTTTCTCTGCAGATTGTAGCCACAAAGAAAAATAAGGAGGCACTTTCCCAAAATACGGTATTATGAATACAACTTTATTTTTCATAAATATCCTATAACCTTTCTGGCAAATAAAATTTCAGATTTTTATGGGATATGTTTTCTAGTCCAAACGATTATCTTTCTTCCCTCATTCAATAACAGTCAGATATGTAGTTATCCATTTTCTTTTGCCTTTTTCCTAACAACCGCCGTCAGCACCCATCCTAACGGTGTACACAAAACCGTCAACAGTTTTCTGGGCGACTCCTGAATATAGTACTTATTCCTTGCAATCTGACTGCTGGAACAATAATGGATACAATCCCGAATCATCCGCTTTTTACTTGTCGGATACTGCATTGCAACTTTTCGCAGGAAAGCAAAACCGCAAGGATTATTTAAATATTGCTTCCACATGGTTCCTGTTGAGCCATCGGCCTGATACTCGACTTCACAGATAACATCATTTAAAACGAACAGTTTATATTTCTGATCTACTAATGTATATTTGTAAACCAGTCCTACATATTTTTCTCCTGGGAAAACCGGATATGGAGGAACACTTTTGATCACATCGGTACGGTAAATCAGTTTCTTATCTCCTGAGCCTCCTGCAGCATAGTACCCACTCAAAGTGGTCTCCTGCATTCCGCTTGGGAATCCCTTCCCAATAAGATTTCCAGAAAAGTCTGTATCCAGAGCAATCAATCCGGCATATTCTTTTCCTCTGACCTTTTCCCAGGTCTGTTTAATTTTGCTGACAGCCCCCGAAGCCATTTTATCATCAGAATCAATGCAGACATTCAATTCTGTATGAATGTTTTCATATGCCGTATTATGGGCTGTATGCATTCCGCCATTTTCTTTATAGATATATTGAATTTCAAATCCTTTTTCTTCTTTTTGCCATCTTTTAACCAAATTTGCAGTTTCATCGGTAGATCCGTCATCCACAATCAGCCATATAAAATCCTTACAATCCTGCTCGCGCAGGCTCTCATAAGTACGGGGCAAAGTATGTGCCCGATTATAGGTCGGCGTAAAAACTGTAAGTAACACCATGCCATTTACCTCTCTGCTATTTCCAGATAAAATTTTTCCAATTTATTTGCTGCAGTTGAAATATCATAGCCGGCTTCCTGAATTTCTTTTCTATGGTTTTCATGTCGCCGGCCACTTTGTTGTAAAATACACTCCGCCCATCGTGCCGGAGATTCTTCCAAAGGCATACTGGAAACCAACCCCCTGGTTACAATGCATTCATCTGATACATGATCGGAAATAATACACGGCAGTCCCGATGCCTGTGCCTCTATCATGGTAACAGGGAGCCCTTCATATAAAGAAGGGAATACAAACACATTCATCGCCTGCATCAATCGATTGACGTCAGAGCGAACACCCGTAAAAACAACCTTACTTTGCAGATTCATATCAAAAACTTTTCGCTCTATTCTGTCTTTTCCCTCTCCATCTCCCACAAGCATAAGCTTAATATTGGGATCAAGTTTCGTACATTCATAGAAAATATCAATCAAAAATTCCTGGTTTTTTTGAGGCACAAATCTTCCAACATGACCAATAACAGTACCTTTGTCCAAGCCAAATTCCTCTCGAACAGCCATATCTACATTTTGGGAATACATATATCGATTTATATCTATCGCATTATTAAGAAGCTGAAAAGTGCTTTCTCCAAACATCCATTTACCAGCTGATTTACTGCAGGCAAAAAGATCGGTCGCATAGTCAGGTATTTTCTTCATGTAATACAGTTTGATCAAATATTTCAAGTTTTTATCCTGATTACTATTATGACTATGGGCAATGCGCATCGGCACACCACATTCCTCAGCACATTGCAGTGCAACAGAGCTCAAACAGTCCTGATGAACATGAACGATCTGATATTCCTGATGTTCATGAAAAAACTTTTTTAATTCCGTACGATACGCTCTGCTCCACGGAACAAGCCGGGAAACATGATAAATCCTTCCGCCCAGATCCAGAATTTCTTTGTCATAATCCGCTTCAAAATCACGATGAACCAGAAAATCTAATTGAACTTTATTACGATCAATATGGCGGTAATAATTCATTAACATGGTTTCCAGGCCGCCCCGCCCCATATAGGTAACCACTTGTAGTACTCTAATCATTTACTTTTCCCCACTTACAAAATTCCCCAGGCCACATGCATCTGATAATAAAAGAACGCCAAATAACCCACAACCAAAGCTATTTTTACAAGTCGTGCCGATTCTTTGGTAAACATATGGTCAATCAGCCATGGTACTGCAACATACCCCTGCAGCGTCGTGTAGATCGGAAGTCGTCCGATGTAAATGCCAGATGAAAAAGCACTCAACAGATAAATCATAGAAGTACAAATGCTGCAATTGACACACATATTTATGACAGGGGAATTCTCTTTATCAACATAACGTTTCCCAACCAATGAGAGACCCGCAGGAATCGAATAAAACAGCACTCGAAAAATATTAGTTCCATCGTCACTTGTCCAGATTTCATTTGTTATCAAATCACTATATTGTGTTTCCGCCAGCATGGTATCAAGAATCGATGTGAATTGGTCAATAAACAGAATAGCCACTCCAATACCGATCATCATAAATAAGGTACGCTTATTCCACGCTTTTCCTTGAATAACAAAAATAATGGGCAACATAAGCAATGCAGACCCATGAATTGTTGCTGCCAACAAGATCAGGCATATAGCAGGAACGTATTTTTTCTTTAAAACAAAGCCAAAACTTAATAGAACAATACTTACTGCAATAAATTGCCTCATACCGTTAAACATCCAGGATAAATAATCCGTAGATGCCACAAACATAAACATACACAGTATAAAATCAGTCGAATACTTTCTGAAAAAGTAAACAACACAAAACAGCTGAAACGATGCAATCACAAGGAAAAACAGCTTATCATTGTTACCAATAATACTCTTAATAACTGTCGCAAGAATGGTAAATCCCTTATCCTTCGTGTTTTCTGATAAGTAAACGAGCAGTTGAGAAAATGATTCCGGAAGGCCTCGAAATGTTTTCCTGTATGCTTCCGTGTCGCCAATAAAGCGGCGATTCATACACCAAACGGCATATGGGCATGCCAGCAAAATCACCGCCGGCCAGCTCCATCTATACTCAGTTTTTCCCAATACCTGCACTGGTTTTTTGGAAGCCGCAATTGCCAAAAAGCCTCCGGCTACAGCAAGCCAGATCAGCAGCCACCAATAATTCGTCAATGTCATATCTGTGTTCCTTTCTTTCCCTGCATCAGGCACGATTCCGACGCCATATTTATCTTGAAAGTCAGCATATATGCAAACAATATGAATTTCCTTACTACTAGTTTTTAATTATACCATGCAAATTACTTTTTTCCAAATGCTTTGCTATATCCATCTCTCTAATTTCTTTTAAAAACCGTTGTTCTCCTCTTTTCATTCTGATAAAATAGATACGAAAGTCAAAAGAGAATCAAAATCAGGAGTATATCGCAGTCATGAATCAGAAACCACGAAAAAAGATTCTTCTCATCACCAATCATTCCTATATGCTGTGGCAGTTCCGCAGAGAGCTGATCAGCGAACTGATGAAAGAAAACGAAGTCATTCTCAGCATGCCCTTTGTCGGCCATGAAGAGGATTTTCAAAAAATGGGGCTTCGATGCATTAATACGGACCTTGACCGCCGGGGCATCAATCCGATGACCGATTTAAAGCTTATCAATACATATAAAAAAATGCTGAAACAGGAAAAACCGGATATGGTCATCACCTACTCCATCAAACCAAACGTGTATGCAGGCCTTATGTGCGGAAAGCTGGGGATTCCCTTCTGTGCCAATGTGCAGGGTCTGGGAACCGCTTTTCAGAAGCCTGTCCTGGCACAGTTTGTAACTGTACTCTATAAAATGGCCTTCCGAAAAGTCCGCACAGTTTTTTTTGAGAACCAGACCAATGCGGAGGAATTCCGGAAACGGCACATTATTCCCATAGAAAAGCAGACGATTCTGCGCGGAGCCGGCATCAATCTGGAACATTATGCACTGCAGCCTTACCCTGTCAATGACAAGGTACATTTTTTATTCCTTGGCCGTATCATGAGGGAAAAAGGTATTGATGAACTTTTTTCCGCCGCCTCCCGTCTCCATAAAGAAGGATTTTCTTTTATGGTGGATCTGGTCGGATTTTTCGAGGACGAATATAAAAAACAGGTAGAAGATCTGGAAAATGCCGGAATCGTAAGTTTCCACGGATTTCAAAAAGATCCCCGTCCTTTCTACGCTGCTGCCGACTGTGTTGTCCTTCCCAGCTATCATGAAGGAATGAGCAATGTCCTTCTGGAGGCTGCTGCCGTAGGACGCCCTCTGATCACCAGCGACATTCCCGGGTGCAGAGAAGCAGTTGACAATGGAAAAACCGGTATCCTTGTCAAAGTCAAAGATACAGAAAGTCTCCATGCAGCCATGAAAAATATGATAAACCGTTCAGAAACTGACAGACAGAAAATGGGCCTTCTCGGAAGAAAAAAAATGGAAACAGAATTCCGGAAAGAGCTGGTCGTTGCCGAAACCATCCGGTCTCTCGGACTGAAAAAGGAGAAGCCGCTCTGATAACGGAGTGCTTCCCCTTTTTTACATTTTTACGATTCCTTGTTTTCCCTGGCGTGGATCGTTCCGGTTCCCCCTTCTACCACACCATCACTTTTAAAAACAGAACGAAATGTTCCGAAGAAGCATTTGATATCCATGGGGAAGCTCAGATGCTCTACGTAATATCCGTCAAGCTTTGCCTTTTCTTCGATTTCCAGCTCATCCCGCCCATGGATCTGCGCCCATCCGGTCAATCCCGGACGAACGTCATTGGCACCATATTTATCTCGTTCCGCAATCAGATCGAATTGATTCCATAATGCCGGCCGGGGGCCCACCACCGCCATATGTCCTGCAAAAATATTGAAAAGCTGAGGCAGTTCATCCAGGGAGGTTTTTCTTAAAAAACGCCCCACCTTTGTAATATACTTCTCCGGATTTTCCAGAAGATGTGTCGGCATGTCGTGAGGAGTATCCGTCCGCATTGTCCGGAATTTATAGATTTCAAAATGTCTTTTATGTATTCCCACCCGCTTCTGTCTAAAAAAGATCGGGCCGGGTGATGTCAGTTTGATTGCGATGATGATAATGACAAACAGCCATGATAAACAGATCAGCCCCAAAAATGAAAGGATGATCGAGAGAATCCGCTTTATAAAACTGCGGTACATTCAGTTTCCTCCCTTTTCCAAAACTCTTTCCATCGATTATTCTTCTGTCTCATTTTCCTTTCTCTCTGATTTTTTCTTTTCGCCATATCCGTAGCCGTAGCCATACCCATAGCCATAGCCGTACTTACGACGTCCATAACCATAACCGTAGCCATATCCATAATTATAGCCGGTAATTCCTGCTTCTGCTCCGTTGATGGCATATCCCAGTATTTTTATTCCGGTATCAGCCATTGTTTCCACACCTGACACAATCCTGTCGACTCTGGCATGATCCTGCCGGACTACCATGACAGCCCCCTGTGCAAAACGTGCTTCTATCGATGCGTCAGCAACCACACTGCAGGGAGGCGTATCCACAATAACATAATCCGCATTCGCCTCGAGAGTGAGAAGAAGCTTTTCCATCCGCTTGCTTCCCAAAAACTTCACAGGATTGGATACAGCCGATATTCCCGGAAGGATAAGGAGTCTGGAATCTTTCTCATAAGATATCAGTGCGCTTTCCAACGGGACCTTCCCCTTAAGCACATCAGCAATTCCGGCAGATACCTGATCAAGGCCCAGGGCAGATGCCACCGAAGGGTTTCTCAGATCTCCGTCAACCAGTATGACGCGGTTTCCTTTTTTGGAAAGAGAAATTGCCAGATTCGCCGCAAAGGTAGTCTTCCCTTCCCCTGAAACTGCACTGGTCACAAGAATCCGGTGGATGTTCTGTTCCTCCGCATCCTTTAACAGTCTGGTACGGATCATACGAAAACTCTCTCCAAGGACCACAGAACATTCCCTTGTATCCATCAAAACCAGCTGATTTGTTTTTTTGCTCCGTTTTTTCAATTTAACCAGCGGGATGCTTCCCAGGTAGGTAATATTCAGCCGTTTCTTTATATCCTCTTCCCTGCGGACGGTTTTTCTTGTCATTGCATAAAAGAAAAGGAAAGCCAGACTGATCACAGCGCCCAGAAACGCACCCTTTTTGGCACTGCTTTTAAAGTCCGGAGGATTCACAGCCGTATCGGGAACGCCGCTTTCATCCATCAGGGTAAGCTGTGTATCTCCTATAATATATTCTGCCACCGCAGGATAATTCTCGATAACTGCCTGCAGCACATCATATGCCATCTGCGGATCTGTTGAATTGACTTTTATTGTAAAGAGTGCTGTCTCCTGCATGGCCTCTGCCATGATCGTAGCCGGGACACTGTCAAGCCCCAGACTTTCGGCCACCACCTGATTTAAGACTCCGCTGGTCATGATATAAGGGAAGGTCTTACTCAGCTGCTCCGCCGTTGTCTTGTTATAATAGGACTCATTGTATCCATATGCAGTCCGTGTATTTACTACAAAAGAAGAATACGCCTGATAATAGGGAACATAAGCTCTCTTCGCGCGGAAATAAAAGAAAGAGGAGCAAAAACTGATAAGCAGAAGAAAAATCCAGAAGAACCGTTTGAGTCCTCTCCACATATCGTCTAACAGGATCGACAGATCAATTAATTCCATATCGTCTGATGTATTGTTATGCCCGTTTTCCATAATGTCCTCCATAACCATAGTTTCCTGTATCCTTTATAATTCCTGTCATGACATCATTGAAAACACATCCGATCACTCTTCCCCTTGTCTGATTCAGTATATCCACCGCATCATTGATATCCTTTGCCAACACCATGTCCTGGCGGACAACGAGGACAGAAGCATCTGCAAACTCCGCCAGCTCCTCCGTATCAGCCACCAGAGACAGAGGAGAAGTGTCCATAATGACGTAATCCATTTTCTGTCTGCAGAAATCCAGAATATTTTTCAGGGTTCCGTTTTCTATCAGACCTTCCATGGAATCTGACGCTTTACTGTTGAAGATCGTATAAAGACTGCTGTCTTTTTGTTTCTTGATCAAATTTGTCAGACCCGAATGATTTTTAAGCACTTCCGGAAGATTTACCGCCTCATTTTTAGCCAAATCAAAAATTTTATATTGAGCCGGCTTTCTGAAATCGCAGTCGATCAGAAGAACTCTTTTATTCTCCTGTGCCAGAGACAGGGCCAGATTCGCCGCGACTGTAGATTTTCCTTCATTCTCTGTGACACTTGTCACCAGAAGGACCTTCACCTTTTTCTTATCCATCTGGCTTCTGATCCTGGAAGCCGTCATCCGGTTGGATTCAACAAAACGAAAGCTCAGCACCGGGTTCTTAATCAGAAGAGAAACGGATCTGGCTTTTTTTACCTGCCGCAGAGATTTGATTTTGCGCTCATGATACACCGTCCCCAGCCTTCTTGCATCGATCTTTTCCGACACCTCGCGCTCATTTTTTACTGTATCTCTCATATAAGAAAAGAAAACAAAGTATAAGATGAACAAGGCTGCCGTGATCAGGGCGCTTTTTTTCATGATTCCCTTTACATTTAACGGATTAGAAGGGCCGGTCGGAATAGAAGGGGACTGGATCACTTCAAGGATCACATTTTCGATCACATAGTCTGAGACCGTATTGTAATTATTCATGATAGAATTCATGATCCTGTAGGCGTCCAGTGCCGAATCTGCCGTGACCTTAAGCTCCATCAGGTTCGTCTCCGGAAGCACCGACGCAGAAGTGGTGGCCGTAAAAGAATCAATCTCCAGCTCTTCTGCCACTTTTTTCTTCAGAACATTACTTTCCAGGACCTGAGAAAACCGCTCCGCCAGTTCCTTCGTATAGGAAAGATTCTGATAGATGCTGCTGTTGGTTCCCTTTGCTGTCACTACAAAGGTGGACGATGTTGTATACTCCGGCCTGTATGTTTTATTTGCCCATACATTGACAAAAAGGCTCACAGAAACAGCCATCAGAAGAATAACCCACCATTCCCGGAGCACATCCTTTATGATACTGATGGGATCAAGCCGTCCCAAAATCCCCTTGTCTGTCTTGTTATCCATTCCCGCATCCTCCTACTCACTTACCACAACGATCAAACGGGTCATTCCTGTTCCGCCTTCCCCCGTCACCTGATAAGTGACCTCATACACTCCGGGAGTGTTATAGTCTATTTCCTGGCTGATCAGAAGATTTTCCCGGCTGGCGCCTTCTCCGGTAATCTCCCTGACATAAGCCGCAGGATTGATCGGCGAACCGGCTGCTGCATAAACCAGATATTCAGAAAGCTCGATCTGCGGTTTCATTCTTTCTTCTGCAGGATCGTAAATCTGAACAGTCACCGGAAGGTTCACTACATCTCCCGCACTGTTGACCACCGTAAAAAACATGGGATAATCTCCCGGCGTACCTGTATTGATAGAATAGTCAGTGGAAATCTTGATCTTATCTGTCAGGCTTCCATCCAGTACATCGGTCACATCCATTCCGCTTAAAATATCCTGAGTGCCGATCGGGAACCTGAGAGGCGCGCTCAGAGAAAATCTGGGAGACTGATAATCACTGTAAATAATTTCTCTGGAAGCCTTTGTCACATGGCTGCCCGAATCAAAGGCTGCTACTGTGATTTTCCTTCTGCCCTTTTCGATAAAATTACTCATACTCTCTATCAGAAGGCTCTCTGACACATCACCGTCTCTCTTATCCACTGCCTGGATACCGGAAAGGAGCTCTTCTTCACCGGCATTCACTGAAACTGTGATGCTCTCCTGACCCATGGTAATCCTGGGGCCCACCTGATCCGTTGTCTTAAACTCCTGATATTTATATATCCCAAAAACCGCAAGGGCGGCTGCAAATACCAGGATACTGAAAATTCTCGTCCTGCTCATGAATTTCTCCTGTTCTCACCAAAAAAATCTTTTCTTTTCCGGCAGCTTTCCGTGTACCGGTATGATGCCGTCTGTTATGATCTGTTCCGGATTCTTTACCAGAAGGCGGTACATCTGTTCATCTCCATACCTGTCTTTCAGATAATCAGCTGCATCGCCCATAAAAGTTGTCCTGGTATAGGGGCCATGGGCATCGCTGGCCACACAGGTGGCCAGATCATTGTCTAACATGATCTGGGAAAGCCGTTCTGAACGCCGTCCGAACTTTCCGAACATACTGCCCTTATTGATCTGGGTCAGACACCCCATCTGCAGCCATTCATAGATAAGCTCCGGAGCTTCCTGTGTACAGTAATAACGTTCCGGATGGGCAATCAGCGGAATACCTCCCACGTCCATGATCTCCGACAGTCTCCTGAATATCCAGTCCGGTTTTCCGTCAAAAGGAAATTCTACCAGAAAATACCTGGAATAATTGAGCCCTATAAGGAGCCCTTCCCTTATCTTTTTTCCCATATCCTCTGAGGCAAAGATCTCCATCCCCGGCAGGATCTGTATCTGTGCCCCTTTCTCCGAAAGAGCATCATAGAAATCTATAAAGACCTGTTTCAATTCTTCTGTATGATAATTTTCAAATCTGCCTTTCTGATTGCTGTGAGGCGTTGCCACCAGTGTATCCACCCCACCCTCGAGAGCCAGCTCCACCAGACACAGGGAATCCTTGATATCCTGGACGCCGTCATCCACTCCCGGCAGAATATGCACATGCAAATCAATCATACTTTCCCTTTCTGCCGGTCTGCATGATTACTGTTTTATTGCAGACCTTCTCAGTTTTTAACTATAACACAAAATGCTCAATAGATAAAGCAAAAACAATAGGATTAACAAAATTTGGATTTAATGATATACTTATCTCATCATTCTATTTCAAAAGAGGAAACCAACATATGAAATCAAACCGAAGCTTTGTATTCAAGATTATTGTATCTCTTTTGGCCGTAATCAATCTGATCGCTCTGTTTTTATTAAATTATCAAATTCCGGGATTTCTTCCTTTTTCACAAAAGGATTCTGAAAAGACAGCCGTCGTGTCTGTTTCCGGTTCAAATTCATCAAAATCCGGCTATACGATCCGGTTTGATACAGATACCCTTTCTTATGACGGTACGACAAAGCTTGATCTTTTGAAGGGTGTTTCCCTTGTTTCGCCCGACGGCAAGACGTCTGACATAAAAATTTTTGCCCGTATTCTGGCCGGTGATTCGCTTTCCAGAAAAACAGTTGAATATTCTGCCGACACAGCTGACGGACAGATCACCGCGACACGAAGCTTAAATCTTTCCGGTTACAGCGGGCCGTCTATTACCTTACCGGACACGCTTCCTTCCATCACGGAAGAGCAGCTGGATTCTGTTTTAAACACCATGACGGATATTTATGCAGATGACGGATACGGCAACGATATCACCGATTCTGTTCAGGCAAGCTATACACTGGCCTCCGACGGCACCGGCGGCAATGTTCATTACAAATTCAGCGTCACCAATGCTTTCAATGATTCGGCTCTTGTGGAAGCAGATCTTTCTTTGGGCGCTGCCAAGCCGGTACTTACTCTTTTAAAAACATCTGTGACTATAGAAGCCGGAGATGATTTCAATCCGCTGCGGTATGTGGACTCTGCCGTAGATACAGACGGAAGCTCCCTTTCCCAGCGGATCCGGATCTCGGGAACCGTGGACACAGAAACTCCCGGAACCTACGACCTCACTTATACGGCATCTTCCCCCAGCGGTGAAGTCTCCGATCCGAAAAAACTGACCGTGATTGTTGAATGATTATTTTGTCAAAAAAATCCTCAGGCCCTTTATCGGCTCTGAGGATTTTTTTCAGCAATTATTATTTCAGTGCTTCCAGACGTTTTCTGGAGATCACAGCAGTTCCGGAAAGGAGCGCTGCTGCTGCAACACCATAGATCAGAAGATTTGCTTCCCCTGTCTCAGGTGCCTTGGACGTCGTATTTGTAGTATCGGTAGTGTCTTTTGTTCCAGACGGGCTGGCCTCTGCCATGGCAGTTAAAGACATGCCGAACATCAAAGTGAGCGCACAGAAAACTGCGATTACCTTTTTCTTCATTTTGCTTCCTCCTTTTATTTTAACCAAAATTAATTTACCTTTTCATAAAACACATCCAGGATCAGTTCATAAAGTCCTTCTTCATCCGGAATGAATTCCGCATACTTTTCACCCTTAACGACTTCGCCGGGAACAGAATACATATTACCCTCTGAAAAGCCACCCTGCAAAACAAGCGATGCCAGATATGTGACCTCAGATACTGAGATATCCGTAACCATATATTCCGATGCCGCCTGATACAGTGCAACCGGAACCGTAAGATCTGACTTTGTTTTGGAGATCGTCGTGCCAAGGAAGCTCATCAGATACTGCTTCTGTCTGGCCATACGCATATTATTGGAATCAAGGAGCTCCGTATCTCTGGATCTCACATAAGTGTGGGCCTGCTCCCCCGAAAGAGTCACTGTCTTTCCCACCTGCAGTTCAGAATCCTGACCGGTGAGATCTTCCAGTACCTCCACAGTGACACCGCCCACAGCATCATTCAGAACACTGATTCCGGAATAATCAATGGCTGCATAAGCATTCACCGGCATTCCGTACAGCAGACGAGATACAGAGGCAACCGTATTCTCACAGCTTTTCTCCTTCCCATCACCATAGGCATAAGACAGACAGATCTGCATATTCTCAACGCCCAGATACTTTCCTTCCACATTGTACTTATTCACATCAACCATGGAATCCCTGGAAATGTTGACAAAAGACAACTGCCCCGTCTTTGTATTGAGAACCGCCAGAAAAAGTGCATCTGCCTGGCCATTTTCACCAATATTGTCAAGTCCCGTATCCCGGATCGACTTATCGATGCCCATACAGAGAATACTCACGATATCCTCATTATAACAATATTTTTCTCCTTTGTAAATAATGACTTTTCCAGCTTCCTCAACCTCGGCCTCCTCAGGAGCGGTGATCGTTTCCTCTTCCCTTGTCTCTCTCAGAAGCTTTTCCCCTCTGCTGCGAAGCACAAAAAACGCTGCGACCACAGCAGCAAGAAGAAAAAGGAGCACACACAGAAAAATAACAAACACCTGAAAGGGCTTTATCTTCTTCTTTTTTTTCTGCTGCCTTTTCAGTTTTCTGCGCCGTTTTTTGCTGTATTTGCCATGTCCTCCGGAGCCGCTTTTTTTCCTTCCCTGTATGTCACTGTCTTCCGGACTTCCGGCTCTGATCTGTTCCATCAGCTCCCGATTCAGCATATCAACGTCCGATTCTCTGTTTCTATTTTCCATTCCCATCATCCTTACTCAGAAATACCGCTCACACCTCTGCTGTCCGAGACCAGAACAGCCTGAACTAAATACCTGTAGCTTGTCTGAACTCCGACACAGGTCTCCAGCGTGATAATACGATCATCCACTGTCACATCCACAGCTTCTCTTATATTCGCGTCCATGGCCCGCACATGGAGAATACTGTTCAAATATTCTTCAAATACAGTCGGATCATCAAAATCAAAGGAGTTCATGATATGACGGTCATCATAAGTATAAGAGGCAAATATCTCATAAACCAGGATCCCATCCGGCATATAAATATACACGTAGGGATGCTCATCAAAAAAGGTCTTATCTTCAAACAGGTGAAGGTTCTGGAACATGGATTTGTTCTTCATATTGTGCCCGTATATGACAGTATTGGGATCTGTGAAATCCCTGCTGTTGCAGTCTTCTGTATAAATACAGCCCGCAAACCTGTATTGCTGGTACATATCATGATGCAGGTAGAATTCATCATCCCCTTCCCGCTGGGCAATGGGGTAATTGATATTGGTATCCGGAATCTGTATCCAAGCGTAAAGCTCCGGATTAATATCCTGCAGTGACTTAAAATCTATGGGATTTTCCAGATCCTTGAAAATATTGTCGGGGAGCTCGGCTTCCTCGCCGTCTATTTCTCCTGTAAACACATAAGTCTCCGGTTCTGTCTCCTGCTCTGTCTGCGGCTCTGTGGCTGTTTCCTGAATCTCTTCATATTGCTTCTGTGCCGCATAGTCCTGAACCAGATACCAGGCCACAAATCCCAGGCAGCAGATACATCCAACCAGGGAGAGGACCAGAATCATCCTCCAGAAACGTCTCTTTTTTTCCATGGTCATTGCTTTCCTTTCTACTACTTTACCTTTTCCAGAGTATTGCCCCGGATCTCATAAATATGATCACTCATGGTGAGAACACTGGGACGGTGTGTTGTCACAATACAAGTCCTGTTCTTCCCGTATGTCATGATATTTTTGAGGACGCGCTCTTCTATCTCCATATCGAGAGCCGATGTTGCCTCGTCCAGAAGAAGGACCGGTGCATCCCGCAGGAGTGCCCTGGCAATGGCCAGCCGCTGCGCCTGCCCTTCGGAAAATCCTGTTCCCCGCTCACCGATACTGCTGTTGATTCCCTGAGGAAGCTGTTCGATAAATTCGTAGGCACATCCTGCCTTCAGTGCTTCTATGATTTCTTCATCCGTTGCGTCTCTTTTTACCATACGCATATTTTCTGCCACGGTTCCTGCAAACACCGTATTGCCCTGCGGTACATAGCCGAAAAACTTTCTGGTTGCCGAGGAGACCGGACAGCGTACTCCATCTGCTCCAATGAGCTCTGCCCTGCCGGAAACGGGATAAATGAGTCCCAAAAGCAGTCGGATCAATGTCGTTTTTCCCTCGCCGGAAGGCCCGATGATCGCAACAAGTTCTCCCTTATCCGCACGGAAATCTCCTTTGCATACCACCTGGTTTCCTTCTCTGTAGGTTACATCTACCCGGCAAAGCTCCACAGACAATCCGTCTTTCTTCTGCTTTTCCAGTTCCTCTACAGCATCCTCCTCCAGTATCTGCTCCTTTTCAAGCTCGGCAACTGCCATCAGACGTCCCGCACACGTCGTCGCACTGATCGCAGACGGTACGACCTGTACCAGCGAAGAAAAAGACGAAGAAAGAGAATTGGCCATCTGAAGGAACATGATCATGGTTCCCGTTGTGATATAGCCGCTCCAGAGACGGTAAACGCTCCAGCCGAAGCAGATATAGGAAACGACCATTCCCACAATGGACATGAAGGAGGAGGTATATACAGAAAATCTGTTATACTCAAGCATTTTATTTTTATAATGCTGCTGCAGCTTTCTCAATTTATCCCGGAACAGACTCATGAGACCAAAGGCCTTTACTGTCTGCAGATTCTGAAACGCGTCATTCTGGAAAGACATCAGATCACTGCTGATCTGCCGCATTTCCTTATTGTACCGCCTCATCCGTTTCATCAGATAACCGGACACCAGAACCATGACCGGAGCGCTTAACAGCGCAATAAACGCCATCACCGGATCATAATAAAAGATGATTCCAAAGGCCCCCAGAAACTGTATCATCCTGGTGATCAGATTTGGAATCCATCCAATCACGCTCCCTGCCACTGTGCTTACATCACTGTTCAGCCGGTTCAGAAGATCTCCGCTCCGAAACTCATGGAGAGACTCCCAATCTGTATCGATGACCTTATCAAATATATCCGCCTGAAGCTCATTCTGTACTTCCACATTGATCCTGGCCGATATCCGGCTGATGACAGCCTTTGAAATAATATTTCCCAATGCCATGAATACGATCACTGCAGCCATAAGACCGATACGGCTCCTCTGTACACCCGTCACCGCATCGATCAGGTACTTGGAAACCACACTGCCGCCCAGGCTCATGCAGGTGCTGAAGATTCCTGCTGCAATATAAAAACAAATGGATGCCCAATATCTTTTCGTATACTGATACATCCACTTTGCCTCTTTGTACATTTCCTTCAGATATCCTTCGCGTATCTTTCCGAAGGCCTTCCTTATCATTCCCATAAAATCTGTCCCGAATTCGTATTTTTAACGATTATACCACTATTTGCCCGGGCAGACAAGGCTGTATATTTTTATGGCCGCCCTTCTGAAAGGGATCATATGAAGCCATACCAGACGGAAAAATTCCCACCAGAAGTTCCCCGGTCTCAGCCATTTTCCTTTTCTGCATACAGCCTTGATCAGACCGAATATCTGATCCTCTTCTATGGGACCCTCCGTCACAGTCTGGGCATCTCCGATAAAATAATACTGTTTTTTTCCGTTTCTTCCGGGACGGACAAAGCGGATCCGGTGCATCACATACTGACCGGACACCCTCTGAAAAAAGGCCATATCTCCTTTTTTTAAAGGCCTGTCCACCCTGCTGATCAATATTTTATCTCTCTCATGGACGAGGAAGGGAGACATGCTGTTTCCTGTCAGGATCAGCGCAGCCTCTCTCCCCTCCTTCAGGATCTCTTTTACTGTATTCAGATACAAGTCTGTATCTACTTTTTTAATAGGAATATCATTCTGCATTGCTTTATTCCTGTCGCTATTCTTCGTCCTTTGTCATAGCTGCTTCCTCACGTGGAGACTGACCGCATATCATATATTCGGGCACAAGCTCCTTCATCCGTATCCTGATATCTTCCGCCTCATCAAAAGCCATCCTGACAAGTGCTTCCACCTTGCCCCTGATATCTGTGCAGTCCACTTCTGCCGGATGGGCCACAAAGATCCTCTCATTGACGGTTTTCGTCAGGTTCTTCTCATTGATCAGCATCTCTTCATAAAGCTTTTCACCGGGACGCAGGCCGACGAATTCTATCTTGATATCTTTATCCGGTGTGTAGCCATATAGACGGATCATCTTTTTTGCCAGCTCCAGGATCTTCACCGGCTCTCCCATGTCCAGAATAAAGATTTCTCCTCTCTTTGCCAGAGCTCCGCACTGGAGTACCAGATTAACTGCCTCAGGGATCGTCATAAAATAACGGATGATATCCGGATGGGTCACCGTCACCGGTCCGCCTTCCTCGATCTGCTTTTTAAATAAAGGGATCACGCTTCCGTTGCTGCCAAGTACATTGCCGAAACGTACAGCCGCGAATTCTGTCTTTGACTCCTGGGCGAAGCCCTGGATGATCAGCTCGCAGATCCGCTTGGATGCCCCCATTACATTGGTAGGCCGTACCGCTTTATCTGTGGAGATCAGCACCATTTTCTTTGCACCAAACTGACTGGCCGCACGGGCAACTGTCCAGGTTCCAAGCACATTGTTCTTGACAGCCTCACAGGGGCTGTCCTCCATAAGCGGCACATGCTTGTGGGCTGCCGCATGAAAAACAAGATCAGGATGGTAGGTCTTAAAAATCGAATTCACACGCCGTTCATTCCGTACAGAACCGATGAGGACTTCAAGGTCCAGATCCGGATGTTTTTTCAGAAGTTCGTTCCGGATATCATAAGCATTATTCTCATAAATATCAAAGATGATCAGCTTGCCCGGATGGTGGAGTGCCAGCTGCCTGCAGATCTCACTTCCTATAGAGCCTCCCCCTCCTGTGACGAGGATCACTTTACCGGAAACGTAGTCCATGATCTCTTCCATCTCAAGCTTCACAGGTTCCCTTCCCAGAAGATCCTCGATTTCCACCTGCCGCAGCATGGAAACGCTGACCTCTTCATTGACCAGCTGATAAATTCCCGGAAGTGTAAGGATCTTACAGCAGGTAGTCTGGCAGATCTCCAGAAGCTCTTTCTGCGCTTTCCTGGGCAGGGTAGGAATTGCAATAACGATTTCTTCGATCTGATACTTCTCCGCAAACTCCGGAATGCTTTCCTTATTTCCTACCACAGGAATCCCCTGCAGATATGTACCGATCTTGTTCGGATCATCGTCAATGATACAGGGTATCTTCCGATTCAGATGCTTACTGTTTTTCATTTCCCGCACGATCATATACCCTGCGGAACCGGCGCCTACGATCATGGTACAGACCGGCCTCTGTTTTCTATGATTTGCCAGATTATGTCTGGCGATTCTCAGAAAACGATAAGAAAAACGGCTGACTACCGTCAGGCAGGTGAGGAGCAGCAGATAAAGAAAAGGATAGCTCCTGGGGACCGGCAGATCAAAAAGCCGCATGCCTAAAAACTGCATGACAGTAGAGATCACCACTGCAAAAAGTACATTTTTCAGTTCAACGATACTGGCAAAACGCCAAAGACTGCTGTACAGTCGGAATGCCCAGAAGATCAGAAGTGTACATCCTATGTTCGGAAGTATGTAATTGCGGACTGATCCCATAAACTGCGGCTCAATCACCGTAAAGCGAAAATCATACCGTATCCACAAAGCACCGGCCATACTGACAATGATCAGGAGCACATCCAGAAGAAGAAGTGCCATACTGCGGAGCATCATATCTTTATTATTTTTAATCATAAAGCCTTTCATACTCTACTTTCATCCTATTAACATTAATCATTGTTAATTTCCCTTATCTTTAAGCATGCGCTTAAAAACCGAGTTTGTCAATATTATATTTTTGTCAATTACTGTTAAAAAACCGTAAAAAAGGAGCTACAGCTCCCAATGAGGCTGGGAGCTGCAGCATATTGATCAATGCCCGGCTTTTCGATGTCCATGTGAATATTCACGGCACGAAGTGCTCCTCCATGTCCGTTTGTTACATATCATCCTGCCTTTCTCTGCCCTCCATTTCTTCCAGAGCCCGCAGCCGGATCCGTTTTTTCCGTTTTGACAACGCAGCCATATACCAGACAAACTCCAGGCCGATGACGCCAAATACCACCCAGATAAACCAGGCTCCCAGGTCACGGCAGGAAGCAGAGGAGACTATAATATACACGAACATCAGAAGAACGGCCGCATCGGTCCATGCCAGATAGGTTCTTGTGAGGCAGAGCCCCACCTGCATATCCTCCTCCGTGACAAGGTCCTTCAGTTTTTTGGAATACAGGCCTTCCGGGGTCGTCCCGTATTTGATAAACAGCATAGCGATGAAATGGCAGCCGTAAACAAAAAACAGGAGGATCACCAGAAGAAACAGCATTCCCTTTCCGCTCCAATTATCCACCACTCCTGCCGAATTGTAATGGGTGGGGATCTGGGCGGGGATATACTTCCAGAAGACAAACAGAAAGATCGTTGTCAGCCAGACACTTCCATGGATAATACAGTTTGCGATCCGATAACTGACCCTGTACGTTTTCATTCCTGCTCCCCCTTCCTTCCCTTTTTCCGTTTCCGGACAGCCTCCGTCAGAAGGTACTCGATCTGCCCGTTGATGGAACGAAAATCATCCTCCGCCCACTCTGCCAAATCATTCCAGAGGGTCGGAGACAGCCGCAAAAGCACCTGCTTTTTCGTTTTCTCTTTCTCGTTCTTTTTTTCGGGCATTCCTTCACCACCATTCTTATGCTGCGGCTCCAGTCCCTCGATCCGGCTTACGCCGCAGGTCATATAACTATATGATACAAATCAACTGCGATTAATAGATACTTCCGCTGTTCACAATAGGCTGTGCGTCCTTATTGCCGCAGAGTACCACCAGAAGATTGCTGACCATGGCTGCCTTCCGTTCCTCGTCAAGCTCCACCACCTCATTTTCGCTGAGCTTATCCAGAGCCATTTCCACCATGCCCACAGCGCCCTCCACGATCTTCTGTCTCGCGGCGATGACGGCCACCGCCTGCTGTCTCTGGAGCATGGCCGAGGCGATCTCCGGTGCGTAGGACAGATGGGTGATCTGTACGTCACTGACCTCCAGACCGGCATCCTTTACCCGCTCCTGAAGCTCATGGCGCATCCTTTCCGCCACCTCTCTGGTGCTGCCGCGCAGGGTCTTTTCATCGGCGTCGTTGTTGGGATTGCCGTCGTCCGCCACATCGTAAGGATAGAGGCGGGACACGTTCCGGATCACAGAATCACATTGGATGGACAAAAACGTCTTGTAATTGTTTACATTGAATACGGCTTTGGTGGGATTTACCACCCTCCAGATGACCACAGCGCCCACAATGACCGGATTACCCAGCTGGTCATTGACCTTCTGCTTCTCATTGTTCAGGGTCATGGTCTTCATGGAAACCTTTCTGCCTGTACTCATGGAGATGGAAATATTTCCCGTGGTGATCGCTGCATCCGGCTTCGCCGCCGGGTTTACCGCCACACAGAAGGGATTGACCAGATAAAAGCCCTCCTCCTTGATCGTACCGTAATAATTGCCGAAAAGGACCAGCACCAGCGCTTCCTTTGGCGCCACCACCTTCAGTCCCAGAAGAGGGAGCATCGTCAGGCAGACAGACAGAATTCCCACCGACAGTACAAGTCCCATGGCCACTCCCTCAAGCAGCAGCGCACTGCACAGGATCGCAGCCGCACCCGCCAGCAAAAAGAAAAGCGCCAGCATGATTCCAAGCATACCGCTCACCGGCTCAAGTTCCTTTTCCTCTGAAAAATCAACCTTCATGATACCCTCCCATCTGCGCCTTCCGGCGCTCCTTTTTATGAATGATATTATTTTGATATCAATTAGATAGTATCACCGGGTGTTGGAAATGTCAATTGCCATTGACACAAAAAAGCCGCCGGAAAAAGCATTTTTGCCCTCTCCGACGGCTTTTTATGTATTCCGTTTATTTTTCTTCTCTGGGCTTCATGAAGCATTCCAGTACAGGGATCAGGATAAAGGCCACAATGCCCGCCGTGAATCCGCCGTTATACAGCAAGAAGCCTCCATGAAGAGCCGGTACGCTGGTGACGAGGATCGCATGGATAGCGCCGGCTGCCACCCCTGCCGGGAAACCGAATCGGCCTGCCACCGGCGCCAGGCCGCTGGCGAAGGCCATGCCCACCAGGATCCCCTGGGTAGTCAGGGTCCAGCTCTGAGCCGGCACAACACCTGCCATCGCCATGAAGAAGGGAAGCAGGGAAGCCAGTGCATATCCAATCATGATGGGGAACACATTTCTGGGATGAGTTCCCTGGGCGCTGAATGCCATCATGCACATGATAGCGCCCATAGTAGCACCAGTGAATTTTGCCCCGGTAAACACCACGTCTCCGTCCGCCACAGCCATTCCGCGGACCAGATTGAAATACAGCAGCACGAAGATCCCGTAAATACCGATGTTGACCAGTGTGGCCGGGATTCCGAATTTTTCGGTAAAATCTGTTTTATAGCTGTCGCTCTTCCAGAGCGCCCTGTAGTTTTTGAAGCACTCCCTGTCCAGCATATATGCCGCAGCAAGACAGAGAACGAATACGATCAGGAAGAACACACTGACAAATACCTGATAACCGTCACCCAGCTTCGTGTTTGTGGGCACCTCAACCCCCGGTGACTTGAAAAAGATACAGAACATGAGGAACGCCAGGAAGCCTGCCGCCGGTCCTGCATTGTATAAATCATAGCCCTTGTGGAATGCCGGAGCATGTGCACAGAGGGCAGGCATCACGCAGCCCACCACAATGCCGAAGATCACTGTGCCGATGAGGCCCACCACGGAAAAGCCGCTGACCTCTGCATTGGGATAACGGAACATGAACTCGCTGGCGAAGGGTGCCAGTGCCGTGGAGAACATGGCCAGATTGGCCACACTTCCGAAGGATACCTTCTTGATCCTGGAATACACAAAAACACCCAGGAAGAACGGCCACATATTGACCGGATTCATACCGAAGGTGGCAAATCCCACATTCAGCCAAAAGGCTGCCACCGTAAGACCGGTACATCTGGCCTTTGTCACATACAGCAGAGCGCAGCAAAACAGCGCCACAAGACCCGTATTCAGAAAGGCACTCCCAAGACCGCCCAGAACAAAATAATCCATGGTAAACTGAGCCGGATGGGTCCAGATTGCCCAAAGCCCCGGAAACAGATTTCCGTAATCGCCCGCGCACAGAGCGCCGATCACAAACGCGACGGAGAATCCGAACAGGATCCGAAGAATCATTTTGCTGTTATCCACCGTTTTCTCTTTCATACTGCATACCTTCTTTCCCTAAGTATCAAACCCACTGTGACAGCCGCCGGCCTTCTGCCGCAGATAACAGAAAAGGCAGCATTCGCAAACACAAATGCTGCCCAGACGGTCGGCTCATATGGATTCCGGCTACACCGTGTTTTTCACGTTTGTCCGTCAGTAACCGAAACCTTATATTATGTTAAGAATATAACACAGTTTTCAGACTCCGTCAACCCATTTTGCAAATTATTCTGCGTTGGCCTTCTCGACTCTTGTAATGGCTGTCTTGACCATGGGGATACGGCAGTTCTTGTTTCCGCCGAATTCCACGATAACCATATCATCGGTAATGTCGATGATCACACCGTAAAAACCGCTGGTGGTCTCCACGCTGTCACCAACCTCCATGCTGGCGATGAGAGCCTGCAGCTGCTTCTGCTGCTTTCTCTGAGGACGAATTGCGATAAAATACATGAAAGCGATGATGACTACAATGTAAATGACCCAGAATCCTACACCGCCCATGCCGCTGGCTGCTAATAAATTCATATCTGTTCTCCTTTTTCCTCACAGGAGCCTTCCATCCGCTCCAGTTTTTCTTTTTTATACTCGGCAAAGCGATGATTCTCGATCGCTTCCCGTATCTCACTCATCATTGTATTATAAAAATAAAGATTATGCAAGACGCAAAAACGCATTCCCAGCATTTCTTTGGCTTTCAAAAGATGCCGGATATATGCTCTGCTGTAACGCCTGCACACCGGACAGCCGCAGCCCTCCTCAATGGGACGAGTATCCAGCTCATATTTGGCATTAAAAAGGTTCAGCTTTCCGTAATTGGTATACACATGTCCGTGACGCCCGTTGCGTGAAGGATAGACACAGTCGAAGAAATCCACGCCCCGCTCCACTGCCTCCAGGATATTGGCCGGTGTGCCGACCCCCATCAGATAGGTGGGCTTCTCCTCCGGCAGATGAGGTACTGTCACGTCCAGAATGTGATACATTTCCTCATGACTCTCCCCCACAGCCAGTCCGCCAATGGCATAGCCGTCCAGATCCATTTCCGCGATCTCCGCCGCATGGCGGATACGGACATCGTCAAGAACAGCGCCCTGATTGATCCCAAACAGAAGCTGATGAGGATTGATGGTGTCGGGAAGGCCGTTCAGCCGCTCCATCTCCGCTTTGCAGCGGGCCAGCCATCTGGTGGTCCGTGCCACGGATGCTTCGATATAGTCCCGCTCTGCCTTGGCCGGCGCACATTCATCAAAGGCCATGGCAATGGTGGAGGCCAGATTGGACTGAATCTGCATGCTCTCCTCCGGTCCCATGAAGATCTTTCGTCCGTCCACATGGGAGTTAAAATACACGCCCTCTTCCTTTATCTTCCGCAGCCCCGCCAGGGAAAACACCTGAAAGCCGCCGGAATCGGTGAGAATGGGCTTGTCCCAGGACATAAACCGGTGAAGACCGCCAAGCTTTTTCACCACCTGGTCGCCGGGCCGCACATGAAGATGGTAGGTGTTGGAAAGCTCGATCTGTGTCCCGATCTGTTCCAGATCGGAGGTGGCGACGGCACCCTTGATGGCCGCCGCCGTTCCTACATTCATAAATACGGGAGTTTCCACAGTCCCGTGGACAGTCTCAAGCCTGGCACGCTTGGCCCGTCCGTCCTTTGTCAGTATTTTATACATAGATTATTTCTGCTCTTTTGCCTTTAACTTGGTCTTCATCAGATACCAGATCGGTCCGGTCAGGAATACGGAGGAATATGCTCCGCAGATGATGCCGACGATCAGCGGCATGGCAAATTCCCGGATGGAGGATACGCCCAGAATAAACAGGACAAATACCATGATGAAGGTGGTCAGTGAGGTATAGATGCTTCTGCTCAGAGTCTGATTGATGCTTAAATTCACCACATCGGCCAGATCCGCCCTGGTGCCCATGGCCTTCATGTTTTCGCGGATCCGGTCGAAGATCACGATGGTCGCATTGATGGAATAACCGACGATGGTCAGCATACATGCGATAAAGGTGTTTCCGACACTCCATTTGGTGATGGCATAGAAGGCCAGAACCACCAGCACATCATGAACAAGGGCAAAGACCGCACTTGTTGCAAACCGGATATCCTTGAACCGGAACCAGATATAGATCAGCATGAAAATGGTAGCCACGATCACGGCGATGACGGCATCCCGCTTCATCTCCGAGCTTACGGTGGCGCTGATGCTGTCCGCCTTGATGTTTTCCTTGTCCACACCGTAGGCAGCCACCAGCTTGTCGTTGAGGCTTTCTCTCTCCTCCACGGAAAGAGTTCGTGTCTTGATGATGACCTCGTTGGTACCGGTCACCTTCTGCGTCTCCACATTGGCATCGCCGGTAACCTCTTCCACCAGAGGAATCACGTCGCTGTGGATGGTATCCATGGACATGTCCTCGTTGAAGGTCACATTGGTGGAGGTGCCGCCCTTAAATTCCAGACTGTAATTCAAAATGCTGCCCTGGCTGCCGTTTGCATACACGCCCATGGCCACGAAACCGGCTGCGATGACTGCCAGAGAGCAGATGATGCAGACCATCTTCTTTTTGACGAAATTGATCTTCTTCGGCGGCTTTGCTTTTCCATACAGCTTCTCTGACTGGAAGCCAATGCTGTAAAGAGCATTCAGCGCCAGTTTTGTGACCACAAGCGCTGTGAACATGGAAAGCACGATGCCGAGAGCCAGTGTCTGCGCGAAGCCCTTGACGGTGCCGGAGCCTCTCCAGAGAAGCACTGCCGCTGCGATCAGAGTGGTCACGTTGCCGTCCACAATGGCAGAAAGAGCTCTGCGGAAGCCTTCCTTAATGGCGGATTTTACAGTTCGTCCCGCTGCCAGTTCTTCACGGATTCTGGCAAAAATGATCACATTGGCGTCTACGGCCATACCGATGGACAGAATGATACCGGCAATACCGGGCAAAGTCAGGGTAATATCAAAAGCACTTAAGAATACGATCACGAGAGCTACATAGAAGGCCAGAGCGATGGCTGCCGCCACACCGGGGATCCAGTAAATGGCAATCATCAGAACAGCCACCAGGATAAAGCCGATGAGGCCTGCCTTGAGGCTGGTGGAGATCGCATCCTGTCCCAGCTTTGCTCCTACCACATTGGAACGGATCTCCTTAAGCTCCAGAGGCAGGGAACCGATCCGGATGGTGGAAGCCAGCTGGCTTGCCTCCTCGTAGGAAGACTGGCCGTCGATGCTGCAGTTTCCTCCGGTGATCTTCTCCTTCACCGTAGGAGCAGACACCGTCTTTCCGTCATAAACAATGGAGATCGCCTGTCCCACAAATTTTTCGGTTGCCTCGGCAAATTTCTGACTGCCCTCATCGTTGAGCTGCAGGGAAACGGAGTATTCCGTTGCACCGGTCAGCTGATTTTTCTTACCCGCAGGCTGTGCATCCTTCACATCATCACCGGTGAGGACCACATTGCCGTCGGGATCCTTGAAGGCCAGAGTACCGGGCTGACCCAGCTCCTCCAGGATCTTGTTGGCATCGGACACACCGGGAATATCCACATTGATCCGGTTGGAGCCCTCCTGGTAAACCTCAGCCTCATTGCTGTAGCCGTCCACACGAAGCTTCAGCTTGTAGATGGTATCCTGCATGTCCGTTTCGGAAGGATTCTCATCTACGGTCTGATAGGTAATGCTGACACCGCCGGCCAGATCCAGGCCCAGCTTGATGTCGCTCATACTTCCGGAGCCGTCGCTGCCCAGTCCCATCAGAGCCGTATAGTAAAGGCCTGCGACAAGGACCAGCAGAACCAGCAGACAGAGGATACCCTTTCCCCGTCCGGAATTCTTCTTTGCATAGGTTTTCATTGTATTCTCTCCTTTTTAAGACTCATCCGCCAAAGCGGCCTTTATCATGATCGCACACTCGATCCGCTTCTTCTGCATCTCACAGCCAATGTCATAGGCTCCGGTGATCGAGCCATTAAAATTCCAGGAATTGGCCGCA
Source organism: Fusibacillus kribbianus (assembly GCF_030053595.1). GTDB lineage: Bacteria > Bacillota > Clostridia > Lachnospirales > Lachnospiraceae > Lientehia > Lientehia kribbiana. The sequence continues at coordinate 144,568 of NZ_JASGBQ010000003.1, forward strand.
CAGCCGCCGCTGCAGTAAAATCTGGCAAAGCAGTCCCTGCACTTTTCCTTGGCATAGACATTGCAGAGCTTGAACTCGTCGCGGACCTGCGTGTTTGTCACTCCGGTGTCCACATTGCCCAGCAGGAATTCCTCCTGCCCCACGAACTGATGGCAGGGATAAAGGTCTCCCCAGGGTGTCACAGCCAGATATTCCGTGCCGGATCCGCAGCCGGACAGCCGTTTTGCCACACAGGGGCCCTGACTTAAATCGATCATAAAATGGAAGAAGTTAAAGCCCCTTCCCTCTTTCTTTCTCTTAATAAACTCCTTTGCCAGACGGTCATACTCGGAAAGGATCTTCGGAAGATCTTCTTCCCGGATGGAATAATCCGCCTCCGGAGGCGCAACCACCGGCTCCACAGAGATCTGATCAAAGCCTTCGTCGGCAAAATGCAGCACATCCTCGGCAAAATCCAAATTATATCTGGTGAAGGTTCCCCGGATATAATAGCTCTTATCCCCGCGCTTCTTTGCAAACTCCTTGAACTTCGGCATAATGATATCGTAGCTGGAGCCCTTTCCGTTCCTGGTGGGACGCATCCTGTCGTTGATCTCCTTGCGGCCGTCAATGCTTAAGACCACATTTGCCATTTCCTTATTGACGAAATCAATGACCTCATCGGTCATCAGCATGCCGTTGGTGGTGATGGTAAAACGGAAATTCTTGTTGTGCTCCTTCTCCTGGGACCGTCCGTAGGCCACCAGCTTTTTCACCACCTCCCAGTTCATGAGGGGCTCACCGCCAAAGAAATCCACCTCCAGGTTCCTGCGGTTTCCGGAGTTGGCAATCAGAAAATCCAAGGCCTTTTTTCCTACCTCATAGCTCATGATAGCACGGCGGCCGTGGTACTCTCCTTCCTCCGCAAAGCAGTATTTGCAGCCCAGGTTGCAGTCATGGGCCACATGGAGACACAGGGCCTTTACCACAGTCTTTCTGCTCTTGAAATCCTTCACATACTGCTCATAAATATCCTCGGTGAACAGAAGGCCTTCGCTTTTCAGCTCCTCGATCTCCTCCAGAGCCTCCTCCACCTCTTTCTCGGGATATTTTCCCGAAAGAGCGCCGCTCACGGCCTCTTTTCCTTCTTTATCATAGACGGCCACCGCATCATAGACCACGTCATCCACCACGTGAACTGCTCCGCTGCACACATCCATGACAATATTGTATCCGTTGTTTTTATACTGATGGATCACAGTATCCAAGCTCCTCTCTATAACGGAAGAAAAGACACTTCGCGTATGCAAAGTGTCCCCTTACATGTCGTATTGCAAGAATGTGGGAGCGAAGACTCGCTCCCCCATCCCCAATTATTTATGATTTTCGCAGGACTGATTTCCCACTGTGCAGGAAGTCTTGCAGGCAGACTGGCAGGAAGTCTGGCACTCGCCGCAGCCACCCTTCTTCATGGACTCCTTCAACGTGCTGGAAGTCAATGTCTTTACTCTCTTCATGATCCTATCCTCCTATCTTAACCCAGTTTAAATGATTATAGCACAGTTTTTTCCATAAGAAAAGGTCTTTTTCCAAATATTCTGACATACGATGTCTTAAGCAGCGGACAGACGTCCTCCATATTCTGCTTCCTATTTTATTCATCAGAAAGAAGGTTATCCCATGGCATCCATCCCCAAAAGCAAACCTCTCTATTTGCTCCGTTCTCTCCTGCTCTCCTATGTCCTCAGCGGCCTTCTGCTGCTCCTTCTGTCCTTTCTTCTCTATAAGATGAAGCTGTCCAGAGACCAGATCCAGGCAGGCGTATACATCATCTATGTACTCTCCTGCTTTTTCGGGGGCTTCCTCTCCGGAAAGCAGCTTAAGACCCGCCGGTTTTTATGGGGAGGCCTATCGGGACTCCTCTACTTTGGCATCCTGCTCCTTCTGTCCCTTCTCCTGGGCAAGGGGATCCAAAGCGGCCTTTCCAGGCTTCTGTTAAGCCTTGGCCTCTGTGCCGGCAGCGGTGTCATCGGCGGAATGCTCAGCTGAAAGGCTTAAAACAGCAGATCCTCCCGGGTCGCGATTCTTGACATCACTGCGTCGATATTGTACAATCATTCCCATATAATACTATTTAGGAGAGTGATTTTTTTTGGACCCAAGTGACGTCATACAGATTGTCAGTATTGTAATCCTGTTATTTTTATCAGCATTCTTTTCCTCCGCGGAGACTGCGCTTCTGGGTATCAGCCCGCTGCGGATCCGTACCCTGGTGGAGGAGGGAAACAAACGTGCCGTGACTCTGGAGAAGGTGGTTCACAACAAGAGCAAAATGCTCAGCGCGATTCTGATCGGCAACAATGTGGTGAACTTAAGCTCCTCCTCCCTCATCACCACCTTTGTGATCCGGAAACTGGGCAATGCCTATGTGGGAGCCGCCACCGGCATTCTCACCCTGCTGATCCTGATCTTCGGAGAGATCTCCCCGAAGACCATGGCTACCCTGAAGGCAGAAGCCATGGCACTGCGGTTCGCCGGTATCATTTCCGTGCTGATGAAAATTCTGACGCCTGTGATCTTTATCGTCAACCTGCTGGCCAGAGGCTTCCTCCGTCTCATGCATGTGGATCCCGATGCCAAGACCGAGACCATTACGGAAAATGAGCTCCGCACTATCGTCGATGTCAGCCATGAAGAGGGTGTCATCGAGAGTGAAGAGCGGAAAATGATTAACAACGTGGTAGATTTCGGAGATGCCCAGGCCAGAGATATCATGGTTCCCCGCATCAACATGGTATTTGCCAGCGAGGATGCCACCTACGATGAGCTCCTAGAAATATACCGTGAATGCATGTTTACCCGCATTCCCGTTTACCGGGATACCACCGACAATGTGATCGGTATCATCAATATGAAAGATCTCCTGTTCTATCGGAAGGAAACGCCCTTCCAGGTACAGAATTACCTTCGGGAAGCTTATTTTACTTATGAATTTAAAAAGACCTCGGAGCTTTTCATGGAAATGCGCCAGAATTCCGTAAGCATCGCCATTGTTCTGGATGAATACGGTGCCACCGCAGGACTGGTGACTCTGGAAGATCTTCTGGAAGAGATCGTCGGCGAGATCCGCGACGAATATGACGAGGATGAGCTGCAGAGCCTTCAGAAGATCGGAGACCTGGAATATCGGGTGGAGGGCTCCATGAAGCTGGACGATATCAACGAAGCGCTCGAGTTAACCCTCTCTTCCGAGGATTACGATTCGGTGGGCGGTCTGATCATCGGAGAGCTGGATCATCTCCCCGAGGCTGGCGAAAGCGTTGTCACCCAGGGCATCCGCTTTGTGGTGGAAGCCATGGATAAGAACCGGATCGAATGGGTCCGGATGTATCTGCCGGAGCCCGGCGAGGACAGCAGCGAAGAAGATCTATAAATAAAAATACAAAAATGCCCGTTTCCGAACTTTTCCAGGCAGACATGCCTCATTGCGGAAAAGTTCAGAGACGGGCGTTTTTTTATTCTGTCTTTACCAAAATTCCATCCTTGTCAAGGCCCTCATTCCGTTTCGCCCGCACGGCGCAGTAAATGAAATCGGAAATATAATAAACCGCTCCGACAATGACAAAAATCTTTCCCACCGTCACACTGTAGCTGTCCGACAGCCAGGAAATCCCCTTATGGACAAAGGCAAACAGGCAGATGGCATAAATGCCCCAGGCCAGGGTACTTTCCAGGCAAAGGATTCCCTTATAATTGAAGGGCTTATCCTTGTAATCCCACCACACGGCCCCAAAGATCCTGATCATCACCTTCGCCACCAGAAATTCCAGTGCTGTTGCCGAAATACAACCCACCACATAAAGAAGCGGCCAGTTGTGGGCAATGGGTTTAAACAGGAAATAGGCGCCCAGAAAGCCTACACCATAAATAGGGCAGATCGGTCCGCGGACAAAGCCGCGGTTGGTCAGCCTTTTATTGCAGAAGGACATATAAATCGATTCCAGCAGCCATCCAAGCATACTGTACAGCAAAAACCAGTTAACCGCATGATAAAAATCTGTTGAAAACACCTTAATATCCCACATCGTAATTCTCCGCTCTCAAATCACCCAAGGATTTCTGCAAGTATCTTATTGACCAGGGCCGGATCCGCTTTTCCCTTCATGGCTTTCATCGTCTGTCCCACCAAAAAGCCCATAGCCTTCTTCTTTCCGCTCCGGTAATCCTCCACTGACTGAGGATTGTTTTTCACGATCTCCTCAATGGTGCTGCGAAGAGCGTCCTCATCCTGAACCATGATGAGTCCCTTCTCCTCCACGTAGGAGACCGGATCCATATCTTCTCTAAACAGAACCTCAAATACCTCTTTTGCAACCGTTCTGTTGATCTTTCCCTGCTCCACCAGACCGATGAGTGCCGCCAGATTTTTGGGACTGAAGGAAAGATCGGACGCATCCATATCCGCCTCCTTCAGAAGCCGCATGGTCTCCACCATCAGCCAGTTGGATACTTCCTTCGGCTTGCAGCCCAGGGCAATGGTCTCCTCGAAGATATCCGCCAGCTTCTTTTCCGAAGTCAGAATATCGATATCGTACTCGGGAATTCCATACTCCTCCTTATAGCGAAGCCGTTTCTCGTCACGAAGCTCCGGCTGTCTCGATTTGATCTCAGCCAGCCACTCATCGCTGATGACCACCGGCACCAGATCCGGCTCCGGGAAATAACGGTAGTCCTGCGCATCCTCCTTGGAACGCATGGCGTAGGAGCATTCTTTATTGTCATCCCAGCGTCTGGTCTCCTGGATCACCTGACCTCCGTCCTCGAGAATTGCAATCTGCCGCTCCCGTTCTCCTTCAATTGCTCTGGCAATGGCCTTGAAGGAATTCAGGTTTTTCATTTCTGTTCTGGTTCCGAACTTTTCAGTCCCCGCCTCGCGGACAGACAGATTCACATCTGCCCTCATGGAACCCTCCTGAAGCTTGCAGTCAGAAGCTCCCAGGTACTGAATGATCAGGCGCAGCTTGTCGAGGTATGCGATAACCTCCTCCGCCGAGCGCATATCCGGTTCGGAAACGATCTCAATGAGGGGCACGCCGCTCCTGTTAAAATCCACCAGAGTACAGTCATCCCACTCATCGTGGATCAGCTTGCCGGCGTCCTCCTCCATATGGATCTCATGGATTCCGATGGACTTCGGCCCCTCCGCCGTCTCAATATCCACATGGCCGTTTCTGCAGATTGGCAGATACAGCTGGGAAATCTGATAGTTCTGAGGGTTATCGGGATAGAAATAATTCTTTCTGTCAAATTTGCAGTTCTGCGTGATGGTGCAGTTGGTCGCCAGCCCCACCGCCACCGCATATTCCACCACCTGCTTGTTGAGAACCGGCAGGGAACCGGGCATACCGGTACATACCGGGCAGGTATGAGTATTGGGTTCGCCTCCAAACCTGGTGCTGCAGGAGCAGAATATCTTTGTCTTTGTCGCCAGCTCCACATGGACTTCCAGACCAATGACGGTTTCATACTGTTTACTCATCTTCGGAAACTCCTTTCTTTGCCAGCGGACAATGTTCATAGGCTCTCGTCTGTTCATAGGCATAGGCCGCACGGAACAGCTTCTTCTCCTGGAAGCAGTCGCCAATGAGCTGCATTCCGATGGGAAGCCCCTTGCTGTCGGTGCCGCAGGGCACGCTGATGCCCGGCAGTCCTGCCAGATTCACAGAAATCGTATAAATATCTCCCAGATACATCTTGATGGGATCACTCAGGCTTTCTCCCAGCCGGGGCGCCGTGGTCGGTGCCGCAGGTCCGAGAATCAGATCGTATCTGGCAAAGGCCTTGTCAAAGGCCTGCTTAATAAGCGCCTTTGTGCGGAGCGCTTTCAGATAATAGGCATCGTAATAGCCGCTGCTGAGAACGAAGGAGCCCAGCATGATCCTTCTCTTGACTTCCTCTCCGAAGCCCTCGGAACGGGTCTTTTTGTACATCTGATGAAGTCCTTCAAACTCTTCACTCCGGTAGGCATATTTTACGCCGTCAAACCGGGCCAGGTTGGAGCTGGCTTCCGCAGAAGCAATGACATAATAGGCCGGAATCGCATATTCCACCAGACTCAGATCGAATTCCTCCAGCACAGCGCCCTTTTCTTCCAGCACTGCGGCCGCCCGGAGAATGGCATCCTTTACCTCTCCGTCCAGTCCCTTTCCGAAATAATCACGGGGAATCCCGATCTTCATCCCCTTTACATCATCAACCAAAGCCGCCGTAAAATCATAATCCTCCCGCTTTACACTGGTGCTGTCCTTCGCATCGTGGGAGGCAATGGCCTCCAGAATGGCGGCACAGTCCGTCACATCCTTCGCGATCGGTCCGATCTGGTCCAGTGAAGAACCATAGGCGATCAGTCCGTACCGGGATACGGTTCCATAGGTGGGCTTAATGCCGGTCACACCACAGAAGGAGCTGGGCTGCCGGATCGACCCGCCGGTGTCTGAGCCCAATGCATAGGAGCATTCCTCCGCCGCTACGGCTGCACAGGAGCCCCCGGAAGAACCTCCGGGCACATGTTCCGTATTCCAGGGATTTCGTGTCACGCCGAACCAGGAGGTCTCTGTGGTACTTCCCATGGCAAACTCATCCATATTTGCCTTTCCCACAATCACTGCACCTGCCTTTTCCAGATTCAGGACCGCCTCTGCCGTATAGGGAGGAACAAAATTCCCCAGGATCCTGGAGCTGCAGGTGGTCAACAGTCCCCTTGTGCACATGTTGTCTTTGATGGCCACCGGAACTCCGGCCAGGGGACCGGTCAATGCACCCTCGTCAATCAGCCTCTGCACCTCAACTGCACGGGCCAGAACTGCCTCCTCAGGCACCACAGTCACAAAGCTGTGAACTGCCTCTTCCCTTGCCGCAATTGCCGCCAGAGAAGCCTTTGCCGCTTCCCGGACGGAAACCTCTCCTGTCTTTATTTTTTTACCTAATTCAACTGCTGTCAGACTCATCAAGCTCACGGTATTTCCTCCTTATCTACTCCACGGTCTTCGGCACCTTGTAGCAGCCGTCCTTCCGGTCCGGTGCGTTTGCCAGCATATTCTCCCTGTCATTACCGTTCACTACCACATCCTCGCGGAACACATTATGAAGCGGGAACGCATGAGACATAGGTTCCACTCCCGTCGTATCCAGTTCATTCAGCATATCGATATAATCCAGCATATTTGCCATATCCTTTTTAGCCTGCTCCTTCTCCTCCGGAGAAAGCTCCAGCTTGGCCAGGATCCCTACATAATCAATGGTTTCGTCTGAAATCACATTTTTAGCCATAACTGCTCCTTCCTGCAAAAGATCTGACATCTGAAAAGTCCGGAATACTTCAAACGTATCCCGGACTCCAAGATTCCTTTTCTACAACGTAACCACAGCATTTCCTCAGCCCGGAAATCGTAGTTTATCGTATCACAGTTTTTTCAGGTTGACAAGGGGAAATCATCATCTCTCCTCTTCGTTTTCTTACTCCCTGCCGGAGGCTGTTTCTTCGGTGGCATCTTCTGTCCCTTCCGATTCCTCCTCTTCCCCCTCGGCTTCCTCTTCCTCGGCAGGATTATAATAGACAGATGCTCTGGATGCCACAGAAGGCTGTTCGATCTGCGGCTTTGCAAACATGGCTCCCAGCACACCGCCTTTTACAGGGGGAGCCGGAGGTTCTTCTCCATTTTCCCTCGCCTCCTCCGCAAGGCGCTCCTGTTCTTCCCGTTCCTTTTCCTTCATGGTCTTTTTTATCTTCCATGCGGTGAACAATATCCACGCTGCCGCCGCTGCAAAAATGACTGCAAAAATGACGCTGATGACCGTATCCCGTCCGGCTTCCACCTTTCCATTTACCAGATCGCTGATTGTAGAAAAAGAAGAATAAAACAGATAAACCGCTGCCACCGTATAAAGCATCAGGACTGTTCCCTCATTGCGTTCCCGCTTCTTGGCTCCAAACAGACCACGACGCTCTTTGGGAGCTTCTTCGGAAGCCTCCTCCCCGGACCCGGCATCGGAAACTGCCTCAGTCGTTTCCTCCGTTTCTTCTATCTCCACATTTTTCTTTTCCTCTTCCAATACGAACCGCCTTTCCGGCCTTCTTTTCTTTCAGAAGGCGCTTTTCTTTTTGTTTGCACATGAGATTATTTTATCATTAAATATAGAAAAAGCGCAATCTTTTTATATTTTTTTCATAGATAACCCGGTTTCAACATTATACACAGTGTTTTTTCAGACAACCCCTCAAGTCCATTAGTAATTATTAACAATTTTTTCACCCTTTTCATGTGAAAAATGACCGTTTTCTCTTGACATTTCCATATTTTCCGTGTAATCTATAATCAGGTAACTGAGAATTGTTGGCATATTGCACATTTCCCCTTTTCAGGCGGTGATGCTTCACGTTTTACGGACAGCAATCTCAGGCTGCCTGCAGCCATTTCAACCATTATTAAAGATTGGGAGGACAACCACATGTATTTCAAATTTGGTGTAGACAGCTTCATCTGGGCTGAAAGCTTCAGTGAAAAGGATTTATGGGTCATCCCCAAGGCAAAGGAAATGGGTTTCGAGTGTATCGATTTCGCAATTTCCAATCCCTTCACATTCCCCACAGAGGCTGTTAAGAAAGAACTGGAAAGAGTCGGCATCGACTGTGTATGCACCACTACTCTGACACCGGAGACCAACCCCATCTCCCCCGACCCGGAGATCCGCAAGGCTTCTGTAAAGGCCATGAAGAAGTGCATCGATATCTGCAACTATCTGGGCGCTCCGATTCTGGGCGGCGTAAATTATGCCGGCTGGGGATACCTGACCAAGAAGCCCCGTACCGAGCAGGAATGGGCATGGGCTGTTGAGTGCATGAAGGAAAACGTTGCTTACGCAAAGGAAACCGGCAATGTGACCATCTGCGTAGAGTGTGTCAACCGTTTTGAGACCCACTTCTTAAATATCGCAGAGGATGCTGTGAAATTCTGTAAGGATGTAGGCGGCGACAATATCAAGGTTCATCTGGACTGCTTCCATATGATCCGCGAGGAGAAGAGCTTTGCCGGCGCTGTTAAGACCTGCGGTAAGGAATATCTCGGTTACATCCATGTAAATGAGAACGACAGAGGAATCCCCGGAACCGGTCTTGTTCCTTTCAAGGAATTCTTCCAGGCTGTTCACGAAGTCGGCTATGACGGACCCCTGGTTATCGAGTCCTTCGACCCCAGCTTTGAAGAGCTGGCAGGCAACTGCGCGATCTGGCGTACCTTCGCTCCTACCGGCGAGGATCTTGCCCGCGACGGTCTTGCAAATCTGAAGGCGATTGCCGCTGAACTGTAAAAAAAATATAGCCCGCAGGGATTATCCGCTCTGCGGGCTGTTTTAAAGAAAGAGGTAAAAAACATGAAAATTGCAATTGGTTGTGATGAGGCCGCTTACGCATTAAAAGTAGCCATCATGAAGCACCTGGACACCAAGGAGGATATCGAGTACACCGATTTCGGCGCTGCTGCCGGAGAAGTCATTCTCTATCCCGACGTTGCCCAGAAGGTTGCCGAGGCTGTTGCCCGCGGCGAATTTGAGAGAGGCATTCTTGTATGTGGTACCGGAATCGGCATGAGCATCGTTGCCAATAAGGTTCCCGGAATCCGCGCTGCCGTATGCCACGATCCTTTCTCCACCGAGCGTTCCAGAAAGAGCAACAATGCCCAGATCATGTGTATGGGCGAGCGTGTCATCGGCGTAGAGCTGGCAAAGTATCTTGTTGATATCTGGCTGAAATGCGATTTTGCAGGCGGCGGCTCCGCCCCCAAGGTTGCCAGAATTGATGAAATTGATGAATCTTACCGTAAACGTTAAAGGAGTTTTTTCCCATGAATATGATCATTAACAATCCGGATTATGTAGTTGAAGATATGCTGAAGGGCTTTGCAGCAGCAAACTGCGACATCATTGCCCCCACCTCCAATTCCAGAGTATATAAGTATGTCGGCGCTCCTGTTGAGGGCAAGGTCGGCATCGTAACCGGCGGCGGCTCCGGCCACAAGCCTGCATTCATCGGTTATGTCGGCAAGAATATGTGCGATGCTGTTGCCTGCGGCGAAATTTTCGCATCTCCCTCTGCAAAAGCATTTGAGGATGCCATCGAGGCTGCCGATGCCGGTAAGGGCGTTGCTGTTCTTTACGGTAACTATGCCGGTGACAATATGAACGTTAAAATGGCTATGCGCTCTGCAGCCAAGAAGGGAATCACCGTAAAGACCGTTGTTGCCAACGATGATGTTCCCTCCGCTTCCCCTGAGGAACGTGAAAAACGCCGCGGCGTTGCCGGCGAGATCCTGATGTGGAAGGTCGGCGGCGCAAAAGCTGCTATGGGCGGTTCTCTGGATGAAGTAATCGCAGCTGCTCAGAAGGCCATTGACAATACCCGTTCCGTAGGAATCGGTACTGCTCCCTGCACCATCCCTTCCAACGGTGTTCCCACCTTCCAGATCGCAGAGGGAACCATGGAAGTTGGCGTAGGCCATCACGGCGAATCCGGTATGGCAGTAAAGCCTCTGGGAACTGCCAATGAGATGGCCGAGGAAATGCTGGACATCATCCTTCCCGATCTTCCCTTCCAGGAAGGCGATGAGGTTGTTACCCTTCTTTCCGGTCTCGGCGCTACTCCTGTTATGGAGCAGTACATCGTATACGGCAGAGTAAACGAGATCCTGAAGGAAAAAGGCATCAAGGTTCACAGAGCTTATGTAGGCAACTACTTCACCTCCCTTGAAATGAAGGGCGTTACCCTGACTCTGATGAAGCTGGATGATGAGTTGAAGGAATGCATCGATCTTCCCTGCGATTCCGTTGGTTTAAAGCAGCTTCCTCTGGCCGGTGCTGCTCAGGAGACACTTCAGAAGCAGGCTGCTGCTGTGAAACATGAAACCGTTTCTGAGTCCGCCGCTGTAAAGGCTGCCCCCGAAACCAAGAAAGCCGTTTCCGGCGCTTTCTTCAAGAACAGTGCTGCAGGCAGTGTTGTTCTCGACCTGATCAAAACCATCCAGACAAATAAAGATTATCTTTGCGAAGTAGACAGCAAGATCGGTGATGGCGATCACGGCCTCAATATGAACAAAGGCTTTACCATGACCGAAGAGAAGCTGGCAGGAACCACCTACAATCTGTCCCAGGGCTTAAACGTTCTGAGCCAGACTCTGATGGAAGACATCGGCGGTTCCATGGGGCCTCTTTACGGTGTGTTCTTCGATGAGATGGGCATGGCCTGCGAAAGCGATGAAGATATCGACGCAGCCGTATTCAAGGATATGATTAATAACGCTGTTGACGGTGTCATGAATATCGGCGGCGCGAAGCCCGGCGACAAGTGTCTGCTGGATGCCATGGATCCCGCAAGAAATGCTTACAATGCAGCCCTTGAAGCAGGCAAGGATTTCGCAGCTGCTCTTGAGGACATGAAGGCAGCCGCAAAGGCTGGATGGCAGGCAACGGAAGGCATGGTTGCAAAGATCGGACGTGCAAGCCGCCACGGTGAGAAGAGCCGCGGTATCCTGGATGCAGGTGCAACCAGCGCATATCTGATGCTGACCTCCATCGGCAATTCTATTCAGGGTCTCATTAAATAAGACTCCGAATTCTTTCTTCACAGACTATATAACGGAACCCGCCCATATAAGTTCTTTCGGAACTATGGGCGGGTTTCCTTCATTTGTTTATGCCATCTTCTGTATTTTTTCCGAATGTTCTCTGACCACTTGCTTCACTAAGCTCATATCTGTCTCGAGAGCGGTGATCTTCGTTGCCTCTGTCTCATACCGCTTCTCTTCCGGAGCATGTCCGCAAAAAGGCCATGTGCTTTCGCACATGGCCTGATTTCGCAGATTTCTCTGTATGTAATTCTTACGAATTATTTCAGATACTCATCAACATTGTCCTTGGTGATCAGAACGAAAGGAACCATGATGTTCTTCTCAGCGGGAGCGGTGCCGTTGATATCATCAACCATAGCATCGATACCAGCCTGAAGCTGACCAACACCATCCTGAAGAACGGTAGCGCCAAGCTCACCAGCCTTAACCATCTTCAGAGGAGTTTCGTTTCCGTCAACGCCTACGCAGATGATGTCAGGACGGCCGTTTGCGATACAAGCAGACTGTGCTGCGGAAGACATATCGTCGTTATCGCAGATAATAGCTACCAGCTCATCGCCGTACTGAGCGATTGCGTTCTCAGCTGCAGTTGCAGCCTTCTCGCCGCTCCACTGGGTATCTTCATCAGCTACCATCTCGAATTCGGGATGAGGATCGAGGATGTTGTGCATACCTTCGGTTCTCTGAATCTGAGCGGAGTTACCAAGGATACCGTTGCAGTGTACATACTTACCACCATCGGGGCAGTTATCCAGTACCCACTGTCCAAGAAGTTCGCCTGCGTAAACATCATCGGAACCGGAGAATACCCAAGCAACATCATCAGTGCTCTTGGTCTTGGAGTTGAATACGATAACTTTGATACCAGCCTTAGCCATCTCGGTTACAGCGGGATCGGAAGCCTCTGCCTCACAAGGAGCGATGAATACATAGTCACAGCCCTTGGTGATGCAGTCGTTAGCTGCATTGATCTGAACATCGGGAAGAGTCTGACCATCCAGAACTCCGGTCCAGTCATCGATAACGCCATCAGCTTTCAGCTTATCGAAGGTCTCGGTAGCATGAGTATTGATGGGGCCATGGAAGGGGTCAGTCAGGTTCTTGGAGATGTAACCAACAACGATCTTGCCGTCGCCGTTTACGTCGCCGCCCTTAGCTTCTTCCTTAGCTGCTTCTGTTTCCTTAGCTGCTTCTGTTTCCTTAGCTGCTTCTGTTTCTTTCTTGGTCTCGGGAGCCTTGGTCTCTTCCTTCTTGGAACCACAAGCTGCCAGGCTGAGTACCATCATAGCTGCTAAGAGTACTGCCAACACTTTTTTCATTTCTTTTTCCTCCTTTTTGATTTGCTTGATATCCAAGCTCCCGTTCATATTACCACATTAGCCCCTTTAAGTCAATAGAATTTTATAACTTTTTACCAATGGTTTCCACTCAATTTTTCACAAGATTAGTTGTTAATTTTACCAAATCCAGCATATTTACCAAATTATTCAAAGAAAACCCTTGGCATTATGCCAATTCCGTATTCTTTCATTTCTTTCCATGAAATTTTATTTTTCGAAAAGCAGACAGGCTCCGGCACTGTGCCGGAGCCTGTCTATTCTCACTTTATTGAAAACTTCAACGATTATTTACGGCTCTTTCCGTTGATAGCCATATCAAGCATAACGGTTCCGATGATAACGAGACCACGGATGATGGACTGCCAGTTTGCATTGATACCGATCATGTTGATACCATTGTAGATGAAGCCTACGATGAAGATACCGATCAGTACACCGGGCATGGTAGCAATACCGCCTGCGAAGGAGGTACCACCGATTACGGAAGCAGCTACGGCGTCGGTCTCATAACCAACACCCAGGTTGGACTGACCGGAACCGGTCTTTGCTGCCATGATAACTGCTGCAATACCAGCCAGGAAACCGGAAATGGTGTGGCAGATAATACGGATCTTAAGCTCGCTGACACCGGATGCAACGGCCGCATTTGCATTGCCGCCGACTGCCAGAATGTAACGCCCAAGCTTGGTCCAGTGGAACATAATGTACATCAGGATGAATACAACAACCAGAGCCACGATGGGATACGGAATCGCACCGAACAGCTTGCCGTAGTACATATTCTTTACTTCCTCACCAAAGGTGATTGCCTTACCGCCGGAGATAACCTGAGCAACACCACGGATAACCAGCTGCATGGACAGAGTAACAACGAAGGGGAACATACGGAACTTTGCAATAAAGAAACCGTTGATAAAACCAAACAGAGTAGCAACGGAAACACCAACCAGAATACCTACGATTACGGGTAATCCCATATTGGTGATCAGCTGACCCATGATAACGCCTACCAGAGCGAGCTGTGCGCCTACAGTCAGGTCGATACCGCCGATGGTGATACACAGACACATACCAAAGGCCATCATACCGTTAATAGAAATCTGGGTTACGACGTTCATGATGTTTCTGCCGCTGATGAAACTGGGATTGTAGATAGCGATGCCGATGATCATGATTACCATAACTACGGATACGCCGTACTTACCCATGAAATTGCGCCATGTCTCCCTCTCGAGACCTAAAATCTTACCTTCTTTTTTCTGAGCCATTTTTTATCTCCTCCTACTTTCCACCAAATTCTTTTGCCAGGATTACTTCCTGGGTTGCAGCACCGCTGAGAACCTCTTCGCGGCTCACTTCGCCATTCAGCTTGCCTTCATGGTAAACAAGAATCCTGTCGCTCATTCCCATAACCTCGGGAAGCTCGGAGGAAATCATGATAACTGCCATGCCCTTTGCGGCAAACTGGCACATCAGGGTATGAATCTCAGACTTTGCACCTACGTCCACGCCTCGGGTAGGCTCGTCGAGAATCAGAACCTTGGGATTTGCCATGATCCATTTTGCAATAACAACCTTCTGCTGGTTGCCGCCTGAAAGAGAGTAGGCATTATGCTCGATGCTGCCTGCCTTAACTGTCAGAAGCTTGGAATACTCTTCACATTCCTTTTTCTCACGGCTCTGATTGATCAGCAGCCCCTTCTGTCTTGCAGGAAGGTTCGGAAGAGAAATATTTTCTCTGATGGAACGGAACAGACAGAGACCGTAGTTCTTTCTATCCTCGTTGACCATGCAGACGCCCTGTCTGATCGCATCCTTGGGATTCTTAATGGTTATTTCCTTACCCTCGAGCCACATTTTGCCCGAATCCAGCTTGTCAAGGCCGAAGATGGCTCTCATGGTCTCGCTTCGTCCGGAGCCTACCAGACCGGTAAGGCCCAGGATCTCGCCTGCGCGAACCTCAAAGCTGATATCGCTGAAGCCCTTGCCGGTGAGGCCTTCTACTTTGAATACCACATCGCCGATCTCGCAGTCGGTCTTGGGGAATACGTTCTTCACCTGACGGCCTACCATCATGGAAATCAGCTCGTCTCTGGTAACGCCATCCATGGAACGGGCCCCTACGTAGGTACCATCTCGGAATACGGCTACGCTGTCACAGATCTCGAAGATCTCATCCATACGGTGTGAGATGTAAATGATTGCAACGCCCTTGGACTTAAGATCACGGATGGTGGCAAACAGATGCTCTGTTTCCTCGCTGTCCAGAGAGGAGGTAGGCTCATCCATGATGATCATACGGGCATCACAGGAAACAGCCTTGATGATCTCCACCATCTGCATCTGTGCCAGGGAAAGCTTGCCCATTACTGTAGTGGCAGGATAAGGGAAATCAAACTGGTCCAGGATCTTCTGCGCTCTTTCATTCTGTTTTTTCTTGTTCAGGATAATACCCCTGGTATCCTCTCTGTTAAGGAAGATACTTTCTGCAATCGTCAGGTAGGGCTCCGGATTCAATTCCTGATGAATCATGGAGATGCCGGCCTTCATTGCATCGACAGGGCCCTTGGCGGAGTAAGGCTTTCCTTCAAAAGTCATGGTTCCTGCATCGGGCTGATGGAGACCGATTACAGCTTTCATCAAAGTCGATTTACCTGCACCGTTCTCGCCCAGCAGTGCAATGACTTCGCCTTTTTTGACATGGAGCTGGACATCTGCCAACGCCTGAGTACCACCGAATGCCTTATAAATTCCTTCGCATTCAAAGATGTACTCGTCTTTGTTTTTCATTTCTTCTCCCAACTTTTCTCACCTCTATGCTTTCTTTTTCAGGCCGGGCATCACTGCCGCCGCCCCATTAATGTTACTCGCTGCAAAACATCCCTGCTGGCCCCGTAGGTATCCTTGTAAAGCTGATAATACTCCTCGTAGGCTTTGTGGCTTTCAGCATTGGGCGTTACAATGAAATCCTTGTACCGCACCACTGCCTGACACCCTTCCTCGATGTCCCGGTAAATACCCGCACCGACACCGGCTGCAATGGCTGAGCCAAGCCCTGCCTGCTCCTCGGTGTCCGCCACTTTCAGAGGGATGCCGAATACATCCGCCTGAATCTGAAGCCAGGGTCCGCTTCTTGCGCCTCCGCCGGAGGCCACCATCGTCTCGGCTCTAAGTCCGAGCTCCCCGCAGACTTCAATACACTGATTCAGGGCAAATGCAACGCCCTCCATCACCGCTCTTGTCATCTCTGGACGGCCCGTATTCAGATTCACGCCCATGAACATCCCGCTCAGGTTGGGGTTCACATGAGGGGTCCGTTCTCCATTGAGGTACGGAAGGAAAACAACTCCCCCACTTCCCGGTTTTACTTTTGCAACTTGTTCATTTATCAGGTTATAATCAGCCGTCTCGAAGAGGCTGTTAAACCACTTAAGAGAAAGTCCTGCGTTCATAATGGCGCCCATGGTAAACCAGCGTCCCTTTTTGTATCCGCAGAAGGTATTGGTAGAAAGTGCCGGATTTAAGATCGGCACATCACTCTGGAACGAAACCTGACCGCTCGTTCCGATATTGGAGGATGCCTGACCTGCCTTTGTGATGCCGTTGCCGATTCCCTGCATCACCTGATCACCACCGCCGGCAACCACGATCGTAGAGACAGAAAGCCCTGTTTCCCTGGCCGCCTCCGGCGAAACCGTCCCGGTCGCCTCATCGGTCCCATAGCATCTGGGGAATATTTCCAAAGGCACATCGACCGTCTTCAGGATCTCCTCCGACCAGCAGTTTCTTCTGATATCAAAGGCCAGCGTTGCCGAAGCATCGGAATAATCCGAGGAGACCTCTCCGGTCAGCTTAAACTTCAGATAATCCTTCGGCAAAAACGCATATCTGACTCTTTCATAATTTTCCGGCTCATTATCCCGGACCCACATAAGAGAGGGAAGCAGGAATCCCGTATAAACCGGATTCATGACAAGCTCCCGAACCTTATCCTCCCCCAATGCCGCCTTTAGCTTCTCCACCTGTACCCCTGAACGGGCATCGCAGTGAAGGATCGCAGGACGGATCACACGGTAATCCTTGTCCAGAAGCACCGCTCCATGCATCTGACCGGAAAAGCTCACGCCCTTCACCTCAGACGCCGGCGCACCGCAGGCTGCAAGGCAGTCCCTCACAGTAGCACAGCAGGCCTGCCACCATTCCTCCGGATCATGCTCCGCATAACCGCCGCAGGGGGATGAAAACTGATACGGTCTGGCGCTCTGCGCCTTCACATTTCCCACCTCGTCGATGATGATCGTCTTCAGGCTGGAGGTTCCCAGGTCAATTCCCATTAAATATGCCATGGCTGTCTCCTTGTCTCAATATTTTATATCCCGGACACACATGATTCTGATTCACCCTTATTTAAAACAGGTGTGAACCCCCGATACAAAGGTATCGCCAAGTCCGATGGTATACTTCGGATGTTCCAGATATCTGGATGGCACAAGCACTGCCTGCTTATCGGTCTTCCTATTTGCCAGCGTATCGTGGAAGGCAAGGCCTGTAGGGCTCAATCCCAGTGACAGGCTCTCCCTGCACTCTTCCTGTGTGCCGTATTTGCCGATACGCGCTCTGGTCCCTGACATCAGGTTTCCAATGGTCAGACCCTTCTCAATATCGATCCCCTTCAGTTCCTCTCCGTAATACATGGAGTAGTCCTTGGTGTGGAGCACCACGCCGCGGATGCCATACCGCTCCATCATGGCTTCGATTCCTTTTACAACAGATTCGATATCGGTAATATCGGTCACAACGCCGTATTTTTCATTCTGAGCCACCAGCTCCTCCTCATTGGTACCCACAATATTCGCATAAGGAGCCAGACGCTTGAACAGCATCTCCTTCACCTCAGGGTTCATGTAGTATGCCCCCTCCAGGTAGAAAATGAAGTCCGGATTTTTTTTCCTCATAGCCTCAAAATGGCTGCAAAGCTGATCCAGCCGTTCCTCCATCACCTGCTCATCGATGACAGCGTCAAAGCCTGCAGCCAAATAAGAGGAAATATCTGCCGCATGCTCATTCCAGTAATCAAAGAAGCACTGATCAATGGGCACTGTTTTATGTATCGTATCATAAAAGAGAATCAGACGGTTGGAAAGAGGAACTGCATATTCCTTTCCATGGACAAAAATCCTGTCATCCTTGGAAAACTGAAGGATCATATGATACACAGGTGCCTCATCGGAAGCACCCTCCATAATGGGCACCAGACGGTCACCCTTTACCACTCTCATATCGGAGGCATTCATCATCTCACAGACTTCTTTGCACTTGTCGGTAAGCTGCGCCACCATCGGAAATCCCAGAGCTGCCAGAGCTGCCGCTCCCTGAGCGCAGGTGCCGCCAAGGGCCGGCTCTGACTCAAAATGGCTCTGGAGATACTCACAGACCTCCACACTTGTAATATCAAAGTTCGCACCAATCCCCTTTATCAGGCAATAGCTGCTGATCCTGGCAAAATCCTCCATCGTATCAATAGTATCACCCGCCTTGGCACTGGGTTCTTCCTTCAGAAACTCCTTCAGGATCTGATTGTATACATCGACATCCCATTTGAGGACCACATCGTAATTGCTGGTATAACCAAACACGTGCCGTCTGCCGGTCTCTTTACACACTTCAATATCCGCGGGAATCTGATTCAGATATTCCTCATACTTGTCCTGATATGCCATCTTTTCCACCTTTTTCATTATTTTCTAAAGCCTGTATTACAGCTTGGATTCCGCCAGCAAAAGCTCCAGTCTGTCCACATCCCGGGACCCTCGCTCCGCATTTGCCACAAAATAAAGAAGGGCATCGAGCACTGCCATCGCATAGACATGGGATATGGCCCCGAATTCACTGAACAGCGGATCCTCCGCAGAAATATTCAGTGTGTAATCTGCGATCTGAGAAACAGGGCTTCTGGCAGTTCCCGTAACGGCGATGCTTTTCATTCCCTTGTCCCGCCCCAGCTCCAGAGCCTGTATCACCTGCCGGGAGCTTCCCGAATGGGAAATTGCAATAATAACATCCCTCTTGCCTCCCAGGCTGATATTGTTGAGAAAATATTCCGGCACCATGGCGCTGCTGGTGCGGACCCCCAGGCGTCCCAGACGGAATCCCAGATCAATGGCCACAGGACTCGTATTTCCCACAGCCACCGTATGTACCATATCACTCTCCCGGATAAGCTTCGCGCAGTTTAAAACCACGTTCATGTCAAGTCTTGAAGCCACACTCAGAAGGTTTCTCGCAATCCCCTGTAAAATTTCCTTCACCGTATCGGGATTGTTCTGATCGCCCCGATATCCTACCAGTTGATGCTGTCCAAGATCCCTAGCCAGATTCAGCTTCATCTGATAAAACCCCTGATATCCCAGGTGCTTGCACATGCGGATCACAGTTGCGTCACTGACACCGGACAGCTCCGCCAGTTCTGAAACGTTGGCTGAGACCGTCTGCTCCGGATGCTGAAGAATATAATCTGCCACCTTCTTCTCTGCGGAGAACATCTGCTGGTAATTTTCTTTTATTGTATCAATTACTAATTCATTCTGCCCCATTTATGTCTCCCCGCCGGTCTGTATACTCCGCCCTTCGTCCTATTGAACAATTTCATTAATTTTCTATTACTGATTATAGGATAATTGCACAGCTTTGTCAATGAGATATACTGGCAAAATGAAGGTTCGATGAAAAAATCTTTAATTTTTTCGTCTGTTTTTTTTGCTTTTCATTATTTATTACCAATAATCTTTTAATATTTTATTGATTTTTACCATCTCCCTGAAAGAATATTTCACGGAACTATGTCTCATATTTTACTGACAGTCTACTTCTTTTTTTGTACACTTTAGACATTTTATTTTGAAATAATTTCCAATAATATCGGCATTTTTTACATAGTGCAAAACAAATGACGGTACTCGACTCCTCCAAACCGGACAAGTCGGGTACCGCCTGTTTCCAATCACCTTAAAATAGTCATTTATTTTCCGCCTGCTGCCGCCGCTTCCATCGTTCAGCGCTTACAGTGCCTTGATCCGCTCAATGGCCTTCACCGTATTTTCATAGGTACCGAAGGCCGTCAGACGGAAATAGCCCTCTCCGCTGGGGCCAAAGCCGGAGCCGGGTGTTCCCACCACATTGGCATTTTCAAGAAGATAGTCAAAGAATTCCCAGGATGTCATGGAACCCGGTGTCTTAAGCCAGATATAAGGAGCATTGACGCCGCCGGACACGGTGTAACCCGCACCCTTAAGGCCTTCATAGATCACCTTCGCATTATTCATGTAATAGGCTACCTGCGCCTTTAACTGCTTCTTTCCCTCTTCGGAATATACGGCCTCTCCTGCCCTCTGGACAATATAAGGAGCTCCGTTGTATTTGGTACCGTGGCGTCTTGCCCATAAAGAATGGAGGGTCACCTCACCGCACTTCAGTTCCTTGGGGATCACGGTGTAGCCAAGACGCACACCGGTAAAGCCGGCATTCTTGGAAAAGCTCTTAAGCTCAATGGCACAGGTTCTGGCGCCCTCACACTCATAAATGCTGTGGGGCACATTATCCTCGGAAATATAGGCCTCATAGGCTGCATCATAAATGATCACAGCTCCCACCCTGTTGGCATAATCCACCCAGACCTGGAGCTGATCCTTTGTGATCGTGGCACCGGTAGGGTTGTTGGGGAAGCAGAGGTAAATGATATCCGGCGTTTCCTTCGGAAGCTCCGGAGAAAATCCGTTGTCCGCAGTACAGGGCATATAGATCACATCGCTCCACATGCCGGTAGAAACGTCATAGGTACCGGTACGTCCCGCCATTACATTTGTATCCACATAGACAGGATAAACCGGATCGCAGACGGCAATCCTGCTGTCCTGGCTGAAGATCTCCTGGATGTTTCCGGAATCGCATTTTGCACCGTCGCTGACAAAGATCTCATCTGCTTCGATGGCGCAGCCACGCGCCTTATAATCTCCCTCAGCAATGGCATCTCTCAAAAACTCATAGCCCAGATCTGGAGCATAGCCGCGGAACGTCTCCTGGACTCCCATCTCATCCACCGCCTTATGCATGGCCTCAATGATCGCTGGAGCGATGGGCTGTGTCACATCACCGATTCCCAGACGGATGATCTCCTTCTCCGGATGCGCCTCAGAATATTCCCTCACCTTTTTTCCGATGGTAGAAAAAAGATAGCTTCCCGGCAGCTTTAAATAATTATCGTTAATCCTGAACATGTTTTTTGTCCTCCGTTTTTTCTTTCCTGTCTATCTTAGCCGCAGGACTAATGGAAAGTCAAGTCCCACAGCGCATTTTCTTATTTTCTATGGACAGAGGCTGCCGCAGAACACCTTTTTCGCGGGTCCCGTCAGGATCATCGGCCCATCTGCCTTCGACCAGGTGATATCCAGCTTTCCGCCCGGAAGCCTCACTGTCACCTTCCGTTTTACAAGTCCCATGGCCATGGCCGCCGCACAGGCTGCACAGGCCCCTGTTCCGCAGGCCATCGTCTCTCCGCTTCCCCGCTCCCAGACCCGGAGCTTGATATTCTGCGCATCCGTGATCTGAGCAAATTCCACGTTGGTTCTCCCGGGAAACCGCTTATGGTTCTCAATGGCCGGTCCGATCTGTTCCACGTCAACCGAATCCACATCCGAATAAAACAGCACCGCATGGGGATTCCCCATATCCACAGGCGTGAAGGAAAAACTGCTTCCCCCTGCCGAAAGGGATTCCCGCGGAAAAAGAGCCGGAACTCCCATATCCACATCCACCAGATATACCCGTCCCTCCCGGACGCGGCAGACCAGCCGTCGGATTCCGCTGTCCGTCTCCACCTTCATCCGTTCTCTCTCTACCAGACCTGCTTCATATACATATTTCGCCACGCAGCGGATCCCGTTGCCGCACATGGCGCCCCTGGAGCCGTCCGCATTGTACATTTCCATCCGGCAGTCAGCATGCTCTGACGGGCAGATCAGGATCAGCCCATCGGCGCCAATGCCGAAATGTCTGTCGCAGAGCTGTTTTGCCATTCTTTCAGGTTCTTCTACCTTTTCCTCATAACAGTTTACATATACATAGTCGTTTCCCAGACCGTGCATCTTTGTAAACCGCAATCCACACCGCCTTTCCGGCCCATCCGCTGCTACTGCTTCATAATCTCCAGGATCATGTACGCTGTCTCCACCATATTGGTCCCGCTGTCCATGCTGCATTTCTGGATATAGCGATGAGCCTCCTGCTCCGTCATATTATTTCGTTCCATCAAAGTTTCTTTCGCCCTGACGATGATCTCTTTATCCTCCTCACTCCTCTGCTTCGGCTGAGCCTTCCGCTTCCGCCGCCGTCTTGCCAGAGCCTCCTCCATCAT
Organism: Fusibacillus kribbianus; assembly: GCF_030053595.1. Lineage (GTDB taxonomy): Bacteria > Bacillota > Clostridia > Lachnospirales > Lachnospiraceae > Lientehia > Lientehia kribbiana. The sequence continues at coordinate 166,974 of NZ_JASGBQ010000003.1, forward strand.
GGTGAGCGTATCAATGAGATCGTGAAGCTTTAACGGCATACTGACGCACACCAGATCATCGGCGGTGCATTCTCCCCAGTACTGCCGGGATGCCACCAGAAGCATCTGAAATCCCTCCGGGAGATAGTCATGTAGCACGCTGTAATGCATATCCGCAAACTTATAGCCGCACACCACGATCCCATCCCCCAGCTCTTCTGTGTAATTCAGAGCCTGAGCTCCCGTAGTACAGACAGCCGTGACATTAAAACCATTTCGGGTCAGAATATTCCGGATGCTTTTCGCATCCTCCAGCTTCGGAAAGACCACTATAATGTTGGCCACGCCGTCACCTCCAAGTCACGTAATGAATTTTCAGTCTAGTAACGGTTCAGATATTCCTTGATCTCCCATTCGGTCACCTGTCTGCGGTAGACATCCCATTCCTTCCGCTTGGCGCTGATATACTGTCTCGCCACAGATTCCCCCATCATCTCTGTGATAAAAGAATCCGCCTCCAGGGCATCGATGGCTTCACACATATTTTTCGGAAGTCGTTCAATATCCAGCGTTCTCCGCTGTTCCTCGGTCCAGGCAGACACATTGACATCCACACTGGGACAAAGCTCCAGCTCCTTCTCGATTCCATCCAGACCGGCTGCCAGACACGCAGCAAAAGCCAGATAGGGGTTCGCCGTGGGATCCGGGGAACGAAGCTCCAGCTTTGTATGGGTTCCCATGACCGCCGGCACACGGAGCAGCGCAAAGATGGTCTTGGCTGACCAGGTGGCATATACCGGCGCTTCAAAGCCCGGAACCAGCCGCTTGTAGGAATTCACAAGAGGATTTGTAAGGGCCGTGATCGCTCCGATATGAGAAAGGATCCCGGCCATAAACTGACGGGCCTTTTTACTTATTTTATATTCATCGTTTGCATTATAAAAAACATCGTTTCCCTCTTCATCCCAGAGAGACATATTGATATGCATACCGGATCCGTCCACATCGGACTTGGGCTTCGGCATGAAGGTGGCGTGGAGGCCGTGGCGCTTGGCAATGGATTTTACCGTCATCTTGAAGGTCAGCAGATTATCCGCCGTCTTTAAGGCATCGCTGTATTTAAAATCGATCTCGTGCTGGCCCGGTGCCTTTTCATGATGGGAGGAACGGACCTCAAACCCCATTTCCTCCAGATTGAGCACAATATCCCTCCGGACATTTTCTGCAAAATCCACCGGTCCCACATCAAAATAGCCGGCCTGCTCGTAGGTCAGCGTCGTAGGCATACCCCCGTCGTCAATATGGAACAGGAAAAACTCGCATTCCGGCTCCACCTTGAACACATAGCCCATCCTCTTTGCCTTTTCCACTACCTTTTTCAGCACCATGCGGGTATCCGCCGCATAAGGTGTTCCGTCAACATTGAACACATCGCAGATCAGGCGGGCAACCTTTCCCTGCTGCGGCCTCCACGGAAAGATCTCAAAGGTATCAAGATCAGGCTGCAAAAACAAGTCTGTTCTGGCAAGCTCCCCATACCGGTTGATGGAAACGCCGTCAAAGCTGCACTCATTGTTCAGGGCTTTCTCAAGCTGGCTGACCGTAATGGCCACATTTTTCAATACGCCGAAAATATCCGGAAACTGCAGACGTACAAATTCCACGTCCTCCTCCTCGGCCAGACGAATGATATCCTCTTTTGTATATCTGTTTTCACTCATATGACATAACTCCTTTTTTTATTCTTCCCTTTGTGCGAAAAAGGAAAAGAGCGTACTCCTCTAAACAGAAGAAACGCCCTTGTTCTCTTTTCGATGATAACAGGGCATTTCTTTTTTGTCAATGGTTTAAATAGTTTTTCAGGAATTCAAACAGCTTATCCATCTGCTCATCCGTTCCGATGGTGATCCGCAGATACTGATCGATCCGGGGCACATTAAAATAACGGACATAAATATCCTTCTCCTTCAGTGCCTCAAAAAGCGCCTTCGCATCAGTTCCCGGCCTGCTTGCAAAAATAAAGTTGGCCGAAGGCTCCGGATACACAAAACCGAGGGCAGAAAGCCGCTCCTTTGTCCGCTCCCTGGTGGCTTTGATCTTTCCCACCGTTTCCCGGAAATACACCTCATCCTTCACAGCCTCCACACCCAGGCAGAGGGCAGTCTGGTTCATAGTGTAGGAATTAAAGGAATATTTCACATCGTTAAGGGCCTTGATAAGCGCCGGATTTCCCATGGCATAGCCGATCCGCATTCCGGCCATGGAACGGGACTTGGAAAAGGTCTGAACCACCAGAAGGTTCTCGTATTTCTCCAGAAGAGGAAGGGCAGACTGTCCGCCGAAATCAATATAAGCCTCGTCCACGATCACCACCACATCCTGATTGTGGGCAATGATGTCCTCCACATCGGAAAGTCCCATGGCAAGGGAGGTGGGCGCATTGGGATTGGGGAAGATCACGCCGCCGTTTTCCTTATAGTAATCCTCTTTCCGGATACAAAACGCCTCATCTAACGCCGGCCGCTCGTAGGGGATCCGATAAAGATCCGCCCATACACTGTAAAAAGAATAGGAAATATCCGGAAACAGTACCGGCTTGTCAGAATTAAAAAAAGTCAGGAAGGCCATGGCCAGCACATCGTCGGATCCGACTCCCACAAACACCTGATTTTTTTCCAGACCATAACGCTCTGCCAGAGCTGCCACCAGCACATCGGCAGCAGGATCCGGATACAGACGGAACCGGTCTGTATCAAGACTCTTCATGGCCTCCTCCACTCCCGGTGCCGGAGGGTACGGATTCTCATTGGTATTCAGTTTGATCATATTTTTCTTTTTCGGCTGCTCACCGGGTACATAGGGAACAACCTTTCTGATATTATCTTCCCAGGGTCTCATGTTTTTCTCCTTCCAGACGAACCGCCGGAGCCGTTCGGCCCTTTTTTCTATTCACCGCTTCCTTATACAGATACCCAACTCCGCATACTGCCAAAATCCCAAAAAGTGCGCCGGCTCCATCGATGCATACATCCTTTAATGCCGCCTCCCTCCCAGCCACAAACAACTGATGGAGCTCATCGAAGGCCGCATAGACAAGTGCACATCCCCAGGCTGCCAGACAGCCCTTCCGGATACCGGCAAAAATCGTACCAAAAAATCCCAGAAAAAAAGCTCCCAGAACTGCATATTCCATCATGTGGGCGCCTTTTCTCCAAATCCATTCCGGCAATCCGAAAAGACCGTCAAGGGGACCGCTTAAAGCCCCTGATTCTCCTCCCGTTTGCGCGGAAAAATAAAAGATCAATCCCATCCACAAAAGGGACAGCGCCAGAAATATCCGGCGCCTTCCCCTCATATCTCTATTCTGCTTCATGTCCCTTTGCCCGGATCACCTCAATGACCTGAGAAACATATTCTTCACAGAGTGCATCAGTCCGTGCCTCCACCATGACGCGGATGACCGGCTCCGTACCGCTCTCCCGCACAAGGATCCTTCCGTCATTTCCAAGGGCCTTTTCCACTCTCTCCACGGCCTTTTTCACATCCTCATCGCCTCTGGCCGCAGGCTTATCCTTTACCCGGATATTTTTTAACAGCTGCGGATAGATGTCCACAGGAGCCGTCAGCTTTCCAAGGGATTCCTTCTTTTCCAGCATGACCTCCATCAGTTTCAGGGAAGTAAGGATACCATCCCCTGTGGAGGCATATTTGCTGAAAATAATATGGCCGGACTGCTCGCCGCCGAGCCGGTGTCCGTTGTTCACCATGTTCTCATATACAAACCGGTCACCCACATTGGTCTTTTCGTAACGGATTCCCGCAATATCGAAGGCCTTGTAAAGACCGATATTGGACATCACCGTTGTCACCACCGTATTGGTGTCCAGCATTCCGTGTTCCTTCATATAAAGTCCGCAGACGTAAAGGATCAGGTCACCGTCCACCACCCGGCCGTTTTCATCCACAGCTATGCATCTGTCCGCATCTCCGTCGTAGGCAAAGCCCACATCCAGCTGATTTTCCACCACAAATTTCTGAAGCACCTCGATATGGGTGGAACCGCAGTTCCGGTTGATGTTTGTGCCGTCAGGTTCATTGTTGATCACGTATGTCTTCGCTCCCAGGGCATCGAAAACATTTTTCGCAATGGAGAAGGCGCTGCCGTTGGAGCAGTCAAGGCCCACCCTCTTGTTTTTGAAGGAGCGGGTTGCCAGAGAAATCAGATACCCGATATACCGGTTCCTTCCCTGGGAATAATCAGAGGCTTTTCCGATCTCCTCGCGGACAGCAAAAGGAATTTCTTCCGTCTCTCCGTCGATATAAGCCTCGATCTTTGCAGTCACTTCATCCTCAAGCTTCTCCCCTCTGCCGTTGAGTACCTTGATTCCGTTATCATAAAAGGGATTATGGCTGGCAGAGATCATGATGCCGCAGTCGAAATCCTCCGTCCGCACCACGTAGGATACGCTGGGAGTCGTCGTCACGTGAAGCAGGTAGGCGTCCGCTCCGGAAGCCGTCAGCCCTGCCACCAGGGAATACTCAAACATATAGCTGCTGCGCCTGGTGTCCTTCCCGATGACCACCCGGCATTTTCTTCCTTCTCTGACACCGTAATACCAGCCCAGGAAACGGCCCACCTTATAGGCATGTTCTACTGTTAATACCTTATTGGCTTCCCCGCGGAAGCCGTCGGTTCCAAAATACTTACCCACTGCTGTCTCTCCTCACGCTTTTTTCCCAAGAGCCCCCAGATATCTGGAGAGAGCATCCTGCCATGCGGGCAGCCGCTCAAAGCCGTTTGCTTCCAGCTTATCCTTGGACATCCGGCTGTTCTTAGGGCGTTTTGCCGCAGTCGGATACATGCCGTTATACGTGTCGCTGTCCACAGGGGTCACCTTCACATCCATACCGGCCTGCTTAAAGATCTCGCAGGCAAACTCATACCAGCTGCAAAGGCCCTCATTGGTCGCATGATATCTGCCGTATTTGTCGGTCTGGATCATATCCACCAGAAGTCTTGCCAGGTCATAGGTATAGGTGGGAGAACCGATCTGGTCATCCACAACGCTGACCGCTCCCCGCTCCTCCCCGATCCGAAGCATGGTCTTGATGAAGTTCTTGCCGTTGACACCGAATACCCATGCAATACGTACAGTGAAGAATTTCTCCACATATTTTTCAATGGCCAGCTCCCCCTCGTATTTTGTCAGCCCGTAGGCATTGAGGGGATCGCGCTCATCGTCAGGCTCCCAGGGTCTCTCCCCCTGACCGTCAAACACGTAATCGGTGCTGATATACATCATCTTGATATCCAGAGCTTTGCACACTTTAGCGATATTCTCCGTGCCTCCGGCGTTGATCCTCCGGCAGAGCTCCAGCTTTTCCTCTGCTGCATCCACTGCCGTGAAGGCCGCACAGTGGATCACCGCATCCACCTTTGCTTCGGTGATCACACGCTCCACCGCAGCCGCATCGGTGATATCCATCTCCTCGATGTCAACGCCGACGCCTTCTATCTCTCTCTTTGCCAGCTCGTTCATCACATCGTAGCCCAGCTGGCCCTTGACGCCTGTCACTAATACTCTCATGTCCTGTCTCCTGTAGCGTTCCCGGCGCTGCCGTCTTACTGCAGACGGTCTCCGTACATCTTCTCAAAATAATTGCTGTACTCGCCGCTTAAAATATGCTTCCACCAGTCCTGATTGTCCAGATACCACTGGATCGTCATGGCGATACCGGTATCAAAGTTGTACTGGGGCTTCCAGCCAAGTTCCGTCTCGATCTTGGTAGGATCAATGGCATACCGGCGGTCATGGCCGGGCCGGTCGGTCACATACTGGATTAGGCTCTCCGGCTTGTCAAGAGCCTTCAGGATCGTCTTCACCACCTCAAGATTGGTCCTCTCGTTGTGTCCGCCGATGTTATAGATCTCTCCCACCTTTCCCTTGCGGATGATCAGATCGATGGCTGCACAGTGGTCTGACACGTGAAGCCAGTCGCGGACGTTCTCGCCCTTTCCGTATACAGGAAGACTTTCATCTGCCAGGGCACGGCTGATCATCAGCGGGATCAGCTTCTCAGGGAAATGATAGGGACCGTAATTGTTGGAGCAGCGGGATACGGTCACAGGCAGCCCGAAGGTCCTGTGGTAAGCAAGCACAAACAGATCCGCACTGGCCTTGCTGGCCGAATAAGGGCTGGAGGTATGGATCGGTGTCTCCTCCGTAAAGAACAGATCCGGTCTGTCGAGGGGCAGATCACCGTAAACCTCATCGGTGGAAACCTGATGATACCGTTTCACTCCGTAAGCTCTGGAGGCATCCAGAAGGGTCTGGGTACCCAGCACATTGGTCTTCACAAAAATGCCGGGATCGGTGATGGAGCGGTCCACATGGCTCTCCGCTGCGAAGTTCACCACCACGTCAAACTGTTCCTTCTCAAACAGCTCCATGATAAAGGGACGGTCCGCAATATCTCCCCGGACAAATTTGTAGTTGGGCTTATCCTCCACCGGCTTTAAGGTTTCCAGATTGCCCGCATACGTCAGGAGGTCCAGATTCACGATCTGATCCTCCGGATACTTGTTGACCATATAATGTACAAAATTGCCGCCGATGAAACCGGCGCCGCCAGTCACTAAAATCTTCATCTTCTCTTCCTCACTTTAGTCAAACTTCTTATCAATATATTTTCCATCCATGACGTCCTTTAAATACGCGCCATACTGATTTTTCTTCAGGACCTCATAAGTCTCCATCAGCTCGTCCCTGCTGATCCATCCCCGCAGATAGGCGATCTCCTCCAGACAGGCGATCTTTCTGTGCTGGTGAGTCTCCACCGTCTTTACAAAATTGGTGGCATCCACCAGGGATTCATGGGTTCCCGTATCCAGCCAGGTGAAGCCCTGTCCCAGAAGGGTGACCTCCAGTTCTCCGTTTTCCAGATAAATCTTGTTGAGATCGGTGATCTCCAGCTCTCCTCTGGCGGAAGGCTTCAGATTTTTCGCATATTCGACCACCCGGTTGTCGTAGAAGTAAAGGCCGGTCACGCAGTAATTGGACTTGGGATGCACAGGCTTTTCTTCCAGTGAAATCGCCTTTCCTTCCTCATCAAATTCCACGATTCCGAATCGCTCCGGATCATCCACATAATAGCCAAACACGGTCGCTCCCGATTCCTTGGCTGCCGCCGCCTGCAGACGCTTTGTCAGCCCATGGCCGTGGAAAATATTGTCGCCGAGCACCATGGCAACGGAATCCGTTCCGATGAATTCCTCACCGATGATAAAGGCCTGGGCCAGTCCATCCGGGCTGGGCTGCACCGCATAGGAAAGCTCAATGCCGAACTGATGGCCATCCCCCAGAAGAGACTCAAAACGGGGAGTATCATCCGGTGTGGAGATGATCAGGATCTCCCGAATACCTGCATTCATCAGCACCGACAGCGGATAATAGATCATAGGCTTATCGTAAATGGGCAGCAGCTGCTTGGATGTCACCTTTGTCAAAGGATAAAGACGTGTGCCGCTTCCTCCGGCAAGAATAATACCTTTCATGCGCACCTCCTGAGATAATTTTATTTTATCACTGAAATTTCACATACGTATAGTAAATATATCACAAGTCCGGGGCTTTTGCAATGGAGAATCCGCCTCTTTTCCCGGCTCTGTATACTTTACATTTCCCCCTGTGGCTGTTATGATAAACGTATCAATATGAAAACAAGGAGAATCCGCTATGCAGAAAAAGCCCGTGAAAAAAGCTGTCATTCCGGCTGCCGGTCTGGGCACCCGTTTTCTCCCGGCCACGAAAGCCATTCCCAAGGAAATGCTGCCCATTGTAGACATCCCCACTGTTCAATATATCGTGGAAGAAGCCGTCCAGAGCGGCATTGAGGAAATCCTCATCATCACCAACTCCAACAAACACTGCATGGAGAACCATTTTGACAAAAATTATGAGCTGGAAGCCCGCCTTCTGGAATCCGGCAAACAGGAAGAGGCAGATCTGATCAACAGCATCGCCGGCCTTGCCAACATTTATTATGTGCGCCAGAAGGAGCCCAAGGGACTCGGACACGCCGTCCTGTGCGCGAAGTCCTTCATCGGAAACGATCCCTTCGCCGTCCTCCTCGGCGACGATGTGGTCATCAACGAGGGAGGCAAGCCCGCCCTGAAGCAGCTCATCGATGCTTACGATAAAATTGGCGCATCCGTAGTCGGCGTTCAGCAGGTGGCCGACAGCCAGGTCCATAAATACGGCATTGTGGCCCCCTCCATCCATCAGCCCTCCTGCGAGCCCCGCCTGAAAAAGCTGTATGACATGGTGGAAAAGCCCAAACTGGAGGATGCGCCCAGCAACCTGGCCGTCCTCGGCCGTTATGTGCTGAAGCCGGAAATTTTCGACTATCTGGAGACACAGGGGGCTGGCGCCGGCGGAGAGATCCAGCTGACCGACGCCATCAAGCGTCTGATGTATACCCAGGCTGTCTATGCCTATGACTTTGAAGGCCACCGCTACGATGTGGGCGATAAATTCGGCTTCATCCAGGCGACCCTGGATTTCGCACTGGCCAGAGAGGATCTCAGGGAGCCAGTGGCTGCCTATGTGAAGGAGCTGGCCGAAAAACTGTAGGAGCCTGAGATCAGGCCGCAAAAAGGAGCATTCCCATGATCTACTGTATTCTCGCCGCCTGTATTGTCGGAGCAGATCTCTATTTCAAAAGACAGATCGAAGTCCGTCCGGATACCACCTTTCCCATTCATCTGAAAGGCGGTGTCCGTCTGGAAAAGCATCACAACAGAGGCTTCCTTCTCAACCGTCTGGAGGACCGTCCCGGACTTGTCCGAATCGTGTCCGTGATGACGCTCCTCCCGCTGGTTTTCTGGTTTTTCCATCTGATCATCAAGAAAGCCGGAGCATTGGAAAAACTCGGAGCAGCCTGTCTTTTGGGCGGAGCCGTCTCCAATGTACAGGACCGCCTGATCCGCGGCTATGTGGTGGATTATCTGCGTCTTCCCATCAAAAAAATCCGCAATATCATATTCAACATTGCGGATTTCTTTCTGTTTCTTGGCGCCTGGCTGACCGCCGTCAGCGCATTCTTTTCCAAATAAGTACTGTCTAAATAATGTATTTTTCCTGCCGGTATTTATTCATCATGGCCTTGAAGATCTCACCGTTTCCCGGAGGCGTATAGGTGATGGCATTGGCTCCCGCATCAATGGTCCGTTTGATGCTCTCATCCGTATTTCCTCCGGTGGCAATGATCGGCACACGGGGATAGCTTTTTCTGATCTTCGCCACGATCTCCGGAGTTTTATCAGCGCCCGACACATTTAATATGGAAGCGCCGCTCTCCAGCCGCTTCCCGATATCGGTCTTTTCTGACACGACCGTAATCACAATGGGGATCTCTACCTTTTTGCGGAGATATTCCAGGGTCTCATTGGGCGTCGGCGCATTGACCACCACTCCGTGTGCCCCCTGAAACTCTGCATCCTCCGCCAGATTTGTCACCCGGCGACCGGTAGTGGTGCCCCCGCCCACGCCGCAGAATACCGGAAGATCCGAAGAAGTGATCAGCGCATGGGTAATGATGGGCTGCGGTGTGAAGGGGTATACTGCCATGACTGCATTGGCATTACAGTTTCTGATAATCGCAATATCAGTAGTAAAAACCAGAGATTTGATCAGTTTTCCAAAAATCCGTATTCCGCTGGCCTCCTCAATCACCTCCGGCAAAAGCACCATATGCTTTCTCAGATTTCCTTCGATCACCGGCACATACTTCTTTTCTCCCATAGGCAGTTCCCTCTTTCCATATACTGTATATTAAAGTGAAATAGTTTCAAAAATGTGAAAAACATCCAGCGCTCCATATCCGGAAGAACGGTTGGGATACGTCACCAGAGGCAGACGGTCTGCCCCCCGGATCATGAGACTTTTAACATCCTGGCTTCTCATCCACCTGTAATTCCCCTGCAGGATCCCCCATTGCAGCAGAAGAGCTGCTGCTCCGGCTCCGTGGGCTGCCGCCACACTCGTTCCGCTCTTTGTTCCGAACCGACCTCCCGGCAACGCTCCGTAGATGTCGACGCCGGGTGCCACCAGATCCGGTTTGATCCGTCCGTTCCTGGTAAATCCCCGCCCCGAATGGATATACAGGCTGTTCTGCCTGTGATTGTAGGCTCCAAAGGTAATGGGCTCTGCAGCCGCCGACGGCACCGTCAGCGTCGTATCCGGATTCGGCCGCAGAAACACCGTGTCCGCCTCGGAAAAGCCCTCCATGGGCAGCCAGATATGAAACTGTCCATTGACAAACTGTTCATTGTAAACCACCAGTGTCCAGATTCCCGGCGTCGGATCCGCCATCCGTATTCGGATCACAAAGCTTCCGGACTGACGCTCTACCAGCTGGTAATCCACATAGACCACCGTTTTTTCCATGGTAAACTGAAACACCTGATTGTGATTGAGCCTGGGGAGCACCCGGCTGGTGCTCTCCCCTGTCGGTGACAGGAGCTGCACACTGTACACCTCCGGCGTCTCTGCCCAAAGCTCCATAGTAATTCCGTTTTCATTCTGCGGGATCCGCAGTTCCACGTAGTCGCTTCCGCCCTGTGCCGGGATCGTTCCGAAATAGTGATGCCCCCGGTTGGACTCATTTCCGGAAGGAAGGACCACCGCATTGCCCGTCCGCTTCGCCGCATCGTTCAGGACACAGGAAAGCGGCCCATTTCCATCGTGATCTCCCCAGTTGGTTCCTACGCCTGCCAGAATCACCAGAGGCATCTTCAGTTTCTCACCCAGTTCCGTCAGATACCGGACCCCCATCATCAGATCCGTCTCCTGATACGCCGCTGCATTTTCCCTGATCAGAAAAAATCGTCTCAGATATTCCTTGGCCGGCTTCAGCTTGACCATGGCGATGGACGCCGCGGGAGCTGCCCCGGTAAAATCCCGATCCGGCAGATTACTGCCCGCCGCCACGGAAGCCAGAAAGGTTCCATGGCCGTTTTCATCGACGGATGGTACAAATAGCCTCCCGTTTTCCGCTGTCAATGCTTCATCGATTTCCGCCTTTGTATATTCTGTTCCGTACAGAAAGCCCTCTGGAGGCTCTCCCTCCTGAATGGTCTGATCCCAGATCCGAAGGATTCTGCTCTTTCCTCCGCCGTCCAGAAAAACCGGATTTTCATAGTCGATCCCCGTATCGAGAAGTCCGATCAGTACCCCCTGTCCATCCAGTCCCAGTACCGGCTGGTTCCTGGCCCGCAAAATTCCCGAAGCCTCCATGTTGGTGGTATCAGTCAGACCATAGAGCCGGGGGATCGCCGTATAATCATAAAACTGGACCGAAGCCGGCGGCAGAAGCCTTCTGTTTACATGAATGATCCCCCAGTTTTCCGACACCATCTCTCCGCAGAAGAAATCGGAAAGGGACTGTTCTTTGAGAAACCGATCCCCCGGAAGGATAAAATCTTCATACGCGTTGGATAGAATACGGTTCCTGCACTCTTCTGTTTCTTCAAAAAAACCGGTGTTGTCCATATGATCAAGCCTCCCGGGCCTTATCATATGATTTTATGCATGGACTCCCAGCCGCATTACGCCCCGCATATCGATAATGGGGCCTCCCGTTTTTTCGATATAAGCCTTTGTGATCGTCACGCGGCCGATATTGTCATCCTTGGGAATTTCATACATGATATCCAGCATATATTCCTCCAGGATCGCCCGCAGAGCTCTGGCTCCTGTATGGCGCTCCATAGCCTTTTCGGCAATGGCCTCCAGCGCATCATCCTCAAAAACAAGCTGCACCTCATCCATTTGAAGAAGCTTCTCATATTGCTTTAAGATCGCATTTTTCGGCTCCTTCAGAATCCGTATCATAAATTCTTTGGTGAGTGCCTCCAGGGACACAAGGACCGGAAGCCGCCCCAGGAACTCGGGGATCATGCCGAATTTCTTCAAATCATCCATTTCCGCTTTGCACAGAAGATTTTCATCCTGATCATACCGGTCCCTAAGCTCTGCCCGGAAGCCGATGGAAGACTCCTTCGTGAGTCTCTCCTTGATGATCTCCTCCAGATCAGGGAACGCGCCCCCGCAGATGAAAAGGATATTGTTGGTATTCACGGTCGTCATGGGCACCATGGCATTCTTACTGTTGGATCCCACCGGGACCTCGACCTCGCTGCCCTCCAGCATCTTTAAAAGTTCCTGCTGCACGGATTCCCCGCTGACATCTCTCGTATTCGTATTGCGTTTTTTTGCAATCTTATCTATTTCGTCAATATAGATAATGCCCTGCTCCGCCTTCTCCACGTCATTGCCGGCGGCCTGAAGAAGCTTGGAAACCACGCTTTCGATATCATCGCCGATGTATCCGGCTTCTGTAAGTGATGTGGCATCTGCGATGGCAAGAGGCACATCCAGAAGTCTGGCCAGTGTCTTCACCAGATAGGTTTTTCCGCTTCCGGTGGGGCCCAGCAGCAGCATATTGGACTTTTCGATCTCAATACCATCGGTATTATCTGCACACACCCGTTTATAATGGTTGTAGACTGCCACAGAAATGGCCTTCTTTGCCTTTTCCTGTCCCACCACATACTCGTCCAGCATCTGTTTGATCTGATGAGGCGCCGGAATTGTCTTTCTGTCAAAAACAGGCTTTTTTTCCTTTTCCTTTTTCTTTTTGATCCTCTGATTCTTGGGTATCTCCCGTTCTCCGATGCCAAGATCGGCCAGATTGATCACACCGACGCCGGGAATATTGGAAAGCGCAGAAAGATCAAAGCCATCCTGGCCATTGCCCGGCACTCCCAGATTGATCCCATAAGGCGCACCATTCTTCTCAAAGCTGTCAAACGCCTTCTGCATACAATCCCGGCAGATGGTAATGTTCCCCGGCATGGTGATCATTTTCCCCGCTCTGCTCTCCGGTCTCCGGCAGACGAAGCATATTTTCTCGTATTCGTCCTCTTTCTGCTCCTGCTTTTCCTGCTCCATAATCTCTTCTGATTTATCTTCATCAAACTGTTTTTCCATAGATCCTATCTCCCTTTTCTGCACTCTTTTCTCATTATATATGAGATGCCTCCGTGGAACAAGTAAACTTTTTATGAACCGGGACCGGAAAGGCCCTGCAGAATCCGATACCGGAACCGCAGGGCCTCCACCCGATTGTTTTCCTGTTTTTACTTTTTACTGGCTCTGATAATCTCTTTTATAGCCCAGTGTAACTGTAATCTCCATTGTCTTATACTGACCATCCTCCAGCCTCTCAATGGTCAATTCGATCTCCGTGCCGCCGGCATAATAGCTCAGCTGTGTTTTCAGTTCATCCATGGAAGAGATCCCCTCTCCCTCAACCGCTGTGATAATGTCTCTTTCCCTCAGCTCGGAAGAAGCCGCCGGTCCGTTCTCCACAATGCTGTATACATACACACCTTCCGGCATATTGTACTGCTGAGCATTGGTCCCATTCATGTCCACACCATTGATACCCAGCCAGGATGCATCCTTCTCGTCCACTGCTGTTCTTGTCTGCTTGGTCATCAGATTGCTGATGATATCCTGTGCCTCCGATACAGGGATGGCAAACCCCATGCCCTCCACATCCTCGCTGGAATATTTGGCAGAATTAATACCGATGACCTCACCCTTCAGATTCAGCAGCGCACCTCCGCTGTTGCCGGGATTGATTGCCGCATCTGTCTGAAGAAGCGTCAGTGTGTTGCCGTTGATGGTCACCTCACGGCTCAGGGCACTTACATAGCCATGGGTCAGGGACTGTCCGTAGCCGAGAGCGTTGCCGATGGCGATCACTTCGTCTCCCACCTGCAGGCTGTTGGAATCTCCCAGGGTAGCGATCTTTATGGAACCCATGGTTTCCTCACTCAGCGACTCAAGAGAAACAGCGATCACCGCCAGATCATTCTTCTCAGCCGTTCCCTTCACCTGGGCATCTGCCGTGCTGTCGTCAATAAAGGTCACCTTCAGGGAATTTGCCCCGTCGATCACATGATAGTTAGTCAGCACAAGAAGTTCCGTATCGTTCTGCCCAATGATGATGCCGGAACCGCTGCCGGTCACTTCCTGGCTTCCTCCTCCGTAGAAGAAATAGCTCCAGTCATTGCTCTGATAGATCTGCGTATTGGTAATAGCTACAATGGACGGCATGGCGTTCTTTGCTACCTCTGCAACGCTGCTCCCCGTGCTTCCCGTGGAAGCAGTATTGGTCGGCGTCGTCTCTGCAGTCCCGATCTTCGTTGTTTTTGTCTGATCGGCCGCATCCACCGCCTTCTGAAGCTTCGCCTCATAACCGCTGATCTTCATCACGCCCATGAAAGCTCCTGCTCCTGCTCCTCCGAACAGGATCCCGCACAGAAGAAACACTCCCAGCTTCCGGAAGAGGCCTCCGCTTCTTCTCTTTTTCTTTTCCGGCTTCTTTGGACTGCCAGGTTCCATGGGATCCGTCGGTATATATGTGTATGCGTACGACGAATGATCTTCTTCCTGGCCATATCCGCCCTGAAGGCTTCCATTTTCATAATATTCATTCATACGATCATATCCTTTCTCAGTCCGTTTTCTTTATCTGATGAACATAGAATACCAGTTAAATGTGATGAAACTGTGTTATAAGCTTGAAAAAAATATGTTATTTTCACAAATTAACAGGCGGCTGCACCCGGCAGCCGCCTGTCACTGTGTCATTTCATCAATTTGTTCTGTCTTCCGCGGAATATCCGGTCAGTGCCTCGATCTTATTACTGATCTGTTTTACCGTAGAGGATGGCTCGTAAGTGGTATCACCGAAAAGCTCCTGATGGAACTGGGTCACATCCTCGGCAAGACCGAGGGGAACCTTTACGGACGCCCCGCCAACCATGGCATCCACCTGGTGATACGGGAAGGCTGCCGTCTTTGTGATCTTATAAGAACCGATATCGGGAACAAGGGCCAGCACATCTGCCAGGGTCAGATTGGTCCGGATCTCGGGAAATACTGCATTGCATATGTCTAAAAGCTGCGACGCGCTGGCGCTCTTTGCCTTGTCCAGGATCATACCGATCACTTCCCTCTGCCGCTGGGCACGGCCGTCATCTCCACCATTGTTGTGACGGATCCGGCAGTAGGCCACCGTCTGGATCCCATCCAGAGTCTGAAGGCCGGGGCCTTTCAGCTGAACCGATCCCTTTCCCAATCCGGTCGCCCAGCTCTTGGTCTCCTCCACCGTATTGGTGATATAGCCGTTGATCTCACCCATCATGGTCTCCGGGACGTCAATTTCCAGACCGCCCAGTAGATCCACCACCTGAGCCACTGCATACCAGTTGACACTCACATACTCAGTGATCTGCAGATCCAGGTTTTTGTTGATGGCATTCAAGGCTCCCAGCTCCTCCCCGGTATGATAGGCGTTGTTGGCCTTGGCATATTTATCCATATCACCGGTGCTCAGATCCGGAACATTCCAGTAGGTATCCCGAAGCACCGAGGTGAGAGAGATCTCGCCGGTTTTATTGTCAACGTTGGCGACCATGATCACATCGCTGTGGCTTCCGTTCTCATCAATGCCGAAAATGGCAATGGTCCGGTATCCCTCCATGCTCTTGAGTGTGTTTTCTGACAGTTCATTGACATGGACATCCTTTTTCCCGAAGGATGCCTTCTGAATCAGATCCCATTTGGAGATCACAAAAAGACAAAGAAGGACGAGCACGAGCAGAACACCCTCCACTGCAAATAAAATCTTTCTGTTGCGGCGTTTCTTTTTTGCCTTTGCGGAGAGCCGCTTCTTTCCGTTTCTCCCTGACGGTGCCGTTTCTGTTCTGGTCCGTTTTCTGGTGGACATATCCTCATAGGAATCGTCGTAAGCGGCCGTTCTTCTGTCACTTGTCCGCCTGTCGTAAGGATCCGTACCCATGGTTCTCCTGGAGGTTCCGGTTCTGGCAGATGCGCCGTAAGGCGCTCCCGCACTGTAGGAGGTCCTTGAAGCAGATCTGCTTCCTGTCCCGGAAGCGGTTCTCGCTCCCGCTGCGGTCCTTGCTCCGCTTCCCGTCGACGTGCTTCTTGTCCCGGAGGCCGTTCTCCTGCTGCCGGCTGTCTGTCCCGTGGTATTCTTCCTCCTCTGGGAAGTCATTTCTGCATCAGGCCGCACACGCCTGCGCTGCTCCAGCTCCCGTCTGCGGCTTTCATATTCATATTCATCGTCTCTGTATCTCATGGCCTGTTCCTTTCCACATTCTGCATTTTCTAGTAAGCATTTTTATTGACAAAGCCCTTAAAAAACGTCAGAAAAATGATCTTAAAATCCAAACCCAGACTCCAGTTCTCTATATAGTACAGATCGTACTCCACACGTTTTGTAATGGAGGTATCCCCCCGGTATCCGTTGACCTGAGCCCAGCCGGTCAGCCCCGGCCGCACCTGATGCTTCACCATATACCTGGGAATTTCCTCCCGGAATTTTTCCACAAAATGAGGGCGCTCCGGCCGCGGTCCCACAAGGCTCATATCTCCCCTGATAATATTAAAAAACTGAGGAAGCTCATCTATGCTTGTCTTTCGGATAAACCGCCCTACCGCCGTAACCCTAGGATCATTTTTTGTGGTCCAGGCATTCTTCTCCTCCGACGGCTTCTGCACCTCCATGGAACGGAACTTGTACATTTTAAAGGGCCGATTGTGAAGTCCTACCCGCTCCTGACTGAAGATCACCGGGCCTGGGGAGGACAGCTTGACGGCAATGGCCACGATCAGCATGACCGGCGAGAACAGGATCAATGCCACCGTGCCTCCGAAAATATCCATCAGCCGCTTGATGGCTGCATTGAAAGAGTCCGTAAGAGGCACATGGCGGATATTGATGACCGGAAGTCCCAGAAGATCCTCCGTATATGGCTTCGTCGGTATCATCTTGTTATAATCCGGAATAAATTTTGTATGTACGCCGGATTTTTCACAGGCGTTCACGATCCGTTCCAGCTTGTCATATTCATTGATGCTCAGAGTGATGGCGATCTCATCGAGACGGTTCATGGGCAGGATCTCTTCCAGATTGGCAATGGGGCCGAGCACCCGGATCCCCTTATACTCTGTTCCGCGCTCCGCATTGTCGTCGAGGATTCCCCGAATCAGATAGCCCCAGTCCGGATTCGCCGTCACCCGGTCAATGTAGGACTGAGCCGCCCGGCTGTAACCGATCAGAAGCACATGCTTCTGGTTGTAGCCTTTTCTGCGGAAAGAACGGAGAACGCTTCGCAGCGTCAGCCGAAAAGCCGACTCAAAAACAAAATTGAAGCAGATAAACAGAAAAACCAACAGACGGGAAAAGTGCTGCAGCCGATCCTTGGCCAGATAGAGCACCATGGTAATCAGCAATGCTCCGACCACATTGGCCTTCAGTACATTAAAAAGCTCCAGCCGCCGCCCCATCACCCGCATAGGCTCGTACAAATGGAAAACCCAGTATAAAATCAGTCCTCCCGGCACGATATAAAGAAGCGCGCTGAAGTAAATCCCCTTGGGCAAAGCCAGACTCCGCCCCAGATATCCGAAAATAAGCCAATAGGCAATCAGATATGATATCATTAAAATAACTGCATCAATGACCACGTGAAGCCGGTTCAGATGCTTTTGATTATCTTTAATCAAGGTCTTTCACCCAATAACCTTCCCTGCGATTACAGTCGTTATCGCTTTATATCATACATTATCTTCCTGCAAAGGGCAACCGAAAAAACAATGACTATTCTTAAAGTTTTCTTAATCGGTAGCCGGCGGCCCGGAAAGCTTCCTGTGAACAAATTCATAGATATAGGTAAAGGTTCCGCCGATCAGCCTTCCCTCGATACAGATATAATTCCACAGGTGCTTCGAAGAAAACCTTACTTTTTTGCAGGTTTTCCTGGTGCGCCAGCCCTCCCTCAGGCCCTCTTTATACACTTTACCGAAGCCGATCTTCTCAAAAAACCGGCTTTTTACAAAATACCCTGCCAGGATCGCCGGAAAATTCACCGCCAGCTGAAACAGAGGCATGTTTTTATAATTCAGATAAATGCTGTTTCTGGCTGCCAGACGCACCTTGAATTCATTGTATTTGGATCCGCTTGTCCCGCTGCCCACATGCTCCACCCTGGCCTCCGGACAGTAGAGATTCTGCCAGCCATGGATCCTGGCCCGATATCCCACATCCAGATCCTCCAGATAAGCAAAGTGCTTCTCATCAAAGTATCCGATTTCCTCAAACACCTGGCGACGATACGCTGCAGCACCGGCACAGGCTGAAAAAACCCTCGCCGGCCTTTCATAGCGGTTCACCGAATGTCCCACTCCCCGCTGAAATGCCCAGCCCAGTACCGTATACTGATCCCCAGCATCGTCGATCAGCTCCGGATGGTACATCTGGATCATTTTCGCACTGACAGAAAAGGCCCGTGGATTTTCATCGAGGGTGCGGACCATCGCTTCCACATAGCCCGGACACACCTTCGTATCATTGTTAAGGAGAATCACGTAGGGGGTCTTTGCCGCCCGGATTCCTTCATTGACTGCGCGGCTGAAACCGTAGTTCTCCTGCAGTGCAAGGATCTCCAGCTCCGGATACCGTTCCCGGATAAACGAAAGGCTGCCGTCTGTGGAGCCATTGTCCACCAAAAGCACCCGAAAGGCCTGCTCCGTCTGAGCGCGCAGTCCCTCCATACATTTCTCCATAAACTGTTTTCCATTGTAATTGGGAATAATGACTGTAACCTTTTCCATGTTATCCTGATACTCCGCCTGCGATGGGAATAAATTCCTCTGTATTTCTTTGCTTCTTTTTTTAACCTGCACAGTTTATCTATTATAGCGGATAATCGCAGAAAATGCAAGTTTCCCTGTTTCAGTCGGAGCATTGTCGATTTTTGTCAGAATAAGACGATGAAAATTGCTATACAATCAGAGCTTTTTCTATTATAATGTTTTTAGCACTTGACAAGCAGAAAAAAGGAAACGGGGGTTAAAGGACTATGGATAAAGATTCCAGACGTGAGGAAACTCTGCAGGAACGCATTCAGAATCTGGAAGCCGAAAATGAACGACTCTATCAGATTGTCAGACAGCTGAATTCCACTCTGCAGAGATTGATCGATGCCTATATTCAGCCTGAAACGTAATCTCAGCTGAACACGGCCAGTTTTAAAAGAGGATGCTTCGATATACTGTCTGAAGCATCCTCTTTTATCGCCATTTTCAGATTGCAACGCAGAAAGATCCGGATCAGAATTCCAGGTGTCAGCACCTGGTATTATTAATTGTATTTGTCGATTAAATTGTCTCATTGTTTGTCTATGTTTGTACAATTTAGTCTTTTTATGTCTTTCTTTGTTTTCCCTCTGGAATTTCCTCCTTCTATATTCTATTTTTTAAGAAGATTATTACAAAGGAGAAAACAAATATGGAAATCGACCTGCAAACCTTTCTTCAATCTATGGGTATTTTCCAGCATTACTGCGGATACCCTCAATTTATTCTGGCCGTTGCCCTGGCCGCAGAAAATCCCGACAGACTTCACAATATTCGAAGAGAGATCTATATTCCTGTCGCCAGACTATGTCACACAGAGGTTGCAAATGCAGAGAAAAACATCCGGACCGTCCGCGATGTAATGATGAGAAACGGAGGTGCGGAATTCCTGGCAGCTCTGACCGGAAGCAGTTTCTGGAAAAACAAAACTCCTTACCCCAAAGAGCTCATCGAAACCTTTGCAAAATATTTTGGAACAGAAGCACAGAATCTGAGCACAGAATTCAGAAATAGAGATTCTTTTGAAATCAAGTTCTAAAAATATAGAATTTAAAAGAGTTTCCCTCTATGTTTATCTTGAAAAGATAAATTAACAGGAGGAAAAACCATGAAAACAAATCTCGAATCCATTCTTCGCTCCACAGGTGTCTTTCGCTCCTATGCCGGGTATGGCTTCTTTCTGGAAGCCATATCCATGGCAGCAGAAAACCCGGACCGCCTGAAAGAGATCCACAAAAACCTCTACCTTCCAATTGCCGAGCGCCACCAGGCAGATGTCCGAAACGTCATCAACAATATCAAAACCATTCGCAATGTGATCATGCGCAATGGCGGCTATCCGTTTCTTGAAGAGCTCGCCGACTGTAAGTTCCGACAGAAAAACCAGCCTTATCCAAAAGAAATCATAGAGATCTTCGCTGACTATGTCAGAAAGAATCAGATCTCTGTCAGGTAAACAGAGCCAGGACTGCTGCAAAACGCGGACTGACCGTTTTGCAGCAGATTATTCCCCGCGGGGCTCTTGACAAAGCTTCCCTTATAAAGGTATATATTAGATAATACTATTATGAAAACCGAGGTCAGCCATGCAGCCCAACCAATCTTCTGCGCCACGCAATTATCTGTTTGACAATATCAAAGCTCTCATGCTTTTCTTCGTCGCGTTCGGACACACCCTGGATGTGTACCTGGCTTCCGGCACTTTCGAAATGACTCTGATGAAATACATTTATCTGTTTCATATGCCCATGTTCGCATTTATTACCGGTTATTTCAGCAAAGATCTGGATAAAGCCCGAAACGGCGCCGTACAGAAATGCCTGGTCCCCTATCTGCTCTTTCAGGGATTATACATCGCCATGGCCAATGCCATGATCGCCATGGGCCTGGCCAGCTTTAACAGTGATGTATTCCAGAGCTCCATCCTGCTTCCTTCTTCCGCATTTTACTACCTATTGGCTGTATTTTTCTGGAAACTGTCTGCAAAGGATATTTTCCGGTTCCGATATCCGGTTGTCCTTTCACTCCTTTTGGGGCTTTTCATCAGCATAACCTCTCATCAGGACTTTCATCAGGGCCTGGGAGCTGTGTTCAGCCTGCTCTTTTTCTTTGTTCTTGGCGTATTATGCACAGATGCCGCAATCAGAAAAATACGGAGTATCCCCCGCTGGATCTCCGTTGTCATTCTGATTGCCGGCATCCTCCCGGCCTATTATCTTCCCTATGCCATCCACAGTGTCCGAATGACCTACCAGTCTGTGGGATTTACGAATGTGGAGGGGATCTTATACCGTCTGATCTTTTATGGCATTGCATTAATAATGGGGACCGCGATCATCAATCTGGTCCCCGAAAAGAAATCTTTTATATCCAGAATCGGCGAAGCCTCCATCCTGGTCTATGCAGGCTCCACCTTCCTGGCCCCCCACGCTTACGTTTTGCTCGCCCGGCTTTTGGGCCTTGAGCAAAACCGGTTTGTCAATATGATCTGCATGACCGGTTTTTGCCTGGTTCTTGTGTTTCTCTGCTCTCTTCCCATCTTCGTCTGTTGGTACAGAAAGCTTTTGCAGGTTATCAATCGCCTGCTCTTTAAAAATTAATTCTCCGCCTCAAGATTTTTCAAGGAAAAATCTGAATCCAGCAGAGTGAGATTCGGATTATAATAGGGATCTCCGGCTTTCAGGAAATCCGCCCAGCGTTTTCGGAAAAGCTCCACCTCACCGTCAAACCGCAGGATTTTCTCCGGAGTATCTTCATTTCCTCTGGATTTCGATTCATAATGATGGAGCTGGGCAAACGGATTGTAAACCACCAGTTTTCCCAGACTCCGAACCTTCAGGCAATAATCAATATCGTTGAAAGCCACTGCAAGTTCTTCGTCAAAGCCTCCCACAGCTTCAAAGACATTTCGTTTTGTCATCATACATGCAGCAGTCACCGCACTGTAATCCTGCGCACACATGGAACGAAGAAAATATGTCTTCTCTCCTCTGTGGTAACCGATAAACGTATGGCCGGCGATTCCCTTGTAACCCACGATCACACCGGCATGCTGGATGGTGTCATCCCCGTAAAAAAGCTGTGCACCTGTAATTCCCACTTCGTCTCTCTGGCAAAAGCCAAGAAGCTCCTCCACACAGTCCGCATTGATAAGCTCTGTATCATTGTTCAAAAACAGAAGATATTCTCCTCCGGCATAAGAAAGTGCATAATTATTGATGGCAGAAAAGTTAAAGCCCTTCCCCGGCCAGGTGATAACCCGAAGGTTTTCATATTGCTCTGCAAGTTCTTTATAACACTGAAAGGTGATGTC
Organism: Fusibacillus kribbianus; assembly: GCF_030053595.1. Taxonomy (GTDB): domain Bacteria; phylum Bacillota; class Clostridia; order Lachnospirales; family Lachnospiraceae; genus Lientehia; species Lientehia kribbiana. Next base: position 189,063 of record NZ_JASGBQ010000003.1, read on the forward strand.
TTCTGTACTGTTGTTTTCCACAACGATCACTTCCAGATTCTTGTAGGAAGCCCTCTCCAAAAGAGCTTTCACACAAACACGCAGATCATCTGTATGATCCTTATTGGGAATGATCACCGACACCAGCGGTTCTCCTTTTACAGGATACTTCACCCGATAGGCGCCGAGAACCTCATTCTGTTCCACCTCAACCCTTCCGATTCCAATCCGCTCACAGTGCGCCTTTATGGCCCGGGCGCCCGCTTCGAATGCATACAGCTTTTTCTCAGGATCTTCCGCCGTTGACCCGGCATTCACCCGCCAATGGTACAATACCTTTGGAATATGGCAGATCGTCTTCGCCTGTTCCACACATCGGAAAATAAAATCATAATCCTGAGATCCGTCAAATTCCGGCCGAAAGCCACCGATTTGATCCACCAGACCTTTTTCCGCCACAAAAAGATGAGAAATATAATTCATACTGCGAAGAAGATCCGGGTTGTAATCCGGTTTAAAGTGAGGATCAAAATAATGGTTCCTGCCTCCTCTCACCACCAGCTTGTCCTCATCAGAGTACAGCACCTGTGCCCGATATCCTGCTTCCCTCTCCTTATTGATGCGCGCTGCACACTCATATAGGGCATCCTTTGTGAGCGTATCGTCGTGGTCAAGGAGGACTACAAAATCGCCGGATGCCATGGCAAGAGCCGCGTTGGTATTTCCCGCAATCCCAAGATTTTCGGAAAGACAAATATAACGAATCTGTTCCGATGCCGTTTTGAAGTCCCCGGTCACCCGTTCAATAATGTTCCTGATCCGGTCATTCTCTTCGCTCTCTGACTCACCGCTTCCGTCAGCCAGGCAAAGCTCCCAGTTTCTGTAGGTCTGATTTTCAACGGACAGAAGCATTTCTTTCAAAAGCCTCTCCGGTGTTCTGTAAAGTGGAACCACAATACTGAATTTCGGCATGTAGGGAAATACGGTTTCTCTCTGCCGTTTCAATTCCTCCTCACCCGGAATCACCTGCAGTCTCCATTTTTCATATTCTTTTTTATTTCCCTTAAGCTTTTTCCCCACTTTTTTGGCAAAAGCTTTCCAACCGTACTGCTTCAAAAAGGCCACTGCCTTTCCCACGGTGCCTTTATTCTGTCCTTCCCTGCCCGGTTCCAGCTTCTCCCGTATTTCCCTGCCGTCTGCACGGATCACAAGATAATAGGTATCCCCTACAGAATAGGGAAATGAAAGGCAAAAGCCCAGCTTCAGGCTGCTTTTTCCCTGGAACAGATCTTTATTCACATCATACCGATCCGCATCTGTCCGCGTAACATGAACGGTCCCATTCCCTTTGCTTTGGATCTCAACCTCCGCCGGAACATCCGGCGAAGAGCCGGCTGCCCATCCCAGGACCGTCATGGTTGAATTCTGAAGTTTAATGCTGTCAATGTAATATTTCATGGATTGTCCTCTTTCTGCATGCAGATCTCAATAATCAGATTTCCTGTTCTTCTGTCTTCTTAAAAGCTCACGAATTTTTTTAGGGATGAACAATACTATATTTCCGATCCGGTAGGTCAGAGATCCATATATCCCCTCAATGTTTCGCTGCAGATTCTCAATGACCTCCGCTCTTTCCCAACTTATTTTCTCACTCATTTCATATCTTTTCTGCATTTCTTCCAATTCTTTTTCCTTGTTCCCCATCATTTGCCGTTCCGTTTCTAAAATTGTATTCGCTTCCCTGATTTTCTCGGAACAATCCATGCATATTTGATTAGCATATGAATTCGTAGTAAAAATTTTCTGAATTGCCCTCCGGATAATATGGTTTGAAGTAATTAACTGCTCCTTGTATTCCTCAACAGTGAGTTCCGGTGAATTTTTTGATACTAAAACCGACTGAAATATATCTTCCCATATTGCCGCAAAATCTATTTTTTCCAGGTCAAGTGCATAGCACCGTGCATTTGCTCCCAACTTATTACGCAAATTCTTATCATGCAAAAGCAATACAATAGCATCTGCTGCCGCAACAACATTCTTCCATTCAACCTGAAGAACTGCATTGGATTCATTATACAATGTCAAATACGGCATTTCATAAGACACAATCGGAAGACCTGCAGCAAAAGCTTCCGACGTCACCAACGGATACCCTTCACCATCTGAGGTAGAAAGAAACACTGACGCTTTGCTCAGATAATCAGGAATATTATTTGTAAAGCCCGTAAATAAAACTTTCTCTGTAACCCCCAGTTCTTCTGCCAGTAAAGCCATTTTCTTTGTAAGTATATCATTCATATATCCGCACATGGTCAATGTGACATCCGGTACCATTTCAGACACTATTTTAAATATTCTGAGCGCATCTTCTGCATTTTTCGACGAATCATCAATTCTTCCAACCCAAATAATATTATGTGATGTCAAATCAGACACCTTTTGTTCTGACGGTAGAAAAGAAAGTGGATTATGGACCTTATGCACATTGGAATTAACCATTCTCCAATATACCTCATCCGATGTGGACAAAACAACCATGGCATCTGCTTCTGCATATTGGTATTGTGTGTCCAGAACATACGGATAACCATACATTACTCCAACGCCATAAGAACCATGTGCATATACTACACAATACGCCCCCGCATATTTAATTGCACAAATATCCCAAAACAAATTCAAAGACAGCCATGCGTTATGGATCACCAAATCAATATCTTTTTCTTTTATACATCGGATTAATTTATTTACATGTACCATTACCCCCTGACAATCTTCCATATCAGAAGGCTCATATAAAACATATCTCTCTACACCTAGAGGGAGTTCGTAATCCAGTTCATTTACTTCTTCATTTGTAATGATGATTACTTTATAACCACAAGCTGCAAATATCTTTGCGAGGTTACTCATTACATGTTCGATTCCGCCATTATAAAATCTATAATAATAAATACCTATTGTTTTTATTTCTTTTTTATCTGTCGGAAATGCCTGCTGCACACTAAATATTTCTGACGCCTTTTTACAATCAGTTCCATACTTCATAATTAGATTTTTCAACAGTTCTTCCTGACATACCATCTTTTCTGCCATCTTTTCTACCATATTGTTCCAAACCAATTATTCGCAAGTATCGTAATGCATGCTCACAGTGTTGAAAACAATTTCGCCTTTCTGATTTTTCGCATAACAATGGAGCCAATAATCCCCGCCTTTTTCCGGTTGCCAACTGACCCAATTACTGTCACTCCAGTCACTAACCAGACTCCAACTTTCGTTTTTAGTATCATATGCTAACCACTGATACTGTACTCCAAGCTCATCAGACGGTGTTACAACCATTCCGGCCAGTACTGGCGCACCCGGTTCATACTCCGGCACATAGATTCCTACTGCTTTGAATTCCGGTTCCCTATAAGTGATGCCAACTGTACTGGATACTTCTTTTCCTTCCACATTTCTCGCTTTACAATGAAGCCAGTAATTTCCTCCCCGTTCCGGTTTCCAGCTGACCCAGTTGCCTTCACTCCAGTCACTGATCAGGCTCCAGCTTTCTTTTTCTATGTCATACGCCAGCCACTGATACTGCACTGCCTCCTCATTCGACGGTGACACAGCCATTCCGGCTGATATCGTTCCACCTGCCTCATACTCCGGCACGTAGATTCCCACTGCCTTGAATTCCGGCTCTGTATAGGTGATGCCGACAGTACTGGATACCTCTTTTCCCTCTGCGTTTCTCACTTTACAATGAAGCCAGTAATTTCCTCCCCGTTCCGGTTTCCAGCTGACCCAGTTGCTTTCACTCCAGTCACTGACCAGACTCCAGCTTTCATTGGCTATGTCATAAACCAGCCATTGATACTGTACTGCCTCCTCGTTTGGCAGTGACACAGCCATTCCGGCTGATATCGTTCCACCTGCCTCATACTCCGGCACGTAGATTCCTATTGCTTTGAATTCCGGTTCCCTATAAGTGATGCCAACTGTACTGGATACTTCTTTTCCTTCCACATTTCTCGCTTTACAATGAAGCCAGTAATTTCCTCCCCGTTCCGGTTTCCAGCTGACCCAGTTGCTTTCACTCCAATCACTGATCAGACTCCAGCTTTCATTGGCTATGTCATAAACCAGCCATTGATACTGTACTGCCTCCTCATTTGGCGGTGACACAGCCATTCCAGCTGATATCACTCCTCCTGCCTCATACTCCGGTACATAAATGCCTACCGCTTTGAATTCCGCATCATCAATAAAATCAGGGCGCACAATTCCCCAAAGCGTTGAGTATGACCAACTCATGGCTACGCAGCCTGTTGTTCCGGAAATATTCTGATCCACCGAACGGAAGCCATTTACATCAGCAGACGTAATGATTGCCACATGTCCATAACCGCCCCCGCCTGTCGTCCATACTGCGATGTCTCCTGGTTCCGGAATAAAACCGTTATAATACCGGATCCTGCTCCACCCGCTGGGCAATGCATTCGTCGCATAATCTTTTCCATTCCCCCGAACAGGTTTCTCACCAAGGTACGCATAATAATACTTGATTAAATCTACACATTGAGCACCGTAAGCACCATCGTAATCCAGAGCTTTTCCGATCTGAGCAATTGCCCATTCTACTGCCTGATTTCTACTGCAAGTCACATATGCTTTTGCATTCACTGTCCCAAATAAACCGCTCAGAAGTATCACTCCTGTCAGCATTCCAAGTAATTTCTGTTTCATTCGCTACCATCCTTTATCTCTCATGTATTTATATGTTGCATTCATTGATTTTAATCTCTTCTGTATTCTGTATATTCTCAATCACCTCTGCTGTTTCCCGATTTATTTACTCGCATGTCTCGTATCTTTTCCGCATTTCTTCCAATTTTCCCCCGTTTTCGTCCGGGATTGCCGTTCCAGTTCTAAAGCTACATTTGCAATATAAATTTTCCCGGAACAATTTGTCAAGACTTAATTAGCATATGAGGGAGGATACCACTGTCAGAGCAGGTCTTCCAGCTGTTCCAATAACTAATGCAGTATCTCCAGATAAGTACCTTCAGTTCTTCGATCGTCATCCTATCGGTATCATAGCGGTCAGAGTATAATCCAGTGAATGTACACAGGTCTACTTTCATTTTCAATTCCATTTCAAGATTGAAAATACTAAGATAGAAGTAATCGAAGATAGCTAATACATAGAGTTTTCCATCCTTCGCTTCTCCTGTATACAGTTCTTTCACCGGGTATAATGACTCCTTCCAGATATTTGTTAATTCAGCTTAAAAACCTTGTTAACGCTATTCATATCTGGTATACTAAAAAAAATCCAAATGGAATCTACTATCATCATTCTATCAACGAGGTTTAAATATGTCTACCCTAATTAGTGTTATCATGACTACTTACAATAAAGACGAATATATTGCAGAAAGTATTCAAAGCGTATTAAATCAAACCTATGAAAATCTTCAATTAATTATTGTCGATGACGGTTCAACTGATCAGACTGCCGATGTTGTTCGTTCTTTTTCAGATCCTCGTATTGAATTTTATCAGCTTCCAGTGAATGGACATATTGCATATGCCACTAATTTTGCATTCACAAAAATCCGCGGAGAGTACACAGCTATCATCGACAGTGATGACATATGGGTTGAAACAAAACTTGAAAAACAGATGGAATATCTACAGCTACACCCTGAGCATCACGGTTGTTTTTCTTGGCTTGACATTATTGACGATGATGGTAATCTAATCAATGATCAATTATCGGACTTAAAAAATTTATTCGCAGCTCATACCGATACCCGTGAAGATTGGTTAAGATTCTTTTTCTTCATGGGGAATCGCTTGAACAACCCATCTGCTGTCTTTAAAACAAGTACGATTTCTCAAATCGGACCTCATAATTTATTTTACAATCAAGCGACCGATATGGAATGGTGGGTTCGTTTTACCCGTCATTATTCTTTCGGGATCTTAGAAGAACCCCTGACGAAATATCGTCGATTTTTAAAATCTGACAGAAATAATAGCGGTATTTCAGAAGAACACAATACCCGCTTCTATAATGAACATATGCACATCCGTTATCATTTTTTTGATGATATGGATGATGAATTATTTTGCCGCACTTTCCGGCAATATTTCCGTAATCCTTATGCTCAAACACCGGCTGAACTAGAGTGTGAAAAGGCATTTTTAATATGTCTAAGCAGCAAATATTCTCCTGACGGGATTTATAATCCGCTTGGACTATTGAAAATAGAAGAACTCTTATGCAGGCCTGAAACATCACAATTGCTTAAAGAACATTATCATTTTTCCACAAAAGAATGTAGCCAATACACCGGTCATCATTTATATAATGATTCGGAGCTTCAGCATTCCTATAAATCATTATGTGATGCTTTTCAAAAATCCACTGAAGAAAATATTGCTCTACAATCACATATAGATGCATTAAAACAACATATTCAATATACAGAACGTAAAAATAAAGCTTCTCTATTCAGATTCAAAATGTGTGAAGAGAAATATCAAACTGAAATCTGTTATGTACAAGAACAATTATATGAGACCCAAAAACAACTACATGACACTCAAGAACGCTTAAGCGCTTCTTTCGTAGTTCTAAATACGATTACAAATTCAACCTGTTGGAAAATAACAGCTCCTATCCGACGATTGATAGATTTTTTCAAATCAATAGTCGCTCACAAATAATTGGATACCACAAGGAGAGTTTTTATGAAAAAACGTTTGTTCTATTTAGATTTTGTACGCACTATCGCCACAATAAGCATTCTATTAACCCATTATAACGCACGTTTTCTCGAATACTATATGCATCCGGCTATGCCTGACCGGGCAATCATTACTTTATTTCCCTTCAACATTTATATCGGTGCCTTTGGTGTAGCTCTTTTCTTCATTATCTCTGGTGCTGCCCTTATGTACACCTACCAATCCCAATGTAGTTTAAAGGATTTCTATTCTAAACGTTTTCTTTCCATCTATCCAATGTTTTGGATAGGCTATATCCTGGTCTTTCTGTATTATTTTTATGCCTCCAAACATCTACCATATCTTTCTGTACCTAAGCCATATTTTCTGGTAACTCTCCTAGGCATGGATGGATATTTATCAGGAATACTTCCTTCCTATTACCTTATCGGTGAGTGGTTTCTGGGCTGTATCATTTTAATCTATCTGATGTTTCCGCTTCTTCGGAAATTAGCCCTTAGCCATCCATATCTGTTGTGCATTGGTGCGTTGCTTCTTTATCTGCCATTTACCTTTTGGATTCAGGTTCCTAATTTTCTAAGTTCCAAGCTTCTTATGGTTCGTTTACCAGAAATTATCTTTGGTATGATATTCGTATTGAAAATTAAAAGGGTTCGCTTCTGGATGGTAATCCCCAGTGTTTTGATTTTGATTGTAAACACAATCTTTAAACCAACCTTCCCAGAAAGCTTTCAAACCACTTATATTGGTATCAGCTGTTTTCTGATACTTACCTACGTTTCCGCTTGGTTTGATCGGCCGTTTTTCCGCTCTGTCTGTAGCATCATCAGCAAATACTCTTATGCCATCTTCCTGACACACCACGTAATCATCGACGAATTGGCTAACCGCTTTCCCATGACAGAGTTGGTCCGCTCTGAGCGTTATATGTTATTTTTCCTCTGCTGTTTCATTACAGCAATTGCCTCCTGGATTCTCTATCATCTTAATCGTAAACTTTTAATAGCAATTCGTAAAATTCGCTCCGGCGGAGAAAAAATTGCTTAATATAATACTTGCAAAACTTCATTGAATGATAGTACACGTTCCAAACTCCAAAGTTTTTGCATGCTTATATTTTACACCAACGGGGCTGTCGCATCAAAGGTTAATTAGACCTTGGATGTGGCAGCATCTTTTTGCTCATTTCTTGCATTTCATGGTGGACAACTTTCTCTCTTTTGATGAAAAAGATAGTGTCAATAGTTTTTCGCAAATTTAATTTCTGCCGTTCAGCAGATGGCAGTTAACCGGCTATGATATCAGACAGCAGGTCATCCTCTGGTTTGGAAAGGTGATCCATATTCATGTAGCGTCTGGTTCCCCATTGGGTTCCGGCTACATGGCGTAATCTGGCACATACGAGCATCAGAGCACTTTGGCCGTCAGGAAAAGCGCCGATTGCTTTGGTTCGGCGTTTGATCTCTCGATTCAGCCGTTCAATGGTATTATTGGTCCGGATTCTGGTCCAGTGCTGTGTTGGAAAGTCCATGTAGGTTAGAGTTTCTTCAATGCCATCCTGTAGCTTTTTGGCGGCAGAACTAAGCTTCATTTCCTTCAGTTTTTCAGCAACCTGTCGTGCCTTCTCACGTGCTGCTTCCTTGCTCTCCTGGGCATGAATGGCCTTTAACATCATGGCTACAGCCTTCATCTTATTACGTGGAGTAACAGAGAAAATGTTCCAGTAAAAATGGACAGTACAGCGTTGATAATGGGCATCCGGAAATACTTCTGGTATGGTTTCAAGCATTCCGAGATTTTTATCTCCGATGATCAGGCGGACTCCAGTTAAGCCTCGCTCTTTCAGCCATACAAAGAAGGATCGCCAGCTCTCCTTGTCTTCTTTCATCCCTTCAGCTGCACCGATGATTTCACGGCATCCATCGTTGCTGACTCCAATGGCAACAAGGATAGAAACGTTTTGGATTTCACCGCCCCAACTGCGTTTCAGATAGACGCCATCCACATAGACATACGGATAGCTGCCGACCAATGGGCGTGTACGCCAAGTTTCGATATGCTCATATGCCTTTTTATTGAGGTTGCTGATAGTGCCT
>NZ_JASGBQ010000030.1 GCF_030053595.1 Fusibacillus kribbianus
CCATTTTTTATACCAAAAGATGCAGACTTGCTCAGAAATAGAAAAATTCATACAAAGAAACGCCAAAACCGACATTTGCCGGAGTTGGCGCTTCTTAATCAGGGACTTATTTTACAGCCCCTTGTTTTTCGTCTTTTCTTATTCTGCATCGCCGGAGCACTTTCCGGGTCTGTGTTTTCTGTTATGCGTTTACTGCACCTCCGCAGTACTCACATTTGCCTGACGCATCCGGAGTGGTCGTTGCACCGCACCAGGGGCAGGTCACAACAGCCTTGGGAGCTGCCGCCGCCGAGATGTCATCCCGTATCTGCTGCCGTGCAGACATGAGCGCCTTCTTGATCTCGCTTCCCATCTGCTCGTATTTCCGGTATTCCATGCTGCGCTGCCCGGGATTTGCCAGGGCAAGCGTTCCGGCCGGAGGAAATACCTCCACGTCACTGGAATTTAACTGGAAGCACATATCATCGAACCAGGGATGATTGACACGGATCACAATATTAAAATCATAGCTGAAGCAGTAGCGGGGCGGATTGTAGCTGATCTCATTGCCATCCTTATCCTTCGTCATCTCCTCCGAACGGTGTTCATCCACATCAAGCTCACAGCCTGTCACCTGAGAATAATCCAGCACGTCCGGATTTTCCGAAATAATATTTCCGGTTCTGGCCACCAGGAATTTGCGCTGATCCTCATCCAGACAGATCAGATACCGGTCTCCAAAGCTTCTTGTGGTGTGGAAGGCTTCCACTGCCTTTTTATTCTCTTCCCGGTAAGAAAGCTGAGCCTTGATCTGGTCTACAGTAGAATGACGCCGCTCATCAAACCAGGGAGAAAGCTTTTTGGCGCAGTTTTTACACAAATTTCCATCCTCCAGCTTGCGGTTTCCCAAAAGGCCGATCTTCTCACCGCAGATATCGCAGTATTTTTTATCAAAAAGTCCCATTTTATTTCCTCCAAAAGAGCCTTTACTATCGTTTACTGACTGAAACAGAAGGTCTGTACCCTACAGGATATCTCCATCATCAAAGGGATCTCCGCACTCGGGACAGAACTTGGGCGGATGAGCCTTATCCGCGGGCTCCCAGCCACACTTGTCACATTTGTACTGAGGTACACCGGCAGGCTTCTTTGCGCCGCACTCTGTACAGAATTTACCCTTGTTCACCGCACCGCAGCTGCAGGTCCAGCCGTCTGCTGCAGGAGCTTCCGGCCTCTTTGCGCCGCATTCCGGACAGAACTTTCCGGTAACGACAGCACCGCAGGCACATTTCCAGCTTCCCGGTTCTGGCTTGGGCTCAGGCTTCTTTGCACCGCAGCCGGTACAGAATTTGCCCTTGTTTCCGGTCTGTCCGCAGCTGCAGGTCCAGCCGTCCTCTGCAGGAGCTGCCTGCTGAGGCTGTGCGGGAGCCTGCTGGGGCTGTTGATACTGGGGCTGCTGATACTGAGGCTGCTGTCCCATCTGATAAAGATTCTGGGCATTCATGCCTCCCATATTGCTCGCCATATTCATACCCATAAAGGCCATCGCAGCACCGGAACCCTGATTGGATGCTGCGCTCTGCATTGCCGATGCCTGAGCGCCCACCAGATGAGCTGCCGCCATATTGGGATTGCGGAAGGTTGCATTGCGCTGAAGCTCCTTGATCATCTGCTCGTCTTCCTCGGAAGCCTTCACACTGGATACACCAAAGGAAACGATCTCCACGCCCCGCAGCTCTCCCCACTTTTTGGAGAGGACCTCATTGAGCGCATCCGCCAGTTCCAGAGTATGGCCGGGCAGAGCGCTGTAACGGATTCCCATATCGGAGATCTTTGCAAACGCCGGCTGTAAAGCCGTCAGAAGCTCCGATTTTAACTGGCCGTCGATCTGGCTCCTGTCATAGGCTGCTTCCACATTTCCGCAGACATTGGTGTAAAACAGAATCGGATTGGTGATCCTGTAGCTGTATTCGCCGAAGCAGCGGATGGAAATGTCCACATCCAGTCCTATATTTTTGTCCACTACACGGAAAGGCACCGGGGAGGGAGTTCCATACTTGTTGCCCACCAGTTCCTTCGTGTTGAAATAATAGATCCTCTGATCCTTGGGCGCTTCTCCGCCGAAGGTAAACCTCTTTCCGATGTTTTTAAATACGGCCGGAATTGTCTGGCTCAGGTCGCCGCTGAAAATGGAAGGCTCTGTGGAAGCGTCATATGTAAATTCGCCGGGCTCGGCACAGATATCCACTACCTTGCCCTGATCCACAATGATCATACACTGTCCGTCAGCCACCGCAATCACGGAACCATTAGTGATGACATTATCCGATCCCTTGGTGTTGGAGGAACGTCCTGATTTCCTCTTTTCACCCTTGGTAACCAGCACATCAGCCGGCAACGCTTCACAGTAAAAATAATCCTTCCACTGATCGGCCAGTACGCCGCCTGCGGATCCAAATGCTGCTTTAATAAGTCCCATAATTCTTTCCCCTTTCAGAAAACATTTTTATTATGTTCCATACAGACCTTATGGCCTGACAATCATATCGTCATGCTGCTTCCTTCTTTGCCTTATCTGACCTGGATGGAACGGATCGTATCCTCCACGTCATCACAGATGCTCCCGATTCCGTCTCGCCGAAGGATTCCGGTGCTTTCGTGACTCCGCTCCTTATGAAAGGCAGATACTAGCTGTCATAGCTCAAAGGCATCATATCGTCGTAGGGAAGATTGGTGGTGTCCGCGTTTCTGATGTCCTCCCACTCTGTTCCCCAGGGCCGCAGAATGATGTAATAATCAAACCAGTCATCCGCATTATCCGGATCCACATATTCTCCGTCAATACAAATCGTGTTTTCAAACTGCGACACGATGGCGGCACCCGGATCCACGATCCAGTCGGCATGGCCGAAATCAGAGCCCATGAAATTGCCGCTTTCCGACATCATACAGCCATTTTCAGTAGTACCGGCACCGAAGGTCACATCCGCATAGCAGAAGCCCTCTCCGGCCTCATTGGAATCATCCCAGAGGAAAATAAAACCGGTACTGTCATCGTATACCTCTATAGTAGCACATGCATCCCACCAGCTGTCAACCCAATCTTCAAATTGACCGCCGCCATTTCGGATGACCCACCATCCATACCAGTCTCCGCTCCACCAGGCGTAAGGGCCATCAGCCACACCGGAAGTAACAGGCTCCGTTTCGACGGGTGCAGCTGTCGTCTCCGGCTCGCTCTCCGTCTCCTCCGTCGTCTCCTGGTTTGCTTCGTGCTTCGCATAATCCGGTACCGGCATTCCTTCTTTCACAAAGAACATATGAAGATCTCCGTACTGTACCTCGATCACACCATCCTTCCGTGTACCTGTCATAAGTCCGTCCTTTTTTGCCTGAAGTACCTGTCGGGCAAGTTTTTGTCTGACGGACAAGCAAAAACGGCGTAAAAAGCATCTCTGCCTTTTACGCCGCCTTCTGCAGCACTCAAGCCTTAAGTTTCCATGGTCATTTTACGAAGATCCATTCTCCGTTTTATTTCTGAACGTATGCAGCCAAAGCCTGATCAAGATTTTTGATATGATCAAAGAGCCAGTCTACCACATTTTTCTTTACAGCTGCCACAAAAGCATCGGAAGGTCCCTCTTCCTCTGTCAGCATCTCATGAAGCTCCTCCACTGCCTTTTTGAATTCGGCATGCTGTGCCTTATGGCCTGCCATACCGGGATAAGCGACCTGCTCCTGAAGCTTTTCTTCCTCTCCGAAATGGAAATCCGTATACTCGGACAGATAATCCAGCATCTTGATTGCTTCAACCTTGCCGCCGCCCTGCTCACAGCATGCAATCAGCTTATCAATCTTTCCGATGAGCTCCCTGTGCTGCTCATCGATCATGGCGTTTCCTGTTACCAGGCTCTTATCAAATTCTACCTTCATTTTTATCCTCCTTGATCTGGTCCATGTATGATTCTGCATGTTATGCTTTTTTATAATAGTAACGCAATTTCATCGTTTTATCAATACTAACTTCGCGTTTTCCTCCGCTTTGCCACAAACAGAATACATGCACCGATCAATACAAGAAGCAGGATCACACTGCCGATCACAAGCGGTGTGTTATGGCAGAACTGTACCCAGAGACTGGCACTGACAAGTACCCGGTAGTTCTGCTGATCTGCCGTATTGATCTCATTACCGGCATAATCATATGCTGCCGCTTGGATCGTCTGCCAGTTGTTGGAGCTTTCCAGGGTAAACTCTGCCCTTCCGGCTGCCAGCTGCTCTTCGGTAAATGCACCGATCTTCTCTCCGTCCACAAAAGCCTCTACCCTTGCCACCCCAATGTTGTCCATGACCTCAATGGAATAGGTATGGTTCTCTTCCCGGTAAGTTCCCCGGTCGGTCAGATTACCGAATATCACCGTAGGAGCTGTTTTATCCACCACAAATTCAATGGCATTTTTCTTCACTTCGTTGTCCGTCGTGTTTCCGGCCACATCTGTCGAATAAATGGTAACGGCATATTTGCCTTCTGCCTCAAAATTCTTCTTGAAGATCTCATAATTCAGAACTGTCCAACCTGCCTCATCGTGACTCTCGTCCTCTGTATAATCGGTCCCCTTCACCAGCTCGCGTACCTCTCCGTCATGGCTTATGGTGATGCGCACAGGCTTAAGGCCCACCACATTGATCTCTGTGATCTTCAGGTTTCCGATGGAATCCATGCCTGCCTGGTTCACATAATACTGCTCCAGAAGCTTTATCACACCGGGATCCATGGTGTAATTGGAACCATGGCGGTTCACGGAGAAATGCCGTTCGGTCTGGTATTCGTTTCCTGCCTTGTCAACAGCCTTCACAGTCAGTGTATAAATATCGTCCACCAGTTCCGTGTGTTTGAAATCCGCGTAAGTGATCGTCTGTCCAAAGCTGTTGTCGGCCACACTGTATTTAAAGCTCTTGGCAACACCGTTCTTTGCCCCCTTCAGAAAAACGGTTACACCGTCTGCCTCAAAGTTGGTATCCTCCAGAGTGATCACGGGCGCCACGGTCCCCTTGTAGGCAGTCGCCTCCTCAACTCCGGAAATGGCGATGGCCGGGTTCGTCAGATCTACCGTAAAGGAATCCGTCTGATAAGCCTCCATGACATTCCCTGCCAGATCCGTATAGGAGATGGTGAAGGTATAATCCATATCCTTATTATAGACGATAGAAGCCGTGTGGCTGTCCCCGCTGCCGCCAAAGCTGCTGATCGAGGGAGCCGCCTGCGGATTGCCCCGATTGTGTGCCGTTACAGTCACCTGTACATCGGAAGCATTGAAGTTGTGTTCCCGGATGGTGATGGTCGCCGTGCGGGCTTTATTATAATAATACCCGTTGGATGCAGAATTGTTGTCGTAGGATACGGTGACCACCGGCAGAGTTTTGTCAATGGTAAATTCCTCCACACGAACGTCGGCCGCTGCATTTCCCGCAAGATCCGCTGCCTTCACAAGCAGTGTATAGTCACCGTCTGCATGAAAGATCACCGTGGCCGTATGGACCGTGCTGTCCGACTCCCCTGCATCGGCGCTGTGGCTCCAGCCGCTGACTGCCGGTGCCGCACTATCTGTGTTCGTCCACAAAAGCTGCACTGCCGATTCGTCAAAATTCCGCTCGGTCACCGTCACGACTGCTGTTCTGGGTGCATCATAATAGCTTTGATTTTTTACCGAATGATTGTCATAGACCACCTCGATGACAGGGTCTGTCGTATCAATGGCAAATTTGTAATAGCTGCAGTCCTTATTTCCGGTTGCGTCTGTTACCTTAACCTCCACCAGGATATGGTTGCTGTTAAAGGTCTCTGCCGGAATCATAGCATTCAGCTCCACCCTGTTCAAAAGCTCTTCTTCCGAATAGATCTCCGTCAGGCTCTCATCCTCTCCCGGCCAGCTCACAAGCACCTGCTTTTGCGCTGTTTCTCCGTTGGCCGCGATCCAGGCACCGTAGGCGCCGTCAATAACAGGATCTGCAAATCCCATATTGTAAGCGGTACAAACAATGCTGCGGACAGGTGAAGCAGGAACGTCTTCCGTCTCATGCTCTACCGCAAACTGAAGGGCAATATCTTCGCCATAAATTCTGCCAAGGCCGGCATTTCCGTTTTCCCCGCTGTTATAAAGGCTTGTCTGTTCATTCTCCACCAGGTACATCGTCACACTGGAATTTAAAGCAGTGTCTATGACGATTCCGTTGGAAAGATAATAAGCCACATGGCCGACCTGATCCTCCGCCCGAACCGCCAGCACCCAGTAGCCGGGGACCTTCTGTTCTAAAACCTTTTCTGCCGTTTTTCCCTCGAATTCAATTTCTGTCCAGCTTTCCATGCCCGGTGCAGTCAGAAATGCTTCCCAATCCGGCTCTTCTCCAGGTGCTGCATTGATATCTGCTGCATTGATCCATACATAGGCTGCTGCTTTCAGGCCGGAAGCAGAAGCCTCCGTTCCATCCCGCGCAGTCAGCACTGCACTTTGAATGGAATCGCCAAAAGCATCATAAAGCTTTTTCATGTCCTCCTGCCAGGAGGGTGCCGTGCTCAGCCATTCAGACGAATTCAGTTTGTCAAAGGTACCGTCTGCCTTCTTTACATCTGTCAGACTGACCATAGGGGCCGCCCCGTCCTTATAAACCATCCAGGTATGAACAGAGGACCAGGCAACCGTCTTTCCGCCTTCTACTTTGGCCAGACGGATCTTAAGCTCTGCTTCCGACTGGTCTGATTCCAGTGCATAGCCGGAAAGTGTCTTCCACTGGCCGTCTGTGCCTTCATACTGTACTTCTGTATATTTATCCTGCTGTGCTGCGGTCACGGCAAAGCCGCTTCCATCATACCAGAGCTTTCTTGTTCTGGTTTCCCCGTCTCCGGATATTTCAATATAAAGCTCCGTTTCCTCGTCCGGAAGGTTTTCCTGATTCTTTACTTTTTCAAAGCCGTATTCGCTCTCCTCCAGAGCCGCCTCCGTGACGGAAAACTCAAAGGCTGCTGCTTCTTTGAATACAAGCCGGTAATTTCCGCACTTATCCTCTGTATCAGTAATGTCCGTATCCAGAAGACCGAATCCGGCATCCGGCTCAGCCTTTTCTCCGAACCTTAATTTAAGCTTATAGGAATCTGCGATGGGCAGAACCAGCGGCTTCTCATCGCTCAGAACCACTTCGCTTCCGTTGTTTTCCGCATAATAGACAAAGACTTCCCCATCAACCTGAACCTTGTCGCTTTCCAGAAGCTCTCCCAGCTTCTCTGTTTCCGCATCGGTTCCGTCAATCTCCCAGGAAACCAGGCTTTTTACATCGGCCGAAAAATACGGAATCGCTACGTTCTTTCCGTCAGCCGGAACCGGTTTAACCTGGATTGGCCTCGGTTCCACTACGATCTTTTGCGGCTTTCCGGATATTTCATAATTATCATCAACGACCGCAAATGTGATCCCGTCATACGTGGTGCATTCTCCCGCTTCCTTCCGGGAAATTCCGCTTCCGTTTTCTTTAGCCGTCACAATTACCATTTCCCCGGAAATGCCGTCCAGTTCCCACTGCCAGGTATCTCCGTAGGGAATGGTCAGCGTTTTCCCAGAAAGATCCAACTGATATGGATTAACCTTAATGTCATAATCCTTGTCAGAATACTTCCCGCTTTTTACGGTGATCGTCGCTTCCCCGACTCCTGTAGCTGTTATATTGTTATCCTTATCGATGGTGATGATCTCTCCACCCTTTGTAACGCTCAGGCTGTTCTTTTTTGAAAGCGTGATGCCTGCATCTGCTGCCGCTTTGGTTTCTCCGTAAACCATGGTAATTTTTCCGGGATCGGAAACGGCGTCCTCTTTGATGATCTTCACCGACAGCTCAGCCCTCTGGTTTTCCCCGGTTCCTTCCCCGACACTGGCAGTGACCTTCAGTTCCAGGGAATCTGCTTCTGTATCAAGCTCCTCCGCTATCTTCAGTGTGCTGTTCTCAACCTCCGCACAGGAAGCTCCCTCTCCGTTTAAGCCATAAGTAACGTCCGCATCCTCCGGTGTGACAGTAAAATACTGACCAAGTTCAAGTGTGTCTCCGACTGTTACCTCCAGCGGCTGTGTGAGATCCGTCTCTTCCGCGATGACAGTAAAATCCACTGTACCGGCCGCCTTTACAGCCGTGAGTTCCGGGTGCATCACGCATCCTGCCAGCAGAGCGACTGTCAGAACCGCCGCCAGAATACAGTGAGCCAGATTCTTTCTCTTTCCTTTCATACTATTTCTGCTCCTTTCCGATTAACTTTCTATTATTTCCTCCGTATGGATCATCATCAGTTCTCTGGTCACCCGAAATCCCCCGATTCCGCTGCCAAAGGCAGGAGCCTCATACTGCAGCGGCGCGGTTTCCTGTACCAGAGGCGCTGTTTCCTGCATGAATGGTGCCATCTCCTGCAGCGGCAAATTCTTCATATGTTCCGTTTTCCCTTTGTTCGGTTTCTGCTTCCTCCTGCCCTTTCCGGCTGCTCCTCCCGTTCCAAGCCCGGTCCTGGCATTGTGCTCCTCCATGGCCGAAATCGCCTTTCTGGCAGTACGACCGGTAAGCTCGCCAATGATGGACGGTATCCGGAAAAACAGAAGAAGAAACACCGTCACCACAAGACAGGCTGCAGCAGCAATGGCACAGGCCAGAAACAACGTATGATAAAGACTGACCTGTCCTTCTATTTTTGTCACATCCATATACATGTCATGACCCTCCTTCCGAGGTCCCGGAAAATACCACCAGAAGCTTTTCCTCCGCAAGCTCTGTATTGACTGCAAGCTGCGCCTTCAGCTCTTTCTGCAGTTCTCCGCCTGCTTCGATCCCATCGGATTTTTCCCGGATGGTCCCGATGGCCGTCCTCATCTCATCCTCCGTAATTCCGGCATTTTTAAATTTGGAAGCATTGGTCTGGATCTGACCGGTGATTTCAATGCAGAGCCGCAGGAAAGTTGCCGAATCCGATCCGTCTGTCCTTCCTCTGTCATTGTCAAGAAGCTCCATCAGATCCATCCAGTAGGTGGCGTAGGATGCGGTGGAATCCCCTGATTTGTCTACCTGATCCAGCTGATTGTAGTAGCTTCCAATGTGATAGAGAATATCAGCCCTTTCTGCCCACGCCGCCTTGTTCCGTTCGTCCTCCGGCATGCTGTAATGAAGACCGGCTGCATCCTTTTCCAGAACCACTGACAGCCATTTTGCCGCATAGGCTTTATTGCCGTTGTCCCCGTAGGAATAATAACAGTCCACGCCCAGCTCATAGCAGAATTTTACATATCCTGCTTCGTTTGTTTTCAGATATGCCTCATTGGCGTTGCTCCTCCCGCCGTCCCTGTCATTGAGACACTGCAGAAGCATCTGATATTCGGAATCTTCAAGCCTGCCGTCCTCCATGACAGTGTCCAGATAGCCGAGATAAGCAGCTTCATTGGAGGGATTCAGGGAAATGGCGCTTTTATAATTATCGATCCGTTCCGATCCTGAGGTCCGCTCCGCCGCCTGAATATACGCATCACAGCCCTGATTCTCTGTCTTTTTCTCCATCACGCGTCCGAAGACAGAAGCTCCTGTGAGAATCAGTGTCAGAAGCGCCGAGGCCGCAAATAATCCAAGCTTCCGTTTCTGGCCCCTTCGATGACTGATATCCAGCTCGTCATAATGCTCCAGATCATACAAAAGCTCCGCGCAGGACTGATAGCGCCTGGAGGGATCCGGCTGCGTACATTTCAGAATGATCTGTTCCAGGCCGGTGGAAAGCCCCGGATCAATCTGCCGGATGGGAACCATTGTGTACGGATATTCACCGGGATTCTGTCCTGTGACCAGATGATATATGGTAGCTCCCAGACAATAAATATCTGTCCTCGCGTCTGTCTGTCCGCGTCCCCCATACTGTTCCGGAGCCGCATAGCCCCTCGTACCGAGGCACTGGGTATCCTCCACCTGTGCATTCTTGTACTCTCTGGCCGTTCCGAAATCGATCAGTGTCACATGTCCGTCCGGCTTCAGTATCACATTGGCCGGTTTCATGTCCCGATAGATGATGGCCGGTATTCTGGAATGGAGATATCCCAGCACATCGCAGAGCTCCTTCGCCCACTCAATGACCAGCTCCTGCGGCTGGGCGCCTGTTTCCCGCAGCGCCTGCTTTAAGGAGATCCCCTCAATATAATCCATCACGATCAGAAAAGTATCGTCCGCATCGATCACATCGATGATGCTGGGAAGATTGGGATGATGGAGTTTTTTCAGCATATCCGTTTCCACAATGAGCCCCTGCCGGACCACATCAAAATTCTGAACACCGTCTTTCCGGACCTCCTTGATCGCCCACTGCTTGTTGGCCCGTTCATTCATAGCCAGGTAAACGGTACTCATGCCGCCCTGGCCGATCATATTTAATATTTTGTATTTTCCATCTACAACAGAACCTATCTGGAGCATATCGGACCCTCCCCGCAGATCTTAATGACCGCGACGGAAATATTATCATTTTCCATCCGGCTTTTATTGAGCTCCGTCAGGTAAATCTCATTTTCCCGGATCATCTGCTCACTGCAAAGCAGTCCGGGAGCAAATCTCTGATAGATCTCTTCCGGCGACAGTGCATGACGGAACCCGTCCGTACAGAGCAGGAAAGAGACCTCCTGCCCGATTGGCCCCGAGAAGAAATCCGGTTCAATGGTATCGGATGCCCCCACACACTGTAAAAGAACATTTCTCTGGGGATGCCTTGCCGCCTCTTCCCCTGTCATGCGGCCAAGTTCCATTTCCCGCTGAACAAAGGTCTGATCCTTCGTCAGCTGGTGAAGTGCCTGATCCAGCAGGTAAACTCTGGAATCTCCCACATTTACAATATGATACTGCCCCGGCATCAAAAGAAGCGCCGCCACGGTCGTCCCCATTCTCATATGATGACGGCCCCCATGGTCTGCAATTCTTCTGCTTTCCCTGTGGATCAAATCGTTCCACTGGATCCGGAGCTCATCCTGCGAAAAGCCCTGCACCAGAAGCTTTGGAAGCTCCGTTCTGAACCAGACCTGAAAGGCTCTTATAAGCGTGGCACTGGCGAGCTCTCCGTTGGCAAGGCCGCCCATTCCATCACATATGACGCCCATACAGATCGGCCCAAAATCAGATTCCGCAGTCATGATCAGAACAGAATCCTGATTTGTACTCTTTCGGATGCCCACATCTGTGTGGGCAGCAAAGATATAATTCATCCGCATCGACTCCAATTCAATAATTCTAAGCACAAATACTTCCTGTATTCAGTTCGTGTTTGTTCGGTGATTTTATAAATGAAATGCTTGTATGGATGAAGTTTGATCAGAGCGGAAACCGCTCCACTTCATAGAAAAAAAGAATGTTTCAGAATATAAGATGAGTCTCAGTTTGGAACACAGCAAAAAACGTAATCTCCGGTCGCTCTCTGCTTTTCAGTTCGTAAGCTGCTCTGATATTCCTGATGTATTCAGTATTATAGCTCAAGATGAAATAAAAATCAATATACCCCGCAGATGTGGTTGCGTAAGTTTACTGTCGGAATAAATGGGTCGGAGTTCACCCAAAGTAAAAAAGATGAAAAAGATCGAGCAGGAACTGGATAAATTTATTTCATAAAAATGGGGAGCCTCAGGCTCCCTGTTTTCTGTCCATTACCCTGCAGAATACCACAGCCGCCACGGTGCTCACTGCCGTTGCCGCCAGCGCCGGCGCAACGATCTCCGTGGGATTTACCGAACCGTACTGGCTCCTGTAGGCGATCATATTGACCGGAATCAACTGCAGGGAAGAAATATTCAGTATGAGAAAGGTACACATCTCATTGCTTGCCGTGCCCCGGGGTACCGGCCTCATGAAACCCCTTCGCCTGTTTTTGCCCCCTCCGCCGTCTGCCGCAGCCTTCCTTCGGTCTTCCTCAAACTCCTCCAGGCTCTTCATGGCCTTCAGCCCCGCCGGGGTAGCCGCCCAGCCGAGTCCCAGCACATTGGCCGCAATATTGGTGGAAATCTCATCCCTGGCCTTATGCCCTTCCGGTATCCGCGGAAAGAGAAAGCCAATGAAGGGCCGCAGAAGACGGGTCAATCCCTCAAGGATGCCCGCCTCCTTTGCCACCTCCATGATCCCGCACCAGAAAGCCATGACACCGGTCATGGTAATGCAGAGGGATACGGCGTCCTTCGCGCCTGTCAGAATCCCGTCCGTCACCTGCGCCGGCTTTCCCTGAATAATTCCCCACAGAACACCGGCAATGATCATTGCACCCCAAAGATAATTCAGCATATTCTGTCCCTTACTTTCCCGATCTCTTGCTCCACCTTATGAAAAAAGGGCGGAAATCATTCCGCCCGATTGCACCAGACATCGCTATCCCATCAGATCGGCCACCACCTCATGGACCGTCTCGATCCGCTCTGCCCGATAAGCATTTGTCCCGCAGAACAGGAGCGCCTCCCGGACATCGCCCCTGGCCGCCGCCAGAAGGGCGTCCGTGATGCAGTAGGGAAGTTCCCGGGGGCTGCACTTTTCCAGACACTGGTGGCACCGGCGAACCGGTCTTGGCCGCTTCCTAACCTCCCGCAGAAATTTGTTTAAAATGGCCCGTCCCGGCATTCCCACCGGACTTTTTGTGATCACGATATCCTCTTTTTTCACATCCAGATAGGCCTGCTTAAAGGCATCCGGCGCGTCGCATTCCTCTGTGGTCACAAACCGGGTGGCTGCCTGGACACCGTCCAGTCCCAGCTCATCCAGATAATGTGCCACATCCCTGCGGTCATAGATCCCGCCCGCCATGATAACGGGAATTTTCTTTCCGTATTTTTCTCCGTACTGTCTCACATGATCAGCGATCCGACGGACCTCACTGTCATAATCAAGAGCCTCCATATCTGCCAGCTCCTCTTCCTTAAAGCCAAGATGGCCGCCGGCCTTCGGGCCCTCAATGATCACCAGATCCGGCGCCGTCTGATAATGCCGGTCCCACAGCTTGCAGATGACTGCTGCCGATTTCAAAGAAGAGACGATGGGCCCGATCTTTGTTTTGAAGCCCCGGACCAGCTCCGGAAGCTTTGCCGGGAGCCCGGCGCCAGAAACGATCAGGTCGGCACCGGCCTTCGCAGCCGCCCGTACATAATCCTCATATCGCCTTGTGGCGACCATGATATTGCAGCCGATGACTCCGCCCGGTGCGATCTCCCGCGCCCGCGCCAGTTCCTTTCCAATGCACTTCAGGTTTGTCTCGATGGGCGCTGCATCAAATTCCGGCTCCCGAAATCCGATCTGCGCCGTGGAGATCATTCCGATACCGCCCTCGGCGGCCACTGCCCCGGCAAGGCCGGACAGGCTGATCCCCACTCCCATCCCGCCCTGGATGAGCGGAAGCTCTGCCTTAAGATCGCCGATCACCAACGGTTTTCTTTTCATTTGGCTCCTCCTTACATTTTCCGGAATCGTGCATATCGATGCTCCGCCAGCGCGTCCCTGTCCATTGCGCCGTAACGGTCCAGAAATTCTTCAAAGCCCTGTTCCAGTGTTCTGCAAAGCTCCTCCCGGTTCTGTCCGGAGGCAGGCTCCGGCTCTCCGATGATCCGTTCGATGATTCCCAGCCGCTTAAGGTCCTCCGCCGTCATTTTCATGACAGCCGCCGCCTCGTCAGCCCGTTTGCTGTCCTTCCACAGGATCGAGGCAAAGCCTTCCGGTGAGAGAACAGAATAAACTGCGTTTTCCAGCATCCAGACCTCGTCGGCCACAGCGAGGGCAAGGGCGCCGCCGCTTCCGCCTTCTCCGATGACCACCGAAAGAATGGGCACCGAAAGACTTGATAGTTCAAAAAGATTTCTGGCGATGGCTTCTCCCTGCCCCCGCTCCTCCGCCTCCATGCCGCAGAAGGCTCCCGGTGTATCCACAAAGCAGAATACCGGTCTTCCGAATTTTTCCGCCTGCTTCATCAGGCGGAGCGCCTTCCGATAGCCGTCGGGTGACGGCATGGAAAAATTCCGTTCGATATTTTCCTTTGTGTTCCGGCCCTTCTGCTGGGCAATGACGGTAACGGGACAGCCGTGGAAGGATGCAATTCCACCCACGATCGCTTTGTCGTCCTTAAAATACCGGTCGCCGTGAAGCTCGGTAAAATTATCAAAAATGCCTTCTATATAATCAAGACCGGTGAGCCTGCCCTGTTTTCTGGATAACTTCACCCGCTCCCATGCCGTAAACGACTTTCCGTCTCCCTGGCTCTTCGGGGTCTTCGGGATCTCCATGCCGCCGTTTTCTTTGGGAAGGCTCCGGCGAAAACCCTTCTCCTTCTTTTTATGGAGAATCAGGAGCCGGATCAGCACTTCCCTTGATTCCTCCCGCTTGAGAATGGCATCCACGAACCCATGGTCCAGTAGAAATTCCGCTCGCTGAAAGCCCTCCGGAAGCTTCTGCCCGATGGTCTGCTCAATGACCCGGGGGCCTGCAAAGGCCACCAGCGCTCCCGGCTCCGCCAGGATGATATCGCCCAGCATGGCAAAGCTGGCTGTCACTCCGCCGGTGGTGGGCTCCGTCAGCACCGAAATATACAGAAGTCCCGCATCGCTGTGGCGCTTCAGGGCTGCGGAGGTTTTTTCCATCTGCATCAGGGAAACGATCCCCTCCTGCATTCTGGCCCCTCCGGAACAGCAAAAGAGGATCACCGGGAGCCGTTCCTCCGTTGCCCGTTCCACTGCCCTTGTGATCTTTTCTCCCACATTGTGTCCCATGCTTCCCATGATAAAACGGCCGTCCATGACGCCGATCACCGTTTCCTGGCCGCCCATGGAAATTTTTCCGGTGATTACCGCCTCGTCAAGGCCCGTTTTCTCCTGGAGCTCCGCCAGCTTTTTGGGATACCCGGAAAGAGAAAGCGGATTGTACACGGAAAGCCCTCTGTCCCATTCCTCGAAGCTGCCCTCATCGGCCAGCATTTCGATCCGTCGACTGGCGTGAATACGAAAATAGCCGCTGCATTTGGGACAGATATAATGATTGGAGATCACATCCGCCGCATAGATGGGAGCTCCGCATTTGTTGCATTTCCGCCACAGGCCCTTCGGGACCTCCGGCTGAGCCTTTTCCTGTTTTTTCGGTATATCGATCGTAATATAGGAATTGGAAGGAGTCTTTTTAAATAACCGGTTCAGCATACATTCCACCTCCTGCCTGAAAAGACACTGTTAAAAATATTTCTCCATGAACCCGGTATCCACCGGGCCTTTCTCATACACAGGATGGGTAAAGATCTCATACTGGTCCTCCAGATTTGTCTCAATCCCTTCCACCATCAGTTCCCCCAGGGCACACTGCATTTTGCGCACCGCGCTTTTTCTGTCCCGGTCATGGACGATCAGTTTGATCAGCATGGCGTCATAATTGGGCGATACCTCGTAACCGGTGTAGACCGCCGTGTCCACCCGCACTCCGTTGCCGCCGGGCAGAAGAATCCCTGTGATCTTCCCGGCCAGCTTTGCATTGATCCTGCATTCGATGGCACAGCCGGACAGCGAAATCTCCTCCTGGGTAAAGCTTAACGGTTCCCCGTCGGCAATGCGGATCTGCTCTTTGATCAGATCCTGTCCCGTGACCATTTCCGTCACCGGATGCTCCACCTGGATCCTGGTATTCATTTCGATAAAATAATAGCGGTTGTCCTGATCCAGGAGAAATTCCACAGTCCCGGCATTGACATAGCCGGCCGCCCTGGCCGCCCGCACAGCAGTCTCCCCCATTTCTCTTCTGAGCTCCGGAGAGAGCGCCGCCGACGGCGATTCCTCGATGAGCTTCTGATGATTTCTCTGGACGGAGCAGTCCCGCTCTCCCAGATGGATCACATGGCCGTGCTCGTCCGCCAGTATCTGAAATTCAATATGTCTGGGATTTTCCACATACCGCTCGATATACATGGTGTCGTCGGAAAAGCCCTTCATGGCCTCCCGCTGGGCGTTGAGAAAGCTGGTCTCAAACTCCTCCTCACTTCTCACCACCCGCATTCCTTTTCCGCCGCCACCGAGGGCTGCTTTGATCATGACCGGATAACCGATCCCTGCGGCCACGGCTTTTCCTGCCGCTGCATCCCTCACCGGCTCTTTTCCCCCGGGAACCACCGGGATCCCGGCCGCGGTCATGGTGTTTCGCGCCTCCGATTTGTTTCCCATCCGGGCGATCACGTCACTTCCCGGACCGATAAATTTAATATTGCAGAGAGTGCAAAGCTCTGCAAATCTGGCATTTTCCGAGAGAAATCCAAAGCCGGGATGAATGGCATCAGCGCCCATGGCAACAGCCGCCGAAAGGATCCGTTCCATATTCAGATAGCTTTCGGAGGATTTGGCCGGCCCGATGCAGATGGCCTCATCGGCCAGAAGCGTGTGAAGCGCCTCGCTGTCGGCCTCCGAATAAACGGCCACCGTACGGATCCCCATTTCCCGGCAGGCACGGATGACCCGCACGGCGATCTCTCCTCTGTTTGCGATCAAAATCTTATTGAACATTGCGCTCCCTCCGCCTGCAGTCCTTTACCCGATCATAAAGGTAAGCTCTGCCGTCACTGCCGTTTTTCCGTCCACAGTGGCCGTCGCCTTTCCGACGCCCACCGGCCCCTTCTTCCGGATCAGCTCACATTCCAGCTTAAGCTTATCACCCGGTACCACCTTTTTTTTGAACCGGGCGTTATTGATGGCGCCAAAATATGCAACCTTTCCTTTATTTTCCTCCAGGCTTAAAATTGCCACGGCTCCCACCTGGGCCAGCGCTTCCACGATCAGTACGCCGGGCATCACCGGCTCCTGAGGAAAATGCCCCCTGAAAACATCCTCATGAAAGGTCACGCACTTATATCCCACCGCCCTCACTCCCGGCGTAAGCTCCTCAATGCAGTCCAGCAAAAGGAACGGATGTCTGTGGGGAATGATTGCCTCGATTTCTTTTACACCTAACATGCTGCACCTCCTCAACGGATCCGGAACAGCGGCTGTCCGTACTCCACCACCTGTTCGTTTTCTATCATCACAGCTTCTATGACACCGTCATATTCGCTTTCAATTTCATTCATCAGCTTCATGGCCTCAATGATTCCCAGGATCTGCCCCTTTTTCACTGTATCTCCCACCTTCACAAAGGGCTCTGCTTCCTCCGAGGGCGCCGCATAGAAGGTGCCCACCAGGGGAGCCTTCACGACCCGGTCAGACAAAAACGCTTCCGGTTCCGCAGAGTCTTTCGCCGGCTCAGCAGTCACCCTGCTTTCCGACGCTCCCCGCTCTTCCTTCCCTGTTTCAGGCACAGGCTCCACAGCAGCTCCTGCGGGCATCTTATCTGTGGTCATGGAAAGACGAAGTCCGTCCTTCTCCATCTGAAAGCTGGCAAGCTCCGATTCAGACACCGCCTCTATGAGCTTTAATATCTGTTCAAATTCCATAGAAGTTCCTCCTTGCCCCATCCCGTCATGGTCTGTATTTCTTCACAAGAATGGTGGCATTGTGGCCGCCGAAGCCCAGAGAATTGCTCATGGCGTATTCCACATCCATGAAAACGCCCTCTCCGGCTGTATAATCCAGATCACATTCCTCGTCAGGCACCTGAAGCCCCACTGTGGGATGGATATAGCCCTCCTCAATGGATTTGACGCAGGTGATGAATTCCACACCGCCGGCCGCGCCGAGAAGATGGCCGATCATGGACTTGGTGGAATTGATCTTTACCTTTTCTGCCGCGTCTCCAAACGCCAGCCGGATGGCCCTCGTCTCAAAAAGATCATTGTGATGGGTCCCGGTTCCGTGGGCATTGATGTAATCCACCTGATCCGGCGTGATCCCTCCGTCCCTCATGGCCGCCGTCATGGCCATAGCCGCGCCGCTTCCGTCCTCCGCCGGAGACGTAATGTGATATGCGTCGCAGGTTGCCCCGTATCCGGCTACCTCCGCGTAAATATGCGCATTTCGCGCCAGAGCATGGTTTAATTCCTCCAGGATCACGACCCCGGCTCCCTCGCCCATGACAAAGCCGCTTCGTTCCTTATCGAAGGGAATGGATGCCCTGGCCGGATCCTCGGAAGTGCTCAGAGCGGTCAGCGCCGTAAAACCGGCCACGCCTACGGGGCAGATGGAGCTCTCCGTACCTCCGGCAGCCATCACATCGGCCTCACCGTACTGAATGGAACGGTACGCCTCCCCGATGGAATGGGTCCCTGTTGCACACGCCGTCACCACACTCATATTTTTTCCCTTCATGCCCAGCTGGATGGCCACATTTCCCGCAGCCATATTGCTGATCATTAACGGTACCAGAAGCGGATTCACCCTTCCCGGCCCCTTTTCCAGAAGCTTTGCATGCTCCCGCTCCATGGCCTGCAGACTTCCGATCCCGGAGCCGATGCTGACGCCGACCCGGTACGGATTTTCCTCCTCCATCCGGATCCCCGAATCAGAAAGGGCCTCCTTCGCCGCCGCAACCGCATACTGGCAGAAAAGCTCCATCCGCTTTGCCGCTTTGAAATCCATATGCTCCTTTGCTGAAAAGCCCTTTACCTCTGCTGCCAGCTTTGCCTTATAATCTGTCGTATCAAACCGGGTGATCGCACCGATCCCGACCCGGTTTTCCTTAATACTGTTCCAGAATTCCTCTACGGTATTTCCGATGGGGGTAATGGCCCCCATTCCGGTCACAACAACTCTTCTGCTCATCGCTTCTCAAACTCCAATTCTTATTTTACATGGCCATGCCGCCGTCCACACTGAGTACCTGACCGGTAATATAGCCTGCCCGGTCTGACACAAGGAAGGCTACCGCCTCCGCAATATCCTCCGGCCGTCCGAAATGTCCCAGCGGGATCTGGCCCACCGCATGCTCCTTCACCTGATCGGAGAGCACCCGGGTCATTTCCGTATCGATGAAGCCGGGGGCAACGGCATTGACGGTGATTCCTCTGGCGGAAAGCTCCCTGGCCGCCGACTTGGTAAGCCCGATGATCCCCGCCTTGGACGCACAGTAATTGACCTGCCCCGCGTTTCCCATGACTCCCGATACGGAAGAAATATTTACGATCCGGCCGCTCCTCTGCTTTATCATCTGCCGGGACACATGGCGGATGCAGTTGAAGGCGCCCTTCAGGTTAATAGCTATCACCCTGTCGAAATCCTCCTCGCTCATTCTCATGAGCAGGCCGTCTCTGGTGATTCCCGCATTATTGACGAGAATGTCCACCCTTCCGTATTTCTTTATAATTTCTGCAAAAAAGGCTTCCGCGCCATGAAAATCTGACACGTCGCAGCGGATCGCTTCCGCTTTTCCGCCTGCCGCCTCGATTTCGGCCACCGCCTCCCGGGCCCGTTCCTCCGAGCCGTTGAAATTCAGGATCACAAAGGCTCCCTCTTTTGCCAGCCGAAGGGCAATGGCTCTTCCGATGCCTCTGGACGCTCCTGTGACCACCGCGATCTTTTCCCTCATGAAAGCACTCCTTTCAGGTTTTCCAGGTCCTCCCAGGTCTCCACGTTAACAGTCTGCGCTCCCTTCACGATCTTCTTTACAAAGGAAGTAAGGCTCCTTCCCGGTCCGATCTCCACAAAGGTATCTACTCCGTCCGACGCCATGACTTCCACGCTCTGCCGCCAATACACCGGGGAGGAGACCTGTCTTCGCAGAAGCTCCTTCACCTCATCCGCCCGGTATACATAGGAGGCCGTCACATTCGTCACATAGGGAATGACCGGGTCCCGGACCTCCACCGGAGCCAGCGCCTGTGCCAGCTTTTCTCCTGCCTCCAGAAGAAGCGGGGAATGAAACGGGCCGCTTACCCTGAGAGGCATTGCCCTTCTGGCTCCTGCCTCCTTCAGTGCCGCGCAGGCCTCTGCCACAGCCTCTGTCCTTCCGGAGATCACAAGCTGACCCGGACAGTTGTCATTGGCGATCCAGACATCCTCCATGGAATCCATAACCTCACGGACCTTTTCTGTCTCCAGAGCAAGGATCGCCGCCATGGCCCCCGCCCCTGCGGGAACTGCCTCCTGCATGTAGATTCCCCGTTTCCGCACCAGCGAAATGGCATCCCGGACCGCCAGGACCCCCGCCTGTGCCAGTGCACAGTATTCTCCCAGACTCAGGCCCGCCGTCACGTCCGGCTTTCCAAGCCCGCGTTCTTCAAGCTCCGCCGTCATGGCAAGACTTGTCGTCACCATGGCCGCCTGGGTGTACTCCGTCACATGGAGCCTGTCATTTTCCTCAAAGCAGAGGCTCTTCATGTCCAGCTGAAGAAGCTCCGATGCCCGGTCAAAAACCGCTCTGGCCGCCGGGCTGTTTTCATAAAAATCCTTTCCCATGCCGGGCTTCTGGGCGCCCTGACCGGGAAACAGATACGCTATTTTACCCATGAGCTGCATTCTCCGAAAAGAGCCTCGGTCTGGGCCATCAGCTCCTCTATAATCTCTCTGCAGGACTGTTTCTTTTTGATCAGACCTGCGATCTGCCCTGCCATCACACTGCCCTCCGAGACATCGCCCTCGACCACCGCTCTGCGGAGACCGCCGATGGTCAGGTTCTCCAGTTCCTCGAAGGAAGCGCCTTCCTTCTCAAGCCTCAGATATTCTCTGGTGGTCTTATTCCGGATGGTCCGTACCGGATGTCCTGTGCTTCTTCCGGTCACCACACTGTCAATGTCCTTTGCGGCAATGATTTTATCCTTATAATTTTCATGGACCACAGCCTCATCGGAAACCACAAACCTGGTTCCGATCTGCACGGCCTCGGCTCCCAGCATAAACATGGCCGCCATGCCCCGGCCGTCGCCCACGCCGCCTGCACCGATGACCGGAATGGTTGCCGCGTCTGCGATCTGCGGCACCAGTGCCATGGTGGTCAGCTCACCGATATGGCCGCCGGACTCGCAGCCCTCGGCCACTACGGCATCGACTCCACACCGTTCCATGCGTTTTGCAAGGGCTACAGAAGCCACCACCGGAATCACCTTCGCGCCGGAAGCCTGCCACAGCTCCAGATATTTTTCCGGATTTC
This sequence comes from Fusibacillus kribbianus, assembly GCF_030053595.1. GTDB lineage: Bacteria > Bacillota > Clostridia > Lachnospirales > Lachnospiraceae > Lientehia > Lientehia kribbiana. Next base: position 21,040 of record NZ_JASGBQ010000030.1, read on the forward strand.
CCGCACCGGTGGTGACCACCGCCACCTTTTCCTCGGCAATGACTCTAGCCACCTCCTCGGCATAGGGACTTAACAGCATGACATTCACGCCAAAGGGCCTGTCGGTCATTTCCTTTGCCTTCCGGATCTCATTTCTCACCCATTCTGCCGGAGCGTTGGCCGCACCGATGAGGCCGAGACCACCGGCCTCTGAAACGGCCGCCGCCAGATGGTGCTCCGCCACCCAGGCCATACCGCCCTGGATAATGGGATATTCAATACCGAGACATTCTGTAATCCTCGTTTTCATATCGGTTTCCTTTCCGGTTCTATTTATGCCTCCACACCCTTATCCTTCAGATACTCCATAACAGCGCCTACCGTTTTCAGTTTTTCCAGATCCTCCGAGGGGATCTCCACACCGTACTCCTCCTCAAGGGCCATAACCAGCTCAAACAGATCCAGGGAATCTGCTCCCAGATCGTCCTTAAAGGAGGTTGCCTCTGTGATATCCTCTGCCTCCGCATTTAACTGATTTGCAATAAGTTCCTTCATTTTCTCCAGCATCGCTTTTTCTCCTTTTTATTTTTTATCACTGTCATAATTTCTTTTCCCGGCCGTGCAGTCTACCGCTACCATACGACCACCGTTGCTCCCCAGGTAAGACCCGCGCCGAAGCCGGCCAGCACCAGACGGCTTCCCCGTTCCAGCTTTCCTCTCCGGTTCAGCTCATCCAAAAGAATGGGAATGCTTGCTCCGGAGGTATTTCCATATCGGGAAAGGTTCATCGGAAATTTCCAGAGCGACTGATTCATGCGCTTTGCCACCGACTGGATGATCCTCTCATTTGCCTGGTGAAGCACAAAATATTTGATATCCTCCGCCTTAAGGCCTGCCTTTTCCAGCACCGCCTCCAAAACCTCCGGCACCGTTTTTACCGCGAACCGAAACACCTCCCGGCCGTTCATGGACATATAGTCCCAGGAAGCCTCCGGCGTTTCCGGTCCCCGAAGAGGGCCCCCGCTGCAGATAAGGCATTCGCCCCGGCTGCCGTCGGAACCCATCAGGAACGGGCCGATGCCCTCTGCCGGACTGCCGGGGCAGCCCTCGTCCGCCTCCGTCCGCTGCAGCACCGCCGCGCCTGCGCCGTCTCCGAAAAGAATACAGGTGCTTCTGTCGGTCCAGTCCACCGCCTTTGACAAGGCATCTGCGCCGATGACCAGTGCCGACCGATACAGGCCGGCCTCCAGATAGGCAGCGGCTGTGTTGAGGGAGAACAGAAAACCAGAGCAGGCCGCGCTCAGATCAAAGCATACCGCATTGGATGCTCCCAGAGCCGCCTGCACCTGACAGGCTGTCGAGGGAAACAGACAATCCCCGGTGGAGGTGCCGACAATGATCAGCCCAAGCCTCTCCGGCAAAAGCCCTGCCTGCTCCATGGCCCGCTTTGCAGCCCGGACTGCCATATCCGTCACGCCCCGGTCTGTGATCCGGCGGGTCCGGATCCCGGTCCGTTCCCTGATCCAGGAATCACTGGTCTCCACCAGCTTTTCCAAATCTTCATTTGTTATGATTCTGTCCGGTACATAGCTCCCGGTTCCTGTAATTCTCACTGGCATAATAGTTTTAGTCCCTTATTATTTGAATATCAAACTATTTAGCAGTATAGAGCCTGTGTATCTGTTTGTCAAGAGGTTATTCAGAAAGGAATGGGGAAAGTTTCCGGTTGAGCTTCGGATAGATCCGTTCCCGGAACCAGGGCTCCGTGGAGCGTTCAACCGCCTCCCACAGAGGAAACCAGGCAACCCGGCTGTTTTCATCGGGCTTACTGCGCACCGGAAGGGCCGGATCCGCCTCAAAAAGATAGGTCACATTGAGATGAAGATGGGAGGAGACATACTGCCCCCTCTTTTCGTGGCCGTTGACCGTCAGAATTTCCAGCGAGTAGATGCGATCCGACACAGGATGCACGTCCGAAAGACCAGTCTCCTCCCGCACCTCCTGTTCCGCCTTCAAAAGAAGATTCCGCTCCCCGTCGGCATGACCGCCCAGCCATGCCCAGGAATCGTACAGATTATGATATGCCATCAGCACCTTTTGCCGGTCCGGGCTTACCACCCAGGCAGAGGCGGTAAGGTGAGCCGTCGGATTCTCTCTGGAATAAAACTCTCCTCCGCTCCTCAAAAGCCGCAGAAGCTCCTCCTTATCCTGCGCCTCCTGGTCGTTCCAGGGCACAAAGGCTTCGATTTTCCGTATCAGTTCCATTCTTCACGCCTCCGCTCTGCCTCATCCTTTCACAGCCACGCTGTGCTGCGTTTATCTTTGTTTATCCTACCATGCTGATGTGCAAACGTCAATTCGTGAGTCAGCGATTTTTGGCCTGATACTCTTCTCCCCACGCCCACATGGCATCTAGGACCGGCTTCAGGCTATACCCCAGCTCCGTCTTCAGATATTCGTACCTGAGCTGCTTTTCCTCCTTTACAAAACTCACTCTGCTCCGGCATTTCCATTGTATTTCTGCGCCTGCCGGGCAATTTCCTGATTCATCTGCTCTACGACCTGCGGCGGGGACACGATCTTCACACCCTCACCCAGAGAAAAGATCCATCCCAGAAACTGATTGCTGACGTGGACATCCACATTCACAGTAAAATGTTCCTCGTCTGCCGGAATCAGCATAATGTCCTTTCCAAACCGGTCGATCATAACGCCAGCCAGGCTGTTTTCCACCAGAAGCTTTACCGCCTGTTCTTTTCCGCCAAACATTCCGAAGCTTTTCTTTGCATAATCCGCCATATTGAATTTTTTAAAATGCTCTTTTCCCTCTCTTGCTTCCTCCGACATCTGGATATGCAGCATTTTATCGACGCGGTAATGTTTGATCTGTTCTGCGTTTGAATCATAGCCCACCAGGTAATAGTTCTCATCCTTCCAGGAAAGTCCCCATGGGCTGATATGATAATAGGCCCCTTTATGACGCAGTTCCATCTCCTTCTTCACATTCCACTGGAAATACTGGAACCGGATCTTCCTGTTCTCCGAAATCGCATTATGAATGGCGTCCACAGTATAATAAATACTCTCATTCATCGTTTTGATCCTACCAGACACATACACCTGACGCTGCAGCTTCATGGCCTCGTATTTGCTGACCAGCTTTTCCAGCTTCCTGATCAACGCATTTGTTTTCCGCTCCGTAATAAATCTGGACGACTGGATCGCATCCACCAGAAGCTTTAACTCCGGCAGCTCGAACGGACGGCTCACCACATGATAATGATACCGGTTTCCCACCGGCTCCCCTTCCACCTCGATCCCCAGCACTTCCAGATCCCGCAGATCATTATAAATGCTTTTCCGATCAGCCGTAATCTCATATTCTTCCAGTGCCGCCAGGATCTCCGGCATGGTAATATAATGATCCTCATCTGTCTTTTCCAGCATGATCTGTGCCAAACGATACAGCTTGAATTTCTGATTCATTCCCTTCGGCATAATGCTCCTCCTTCCTGTCGGAGTACGATCCATTGATTATAACCAGTATAGCACAGATGAGCAGCTTATGGCAAAGCGGTTCCATCCTGAGGCTGTCAAAAAAATAAGCTGCACACAGTTGTATGCAGCCCAATCTATATAAAGAGGTGCCAAATATCCCTCATCAGCTTTTTAATCGGTTGCCGGCAGAGCATTGCGCTCTGCCGGTCAGGTCATCACCCTTCAATGGCAATATAATTGGCCTTTTCCTCAACGGCCTTCTGTCCCTTCGGTACCGTCAGGGAAAGAATACCATTTTCATATTTCGGATGGATATCCTCTTTCTGAACCCGATTACCGACGTAGAAGCTCCGGCTTACATTTCCGGCGTAACGCTCACGGCGTACATATTTGCCTTCTTTATCCTTCTCATCCTTATCCAGCCCCTTGGCCGCACTGACGGTCAGGTATCCATTTTCCAGCTGGATCTGGATCTCATCTTTCTTGAATCCCGGCAGATCAATGGCGACCTCATAGGTGTTATCCTTTTCCTTCACATCGGTCTTCATCAGATTTGCTGCATGCTTCCCGTATAGTTTCCTGTCGATATCAGGAAATGCAAAATCATTCATAAAATCATCAAATAAAGTTTCTCCAAAAATACTAGGCATTAACATAAGTCATATCTCCCTTCCTGACATAAACTAAAGTTTGCACCACCGGAAAAATTCCGAAGTGTTGATTTTCTGAACTTTCCGGGAGAGATTTTATTTTCTCTCTTCCTTTGTTCTACGTGTACTATAACACCTATTATTAGCACTGTCAAGAGGTGAGTGCTAATTTTTTTGTGAACTTTTTGTGTCTTTGTTTCCAGTCACGTTTCTTTCAAAATAACCTCAATTGCTCATACTCTGTCCGCTTTTCCAGTGCTCCCGGTCTTTTATGCAGCAGCCATTTGACAGCTCCGTCATCCAGCACCCAGGATTCTATTTCTGTCCGCTCCAAAAGTAACGGCATCCGGTCATGGACTCACAAGACGGAGGGATTCGCCGCCGTCGTCAGAACCACGAATCGATCTCCTTCCTCAAAACGGCGGTAACAGCCTGCCATAAATAAAATTTCCCCCGGCCTTTTAAACCAGTACTTTTCCCTTCGGGGTGACCATTCATAAAATCCACCGGCAGGAATGATACAGCGTCTGTGAAGAACGCTGTCCTGAAAGCTCCGTTTTTCCAGAACGCTCTCTGCCCTTGCATTGATCACCAGCCCTTTCCCCGAATAACCAGGAAAACCCCAGCCCATCAGTTCCGGCATAATAGTGGGTTCCACGTTTCCGCTGCCTTTCAGAACCAATGCCTGTTCTGAAGGTCGGATATCCCCGGTTTTCCTGTGATTCATTTCTCTGTCAATGTCCGCCACCAGCCGCTCGATCTGCCTTGCCGTCTCATCGTCAATATAATAACGTCCGCACATAGTTTCACTCCCTCGGTTCCAAAAGCTTCCAGGTACATTCATCCGGCCGGAACAACAGCGTAAAAGAAAATTGCCGGTTTCCCGCCGCTGCCAGGCACCGATACCGCCAATGCAGAATTCCCGCATAAAACTGCTTTTCCGCTGTCTGCACCTGAATATCTCTGATCTCTATGATCTCATCCTCCGTTTTCAGCTTCATGCCCAGCGGCATACTCCTGCCGCTGGCCGTAAACCAGCATTTCACCGCAACCTCCTGGTACGGTCCTTTGAGCTCTCCGTGTTCCTGATGACCGCTGTTAATTCCGATTCCAAACGCCATAGGCTGTTCCTTCCCTTCACTCTATATGGAGCCTTTTATAATCCACAGTCCGTTTCTCCCGGCTGATTCCACCGCTCATATGGTCGATCCTGCCTCCCACAAAGGCTGCCCTCATGACTGCATCGTTGCCATAACGCCTGCGGATCGCATCTACCGCCTGATCCATCTGCTCCAGCTTTTCGTAATCGGTATGATCAAACATATCGATCTGGCGCATATTGACATGATCGCGGATCCGGCTGGTATGGATTCCAAGATGCCGGATGGGACTTCCGTCCCATAAATCATCAAACAGCCGGCAGGCATACCGATGGATTTCATTTGTAATATTGGTAGCATTGGGCAGAACCATCTGGTGACTGGCATAGCGCAGATCATACGTCTTGATTCCTACCGCAACGACCTCCGCCCCCACACCGGCTTCCCGAAGCCGCGTCCCTACCGTCTCGGCAAGAGCCAGAAGCACCAGCTTTGCCGTTCCCGCATCGGTGACATCAAACGCAATGGTCGTACTGTTGCCATAGCCTTTGTTGGCTTCCGGTTCCGAGCGGACGACCGATGTATCGTATCCGTTGGCAAAGGCCCAGATGACCTCACCATGCTTCTTGAGGCATCGTTTTAAAAAAGTCACGTCTGTCTGTGCCAGCTGACCGATGGTCTTTATCCCCATCTTAAACAGCTTCGCCGCTGTAGCCCTGCCCACAAAGAACAGATCGCTTACCGGGAGCGGCCACAGCTTCTCAGCAAGCTCGCTTCTCCAAAGGGTGTGGACCCGGTCCGGCTTCTTAAAATCCGAGGCCATTTTCGCAAGCAGCTTGTTTTCTGAAATGCCGATATTTACCGTAAATCCAAGCTCATCCCTTATTCTCTCCCGAATCCGGTTCGCTGATACGACCGGCTCGTCAAACAAAAGCTCCGTTCCCGTCATATCCATAAAAGCTTCGTCAATGCTGTACTGCTCCACACATGGGGAATACTCCCTCAGAATATCCATGAAAGCATGGGAACACTGCTCATATAACCCATAATTGGGCGGTACCAGAATCAGCTCCGGGCATTTCTGTTTCGCCTCCAGGATCGTTTCGCCCGTCTTGATCCCAAAGCGTTTCGCCGGGATGGATTTTGCCAGAATAATCCCGTGCCGCATCGCCATATCTCCTCCGACCGCAGCCACCTGCTCCCGCAGATCCGTTTTCCCTCCCAGACAATAGATCCGGTAAACCGCTTCCCAGGAAAGGAACGCAGAATTTACATCAATATGAAAAATCACCTTATCCAAACCTATGTTCCCCTCCTTACGATACCATTATACAAACTTATGTTCGAATTTTCAACCACTTATTATTACCATTTTCAATTTCATGTTCGGGGCGGTTATGACACAGGAAGAAAGCTGCCGGGATTTTCTGGAGATGGTTTTTGGATTTCCGATTGAGCGAGTAGAAGTTGTCTGGGAAAAAAGTCTGGTGTATCATCCGGAAAACCGGGGTGTGAGGCTGGACAGATACGCAAAAGATAAAGATAATAAGCATTATAATGTAGAGATGCAGATCTGGCAGCGAGTATGGACGATTATGAGGATGAATTTGTGAAGCGTCTCCAGGCTTCCGTCCAGCATGTCAAGGAAAGCCGGAAAATGGAGGAAAAGTTTATGTTACCGGAAGAGCTGTTAAGGGATGAGCGCGCTGAAGGAAAGGCTGAAGGAAAAGCGGAGTCAATTCTGGAACTTCTGGAAGAATACGGACCGATTCCCGGGGATCTGAAAGCGCGGATTCTCTCGGAAGTGAATCTGGATACCCTGAAAAGATGGCACAAATTATCTGCCAGGGTACATTCGGTGGAAGCATTTGTAAAGGAATTGGAAACAGAAGACCGCCAGAAATGCAGAGCTTCCGTTTAATGCTCTGAAAAATTCTATTTATAATGAGACGACAGGAACAGGCGGTAGTTGCCGGTGCTGTTCCTGCCGGATTTCTGATCACAGATCTTTGCCTGTTCAGGCAAGTATTACCCAACAATTATAAAAGTATAAAAGCAGAGGAATTCTATAATCCATTCTATGCGCTTTGACCAGTATGAATCGACATCCTCTTGTTCCCTGGAGCTCTGCCCACAGAGCATGCATTGCAGAGTGTCTTGGGGTATGATATGATAAAGCCATAGTGCCGTTAAACAGCGGACAGCATCTGTTCACCGATGCCAATAAAAAGGAACATAAAGGAGGCCCCATGTTCAGACAAATCCGTGATGCGTTAAAAAAGCCTCAGATCTACACCCAAACAGACGTCCCCTTCTGGAATGATGAATACATTTCAAAGCAAATGCTCAAAGCCCATCTCGATCCGGATTTTGAGGGCGCAAGCAGAAAATTGTCCTTTATCAACCGGTCTGTTGACTGGATCACCCACACGGTTCCTCCGGAAGCTTATCCGAGGCTTCTTGACCTTGGCTGCGGTCCCGGATTGTATGCGGAACGATTTGCCCGCCAGGGATATCAGGTCACCGGAATTGATTATTCGAACCGCTCCATCGAGTATGCCAGAAAGTCTGCTCTCTCCAACGGCCTGTCCATTGAATACCATTATCAGAATTATTTAAACATGGAATTTGAGCATGCCTTTGATTTTGCCGTCATGATCTATTGCGACTACGGCGCATTGTCTGACGCCGACAGAAAAAATATCATGCAGAAGGCCTTCCGCAGCCTGAAGCCCGGCGGCAAATTCCTGTTGGATGTATTTTCCATGGCTCAGTACAGCCTTTTCGGGGAAAAGCAGACCTGGGAGCACTGTCATCAGGGCGGCTTCTGGCGTGAAGGAGAATATATTGCCCTGCAGGGATATTATAAATATGAGCCCAACGTAACGCTGGAGCAGATCGCAGTCCTTTCAGAGGACACGGTGACTCCCTATTATCTATGGACTACCTGTTTTTCTCAAGACACTTTAACCAGAGAAGCGGAAGAAGCAGGATTTCAGGTATGCGGAATCTTCGGCGACGCCGCAGGAGCTCCGTATGATGCTGACAGCCCTACCCTTGCGATCCTTTTGGAGAAATAATGCAGCGGTATCCCTTATGCTGTACATGGCTGCCATCTGTTTTCTTGTAAGCCGCAGGAAAATAAACTACTGCAGCATTTGGTTCTGCGCAGGAATTGTGTTCCTTTTTTTATACTATATTGTCTGGACCCGCTACTTTGCAGGCGGCCGCGACACGGCGCTTCTGGAGAAGAAATTCGGTCCGATACCGATGCCTTTGACTGTATTTCCGGTATTGTATTTTCTGTGCGCCGCCATATGGCTCCATAATGTTCCGGCCGTTATTTTTATGATCATATTTGGCATTGCCCATAATATTGTTTCTTATCGTTCCCTGTCATAAAGGGAACCTATGGCTCAGAAAATCCCTCCTGCTCCGGGTTTTCCTCTTCAAGGACTTCCTGTCCGGCGATACTCTTCTTACATAATTTACAAAGAGCTCCGGCCTGAGTTACCAGAATGACCTTCCCCTTCGCACAGTCTCCGATCTTGTCATAAAGACGGCCGGCGCTCATGCTCTCACCCAGAACGGTATAGGGACTGTTCGCCACATACCCGATCTTTCCGAGTCCTTCCACCTTTACCTGGATCGCCTCTTTATCAACCTCATTATCCGGCTCTTTTTCCAGATCGATTTTCATTCCCTTTTTCAGAAAATCAGATCCATAATAATGTTTTGTTCCCGCCAGTGTAAAATAAATCTTTTCCATTCTTCGTCCTTCCTTTCCATTGCTGAAACTCATATCTGTCCGGGGCATTTCCGATTTCTTTCTGCCCTTCTTTAGTCACTCATGTAATCGTAGTAATCATCCTCACTGGCAAATAAAATATATCTGTCTCCCACCAGTCCCATGTATCCGCTGCTTGTATGAAATCCCTTCATTGCCAGTACCTCCGTTTCCCTGAATTTTCTTTTTTACAGACACAGTTTATTTCAACAGGTGGGGTTTAAAAATACCAGCAAAACTTTATTTCCAACATAAAAAGCACCTGAAGAGTTTTTACTCTTGTAGAATGAATTCCTTATTTCCAGTCAAACCATTATTTTTTCTCTTGGACTGGAAGTAAGTCTTGCACAAACTCTTTATTTGATTCATGATGATGCTGGTTATCTGTCTGCCAGAAAGGAATACTTATGGCAAGCAAAAAGAAAAAACAACGTCATCTTTCTCTTACTGACAGAACATTTATTGAGCAAGAACTGGTAAGAGGGTCCTCTTTCACTGACATTGGGAAAGCACTTGGCAAAGATCCTTCTACTATTGCTAAAGAAATAAAACTTCATATGGAAACACGTAAAGCCTCCGGAAGTGCACACGGTTGCAGTAATTGTCGGAATTACAAGGAATGTACGCTTCAACATATGTGTGGCAGCATAATCTGCAAAAGAAAATGTAAGTCGTGTAACCTGTTTCAACATCACCATAATTGCCCTGATGATAACCAGTACACGTGTGATGCTCCATTCAAACCGCCTTACGTCTGTAACGGTTGCGATGAAAGGAACCATTGCCACTTAGAGAAGCATTATTATCATGCAGCCAAAGCTCAGGCAGCATATGAAGCCACGCTTACCACTTCACGTCAAGGCATAAATATGACTCCTGAAGAACTTGCCGAACTTGATGCAATAATCTCTCCACTAATAAAGAAGGGGCAGCCGCTTAGTCATATCTTTGCTGTCCATGCTGATGATATCCCTGTTTGCAGGAGAACGCTTTACAACTATCTGGATCAGCGTGTCTTTGCAGCCAGAAACATCGATTTACACCGTCGTGTACGCTACAAAAAGCGTCGTTCCGACAGCAAACCAGACAGTAGACACCTTAATCAGATTTATCGAAACAAGCGGACTTACAAGGATTTTGAATTCTATATGGAACACCACCCTGATGCTTCTGTAGTCGAGCTTGATACTGTTAAAGGAACTCGTACATCTGGGAAATGTCTTATGACTCTTCTATTTAGAAGCTGTAATTTTATGATCATAATCCTGCTTCAAAAATGCACTCAGGAATGTGTTATTAATGCTATCAATAACCTTTATGAGACTATCACTCCAAGATTATTTAGGAAGTACTTTGAAGTTATTCTCACAGATAATGGCCCTGAGTTTAAAAACCCTTGGGACATTGAAAAGGATACTTCTGGCAAGAGGCGCTGCTATGTCTTCTACTGCGATCCATACTCTTCCAGTCAGAAGGGTAAGTTGGAAAAGAATCATGAATATATAAGGTATGTCATTCCCAAAGGAAAAAGCATGCAAGGATATACTCAGGACGATATCAACAAACTGGCCAGTCACATCAATTCAACAGCCAGAGACAGCCTGAATGGTGCAACACCATTCGCACTTGCAAAGCTTCTTATAGACAAAAGAATTCCGGTTCTAACAGGACAATTTGAAGTCTCCCCAGACGACGTCATGTTAAAACCGGATCTCTTAAATAAATAAAATACAACAGAGCAGACAGGTAACCACTTCGCCTCATAATTCATATAAGACGGGTGGAATTTACTTTTGCTCACGATATTCCAGTCGTCTGTTTGCTATGCAAACAAACAGACTTGACATAACGATTTTACCACGTTTTTTCAGATCTTCAAAGGTAGAATTTGTTACCATATGTACTCAAAGTCGCAAATCAGCCCCTTTTTAGCACTATGACTGGAATTAAGTTTTACAACTAAGCCATTTGTCCTTTTTGACGCTTTTTGACGCAAAAAACGGGCAACCACCACAGTATTATCTGCAGCAATTGCCCAATTCACATAACTACTATTTAATTCATATTTTCAAGAAACGCCCTTGCACACTCTTTCATCTGCTCTACTACTTCGCTTGGTCCGACTACCTTTACATCCTTGCCAAGACTGAATATCCAGCCAAAGAACTGCGGGCTGACATTCACATTGACATTGATCTCGCTGTGCTCCTCATCTACTTTCCTGATACTGATATCTTTTCCGAATCTGTCAATAAAGACACCGCACATATAATTAGCAAATCGTATTTTTACATTTGTCTTTGTTCCCTGATACATTCCGAAGGTCGCTTTGGAATACTCTGCCATATCAAAGTTTTTGAATTCTTCCCTTCCATCTCTTTTCTCATCTTCGATGGAAATTCGCATCATTTTATCAACACGATAATGCTTAACCCGGTGGTCCAAATCATCAAAGGCAACGAGATAATAATTCTCATCGTCCCAGGTAAGGGCCCACGGACTTACAACAAACCAGTCACCATTATGTCTTGGAACAAGTTTTTTTCTACATTCCATTTGTAATATTTGAATCTGATTTTCTGATTTGTTCCCCTGGACATTATTCTTCCCCCTCCAAATATCGCTGTAGTTCTTCATCAGTTCCATATGGGTCTACAATCCTGCAGATCATCTGTATGTCTCCTACCGGGAACCAGTCATCATCGTGCTCCACTTCACGAAGTCGCTTTGCGATAGCTCTGCCTATTTCCTGAGCCTTCTCTCTTTCAAGTGCATCATCTAGAACCTGCAGCTTATCAAGGATTTTATAGAACAGTTCATCAAATGCAGGAACATTTTTATATGAAAGAAATCCTCCTCTGTCTGTAGTAACTGCAAGTGCTGTCTCAAGTTCTTCCATCAGTCCCTGCTTGGATATTTTAACCGGAACAAGATATTCGTTATCTCCAAGCAATTTGTCAGATCCATCTTTAATCTGATATTGCATTTGGAAGCTGACATATCCTTTTATAAGTTCTGCAAATTCCTCAGGCGTAAACTTTTTTCCATCTATTACAAAGGCCGGTCCCCAGTCATTATCCTCATCTTCAATAATTTGTATGTTTCCTTTACTCTTTAACGAGAATGAAGTTCCCCATTCACTTTTATGCTCCTGCAGCGTTTTTGAACAAACCCCGTCCACGATTTTGCGAAATAGTTTCTGAGCGACCGCAGTTCCATCCTCATCAACATCGGAAATTAATCGGAAACGATACTCTCCATCTATCTCATTTGCCTCCCAACTAACAATTGACCCAAGCACAATATGCTCTATCTCAAAGGTGTGCATCTTTCCATTTGGTTCTATGACAGACATATTCTTGGCATAGGTAAAACTGTCATCTATTCCCATATCACGAAGTGCCATTTCATTATGACAGTCAAAACAGTAGGAATGATTACCTATACGGATCTTGGCAGGATTCTTTTTACAAATCTCACATATTTCTCCCATAGCACCCTCCTAAAATTTTATTAATTCTTCGAACATGGCTTTTCGGCGTGGATAGGTATCTCTGTATTTCTGCGCTCGCTGCTCTGCCACTTCATTGCCTCCTGGGTATCTCTGTATCCACCTAAGAAGCCCTGCCAGTTTTCTGTAATCAGATCGCTTATTACCATCATGTGCAACTCTGTCTGCCTTGGCAGAAAGTACAACAAGACATCTTTCCGGATACAACTTTTTCAATTTCTTCTCGTATGATTTTATCAGATCTGTATCTTCACAGGCTTCTACGATATCCATAACAAGATCATATCGGTCTTCCTCTGCATACCAGCTGCTTGCCCTGTAATCCGTTTTCTTAATGATACCAAATATTTCCTCTCGAGCTGCAGGCCAATCTTCCTTTGAAAAATTCGATTTATACTCTTCCCAAAGTTCCATGTTTCCCACAGCAGCACGCATGGCCAACTTCAGATTTTCAAAATATTTTTCCTGATTACTATAATCTTTATATATGTGCATCAGTTTTTCACGATACTTGTTTCTGCCCCATCTCTGTTCTTCGCGCTCTGCGAGTTCCTCATAAATTGCAATGGACTCATCAAGATTACCGTAGTCAAGTTCAATCTTGGCAAGGTTCTCCTTAACAAAGTAACTCTTAATTGTTCCAGCATACTGACGCACCTCGTCGATTGGGTATTTCAATTCTCCCATAAGAGTCAACACTCGTTCCTGACACCTTGGCAAATGAAATTCCACATAGAAATGATCTTCCGATTTCTCCAGAAGCTCTATCTTCTCTTTCAGAAAATTCATTTTCTTATTCAGGAGTTCTTCTTCTTTGAAGTGCTCCATCATATATCTGTAGAGTTCATCCTCCATGTAATCGATAACAGAACCATCCAGATTCTTAAGAAACCATTCCAGCATCTTGGCATGATTTGTTTTAGGATCATCTGCAGCATATACCGCATCCCAGGCATCGAAAACGTAACAAACAAAATCCTGAGTCTCCCCATCGGAATCATCCTTGTCAGTTTTCGCCCATTTCAAAAATGCTTTGTTAGCCAGTTCAAACAATTCCTTATATTGTCCCTGTCTTCCAAGATCAGCTGTGGCCTCAGTCATAAGACTTGTCATATCGCTCCACAAACCTCTGCAATTATAATAATCAACAAAACCTCTTCTACTGTAAGCAGCAAAGATATGGTTAATTTCATCTCTATATTCTTTAAATTCCATAACGCCTCCATTATGTCCTGGCTTTTTAAGGCCATTATAACATAGGTGCACAATTTAAGGGACAAGATTTTTTCTTTTTGCGAACAAGTTCGCAAGCAGTGCAATCTTATATAAGATTGCTTCAGTCGCTTGTTAGGGTGTGCACCCTAATACCCCTGAACCGATGATTCTCATCGGAGCTACGCATTGCTGTGCAACGCTAGAATACAAAAAGCGGGGTACCCCACCGGAATCAATTCCGATGAAATACCCCAAGAGAATTATAGCGACTGTCCGCTTTTGCTTTGTTGTTTTTCTTTTTGTTTTTGTTCTTCTTCCTGCTGATTCAGGAACCGCTCCAGATTGTGTTTTGCCATCTGAAGTTCTTTGTTCTCCTCTTTAATCTTTCGGTATTCAGCATAGGCATCCTTCTTCTTTTTAAGAAGCTCCGAATACTCCTGATTGAGGTCTTTGAGTTTTGACACTTTTTATATAATGCTCCAAGGGAGTGTTGCATAATGACCTGAAATCTAAGCGATATCGGGTCAGGAGCAACGCTCCTTCGTTTTTGGAGCAAAAAAACCGGTTTGAGAATCCACTGTGGATAATCAAGCCGGTTTTTAGCGT
>NZ_JASGBQ010000031.1 GCF_030053595.1 Fusibacillus kribbianus
ATTTCTCGAAGAGCTGCTTTCTGAGGTGAATCCGTTTTTCTACGTGCCATAAATAAAACCTCCGAACTGAATAAGATTATCTTACATCAATTCAGAGGTTTACACAAACTTTTGGAAACTCCCAGCTAATCCGTACCGCCTTCATTGCAAGACCAGGATACAAATTCATCGTAAGCGACTACTCTGCTATCGAAGCCAGAGTTCTTGCGCACCTTGCCGGTGAAGCTTGGCGTTCCAAAATATTTGCCGAAGGAAAAGATATCTACTGTGCATCAGCAAGTCAAATGTTTGGAGTACCTGTCGAAAAGCATGGTGTAAACTCTCACCTCAGACAAAAAGGTAAAATCGCGGAGCTTGCCCTTGGCTACGGTGGATCCGTAGGTGCCTTGAAATCAATGGGAGCCTTGGAGATGGGATTAACAGAGGAAGAATTACAGCCACTGGTTGATTCCTGGCGCAATTCCAATCCTATGATTACAGCCTTTTGGTGGAATGTCGATAATGCTGTAAAGACCGCCATCAAGCAACGCATTCCGACCGAAGTAAATGGAATCCATTTCTGCTACAAAAGCGGCATGCTCCTTATCAAACTTCCTTCAGGCAGAATGCTCAGCTATGTAAAACCTAAGATTGGTGAAAACAAATTCGGTGGTGAATCCGTAACCTATGAAGGTATCGGATCTACCAAGAAATGGGAACGTATAGAATCCTATGGTCCGAAGTTCGTAGAGAATATCGTGCAGGCCGTATCCAGAGACCTTCTCTGCTATGCCATGCATAACCTCTCTGACCAGCAGATATGCGGTCATGTCCATGATGAACTAATTATCGAATGTCCTGAAAATACGAAAGTCAATAGCATTTCTTCTGCTATGGACAAGTCTCCTGACTGGATGCCTGATATCCTGATCAGAGGCGACGGCTACGAGACCAATTTTTATAAAAAGGATTAAAAAGATAGCGGCTTCCGGTTCATCACCAGAGGCCGCTGTTTTGTAATTATCTCTTTATATTTTGATCATTTACCCAATCTTTATAGGCTGCAGAATTTACAATATCCTCACCAACTTTTTTGATCCGCTCTATTGCCTTCTGCTTTTGATTTTCACTCATCGAGCTTGCTGCTTCCGTAGCATTCTGCATCATATACGAAAATTCTCCACATGCTGAACTCTGCATCTGCTGATTTTTTGCTGCAATCGTTCCTATGCCATTGACAACTTTTGTGTTTACGAGTCTCTCATTTGGACCAAGCTTATAATATGTAATTAGCACAAGCCCCATCATATTTGTTATTGTGAAATAAGTATTCCCAACTTCATCACATGACGTATAACTCGAAACACTTCTATGCATAGTTTCATTTGGCCTAGCTTCGGCACTACTGATACCATGCTCTGTTCCTTCCATACTTATTACCTGATCAAAAAAGAAAATGTGATTTTCTATTGTTCCTATATCAGTCCTCTTATGTAAAAGAAAATCTCGCATGATTTTTTCTGATTCAATCAAACATTCCAGCGCATCTATCCCGACTACATGATTTGGCACAAAATCCAGCAAATCTTGATATAAACTTCTCCAACTTATTGATGTAAGTAAATAAAATAATTTTTCATCATAGTTAAAGGTATCAGATTCGCCTCTTACATATGGGTGAAATACAGCCTTTGCAAATTCTGTTTCATATACATTGAACAAATCTTCACAGTCCCCACAAAGCATGTAATCTTTTTCCCCATCCTGTACTGTGCCATTAGGATTAGCAGTATTCCTAATCGCACCAACAGAAGTCTTTTTTAATTCTCTTATTACCAATTTCGGCACGATATGGCTTAATTCCAATACAGTCTCGTTCCAGCACAAAGCACATTTTCCGAAATGCTCTCCCATATCATCCACCCTTTCTAAAGTGCTCCTTTACAATTAATACGCAAGAATCTAATACAATCCATTGTGTCACACTATATAGCGGCTCTCGGCTCATCGCCAGAGTTCTCTATCTTGTTGTTTATTTTATTTCAGATGATATTTTTGAAAGAGACGCTGCTAGTCTCTTCTCTGTTTCAATTCTTTTGCGCTCCTCTTCCCATTTTTCAAGAATCATAAATATGCTATCTCTAAGTATGGGAAAATATTGCAAACACTCTTCTTCACTCAGTTCATGTATCCCTTTGCTTACAATTCCATATATTGTCGAATTATTCGTAAACATATCCGGCAAATATCCCTTTAATTCTTTGATTCTATCAACGACTCTCAGACGTTCCATTTCTTTTTGATTCACTGTCCCATCATTAATAGCCTTCTCCTGAGCTTTATATATTAGCCGCTCCACGATTCTTCGTAAATAAACGTAAGATCCAACGCCAATCCCTTGTGCATTAAGTCCAATTGCTTTTTTCATCTCTTTCATATCTTCAGCAGACAAGACTTTTTTGTATAATTTCAGTTCCGGAAATTCAAGATCAGCGACTGAAGGATATTGGCCAATTTTTTTCATAGATTTCTGATCAGCTATAACGACAAAATCCAAATGATGGGTATCATCCATTGAACAAACAAACTTAAATGTCATTAATCTGGCATCCTCTTCTATCTGCCAATTAATCCACTCCCACTCATTTTCTTCTGGCCTGCTCCCTCCTGATGGAATAGGCGTATGATCCAAATCACATATCATTTGATAACTCTTTATTCCTTCTGCCAAGGATTGTCCGTCTATTGTATCATGATCTTCATCCAACCAAAAACGCCTGATTGGAATACCTTTATAAACTCTCTTCTCCTGGCATTCCTTACAATAACAATCAATTTTTACCTTGCCATCCACCAATTCAATCAATTGATCTATATTTTCTTTTGTAATCTCCTGGCTATCATATAAGCCAGCATTAAGCAAAAAATCTGCAAAAATATTACTCATATTTCAATTCTCCATTTATATATTTTTTCCAAAGTAATCTTCTGCAATTTTATCCAGCTGAGCTGCTATCAGTGAAAAGTCTTTGTTCAAATCCAGTGTCTTCGCTCCAATCTGATTGCCACCCATATTAAACATACAATCTGGTGTGATATCCTCATCTGTTTTCGCATACAGAAGGATACCGGCAACATTCCCAGTATTATCTTTATCCTGATTTTTCACATATGTAAAAATCTGATACACATTCCCTGAATGCAGGGTATACTTATCAAACTGCTTCTGTAAAGTCTGACCATAATACTTTGCATCAATGATCAAAATCTTCTCCTTCAAACGAAGCATAATATCCGTTTGCATAATCGGCAGGAACCGGATCATTGACTCCGCAATGTCACCTACCAAATCCCACTTAACCTGCCCAGCCTTTACCTCTGTCAGATATGTATGATGCTGATGATAATATTCCAGAATAAACTTCTCGTACAGCCTTGACATATGCTCGTCAGAAACTGCAACCATCTTATACTCACCCTTTTCGGTGGTCTGAAGCATTCCATCAAGAACAAAGTAGCAGATATTTATCAGTAGCTCATAATTCTTACTATTTCGCTGATAATGAATGCGGCTCCACGGAATTTCCGACGGTTCCATCTGCTCTATTCCATCAAAAAAAACCAGCAGCTTCTTTAAGGCAACCTTCCGTTCAATATCAACCCCATCGTCAATCAGGAGGTAATGTATCGTAGTCTTCAATATCTGATTCAGCAGGTTATTCTCTGATAGCTCATCAAATTCACATGCCAGTTTCTGTTTGCGCTGAATCCTGTTTCGTATTGTTTCCGGCATGTCCAACTTGCCGCGCATGACAGAAAGTGTCTCGTTCTTCGTGATGTATTCCCGGTATAATCCCTGTTTCAACTGCTGAGCAATACCCTTACTTAGAATTGCAGCAAAAAGATCCTGTGCGTTCTCAAACTTCTCCGAAGCCACCTCTTCATAATTTGACTGCTTCAAAATCTGAAATGCATAGGAAAGCATATAGTATATGTTTTTGATAAATATGCTTTTATCCTTAATCATCAAACACTCCACGCAAATTCTTTTCCCATCTGGAAAGCTTGTCCGGCTCATCGAACCAGTACTCTCCAAGCATAGGCAAAATATCAAATTCTACAACAGAACGCATCCACTCATCAGTGCAACCGGCTTCCTCTCTTCCGCAGAAATAGCTATGGCCGATCTGGAATCCGCGTCCAAGCGATTTATCATCTGTTATCTCTTTATTCAGTGCCTTGATCTGGTCAATCAACGCATTGAAGGTCTCGTTCGCAAACCCATTCTGATATTTAGTGAATCCCTCTGAATTAAATCCCGGCTCAATTTCAAAGAAACTGAACCTTCTCCTGAGTGCATAGTCGATCATGGCAAGACTTCGATCTGCCGTATTCATCATACCGATGATGTACAGATTCTCCGGCACAGAGAAAGGCATTCCGCTATAGGCCAGTGTTGCCTTGGTTCCACGATAATCCTTCTCTATCAGCATAAGCAGTTCACCGAAGATCTTGCTCATATTTCCTCGGTTGATTTCATCGATAATAAAGAAGAATTCCTTGTCCGGATGATTCGCAGCTGTCTGACAGAACCTATAGAAGATACCATCTGTGAGCTTGAAATCAGCACCGTCCGGGCGATAGCCCATGATGAAATCCTCATAGGAATAATTCTGGTGGAACTGAACCATCTCTATACGGGAGTCATCTACCGCTCCCATCATGGCGTATGCCAGTTTCTTTGCTGTAAAGGTCTTTCCCACACCAGGCGCACCCTGCAGGATAAGGTTCTTCTTATTTCTGAGAAGTGCTTCCAGAACATCGTAACGTTCCTCGGTCATATAAACCTTATTGAGGAAATCTTCCTTTGTGTATTTCTGTATTGAAGCATCAGCCTGTTTCAGCGGATTATCATCACGGATGATATCCATGATAAA
The DNA here is from genome assembly GCF_030053595.1 of Fusibacillus kribbianus. Classification (GTDB taxonomy): domain Bacteria; phylum Bacillota; class Clostridia; order Lachnospirales; family Lachnospiraceae; genus Lientehia; species Lientehia kribbiana. The sequence goes on from NZ_JASGBQ010000031.1 coordinate 4,917, forward strand.
ATCAAATTCGCCCTTAGTAAGCTTGAACAAGCTTCCGTTTGGCTGAACAAAGAACTCCATCTTTTCAAGCTCCGGACACGCTTTCAGATCCAGATATTCGATAGGCGATGTCAGTCCTTCTGTTTTTTCAAAATAGATAGACTTTCCATCATTGGCCTGCGTAATCTTAGCAAGCGCAACTACCTTCTTTACGGGATTTGCTTCATAACCGATCACAATGTCACCGACCTTTGCGTCAAGGAAGTTCTGGAAAATACGTCTCTTATGACCATTTTCGTTATACAGCGTATAGCTCTGCTCTTCACCGACTTTAAGATCAGCGAAACTCCATATCTTTGGATTAGCAGTCAGCCACCAATAGCCTTGCTTCTGATCAGCATCTCCAAACAGCTTGTTTATCGTCATATCAAAATATGGAACAAGAATGGCTTCTTCAAACAACTTCTGGTCATCGTTATCAACTCTGATACAGGTAGAGTTATCATTTGGTGACCACCATTTCTGGACACCCTTATACGCAGAAGTATCCTTTGATTCGGCGATAACACGATAGGACCTTTCATACCATCCGTCTTCCATCTCCGGATTAAGCACTGGCTTATCAGTTGTAAACTGGCCCAGGATTCTGATGCTGTTTCCGTAACACAGATAGAAGTAATCGCCTTTTTTAATGCTGTCCATAAAGCTCTCACCCTGAGAGACCTTTGAAACAGCCTTTGCTTTTGTTGTGCTATGAACAACCGCTACTTTCCGGTCTTCAAATATCGATCTGTTTCTTTCCGATATCGACCCGTGACTGATTTTCCATATTGCAGGAATATCATCTACATACAGAGGAATATCACTCAGATCGACCTTCTCCAAAGCCTCTGACAGCTCATCCCGCAGTTTCCAAATATACACGCCATCTGTGGAGCTGTCGGCTTCTTTTCCGACATAAAGGACCGGCCACCAACGTGAATTCTCTGTATCTCTGATCATAACCGGGCAGCCCGTTTTCTCAGCAATTCTCTTGGCAAGTGACTGTGATCCGTTATTATAAAAATTCGGATTCTCACCATACTTGACGGAAAGCTGCTTGCATGTAGCTGCACCGCCATAATCCTTCAACCTCTTAACAATTTTCAGGCTACTTCCTGTAAATACAGAGCTATCATTCAGTAACTCAATCCAGTCCTCTACGCCAAGTTCCGGTGTGTAGTCCTCCGTCTTCGGAAACCATTCATTCTCATCCTTCTCTGCATTCTGGGCGCTCAGATAAAAACGTGCAAGATAGAACCCGACATCTATAGTTGCGGTCTTAAGTTCTGGATCAGGATAGCAGCTCGCTGTAATACCATTCTTGAAAAGCTCCACTATCTCCGAATCGGCCTTAATGGCTTCACAGATTTCGTCATACATCTGAAAACCGCCGATCAAAGTCTCCACGGATCCATTTTTCTTTGGCATGTAATCCGATGACAACTCTCTAGCTGCGGCACGGAACAGCTCATACTTGTAGATATAATACTTATCCGGATAACGCAGCCAGAGATAAGTGCTGATGGCATTAGTGTTCTGATAATGGTTCCTCCAGGTACCATCGTCATACTTCGATCGCATTTCTTCGGCTGCCGTTTGAAAAGCATCCACCCTTGCTGCCAGATCCTGAGATTCATCGAAAAGATTTCGGAACATTGCCCTTGTTGCTTCATCATCAGCTTTGGCAAAGTTTGTGATCATACCCCGTGGATAAGCATAGCCGGATGCCAACAGATTGAATGTCTTATCTGTTGCCTGCTTGAACATCTCTCCAAAGTTTTCGGCATCAATATTCCAGTGATCCTGGAAGTGTTTGATAGCCTCCCACTTATATTTCTCATCATCCCAATGGCTCGGAAAGTACGCCTTGTATCCTTCCAATATGGGATTCATTTTTTCTAAATCAATCATGCGCTCCTCCTTCCAATCCATCGGTTGTTTATTATTCGTCTAATGACAGGAATCCCTGCTCAAATGCACCAGGGAACTGGAATGTTTTGTCTTTTCCCTGGAAGCTAACAACGATTCTCGAACCGTCGATTCCTTTTACTTCGCCCATTCCAAACGCCTTGTGCTTTACAATGGTTCCGGCACGAACGCCGCTGGTATCCACTTTGATTACCTGCTTCTTCTGAACCGGAGTTTCAGGTGTAGGCGGGACATATGACGGGCGGTAAGTACCACCGACTGCCGGTTTTGAACTTCCTACGATCGGTGTATGCTTTGCCCCATAGGTTGTCTTCGGCTCAGCAACCATCGGAAGATCGTCCTCTTCGTCATCATCGTCATATGAATAATTGCTGATATTGGTGAATACCGGACGCTCCGGAAGATCATCTTCCCTCTGAGCATCAGCTTTCATTGAGTCAGCAAGCTGACCTGCCATCGCATCATAATCCTCACGAGAAATGACGGTGCTGTACAGACCGACGTTCTCACCGGTATGCTTATCAATTCCGGTATAAATCAAGCTGGCATCCTCATATCTCTTGAACTTATAGACAGCGTCATTCATGAGCGCTTCATTGAATACGTTCAGGGAAACCAGAAGCTCAAAGTCTTTAACATCCAGACCGGTAACCTTCTTAAATAGATCCGGCTCCAACTGTGTAATAACATCCTGAAGGCTGTACTCACGGTAGTCCGTCAGATACATAAAGACAGGAACACGGGTAGCAAATTTGATCAGCTTCTCCTGGATCATCTTACGTTTAGACTTATATTCCTTCTCAGCCTCAGTAAGTTCTTTCTTCTCTTTCGGAGTAAGCTTTTCGCCCTCTTTCTTCGCCTTCTTTACCGCATTGGACTTATTAATAATTGTTTCAATATCGGCATTAAGACTACGGAAGCCCTCGATTCTCATCAGAGCATCCATAGCTTCATCGCTTGCCAGAAGCCTTGCAAGCGTATCGTTATCAACATTAACAAGCAAAGCACTCTCCCAACGCTTAGCCAGCAGCGTCGCGGAGGTACCTGCCATTGCAATATCCAGAATTTCTGCCGCATTGACCTGACGCATTGCGCTTCCATCGTAGGCTAATACCGGCAGGAAGTTTATAAACTCACCCACTTTCTTCTCTGGATTGCTTTCAGCAACATTCAAACGGCAACTATAATCGGAGATTTGTCTGAGTGCCCGGTCAAGAGCGAAGTCGAATACATAGCATTCCTGCTTTATGATCTGACGTTCCCCATTATCCTTCGTTATCTCCCACGGGCTCTGCACGCGAAATGCGGCCTGGAAATATGTTTCCGGACTGGACAGATTTCTCAGCATAAAGATTCCTGTCCAAGGTTTGATCGTAACACCGGTGGTCAGCTTACCGCAGGAAAGTGTGATGGTCTTGCTTTCAAGCGGATCACCCATGGAGCGACGGACCGGTTCCAGTGCAGCAACGCCGATGCCGGCCTGAGTGCCTGCACAAACATTAACTTTGTAATCATGATAAAAACTGTTCTGTTTCTGCGCCAACAGATTTGCCATTGCATAACAGGACGCGACGTTTGGCATGAACCAAAGCGTATGTGAAAGAACATTCAGAAGTCTGGTATCAGAATACGGCATAGGAGGCTTCTGGGCACCAAGCTTCAGTTCATCAACAGATGTCTCCAGATATGATCCGCGAATAAGATCCAGCCACTTCTGTACATAGTCTTCAAATACGAAGTGCGCGTCTTTCCCTTTGCCTTCAGCGGAGAAGAACACATTCAGATCAAATTCATCGAACTCTCCCTGCTTGGCGATCCGCTGAATACTTTCAGGAATCTTGTATGTCAACATGACCATTCTCGGAAGAGCAGCATACGGATTATTATCACCCTTCCACTCTTCCTTCGCTCTCTGTTCATCAGAGTATGTCCAGTTATAAATCTGTTCTTCTATAAACTCACCGGAATTTAGCGCTCTGAAAGGTGTGCCGGACAGATACAAATAATACTGTGTCGTTATTGGCAGCCATGTTTCGTCATAAGCATTACCGGCATCATACTTCGCCAGATCCTCATCGTAAGTATCTTCATCAGATTCAAAGAGCTTCTTTGCGCTATCCTTCCACGCGCCAAAATGATATTCGTCAAATATAACCAGATCCCAGTTGGTGGTATGCACCCACTCGTTATTTGCCTTGATGCCGCCGGTCTCTTTATTAACTCCCAGAAAGTCCTGGAAAGAACCGAAGCACACGATTGGTCTGCTCTGATCTGCTCTTTTATATTGTTCATCATTAGACAATCCGCCTGGTGTAGTAGGCCGTGTGATGAACTGCCAACCTTCAAAATCCACATGTGTCATCAGATCTTCACGCCATGCTGTCTGAACTGCCGGCTTAAAGGTAAGGATTAGGATCCTCTTGAATCCCATCTTCTTTGCCAGTTCATATGACGCAAAGGTCTTTCCAAAACGCATCTTAGCATTCCACAAGAATTTAGGAGTACGTCCGCTGTTCTCTTCGTAGGCAGACTTGAAATACTTCATCGTCATTTCTACAGCCTGTTCCTGCTCCGGACGCATGGCGAAAGTCTGTGTTCTGTTCTCAACATTCTCTGTTCCTGTCTGAACCGCTGTAACCGCTGCTTTAACGTCATTCAGAGAGCACTTGAACCATTCGTTACGGTCTTCGCCCTCATTAAGCTGTCTATAACCCTTCTTCTTCAGAACAGCATGAACATCATGGTCGGTGAAAACGCTGCCATCATTCTTCATCGCGTTCCAATATGCCAGAATACGGTATGGTACCCCGCCTGTATGCTCAATCTCATATACGCGATCCTCGACATCACGAATCGTATATCCTACTTTGATATAACCTTTTTGTGATTCAACGCCTATGTGTTCATATGCGTATATCTTCGGATCCGAATCTGGCCTTTGAGGAAAAAACTCCATTTCAGTCATGTTCAATTACCTCCATCAATATACCTTGCATATTTATAGTTGGTTTTCGATTGCAAGAATATATTCTTCTGTTTTTCCACGGATAATTTGTTGGTTGACAACCTGCCCCAACCCATGATCCATTAAATCCTTCCCGGTGAATGTTCCTTCTGGAAAGACTTTATCAAGCTCTACTTCAATGAAACTTTTTTCCTCCCCACGGGGAACACCATACTTTATATCTATCTCATTTGCTGGAATTCCAGTTTTTATAACATGCCCTTTGTACTTCACTTCCGAAAACGGTTTTGCGACATAAATGTATACCTCATCTCCAACCGCAAGTGCTCGATTTCTCTTAAAAAAGGCGGTCTTTTCGCTTTTGAAATGTTCAACTATGTTGAAATTCTTTACATTGCAAGGAATCATCCACTTAGTCATAACGCACCTCACTCCATTTCCTTAATTGTTGCTTCGATAAATTCAATTTCTTCATCTGTCAGTTTATATTTTTTGTAGAGTTCTTCGTCTGTCCACCCTTTATTAAAATCCTGTACCGGTACAAATCTATAGGTTTTAGAAGTAGCATCCTGACTTGCCTTCGCTAGGCTGTGGCAGAAACGAGCAAACCTTGTCTGAAGATACTCCGATAGATTTATAGCCTGCTGTTCCGATAAATCCATGTCAGCACCAATAACTATATAAGACTCTGTGCATATTTCCTTTTTCCCTAAAAAAGTGTTCAGATTATCATCATTTAGTTCCGTTCCAATATTATTGGCACGCGAAGTAAATACTTTCCATTTACCAATCCACTCTTGGTGGTTGGGAATATTATTGAATTCAACGTAACCTATGGTTTTACCCTTTCCATAACATGGTATTGGATAGTCCATACCTGTAGGCTTTGACTTAAAACCAGAAGATTTTGCAAAGTCCGTACTTAATCCAAAAGGCTTCCTTGAAGATACATGCTTTGCCATAACATTATCTCCACACGCCGTCATCACCTTCTCCAATATTGAAAGCGATTTCCCATAACGCAAGAAAATGTCCAAATCTCCGTATTTCAAACTTCGCATCATGCTATCGGTCTTATCTTGATCATGTGTTACAACATTAACCAGTTTAGTTCTATTATCATAATCTTTGTCCCATAAGAAATAGCACACACCACCACGAATATTTACTCCTGGGAAGCAATCATCCGTATTCGGGAAATCGTGTAATTCCTTAATATGTTCATCCGTTAGCATTCTGTCACGAAAATCATCTAATCCTTTACCTCCTGCATACCACCTTGCAGGAACTATCATTGTCAAATATCTCGGATTCATTTTCTTAGCTTGCTCAACAAAATAGTGATATATAGGTTTTGCGCTTGCCTGAGCTCCACCATCAGACAATTGATAGGGCGGATTTCCAATGATAACATCAAATTTCATATTAAAAATATCCTCCGGCTTTGTTGTATGAATCAGCTCGTAAGCATGGGTTTCAAGGTCATCGCCTCGTTTTTCTTTTCCATATTCAGACTCTGCCGCATTACAGAAAACACATTTCCCATTAACAAATCTATGTTGTACGATTTTATATCGCACATTCCCCTGAGGCTTATCATCAGGGAATCTTGTAACAGAATACGTGCCCGTAGGGAATTTGGAGCAGTATAAGCTTCTACGTGACAAATGAGCTGTCAATTCAGTTATTGCAATACCATATAGCTGTTTTTGGAATATATGATCCGTCCGTTCTTGAAGATCAGGATATTGGTTCTCCAAACCTTTTAACAGTCTTTTGGCGATTTCACGTAGAAAAACACCGCTTTTGCATGCAGGATCCAAAAATGTTGTATTCGGATCGGAAAACAGCTCTTGAGGAAGCATGTCTAACACCTGATTAGCAACCTCTGGTGGCGTGAAAACCTCATCATTTGACAGATTGGCTATACACGACAGCACGTCCGGATTGTACATTGTGTTATAGAGATTATTCGCCATGATCTTGAATCCTCCTATAGTCCGCGACATAGGAGGTTAGGAATTCTCCTTCGTCACTCGGTTTCTCTTCCAGCATGGAAAGCAGACTCATCTGTCCTTCCGGCTCGGTCTTCTTTTTCTTCTTTTTGGCCTTAGGTTCATATTCTCCGGCCAGCAGTTTATCGAAGCGGTAATCCTTCCGCTGCATCTTATTTCCCATGATGAAAGCCCACTCAGAAAAAACTATTGGTTCCTCTGTATCGTTTCCCTCGTCATCCACCACCTTCAGGCTCAGCGCGTTACCGCAGACAATATTTCGGCTGAGGATAAACCTTACAGCCTCTCTGCAGTCTTCACTGACTTCCTTCTTGCAGATAGCTTCGTACTCTTTGTTCCAAATATCATATAGGCGTTCCCTGCATGCAATCACATTGTCCATCATAAGATCCACGCCATATATGCTTGCCACTGCGATCACCGACTGTTTCTCGAATTCCATCGGCAGCGGTTTCTTTTTCTTCGGCGGAATCGCTCTTTTCTTGGCAGCCTCCAACTTCCTGCGAAGGATTTCAGCAACGAAATTGCCATCACCACAGGCCGGCTCCAAGAAACGGCTATCCACTCTCTCCGTCTCCTGTTTCACCAAATCCAGCATGGCATTGACTTCACGGTCGGCTGTAAACACCTCACCGTGGTCAGCGACACGCTGTTTGGACTTGACTTGCCTTGTCATACACTCCTCCAGAATCTATATTATCAAAACTGTTGTCCCATAATACGGACTCAGTCCTTTTCGTGTGTCATCATTCGATAATGCTGGCTTTGTTCCAGCTTTTCAAAGATCTTCTTCATTACCTTACGGTACTGTTCCGGATCCACTGCTTCTTGTACAAGGTTGAAGCCATCGATAAAGCTGCATTCATTATCAATGTAAGAAAGCATGGAGCTTGCCAGATGATAGTCCGTATCATCAATCGTTCCATCGGCTCTCTTCTTGATGAATTCACTCTTGTATTTCTTCAGGATAATATCCCGGATATTGCTTCCCTGATAACCGCAGAGCTCCAGGAAATAATATTGAAGGATCCTGCGGATAACATTCAACAGAGGGATTGAAGAAGTCAGTTCCTGATACTCCGTCCAAAGCGCTGTGTAGGCGTTCTGGACCGGATTCACGTTTCTATCATCCTCCGAAAGTTCCTTTGCCTTCTCAATGCATGGCGTGATGGAAGAATGATTATCCGTCTTCCTTACCATGTAGAATGTAACGCAGTCGTAGTATTCCACCATGTTGTACGTGACCTCACGGTGGAAGTATGCATTGTGTGTCAGAATAAATATCTGTTTGATATAGGAGCCGGTAATATCCGGATGCAGCACTTCAATATTGTTATGGCACACGCTGATCATTTCCCTGACCATGGAGCTCACAATGAACAGAGTGCCACTGTCCATACTGGTAACTGGATCATCGATCACGACGATCTTATCTCTTCTGTCCATTACATCTGTAACTTCACCGGTTGAAGTAAAAATAGCCGCATCTGCAGCTCCGCTGCCCTTAACCAGATGATAGAAGTACAGAAACGCAATAAAGTTCCTTTCGCCTTCACTCAGACGCTTGACCGGCTTATTACCATCTCGAACCACTTCATAACGGTTCTTGACACCCGGTTTCTTGCGAAGGGAGAAGCCCTGGAAGCCGGAGTCCTTCAGCATGGCATTCATGCTCTCGAACGCCTCGTCTGTATTAACGGTATTGCCACTTTCCTTTTTGATCTCTGCTTCCTTGTCCAGGTAGTTCTGACGGAGAGTACCTTTCTCTTTTTCGATAGCCTTGATTTCTGCTTCTATAGCAGCGTCCTTCGCCTTATAATCCGCGATTTCATCTTTGACCAGAAATGCCAGATGTTCCCACAGCATTTTGTCGCACTTGATCTTAGTCTCTTTCTTTTTGTTGAAAGCATCATTATTCGTTTTGATGAGAGCGTTGATATCATCGACAATCGCATCAATCTCAGCAACTAAGGTATCTATATCCTGCAGTTCTACTTTCTCTGCCGGTTTATCAACCTTCTTCTGAATCAACTGAAGGTTACTATGAATAATGGTTTTCAGACGTTCCAGCTTTTCCTTATAGACAGTGAAATCAGCACGCGGAAAAACACTGGATGTATTATCATCCAGTATTCTGAGCATTTCTTCCGTCATGCTGGTATATGCAGACTGGAACGCAGCCACAGCATTTACACTGTCCTGATATTCTTCATCGAAGCAGGCTTTCAGTTCCTGCTCGAAATGCTGGTGGTCCAGCGGATTATGACAGAAAGGACATATCCCGTCTGCCTTCTTTAAGTATTTCGTATGACCTTCTTTGACCCAGTCTGTATTTCCAAGCTTCTCCATCACTCTGGCAAACTGAGTATCGCTTGTACTTACGATGGGCTGACCAAGATAAGACGCTCCGGAAAGATCATACTTTCCGGGATATTCATTTGATTTCTTCAGGGATGGATAAGTCTGCGCACTCTTTCCATATGCTACCGCATAGAACTCCATAATCTCATCTTCTGTATGCTCTACGGGCTGTTTTTTCTCCACCTCCGGGCAGAATGTTTTGGCTATCTTCTTTCCGGTCATCGCAGAATCAAACTTCTTCCTGACGGATTCCGTCAGTCGCATCATTCTTGTCTGACTCTCACCTTTAAGATCTTCTCTGGCCTGCTTCTTTTGATCTATCGATTCATTCCTCTTGCTCAGATCGCCCAGCAGCTTATCCTTATCCTTAGCAAGCTGATCCAGCTTTTTCTGTGTTTCAATATTCACCTTATTCAGCGTAAATACTCCGGCAAGGTCATCAAAATTAGAAAAATGATCACTGATGAACTGCTGATCATAAACCAGCACGTTGTAGTCGTCCACATTCTGCCCGGATCTCCATGTGAGTCCGGTATTTGCCTGGATCATTTCTGATATTGTTGATTTACCCGCACCGTTTCTTCCAAAGAAAAAGTTTATAAACGTAGGCTCAAACTCTTCATGATCATAAGAGCGGCCTTCGATTACCACCTTTTCTATCGCTGATTTTCTCTTCTCCATATAACCGCTTCCTTCCTTAGCCTTCGTTTTCGTCATTCATCTTTCCGGATTTCAGCCATTCATCGACTTCACTGATTCTGAATTTATAGCGTTTGCCGGCACGATAATAAGGAATCTTTCCACTCTTGATCCAGTTCCGCACGGTATCGGTGCTGACACTGAGGTGATCCGCTATATCTTCAAGGTTTACCCATTTTTCGACTTCCATTGCTTCGTATTCCCTGCTCATGTCTTCCTCCGCTTAAAGCATATCCATAATCTCAATAAGTTTCTTTTCTTGTATCAGTTGTGGCAAATTCACCCTTTTGATTGCCCAGTGAACACTATCCAATTCATTGTTCTCCGGAGCCCGAAGCAACTGCAGCTCGCTCTCCAGAGCATTCAGTTTTTCCTGCCGTATCACATGCGATATAGATGCTGTAACAATGATCGTATCGCTCTTCTGCCGGATGTCCACAATATATCCATACCCTGCGCACTGATCCGGAGTCGTATGATTACCGAACCGGTTTCTGATAACAAACAATGACGGCAGTCTCTTGATTTCTTCTGCTGCTGCCAGTCCCGGAAGAGCATATATTTTACGAACTTCCTCAGCTGTAAAGGCGTTCAGTGACTGGTGTCTCGGTATCGCAACCAAGCTGTCCATCTGCTCTTGATCAATAACAAACAGATTGTAATACTCATGATTCGGATTGGCAGGTCGTATGATCTGAGGCACACCGCCCATCGTAATATGGTTGATCTGCTGCCCTATGTATCCGATTTGAGTGTTTCCACTACCGGTCTGCTGGAACGTAGGACTTCCCTGCACTTGCAGACCGGTCGGAGTCTGTACTTGTAATTCATCACTCATTCAGTATCCTCACTTCTTTACAATCGTCTGGTTCGCTATGTATCCAATCTGTGTGTTGTTATCTCCGTTCTGTATGAAAGTAAACGGATTGTTGATCTGCTGCAGGTTCGGTCCGGTGCCGGATGCTCCCCTCTGGTTGTTCTGATTATCTTGATTATTCTGCTCCGGCTGATCTTCTACAACCTCCGCTTCCTGCTCCGTATCTTCGGTCTCATCCTCTGCTTTCAGTGTATAAACATCCAGTTCTATCGAGATGTCTTCTCCCATAGATCCTTCATACTCTCTGGCACCGCCACCGTTCTCAGGGCACCAGGTATCATATGTAAGTTGGCCTACCTTATTATTCTTTCGATTTACGACTATAAAATGCCATATTCCCAGAAGGAATGACGGAAGGCATACTCTTTTCTGATTGCGAAGCTGATCTTTCCTGACAGCATCTCCGTTCTCACCAACCATGAACTCCACACTGTCATTAATGCTATCGTCCTGTTCAATCAGATCAATCAGAGCCTTCACCAGGCGAACATCCTTCTGCAGCTTTGTTCCCGTTTCGATAAAACTATCTACAAAGATGCACATGTCATTTCTGGCCGCCAGGTAGTTATTTCGTACCCTTTGGTCAAAGACCCCAATCGCCAGCTTGTCTCCAAACGGGAGATACTGTCCCGTTGATAATTTGCATGACTTATAATCATTAGCTTTCGTCTTGAGCACAGCCTTCCCCGGATCTTTATAGTCAGGATTGATGACCGTAATGAGACCCACCAGCACGTCTGGATCGTTCAACTTATCACTCTCACCTTTATAGTGTTCTCTTGCTTTCTTCCTTTGCAACAGCGCCTGGAGCACCAACGTCATAAAGGTGCCGCCGCACAGTCGCGGATACTCTTTATTTGTCACAGATTTCCTCCGATTGGCTAATCTTTACCATTCTACTCTTGTAGTCATTGATTCACTTTGTTTCCAATCAATTCCTACCAATTCCGATTATATCACAGATCATTGAAACTATCAATGAACTAATGTTTTTTCTGAACGAGTGTCATTCCCGCATTTTTCTGTGATTGATTCCAGTTTCGGCAGTAAAAATAGCTATTTTTCAAATCCCGAACCTTAAGAACGTTACGAACCATAGCGTTCAACCTAACAAACGATTGGATAGCTCTTGTGAGGTAATCACAGGAGCTTTTTTCTTTGCCCGATTTCCTCACAGCAACAGACAAATTTTGACAAGCCAAGGAGGAAATTATTATGGTAATTACCACAAATCAGCAGTCAATCAATGACAACCACAACTATGACAACCGTCGCAGCTTCAACAATCTCCCAGTTCATCCGGGCGAATGCCTGGTACCGATTCGTGTAGACTGGGAAATGGTCAAGCACTTCAATATGTGCCGAGACAACCTTGAGACCTGGCACATCGGACCAAACAAAGTCCTTGTTGCCTTTGCACCGGTAGCAATTGATGCAAAAGCTGCTGCCATAAAGAACTTCTATCGTGATGTAAGAGAATACTTCGCATCCTTCCACACTGATGATACTCTTTCCTTAGATCAGTTCCTGGAAGAAGCAGAGTCAGAAGATGATAAAGGCTTCGAACCTGCTTCACCTGAGAATCTCGAAGAAACCGTTTTACTTCGTATGATTATCAATGACCTCATTAATCAGGTACATATCATCAATCCGAAGTACGGTCGCATCCTGGATCTCATTTGTGAAGATTACACCAAAGGGCAGATTCTTGAGGAACTGCACCTTGGCAAATCACAGGGATACGCTGATATCAAGGCTGCACAAGACCTTGCTAAGAAACTTTATTTCGGCGAATAAGTCTTTGACTTAACCCGAAAGCAGCGGTATCCTCACCACGAAGATACCGCTGCCATTTTTAGGTTATATGCATTTTCTTACTTCCAACTGATACTTATCATGCCCCTTAATACTTCTCACCGCCTGGTTCAAAGTATTGGCTCTGTCATGCTGATGATAAGGGCACTTGAAGAAGTGCTTGTGAAATATGATGAGCGACTGCTCTGTCGGATACTCCGTACAATGCAGATACCAGTAATGCCCCGTATTCCGGCTCTGAATCGTGATATCCCTATCATCCATCAGAATGATATTGAAATATCCCGAATCGATTTTCTTAAGGCTACTTTCGTCAAACATCAGCACCATCCTTCCCTTTATGAAACCAGGCTTCCAATGCCAGCTCTACAATACTGTCCACCTTATTGGGATCCATTCCAACAAAGTATTTTTCCACAATTCTTGCAGGAACCTTATAGCATTTTTTCTTTACCGGCTCCGTGCTGAGATACCGCCTTACCATGGCATCCGTCAAAGCTCCCGAATGACTGCGAAGCTTCATTACTATATCAATCGTAACTTTGGTTTTCTTTTCCTTCATCACAATTAACACCAGATTCTGTTCTTCCTCCGGTAGGAATGCCAACTGCAGAGCAACCTTTGTATAAAGGGCACCTCTGTCTACCATATCCTTAAATGGCTTGATGAGATCATTCAGCTTCAGCAATCTACCAACAGAACTTCCGGACAGTTCGTATTCCTTGCCAATAGTATCCCTCGTTTTCATCCTGTGGTCACCGTGACCACGAGTGACCTCAACCTCTTTCCCCTCCAGGCGAGCGATTTCTTCAATAATGTCATTTCTTCTACCCTGACAAGATTCCTTCTCATACCTCGCCTTCAGTACTGCTGCCTTTTCCGATATCAGCAAATCCGAAAAGGATCTCTGCATCAGATTTGTCTCAATCACATAAACATAAGCCTCTTCCTCAGACAAATCCGTTTTCACAATAGCCGGCACCTCCTTCAATCCGGCAAGCTTTGCTGCATTCATTCTGTTGTGCCCGGAAAGCATTTCATATCCGCCATCAATCTTCTGTACGATTACCGGATTTAGAATGCCATGCTCCTTTACACTTGCAATCATATCCTCCAGACGTTCCCCCTCGTACAAATGAAACGGATGGTCATGAAATGATTGAATTTTCTTTATCTGAATCATCTGAATCCCTCTTGGTACTTCTCTCTCCTCGATTTCATCCACTAATAAATCCACTGCGTCTCCAAATACTTTTCTCTTGTTATTAGCCTTCATAAGCAATCAGCTCCTTTGCAAATTTTCTATATGCGATTCCTGCAGATGCATTTTTGCTGTACAGCGCAATCGGCATGGAATAATAAATGCTCTCGCCCACCTTTACTGTAGCCGGTATCCTATTTTCAAAGATTCTTATCTGTCCCTGAAAGCTTTCCGTCACTTCCTCTGTCAGCACCTTGCAAAGTGTAGTCCTGCTCTCGCACATGGTAAGAAGAATGCCAGCAACCGTAAGTGTTGGATTGATGCGTTTCTTAATCTTACTTACCGTCCTAAGAAAGTCCTGCAATCCCATCATTGCCAGAAGCTGAGGATTCACCGTGATAATGACTTCATCAGCCGCCGCCAGTGCATTGATTGTAAGCATCCCCAGTGAAGGACAAGTATCGATAAGCACATAATCGTATCTGTCCTTAATGGGCTCCAAAACCTCCGCGAGTATCCTCTCCGCGCCCATTTCCGTTCTAAGCTTCGCATCCACCACCGACAGATAAATGGATGAAGGAATGAAATCCACTCCGTCCTTACTCTGAATAAAAGCTTCCAGACATTCCGGAACATCCTCTGCAATCTGTGCCATCATCAAATGACCAATTGTATGCTCCAACTCATTTGTATCCTCTAAGCCATAACAGGTTGTGAGATTCGCCTGACTGTCAAAATCAATTGCAAGCACCTTCTTACCCATACTATGAAGAGAATATGCCAGGTTCAGAGTGGTCGTGGTTTTACCCACGCCACCCTTCTGTGATCCAATAACAATAACCTTACCCATAACTACTGTACCTCTCTTTCTGCAGCGTACTGTGGAGCCTGCTCTGCTACAAACTGAGCATGAATCATTTCCTTTTCCTTCTGGAACTTCTTCTGAAGCTTCTTCATTTCTTTCTCCATGAATTCTGCTTCTGCCTTTGCTATTTCAGCCTTCTCTGCATCCGGTGTGATAATCAGCTTTCCATCCTCACAGCTGACGCTGATGTAATCTCCTATCTCAAAGCCCATCTCCTGAAGCCACTGACCCTTTAAAATGATGGTAGGTGTTGCCTTGTAGTTATATCCGCTCTGTGCATGTACCTTCATGCTTCTGTTTTTCTGATTTTTCATAGATTGTCATCCTTTCAAAAATATAATTTTTACATAGTCTTATGTACCAACCTGTGTTATACTTTTTACAGGCATGTCTATGTCAATACACTTCTGGAGGACTGCTATGAGTGAAGAAAAAACTGGTTCCTATAAAGGCCTTACCGAGGCTCGTAAAAGAGCTAATAAGAAATACAATGACCGTTTCGTTGAAATAAAAGTTCGTGTTACCCCAGAGAAGCGTTCCATCATTAAGGATCACGCTGATGCAATGGGTGAAAGTGCAACTGCCTTTATCAATCGAGCCATCGATGAAGCCATGGAGCGGGATAAAAAATCTAACCCTGAAACGTAAAAAATCCGGTGACGTATGGATACATTTCCACACATCACCGGATGATTATTTTCTTCATAAACAATCTCCAATTGTGTAATTTTCTACGTTAAATAAATATCTGCAAGGCTCCCATTTGATTATTTTTTGTCTTATTTCTTACACATTTCAAATGGTCTAAACTTGGTCTAAATCTGACCCTTTACTTCCCTCGAACCCTTGAAAATCCTAGTAAAATCAGGAACTCTACGCATATTGACACAGCTACGTAAGTATATTGCCGTGGCAGATGAACAGTATTTTTATCACGTCTCTCTATCCTTTCAAAATGCGATGAAATCCGAAGAAAAGCCTTATATATCGAGGAAATACGGAGTTTTCACTTTGTCTCTACCGAACCCTCATTTGGAGAAAATCTCCTTCTTTCATCGCCTGTTTTCGCCCCGATAATGCGGGATTTGCAGTAAATAATGCAGTAAATCGCATTACCGTACTGCACGGTTTTTTGCTTTTGTTTTCGCTTCTTCGATACCCAGAACCTTTCTGAAATCCTCCAAAGCATCGTCAAATCCAAGCTCTTTGTAGGTATCCATCGTGACAGAATACTCGGAATGACCCATAATATACTGAAGGTTCTTCGGGTTCATACCCTTACGAGCCATCTTGCTGCAGAAGGTATGTCTGCAGACATGCGGGGTAATGTTGGGAAGCTGAATCTTATAGATACCATTGTACTTGGCAACGATATGATTGAAGAAATGCTGCCAATGAAGCGCCACCATAGGACGGTCATTCTTATCCAGACAATAGAAGCCTGCTTTCCCATCGATGATAACTTCATACCTGGGCTGTTTGCGATTCGCAGCAAGGTTATGAAAGCATTCTTCTACTTCCGGAGACATCGGAATGTCACGAACACCGGCTTCTGTTTTGGTGGTTTCAAACTCCAACAGCATGTTTGAATGGCGGACCAGCTGTCCCTGCACATGAATGCAGTGCTTCTTGAAATCCACCTCATGCGGTGTCAGGCCACAGAACTCCGAAATACGAAGTCCTGTATTCAGGAGGATGTAGATCACATCGTAATACTTACTGAAGTGATTATCCTCTCGAACAAATCGCAGGAACTCTTCCTCCTGTTTTGGTGTGAGCGCATGTCTCTTTTCACTGTCGTTGTACAGGACATCTCCCAGATGAAACTGAAAAGGATTTTTGCGGATCAGGTCGTCATCCATAGCCATCTGAAAGGCAGGTCTAAGCACACCCCTGATGTTGTGAATGGAACTGTAATGTCTGCCGTCCTTCTGCTGGAGCTTGATCATCCACAGCTTGGCATCGGAAAGCTTGACCTTATCGATACGAACCGAGCCAAACGGATCATTGCGGATAATGTTCAGCGTAGTTCTGTATCCTGCTTTGGTGCTTTCCTTCACGCCGGTACGAGTAGCAATATACTTTTCTGCCAACTCATACACTGTTAGGTCTCCGCCAAAGTCATACAGCCCAAGTTCCTTGTTTCGCGGGATCTCTGCTTCCTTTTCTCTGAGGGACAGCTCCTTCTTTACACAGCCTGGTGGATACTTGTCCTTTTTCTCCAAGCGGCTGCTGTAAATGCTTCTCCTTTTTCCGGAAATGTCTGTGTACTGGTACATGTAACGGCCGTTTGCGCGTTGGCTCTCACCGGTGCGTAAAATACGGCCTTTGTCGTCTCGTCGATCACTCATTAGATTGCTCCTTTCGTGATTGGCGAGCCACTACTGGACTCGCTTATTATATCATATTTTGTCAATTCTTCGTTATACTTCTGATAACGCAGGCCTGCATTTTCAGCGGACCTGCGGCCATTTTTATACTGCTTCCTGTCTGTCCAGGAACTGCTCAAAACGCTTACGCTTGATCATGACTCTGTTCCCTACACGAATCAGATAATCTGCTCCGGGATCGTCCTCGACGATCTCTCTGATCTTCCTGTCACCGATATGGAAATAGCAGGATGCCTCGTTGATCGTAAGGGAATAACGCTCCCAGATCGGTACCTCAAACTTCATGCGTGTCTCTTTATTCATGGGCATTTACCTCCATACTCTTCGCCAATGCATCAAACTTCTCCCGAGCTAATGCTCCTCTCAAACTCTTTCCATGGAACTGGACCGGTACACACATCTCCAGTACTCTGTCATAGATTCTCTGGTAGACCAAATCTTCTGGATTCTGAAGCGTATTCAGCGAAAGATTGGTCGTGATAATCGTAGGCCGTCCACTTTCATATCTGGCATTGATGATACTGAAGACCATCTCAAGGCCGTACTCGGTTCCACGCTCCATCCCCAGATCATCAATGATCAAAAGGCCGTATCTCTGAACATCTCTGACGAATTCCTCTCTGTCCTCAAATCCGGCATTCAGGAAATAACTCATGTTCCTCATGAGAACTGATACTTCTTTTTCCATCAATGCGTTGGCAATGCATGCTGCGGTGTGTGTCTTGCCATTACCGCTGTCTCCCCATAGAAGGAATCCGGTGTTGGTCATCTTCATGTCAGTCCAGTTATCGATGTAGAACCTGACAAGATCCAAATGCTCCATCTTGGACAGGTCTGCCTTTTCCAGGCAGCAATTCTTCATGGCAGGACTAATGAAGCAGACGTTCTTCAGGCGATCCACGCAGGCCAGATGCTCGCGAAGCTTGCGCTCTGTCTCTTCCTTCTCAAGCTCTTCTCTTCGGCACTTACACATCAAGGGATGACGATCAAAAATCCTGTCACCTAAGATGATGGGCTTTTCATTCATGGCCTGCTTTCTGGTATGGCAATTGCCGCAGCAAAGGAGACCTTCTTCATCCAGGTAATCCCCCGGAGCTGCATCCTCTATCATGAGTTCCTTCACAACGTTAATCATATTTTCCATTAGAAACTTTCTCCTTCCTTACAGCTATAATCTTCAAAACCACTCTTTGTCTGTCTGCTCTGTTTGGCATCCTTCTCAGACCAGCTGCGAAGCGCTGCCTCGCAGTTCTGATAAGCTTTACCATTGGCCGCGAGGTAAGCACTCATCTCTTCAATCAGCCCGTCCATCCTGCCGGGATAATCCCTGCAGAGCTGATCGTATTCATCCTGTGAGAGATAAATATTCTTATAACGACCATATCCAGTACGCTGATTTACTCCATTGTTCTTACTACCATTATTTGTTTCTATTACTTTATTAGGAGCCGAAATCCTGTCCCTCGTAAGATCAGAAACATCACCTTCGTGAGGACTACTTTTCCTACCTCTGGAGTGCAGCAATAGCACTTCGTCAGAAAACTGCCCTATAGAAGGAATAAGAACATAAAGAATATTGGCTTTCGAGAAGCCGCCGGACTTGCGGATCAGCAGCCCTGCTTCATCTAGTTCATTGAGAACCGATTTCACTGTGGACTGCGACTTGCCCAGCGTTTCCGCCAGTTCTGCTATGGGAAAGACCGTGTAGATCTTTCCATCAGCTACCCATTCATTCTTCAGCGAAAGCCTGGCTCTGTCATACAAGACCATATAGGCCAGCTTTGCTGTCTGACTGATGGGTGCCCGAAGCAAGAACTCCGGAAACTGATAGTATTTCAGAAACTGCGTTCCCAGTCTGATGTAATCACTCATCAAATAACCTCCGTTAAAATTCCCGTCCTTCCGCTGCAGTCGATCAGACGATATTGATAAAGGATCCGTTTATCTCCTCACTTAACCTACGTGGAGAAAAAATCGCAAAGTTGTTGTGATTTCTCGAAAAAACTTTTTATTTTTTCTTCTCACTTATCCTACGTGGAGAAAAAACAGCCGCCATGACGTGATTTTTGTAAAATTTCTTCTCACTAATCTCGTGTGGACGGAAAATCGCGAACGGAAGTCGGTATTTTGAAGATTTCTGCAAAAGAAAAAGGCCGGAGAGCAACTCGTTTCTGAGTCACTCTCCGGCCGGAACCGTTGTTCTATATGTAATTGTTTGCTTGCTCTATTCTAGAGCAAGTTTCGCCTTGGCTGCCAATAACTTGCTGAGAGCAAGTTTCGCCGTGTATGACAATTACTCAAAAACGGAGTTTTTCAAATTGCCACAAACGTGCAGTCAGAGCAAGTTTCGCCATGTTAAACACAAATCGAAATTGCTCTCCGGCAACTTGTTGGGGATTACGTTTCCCCAAGCCCTCGTGAGGGTTCATCACTGCGCGATTTCACAGTCTTTGCGGAGCAAAGGGGGAATATTTTCAAATTACTCATTGTGCAGAAATTGATTCTATATAATCCTGAAACTCTTTAAGCTCTTTTGCCTTTATGTAGTACCCTAAATTAGTCATGATAGGAGTATGCGATTGAACATTTGTTGCAGTGGGTACAACCGTTACAACTACATTGCCCGTTGCATCATATTGTGGCCCTGCAAATAGAATGCCCAAGAAGATAAGCCTACTCTGCCCAAGGTACATATTTCCTTTTTTGTCTCTATAACCACCTTCATTAAACACATAAATCGGTGATCCAGATGACCCAGGGAAACAAGCCATATCAACCAAGCCAATTCCATCCTCATTAAAATCATATGCAGGATGTGAAGCAGTGTATCCTCTTCGGAATATTGGGAAATTATTCTTTTCATCCCATAATCCAATAGGATATCCCACCATTACCAGTTCTTCTAACGCTGAAAGTTCTTCCGTTATTCTATCTGTAGCTAAAATGCTTTCATCATTGGCAATGTAAAAAACATGTTTGCCCGTTTTTTGTAGCACTTCTTCAAAAAGAGGATTCACAAAACAAAAACATAAATCTTTTTTTGAATGAAACACCCATTTAGCGTCAAGTGACACCTGCTGGTTTTCTATTGTCTCTCCATCATCAGATTGCAAATGGAGAAAAAAAGTCATTTGTTCATTCGGATTATATCTGACAACGTGCTTATTAGTAATAATTGTGGGATAGACAAAATCCCCAATTTTAAAATTATAGAAAAATCCTGTTCCTGATGATCCGTCAGTCGCAACAAGACGGACTGTATTAAATAATAATTGTTCCGATAGAGAGATTGGCTTCATGTTATTCCTCCTTATGCAGCTACTTTGTATCTCGTATAAACATACTCATAAATCTGCACTCGATACAGATTTATTGCATGATCATCGTAACTCTCCGGCAATTCTGCCCACAAGGTATCTCTGATCAAATTATCAACAACTGCTTTGGTTTCTGGTTTATCCGTCCAGTGATCAAGCTCAGCAATCTTCCCTTTGATTTTCTTCAGTAGATCCACCGCTACTTTTTTCAGTTCTTTGATTTCTTCTTTGGATAGATCATCCTTAAAGAGCATATCGTAAAGGGAAAGCTCTTCATCACTTTCGAAACCTTCACGAACATAGCGCTGCTCTTCCTGGGTCATGCTGTTCGCAAGATCCATCAGATCCATAAAAGTTTTCTCGATGGTTGCACGGTCCTGCTCACTGTTATATTCGTTAATGATTGCCATATAGCGTTCATAATAATCAATTCGGTTCGGATTAGCCTTCAGCATACCATTAAGTCTAACCTGAATAAGCTCGGCAATGTCCTTGATGACAAGATTCTTTTTCTTTGCCTTGGCAAACTCCCGGCGGAGCAAATCAAAGTCGATCTTGCTGATATCAAATCTTCTCGATGGAGCCTGGCCGGACGGCTGTGTTTCAATCAGGATATACTCGCCCATAATGCCGTTGATCTGAACCATCAAGTCAACCGTATCAATATGCTTGCGTTTCTTTTTTAGCTCATCATAGATAGCAATGATAGCATCCTTTTTCTGCCTGGTGTCTGTATCGATATCGCTTCGATCCAGGTACTTTACAAGACGACTGATTTCGCTTGCATAGGTTGAGTATTCCTTCTTGCTTTCAGGAGATTCGCAAACCACATTGGCCGCATCCTGAAGGAGCGCCAGCTTTGCAAAGTCTTTCGCTGCAATCAGCTTTGCTAATGAGAAGTCACGCTCTGCGAGGAACGCATCCGCACCAGCAATTGCTTCCAGTATTTTCTCAATCAGTTTTTCCTTATCGACAGTTGGATCGTTTCCACCCGGCGTATTCGCAGTATAATCTGCGAGTGCTTTCCTCAGAGCTTTTACAATGCCGATATAGTCAATTACAAGGCCGTTGCTCTTACCCTCAGCCACACGGTTTGCTCTTGCAATTGTCTGCATCAGTGTATGTGCCTTCAAAGGCTTGTCCAAATAGAGGCATGACAGGCATTTTACATCGAAACCGGTCAACCACATTGCACAGACAAATACGATGCGAAGAGGATTGGATTTATCCTTGAACTCCTTGTCCAGTTCGCGTTTTTCCATCTTTGCTCTGTGAGGCAGAATATCCAATCCCCATTTCTTGAAGGTCTGAATTTCATTCTGTTCCTGGCTGATAACAACGGCCATTTCCGTTTCTTCCATCCAGGCTATCTTTCGCTGCAGTTCCTGTGCTTCCTGCTGAGAAGCGATCCTGAGCTTTTGCTTCAACGCTGCAATCTCAAGTTTCCAGCATTCCTGAACGTAATTGTACATTCGAACGCAGGTCACCTTATTGAGACAGACAAACATTGCCTTACCGCTGGTCCAGAGGTCGGAATAATGGCCGACAAAGTCCTTGGCGATTGCTTCCAAGCGGCCCGGTGCGGTAAGAAGGTGGATTTCCTTCTCAAACTCATGCTCCAATTTTTCCTGCTGATCGGCATCCAAGTCTGCAGCCTCAATTGCATCCAGGATCTTCTCTGTAATATCAGGATTTTTTATTTCCTGGATTCTCTCGCCTCGGTTCTCATAGTACAGGGGAACGGTCGCACCATCCTCAACTGCACGTTTGAAGTCATAAACAGAAATATATCCACCGAAGGTCCTCTCTGTAATATTGTCACTGGAGAGAAGCGGTGTTCCGGTAAAACCGATTCTTGAAGCAGTCGGCAACAACGTCACCATATTTTCAGCGAAAATACCGTACTGACTGCGATGGGCCTCATCCGATATGATAATGATGTCATGATCAGGATAGATCGGCTCAAGGTTCGGCTTATTAAATTTCTGTATCAAGGTGAAGATAAAGCTCGGATTACCCTGCAGCTTCTCCACCAGGTCATCGCCACTTGAAGCGATAAACTGGCTGGATTTCGTTTTACCAAGCAAACCACAGTTCTCAAAGGTATCGGATATCTGCTTATTCAGCTCATCACGGTCGGTCAGAACCACGATGGTCGGCGAACCGGCAAATTTGCGGCGGATCTTCTGAGCAAGGAATACCATGGAATAGCTTTTGCCGGAGCCTTGAGTATGCCAGAAAACACCCAGCTTACCATTGTTCAGCTTGCGGGCCTCATACGCTTTGACAGCCTCATTAACACCAAGGTACTGATGGTTTCGGGCAAGGATTTTGGCAGTATGGCCGCCGCTGTGATCATAGAGAATGAAATTCTCAAACAGATCCAGGAAGTTTTCCTTCTTGCAGATACCTCGCAGCATTGTTTCAAGAGCAACGCTTCCCGATTCCTGTTCATTGAGTCGCTTCCACTCATGGAAGAACTCAAACTTGCTTCCAAGCGTACCGACCTTAGCCTCTGTTCCATTGGACAACATAAGAAATGCATTGTAATAGAACAGATGCGGAATCGTATCCCGATAGTCGGTATAGTTGTTTGTATATGCGTCCTGAACATCCACTGTGTTCTTCTTTAACTCGACAAACAGAAGTGGAAGTCCATTTACAAAGCCCACGATATCTGTGCGCCTACGGTACAAATCGCCGTGGATTTTCAGCTCCTTAATCGCAAGAAAGTGATTATTGTCGGCGTGTTGGAAGTCGATAACAGACGCTTTCTTTTCTTCTGTTTTGCCACCCGGTTTCTTCACCGTAACAGGGATACCGTCACGGATCATGGAATACTTCTCTTCATTGATTTGAAGAAGGGAGGCTGTCGAAAGATGGGTTTCCAGTTTGCGCTGTGCCTCATCAATCTGACTGAGGGTGAGCCACGGATTAAGTCGCTTCAGGGCTTCTCTAAAATATCTTGCAAGAAGGATCTCCTTATAGCTTTTACGTCCAAAGGTTCCGTTTTCACCGAGAACTTCAGTATCAAAGGCAAACTTAACCTCCCAGCCAAGTTCGTCTTCCAAAAGATGTCCGGCGCTTTCCTGAACGAGTATATTTTCAGAATAGTCGTAGCTCATGTTGTCACCTCCTTGCTATCTGCCCAAAAACAGAATTCATCATTCATTTTCGTTATTACCAATACCATCAATTTAAGCAATTGCACATAATCATGGTGCTGTTCTTTTTCATTGTTTGAATATGTACTGTGGGCATATTTATTTCTTAAATCCAATCCATCACTGAATTGTGACTTATTCAACTCGTAATTGAGATATTCTGTCTCAGGCAGCGAAAACAAGGTGCTTTCTACTGTCAAATCTCCGTTTTGTATCATTAAGTCAATTTCTGTTTTCCATTTATTAAAGGCTTGCACGCATAACACATCATGCTCATACAGATCCTTTAGAATCAATACTCTCGTGCTAGCAAGTTTAATTGCCCCAGAATCCTCAATGAGAATGCTTCCTCGCTGAGCAAGCCATTTCAAAGAATTGAGTTGCCATTCCTTAAAGTCATTTTCACTCACCGATTCATTTCTGAGCAATTCAAATAACGTAGAATACTTTGCTTTAGTCCTTTCAGTAAAACTCAACACTGACTGATCCGAGAAGAGCGCAAACATCTCATTGTTTACTTCTTTACTTAAGGCATACGCATATTTACCATCTATCAAACTTGGAATTCCTTCCAGAATCATGTGTTCGGAAGACATTTCAAACAGTTCTCTATCAATTGATCCATCCCTCACAAACATGCGGAATTGTTTCAGTACGCCGTCCATCTCAGCTGCAAGATTACGACATTTTTCGATGTATGTTGCTGTCGATGACGATGCATTCATACCGAAACCTTCGACGCCAAATTCAGATGGAAGATACTGTTCAAAAAACCATTTGAATACATCCTCTAAATCAATTTCATGCTCCATCAAAAAGTTTTGGTACAAAGAAGTCTGCGCACTAGACAGCATATCTATCGCATTAAAATGGTTCCCTCTCTTATAGAATTTGACACCATCTACAGCAAATGAACCTTCAAATGCACCAATTTGAGACTTCACTGAAACAAGAGTACTTCTTCCGGGAATATCAAACATTTCAAAAATATATCGAAAATTGTTTAATATGGACGGATAGTCCAACGACTCCTCAAGCCATCTGACATCATAAGAAATACTATAATTAGTACCTTGGTTCTCATATTTCTTTAATTCATCTTGAATCTGAAATGTTACACCTATTCCATACGCATAATTCAACGCACCATCTGCGTGTTCACTCCAGAACTTTTCGAAAGCACGTTTTGCCTCTAAGCGAAGTTTATCGCTAATCGGACATTCCTTCGTGCTTTGTGCTTTATATATAAGCTGTAGTACATTAGTATTTGCATACTCGCCGCGAACATATCGCAAAAACACTTCTTCATATTCAGAAGGTCCGAACGATTTTGGTAAATAACATACAGAATTGCCCTTCTCAAGAAACTTAGTTACAAGGATGCGTGCAGTTTGGTCAGAAGAACGAAGTACCTCTGCAAATTCTCTATCGAAGTGCTCGACCAGTTCCCTGTGCTCCAGCAATTTATAAAGAGTTGTATCTGGTTGCTTTAGAAAGCCCTGCATTGTCTCAGAGGAAATCTTGTTGTATACCTTGAACTTAACGAAAAGCTTCCAAAAATCATCTAGGTAAGAGATACACACGATACTCTGTATTTCCATAAAAGACGAATCATCAATTTTGCCGAAGAAGCGCCCAATAATAGGATTGAACTGTTTTACCCGAGAACAGTATCCCTTATGCACCGGTTCTGTCCATGAAGATAAAGCCACGCCCGTTTCGACCAATTGCTGAACATTATATAATTCCAAGATAGAATTGACGTCGTCATACTCTTTAGCCGCATCAAACGAGTTAAGAATTGGTTCTGCCTTTTCTAATTCCCAACCTATACTCATATCATTTTTGCTATAGAATTTTACGCCATCGTATTCGGGTCGCATGCTTTCACCTCCACTCTATTAGATTTTTATTTCTCCGCTCATTAGTTTCGGCAACAAGCGATCACGGGCTTCGGTTAGCCTCGTAATCTGCGAATCTAATGCATTTATCTTTTCGTCAATACTATGCACGTAATTGTCGAACAAACATTTCAGTCCATCTGTTGGCACCACAAACATTTGATCTAATAGCTCATTCTTAGAAATCGAAGCGAAAATAGAACCATTGCCTACTAAGTCATCTTTAAAGAATCGTTCTTTAAGCATATAGAAGAGAAAACTTTGATGACCATCTTTTTCCTTCATGCCGGCCAAACCACGCCCAATAACGATCTTGTTCTTCGTAAAGTTTAATCTACCAACTGGGGCACGAACACTGAACAGAATGCTTCCTGCTTCAGCAATTTTGGTAAGAGAAGAAGAATATGTACTATCTACTACAAACCGCCTTCCGTAGGTTCCAACACCTTGATGAAAAGGCAACCCTTCGTGATTGTCATTGTAAAATTCTGATTTTGGACTTTGCCCCATGACAACATCTACAATTTCAGACAAAGGTAGTTTTCTCCACCCCTTCGGCACGCTATCAACAACCGGCACATCCTCATATCCAGGGAAATGCAAATCAACAAACCATTCCTTGTAAAGGCGCTGTGCCATTTCTTCAAGGAGTTTGATCTGCTGTTTGTTATTTTCGATGAGATCGTCATATGCGGATAGAATTGCTGCTATTCTCTCTTGATCTTCAAAATCCTCGTGAATGTTAAAGGTAAAGTTTCGCATAGTTCCAAGCAAAAGATTTTTTTGTGCGGAACCATTAGACCTATTTATAAATTCCTTAACACAATTCAAAAGCGCATAATATAAGTATCTAGGAAGGACTTGTTCTTTATCTGGTTTAACAATAGCTACACTTTTTTGAAATGTTGTATGCTTTGTTTCTTCCTGTTCTTTTACCAATGCCATCCTTCCAATAGTTCCGCTATTAGTGATTAGAATATCATTTGGCTCTAGTTTTGTTCGTCTATGCGTATCTTCAAAATCTCTTTGGGTTATTTGTCTGGCATTTGTATAATCGATAATACCATCATGGATATCTTTACAACTCACAAAGTAAAATCCAGAGCGCTCGGCATTTTCACAATCACCGTGCTTTCCATCAGTAATACTTACCGCAATATCTCCTAATTTTATTTCTTTCATAACCCCATCTCCTTCATATTTCGAGAGATGGTATCCATCAGATTATTGCTTTCAGCCTGAAGGGAAAGCAGTTCTCTATGAATCTCGGCCATTCTTTCTTCAAAGTCAACGCCATCATCTTCGATAGGTGCAACGCCGACATATGCACCTGGAGTAAGAGAAAAAATCTTTTCAGCAACCTCAGCACGATCAGCGACTTTGCAAAGGCCAAGGACGTCTGTATACTCACCCTTACCGAATTTTTCGTAGAGCCAGTTTGCTTCTTTTGCAACTGTAAGAATCTCGGCTAATTCAGCGATCTTTTCGTCATAATCAGCCTGAACCTTTTTCTTGTCGCGCTTATCCGCAGCTTCGACTGCTTTCTTAGCCTCAGCACGGAGAGCTTTCATCCTTTCATTAAGCTCATGGACCTGCTCTGAGAAAGGCTTATCGCTGCCAAGTACTTCATGGTATTCGTCAAGAAGTGCGAAATACTTATCAACTTCGCCCCTATACAGCCAAACAATGGCGTTCAGGTTCTTTAACTGCCATTCAGTCCATTCATTCAGGGTGCGATCCACAACGGTATAGTAGTTTCTCGCATCGATAAAGAGGATCTTGTCCTGGATTTCAGATCTTTTCCCCTTATCAAAGAACCACAATGAACAAGGCAGACTTTTCGTGTAGAAGAAGTTGTTGCCAACGCTGACCATTACATCCACATGTCCGGTTTCTACCAGGCTCTGACGGATATCCTTATCTCTGCCCTGACTATCGGTCGCAGATGATGCCATGACGAAGCCTGCACGACCGTGCTCATTCAGATAGCTGTAGAAGTAAGAAATCCACAGGTAGTTCGCATTACCGATTTCTTTATTCTTGTTTACAGCAGGCAAACCAAAAGGCAAACGACCTGCGGCCTGAGCAGACTCAGACTTTACTTTATCTACATTGAATGGCGGGTTCGCCATGATATAATCGCAGCTTCCGTCCAAATTGTGAGCATCGTGATAGAAAGTGTTCGCCTCATCGCCGGACTTAATAACGCCAGTCAGACCATGCACAGCCATGTTCATCAAGCAGAGTTGAGCGTTATACTCAACCTTTTCCTGGCCATAGAAAGTCATGGTATTGTTTGCAGCCATTCCGGTAGCGTTTACAAAGTCACCGGTTTGAACGAACATACCACCAGATCCACAAGCACAGTCAAGAAGGACACCGCTTGTAGGCTCCAGCACATTAACGATCATCTTAACCAGTGGCTTAGGCGTGAAGAATACGCCGTCATCAGAGGCAATATTCTTTGCAAATTTATTCAGGAAGTACTCATAGATGCGGCCCATGATATCACCACCGACCTCATCAAGAGCGTTATTATTGAAGATGCGAAGCAGCTCACCAAGGAGCTCATCGGAGAACATGGTATAGTCCTTCGGCAGAACGCCAACAAGCTGCTCGCTCTGAGCCTCAACCAGCTCCATTGCATTATTTACAACTTCACCAAGGCTGTTCAGCGGCTGTCCATTAGCTCCGATTAAGTTTGCATCTGCCACATTAGTGGGCAAATTTACCAAGTATTCATACTGTGCTTCTTTCGGAAGGAAGATAGCGCTCTTTTCTTTGAAGTCGCTTGCCTCAACAGGCAGAACAACACCTCGGCGCATCGGACGGTCTTTCAGGATTTCTTTCTTAACCAACTTAAAACGGCTATATGCGTAACGAAGGAACAACAGTCCCAGTACAGGCATGCAATACTGGTTGGAAGTCAGTTTGGATCCGGCACGAAGCAGATCGGCAGACTCCCACAGATCGGCCTCCAGTTTTTTCAAAGCTTTATTGTCCATTACTGATTACCTCCATCAGGGATGATTTCAATGATATCCTCGATACCACACTCAAGAGCGGTGCAGATCTTACGCAATACTTCCGTAGAAACATCACCATTCTTACCCATCTTAGCCATTGCGTTGGTGCTTATTTTTGCAGCTTTTACAAGTTGAGTTTTACTCATATTCTTATCGATCAAAAGCTTCCAGAGCTTGTTGTAACATACTGCCATAATCGTTCTCCTTATCAAAAGTGGATACACTATGTTCATGTTAAGAATTGTACCACAATTACTGTTGTATTTCAATTTGAGATTGCATATCTCAAGCAAAGCTGTGTAAATTCAACAGTTAAATTAACCTGCACATGTAGAGTTTAATTGCTTCATTTACCCTTTCAATTGCATCATTTGTTCTAAGAATGATGCAATTAAACACAGGAACTGGAGTACCTACTCCATTTCTACCATCTGTACGATCAGGGCAGGAACAATAGCTCCTGCTCGCAACAATCGACTCACTTTTGGAGTACCTACTCCATCTCCGACTGCTAATTCTCTTCGTTCTGACCACCGGTTCCATTCCGAAAGATCAAACCGTTCTAAAAACGCACAATAAAACAGACTGCTCAAATCACTCTGAGCAGCCTGCCGTAAATTGTTATTCTGTTTTCATATTAAGGCCGTACTTCTGCAGCCCCTATGTTCCGTCCTTCGAAGATACTTTTAGATCTCCGACTGCTGGTCCAACCAACGTGCGAACAGATCCTTTTTGATCATGAGTCTGTTTCCATTACGAAGGACCCACTTTGCTCCTTCGTATTCTCTAAGCAACTCGTACATCTTCCTTTCTCCGAGGTGGAAATATGCACATGCTTCCTGGGCTGTTAAGAGATATTTCTCATAGTACGGAATGCTGCGGACAACAGTCCTGTAATCCGGCTTGGTAGTTACCTTTTTTGATGTAGTTTTAGCCATTTTTCGAGTCCTTTCCGGCAGAATGGGAGTGTTGCATAATGACCTGAAATCTAAGCGATATCGGGTCAGGAGCAACGCTCCTTCGTTTTTGGAGCAAAAAAACCGGTTTGAGAATCCACTGTGGATAATCAAGCCGGTTTTTAGCGT
>NZ_JASGBQ010000032.1 GCF_030053595.1 Fusibacillus kribbianus
GCCAAACCCCGGCCGAGATATCCCAAAATGATATCTGAGCCGGGGTTTCTGAGCTAAAAACGAAGGAGCGTTGCTCCTGACCTACAATCGTTCAGATTTTAGGTCATTCTGCAACACTCCCTTCCTGTATGAAAACTGCTTATATCCTGACAGCCTCAATTCACTGCCGACAGCAGAACCTTATTCCTCCGCAGCCACTTCCACGATGGTCTTCTCAAGGAACTCCTGAACCCGCTGCTGTCTTAAAATATCCTTGAGCATCCGCTCCGGATAAGAGGCCTTGAGCGTATCCAGCGAGATTCCGGTCTGTTCTGCCAGATCCTCAAGTCCCGCCTCGTATTCACTATCGCTCAGGTCCAGATTCTCAGCCTCCACAATCGCCCGGATCAGAAGCTGGGTCTGGGCATTCTGTTTGGAATAATCGTTCAGCTCAGCCATAAACTCTTCTTCCGTGGTACCCATGGTATCCAGATAGGATTCCATTGTCATTCCGTACATGACAAGCGTATTCTCAAACTGATAGAGCTGGTTGTCATTGATGTAAGTGATCAGCTCCTCTGCATCCTTCTTGAAGGTGGTATTGGCAAGGATCTTCTCCCATGCCTCATTGATCCTTGCGGTTTTTGCATCGTCCACCTTGGAGGCAGCCAGATCCTCCTTCAGATATGCCCGGTACTCTTCCACAGTATGATAGGCACCGCCTGTGATCCGCTCCACGAAGGCATCGTTGAGCTCGTTGGGGATCTCCTCCCCCTGTACGTAATTGATCGTAACGGTAAACTCGACTGCCTTGCCGTTAAGCTCCGGCTTCGCGGTGGAATAATCCTCCGGAAAAGTCAGGTTCAGAACTACCGTGTCGCCGATATTCTTTCCGATCAGACCATCCTCAAAGCCGGGAATGAACTGGCCGGAGCCGATGGTCAGGTTAAAGTCAGAACCTGTACCGCCCTCAAAGGCAACCCCATCCATTTTTCCGACGAAATCGATGTTTGCAACATCTCCCTCGGCTACCGTTCCTTCTGTGACCTCCTGATATGCGGGAGCTGCATTCTCAACCTGGGACTGAAGCTCCTCCTCCACCTCTTCATCGGTGACCTCTGTGCTTCTGGCTGCCACCTGGATTCCTTTGTATTCACCAAGCTCCACATAGTCGGCAATGGCACCCAGATCAAAGGCGCTGACATATTCCGGCATCTCGGCCGCTGCATCCGTTTCTTCCGAAGCGCTGCTTTCCGTCTCCACTGCCCCGGTCGTCTCGGCTGTACCTGCATTGTCCTCCGTTTTTTTATTGCCGCAGGCCGCCATGGAAAGTATCATGGCAGCGCCAAGCAGCACTGCAATTCCTTTTTTCATTTCTGTCTTCCTTTCTGCAATTCTTTTTTCAGCGTATCGCGCCCATATTATAGCACATCCGCATATAAATTTCAAATTTTCGTGAAATATTGTGCAAAAAACACTTGTATTTCCCGGAAATCCTGCTATAATGTATATGTGTTCACAGATTTAAAGTAATTCACATATTATTAGAGATTATGTTTACTCGATGGTCTGTAATAATATGTGAATTTTTATTTTTTATATGTGAAAACAGTTGTAACCCCAAATCTATATAAATGGAGGTACCCAAATGAACAACGGTACAGTAAAGTGGTTTAACTCTGAAAAAGGCTACGGCTTCATCACTGCTGAGAGCGGTGAGGATGTATTCGTACATTTCTCCGCAATCACAGGCGAGGGTTTCAAGACTCTTGATGAAGGACAGTCCGTTACCTTTGACATCGTTGAAGGCCCTCGCGGCAAGCAGGCTGCCAACGTTGTAAAGCTGTAATTAAACCAGAACAGGAAAGAGAGCATTTCTTGCTCTCTTTTTTGTTTGCTCCCGTCTGATCCAATCCTCATTTATCAATTCGAAGGGCCAGCTTCAAAAACTCAACGATATCCTCCGTGTCATTTTCCCGGTAAAGGATCTCTCTGGCAAGAAGCGGCCTGTCGGTAATGATATTATCCACCTGAAGGCGTTTCATCCGGTTCAGCTCTCCTTTCGTATTGACGGTCCAGGCATGGACCTCCTTGCCGTAATCGTGGGCACTCCGGACCAGCTTTTCCGTGACAAAGCTGGAACGGATGCTGAAAAAGTCAATATTTTCATCCTCGAAATAATTGCCGTAGGCCGCCGTCAGGATATATCCTGTCATGATATCCGGATTCTGTTCCTTGACCTCCTTCAGATAACGGTAGCTGGTGGAGCTTAGTACCACCTGCGCCTCCATATCATACTCCTCGATCAGAGCCAGCGTCTGTTCCACCAGCGTATCGCTGTAATGGTTTGCCTTCAGCTCGATATTCATGTTGATGCGCCCCTTACAGGTTTCCAGCGCCTCCGCCAGGGTCGGTATGCGGGTTCCCTCGTATTCCCCGGAAAACCAACCTCCGAAATCCATCAGAAGCAGCTCCCCGTAAGTGTAGTCCCACAATTTTCCGTCGACACCGGTGATCCTCTTCAGACTGGCATCGTGATACACGACCACCACATCATCCTTCGTCTCCTGCACATCGATCTCCAGATAATCCGACATGCTCTCAATGGCCGCCTCCATGGCCGGCAGCGTATTTTCCGGCGCCTCAAAGGAATTTCCACGGTGGGAAGTGATCTTCGCCTCGGAGATCATGGAGCTCGGTTTAATCACTCCCGTATAAATACCGTCGTAGGCATAAATTCCCCCGACCACGGCCAGGCAGAATACCACCACAGCTGTAATCACTCTGCGGCTTCCCGCTGAAAGATAATAATGATAGGGCGGGATCTCCCACTGATATTTTTTATCCTGGTACCGGTACAGAAGAAAGGTAAGGCCTCCCACATTGAGGTAAATGCTCACCACCGAAGCGATGCATAATGCTGCCACATCGACACCGCCGCTGACGGTCATGATAAGAGCCAGTTCAGCGGACTTGTCCGCAAACAAAACCACAAGAAGAGCTGCGAGGACCTTAAGAACCAGCTGACTCACATCATAAATGAGCCATGCGATCAGATTGGCGCCGCCAAAAACAAGAACAGAAGAAAGCCATCGCCTGCGCAACACTTCACGGCTCTGACTGCAGGAATCCTTAAAGCTCACATCCCGAAGGGTGGAAACCGCCGGGACAAACAGATAAATAAGGGTGATTCCCAGCATAACAGCCACCAGAACCCACACGATGATCTTCACCACAGGAAACTCCGAAAGCTCCGTAACGATATAACTTAAGGGACGAATGTGCCGGACAAGGCCGATGATGATCCAGCCCTGGGTAAGAAGATAGAAATTTGCATTGAGAAGGTGAACTCTGGCATTTCCCGTCCGAAACAGTTCCACCAGATTTTTCATGCCGAAAAACAGCATTTGCACAGAACTCATTTTTTCCCTGGCTACTCCTGCCTGAAAGGCAGTATAAAGCACACAGATCTCCAGGGTGGCAAAGAACAGACAGAGGACCAGAAAGCCCACCAGCACAAGGATCGTAAAGGGCGACGCGAAAAACCGCAGTGCATTCCCTGCGGTCAGATAGCTGAAACCGGATTTTTTCAGTGCAAAGGATACTCCCCGGCCCGCCGCCTCCATGAGTACGACGGCCGAGAAGATCCGATATAAAAGTTCAAAAACGAGGATACCGCCCCGGTTGACCCGGAGCGAGCCTCTCAAGCTGCGAAACATTCTCCGCATGCCCATCACTCCAGACTACTGGTTTTTCTCCCTGCTCATTTTAAGGGCCCGGGAAAGTTTAATGGGATTTCCATACATCAGCGTGCCCATCCGGTAGATCTTTGCACCGCCCACGGCCGTCACCAGAATGGTTCCAAGAAGAAGGGCCAGAGAAAGTGCCACCTCCCAGACTGCAACGCTTCCCATGGCAACTCTGGCAAACATGGCGTTGGGTGACGTAAACGGAATAAAGGAAAGAACCTTCATCAGCACACCGTCACTGTTCTGCAGATTGAACATGGTCAGCAGAAAGCTGATGATAAACAGAAACTGCAGCGGTCCGGAAGTCCGGCTCACATCCTCCGTTTTCGACACCAGTGCACCCAGAACGCCATAGCAGAAGGCGTACAGAATGTAACCAAGAACGCCGAATACGGCAAAGGTCAAAAGCACCGGAGCCGGAATCTGAAGCACAAAATCCAGCATGCCGTTCCACGCCTCCCGGTTGAACCGATAGGCTGCCAGCGCCGCACCGATGATGATCCCCGTCTGCAGAAAGCTTGCAGCCGTTCCTGCCAGGACCTTTCCGAAGATCAGGCTGTTGCTGGAGGTACTGGTCACCAGAACCTCCATGGCCCGGTTGCTCTTTTCCTGGGCAATGGACACTGCCACAGAAGCCCCATATATCAACACCATAAAATATAACACAAAAATCAGTAAATAGGTATACAGAAAATTCTGTACGCTGTCTTTTCCCAGGACAACCGTTTCTGATTCCATGGGCGTTCCGTAAATAGCCTCCACCACGCTGCCGTCCGCATGGATCCTGGCAAACTCACTCTGGCGGAACAGATATCCAAGAAGCTCGTCAAAGCTCTCCCCCACCGAATCGCTGAAGCTCCTGTTTTTCACATAGTATCGATAATTCGTCGGAGAATATACTGCAAAGCCGCAGACTGATTCCCCGCTGTCCTCCACAAGATCTGTAAGCTCCTCCTCCGAGGATACCTTCCGGATCTGCGCCGCAGGAAAAATCTGCTTCACAGACTCCTCGCCCACGATTTCCTCTGCGTCCCAGAGGCAGATGGTTCCCTCATACCCGTTGACTGCCACCGATGCTGCCGGTCCTGAAAGAGGCGCCAAAGCTTCTTCCCCAGCCTGGTAACCCTCACTCACTTCGCCGCGTTTCAGGCCCGGGATCAGACCGGACAGGTCAATAAAGGAAGGAAGACTCAGAAGTACTGCAAACAACAGGGCAAAACCCAGACTGATGCCGATAAAGGATTTCGTTTTTACATATCCCAGAAATTCATGCTTCCACACAATTCCAAATTGTCTCATGCCTCATCACCTGCCTTCGCAACAAAAATATCATTTAAGGACGGCTCATAATTTCCCACCTGGGCCACATCGATATCAGACTGGGACAGTGCCGCCAAAAGCTGTTTTTTTGCATCGGAGCATGCTCCCTCCAGAATCAGATACTCTTTTCGGACCTGAACCACCTTCACCAGCTCTGCGAACTTCTCCGTGATCCGCTCTGCCAGTGCCTCCGGCCGGTAATTGACCGCTGACAGAGTCAGACGGTTCTGGCCTGCTTCATGCTTGATCTGCTTCAGATTTCCGTTAAGGACGATCTCCCCATGATTGATAATGGCGATCTCCTCACAGAACTCCTCCACATATCCCATTTGGTGGCTGGAAAAGATCACAAGCCGGCTGAGTCCGATCTGTTCCCGCACCACATCCTTCAAGATCTGAGAATTGACCGGATCCAGACCCGAAAAGGGCTCATCCAGAATAATAATGTCCGGATTGCAGATCAGCGTCTGCGCCAGCTGGACCTTCTGCTGGTTTCCCTTTGACAAAGTCTCCAGCTTTCTGTCGGCGTATTCGCCGATCTCAAGCCGCTCCAGCCATTCCTTCCCGCTCCGTCTGGCCTCCCTGGTTCCCATTCCCCGGAGATTTGCCAGGTATACCATCTGCTCCAGCACCTTTTTCTTGGGGTAAAGCCCCCGCTCCTCCGGAAGGTACCCGATTTTATAATCCTTCGGCACAAATTTTTTTCCATCCATCAGAACCTCACCGGCGTTGGGGCGGAACACATCCATCAGCACCCGGATCGTTGTCGTCTTTCCTGCTCCGTTCCTTCCCAGAAGGCCCAGCGCCCGGCCGTTTTCCACCTCAAAGGAAATGCCGTGAAGGACCTCGGTATCACCGAAGCTTTTTCTGATATCTCTTACTTCCAGCTTCATCTTCTTCTCCTTTATCCCACAAAATATCCCACCAGGCCGCCGATGATTCCCCCGGCCAGCCCGGCGATCACCATCATCACAGCCATTCCGCCGAAGGCCGACGTGATCCGGATGCCGCCGGATTCATTTAAGGGAACTGCCCCGGACGATGCCTTTGCCCGGTACAGAATGTTGCGGCTTTCCACCGCTCCCACAAACTCCCAGCCCGCACTCTCCGCCTCCTGAAGGCTCTGTACCTGCCAGTCGTTGTTCCTTTCCTCCCAGTCACGGCTGTCCTTAAACACGCTGCTTCCCGCCTTTTTCCGCCGTTTGTTGGTCAGATGCCTGCTGTCCATCATGTAGACCATATCTTCCGGCTCTCCGCAGGCGAAGGTAAAGCGGAAGATCCGCATATTTTTAATATGGTATCCCGCCGCCGACTGCTCCGAAAGATACTTTTCCAGGCCGCCGATGGTCAGAATAAATTTTCTTCTGACAACACTGTCCTTCTTTCCATAAATAGCCTTCCACTCCTCCAGGGAATATCGAAGCTCCCTCTCGTAAAGCCTGCTCCACCGGAACAGAACTATACAAATAAACATGCAGAATGCGGTGTAGCCCATGACAAATACAGGAAACCAGCCAACCCCGGACTCATCGGGGATCAGGTAAAACAGAATCCCCATTACCTGCATGAGCAGCGTCAGACCAAGAAAAATGTGGAGCTTATCGGCAAACATTCCCTTGTAATGCTCTGCCCTGCGCATTCTGTCCTCGCTGCTGTCATAAAACTCGTTGGCAGCTCCTTCCTCCCAGGGCTTTGTCAGGTAATAATTCTGCCCCTCGTCATGGCAGACCAGACTCCAGCCTGTTTCCTCCGCCATATCCAGAAAATCCGCCTTCTGTTCAATTTCCCGTCGGGTGGGATTCTTCGGCAGATCGAACCGGTCCACATCATAGGCCATATGCCTGGGCTCTCCCTTTTCAAAGGTATAACGGATGCCCATACGGATATCCTTCAGAAACCACCCCTCCATGGACATCTCTTCCAGCCAGGCCCTCTCGGCCATCAGGCTGGTGATCCATTTCGTAACCTTCTTTATCTCTCTCGTTTCATTTTCCATCGTTGTCCCTCCCCTGTAATATTTCCAATCCGTTCCGGAGCTGATAGCTCAGCCGCTCCGTCTCCAAAAGGAGCATTTCCCGTCCCGCCTCCGTGATACCGTAAGTCTTTTTTCCATTCTCCTGCGAGACAATGGAAATAAGCCCGTCCTCCGCAAGCCTCCCGGTCATCGTGTACAGGGTACCTGTTCCCAGCCGGATCCGTCCTTCCGTCAGTTCGCTGACAAACTGCATGATCGCATAGCCATGCCGCGGCTCTGTCACTGCCAGAAGAGTATAATAGGTCGTCTCTGTCATCGGCCTGTACTTTTTAAGAAGTGCCTCTGTCAACATATGGTTCTCTCCTTCTAAAATCCCTGCATAACATCACAGGTCATTCTGTCGAGGGTCGATATGTCGCGGCTCGACATATCGTCCATCGACAGATTAGCACAGAAGCAAGCCGCTGTCAACTGTTTTCTACTGTTCGGTTTTCAGGCTGGCCCTTGACTTTATTTCTGTTTCATATTATGGTATTGGGATAGTGAGGGTCTTATGGTTAAAAAAATAAAAATTCATTATTGTATCATTGCAATACTCAGCAGCAGCTTTCTTGCCTTCGGCATGTACAATGTCCACGCCCTTTCCGGCGTCACCGAGGGCGGCATTCTGGGGCTTACGCTGCTGTTTCATAACTGGTTCGGCATTTCCCCTGCCATTTCAGGCTTTGTCATGAATTTCGCCTGTTATCTGCTGGGCTGGCGGCTTCTCGGCCGGCAGTTTGTGGTTTATTCTGCCTTTTCGGCCACGGGCTATTCGGTCGCCTACAGAATCTGTGAGCAGTTTGAGCCGCTCTGGCCGCAGCTCTATGACATGCCGCTTCTGGCAGCCGTCATCGGCGCTCTGTTTGTCGGCATCGGTGCGGGCATCTGTGTCCGCATCGGCGGCGCAGTCGGCGGGGATGACGCCCTTGTCATGAGTCTGGCCCATGTGACTCATCTGAGCATCCAGTGGCTTTATCTGATCTGCGACCTGGTGGTGCTGGTGCTTTCCATCACCTATATCCCCATCCGCCGTCTCATCTACTCTCTTCTGACGGTAATCCTGTCGGGCCAGATCGTGGGGCTGATCCAGCGGATACGCCTTCCCGGATCGGGCAAAGGGGAAAAAGGAAAAAAAGGTGGCCCGGATATCCACAAATGATATCTGAATCGGGTTTTGGGATAAAAAAAAGCGAAGGAACTGTTGCACAATCATCTGAAATCATAAATTCCGGACAGGTGCAACCTTCCTTCGTTTTATTTTAGTATATCTGCAGCACCCTGCAGGTCACTTCTTCCGCCTACAGCCGCTTTACCGAATCCCGTTTCAGCAGGCGGCTCTCCATGATCAGCCGTTTCTGTTCCGGCCGCCGGCCCCGCAGAAGCTCCAGGAGTACCCTGGCTCCCTCCCGGCCCATCTCGATGGTCGGCCGCTCGATGACAGTCACTGCCGGTACTGAATAGCGGGCCAGCAGATGATCGTCAAATGCCGCCAGGGAAATCTCCCGGCCGGCCCGCATGCCGCGGCCGGCCAGCGCCTTCATGCAGCCGATGCAGGTCAGATTGTTGACGGCCACCACTCCCGTAGGCCGGATCTCCTCCGGCAGATCGAGAAGCCTCTCCATCCCGCGGCTTCCCGTATCCTCAAAGTGGACGCCGGGAACCATCAGCCGCTTGTCCACCGGAATTCCGTAAGCCTTCAGGGCCTCCAGATAGCCCGCCACCCTCTGGCCGCTGGCCGTCTCATCGGGAAGGCCGCCCACCAAAGCAATTTTTCTGTGTCCGTTTTTGATGAGTTCCTCCGTTAAAAGAAAGGTTCCGCCGGCATTGTCGATTTCAATGGTATAATAATCCTCCTGGGGCCGGTAAACGTCCACCAGAACCAGCGGTTTTTCCCATCTGCCGTAATCCATCCGGTCCGGATTGGCCGGAACCACAAGGATCCCTTCGGCCAGCTTGGAAAACCGCCGGTACAGATTCTCAAAATCCTCCTCTCCGAAATCCTTTGTGGAACAGATCAGCATGGTATAGCCCTGCTCCTTCAGATATTCCTCTGCCCCCTGGATCACCGAACCGTTAAAATCGTTGGTGAAATCCGGCACTGCCATGAGGACCGTTTTTGTCTGGCCGGTGACCATGGATACGGCCAGAACATTCTGTACATAGCCCAGCTCCTCAACTGCCTCCCGGACCTTCTTTTCTGTCCTGGGACTGACCTTGTCGAGGCCGTTCAACACTCGCGATACGGTGGAAATGGCCACCCCTGCCCGTTTTGCCACATCCTTGATGGTGATGTCCTTTCGGATTTTCTCCCGTTCCATCGGCGCATCCCTTCCTCTCTGCCAGATTTTCATTGACCCTTATACCAATCTGTGATAAAATAATATAGAGAAAAATAAAAACGTTTTTATTTTTTGTTATTATACAATGGGAAGGAGATTTTTACAATGGCAAAACCGAAAATTCTTGTGGTGGGAAGCTTTGTCATGGACCAGATCGCGACCACAACCGTATTCCCGAGAGAGGGACAGACCGTTCTCGGAGGAACCTTTACAAAGGCTCCCGGCGGCAAGGGTGCAAACCAGGCAGTGCAGATGGCACGCCTCGGCGCTGATGTGACCATGGTAGGAAAGCTTGGACGCGACAGCAATGGGGAAGATATGGTTCGTACCTGCAAGGAGGCCGGCATCAACACCGATTATGTTCTTTATGATGATACGCTTCCCTCCGGCTGCAGCGTGATTATCCTGGAGGAGGCTCCCGGCAAGCAGACCGTGAACCGTATCATCGTGCTGTCCGGCTCCAACATGAGCATCACGCCCGACGATGTGGCATTTTTAAAGGAGAAGGTTGCAGAATTTGATTTAGTCGTACTCCAGCTGGAGATCCCCATGGAGATCAATGAGCTGGTGGCCGCCTACGCATACGAGAAGGGGGTTCCCGTTATGCTCAATTCCGCGCCCAGCGCTCCTTTATCCGACGAGCTTCTGTCTCACCTGACCTACATCTCTCCCAACGAGCATGAGGCCTTTGACATGGTCGGCATCCAGATCAGCCATTCCGGCAAAGACGTGAATATGGACGAGGCAAAGGCTGCCACCGCCGCCCTCAAGGCCAAGGGGGTAAAGAATGTACTCATTACCCTCGGGGAATCCGGTGCTGTTCTTGATACGGAAAAAGACGGCTTCTTCTACAGCCCCTGCGTAGACGGCATCATGGCCGTTGACCCGACGGCTGCCGGAGATTCCTTTGTCGGCGCTCTGTCTGTAGGCCTTTCCTGCGGCTGGGGCTACGAGGAGACCCTTCGGTTCGCCAACCATACGGCCGGACTGACCGTGTCCGCCATGGGCGCAATGCCTTCTCTTCCGACTCTTGACCGGGTGGAGGCCTTCCTTAAGGAAAAGACCGGTGCCGCTCCCGACACCTCCGTTCTGAAATAGCAGGGATTCATATTAAAGGAGTTTATACTATGGACGCAAAATGCAAAGAAGCGTATGACGTTTTCCTGGATACAGTGAAGACAGATTTGAGTGAATTTATTGATCATATGGATTATTCCGAGATCGAGGACGCTGCCGATCTGATCGTGGAAGCCCAGAAACAGGGCGGCCGGGTCCACATTTCCGGCATCGGCAAGCCCGGACACATTTCCGGTTATATTGCCTCCCTCATGTCCTCCACCGGAAATCCCGCCTATTTCCTTCACGGCACAGAGGCAGTGCACGGCTCCTGCGGACAGCTGGTCCGCGGCGACGTGGTCATCTTCATTTCCAACAGCGGGGAGACGGCAGAAATGCGCTCCACTGTCCTGGCGGTGAAAAACAACGGCTGCAGCGTGATCGGAGTCAGTGGAAATCCCGATTCCTGGCTGGCCAAGGAGAGTGCTGTTCACATCTTTGCCGGAGTCAAAAAAGAGGGCGGCCCCATGGGCCGGGCACCCCGTATGTCCATTCTGGCTGAGACTCTGGTGCTCCAGGCCTTAAGCGTGGCCCTTCAGGCCCATAAGGAGGTCACTCCTCAACAGTACGTAAAATGGCATCCCGGCGGAGCTTTGGGAAAGCTTCGCGATGACGAAAAATAATCTATTAGGGGGGTTTTAATCATGCTTACAACAACCTGTATTCATCCCGGTATCATGAAGGCTCTGTCCCTGTGCGGACATGGCAGCAAGGTGCTCATTGCCGACGGCAATTATCCTCTGGCAGATAAAAGCGGCAATGCCGAGAAGGTTTATCTCGGTGTAATGCCCGGTCTTCCCACTGTCACAGATGTGCTGAAGGCCGTTCATTCCGTCGTGGAGATCGAAAAAGCCGAGGTCATGGTTCCCGGCGACGGCACCACTCCTGAAATCTTTAAGGAGTTTGAAGAGGAGCTTGGGCTTCCCCTCTCCGGCGTGGGCCGCTTCGAGTATTATGACATCTGCTGCGAACCGAATGTGGTTCTTGCCATTTCCACCGGCGAAAAGAGAGTATTTGCCAATATTCTTCTGACCATCGGCTGCGCATAAGCGCAGACACAAAAACGCCCGTCTCCATCAGCCGCAGAAACAGCTTCTGCCTGCCCGGAGACGGGCATTTTTCATTTAATCAGATTCGATACAGACCGATCCCCATTTTCCAGAACTGCCGGCCGCCTTCCTCCGGCAGCTTAAGGACCACTGCCAGCCCCTAGGCCGCCAGCGGCATCACCGTATACTGGGCAATGCACCCGATGATCACTCCGATATACACTGCCATGGCCACCAGCACATCCTTCTCCACCCGTTCCACCGGCTGCATGGTCAGAGCATCCACCACTGACACATAATCGACTCTTGCCAAAGGCTCCGCTTCTATGACCGCTCTCATTTCCTTTAAAACGGCTTCGCTTTCGCAGCCGGTGCGGATCACCTCCTGTCCCCGTTTCACCGCTCTGGAAAGACAAAGAGCCGCTTTTCTCTCTTCGTCATTCAGATATGTATTTCTGGAGGATTTTGCGAGGCCATCCGCCTCTCTGACGATGGGACAGCCCACGATCTCAACATCAAAATTCAGGTCCCGGACCATTTTGCGGATGATCGCCAACTGCTGCGCATCCTTCTGCCCGAAATAGGCCTTATCCGGCGCTGCAATGTGAAACAGCTTGGATACCACGGTGCATACACCTTTAAAATGGATGGGCCTTGTTTTTCCGCAAAGGGTATCGGAGAGCGTATGGATGCTCACATAGGCACAGGGATCCTGGTACATTTCCT
The DNA here is from genome assembly GCF_030053595.1 of Fusibacillus kribbianus. Taxonomy (GTDB): domain Bacteria; phylum Bacillota; class Clostridia; order Lachnospirales; family Lachnospiraceae; genus Lientehia; species Lientehia kribbiana. The sequence goes on from NZ_JASGBQ010000032.1 coordinate 12,296, forward strand.
CCGGCTGAGGATTAAAGATCAGATCTGCGCCCATTTTTTCGCAAAGGGCACAGTCCCGCTCAAAATCTCTCGGATATGCCTCCAGATCCTCGTTTGGTCCGAACTGGGTCGGATTGACAAAATCGGAAACCACCACGATATCATTTTCTTCCCTGCATTTTCTGATCAGGCTTGCATGACCCTCATGGAGAAAGCCCATGGTCGGCACAAGTCCGATGGTCTTTCCCTCCCGTTTCCACTGCTTCACCAGGCTTCTCGTTGCTTCTACTGTTTTTGTTACCTGCATGTTTTTTCCTCTCTTTCAGACTGAATTGCACGGCGCACCTGTCAATGGACGCCCGCGGGCTGGATTTGGAGATAGTTGTTTTCTGACTGCACTGTTCTTTCATGTCTCTCAGCAAACCATGCTTTTCATAGCTGGTAATCCGGCTGATCCTGTTCTCCTCATCCACAAAAACAACTGCAGGTTTCTGTGCTTTCGCCTCCTCCGGCTCATAATTCCCATAAGCCATAATAATGATCTTGTCTCCGGCGTTTACGCATCTGGCAGCTGCTCCGTTTAAACAGATCATGCCGCTTCCGCGCTCTCCGCAGATGGTGTAGGTCTCGAATCTGCTGCCGTTGTTTACATCCACGATCTGGACCTTTTCATATTCCAGAATTCCGGCAGCGTCCAAAAGCTCCTCATCCACCGTGATACTGCCCACGTAATCCAGTTCCGCCTGGATCACGGTGGCACGGTGAATCTTTCCTTTTAACATTTCTACTGTCATTTCATACTTCCTTTCCCTGAAATAAAAAGAAAAAAGCATTTTCCGGGCATACTGCGCCCCTGAAAACGCCATCCTTCATTCCGTATTTTCCGAGTCTTATTTTTGTTAAAATATAAGCTCCTGTTTTTCTGTATGAAATTTCAGTGCAGCAGACAGAGTATAGTTTCCTGTCAAATACTATCTCCGGGTGCCATTATATCACAGTTTCAGTAAAAAGGGAGAGGATTTTTCCAAAAACAGGGCTGCCGGTTTTCCTCGGCAGCCCTGTTTCTTCTCTTCTGCTGTTTAATAATTTTCAGTCTTTCTCTCAAAATAAGCCTGCGGATGGGCACATGCGGGGCACACATCCGGAGCCTCGTCTCCATAATGAACATAACCGCAGTTGCGGCACTTCCAGCCCTTGGGGGCATCTCCGCTGAAGGTCTTTCCTTCCTGAAGGCTCGCCAGAAGCTTGTTGTATCTGGCCTCATGGGCGGCTTCCACGCTGGCGATCAGTTCAAATTTCACAGCCAGCTCCTCGAAGCCCTCTTCTCTGGCCTCGGCTGCCATACGCTTGTACATATCAGTCCATTCTTCCCGCTCTCCGGCAGCGGCGTCCAGCAGATTCTCTTCAGGAGTTCCGATTCCGTGAAATTCCTTAAACCAGAGCTTTGCATGCTCCTTTTCCTGATCTGCCGTCTCCTGGAACAGCGCAGCCATCTGCTCATATCCTGCCTTCTTGGCAGCGGAAGCATAAAAAGTATACTTATTTCTTGCCTGGGATTCACCGGCAAACGCTTCCATTAAGTTTTTCTCTGTTTTTGTTCCTGCATACTTGGACATTTGATTTCCTCCCCGTCATTAATTAATAATAATAATTGTTACTATATTTAATATAATATCATTTTCTGGTTTTGTCAAGAAAAACTTGCAGATTATTTTTCACAGCTCTTGACTCTCCCGAATATATGTTGTAATATCAGTATATGCTTAATGTAGTATTTAAAACTACATGATGTGTTAGGAGGCATCATTATGAATCATCTGAAACCGAAAGATCCCGGCAGCGCCATTACTCATTTCATCGGCTGGCTAATGGCAGTATTTTCTGCTCTGCCTCTTCTCATACGCGCCGCCAAAGCACCGGATAAGCTTCATATCATCTGCCTGGCGGTCTTCATCGTCAGCATGATCCTTCTCTACGCTGCCAGCACCGTTTACCACACCCTGGACATCTCTCCCAGGGTCAACCGGATCCTGCGGAAAATCGACCATATGATGATCTTCATTTTAATTGCCGGGACTTATACGCCGGTCTGCGTCATTGTCATCGGCGGTCGTCAGGGATTTCTCCTTCTGGCTCTCATCTGGACCATTGCCCTGGCCGGCATCCTCATCAAGGCGTTCTGGATCACCTGCCCCAAATGGTTTTCCTCCGCGCTCTATATCGGAATGGGCTGGGTCTGTGTGCTTTCCTTTACCCGGCTTCTGTCAAATCTTTCCCCGGCAGCCTTCGGCTGGCTCCTGGCCGGCGGCATCATTTACACCATGGGCGGCGTGATCTATGCCTTGAAGCTTCCCATTTTCAATGCCCGTCACAGGTGCTTCGGTTCCCATGAAATTTTCCATCTGTTTGTCATGGCCGGAAGCTTCTGCCATTTTATGCTCATGTACCGGTTTGTGGCCTTCATGCCTCTGTAGGCTTCCAGTCCCGGATCAGTGCCAGCTTGTCCTTCCGTGACAGCTTTTTAATGGCTGCCTCGCGGCTCATAGCCGCCTCTCTGGTAGAAAAGACTTCCCAATATACAAGCTCCACCGGCCCGCGCCCTCTGGTATATTTTGCTCCACGGCCGGACTGGTGGGCAGCCACCCGCTCCGCCAGACGGTTTGTCCAGCCTGTATAAAGGCTTCCATCCCCACAGCGGAGGATATACGTATAGTTTTTTCCGGAATCTCCGGCTGTCTCTTTTTCTTTTTTCATCTGATTTTCTTATCCCGCCTCTTCTGTATTTTCAGGCTATGTAAGCGTGCGGAACCCGCACGCCATCTATGATAATGCGCCGGACCTGGGAGCGGACCTGCCGCTCCCGGTACTTTTGAAAATTATCAGGAAAAGCCTGTGATTTGCCGTCCGGCGCCTGCTGTCTGCTTTCTTCGCTTTCCCGTCTATAATTTATCTTATGCAGATTTCTCTGTTTTGTCTACCGGATTTCCCACAAATGCTCTCACACCGCCTCCTCCACCTGCTTCAGCACCAAAAGCCGTTTTCCCGGAGACAGAGTATCCTCAGACAGCTCGTTGAGCTTTCTCAGAGAATCCACAGAGGCGTGGAATTTTTTCGCGATTTTCCACAAAGTATCCTCAGGCTGGACCGCGTAAACCACAATTCCGGGAAGCTTCTGGATCCTGTCCAGATCGAGAGGCTCCTCCGTGATTCCGGTGATCAGCTGTTCCTTTAACTGCTTTCTTACAAGCATATCAAAAAGGACCACTGCCTTCACCTCGATCTCTCCGCCTCCCAGCATGACTGCGCCCAGCTGTTCCAGCCCTGTATTCAGCTGATACATGCACTGTTCATTCATGCCGCGGGCCTCCGCCTTATACTGGAACGGAATGACTCCCTTCATGGACTGGAGCGGACAGCTGTCGCTGTCAGTCATATAAAGGATCTTGAGACAAAGAGCACCTTCCAGCAGAAGTCCTCCTTCCACCGGCTTTTTATCATCCACCCGGACCACTCCGTCCACATGGCAGATCTGCAGGATATTGTCCTGTGATCCGCTTTTCAGCCGTTCTGTCAGGCGGGTCCTGGAGCTGTTCTTCACCACGATCTCTTCCACCTGGGAAGGCAGATACTCCGGTGAAAGCTCCTTTGCCGGTGAATACACATCGCTCACCACCTGAATAGTCTCCTCCTCATAAAGCTTGATATCCAGCTCCATTACCACATCCAGGGCAATGCTTCTGTTTTCCCCGTCGAAATCCGGCTGAATATCCATCTGGCAATGGCCCAGCCTTGCGGTGATCTCCGGATACATATCCTCTGCGGCATCAGGAAGCTCTACGGATCCCGCAAAGGGAATTTCCTTTTCCAGCCACTGGGGCGGGATGTGGGCCTCCGGCCCCCGATACACACAGAATACATGGAGATTTCCCTGAATACTCAGCTGTCCGTCCATAGGTCTGATCTGCACATTCCGCAGACGGCACTGATTCCACAAAAGCTCCTCAATGTCCGGCTGGCTTCCCGAAAGCCCGATTTCCTCCTTCAGCCGGTATGTATCCTTCTGGCAGACTGCTGTCTGGGCCGCCCGGATCACGCGCATAAGCACTTCCACCGGAGCCTCGTCGGTCACCTCCGTCACCGCCGTCTCCTCGTCGATCCCCTCCACATTCAGCCGAAAGGTAAGGATCGCCTTCACATTGATTTTCCGGGAATGGATCAGTTCTATGGTCAGATCCTCGATTTCCGCTTCTGCCTGCAGGTAATCCTTGTCGGCGAGCTCCGGCACATTCACATACTCATCGAAGGGAATGGTTCCCTGCATGGCATGGAGACCGCCACCCTCCGCCGGATGGTAAAGGAGCCGGTAATGGAGCTTTCCTCTGAGCTCCGCCTTTTCCGCCAGCCTCCGCACCTCTTCAATTTCCACGTCTCCGTCATCCAGAATAATTTTCTCAATATCCGGTTTCACATCGGGCACAATGAAATCGTCATCCATGGTAATCTGCGAGATCGCCCTTTTCTTCAGCCTGCACATGCGTATACTTTTCTTTGTCAGTTCCATGGCTTCCTCCTACAAAAACACCACTGGCTCTTCCCGATAGGGAAGCTTCAGAACAAGGTAAGGATAGGACGGCGTCTTCGATACCTCTTCTCCCTGGGACGGGCCCATGGACTCTGTCTCCAGGCAGATGGAGCCGCCCTCCAGATACAGATCCCTGACAGAAATGCTGTAGCCTCCCGTCTCCTGTTTTCCCAGTCCCACCACCAGATAAAGAGCTCCGTCCAGAACATACGTCAGCTTGAATTCCGCCTGCTTCTTTTCTTCAATAATAGTTTTGAGCTCCGGCGGAAGCTGTCCCTCCTCCATCACTTCATAATCCAGAGGTTCCCGGTCTCCTTTTCCCCCGCCCTTTCCGCAGCCGGAAATAAGCAGCAGCAAAAGAAATAAAAGGAGCAGAACGCCCCACCTTCCCCTGTTTCCTGTCCGTATTTTCATCGCCATTCGTCCTCCTCGGCCATTCTCCTTCTAATGTATGCACAGGAAGCAGGAGCTATGCCTGAAGTGCCGGATCCGGCCACGAAAAAAAGGTGTAACCCCATGTGACTGAGGTTACACCACAATTTCTAAGATGTTAAATCTTATAACATTTTCTGGATCATCGCCAGTACTTCTTTTCCGAATTTCTCGGATTTCTCATCGGCATCGGCGAGGGAGGTACCCTTCACGCCATAGTAGAACTTCACCTTGGGCTCCGTACCGGAAGGTCTCACGCACAGCCATGCGTCATCGCTCAGGTCATAATAGAGCACGTTGGAGGAAGGAAGACCGGTGGAGGTCACAGCGCCGGTAGCCATATCCACTACCGTATCCTTCTGATAATCCCTTGCAGAAAGCACCTTGTAGCCGGCCACCTCTGTGGGGGTATTGTTCCGAAGAGTCTCAAGGATCTCCTTAATCTTTGCCAGTCCCTCAATGCCTGCCAGCGTAATGGACTGAACGCCGTCCTTATAGTAGCCATAGCGCTCATACATGGCGATCATGGCATCCCAGAGAGTCATGTTCTTTGTCTTATAATACGCCGCCGCCTCGCAGAGGGCCATGGTCGCCACGATGGCGTCCTTGTCTCTCGCATGGGTTCCGATGAGGCAGCCGTAGCTCTCCTCGAAGCCGAACAGATAAGTACCCTTGCCGGACTGCTCAAAGCCAAGGATCTGCTGGCCAATGTACTTGAATCCGGTCAGCACCTCGATGAGCTTCACGCCGTAATACTTGGCAATGGCATCCGCCAGATTGGAGGTCACGATAGTCTTGATGAGCGCACCGTCCTCCGGAAGTCCGGAAAGCTCCTTCGTCTGGCCGATCTCATAATCCGCCAGCAGACAGCCGGACATATTTCCTGTCAGAGTGATATATTCGCCGCTTTTTGCATCCTTCACATAAACACCAAGACGGTCTGCATCGGGGTCGGTGGCCAGCACCAGATCCGCATCCTTTTCCCTGGCCAGCTTAAGAGCCAGGGTAAAGGCCTCCGCTGCCTCCGGGTTGGGGTAGCTCACTGTCGGGAACTCACCATCAGGAAGCTCCTGCTCAGGAACCACATAAACATTCTCAAAGCCCAGCTCCTTCAATACACGGCGTGCAGGAATGTTGCCCGTGCCGTGAAGAGGGGTATAAACGATCTTCAGATTTTTGCCTTCTGCCTCAATGCTGTCCCAGTGCTTCACCTGTTTTTTCAGCTCCGCAATGTAGGAGTCATCGATGGCCTGTCCAATGGTCTCATAGAGTCCGGCTGCCTTCGCCGCCTCCTTGTCCATGGTCTTCATGGAAGCGAAGTCGGTCACAGCCTTTACCTCTGCCATAATGCCGGTGTCATGGGGCGGTGTGATCTGCGCGCCGTCCTCCCAGTATACCTTGTAGCCGTTGTACTCCGGCGGATTATGGCTGGCAGTAATATTGATGCCTGCAATGCAGCCAAGGGTCCGGACCGCATAGGAAAGCTCCGGTGTCGGTCTCAGAGACTCAAATACATACGCCTTAATGCCGTTGGCTGCCAGGCAAAGAGCCGCCTCATCGGCAAACTCCGGAGACATCCTCCGGGAATCGAACGCGATGGCTACGCCCTTTTTGGCGCCGCCTGCCTTGATGATGTAATTGGCCAGTCCCTGGGTTGCTTTTCTCACCGTATAGATATTCATACGGTTGATGCCTGCGCCGATAATGCCGCGCAGTCCTGCCGTTCCGAAGGACAGTTCTGTGTAAAAGCGCTCCTTAATCTCGTTTTCGTCATCCTTGATCTCCTGAAGCTCTGCCTTCGTCCTGTCATCAATATAAGGATTTGTCAGCCACTCCTCATATGTCTTACGGTAATCCATGTAATACCCTCCCTGCAGCGGATATTTTCCGGCCTGACGGCCGGATTTCCACCTCCGCCATATTTGATTTTATTATAATATATCAGCCGGTAAAATTCAATAAAGAATCCCCATTGCTTTTCGTTCCAATTCCTTTAAAAACAGGTTTCTGGCCTCAAACTGGCTTTCCAGTGCCTTAAGCTTATCGATATTTCTGGCCGGGATCCATGCCTTGTTGGAATTGACATAATAATTCATCTGCTTCCAGTATTTTTCCGGATACAAAAACAGGATATACAGATAGCTCCATTCCTTTCTCGTGAGCGGAAGAACCGCCGTGTAGGCATCCAGAAGCTGTCTGGCAAGCCTCAGATTAAAGCGGTGTTTTTCAAGGATCTTCCTCATAAAATAATACAGATCCGACACCTGAATGCCATAGTGCATTCTGGAAAAATCCGTAATTGCCCGGACACCGGTTCCCAGCAGTACATGATGATGGCTGTATTCCCCGTGGCACCACCAGCTTTTTGGCATTGTATCCAGGGAAACTGCCAGTTCTGCCGCCTCCTCCGCCTGCCGGTAGAATTTTTCAAAGCCTCCGATGACCAGAAGCTCAAATTCCGTTTTCTTCCTTCTGGATTTCACAAAAGTCCGTGTCCTCTTAAGCTCCCGGTTATGACGGCGGAATACTTCTCCAAAAGCTTCCGGTGAAATTTCTCCGTATTCCTCGGGACTGTCAGCTCCGTCTTCCAAAGAGGCTTTTTCTGTTTCCGGGCTGGCCTCTTCGCCCTTCTCTTCTGTTCCGGGACTGATTTCGGGCGCATCAGAATTCGATTTCTCCGCTTCCGCGTTCTCCCGGCGTGCCTCTACCCTCCTTCTGTCCAGGATATGCTCCTCCTCCAGTCTCCGAAGGGCAAGATGCAGCTTCGCCAGAAGCTCCGCCGCCCGAAGGATCTCCCCTGTCTCCCTGGTGCTGCATTCCTTTCCCTCATACCAGTTTCGCACCACATACCTGGTATGATCCTCGTCAACACAGACCAGAGCTCCCTCCCGATTGCGGATACAGCAGTCCACCTGGAGGCCGGTCTCTTCTTCCAGTGCCGACAGCACCTCGTATTCCAGCTGAATCCTTCTGTCTGAGCCGGTCCATTCCTTCAGAAGCTTTAGTCCCCGATCTGTTTCACATAAGACTGCCCCTCTGGTCCGGCAGGTTTTTATTACCTCCAGCTCATACTGCGTAAGTACGCCGGTTCCTCGTTCATTCACATCCACCCCTCCAAATGACTGATAAAATCTTCTGAAAACTGGCTACTTCTATCCTATGAAAATAACGACAGGAACATGAATGGATTTTGTAGTTTTCATTTCGGGAACTTTGTGCTATACTTTCGTTAAAGCATGAAGTTTATTTTCTGCGCGCTGACAGCGCTTCTGATCTCATTTCTGCCCTCGGGCATCTACCCGAAACTCTCAATGCTTCCAATAACCTACAACCGCAGAGAGGTTTCGAAGGAAAGACCCGGCGGACGGTGTCGGGATCCGGTATGGGATTTCTCTGCCCCAAAAAGGAGGCAGAAAAGGCAGAAGCTGAGCTGGCCCGTTTGAAAGAAATGTTAAACAGAAAGGCAGATCAATCATGAAACAGTTGAACTGGGGAATTATGGGACTGGGCAATATCGCCCGTGAATTTGCAGACAATATGAGAAAGCTTCATCCCATCTACGCAGCCGCGTCAAGGAATCCTGATTCGGCACTGGCCTTCCAGAAGGAATACGGCGTGGAAAAGGCTTACGGTTCCTACGAGGAACTGCTTTCCGATCCGAAGGTGGACATTGTTTACATTGCCACCGTCAACAGCCAGCATTATACATGTATCATGGCCTGCCTCGAACATGACAAACACGTTCTCTGCGAAAAGGCTATCTGGGGTAATTATGAAGAAATGAAAACCGCCTGTGCTCTGGCAAAGGAAAAGGGACTTCTTCTCTGCGAAGGCATGACCATCTTCCACATGCCGATTTTCAAGGAGATCAAAAAAATGATCGCAGACGGAAAGCTGGGAAAGATCAAATTTGTGGAAGCTGAGCTGGGCAGCCTGAAGGAGGATGATCCCACCAACCGGTTCTTCAATCCGGATCTGGGCGGCGGCGCCATGCTGGATATCGGCACCTACGGTCTGTCCTTCGTCACCTATTTCCTGAACGGAACCATTACAGATATGGCCCATCTCATGAGCCCCTATCCCACAGGCGTGGACGAAATGTGGAACATCGCCCTGAAAACAGATGAGTTGGAGATCGGAAGCGTCAACCTGACCTTCCGGGCCAAGCTTCCCAAGAGAGGAATCATCGCCGGAGAAAAGGCCTATATCACGGTCATGAACTACGTCCGGGCAGAAAAGGCCACTCTTGTCTACCCCGACGGCCGGGAAGAGGTTCTGGAGGCCGGCGAAACAGCCAAAGCCATGCAGTATGAGATTCTGGATATTGAGGAAGCCGTGTCATCCGGAGATTACTCCTGCGCATTCATGGACTACACCATGAAGGTCGTGGAGCTGATTGACCAGCTGCTGGAGGCAGAGAATGTGTAACCACTCATAGCATTGCAATTATTTGCTTCACAAAAGGAGTGCTGCTCCTGACCCGAAATCATTCAGATTTCAGGTCAGTGTGCAGCACTCCTTTAAATCTCATCTCTATCCTACAGAACCTTGGGCTCCGGAACAGCCGCATTCATCGGCTGAGGCCGCCCCTCGATCCACTGGATTGCCTTCTTCGGGCATTTCTCAGCACAGGTACCGCAGCCGTTACACTTGGTGTAATCGATCACGGCCACATTGTTCTCCACGGCGATGGCACCATTGGGACAATTCTTTGCACAGAGACCACAGCCGATGCATCCAACCTTGCAGGCCTTATTGACAGCAGCGCCCTTTTCCTTATTGGCACATTTCACTGCCGGCTGGCTGGCGATCGTCTTCATCTTAATCACACCACGGGGACATACCGTCGTGCACACCGTACAGCCGGTGCATTTTGTCCGGTCCACCTTTGCAACACCGTCCACCACGTGAATGGCATCAAATTTGCAGACACGGGTACAGTCTCCGAGACCAAGACAGCCGAAGGAGCATGCGCTGGGGCCCCCGGCAATTCCTGCCGCAGCCGCACAGGTCTGAAGTCCCTGGTAGTCGAACCGCTTCCCACAATTTTCTCCGCCTGCACAGGCCACATAGGCTCTCAGGCTGGGACGGTCGCCCTCGGCCTGTCCCATGATGCGGTTAATGGCATCTGCCGCCTTGTCTCCGCCGGGCGCACATTTGAAGGTGGGCGCTCCGTTCTTAACAATGGCCTCCGCATAATCGGCACAGCCTGCATAGCCGCAGCCGCCGCAGTTGGCGCCGGCCAGGCACTCTGTAACCTCGGCAATTCGGGGGTCTTCATATACAGCCATGAATTTGGAAGCCAGCACCAGAATGACGCCGCCGGCAAGTCCCAAAATGCCAAGTACAATTACTGCAAATAAAACAGGACTCATTTTTCCTCCCCCTTACATAAGAGCATTGATAATGTTTTCCACCAGACCACCAAAGCCCATGAAGCTTAAGCTGGTAATGCTTGCGGAAACAAGAGTGATCGGAAGTCCCTTGAAGGATTCCGGCGGGTTTGCATTTTCCACACGCTGACGCACACCGCAGAACAGAAGCATGGCCACCAGGAAGCCGACACCTGCGCCCACAGCACAGATCAAAGCCTCAGCATAGGCAAAGCCAAAGCCATACGCTGCCACGTCGGCGGAATAATTCTGTACAGACAGGATCGTAACACCGAGTACACAGCAGTTGGTCGTGATCAGGGGAAGATATACGCCCAGGCCCTTGTAAAGGGCAGGGATATAACGCTTCAGGGTGATCTCGATCAGCTGTACCAGTACAGCGATGACGAGAATAAAAATGATCGTCTGCATATAGCCAAGGCCATTGGCATCCAGAAGGAACATCTGAAGAGGGAAGGTAACCGCCGTAGCGATAAGCATTACTGCAATTACCGCCAGGCCCATACCAACACTGGAATCCAGCTTTTTCGATACGCCCAGGAAGGGGCAGATACCAAGGAACTGTACCAGCACATAGTTATTTACCAGAATCATGCTGAAGAAGATCGTTGCAAAGGTTGCCACATGTAAACTCATGCTTCAGCACCTCCTTTCCCGCTCTTGCCTTTCTCACAGGCAGAATCGGCGTGGCCGCAGCCGGGACAGTCACCACACATCTTTCTTTCGATGGGATGATTCGTCTTTTTCTCGATCCAGATACAAAGAGCCATCAGGCATCCGAATACGAAGAAGCCGCCGGGCGCAGAGCCAACCACGGTCATTCTGTCCACGGACTCCGGGATCAGCTGAATGCCGAACCAGGTTCCGGAGGCGATGATCTCACGGATGGAGCTCATAAGGAACATAACCAGCGTATATCCGATACCCATGCCGAGACCATCCAGGGCGGAATCGATCACCGTGTTCTTGCAGGCAAACATCTCTGCACGGCCAAGGATGATACAGTTAACTACGATCAGGCTCAGGAATACGCCGAGAGACTTGAACAGCTCCGGCATATACGCATGAAGGACCATCTCGACTACCGTTACAAAGGTAGCGATGATGACAATATAACAGGGCAGGTGAACCTTTCCGGGAATCACCTTCCGGAGTGCAGAAATCACTATATTGGAGCAGAGAAGCACGAAGGTCATGGAGAGGCCCATGCCCAGGGCTCCGGAAACAGTCGTTGTGATTGCCAGAGCAGAACAGCATCCCAGAACGAGGCGGAGCACCGGATTCTCACGGATAATACCGTTGGTAAATACTTTCCACTTACTTTGTTTTTCGTTCATTTACTCCACCCCCTTAATCTCGTCATTGTAGCAGTTCATGGCACTGTTCACCGCTGCAAATACTGCGCCGCTGGAGTAGCTGGCGCCGCTGACAGAGTCCACCGGCTGTCCGTCGGAAACTGCTTTGGAGGCGTCCCATCCAAGGAATCCGTTGTAAAAGGTTTCGGCACCGACCTTACTTCCGATACCTGCCGTCTGTGTGGAGGCATCGACCTGGATTCCGCTGATAGTTCCGTCTGTATCAAAAGCCACATACACCGTCACATCCTTGCCGGAATAACCGGAAGCCACGGCCTTCACGGCCGCCTTTCCGTCGGCAGTCTTAACGGCGCTCTGTACACCGTCTGTAGTCACCTCAAGGCTCATCAGGCTGTTGGCGTCGGTTCCCTCAGGAAGGACTGAAAGAAAGGCCTGCTGAGTTGCCAGGAGCTCATTTTCTTCGATCAAAGGCGCTGTCTTCTGATTCAGTGCGGCAAGCAGCGCACCGCACACCACGCAGATCACCAGAAGTACCAGTACAGGAGACACGATCGTCTTAAAAACGCTTTCCTTTGCTGTTTCACTGTTCTTTGCCATTACTGAGCGCCCCCTTTCCCATCTGCTGCGGGAGCAGCCTTTTTCTCTTTTTTCGGTTTGGTAAAGCCCAGAGGAATCTGATGACTCCATTCATTGAACCAGGGAGTCAGAAGGTTGCCCAGGAGGATCGCATAGCTTACGCCCTCATTCATGCTGCCGAACCGACGGATCGCAAATGCGACCACGCCGATAAAGATTCCGTAGATAATTCTTCCCTTCGCATTAAAGGGACTGGTCACATAATCTGTCGCCATGAATACGGCGCCAAACAGGAGGCCGCCGCTCATCACTTCCACCAGCGCATTGTGGACGCTGCCGCCCTCTGCAATGAGAGACAGAATAAATATGGTCAGGATCATGCTGGCCGGAATCGAGATATTGATCACCCGGCGGATCAGCAGATATGCGAGGCCGATCAGAATGGCAATGGCACAGGTCTCGCCGAGAACGCCGCCGCGGATACCGATCAGCATATCCACAAGGCTCACGCTGCTCTTATCGACCGTCTCCGCAAGAACCGTAGCCGATGAGATCGCATCTGCCGTTCCCTTCGGATAAACATAAGCCGTCATTCTTCCTGCAAAGCCCAGGAACAGAACGATACGTCCCACCAGAGCCGGGTTTGCAAAATTGTAGCCAAGTCCGCCAAACAGCTGCTTGGTAATAACGATCGCCACAAAAGCGCCGACGATACAGATCCAGAACGGCATATTGGCAGGCATATTCATTCCCAGGATCACACCTGTCACACAGGCAGACAGATCAGAAATGGGAATCTTTTTATGGAGCAGCCTGCAATACAGGTACTCAAAAGCTACACACGCTGCGGTGGTCACAACAATTACCATCAATGCGCGGAAGCCGAAAATCAGCGTTGCCGCCACCACACAGGGCAGCAGCGAAATCAGAACGTCTCCCATGAGACCCTGAGTCGTTGCCTTATCCCGGATATGAGGTGAGGCAGTTACAATCAAACGTTCATCCATACGTCATTTCCCCGCCTTTTCTTTTTTAGTTTTCAGATACCATGCCTTTGCCAGTGTCGTGTTCTGCGAGATGAGACGCTTCGCAGGACATGCATATGTACAGCTTCCGCAGGCAACACACAGATCCACATTATACTTGTCCAGTGCTTCGTAATCCTTATGTTCAAAGGCTTCCGCGATATGCACCGGTTCCAGTCCCATGGGACACGCGGTAATGCAGCGGCCGCAGCGGATGCAGGGTCCCGGCTCCGGAATGGCTGCCTTTTCCTTCGAGAAGAGGATCAGGCCGTTGTTCTGCTTAAGGACAGGGAAATCCACGCCGGGAGCAGCACCGCCCATCATAGGGCCGCCGAAGATCACCTTGCCCAGCTCCACATTCTCTTTAATGCCGCCGCAGGCTTCGATCACATCCCGGTACAGGGTACCGATGGGAACTTCAATATTCTGAGGCTTCGCAATGGCGTCGCCCTCCACCGTAAGACGCTTCACCGTAAGGGGCATGCCCGTCTTCAGGAATTTGCCCAGGGTGGAAACGCTGGTCACGTTCATGATCACGCAGCCGCAGTCTGCAGGAAGACCCGGCTTTCCGGCCGCGGTAAGCTGAGGAACCTCACGGCCCGTACAGGTCTCGATCAGGGTTTTCTCAGCGCCCTGAGGATAACGCATGGGAAGCTCCTTCACTTCAACCCCCGGCATATCCTTTGTGAGAGAAGTGAGCAGCTTGATGCATTCCGGCTTGTTTCCTTCAATTCCGATGATACAATGTCCGATGGCACAGTGCTTCATGACTGCAGAAATACCGGAAAGAATGGTATCGCTGCACTCCAGCATCTCTCTTGTGTCCGTGGACAGATAAGGCTCACATTCCGCTCCGTTGATAATCAGAGTGTCGATGGTATCTGCTGCCAGCTTAACATGGGTCGGGAAGCCGGCACCGCCGACACCCACAAGACCACACGCCTGAATGGCCGCAAGAAGGCTCTTCTTATCATTTACCTCCGGAGGTACGCAGGAAGGGTCCGGAGTCTGATTTCCGTCTGTGTCGATGACAACCGCCTTGCAGACAGCGCCGTTTACCATGCGGAAACCGCCTATAATTTCCTTTACCGTACCAGATACACTGGAATAAATGTTTGCACTGACAAACCCACCGGCCTTACCGATCAGTGTTCCCACCAGAACTGTGTCCCCCTTCTGGACAACCGGTTCTGCCGGCGCGCCGATATGCATGGACATGGGAATGATGACCTGTTTTGCAACAGGCATCCTGACCGTCTCCATTGTCGCTGTCGGTTTATCATGAGGTGCAGTCACACCCTTTGCAGAGCGTTTCAGAAATTTTAACATGGAATCCTATTCCCCCATTTCCTGGTCTGGACAGACGATCCGACCTTAAATAAATACTACCTGTAGTTTAAACACTTTTCATGGAAGAGTCAAGCAAATATATGCAAAATTCCATCCATTTCCCCTTTGTTTTGTTACGTTATTAACAAAACAATCAAGGAACAGAATAATTATGGTATATTATCAGACTTTTTCAAGATCTCAGAATAATATTGCAGCAAATCCTCTTTTGTGTTCTTTTCGGGAGCTTCCAGTACAAGCTGAAGACACTTCTGAAGGCATATTCCCAGTTCCCGTCCCGGCTTCATGCCGACTGCAATCAGATCCCCTCCGTTGATGGCAAGAGTCTTGAGAGAGACACAGTCGCCGGCCTCTCTGATCTCCTTATAATATGCTTCCACCTGTGCCAGCTTGGGCAGATACGTCTCTCTGGCATACGCATTCTTTCCCATGCTGTCCGCCGAACACACCTCCAGAAGCAGCGGAAACAGCTCCTCACCCACGCGGTTCAGCGCCCTTCTCACGCCTTTTTTCGAAATTGAAAAAGGAAAATCGTGATAAGTCACCAGCTTTGTCACCGCCTCCAGGGTGGCATTATCAAATTTCAGCCCGCGGATGATCCGCTCTGCGATCTGCGCGCTGTATTTGGCATGATTATAAAAATGAAGGTTTCCCTGCGCATCCTCCGACAGCACTTCCGGTTTTCCCAGATCATGGAGCAGCATAGTCCACCGAAGAATATGATCTGCCCGGACATGTTCCAGCGTCTTCAGGGTATGTTCCCCCACCGAAAGCTCATGGTACCGGTTTTTCTGGGGCGTCTCCATGGCTCTGTCAAATTCCGGCATGACCACTGCCGTAATCCCCAGCTCATACGCCTTCCGGAAATACTCCGGATGGGGGGAGCAAAGCAGCTTATCCAGCTCGGCCTGGATCCGTTCCCGGCTGATCAGCTCCAGTCGTCCGGCCATCTCACGTATGGCCGCCGCCGTTTTTTCCTCGATGGCAAAGCCCAGCTGAGCAGAAAACCGGACCGCCCGCAGGATCCGCAGAGCATCCTCCGTAAAACGCTCCCTGGCTTCCCCGACGCTTCGGATGATCCCGGCTTTCAGATCATCGATCCCGTGAAACACGTCTATGATCCCGGTCTTCGGACTGTAGGCCATGGCGTTGATCGTAAAATCCCGTCGTGCAAGATCCACGGTCAGACTGGCAGTAAAGGTCACATCCTTCGGATGGCGTCCGTCCTCATATTCCCCGTCCACCCGATAGGTTGTTACCTCATAGCCCGTTTTCCCCATCATCACGGTGACGGTTCCATGGCGGATTCCCGTATCAATGGTCCGGCGAAACAGACTTTTCACCTGCTCCGGTCTTGCCGACGTGGTAATATCCCAGTCTCCCGGTATTCTGTTTAAAATGGTATCCCTCACGCAGCCGCCGACCGCATACGCCTCAAAGCCGGCTTTTTCCAGGGTATCAATGATAACTGCCACGTGGGACGGAATTTCTATTTTCATAATGATGCCTCCTCTGCTTCCATATCATACCACATTTTCAGCACTCCATACAAGACAGGATGTTTATACCAATTAGCCCGAAATCGTCTATTTATGGGAAAATTTACTAGGCATCGCCTTTGATTTCTGATATACTTTTTATAAAAGATACGAATGGGGGAGTTTTATGTCGAATCTGTTACACGAATTAAAGGAAACCTTTTCCGAGGATGAGCTCATTGCCCACAGCCATCACAAGCGGCTGGAGCACCTGATCCTTACCCTTCGGAATCTCGCCGTGGCCGTGGCTGTCGTGTTGTTTTTGGCGTCACTCTTTCACGTGCCCTACAGCAGCATTCTGAAGGCCGTCGCCTATTTCTTCGGCGCAGGCGCCTATTTCTGCGAGATCCTGTTACTCACCGACTGCCTGACAACAAAAATGCCCCACAAGGAAATGTTCATGGCTTACTGCTTCGGACCCATGTATATCCTGCTGGGGCTCAGTTATCTGCTGGGACATTAGAATATTTTCTATACACAGAAGGACCGCAGCCCCCATGGGAAACTGCGGTCCTTCTGCGTTTTGCTGTGAAAAACCCTTTTCTATATAAATATAAATGGTTTAATCTGCTTAGAACAGACCTGTGATTCTGCCGTTTTCGTCTACATCGATCTTCTCAGCAGCCGGTACCTTGGGAAGACCGGGCATGGTCATGATCTCACCGGTCAGCGCTACGATAAAGCCTGCGCCTGCAGAGATCTTCAGGTTCCTTACGGTTACCTCGAAGTCAGTAGGAGCACCAAGCTTGGTCTGATCGTCGGTCAGGCTGTACTGGGTCTTTGCCACGCAGATCGGGCAGTTTCCATAACCCATTGCCTCCAGCTGTTTTGCCTGCTTCTGAGCGTTTGCAGTCAGGACAGCTCTCTTGCCGCCGTAGATCTTCTGTACGATCTGGTTCAGCTTATCCTCAATGCTGGTTCCTTCCAGTTCATAGGAGAAGGTGAAGTCATTGGGCTGCTCGCAGAGTCTTACGACCTCTTCTGCCAGAGCCTTGCCGCCCTCGCCGCCCTTTGCCCATACCTG
>NZ_JASGBQ010000033.1 GCF_030053595.1 Fusibacillus kribbianus
CGCCACAAATATCAGGCAAAGTCAGCGCCAATGCCAAAGCAGATTGCCAGCGTCCATCCTCAATGTTCAGTTCTACTTCCTCTATGCGATGTAAAAAGGTAAAGCTGGCATTATCTTGAATCACAGGCATCCTCCTGTAAAAAACCGCCTGCCGGGAAACCGACAGGCGGCATACTGCCTTCAAAACATCCATATGGCAAGCTGCATTCAGATCAGGCTTGTCAATGGCTTCAAGCGTTACCTTCTGGTTTTCGTTTTGCAGGTACTGATAGAAAAGCATGGCGTGGTCACGCTCTTCCTGAGCCTGAATTTTATACCAGTTGGCAAAGCCGTCAAGCCCGACTTCCTCGAAATAGTTTGAAAAATTGAGATAAAGGTATGCGGAATAGAATTCCTTATTTATCTGTTGATTGATTCTTAGTAATTTTCCGCACGCACTTCGAAGAATGCCTGAGGATGCTTGCAGACATGGCAGATATCAGGAGCCTTGGTTCCTACTACGATATGTCCGCAGTTACGGCACTCCCAGATGGTAACGCCGCTCTTCTCAAACACCTGCATGGTCTCCACGTTGCTCAAAAGCTTGCGGTAGCGCTCCTCGTGCATCTTCTCAATGGCAGCTACGCCACGGAACTGTTCAGCCAGATCATGGAATCCCTCCTCATCAGCTTCACGAGCCATGCGGTCATACATATCCGTCCACTCGGCGTTCTCACCTTCAGCAGCATGGAGCAGGTTCTCGGCAGTATCGCCCAGCTCGCCCAGAGCTTTGAACCACAACTTGGCGTGCTCCATCTCGTTCTGTGCAGTATGCAGGAACAGAGCAGCAATCTGCTCGTAACCGGCTTTCTTGGCTACCGAAGCAAAGTAAGTATATTTGTTGCGTGCCTGAGATTCACCAGCAAAGGCTTCCCACAGATTTTTCTCGGTTTTGGTGCCTGCATAGGGATTCTTTGCAGGAGCCGCAGCATCCTCAATCTTCACAAACTTGTTGGCAGGCTGCTTGCAGATGGGGCACTTAAAATCAGGTGTCATAGGGCCTTCGTGAATGTAACCGCAGACTGTGCATTTCCATTTTTCCATTTTCTTTTCCTCCATTTTTTTTTGACATACAATTATACCATACCGTTTTTTTGGTAAAAAAGCAAGACTTTTTATTAAAAAAACACCAAAAAAATTAAAAAAATGGAGTGATTTTTATTATTTTTTCACATTAACACGCGAAACTAAATCAATAAAAGAGAATAATTTTGACATATAAATCGCTTTATATGAAAATTTGATTATATAGATTTACTAAGAAATGGACATATATCTGATGCGGCCGGATCACAGGATCCGGCCGCGCCGTCGGCTTTTTATCATAGCCGTCCTTCCAGATGGACGGAATATTCGTATTTATCTGCAATCAATTTGCTGATGGCATATTCAAAAGCCCCATTTTCCGAATAAGTGATTCGCTTGCTGCATAGAAGCGGGGAATTTAAAGGGACCTGAAGAATCTGGGATTCTGTAAAATTGGCGCAAATAGCGGAGATCTGTTCGTCTGCTTCTTTAAAGACCGTATAGTATTCGGTTTCTAAAAGATGATACAGGCCTTTTTCCAGGGGGAGATGTTTTTCCAGATCCGGAAATTCACTTAATTTCAAATAATTGGAAATCAGGGCAATAGGCGAACCGTCCGTGTATTGTACACGCTGTAAATGATAAACAGGCTGCCCGGTTTTTAAATGAAAAATGCGGGCGATTTTTTCGGAAGCGGGAATCCGCTCCAGGGAAATCCCTTTGGTGGAAACATGATAACCTTTTGCGGCCAAGGTTTCACTGATGGAAGTGATGCAGTTTAATTTCTGGGAGGTAGAAGGATTGAGAATGGTAGTTCCATATCCCTGCTTTACTTCGAGATAGTGTTCGAGAGTCAACATATTGACCGCTTTCCGTATAGTGGTCCTGCTTACCTGGAACATGGATTCCAGCTCGGATTCTGTGGGAAGGAGTGTCCCGACAGGATAGAAGCCGTCTTTGATTTTCGATTTTAATTCCTGATATACAATTTGATAAGACGCGGTTTTTTTCATTTTATACCTCTGTATTTTTTATATCTCTGTATTTACATCGGGGAAACGGGGATTTTTTAGTCCGTTTTATGAAATACAACAAATACATAATGACATAAAAGCAAGGAAAAAGCAAGAGATTTGGATATATTCAACAAAAAAATAAAAAGGTATTTACATTCAAATGAATATATGTTACAGTAATGGAAACAAAAGATAATTATGTTTAATCAAAAATAAAGAAACATAATTATGAAATTGTGAAAAGGAGGGCATTGTGTGAGAAAAATTGATTTAAGACAGATTGGAAGGATTATGGATGTCAGCGCAGTGCGGACGGACGTGGATTTCCATGAAATTAATCAGATGATTGAAATTGTGAGAAAGTATCATTGTATTTGCGCCAGCCCTATGCCGTGGGCGACCAGGTATACGGTGGAACAGCTGTCGGATATGGAAGACGCTGTGGTAACAGGGGTTGTCGGATTTCCGTCAGGAGCGGATACGACTTTTATTAAAGTGGCTACGGCAAAAGAAATGCTGGCGGTGGGCTGCAGGGAACTGGATATGGTGATTAATGTCAGCGCCCTGAAGTCCGGAAAATACCAGGTAGTGGAAAATGATATCCGGGCGGTAGTGGAGTCCGCCAATGATATTCCGGTAAAGACAATTATTGAAATCTGTTATCTGAGCGACGACGAAATCAGGCGGGCCAGCGAGCTTGCGGTAAAGGCCGGAGCGGCATTCGTGAAGACCGGCACCGGATGGGGCCCCAGGCCGACTACAGTTGAAACCATCCGCCTTATCAGGAAAACAATAGGAAGCGCCGCCCAAATCAAAGCAGCGGGAGGGATCCGTGACCTGGATACCATGCTCCAGATGGTAGAAGCCGGCTGCGACCGTTTTGGCATTGGAGTGCGTTCGGCATCGGCAATTATTGAAGAGGCGGCGCGCAGGGCGGACGAAATGGAAATGCCCAGGGAAAATTAAGAGAGAGGACGCAGGTAAAGGAGGTTATGTCTGATGGACAAAAAGACATTTGCATCGAAATTGGAAAACCGTGTGTTTGATATGGATGTCCATGATACGGATGTGAGCAATGCATGTTATGAAGCGATGTACCATGGACTTGCATCAGTTCAGGTATTTCCGGTTATGATAGAAGAGTGCGCGAAGCTTTTGAAAGGCAGCGAGGTAAAAATTGCGGCGTTGATTGATTATCCCCATGGCGGGTTCCCCCCGGAAATTAAAAAAATGGAAATCCTGGATGCCAAAAAACGGGGAGCGGAAATTTTCAATGTTTGTTTCACCAACCGAAATGTGAAAGACCGGAAATGGGAACAGGTTGGCCGGGAACTGCAGATTTTGCGGGAGGCCGCGGGAGAATCGGAGCTTCGTATTTTTCTGGAAACGGAGTATCTGACGGATGAAGAAATCACAAAGTTGTGCGGATATGCAATAGAAGCCGGGGTGGATACTGTCATTACCTCTACCGGGCTTTATTACAAACTGGATAAAGAGAGCCGGACGGAGGTGCCCCTTCTGGCGGACGCCAGGGATATCAGATTGATAAAGTCCGTTGTAGGGAGTCGGATGAAAATTATGGCTCAGGGTTTTATTGATCATTGGGATTTGGCGGGGGAGGTCCTGGAAGCCGGGGCGGATATGATCGGAAGTGCCAAAGCGGTAAGGCTACTGGAAGAATTTCATTAAAAGGGAGGGTAAGCAATGTATGACAGAGAAATGATTTCCAGATGTGTATTGTCTCCTTTTGGTTCGTTTTATAAAGAAGACCAGGTGAGAAAGGAACTGATCGACGGATACCGGTACGGAGTCCGCTCTATCGTTGTAGAGGCGGATCAGGTACCTATGCTGAAAGAAATCGAAAAACAGTATGGGAACGGATATACAAGGACAGGCATGGTGCTTGGATATCCTTATGGCGGATATACGACGGATATCAAACTGAAATTAGCAGAGTATGCCATTTCCCACGGAATCGATGAAGTGGATTTGGGAGTGAACATTCATGCGTTCTGGAGCAACGATACAGAAACGATGTACCGGGATTTAAAAACCGTAGTTGATTATGCAGACGGGAGGCTACGGATTGCGGCCATCGCATGGCTGATCCGAAATTCTCTGGAGAATATTGACCGGATCATGGATACTTTCATAAGGGCCGGAGTGAAGGTAATCAAAACAAATCCGGGAGGAAGGTTTGGAGAAATGAAAGTAGAGCATATTCAGTATGTTCATAATCATTATCCGGAAATAGAGATCGAGGTGGCCGGAAGATGCAGGTCGCGGGAAACGGCAGAAAGGATGGTAGAGGCGGGGGCGTCGTATTTCCATTTAAGTTCCTGGAGGAGGATGTCCGGCATAGGAGATGATATTCAGTTTGACTATGATTCTAAAGTGGCAGATTATATGGAATACAAAGGAGGAACTTGGAGGAAGTAAATGAAAGCAAAAGAGATTTTTAATAGAATCAGGGAAATACCGGAAGCCGGCGTCATCGCTGCATTTGTTATTATGTGCGTGATTCTGTCTTTCCTGTCAGATGTATTTTTTACCTTACAGAATTTCGTTAATATCCTTCAGCAGGTATCAGTTACCGCAATCGTAGCTATTGGACAGGCATTGATTATTATTACAGGGAATATTGATTTGTCCGCAGGTTCTACTATGGCTCTTGGAGGTGTGGTGGCGGCGTTTTTGGCACAGCAGGGCTGGAATCCCTGGCTGGCTGCCTTTATTGCCGTAGCACTTGGATGTGCGATCGGGTATCTGATCGGTTTTCTTTCTATTCGCCTTCAGATTGTTGCTTTTATTGTTACCCTGGGTATGGATTATATCCTGCGGGGCTGCTGTTATCTCATCAGTGACGGAATGCCTATTTCTTATACAAATTCTGTTTCTGTGCTGGGGAGCGGAAAACTTGGAATCGTACCTGTTTCTGTATTTATTATGTTGTTCCTGATTTTCTTTTTTCAGATTTTTACAAAGAAAACAGTCACAGGACGGCGTTTTTTTGCGGTGGGATGCAATGACAAATCGGCAAGGATGTCCGGTATCCGGGTAGAACGGATTCAGATCGGCGCTTATATCATTATGGGGGCGCTGGCGGCTTTTGCGGGAATTATTAACGCGGGCAATCTTTGGACAGCGGACTCGGTTTCCGGAAAGACTTTGGCGCTGGATACGGTTGCATCCAGTACGATAGGGGGCGTATCCATGTCCGGCGGCTCCGGAAGTATCGTAGGGGTATTGTTCGGGGCGGTCATTATCGGAACCATGAGGAATGCCTTTGTGCTGCTGAATATATCGGCTTACTGGCAGCAGGTGGCAATCGGGGTCATTATTATCCTGGCTGTCGGGATCGATAGATTCCGGGCGAAATAACGAATGGAGGCGGGATATGGAAAAAGAGATGCTGAGACTGGAACATGTTTCCAAAGCGTTTTCCGGGGTCAGGGCATTAACAGATATCAGTCTTACATTCCGGCGAGGTGAGGTCCATGCCCTGGTGGGAGAAAACGGAGCCGGGAAAAGTACTATGATGAATGTGATTTTTGGCAATATACAGCCCACGGAAGGGAAAATTTATTTTTCTGGACAGGAAACAGTAGTAGATGACCCGGGGAAGGCCCAGAGAAACGGGATTTTTATGATACACCAGGAAGGCTCCCTGCTGGACACCTTAAGCGTAATGGAAAATGTGTTTTTAAGTTCTCTGAAAAAGAATCGATTTGGTTTTTTAGATAACCGGGACATGTACCGGAAAACCAAAGAAATCCTGGAAATGTTGGAAATCGGGCACATTGACCCCAAAAGAAAGGTGGAAAAACTGAGTACGCCGGAAAGGCAGCTGGTGGAGATTGCAAAGGCGATTGCCCTGAATCCGGCTTTAGTGATCATGGACGAGCCGACCGCGTCAATTTCAGCCAAAGAAGTACAGATTTTAATGAGGATTATCCGAAAACTGAAGGAAAAGGAAATCGGAGTGATTTATATCTCTCACAAATTGGAAGAGGTCTTTGAAATAGCGGACGTGATCTCGGTATTGAGGGACGGCTCCCTGATCGGGACCTACAGAAAGGAGGAGATGGATACGGACCGGCTGATTACGCTGATGGTAGGGCGTCAGCTGGGAAGTGAAATGGAAGAGCTGAAGAATAAGGGAGGAAAGGAGGAGGGGAAAGAAGCGGTTCTGAAGGTAGAAGCCCTGAAAATCCCGGGGTATGGAAAGACAGTATCTTTTGAGATAAAACGCGGAGAGATCCTGGGATTTGCGGGACTGGTAGGCGCAGGCAGAAGTGAACTGTTTGAAACCTTGATTGGCTACAGGAAAACAGATGTCAAAAAGATAACAGGTTCCGGACGGGAACTGAAGGTCAGGAATCCTGCCGATGCGATTTCGGCCGGTATTGGAATGCTCAGCGAGGACCGGAGGGAAAAAGGTATTTTTGCACAACACTCTGTCAGGGATAATATAAACATCATTAACCTGAAAAACCTGAAAAAAGGAATACTGGTTAGCCGGGCAAAGGAAACGGACATAGCGGAAAGAATGCAGAAAAAGCTCAACGTTAAAACTTCTGACCTGAAGACCAGGATCCGTCATTTAAGCGGAGGAAACCAGCAGAAGGTGTTGCTGGCAAGATTTCTTTCCATGAAAGAAATACCGGAAATTCTGATCCTGGATGAGCCTACCCACGGCATTGACGTGGGGGCAAAGGCGGAAATTTACAGAATTATAAAGAATCTGGTGGAAAGCGGGATATCGGTGGTATTGATCTCGTCGGAACTTCCGGAACTGATGCTGATGTGCGACCGGATTCTGGTAATGCATGAAGGGACGATTACCGGGGAAGTGGCCCGCCGGGAATTTAATCAGGAGCTGATTATGCAGTATGCATCCAATTTGAAACATAATCAGGCGTAAATGAAAAAATGATACTCACGAAGGAGAGAGAAAAGTGAAGAGACGTATGGAAGGAGAGAGAAAAGTGAAGAGACGTATGTTAAGAGTACTGGCAGTTTTAATGATAATGATGACGTTTGTCTCCGGGTGCGGAGGAAGCGCTGAGACAAAAGAGACGGAAGCCTCAAAAGGGTCAGAGGCCGTGAAAGAGACAGCGGCCGCGGCAAAAGCAGAGGATGGAACGGAAAACGCAGGCGCCGTTTCGGACGCCCAGTGGCCGGAATATGCCCAGTTCCGTCCTGTGGACCAGCTGCCTGAGAAAACTTTAAAATTTGCTTTTTTGGGATATAATAACAATCCATTCTGGAACCTGATTCACGAAGGTTACGATGATGCCGTAGAACTGTTTTCCGGACTTAATGTGGAAATTGAAGATGTAAATATGGGAAATGAAATTACGGCAAAAGCTTATAACGACGCTATTGACGCGTGTATCCTCAAAGGGTATGATGGGATCGTAGGCGTACCGCTGCTTTCCGGTACGGAAGTTGGAATCAACCGCGCGGCGGAAGCGGGCATTCCGGTAGTTAACATTGTCGGAGAGGCGGAGGAAAGCGATACGCCCATGAACAAACTGACCTGTATTATGACGAACAGTGAAAAATGTGCGGAGATCCACGCGGAGGCGTTTGTCGATTATCTTAAGGCCGAGAACAACGGGGAACCGGCGAAGTACGGTTATATTCAATCCTATCTGGGTTCCAAAGAAGATTTGCAGAGGAAACATTTTGTGGACTATCTGGAAAATATGATGCCTGGATGTGAGATGATAGGGCCGTTTGAGGCTTTGGACCAGGCGGAAAAAGTATATGCGGCAGCCAAAGATATGATCAATGCAAATCCGGATCTGAAGGCGATCATTATCTCCGGCGGCGGACCCAACGGCGCAGCCAGAGCTGTTCAGGAGCTGGGAAAGACAGGGGAAATTTATGTGTTCGCCAATGATGAGATTCCGGAAAACCTCCAGTACGTCAAGAGCGGGGAAATGTGGGAGGTTATGTCCCAGGGACCTCAGGGACAGGTGGTAGACGCGTTTACCGTGCTTTATAATTACGTTGTAGCAGGGGAAGAACCCCAGTCAAAGCTGATTGACTCCAAAATATTTACGATTACAAAAGATAATGTAGATGAATATCTGAAATAATGGAAGCAACTTGACAACAGGGCGCCGTTTCAGGGGAGACAGGACGGCGCCCTTATTGAACTTTCTGGAATTTGCGGAGGAAACGATGGAATATATATTGGGGCATGATTTTGGGAGCAGCGGCGATAAGGCCTGCATTTTTGACCGGGAGGGGCGGTTTCTGGCGGAAGCATATTATACGTACGATACCTCGTTTTCTTCTGACGGAGGAGCCTTCCAGAATTCTGCTGACTGGTGGAAAGCCATGTGCGTATCCACCAACGAGGTTATTGAAAAGGCGGGGATCCGGGCGTCCCAGATTGCGGCGATTTCCTTTGGCACACAGGGGAACGCCCTTCTGCCGGTAGGGAAGGGCGGGGAAATCCTCCGGCCGGAGGCTGTAATCTGGATGGACAGCCGAAGCGTGAAGGAAGCGGAGCAAATCAGGGAGCGAATACCGGAGGAGCGTTATTATGCCATTACCGGAAATGCTTTCGAGGGCAGTATGCGCCCGTCGGCGAAACTGCTTTATATGAAAAAGCATGAGAGGGAACTTCTGGAAAAAACATGGAAGCTGATCGGCGCGAAAGAATTTTTGATCTTAAAGCTGACGGGGAAGTTTGGTTTTACAGACTACGGTGATGCCAGCGGTTCCTGCATGTTTGATATTCATACAAAGAAATACAGCGGGGAAATTCTGGATGCCGTAGGAATTCCAGAATATGTCCTGCCGGAACCGCGCGACTGTGCGGAAGTGGTGGGGACTGTGACGGAAGAAGCGGCCAGACAAACAGGGTTGTGTCCGGGAACTCCGGTGGTCCTGGGGACATGGGATAATTTTGCCTGTGCAACCGGGGCGGGAGTAAGAAAAAAAGGAACCTGCGTCAGTTATCTGGGAACGGCCGGATGGCTTGGAGTAGATTCCGATATACCGCTTGGAAGTGAGGAAGCCCGGCTGAACGTGGTTTATGTGGGGAGAAACGAATACCATAACAGCGCCCACTCCCATGCGGCCTGTATGTCCTATAACTGGGTATTGGACCGTACAGGCGGTTCTTTCGGAAAAGGGGAAGAAAAGTTTGCGAAGGC
The DNA here is from genome assembly GCF_030053595.1 of Fusibacillus kribbianus. Lineage (GTDB taxonomy): Bacteria > Bacillota > Clostridia > Lachnospirales > Lachnospiraceae > Lientehia > Lientehia kribbiana. Next base: position 9,257 of record NZ_JASGBQ010000033.1, read on the forward strand.
GGGAGAACTGGCGGGGCGGGTACCGGCAGGAAGTGAAGGCGTGTATTTTATACCGGCAATGTTGAAGGGAAATACTTTTTATCAGGCGGCGCACTTGCGGGGCAGCTTTCTGGGCCTGCGCCCGGAGCATCATTGCGGACATCTGATCCGGGCGGCTATGGAAGGCGTGGGATATGATTTGATGCTGGGAGTGGATACATTCAAAAGAAGAGGGGCTCCGATACAGGGCAGTACGATTATCGGCGGCGGGGCCAAAAACAACCTGTGGGTACAGATTTTGGCGGATATGTTCGGAATTCCTATGGCCAGGCCCGCCAATATGCAGCATGTAGGAGCCTGGGGGGCGGCAATTATTGCAGGTGTGGGGACGGGGCTGTATTCCGGTTTTGAAGAAATCAGCGGAAAACTGGAGACAGAAAGCAGATTTGAGCCGGATCCGTCCATTCATGAAGTTTATCGGGAGAAACTGCCGGATATTGAAAAGATTTATAAATGTCTTTTACGTCTTTATTCGGAAATAGGGTAGTGTCAAGTAGTCTATGAAAAAACTGAGTCAAAAAAAAAGAGAAGAAACCATGGATAATTTTACATTTTACAGCCCTACGTATTTTGCATTCGGAAAAGGAACGGAGAATGAGGCAGGCCATTATGTGAAGCGGTTTGGCGGACATAAGGTGCTGATCCATTACGGCGGCGGCAGTGCGGTCCGCTCCGGACTGATCGACCGGGTGAAGGCGTCTCTGGAAAAAGAGGGACTGTCCTATGTGGTATTGGGCGGTGTAAAGCCCAACCCCAGAAGCGGTCTGGTTTATGAAGGCATTGAGCTGTGCAGGAAAGAGGGCGTGGATTTTATTCTGGCTGTCGGCGGCGGAAGCACCATTGATTCCTCCAAGGCAATTGCCGTAGGAACGGTATATGACGGTGATTTCTGGGATTTCTATTCCGGAAAGGCACAGGCGGAAAAATCCCTTCCTGTCGGTTCGGTCCTGACGATTGCGGCAGCCGGCAGCGAGGCCAGTGGCGGATCCGTGATCACCAATGAAAACGGCATGTATAAGCGTGCATACGGCTGTGAACTGATGCTTCCGGTATTTGCCATCATGAACCCGGAGCTTACCATGTCCCTGCCGCCGTATCAGACAGCAAGCGGTTGTACGGATATTATGGCCCATGTATTCGAACGCTATTTTACCAATACCAAGGAGGTAGAGATCACCGACCGTCTCTGCGAGGGCGTGTTAAAGACCATCATCAAGGAGCTTCCGAAGGTTCTGGAGAATCCAAATGATTACGAGGCGAGAGCCAATATCATGTGGGCGGGTACCATGGCACACAATGACATCTGCGGTGCCGGAAGAGAGCAGGACTGGGCCAGCCATAACCTGGAGCATGAATTGTCCGCTCTGTATGACTGTGCACACGGTGCCGGTCTGGCTGTGATGTTCCCGGCATGGATGACCTATGTGATGCATCATGATGTGAACCGGTTTGCTCAGTTTGCCGTTCGTGTATGGGGCTGCGAGATGAACTATCAGAATCCGGAGGAAACCGCAAAGGAAGGCATCGCGAGAACGAAGGCATTCTTCCATTCCGTCGGCATGCCGACCTCCTTTGAAGAGCTTGGAGCAAAGGAAGAGGATATCCCGAAGCTTCTGGAAACCCTTCAGATCGACGGACGGACCGAGGGCTTCTTTGTGAAGCTGGGACGGAAGGAATGTGAAGCGGTATACCGTCTCGCATGCAGATAAACGAATCCCCAGGTACAGGGGAAACATCATGAGAAAAAAATATAAGATTTATTCCGTATATTAAAATACAGGAGAAATACAGAAGGTATGGATGTAATAGAAGCGATTCACAAAAGGAAAAGTGTCCGGAACTTCAGCGGCCGCCAGGTAGAAAAGGAGAAGCTTATGCGGCTTCTTCGGGCAGGGCAGCAAGCCCCTTCTGTGCGGAACGGACAGCCATGGATGTACGTGGTTATTCGGAAAAAAGACACGCTGGAAAAGCTGGCACAAATAAAAAAGAGCTGGAACCCTCTTAGGCAGGCGCCTGTAGGAATATGTATATTTATTGATAAAAACAGATATTCTTCAAAACACCTGGAATATTTCGCCCAGGATTGTGGAGCGGCATCAGAAAATATCCTGCTGGCGGCGGTACAAGAAGGGTTGGGGGGAGTGTGGTTGGGGACATATCCGGACAGAGATGCCTGCGGGAAGGTGAAAATACTGTTAGGATTGCCGGATCGAATGATACCTTTTAACTTGATTGCGCTGGGATATCCTTCCGAATCTGATGGGGTAAAGCCAGCCAGAAAAGAGTTGGCCGTGTTTTATGAAAAATATGATAAGGCGGAATGACAAATGATATATGACAGAGCGAAAAATATAATGCCGCAGCCAAAACGAATTACTACAGGGCTTTTACGATTTTTAAGATTTGTTCTTTCGTTTCGTCGGAACAGGAATGCAGTTCATGGAGAATTTCTTCTTCCAGAACCGACGCGGGGGCATCGTATTCGTCGGCCAGGATGTAATTGACCGTAGTATTCAGGGCATTGCATACATGAACCAGTGTGGGCAGCGAAATTTTCACACGTTTATTTTCAATGTTGCTGATATGGCTGGTATTGACGTCGGCCATATTGGCGACATATTCCTGGGTCAGGCCTCTGGAAATGCGGATTTCTTTCAGCTTTTTCCCGATTTTCATGAAATCAATCTCTTTCATATTGTTTTCTCCCTTCATTGAATTGAATGTTTTTTAACAGGGATTCCACAGCATCCACAGGAATGCCGGGATACGTTTTAATACTTTCCAGAAACGATCTGGTGTTGCTGCTCTGAGGCAGCATAAAGCCGGCTTCCCTGCACAGATCCTCAGCCATCAAGCGAGAGGATTTTTCCACAGCGACGCTCAAGACATCGGGAAGCTGCGAAGCAATGTTCTCTGCATTGGCTTTGCTTTGAACTAAGCCACGAAGTGCTTCGACAACTTTTTCTTCTTTCGGCTGCTGGGGCGGAAGTTCTTTTGGAACCATAGAGATTGCAGAGGATGGACAGGCTTCGGCACAGGCACCGCAGCCGATACACTTTTCAGGATCAATGATGCTGTTCTCTGTATCAGTCGCTCCGGTAGGGCAGACATAGAGGCAAAGGCAATCCTTAGTACATAAGCGAAGATTTCTTACTGCATATTTTTCACCCATAGTTATGCCCTCCCTTCCACTTTTTCAAATTTCCAACTGGGAACCTTACACACGGGACAAAGCTCTGGGGCTGTGTCGCCCACATAGACAAAACCACAGACCGTACAAACCCAGACACCGGTGTTTTCCAACATCTTATCTCCCTCAGATTCATAGCGGGTCAGCAGAGACTGGAGCATTCGGGTAACCTTTTCGCTCCACACCTGACAGCGCAGACCACCCCGATCCGGCTTTTCACCGGCTACTGCATTGCCGTAAGGATATCCCACTGAGAGATCCTGTTCGATGAGTTCCAGCAGCCTGGCAGTGCTGGCCTCCTCGACGGGTACAGCCTTGCTCCTGAAGAACTCTGCCAGTTTTCTGAAATCATCTGCCTGCTGGGGCAGATACTGCTTTTCGCAGCCACGGGCCAAGTTTGAGCAGATGACGCTCATTTCCATGGGAGAGAGCTCCTTGTCTACATGAGGCTTTTCGAGGATCTTCTGGGATGTTGTTTTTTCTTCTTTGGGTTTGAAAGCGTCTTTGCCTGCTCCGCAGAGGGGACACTTCCAATCGGCAGATAGGTCTTCCCACTTGCCACTGACAGCTTCATCGTGAACGTAGCCACAAATGCTGCAAACATATTGTTTCATAGATTTTACCGCCTCCTTTGTCTATATTTTACCAAATCACGACACAAATTCCGTGACTTTATCACCTATTCAGCCGCAGGAGTGATGATCGCAGCCGTGGGAACCGCAAGAGTGACCTTCCCCATGGTGGTCGTGATGATCACACCGGACATTGGGGTTGAAGTCCAGCTCACCTGCTGCCAGTGCTTCTGCTGCTGCATCAGCGCTGCCGGAAACACCACCGTAAAGCCGGATACCCGCATCGCTGAGTGCCATCTGCGCACCGTCGCCAATACCGCCGCAGATCAGGGCATCCACCTTCAGGGCGCTCAGAACTCCTGCCAGCGCACCATGGCCGCTGCCGCCCGCATCCACAATCTCAGACGAAATGATATTTCCATCTTCCACATCATAGATTTTGAACTGTTCGGTGTGACCGAAGTGCTGAAAGATTTCTCCGTTTTCGTGAGTGACTGCTATTCTCATAATATGATCTCCTTTCGGTTTTTCGTGCATCGGATGGAATTTTTGCTGATAGCAATTTCTGCACCCGTAGGCTGCGCTGTTTCCGCTGCAGAGCGCAAAATCCCCTCCTTCGATTCGCAGAGGAAGTCCCTCAACCAGCACATCCGCCAGTTTTTTACGGGCAACTGCATAAATCTGCTGAACCGTTGTTCTGGCAATACGCATATATTCTCCGCATTGCTCCTGAGAAAAACCTTCACGGTCAATCAGGCGAATGGCTTCATACTCATCCACATTCAGGACAATGGGAGTCCGTTCCTCGCCGCCAGAAATGGGAACAAAACCATCATTATCCGGCAGACAACATACTTTTCTACATTTTCTCGGTCTTGGCATAGATTCCCCCCCCATATTATTTGCGGTATATGCCATTTATACGATCATTGTACATCTCCCTTTCCCATATGTCAACGGAATTATTGACATATGCTATAAATTATTTTATACTATGTGTATTCAAGGAGGTGTACCCATGGATTTTTCATCCTATTTTCCAATTTGGAACAAACTGACACCGACCCAGCAGCAGATTTTGGAGCGAAATGCAGTTTTACGAAAAGTGGACAAAGGGACTGTGATTCACAACGGAACTGTGGAGTGTACCGGTCTTCTGCTGGTAAAAAGCGGACAGCTTCGTGCCTATATTCTTTCCGATGAAGGACGGGAGATTAGCCTCTATCGTTTGTTTGATCGGGATATTTGCCTGTTTTCCGCCTCCTGTATGATGAACAGCATTCAGTTTGAGATCACCATTGAGGCGCAGAAGGATACCACGATGTGGGTTATTTCTGCTGACACTTATGGACGCTTAATGAAAGAGTCTGCTGTGGTAGCTAATTTTACCAACGAAATTATGGCTACCCGTTTTTCTGAGGTTATGTGGCTCATGGAGCAGATCATGTGGAAAAGCTTTGATAAAAGGCTGGCAGGATTTCTGCTGGAGGAATGCAGCTTAGAGGGAACAAACATCCTCAAGATTACCCATGAAACCATTGCGGGCCACATGGGTACCGCCCGTGAGGTAGTTACTCGAATGCTTCGCTATTTCCAGAACGAGGGTATGGTCAAGCTGACTCGTGGAACAGTGGAGGTTACAGACGAAGCTGCATTGGAGGAACTGCAAAATGCCTAAGCAACAGCTAATCCTGCTGATTATCGCCTCGGCTGTGCTTGGAATTATCATTTACTAAAGGATAACCCCTTCTCATTTCCTGTGGAATCTGAGAAGGGGTTATTGTTATTTGTCCATACCGCAGGCGGTGGCGGATTCAATGAGGCAGCGATCATTGGTCACAGCATCATAGAACCGGAAGCCGCCGGAGAAGTTATAGCAGTCAAATCCGTTTCCGGCCAGGATGCGACAGGCAATGTAGCTGCGCAAGCCGCTCTGGCAAATGACGTAGACAGGCTTATGCTTGTCCAGTTCATCCAACCGCTCTCGCAGCTCGTCCACTGGGATATTTAAGAAACCGTCAATGTGTCCGTGGGTGAATTCTTCTGCAGTGCGGGTGTCCAACAGAGTTACACTTCGGTCATGAGGAAGATTATATGCTTCTTCCAGATGCCACTGTTTCAGAACACCGTTTGCGATATTCTCAATCATAAAGCCCGCCATGTTTACCGGGTCTTTGGCGGAGGAATAAGGCGGTGCGTAGGCCAGATCCAGATCCTTCAGTTCTGTGGCTTTCATTCCTGCCCGGATAGCGGTAGCCAGCACATCAATCCGCTTGTCCACCCCTTTATAGCCCACGATCTGAGCACCCAGAAGGCGGTAGGTTTCTTTCTCAAATACCACTTTCATGGTCATGACCTTCCCGTCGGGGTAGTAACCTGCATGGCTCATGGGCGACAGGATAACCGTATCAACATCCAGTCCTGCTTTTCTGGCGTTGGTCTCATTCACGCCGGTAGTGGCGGCAGTCATGTCAAAGACCTTGATGACAGAGCTTCCTTGGGAGCCGGTATAATGGCTGTCTCCTCCGCAGATGTTGTCCGCAGCAATTCGTCCCTGTTTGTTAGCAGGGCCCGCCAAAGAAATCAGAGCATCCTGCCCTGTGACAAAGTGCTTCACCTGCACCGCATCACCCACAGCATAGATGTCTGAAATGGAGGTTTCCATCCGGTCATTGACCACAATACTTCCCTTAATGCCCAGTTCTAACCCGGCATCTTTTGCAAGGGTGGTTTCGGGAGAAACACCAATGGCCAGGATTACCATATCCGCATGGAGAGGCTGTTCGTCTTTCAGCAGCACATCCACGCCTCCGCCCACTTCCGCAAACCCTTCCACGGTATGACCCAGTGCCAGCTTAACACCGTGCTTGCGCATTTCATTGTGTATAAAAGCAGCCATATCGGAATCAAAGGGATTCATAAGCTGTTTTGGACGCTGGACAATGGTGACCTCCATTCCCAGTTCCCGCAGGTTTTCTGCCAGCTCCAACCCAATGAAGCCACCACCTGCCAGTACGGCAGACTTAGGATGGTTTATATTGATGTAATCCTTGATGCGGAAGGTGTCCTCCACGGTGCGCAGGGTGAACAGTTTATCAAGACCTAAGCCAGGAAGCCTGGGTTGGGTAGGCTTGGCACCGGGAGAAAGAATCAGCTTGTCATAGCTTTCCTCGAATTCCTCTCCGGTTTGCAGATTCTTGACGGAAACGGTCTTTTTGTCAGGATGAATCGCTGTGACCTCATGGCGCACCTTCATGTTCACACGGAACCGGGAGAAGAAGCTCTCCGGTGTCTGGAGGGTCAGATCTTCCGGATCGGTAATTACATCTCCGATATAGTAAGGCAGACCGCAGTTGGCATAGGAAATAAACTTTGACCGCTCAAAAACCACAATTTCTGCCTGCTCATTTAGTCTGCGAATACGGGCGGCAGCGGTAGCACCGCCAGCCACACCGCCTACAATAACAACTTTCATATTAGCGTTCCACCTTTCCTGCATAAGCGGAAATTCCGCCTATGTTTTTCACATTTGTATAACCCATCTGCTGCAAAACAGCAGCTGCCTGACGGCTTCTTGCGCCGCTGAGACAGTGTACAAAGATGGGGGTAGCTTTATTGTTAATCATGACGGTTACTTTGTCAATGGACTGCAAAGGAACATTCTTACTTCCGGGGATATGCCCCTGCCGGTATTCGTCAGGGGTGCGAACATCCAGCAGGACTGCGCCATCCGTAACGCTATATTCTTTGACACCCTGATTGATGTCAGGGCCTTTCAGGAAATCAAAAAATCCCATCTTTGCACCTCCTTACAGCATGGCGAGAATCTGAGCCTTAGGTCTGGCACCGGTGGCCTGATTTACGACTTTGCCGTTCTTCATAACCACCAGAGTGGGAATGCTCATCACACCGAACTGCATAGTCAGTTCCTGTTCCTCATCCACATTAATTTTAACAACCTTGATATCGGAGCGCTCCTTGGCAATCTCCTCTACCAGAGGAACTACCATGCGGCAAGGACCACACCAGGGAGCCCAGAAATCCATCAGGACGGGCTTGTCCGAGTTCAAAACCTCTTGATTGAAATTGTTTTTATTTACATTGATAGCAGACATATTTAAGTCCTCCTGTTTTCTTTTTTATGGCTTTATTATATCTAGTAGTCGTTGCTTTTTCCGTGATTTTGTCACTTATCGCCGGCGACGGTTTCACCGGGCCAACTATTAATCCCGCCGATTTCAACGATATTGGTGTAGCCCAGTTTTACCAGCTTTTCAGATGCCTGCTTACTCCGATTACCGCTGCGGCAGTATACCAGAATCAACTGATCTTTATCCGGCAGCTCCGGAATGTCCTCTGTGCCGATGGATTCGTTGGCAATATTAATCGCACCGGGAATATGCTTTTCACTATATTCCTCAGCAGTCCGTACATCGAGGATGATGTATTCGGTTTCCTCCTCCATCATCGTGACAGCTTCCTCCATGGTAATCTGTCGATAGGTTTTTTCAGTGGATTGTGTTGCACAACCCGACAAAAGCAGTAAAGCCATTAAAATAGGAATGATTCTTTTCATGTGCATACCTCCATATTTTGAAGATAAGGCAGCCGTTTCCAGCTGCCCTGTTTCCGATTTTTATGTTCTTGCCATGCCGTCTACGCTGAGTACAACACCTGTGATATAGGACGCTTCATCAGATGCCAGGAATACAAATGCATTGGCAATATCCTCCGGCTGACCCAGGCGGCGCAGGGGGATCTGTTTGATGAGCGGATCAATTACTTCCTTGGGAACAGCCTTCATCATATCGGTCAAGGTAATCCCGGGAGCGACCGCATTCACTCGAATACCCTTCGGACCCAATTCCCGGGCAAGGGAAACCGTCAGGCCATTGACAGCAAATTTGGATGCTGGATATGCAAAGCCACTGGGCTGGCCGTAAATGCTCACCATTGAGGAGGTGGAGAGAATAACACCGTGACCTTTTGCAATCATGCACTCACTGGCGGCTCTTGTAGCATTGAACACGCCTTTTACATTCAGATCCATAACTTTGTCAAAGGTTTCCTCCGTATACTCGGTAAAGGGAGTACTTTCGGATACACCGGCATTGTTCACCAGAATATCAATGCAACCGTATTTCGAGGCAGCTTCTCGGAACGCATTGCGGACAGATTCGAAATTGGACAGGTTGGGGCTGATTCCCGCAACTGTTGCATTAGGGTATTTTTCTTTCAGCTGCGCAACTGCTTTGTCAGCAGAACCTTGCGAACTTGCGGTCAGGATTACGGTAGCGCCTTCCTTCAAAAATTTATCTGCGGTAGCGTAGCCAATGCCGCGGCTCCCTCCGGTGATGATTGCAACTTTATCTTTCAGTCTCATAAGAATGCCTCCTTGTGTTTTGTATTTGTAGTATAGCCTGTTTCAGAGGCGCTCTCTGTGACAAAATCACATTTACTGTTTTTGGAAAAAAATCATTTTAGCAGAAACTACCCTTGACAAATCTTGTCTCAGTTTCAGGATGGGTTTGTGGATATAGCAAGACTCTATTATCGGCGTACGGGAAAGCTCCTCAAATTCGTTCCGCTCTATATAGCGCCGAAATTAAAAAAGGCTTATCTGGGAAAGCCGATCCGGTTTTCACCGGAGCTTTCCGGGAAACAGGAACGGAGCCGTATCTGCGAATATCTGATGAAGGAAATATCCGGGATCGCGTTTTCGCTCCCGCGGCACACGGTCATTCCATACAGCAACATTCCAAAAAGCAAGTATCCGACAAACATTCCGTGCGAGGTAGATGAAAAGCATGAAAAAACCAGTTGTTGATTACCGGGAATTTCGCCTGTCAAAGATTAATGACCCGAAATTCTCTCATCTGAAGCTTCTGCTGGCTTGGCCTGTTTATTTTCTGCTCTATCATGTGGACAGCTTCAAAAAACTGCAGACCTACATTATCATAACCCAGGTCGTGGCTACCGTGATTTATGTTGTTTTTTCCAACAGGCAGGAGCTCCGGCCGGAGTTCTTCCCCCGGGAGAATGTTTTCTCTGCGCTGGTTGGGTTTTTGTATTCTTTTGATACCAGTACGAATGTGTGCCCCTCTCTCCATTGTGGATTTCTTTGCTGCCATTCCGGTGTGTATTCTGGCAGAGTTTCTGATTTACGGCCGATCCTATGTCTCCCGATCGACGGGAGATTAAAATAAATGTGGCAGTACGGCAAGGTACTGCTTCCCATTTTTTCGATAAATGTGATATACTTGTGCAGGAGTGTTTTCCTTATGATAAAAACTAAATGAAAAGAGGAGAAAACGTTATGGGAAGAAAATTTGGAGATCGACGGGACGGAACCCTGCTTCGCGACATTGATTCCATGCACCTGTTCATGCCGCTGATCTATCCGAACCGCTGTGACAATGAAGCATTCATTGCCGAGCGTATCGATCTGACAAATATCAATCGGTATCTGGAGCAGAAAAATACCGGGAATCCGGAATATAAATACAATTTGTTTCAGATTATGGTCACGGCTATGCTGAAGACCATTACCCTGCGTCCCAGGATGAATTATTTCATCGCGAATAAGAATATGTACCAGCGCAATGAGGTGTCCGCGGCCTTTACCATCAAAAAGATATTTTCGGATCAGGGCGGGGAAGCGCTGGCCTTTATTCATGCCAGACCGGAAGACAATTTTGATACCATACATAACGAAATCTATCGTCAGGTGTCCTACTGCCGCAGTGATAATAAGGATTCCTCCACTGCAAGTATGGATGCGGTGCAAAAGCTTCCGCGGTTTCTGATGAAGCCCATCGGGTTCGGCGCCCGCTTTCTTGATCGGCACGGATGGATGCCGAAGACGGTAATTGCGACAGATCCCTACTACTCCTCGGTGGTTCTCACCAATCTGGGATCCATCAAGCTCCATGCCGGGTATCATCACCTGACCAACTGGGGTACTACTTCTGTGTTCTGTGCCATTGGCGAGCGGAAAAAGCGTCCCTTTTACAGCGAGGATGGCAGCACGGAAATGCGGGACAGTGTGGATCTGGGCCTGACCATTGATGAGCGCATCGCGGACGGCTATTATTATTCCAAGACGATCCGGTTGCTGAAAACGATCCTGGAGAATCCCGAACTTCTGGAAAAACCTCTGAGCGAGAAGGTGGAATACTGATATGGAAACAGCAGCAAAAACTCCCTGGAAAGATTACATGGGTGATGTCCCCATGCATTTGGACTATTTTGACGGCTCCATGTTTGAGATGCTGGAATCTGTGGCAAAACAATATCCCAACTATGTGGCGTTCGATTTTATGGGCAGAGCCACTTCCTATAAAAAACTGGTGGAGGGCGTAGAGACCTGTGCCAAAGCACTGAAGACCATCGGCGTCCGGGAAGGAGACCGGGTCACGATTGCCATGCCTAACTGTCCGCAGGCTATCTATCTGTTTTACGCCGTCAACCTGGTAGGCGGCATTGCCAATATGATCCATCCGCTGTCAGCGGAAAAGGAAATTGAGTTCTATCTGAACGAGTCGGAATCGGTTACCGCCATTACGCTGGATCAGTTCTACCATAAATTTGAGCGGATCCGTCATAATACCAGGCTGGTCAACATTATCATTGCAAGCATCAAGGACGAGCTCAGCAAACCCATCAAGGCAGGCTATATGCTGACCTCCGGGCGCAAGATTGAAAAGATTCCCGAAGATGCCCCTGTTATCATGTGGAAGGACTTTTTGAAGCTGAGCCGCTGCTGCTTTTACAACTACAAGGTGAAACGGGGCAATGACGCTCCCGCCGTGATCCTTTATTCCGGCGGCACGACCGGCACCACAAAGGGGATCGTACTGACCAACCGCAACTTTAACGCACTGAGTCAGCAGGTGATCGCTACCAATCCCATGTTCCGCCCCGGTGACAAGATGCTGGCTGCCATGCCTATTTTCCATGGCTTCGGTCTGGGTGTGTGTATCCATACCATGCTGACCCACGGCGGGCGCTGCATTCTGGTCCCCCGCTTCACGCCCAAGAGCTACGCCAAGGATCTGGTCAAAAAACGCTGCAACTTCATTGCAGGTGTGCCTACTCTCTATGAGGCACTGCTGCGTCTGCCCAGCATGGACGGAGTTGACTTAAGCTGTCTGAAGGGCGTGTTTTCCGGCGGAGACTCTCTTTCCGTCGAGCTGAAAAAGAAACTGGATAAGTTTCTGTATGATCACAAGGCCAGCATTCAGGTGCGGGAGGGGTACGGTACCACGGAAACGGTTACCGCCTGCTGTCTGACCCCGTCCCACATGTTCAAGGAGGGGAGCATCGGCCTGCCCTTCCCCGATACCTATATCAAGATCGTTGCTCCCGGCACCGAGAAAGAGCTGCCCTATGGCGAAGAAGGGGAGATCCTTCTGGCAGGACCAACGGTCATGACAGAATATATGAATTATCCGGAGGAGACGGCGCAGACTCTGCGCACTCATGCAGACGGCCTGACCTGGGTTTACACCGGAGATCTGGGTACCATGGACGAACAGGGCTTTGTCTATTTCAAGGGGCGCGCCAAGCGCATGATCGTATCCTCCGGCTACAATGTGTATCCCGGCCAGATCGAGAATATTCTGGACGCCCATGAGAAGGTGCAGATGAGCTGTGTCATCGGTGTGCCGGATCCATACAAGATGCAGAAGGTCAAGGCCTTTGTCAAGCTGGCTGCCGGAGTAAAGCCTGACAAGGCTGTCCGCGAGGAACTGTTGGCCTACTGCCGGAGGCATATTGCCAAGTATGCCATGCCCTACGACATTGAATTCAAAGACGATATGCCCAAAACGTTAGTGGGCAAGGTAGCATACCGCGTGCTGGAAGAGGAAGAGCTGAGCAAAATGCAAAGCAATGAATCCAAGGACTCTGAACAGCACGAGTCAGGCAATCAATAAACAAATCCATACAGGGAAGCCGATGCATACGGACATGAAGTCAGGTATGCATCGGCGATCCGTCCGATCTTTTTAATTCTTTAGTGTTTTTTGTTTCTTATAATCCTTATAATCCCTGATTTTTTTAAAAAACAATTTTTGATATTCTTGCCAGCTTGCTTCTGTTGATTTGCGGATGTTGATTTGCGGGTGTTAGTATGTGGCCGGGTGAAGTGTACCGTTCAGAACTGCGGAAGCTCAAATGCAACGGTAGAAGTCCCCGGCGAAGTACGGCTCCAGAGGAGGAAAGCTCAAATGCAACGGTAGAAGTCCCCGGCGAAGTACGGCTCCAGAGGAGGAAAGCCCAAATGCAACGGTAGAAGTCCCCGGCGAAGTACGGCTCCAGAGGAGGAAAGCCCAAATGCAACGGTAGAAGTCCCCGGCGAAGTACGGCTCCAGAGGAGAAAAGCCCAAATGCAACGGTAGAAGTCCCCGGCGAAGTACGGCTCCAGAGGAGGAAAGCCCAAATGCAACGGTAGAAGTCCCCGGCGAAGTACGGCTCCAGAGGAGGAAAGTCCAAATGCAACGGTAGAAGTCCCCGGCGAAGTACGGCTCCAGAGGAGGAAAGCTCAAATGCAACGGTAGAAGTCCCCGGCGAAGTACGGCTCCAGAGGAGGAAAGCGCAAATGCAACGGTAGAAGGCCCCGGCGAAGTACTGCAGCAGGACGGAGAAGTACCGCTTAGAATCAGAAAATCAAATTAATAATACCAATATAAAGAAAGGAAAAAGTTCATATGAAAGGTCTGAAAGAAATGTTACTGCAGGAACAAAAAAGACTGGAGCAAATTCTCCAGAAAACAACAGAACAGTTGAAAGACGCGCCTTGTGGGCGTCTTCGGGTGTCAAAAAGAAAGAACTGGACACAGTATTACTGCTGTACCGAGAGAGGAAAGAAAGCCGGAACTTATATTTCAAAGAAAAACGAGAGTCTCATCCGCAGATTGGCACAGAAGTCTTATGATGAAAAGATTCTCAAGCTGGCAGGGAAAAGGCTGATGCAGATTCAGAGAATTTTAAAAGATTATGATGAGGAAGAAATAGAAAAAATATTTTTGAAAGAACATGGCGAACGACAGAAGCTGATTCAACCGGTTGAGCCTGCCTGGCAACAGCAATTACAAAGGTGGATGGAGAAGCCATACGAGGGGAAAAGCTTTCGGGAAGGGCTGCCCGTCATATTGACAGAAAAAGGGGAACGGGTACGCTCCAAATCAGAAAAGATCCTGGCGGATTATTTTTACAGAAATGGGATTTTCTATAAATATGAATGTCCGTTGTATCTGAAGAATTTTGGAATCGTATATCCGGATTTTACGTTTCTGTCAAAAAAGACGGGGGAAGAAGTTTATTGGGAACATGATGGCAGGATGGACGATCCTCAGTATGCACAAAACGCGGTAAAAAAGATACATGCTTATGAAGAAAATGATATTTATCCGGGAGACCGGCTGATTCTTACATTTGAGACGGAACAAGTCGTTTTGGACACAAGAATCATAGAAAGATTTGTCCGGAAGTATTTATAACCACAAAAATCTTCCCGGTCTTGAATTCGGGCAGTGATAATAGTATAATAAAACTGGTTGAGGAGTTTTTACTGATTAAATATGAGGAGGAAATCTATTATGGTTACCTGGAGCAACTTTGACACGCTCACTTCCTACGAGGAGCTTCCCAAAATCGAACGTGTGAAGCTCGCAGAGGTTATGGCCGGTGAAAATGGTGCGGATCGTGTGAAAAAATACAGTATCCCGATGGCAGCCGGTCTTACCTACAATTATGCGGCAAAGCAGGTGGACGATCAGGTCCTGGAAGGTCTTGAGAAGCTGGCGAAAGAGGCACAGCTTGCGGATAAGTTCAAAGCTCTTTACAATGGAGAAGTGATCAATACAGGAGAAAAACGTCTTGTTCTTCATCATCTGACCCGCGGACAGCTGGGAGATGCTGTTGTGGCAGACGGAGTTGACAAGCGAGCATTCTATGTGGAGCAGCAGGAAAAGATCGCAGAGTTTGCAAATAAGGTTCATGCCGGCGAGATCACAAATGCAGCAGGAGAAAAATTCACAACTGTTGTACAGATCGGTATCGGCGGAAGCGACCTCGGTCCCCGCGCCATGTATCTGGCACTGGAGAACTGGGCAAAGAAAAATGGCCTGTTCAAGATGGAAGCAAAATTCATCAGCAACGTAGATCCGGACGATGCGGCAGCAGTCCTGAATTCCATCGATGTTGCCCATTCGATTTTCATTCTTGTATCCAAGTCAGGAACGACACTGGAAACACTGACAAATGAATCATTTGTAAAGGATGCCCTGAAAAATGCGGGACTGGATGCTTCCAGGCATATGATCGCTGTCACCAGCGAGACCTCTCCTCTGGCAAAGAGTGAGGATTATCTGGCGGCATTTTTCATGGATGATTATATCGGAGGACGGTTCTCTTCCACTTCCTCAGTGGGCGGAGCTGTACTGTCACTGGCCTTCGGACCGGAAGTATTTGCACAGTTCCTGGAAGGTGCAGCAGAGGAGGACAAGCTGGCAGCCAATGAAAATGTACTGGAAAACCCGGCCATGGTGGATGCCCTGATCGGTGTTTATGAGAGAAATGTACTTGGTTATCCGGCAACTGCAGTGCTTCCTTATTCTCAGGCACTGAGCCGTTTCCCGGCACATCTGCAGCAGGCGGATATGGAATCCAACGGAAAATCGGTGAACCGTTTTGGCGAGCCTGTCAACTATCCGACCGGTCCCGTGCTTTTCGGTGAGCCGGGAACCAATGGACAGCATTCCTTCTATCAGCTGCTTCATCAGGGAACCGATATCGTGCCGCTTCAGTTTGTCGGATTTAAGAACAGCCAGATCGGCACCGATGTGGTGATTCAGGGAAGCACAAGCCAGCAGAAGCTCTGCGCCAATGCGGCAGCTCAGGTCGTTGCCTTTGCATGCGGCAAGGAAGATGAGAATCTCAATAAAAAGTTTGACGGCGGCCGTCCGTCCAGCATCATCATCGGTGAAACACTGGATCCGAAGGCGCTGGGAGCACTTCTGTCACACTTTGAGAACAAGATCATGTTCCAGGGCTTTGTATGGAATGTAAACAGCTTCGATCAGGAAGGCGTGCAGCTGGGTAAGGTTCTGGCCAAGAAAGTCCTTGCCCATGAGACAGACGGAGCGCTGAAAGCATACAGTGATCTGCTGAATATCTGAGAGCAGGTTTGAAACGGCATAGCAGCCGGCAGGATTGAAAAGAAACAATAAAAAAGCTGTTTTCAACTTCGACTTCAGTCGGTTGAAAACAGCTTTTTTCTGTCGTCCGGTCATGTCAGGTCAGTATCCTTCATTGACGACCTCCCAGCTGCCGTTTATAAGCTGCAGCCAGATCGTGCGATCCGGATCCTGTAAAACACCGTCTTTGGTCACACGGACGGAGAATGAAATTTGGTCCACTGTCTGATCAACGGCCTCCATGGATATGACCTGAAAAACGGTCTTTTTATAGTAAGCTTCGGCAGTCGCCTTTGCCGATACAAGAGCACCCTCCATATCGACGGACATGGAGCTTTCTGTGTCTTCTGCCAGAGTGTTGCCGTCGGTTTCCGGTGAAGGGGTGGAGGCAGAAAGAGGTGCACTGTCCGGGCGCTTCACAAAAGCATCGGTTTCTCTGATCTGATAGTCGCTAAAGGAGGCAAAGAAGGTTCCGTCATCCAGAAGAGAAACCTGAATCGCCTTGACAGCCGTCTTTTCATTTCCGAAGGTGATTTCCATTACAATAACATCGTTTCTCATTTCCTCCGGCAGGGAAGAGATGGAACTGTCCGAATGATCGGTCAGTTCCCGGATGATAGTATTGGGAACCCAGTCGATCAGAAGGGAAGCGTATTCGTCGTCCTCCTCACCGTAGGAAATCGTGAAATTCTGAGCAAGTCCATATTCATCCCGTTTCTCTGTCCAGTCCATGAATTCAAGCTGTTCATTTTTGCAGGAATAGCGGACAGAAACAATATTTTTCCCGGAGAGATAGAACATCAGCGGGTGGCCCGCCATTTCGCCGCTGTCGCTGATGGTGCCTGTGCGGATGACTGCACCGGCCTCCGGGATTTCCTCACCTGTTCCATAGGCATAAGCTGTCACAGCCATGCCGCCGGGGGAATCAAGCAGAGTGCCTGTAATCAGGCCTGCAATCAGGCACAGAGCAAGGACTGCTGCAGCCGTTGTCCGCCCGACAGGTCTTTTGAAAAAACGGATCTTTTGGGAAGCTGTTTTATAATCTGCTGCTTCCAGAATATGCCGGCTGCTGATATTGCCGACGCCATCAGAAATCTCCCTGCGTGTCATAAATAGTAGCCCTCCTTTTCTAAGTAAACTTTCAGACGTTTGCGTGTTCGTGACAGACGAACCGATACGTGGTTACTGCTGATGTGGAATCGCTCTGCAATCTCTGCAATCGAGTCGGAATACCAGTAGCGGCGCACAAACATCACCCGGTTTTCCTGATCCAGTGTGTCAAGGAAACGGTCAAGGGCAGAGGTAAGTTCTTTTGCAGTCAATTCTGATTCCACCGTGGAAGCAGAAGCCAGACAGTCCTCCAGCTCGTCCAGAGCCACATCATAGAAGCTGTTGCGTTTGATGGCTGTATTGGCATGATATTTCGTGATCGAAAGATTGCGGACGATCCGGCAAACATAGGTCAGCAATGGATCGGGGCGTTTTGGAGGTATGGTATTCCAGACTCCCAGATAAGCATCGTTGACACATTCTTCTGCATCCCGGGAATTGTTCAGAATGTTTCCTGCAATTGTGTTTAAAACAGCGCCGTATTTTGCAGACAGCTCCGCGATCGCCAGCTCCGAGCGCTCAAAGAACAGATCAATGATCTTTTTGTCGTCCAAATGTATCACCATCCTTCCTCACTCATGTACTATGGATCGGCCCGGGAATATGACAGGGCCGGGGTAATTTTTTCTATTGGCAATTAAAATTGTACCATATCATGGGAAATTCTGTTTGGACGAATTCCAAAGAACCGCTGAAAACTGTAGAATGAATTCCTTATTTCCAGTCAAACCATTATTTTTTCTCTTGGACTGGAAGTAAGTCTTGCACAAACTCTTTATTTGATTCATGATGATGCTGGTTATCTGTCTGCCAGAAAGGAAT
>NZ_JASGBQ010000034.1 GCF_030053595.1 Fusibacillus kribbianus
CATCAAAGGCACAAAGCATTCCATATCGGATGCATATGGTTTTACATCGATTACGGCTATGTATTCATCACAGATGGCTGCCTGGAGGTTGTATGCAGGAAGCAGCTGATCGTTTCCCATGTAATCACGTTTTAAACGCATGAAAGTTGCATCATGGTCTGTTTTCGAATAACTGTTTCTTTCTTCTCCACAGATCTCGATGTGATATGCATAGGATTTTAAACGCTCCAGATATTCATGCAGTTCTTCGTATTGTTTTTGTCGAATGCTTTTTCTATGACCACGTCCGGAAACAAAAGAAGTTTCATCCAGTCCGGTTGTTTCTTTGTACACCGTAAGTAATTCAGAGATGTAGTCAACCGCGTAAACTTCTCGTTTTTCAAATTTTATTCCGAGATATCCAAGTACTTCCTGATTCATAGCATCAATCAAAAGTGAAATCTTATCAAAGACTTTTTGGCGATTTTTCATACAGGATTTTTTCCATACCCAGGTATATCGATTTGCATTTGCCTCGATTTTTGTCCCGTCAATGTAAGTATGCTGCAGATCCACGTGATCTTTGGCAAAAATATATGCATTAATGTCTGCAAATATCTGCTCGACAGAATCTGTTAGTTCATTTCGAATTAAGTTTCCAAATGTAACAAAAGAAGGCGTTTTCATGCCATCCAGAAGATACATGTAACGAATGTCATTACGACAGAGTTTTTCAATCTCTCGTAAAGAACAGATGCCATTTTCCATAAATGCAAAAAGTATTACTTTAAGGAGTTTTTGAGCATCACATCTTGGACGACCTGTTTTGTAGCCTTTCTCTACAAAATATCTTGATAAGTCGATGTGATCCATAACCTCACAAAAAGTGTATACTGGATCAGAAATGTCGATTAACTTTTCGATTTCTAATGGTAATTTCAGCTGACGCATAGTATAATTAGTACTGGTATTGTTATTTAGTAGCATAATTAATTATACCAAAAAATCGCTCAGACCTCACGGTCTGGGCGATTTTTCTGTCAGGGGAGTTTTTTTACAGCCCCGATTTTATGCTCGATCCATTCCGCAGGCCGTAGCCGATTCAATGAGACAGCGATCATTGGTCACAGCATCATAGAACCGGAAGCCGCCGGAGAAGTTATAGCAGTCAAAGCCGTTTCCGGCCAGGATACGACAGGCAATGTAGCTGCGCAGACCGCTCTGGCAGATGACGTAGACAGGCTTACGCTTGTCCAGCTCACCCAGCCGCTCCCGCAGCTCGTCCACCGGGATGTTAAAGAAGCCGTCAATGTGTCCGTGTGCGAATTCTTCCACAGTGCGGGTGTCCAACAGAGTTACGCTTCCGTCACGAGGAAGACGATCTGCATCTTCCAGATGCCATTGTTTCAGAACACCGTTTGCGATATTCTCAACCATAAAGCCAGCCATATTTACCGGGTCTTTCGCAGAGGAATAAGGCGGTGCGTAGGCCAGATCCAGATCCTTCAGTTCCGTGGCTTTCATTCCTGCCCGGATAGCGGTGGCCAGCACATCAATGCGCTTATCCACACCTTCATAGCCTACGATCTGCGCACCCAGCAGGCGATAAGTCGCCTTTTCAAAGACCACCTTCATTGTCATGACTTTCCCGCCGGGGTAGTAACCTGCATGGCTCATGGGCGACAGGATAACCGTATCAACATCCAGTCCTGCTTTTCTGGCGTTGGTCTCGTTCACGCCGGTAGTGGCGGCAGTCATGTCAAAGACCTTGATGACAGAGCTTCCCTGGGAGCCGGTATAATGGCTGTCTCCACCACAGATGTTGTCCGCAGCGATTCGTCCCTGTTTATTGGCAGGGCCCGCCAAAGAGATCAGAGCATCCTGCCCTGTGACAAAGTGCTTCACCTGCACCGCATCACCCACAGCATAGATGTCTGAAATGGAGGTTTCCATTCGGTCATTGACCACAATACTTCCTTTAATGCCCAGTTCCAACCCGGCATCCTTTGCAAGGGTGGTTTCGGGAGAAACACCAATGGCCAGGATTACCATATCCGCATGGAGAGGCTGTTCGTCTTTCAGCAGCACATCCACGCCGCCGTCCCTTTCCTCAAACCCTTCTACGGTATGACCAAGTGCCAGCTTTACACCGTGCTTGCGCATTTCATTATGGATGAAAGAAGCCATATCGGCATCAAAGGGATTCATAAGCTGTTTTGGACGCTGGACAATGGTGACATCCATCCCCAGTTCTCGCAGGTTTTCTGCCAGCTCCAATCCAATGAAGCCACCACCTGCCAGTACAGCGGATTTGGGATGGTTTGCATTGATGTAATCCTTGATGCAGAAGGTATCTTCAACAGTGCGCAGGGTAAACAGTTTATCAAGACCTACACCGGGAAGCCGGGGCTGGGTAGGCTTGGCTCCGGGAGAGAGAATCAGCTTGTCATAGCTCTCCTCGAACTCCTCACCGGTTTCCAGATTTTTCACGGTAACTTCTTTTTTTTCGGGATGGATAGCCGTGACCTCATGGCGCACCTTCATGTTTACATGGAACCGGGAGAAAAAGCTTTCCGGGGTCTGGAGGGTCAGATCCGACCGATCGGTAATCACATCACCGATATAGTATGGCAGACCACAGTTGGCATAGGAGATATACCCCGAGCGCTCAAAAACTACGATTTCTGCCTGCTCATTCAGTCTGCGAATACGGGCGGCAGCGGTAGCACCGCCTGCCACACCGCCTACAATGACAACTTTCATATTAGCGTTCCACCTTTCCTGCATAAGCGGAAATTCCGCCTATGTTTTTCACGTTGGTATAACCCATCTGCTTCAAAATAGCAGCTGCCTGACGGCTTCTTGCACCGCTGAGACAATGAACAAAAATGGGGGTAGATTTATTGTCAATCATGCCAGCCACTTTGCTAATGGACTGCAAAGGAACATTTTTACTGCCGGGGATATGCCCCTGCCGGTATTCGTCGGGGGTGCGAACATCCAGCAGGACTGCGCCATCCGTAGTGCTATATTCTTTGACACCCTGATTGATGTCAGGGCCTTTCAGGAAATCGAAGAATCTCATCCTTGCACCTCCTTACAGCATGGCGAGAATCTGAGCCTTAGGTCTGGCACCGGTGACTTGATTGACAATCTTTCCGTTCTTCATAACCACCAGAGTGGGTATGCTCATCACACCGAACTGCATAGCCAGTTCCTGTTCCTCATCCACATTAATTTTAACAACCTTGATATCGGAGCGCTCCTTGGCAATCTCCTCTACCAGAGGAACTACCATGCGGCAAGGACCACACCAGGGAGCCCAGAAATCCATCAGGACGGGCTTGTCCGAGTTCAAAACCTCTTGATTGAAATTGTTTTTATTAACACTGATAGCAGACATATTTAAGTCCTCCTGTTTTCTTTTTTATGGCTTTATTATATCCAGTAGTCGTTCCTTGTTCTGTGATTTTATCACTTATCGCCGGTGACTGTTTCACCGGGCCAACTATTAATTCCGCCGATCTCAATGATATTGGTGTAGCCCAGTTTCACCAGTTTTTCAGATGCCTGCTTACTCCGATTACCGCTGCGGCAGTATACCAGAATCAGCTGATCTTTATCCGGCAGTTCAGAGATATCCTCTGTGCCAATGGATTCGTTGGCAATATTGATAGCACCGGGAATATGCTTTTCGCTATATTCCTGAGCAGTACGAACATCGAGGATGATGTATCCGGTTTCCTCCTCCATCATCGTAATAGCTTCCTCCATAGTAATCTGTCGATAGGTTTTTTCAGCGGATTGCGTTGCACAACCAGAGAGAAGCAGTAAAGTCATTAAAATGGGAATGATTCTTTTCATGTGTATACCTCCATATTTTGAAGGTAGGGCAGCCGTTTCCAGCTGCCCTGTTTCCGTTTTTATGTTCTTGCCATTCCGTCTACACTGAGCACAACGCCCGTGATATAGGATGCTTCGTCAGATGCCAGGAACACAAATGCATTGGCAATATCCTCCGGCTGACCCAGGCGGCGCAGAGGGATCTGCTTGATGAGCGGATCAATTACTTCCTTGGAAACAGCCTTCATCATGTCGGTCAGGGTAATACCGGGAGCGACCGCATTCACTCGAATACCCTTCGGACCCAATTCTCGGGCAAGGGAAACCGTCAGGCCATTGACAGCAAATTTGGATGCGGGATAAGCAAAGCCACTGGGCTGGCCGTAAATGCTGACCATTGAGGAGGTGGAGAGAATAACACCTTGACCTTTTGCAATCATGCACTCACTGGCGGCTCTTGTAGCATTGAACACGCCTTTTACATTCAGATCCATAACCTTATCAAAGGTTTCCTCCGTATACTCGGTAAAGGGAGTGCTTTCGGATACACCGGCATTGTTCACCAGAATATCAATGCAACCGTATTTTGAGGCGGCTTCTCGGAACGCATTGCGGACAGATTCCAAATTGGACAGGTTAGGACTGATTCCCGCAACTGTTGCATCAGGGTACTTTTCTTTCAGCTGCGCAACCGCTTTGTCAGCAGAACCTTGTGAGCTTGCGGTCAGGATTACCGTAGCACCTTCCTTCAAAAATTTGTCTGCGGTAGCGTAGCCAATGCCACGGCTGCCTCCGGTGATGATTGCAACTTTATCTTTCAGTCTCATAAGAATACCTCCTTGTGTTTTGTATTTGTAGTATAACCTGTTTCGGAGGCGCTTTCCGTGATAAAATCACATTTTTCCAAGAAGGAATGATAGAAAAATCATGCCCGTGCATGGAGGTTGCGTGTGGATTCTCCTCGTCTTATCGGTAATGCATACCGTGTATTGTGAATAAATTTGATAGGAGGTGGGATATATTTATATAAATGGGTAACTCGTTTTTAACTCGTAATAACGAATTAAAAACAAACTTAACTCGACAAACGAGTTAAAACGAGTTATACTATATTTGAAATAGAGGATAGGAGGGGTTGAAATGCGTACAATTCCTAAAGCGGAGAGTTTAGATATTGAATTTAAAAGTGATTTGAAATGCTATCCAGATCATGATCTTATTGAAGAGATTGTTGGAATGACAAATGCATCTGGAGGATTTCTGTTTCTGGGGGTCGAAGATGACGGATCAATTACCGGCGTTCATAAAAAACATAAGGATCCCATAGGGGTAACTGCACTGATTGCAAATAGCACTGTTCCGCCCATAGCTGTAAGGGCAGAGATAATTACTGAAGAGGGTAAAGATGTTCTGAAAATTGAGGTGCCAAGAAGCCGGGGTGTGGTATCTACTGCGTCAGGAAAAATGTTGAGGAGACGTATTAAACTTGATGGAAGTCCGGAAGTAATACCAATGTATTCTTATGAGATTCCATCTCGCCTTGCAGAACTGGGAATGCTTGATTATTCTGCTCAGCCTTTGGCAGGAGCTACTTTAGATGACTTGGATCCAAATCAGCGAGTTAGACTTCGTCGAATCATTCAGAATAGACCGGGTGGTGAAAAAACTCTGCTTTCTTTACCGGATGACGAACTGGATATTGCATTACGTCTTATTACAGATGTTGCGGGTAAATATGTTCCAACAGTAACAGGTATGCTTTTAATTGGAAAAGAGGAGCGTATCGCAGAACTGATACCAACAGCAAAATCGGCATTTCAAGTCCTGGAAGGAACGGCTGTCCGTATGAATGAGGATAGCCATAAACCGCTTCTTGAATTATTTGAGAACTATGAGACATACGTCAAAGCCTGGAATCCAGAAAGGGAGACTGAGTACGGATTATTTAGAATTCCAATTCCGGAATTTGACTGGGCTGCTTTTCGAGAAGGTTTAGTAAACGCATTCTGTCATAGGGATTATACTATGCTTGGCGCTGTAAGAGTTTTGATTGATGATGAAGGAATGATCATTAGTAATCCTGGTGGATTTATTGATGGAGTTAATCTGAAAAATCTTCTGACTGTAGAACCACATGGACGTAATCCTGCGCTTGCTGATGCAATGAAACGAATCGGTTTAGCTGAGAAGACGGGAAGAGGAATTGATAGAATTTTTGAGGGTTCTATCATCTTTGGAAGGCCTTGGCCAGATTATTCTGAATCTACCAGCAGAACCGTTAAGCTATTTATTCAAAGGGCGAAAGCAGACTTGCCCTTTGCAAAGTTTGTTGCAGAAGAACAAAACAGGCAGGGAAAACCATTATCAATCTACACATTGATGATTCTATCTGTCCTTAATACAGAAAGAAGATGTACGGTTGAACGAATTGTTGAGCTGACAAATCTGAGTGAAAATAAGGTTAGATCTGCAATTGAAGTTATGATTGAGTCTGGTTTGATTGAAGCATCCGGAAAAGGAAAAGATCGCACCTATATTCTGGGTAAAAAGATCTATCGTGAAAACAAAGAAACAATACAGTATGTTCGGCAGACAGATATAGACAGCATCAGGCATCCTGAGTTAGTAATGAAGTTGGCAAACACTCAGAATGGAATCATTACAAAACAGGATGTAATTGAATTATTGAAAGTGACTCCTTCGCAGGCATATGCAGTTATTAAAAAGCTTCAAGCTGAAGGACGTTTAGAATTGTTATGTGGAGGAAAGTACTCCAAGTACAAAGTAATCAATTCCTAACTCGTTTTAACTCGATAAGGAACGAATTAAAAATGAGTTAGAATCGAATTAAATGCAAGTAAAAGATAGACAAGGGCACCAGCCCGTCAGCCCCAAAGGCAGGCCTAGATACACTGAGTAATTATTTCAGCGTGTCTGGACCTGCTTTTTATTTATCGTGTTTTGCCGAAACGACCATTTGCTGTAGTGGAACTTTAGCTGATCTTGTGGTAACAGGAAGTGGATGTTTTGAAAGAACAGAAATATCATTTATACCTTTCCAAGGAAGAATATCTAAACACAAAAAGAGACCGCCTACACGACGTAAGCGGTTTTGCTAATTTGAGGAGGTCAGGCAGCAATCACACATGATCTCTATTTATTATCTGAATTGCTTTTATATTCATTCCATTTGCTGCCGTAAATATGGTCTTCTACGTAAGCCAACATACGATTATTTAGTACCAAATAAAGTACAGTTTACAAGGGACTACACAGGGTAGGTATCTGACGGGAGGGGTGCCGCCAGTCAGATTTTCCATGTGATGTTCAAGCTGTCGCTTGTGGCGGCTATGGTGGTGATCATCAAATCCACCACACGCCGCTTGTCATCAAAAGATACATTCTCCCAGGTATCGAGGTAGCCGGAAATCTGGCTGACCTGTTCCGGGCTGATGGCCTCCACAGTCAACTCCGCTATCCTTGCCAGAAGTTCCTGCTTGCGCCCGTCCAGTTCCGCTATCTTCACATTCACATAGGAGAACAGGACATTGTTTGCCCCCGTCAGACTGTCCACCAGCTTTTCAATCTCGCTGTCTACATGGGCAAGTTCCACTTGCAGGGCGGTGATTTTCGGGTTTGCCTTTGCCGCTTTCTTTTTTCCTGTCAGCGTCTTGTAGCTTGCCAGCTTCTTTACCATCTGCTGATAAACAACCGCTTCCAGTTCCGAAGTGATGATTTTCCCACAGCCAGGACAGCTTTTATTGTCCAGCCGTTTCGTGCAGCGGAGATACTGTTTGCCGGAGGGATTGTAGATACTCATAAGAGCATACCCGCAATTCCCGCACTTGATTTTTCCTGCCAGCCATGTGTGGGTGGCTTTCCGGGCAGACTGGATTTTCATGTTGTTCATCAGCTTCTTGCGGCAGGTCAGCCAGGTGTCGGAGGGGACGATACCCTCATGGGGAGCCAGTACCAGCATTTGGTCTTTTAAGTCGTTTTTCTTGCTGGCCTTTACATCTCGCCCTTGATACAGATAGCAGCCGTTCATGCCCGTAAAATCGGCAACGTCATTGACAATGACTGTACCTTGACTTTTGAAAAATTCGTACACATCAAGGTCTGCCTGCACATAGACAGGATTGCGTAACATCTGCGCCAGCGTGGGGCGTATCAGCTCTTTGCCATGGAACAAAATCCCCTGTTCGGCAAAGTACCGGGTAATGTCCCCGTAGGAAGTTGTGGGCTGGGCGTACATCTCAAACATCAGCCGGATATTGGCCGCTTCCTCCGGGTTTACCACCAGCTTCTTTGTGTTGATACCGTCCATCTTGATAGGCTCCGTATGGAAGCCGTAAGGGGCTTTCCCGCCCATCTTAAAGCCCCGCTGACTGCGGGAGTAGTAAGCGTCCGTTACCCGCTTCTGTATCGTTTCCCGTTCAAGCTGGGCGAACACGATACAGATATTCAGCATGGCCCGTCCCATCGGCGTGGAGGTATCAAACTTTTCCGTAGAGGACACAAACTCCACATTGTACTGCTGGAACAGCTCCATCATGTTGGCAAAGTCCAGAATGGAACGGCTGATACGGTCGAGCTTGTAAACCACGACCTTTGCAATCAAGCCCCGCTTGATGTCCCGCACCAGTTCTTGAAACTTCGGACGGTCTGTGTTCTTGCCGCTGTACCCTTTGTCTGTGTATTCCTTGCAGTTACCGCCTTTCAACTCGTATTTGCAAAATTCAATCTGGCTTTCAATGGAAATGCTGTCCTTTTTGTCTACCGATTGTCTTGCATAGATTGCGTCTATCCGATTGTTCATATTGTCGCTCCTTTTCTTAAAAAAGAAACGGAGCTGCTGACAGTTCTATTATACCGCCAGCAGCCCCGCAAATCAATGATGGGTTTGGAAAACCTTATGTCCCGGCTTCCTCACTCTCCCGCTTGTCGGCGTACTTGCGGAACACCTCATAAAGCTGCTGTTCCAGTTCCCGGCGTTTGGCTGCTTCCTGTTCCGGCGTGAACACCGGGGAGAGATTTTCCAGTGTGATTTCCTTTCCCTGAAAAGTCACGATTTCGATTTCCTTTTTGTATCTGATATTACTTATAAGATCACCTTTCCTTTCCATGCTGCCGCTGTTGCCGTTTCAGTTCCGCTAAAATCTCCGGCGGGATACGGTCAACCAGCCGCCGCATATCGTCCAGTTCGCTTTTTAACTTCGCCCGTTCCATCGTGTCATTCATCTTGCCTTTTTCGCTGGCCTTTGCCCTGACTTCCAGCTTTTCATTTTCCGCTAACAAGTCATTGATTGTGACCTTGTATTTTTTCAGTTGCCCGGAGAAGTTCTCCATCTGCGGAAACCACTTTTTCAGCATGGAGAGGGCTTCCTCTTTCTTCTTTCCGGCGTTCAGCGGGGTAATGCCGGAGAGAACCGCTTCAATGGCCCTCGCCTGTTTGGAGAGGTTGACCGCCTGTTTGAACAGCCGGGTGGGGATATGCTTCCGGCCCGTCTTGCTGGCGCTTTCCCCACGCTCCAGGTCGGGGTACTGCTCCACCATACAGGCGTGAAAATCGTCCTGCCACTTCGTCAGATTGGCCCGGTTGCCGATAATTTCTTTGGCGCACAGGCGGTTGTCCTTTGTCAGCGGCACAAAGACCAAGTGCAGATGGGGCGTTTTTTCATCCATGTGTACCATAGCCGAAACGATGTTCTCCCGGCCCACCCGGTCAATGAGGAAGTCCGCCGCCCTCTGGAAGTAGGCCGCTATCTCCTTTGGGGACTTGCCCTTGAAAAACTCCGGGCTGGCGGTAATCAGCGTGTCCACAAACCGAGTGCTGTCCTTGCGGGTGCGGTATCTGGCCTGCTCGATGCGGCTCTGAATGAAATGGTAGTAGCGGCCATCCGGCTTGACGATGTGGAAATTGTACTTGCTCCGGCTGGTGTCAATGTCCGGGTTGCTGGCGTACTGCTCCTTTTTCCGTTCATGGTGGGCTTCCAGCGGCCCCGCCGGGTGGCCCTTGTGCTTCTCAAATCGCAAAATTGCGTGTTGTGCCATTGAACTCCTTTCCCCATTCCATTCCTTTCCGGCGGGTTTTCCCGCCGAAAATATCTCTGATAGGATTGGAATGGAATGAATGTAAATAGATGGTTTTAATCTCTGTATTTCTATATACCGTCAGATTTCCGTACTTCAAGAGGATTGATTTTCGTACTCGCCAAGTACGGTTTTCAGCCCTCCGGCGTACCATAACCGGATTTCTTGAAGTCGGTGTTTGGAACCGCTTCATAGGATTTCGGGTAAATGCGGTTGGGTTTTCCACAGCCCTGTTTCTGGATTTCCACCAGCCCCGCATACTGCAACTCCCGCAGGGTGTTGACCGCTTTCTGCCGCCCGCAGCGGAGCAAAGCGACCACCTCGCAGATGGGGTAGTACAGGTAGACCCGCCCGTACTCGTCCGCCCAGCCGTTCTTCCGGGACAACTCCGCCCGGCGCAGGACAAAGGCATACAGCACCTTCGCTTCGTTGCTCAAGGGCTGGAATGTGGGTGCTTCAAAAAGGAAATTGGGGAGCCGGGTGAAACTGAACGCCTTTTCCGGCTGGTGAATATAAATCGTGTTTGTCATAGCGTGTTTTGTGGACGGTTAGAGGCCCGTTTTCCGGGGCGAATGATAAATGATACCAGCCGCCCCGGTTGAGGGCTTGCGGAGCCTTGCAAATCAAGGCTTTTCCCGCTCTTAACTGTCCACAGCAGACCTCCTTTTCCGTTCACTTTCTGTTTTCTGCCGCCTGTGAACTCTGGCGGCGCAGTCCGGGCAGTATTTGCCCCGGTTGGACTTCGGGACGAACACACCGCCGCACTCCGCACAGCGTTTCAAGTCCCTGTCCCGGTAAATCTCCGCTTCCAGCGTCCTGTCCAGCGGCAAGACCGCCCAGCGGAACCACTTGCAGCAGACGGAGAACGAAATCATCTGCGGACAGGCGCAGGTGTCGCCATCGTCCAGCGCAAGGCAGTTTCCGTCCTCGCAGTTGCAGCACTCCCGGCGTATCAGGCCGCTGGCTCGTCTCTTCTGGGGCGGGGTTATGCGGTAGGGGGAGCCGTCCGGCCTGTGTTCCAGCGGCGGCAGGTGTTGATAGGGTCTTTTGCTCATGCGTCCCTCCGTTTTCTTTGGCGTGTTCTGTTTCCAAGGTGCTTGTCCATCGATGAACTATCCCAAGTCTACACCTTTTTGACCGCCTGTGCCGTATATCCAAGAGGTAGGAAATCAGCCTGAAAAACTCCCTATTTCCACGCTCTCGGATTTGTGATATAATCAAAAAAAGATAAAAGACAAATTCAGGTTTCTGGTCTTCTTGCACAAAATAAAGGAGGAGCTATTATGCAAATTGTTTATATTCCAAGCGAATCAATGTCTGTTCAAGGTAAAAAAGATGAAATCTATAAAAGATATGGGAAAGACTGGAATATTAGAGAACAGGGAGGAGGTAACGGAAATTGGTTGTTGACCAGAAAAAGTGATGTGCTTGTAGATGGAAAAAGTTATCGTACTTTTGTACTTGAACACTACGGTAAATCCAAGCTGACAGCGAAGCTTGTTGATAAATTTCGTGAAGATGTAGCAAATGGTAAAATAAAACTGTAAATGCCTATGCCGTTATGCTATGAGCATAGTACATAGCATAACGGCTTCTCTTTCGTTGAGCTAGCAAGGAGGGTGAATATGTCTTTATCCATACAAGAGCGATTAAAAGACCTACGTGTGGAGCGTGGCTTGACGCTGGGGCAGCTTGCGGAGCAGACCGGGCTTTCCAAGTCTGCGCTGGGCAGTTACGAAACGGAAGACTTCAAGGACATCAGCCACTATGCCCTTATCCGGCTGGCGAAGTTTTACGGTGTGACCGCTGATTATCTGCTGGGGCTGTCTGAAATGAAAAATCACCCAAACGCCGATCTTGCAGACCTGCGTTTGAGTGATGAAATGATTGACCTGCTGAAAAGCGGGAGGATAGACAATACCCTGCTGTGTGAGCTGGCGGCGCACCCGGATTTCCCCCGGCTGATGGCTGACCTTGAAATCTATGTGAACGGAACGGCACTGAAACAGGCGCAGGGTGCAAACGCCATAGTGGACACGATGAGCGCAACTGTTATAAAAAAGCATAATCCTGGCATGAGTGATACGCAGTTAAGACAGCTTATCACCGCCCATATTGATGAGGACGAGTTTTGCCGCTATGTGATACAACGGGACATAAACGGGATTGCCCTTGCTCTGCGGGAAACACACAAGGACGATTTTTTCAGCGTCCCAGAGGATAACCCGCTAAAAGAAATGCTGGAAACTGCTGGTGAAATCGTCAGCCAGGACAGCGACACGGAACAAGCGTACTTGGCGTTTATCTGCAAACGGCTCAAGCTGAATTTTAGGAAGCTGTCAGTAGAAGAACGGAAGTGGCTGAAAAAGATTGCGGAAAAATCCGACTTGCTGAAGAATCCAAAACCGCAGAGAGGACGAAGATAAAAAATGCCTGAACGGCGGTTCTGGTTTTTCAGAACCACCATCCAGGCATTTTGTTTAGTAATAGAAAAAGGTGCAGTTGATTATTGCGTATTGTCAATCTCTCTCAAACCGGGTAGTAAAAATACGGCAAGCGCAACGATGATAATGCCAATTCCGCAAATGACAAACCATTTCTCAACTCCCAGCCGCTCCGCCAGAGGCCCGGAAATGACAAGGCCAAACGGCATGGCGAGGGAAGCGGCGCTTGTCAGTAGAGAAAAAACTCTCCCCAGATATTCTGGTTTGACCGTTTCTTGAAAAATCGCATTTTGCACACCGTAAAATGGAGCGGAAATTCCCATAACAGTACAGCACACAACAAAGACAAGAAATGCGTCTGGCGGCAAAAGCCCGGAGAGCATATTGCTAACGCCCATCAGGAGAACGGAAAGACCGATGGTGTACCGCCGTTTCTTAAAACCGCCCCAAATGCTCAGAATGACTCCGCCAAGCAGCATACCAACCGCAAAAGCAATTTCAGCGGCAGAGGCATGGGCCGGTGTTCCTTTGAAGTATGACATACAGATGAGAGGAAAAAGCGTACTGATTGGCATATAAAAGAACATATAAATTACACCAATCCAGAGCAGAGCAAAGAGGCCCCTGTTTTGCTTTAATACCACATACCCCTCTTTCATATCCTGTAAAAACTGTTGTCTTTTCGTTTCTGGACATAGTTCAGGCGTTGGTATGGACGAAATCGCAACAGTCACACAGGCAAGGATTGCACCCACAATATCTAACAATATAATTGCATTAAGAGGCCAAACAGCATATAAAAACGCTGCGGCAGCTGGACTGATAATCGCACTTACTGCTTGCATGGTCTGCGTGTAACCAGCGCATTTTGTAAGTTCCTCTTTTGGCACAATCATAGGTGTTGCTGCGCTGAATGCTGGAGAATGAAAAGCAGTTCCCGCACTTCGGATTAACAGGACAACCATAATAGACCATACGGGCAATTCCATGTAAAACGCCACCAGCGCCAGAATACCGCCAGCGGCGGCAATTATCAAATCCGCACCAATCATTACGCTTTTACGGCTGTGCCGGTCAACAAAAGCACCTGCAAACGGGCCTAAACAGGCTTGCGGCAAAAATCCAATCAGTGTTGCCGCCGTCAATATGATTGCAGAATTAGTTTTCGCAACCAAATAAAAGATAATGGCCATTTGCAAAATACCGCTGCTAATAAAGGATATTGCTTGTCCGGCAAGAAGTGTAAAATAAGTTTTTCTCCATGAATTGTTGTTTTGGGTCATAATGCGAACCTCCTTTTTTATTGCATTGTTCCTTTGTTTCTGCAATAAAAAGCAGGCGTTGTCCCACAGAGAGGGCAGACGCCTGCATAACAACAAAGCACGAAAAAACACCACGATACAGTTCAAAGACTGCTCGTGTCAAACCTACGTGTTCCTTTGCATACGCACGCAAAAAAAGCCCACCATCATGTGGAAAGGTACTTCTACTTTTTATTGCTTATTAGCGTACACAAATTAACACACGTAAGCCTCCTTCCAATCTCAAACTGTCGCACAGTATAACACACATCCGATAGACTTGTCAACCATTTTTAACCTTGTTTTCCATCTTGTTTTTCCATCTCTTACGGGCAGTAGCAAAGCCAGGCGAGCCAGTCAACGGTCAAGATGAACGGCGCTTTCAGCGCCGCCGTTGACAGTCTCGCCCGTCTTTGCTAATGGGTAATCAAGGCGGGAAAGCCATTTTAGGGCTTTCCCGCCCATTTCAATTTTGGGAGAAGAAAGGCCCCAAAATGAACGAGTGCGGCCAAACACTTTTAGGGATTGGCCACCTTGTCCACCCATCCAGCGGGGCGGCGGGGAACGGTCAAGGCCGGGCGTCAGCCCATTCATTTCAGCCTTGACGGTTTCCTGCCGTCCTGCTACTTTTCCCGGAGTGTGGCCACACATCTGGTCACGGTGTCCAGAGCTTTGGGACTTTTTGTCCCATAGGCCGGGGGCGGAGGACGAGGGACGGGGGCTTTCATAATACGCCCTGTCTGCTGCTGAAATCAGCCCTTTGTTTCCGGCTTACCAGCCCCAAACAAAGCCCTGCTTTCCTGCCGCGTCAAATGCCCTTGCCCTCCCCGGCGGCAACGGTATTTTCAGGGCAACGCCGACAGAGCGTATAACACACTACACTTTGCTCCGCAAAGTCGTGTGCCAAATGGGGCGCTGCCCCCTTTGGAAACCCCCGCAACAAACAGGTGCTATGCACCCAGCCGGGAGCATAGCGCCGTTTGTTGTCAGCAGCCCGTTTCACGGTCTGCGTGTAGTTCCTTGTAAACTGACCTAATATAGAATTGCAATCATACTTCCAATAGTACCACAAAGATATGCTTCAACATCCTGAATGATCAGGGCTGCCATTAAAACAATCCATGCAGCTGTATAGGCAATAATTGTTGCTATGTGTTCCCTACGCCATCTTTACCATAAACAGCGAATCCTTAATTCAATCCGGATACGACAAACCGGCTGCGGAGAAACGGTCGTCTGAATATGTCACACCATGCGCGATTCGGGACGTTCATAAACTGCTTCGAAGCTGCTTTCATCAGGCAGTCAAATGGGAAATCATGCAGAACTGCTGGCCAAGGGGATGGAGCAGAAATAGTGATTGGGTGATTGACATTACAGGCAGAATGTTTTATGATATAAATGACCGTTCGGGTAAATGACGGAGAAGGAGGGGTGTATTTTGCGTACTGTAAACGAGAAGGCCCGCAGAGCAAAGCAAATCGAAATAATGGAAACGTGCTTTGATTGCTATGCGGAGAACGGATTTTCCTCTGTCGGTGTAAAAGCGATTGCAAAAGCCTGTGGCTGTAGTAATGCGAGCCTGTATCAGTATTTTGACAATCTCGACGACCTTATCGTTAAGTCCACCGAATACTGTATGAGTAAGGTGGAAGATGAGTTTATGGCGAAAGCTCCCACCGATGTAGAGGACTTATGGCGGTTTATTGACGAGATACCCTATTGGACCGCAAAAGAACATGGAAAGAAATACAGACTTATGTATCAGATCTATACCCACCCCAAATACAGGGAATACGGTCAGAAGTTCTTTAAGGGTGTAGATGAACGTTATACAGAATATGCAAAGAGTTTAGAGCCAAAGCTGGGGATTCCCCACGAAAAAATCACACCGCTGATCTTCATTCTGATAAGAGCCTGTGTGCATTACGCACTCTTTGAGGACGAGTTCTATATGAAATCCCAGATAGAAACGCTGAAGGAAACCCTGGAACTTTTTATTGAGAAATATAACCCGGACATATTTCTTGCGGGAAAAACAAACAAAAAATACGAATTTTGAGTATGTATTGGCAATATGCCTGGTACTGACATTTGTTCCGGCAGTATTAGGAGGAGATATTAAATGAATAAAAAAGTAATGAGCCTTTTACTTTCGTTGATACTTGTAGTTACCTCGGTGTTTGTATCAAACATCGTGGCTTATGCTGAAGAACCATCTGGAGGGCTTAAAGTAACCGCAACTTCAAACTACTTCCCTAAAAAATCGACATTTGTTGCCAATAGTGAAGAATATGTAACAGTAACCTACTTCATTAACAGCAGTAAAGATATGTTAGATACGCAATGGGAATTAAAATATGACCCTGCTTGTCTTGAATTTAATAATGCAGTTAATATGAATGAGGCAGGTGATGATTTGAACCTTATGCCTTCGGTAGATGATCTTGTATGGAAGGTTATTACTAATGAAGAGACAGGAGAACAAACCGGAAGAATTGAGGCGAATGCTCATAGACTGAAACTTTATAAATTTGCCGGCAAGGGTTATATTCCTTTTGTTACAGCCACATTTAAAGTGATTGGCTCAGGTGAAACAACTGTTGATCTTTTTGTTGATATCCTTACACTTTCTAGACTGGGTAGTAACTTTATGACGGATCCGGCTGAAGAAGAAGTAATAGTTGATTTTGGGGTCATAAATGTTACCCCTACCGTTCCGAGTCGTGAAACAGCAGTTCATAGTGGATTATATGATCCCCATTGTGATATTACTGCTCCTGTGATTTCCGGTATCGAAAACGGCAAGACCTATTGCGATACAGTCGAATTTGAAGTTTCCGATAATGTTGGTGTTGCAAACGTTAAGGCAGGCGATGTGGAGTTATCACCCACTAATGGCAAATATACTCTTGAAAAAGGAATTGGTACCGTAAAAGTTGTTGCAACTGATAAATCAGACAACACCGCAGAGGTAACCGTAACAGTCAATGACGGACACACTTGGAACAACGGTGTATGCTCTGTCTGTGATTATACCTGCGTTCACAAGGATGACAGCAGCAATCATACAGGCGGTACGGAAATCCGAGGCGCAAAAGATGCAACATGCACGGAAGAAGGCTACACAGGTGATACATACTGCAAGGGCTGTGGAGTAAAGCTTTCCACAGGTTCATCAACTAATAAGTTGTCTCATGACCTTGTAAACACTCCCGCAAAGGATGCAACTGCTGCTGAAACAGGTAATAAGGAGTATTGGCATTGTAAAGATTGCGGTAAATACTTTGCTGACGAAAAAGGCACAAACGAAATTAAGCCTGATGACACGGTAATTCCAAAGCTCCCGCCTGACATCATTAAAGGAAAAGGACAGAGTATAACAACAGGAGAAAAGAAGGCATTGTCTTTCACATCCAATGCGGCGTTCAACGATTTTATCCGGGTCGAGCTTGACGGTAAAACCCTTGATGAAACGGATTATACCGCCAGGGAAGGCAGTACGGTCGTAATCTTAAAGGCTGACTGTGTTGGGGCGCTTTCCGCCGGTGAGCACAGGATCGGCATTGTATCTGAAAGCGGTACCGCTGTTACAACATTTACTGTTAAGGAAAAAATGACAGCAGATAACGAAATTCAGTCACCGCAGACCGGGGACAACAGCAGCCTGTTCCTGTGGACAGCACTGCTGTTCATAAGCGCTTTCGGTGTTCTGGGAAGAACGATTTACTGCAGGAGAAAACGGGCATAATTTCGTAAGACAGAAGGGATGTTGCGAAAGTAGACAATATGTGCTCTACTGAGCAACATCCTTTTTTCAGCCTGCAGCCGAACGATCCAGGGAAGGACTACGGCTGCATTTTCATGTTTCGCTGCTGCAGCCGAACGATCCAGGTAAAAAACCAGGGGCAGGTGTGATCCATGCGGATCACACCTGCCCCTGAATTTTAACCATTAAAAGGTTATCTGTGTAAAGAGACAACTTTAATCGAAGTAGAATATGTCTTCAAATTTTTTGTCCAGCGCAATGCATATAACCAAAGCGAGCTTGGCAGTCGGATTGAACTGCCCTGTTTCGATGGAGCTGATTGTGTTGCGGGAAACGCCTACCATTTCTGCAAGCTTTGCCTGAGAAAGTTTTTGCTCTGCCCGGATTTCCTTCAATCTGTTTTTAAGTATCAATTGGCTTTCCATCGTGCACCTCAGAGAATCGTTGAAGCGGAGACCAGGTTATCGATATGTGCTGCGGCAAACAAGAAAACCCCCGCGGTGTAACATATGGCAACTAATAATTCATGCTTTTTATGAAGCATTAAATATTTAAACCAAAAACCTGCCATGGGCATGGAAAACACGACCGCGTACAGACCGTAGTTTATCCCTCCGCCGGTAAAAATCTGAACCACAAAGAATAGAGTCGCAAGAATCGCTGAAGCCATGCAGGAATAGCGATTGCTTTTAATGATGATGTCTTTTTCAAAAACATCTTGATTTTTGTTTTCCTTTCTGCTTCTTTCCAGAATTTCTTCTTTATTCATGATCAGAACCTCCAAATCCATATTGCCAAGTTTTCTTTGCAAAAATAAGTATAGCATAGCCAGGTTTACCTGTCAATAATTTTCGCCAAGTTTTCTTTGCAAATGTTTTTGCGCTTTCATCACAGTTCTTTACATGAGATCCCGGTCCGTCTGAATGGACGCAAATTCCATCGCTTTTTTCATCTTTGCTTCAAAGGTTTCCGCCGGGATCAAAGCGATCCCGGTCTCATCTCCAAGAACGATCAGACGCTTTCCGCCGGTCAACTGGAACTTATCCCGTGCTCCTTTGGGAATGACCAGCTGCCCTCTGTCATTGATCGTGACAGAGCCCCAGATGTTTTTCCCCTTTGGCGCAGGCGGGATCATTCCGATGCCGTCCGCCGTTTCGCTTTTGACCAGACTGTCGATCGAAATGCCGTAAGTCTGTGCGAGCAGGCTGCATTTTTCGATATCGGGGACGGTTGCTCCGCTTTCCCACTTTGCATAGGCCTGTCGGGAAATGTTGATTTTTTCAGCGATTTCTTCCTGCGAAAATCCATGGATATTACGAAGCATTACTAAATTCTCTTTTAACATATAACCCTACCTTTACAGATCTATTTTTTCAAAGTTCCTGCAGGAGATCCTGTATGAAAGCATTGTAAAAAGCAGATAAACGATGATTCCGCCGGTCAGCAGCAGGAATTGAGAAACGATGTGTTCAAATCCGAACGCATTCAGGAATCCAAGTCCCGGAAAATGATGGAGCGCTTCACTGCCGCCGATCGCAAGAAACACGGCGATCAGATAAAGTACAAAGGGACGCCCAAACTTATAGGCTGTCCGGAAAAATCCGCCGACAAAGATCAGATTGAAGAGCCCGAAAACGAAGAATGACATTCCGAGGGCAAACAGATTGGCATTCATCAGTGCATTATTCCGGTACACGGGAAGCCCGGACAAAACCGTCATTCGCAGGACAACGACCGCCGCTATAAGGAGGACGGCCCAAACCTCGATGAGGCAGACAAACAGATATTTCCCTTTTACTATATCTCTTTTTCTGATCGGAAGCAATGCGGAAAACACAATGTCGTTTCCCTCTCTTGCGGTTTGGAAGCTTTGAAATATGCCAAATGTCACAAAGAATGCGCCGCAGAGAATGGGATAACCGGGAATGAAAAACATAAATCCGAAAAGCAGGAACAGATAGGAAAGAGGCGACGCGCTGAGCCTCATCTCCTTGATCAGAATATTACGCATGTTCAACACCTCTTTCCATTCGCAAAATCGTATCTTCAAGACCTTCTCCGTCACAGGAAAACTTTTTCATAAAATCTGTTTTCGGCAGCGCCCCGATAATTCTTCCCTCTGAAATATAAATGATGTCGTCGGCACACTTTTCAATATCGGAAATAATGTGCGTGGAGAAAAATACTGCGACGCCGCTGTTCTTAAGCTCCGAGAAGATATTCAGCAGCTCGTCGCGGGAAAAGGGATCAAGACCGCTTGTGGGTTCATCCAGGATCAGCACTTCTGCTTTGTGGGAAAGCGCAATCAAAAGGTTGAACTTCACCTTCATTCCCTCCGAAAGCTCCAGCGGCGTTTTGGTTTCATCCAGCTGAAACAGGCGGAGATATTTACGATAGGCCTCGTCGTCCCAGGTGTCGTAGAATCTTTTTACGATACCGGCGATATCCCGGATCTTTTTTCGCGGGTACCAATTTACCGTACCGGTGGAATAACCGATCCGTTTTTTTATTTCTGATTCCCGTTCCCGGACCGGAATGCCGAAAAAGCTGACGCTGCCGCCGTCTGTGTGGATCAGATTCAGAATGGATTTGATCATTGTTGTTTTGCCGGCTCCGTTTCTTCCGATGAAGCCTGTAATTTTGCCTTTGTCAATTTGAAAAGAGACGTCTTTCAGCTCAAAGGATGGATATTTTTTGAAAAGGTTATGAACTTCAACCACACTCATAGAAACCTCCCGATGTTTGATTTGTATGATTATTGTAAAGTATGGTTGACAAATCTTCCACCAACCGAACATAACATAATTGTATGTTTCTTGTTATGTTTGGTTGCGATGCCGCACAGACAAAAAAGCCGGAAGTTGTTTTATTTCGGTACGCGGCGGTGGTCTTTTTGCCGCGCCGTCTGTTTATCGCACGAAGTACACCGGCCCGCAGGGCTTGCATTGACGAGTGCCTTTAGGTATAATTTTAAAACGATACGATATTTTTGATGGATTGGAGCTGTAAAAATGGATGAGAGAAACAGACTGGAAGCATTTGAAAAGATGCTGATCTATGTGCGGGAAAATTATGTCCGGGTGAATCAGAAAATGAGCCAGCTGAAGGTGGAGGGAAAAGAAAAATCTGCAACCTACCGGCAGCTGATGGGGAACAAATTACAGTATCAGAATATGCTGTCTCTGTACCGGCTTTACGGTTTGGTTGAAGATGATAAGTAATGAAGCTGTTTTTTTACAGCATCGGTTAACAGAGAGCAATACGTCTCGAGCCGTGTAATTCTGCCTGTTCACTGACGCGAAAGAATCAAGATCAGAAAGCGCGAGGGCGTAAAAAATCTTGTGTCTTTGGAAAGTAAATCTTTCTGATAAGAATTGGATATGTAAAATTTTGCTGTCAACTTAAAGATCTTGGTGTTGTCGAATCTGTCTTTCTATTTACAGTATGCCCATGTGAGAAGAGTTTATACATCTTTTTTGATTTTTTTGCATGACAAATAAAGCATTGTATTAATTGCTTTTTGTGGGCGCTGCCCACACCCGACCTCTGGAATAGAGTGGGAAAATTCTGGCAATAATACAAATGCCGACGGAATAGAAAGAGAGCGGGAATGGTTAGCTTTGGGGCAACTCCATTCCTGCTTTTCTTTTCTTACAAATAATTGGTAAGCCGTTCTCCATATAGGACAATCAGCTGATTCAATACCTGATCCCAGTTTCGGTATCTCTGCGTCCACTTTTTGATCACATTTTCACTGGCAAGGTACAGCATCTTTTCCAGTGCTGCATCACTTGGGAATACACTTTTGGTTTTCGTGACTTTACGATACTGGCGGTTCAATCCCTCTATGATATTTGTCGTGTACATAATACGCCTGATATCATTAGAAAACTGGAAAAAGGAACTTACATCTTCCCAATTATTTTCCCAGTTACTGATAGCGTAGGGATATTTCTTTCCCCATTTCTCTTTGATGTTCTCAAGTTCTGATAAAGCCGCTGTTTCATTCGGGGCATTATATACTGCTTTGAAATCAGAGGAAAACTTTTTCAGATCATTATAGTTTACATATTTAAAAGAATTACGCAGCATATGGATGACACATCTCTGGATCTCTGCCTGCGGATAGACTGCCTGAATAGCTTCTTTAAAGCCAGGAAGACCGTCTACACAGAAGAAAAGGACATCTTTCACTCCGCGGTTCTTCAGGTCGTTGAGCATTCCGAGCCAGAACTTGCTGGTTTCGTTGGCGCCTACTGTGATACTGAGGATATCCTTGTACCCTTCCACTGTAACACCAAGAACCACATAGGCAGCACGGCTTAAGATCCTGCCATCTTCCCGAACCTTATAATGAATACAGTCCATAAAAACAAATGGATAAACCGGATTCAGAGGACGAGACTGCCACTCCTTAACCTGGGGAAGAATCTTATCTGTGATCTTGCTGACCATCTCTGCAGACAATTCTATTCCATAAAGATCCTGAAGCTGGTCATGGATATCACGTGTACTCATACCACGGGCGTATAAAGATATTACTTTTTCTTCAATCCCAGAAATATCCCGCTGACATTTAGGGATCAGTTTCGGTTCAAACTCCCCGTTGCGGTCTCTTGGTACATCAATCTGAAATTCCCCATATTGGCTTTTTAAGTTTTTGGTGGAATGTCCGTTTCTCTTATTGTCTGTCTGCAGGTCTCCTTTATGATTTTTTTCATAACCGAGGGTTGCATCCAATTCGGCTTCCATCAGCTCCTGCAGAATATCTTTGAAGCTGTCTTTTAGAAGAGCATATACATCACCAACGCTACTAATGTTGTTTTCAGAGATAATCTGTCGAATTTGTTCCTTTGCAACTGCCATAAAAAATACTCCTTTTCGATAAGAATAGTCATATCTGTATTCTTACCAAAAAGGAGCCATTTTTTACCAGAAACACAAACTATTTTACACTACCTGGAAGGCTAACAAGCCTTGTCCTTGCAGGGATCCTTTCAATTGCTACTGAGGATGTCGAAATGTGATATTAACCGACAGCCCCTTCTACTTTGCTTTATTCTATATCTTTTTGTAATCCGTTCATTCGACAACCTCTATCTGGCACGCTTTCATGACCTTCAGTGCAGTCTCATGACTTTCCGGTGTTACCCCTGCGTATCTCGTTTAAATACGAGCTACACCGGTTCTCTTTGCTGCCTCAGCAACCGCTTTGGCTACCGCTGGTCCTACTCGCTTATCAAATGCCTTCGGAATAATATACTCCGGAGAAAGTTCCTCATCTGTGATCAGATTTGCAAGTGCTTCAGACGCTGCCAATTTCATTTCGTCATTGATTTCTTTTGCTCTCACATCAAATGCACCACGGAAGATTCCCGGGAAAGCAAGTACGTTGTTGATCTGGTTCGGGAAATCACTTCTTCCTGTGGAAACAACTTTTGCTCCGCCTGCCTTTGCATCATCCGGGAAAATCTCCGGAGTCGGGTTCGCACATGCAAAAACAACTGCATCTTTGTTCATGGTCTTAACCATCTCTGTTGTAACAGCACCCGGTGCTGAAACACCGATAAATACATCAGCGCCAACCAGCATCTCTGCAAGAGAACCGGATTTTTTAGCCAGGTTAGTAACTTTAGCCATTTCTTCTTTGATCGGATTCATGCCTTCCGGGCGTCCCTCGTAGATTGCACCCTTTCTGTCGCAGAGAGTGATATCTTTGAATCCTGCTGTCAGAAGGAGACGTGCAATAGAAATTGCAGCAGCTCCTGCTCCGTTCATAACGATACGAACATCTTCTTTTTTCTTTCCTACAACCTTCAGTGCGTTGGTCAGACCGGCAAGAGTGATAATCGCTGTACCATGCTGATCGTCGTGGAAAATCGGGATATCACATTTTTCTTTTAATTTCTTCTCAATTTCAAAACATCTCGGTGCTGAAATATCTTCCAGATTTACTCCGCCAAAAGAACCGGAGATCAGATAAATTGTATTAACGATCTCATCTACATCATTGCTCTTGATACAAAGAGGGAATGCATCTACATCGCCAAATGCCTTGAAAAGTACACATTTTCCTTCCATTACCGGCATTCCGGCCTCTGGTCCGATATTTCCAAGTCCAAGAACAGCTGAACCGTCAGTTACTACCAGACACATGTTCCATCTTCTGGTAAGATCATAAGATTTATCCACATCCTTCTGGATTTCGAGACAAGGCTGTGCAACACCTGGTGTATAGGCAAGTGACAGATCATCCTTATTTTCTACAGGTACTCTTGTTACAACTTCAATCTTACCTTTCCATTCTCCATGCAGTCTTAAAGATTCTTTTGCATAATCCATTTCTATTGTCCTCCCTGGTATCTTAAATTTTGCGAAACCGTATCATTCGACTCTTCTATTGTTGCTGTTCACTCCGTTCACAGCAATCTTCTAATCTATTAATAATTACCGGTAAAGAATTTGCTTTCTTTTGGAAGCTCATATCCATCAAAATATTTATTAAAGTCAAGTCCGAGATATCCACACAGATTAGCAAGTTCGACCATCGTATTATCGTTTACAGGTAATCCATGCTCTCTTCTATCTTTTTCTGCCAAAACTTCTTTTTCACCATGTGTATAAATACGATCTTTGCCTTCTGCCTTCGGACTTTCTCTCAAAGCTTCCAGGTATTCTGAAAAGTGTCTGCGGATTGCTTGAGGATCACCAAATGCAGCCGGATCGATTGCCATAAATCCATGACAGATTCCTGTTTTATCCGGGAATGTGCAGCAATGATCCGAAGTAACACCCATAGAAAGAATGGAACTGAATAGTTCACACAGCATACCATATCCATATCCCTTGTGGCTTCCTGTAACCTCTTCATTTCCACCAAGGGGCATGATTCCACCGCCCTTCTTTGCAACAATATTGAAAAGGACATCCGGTGCATCTGTACTTGCATGACCATCTTTGTCCAGGGCCCATCCATCCGGAAGTGGTTTCTCCATTTTATTGTACATTTCGAGTTTTCCTCTTGTAACTACCGTGGTAGAACAGTCAAAGAAAAACGGATACGGGTCTGCCGGCATAGCTACTGCGATTGGGTTTGATCCAAGCATGGCTTTTTTGCCAAACGTAGGAACCATAATAGCCTCTGAATTTGTACAGGCCATTCCCAGAAGTCCCTCATCGCACGCCATCTTTGCATAATATCCGGCGATACCGAAATGATTAGACTCACGGACAGTTACAATTCCAACTCCGGTCTTTTTGGCTTTTTCGATTGCTTTTTTCATTGCATAAACGGAAATAAGCTGTCCCATTCCATTATGACCATCAATCACTGCAGATATCGGTGTTTCAAATACAATTTCAGGCTTTGCCTGCGGATGGATCGTTCCCTTTTCGATTCCCTTATGATAACGCACCATTCTCTGCATGCCATGACTTTCTATTCCATAAAGGTCAGCCGTAAGAAGCACATCCTTGATCTGATTGCTTTCTTCCTCTGTAAAACCAAACGCCTTGAATACGTCTCCGCAAAAATGATTCAGTGTCTCATGTGACCATTTCACATATCCCATTGTTTCGCCCCTCCTTCTGGTTTTGCCGGTTTTATTTATTGGCATTACCAATTTATATTTTAATTATACCGCTGGTATTACCAAAATGCAATAGAGGTCATATCAATTTATTCTGTAAAAATGCCCAAAATTTCTCAGGATTCTTTTTGCATTTCTTCCATATAACGTTCAATCGTATCCATATGTTCAGACATACATCGTTCCGCCTGTTCTGCATCTCCGTTGATGATTGCCTTAACAAGCCGATGATGCTGGTCATCAACCTCTCTGACAGAATTATTCTTTTTCATAATGTAGTCTCTCGTCCCGGAAACAATATTCTCAGTAAGCTGATCTGCTGCCGCAAGGACACCGTAAACCATAGGGTTATCTGCGATCTTTGCAATCTTCTTGTGAAGTTCGCGATCCAGTTCACCCCGTATCTTTTCATCTTCTGCGGCGTCCAGCCGTGCAAGAATCACCCATAATTCTGCTGCATCCAGCGGTGTGCACTTTCGTGCCGCAAGAATTGCCGCTTCTCGCTCCAGTGCCGCACGGAACTGCTGATTCTGGCGCAGATATCCATTATTTAATTTAAAAAGTATGGATAAAGGTTCGATCAGCCAGGTATCCAGGTCCTCCGTAATATAATTTCCGCCTCCCGGCACCGGCTTGACTATTCCCAGCAGTTCCAGTGCTCTCAAAGCTTCTCTGACTGCCGGTCTGGATACTCCCATGATCT
Source organism: Fusibacillus kribbianus (assembly GCF_030053595.1). Classification (GTDB taxonomy): domain Bacteria; phylum Bacillota; class Clostridia; order Lachnospirales; family Lachnospiraceae; genus Lientehia; species Lientehia kribbiana. Next base: position 25,722 of record NZ_JASGBQ010000034.1, read on the forward strand.
CCGCCATTGTCCGCTCCGCCGGAAGGGCATCGCCCGCTTTGAGACTGCCATTCTGAATGTTCTCTATAATCTGATTTAAAATCCCGTTGAAAGCCCGTTCATCTCTAATTTCTTTAAACATGCTCCATTCCTCCACATCCCATTTCCGTCCGTGTATTCTTACAGGCGGTATCATTTTTTCACCGTCTTTCCCATACATTTTATTTTTGGTACAACTGTACAGTACGACAGATATTTCTTATAATATAGCATTCCTGACAGTTTACAGCAAGTGGAATGGATTTTGACCAAGTTGCTGTGAACGGAGCGAACAGCAATCACAGGATTCATTAAGGAATATATGCATCTTTAACAGCGTTAAATAATTTCTGCAATTATGCTAATATTTTTATAAGCCAATCACATTAAGAAGGGAGGCGTTATTATGGCCTCAACAATACGTGATGTTGCAGCTCGTGCCGGTCTTTCTGTAGGTACTGTTTCCAAATACATTAATGGCAAAACAGTAAAAGAAAGCACACGCCTGGCGATAGAAGAAGCAATCAAAGAACTTGACTTTCATCCTAATAATATAGCCAAAGGACTGCGTAATGCCAAATCATTCTCCGTTGCCATCCTGTTACCTATGCTTGATTCCACATTTTGGCGGAGGAATTATAAGAAGTGGCGGCAACACCAAAATCATTATGATTATTGATATTGTTGGCACATGGTGTATTGGAATTCCCCTATGTCTGCTTGCAGCATATGTATTCAAGTGGGGAATTGTTGGTGTTTATACCTTGCTTACCACGGAGGAATTATTCAGGCTTGCTGTATCGTTAATTATCTTTAGAAGGCGTAAATGGATAATTAGTTTATGCTGATTTACTTCTTTCGGGATTTTATGGTGGTTCAGTTGTCAAGACAAAAATCTAAGCGCCCGGAGAGTAAAAACGCTTAGTTGTAAAACTTAATTCCAGTCATAGTGCTAAAAAGGGGCTGATTTGCGATTTTGAGTACATATGGTAACAAATTCTACCTTTGAAGATCTGAAAAAACGTGGTAAAATCGTTATGTCAAGTCTGTTTGTTTGCATAGCAAACAGACGACTGGAATATCGTGAGCAAAAGTAAA
>NZ_JASGBQ010000035.1 GCF_030053595.1 Fusibacillus kribbianus
ATTAAATCTTCATTGAGTTGTATAATGTTATCAGACATGGTTTTAGCCTCCTTTGTGAGATTTTTGTGTGGTAACTTAATTCTACCAAACGGCTATAGACCATGTCTATTTTTATGAAATTGATTTTGCGAAACTAATTATACGTTATCCAAGAAACCACTTTTTTGCCGATTGAGACGATAGGACTATTGTCACTTTCTTTAACGGACGGGCATAGTTACCTTAATTGTTAAATGAAACGCAGTTATTTCATTCGTCTATCCTTTATTAAAATACCTATATTTGTAATAAGCACATGTACTGCATCATGGCTTACAAATACCCTATTGATAAATCATGACGTAGCTATTATCCTCTGATTGTTGGCGGCGGATAAGGAGGACACTATGTCTAAGTTCTTTACTTATGAGGATCGTCTTAACCTTCAAAAGAAGTTGAAGGAAAGTATGTCCATAAAAGCAATTGCCACTGACCTGGGTAAGAATCCAACAACGATTTCAAGAGAAATCAAGAAGTACTCTTCTGAAATTGCCACAGGTTATCCTGGCTATCCATTCAATGAATGTAAGAACAGATTTAACTGCCGTAATAAAAATATATGTGGCAAGGATTGTTCTCGCAAAGCAACCCTGTACTGTAAGTTATGTCCATACTGCAATGAACACTGTAAGGACTTTGTTTGCGAGGTCTGTACAGCACGTTTTAGACCGCCTTATGTCTGTAATGGGTGCGAAAAGATTTGTAAATGCAGCCTGTTGAAAAGCATCTATGACGCAGAGCATGCTCATATCAAAGCTCACAATGTAATATCTGAATCCCGCAGTGGACTTTGTGTATCGGAGGAAGAGATTGCAAGGCTAAATGCAATCATTACTCCTCTGGTTAACAATGGTCAGTCAGTTCATCAAATCTATGTTGAACATGAAAATGAACTGATGTGTAGTGAGAAAACCATCTATAACTACATCGATGCATGCCTCTTTGATGTTAGGAATATCGATCTACCAAGAAAAGTAAAATTCAGAGAAAGATACAAAAAACCTGAATTCAAAGTAGACAAAGGCTGTCGCATTGGTCGGAACTACCAGGAATATCTCAAATTTAAAGAGAAGAATCCTGATCTTGCAGAAGTACAGATGGATTCTGTGATGGGTGTAAAAGGTGGTAAATGCTTCCTTACAATACACTTCGTGGAATCCAGTTTGATGCTTGCTTTTATAAGAGATGCCAATACATCCCAGTCTGTTATAGATGTGTTTAATGGTCTTGACAAAGTCCTTGGAAATGAATTGTTTAGTGAACTGTTTCCTTATATCTTGACGGACAATGGAAGTGAATTTTCAAATCCAAGAGCTATTGAGTATCGTGAGCATCCGGAACCCGGAGCCTCATATCACAGGACAAACATCTATTATTGCGATGCCGGGTGTCCTTACCAGAAAGGTGCATGTGAGGTCAATCATGAGCTCATCAGACGAATAATTCCTAAGGAGACAAGTATTGATGACCTGACTCAAACGGATGTATTTAAAATGATGAACCACATCAACTCTTACAAAAGAAAAAAACTGAACAATCGTAGCCCATACGAAACGTTCAGCTTTTTACATGGAGAAGAGGTCTTGGCTAAACTTGGTTGCCGCCCGGTTGATGCCAAGGACATATGTCTGAAACCTAAGCTTCTCAAAAAATAAATCGTAAACAAGAGTCGCCAACACATTTACAAAAATACCGTAAATACCAGGGGTGGATTCTCCGTTTACAAATTTAAACGAGAGGAAATTGACCTCTGATTGTCGAACTCTTAAATACATTATACACCGAAAAGAGCCGATTGTATAGGGTGCATTTCGGTTACAAAAGCTGCATCTCGTTTACAAAAGTGGCATTTGAATTACAAAAACTGAGTTTCACTTACAAATATTAAGTTGTTGAATTACAAAACTGCATCTCGGTTTGCAATTGAGTGACGGGCATAGTTATATATCGGAGTGATAGTTGTCGGATGAAATACAGCAATTAAAAATTGAATATAGCAATTTTGGATTGAATTTACAAGATGTTTTAGATATAATAGATTAGTAATGGAATGACCTTTTACAAATACGAGGTGTTTAGAATGGCTATTAGTTATAGAAAACTGTGGAAGTTGTTAATTGATAAAGATATGAAGAAAAAAGACCTTCGTCTTGCTTCTGGAATAAGCACCAATGCATTGGCTAAACTTGGAAAGAATGAAAGAGTCACTACTGATGTGCTTGAAAAAGTATGTATCGCCTTAAAATGTGATGTAGGTGACATTATGGAAGTAACAATAGATGATGAAGAATGATTGGAGGAAACTAGTATGAACTATGCTGAGTTTTGCACTGGCGTAGGTGGTTTTCGCCTTGGCATAGAGATGTCTGGCATTGATTTAACATCTGTTTATGCAAATGAAATAGATGACAGTTCAGCTATTTATCTTCTGAGAGAGAACTGGCATTGGTGGAGCGTTGTAAAAAAGCCGGCATGGGATTTTTAGCTATGAAAGCCCTGGCAGGAGGTTTGATAACCAATACTGCTGCGGCCTACGCATTTATGCTTCCATACGATCATGTGCTTCCAATCTGGGGCGTACAGTTTGAATGGCAGCTTGACCAGTTCCTGTCTTATCAAGACCAGGAACCGGTGATGGATGCGGCTATGAAAACAGAGATTGAGAAAGATCTTGAAGAATTGCAGGGAGAATTTTGCCGTGGTTGTGGATATTGTATGCCGTGTCCTGTAGACATTAACATCAGTGATTGCGCAAGAATGTCACTGATGATTCGACGTGCGCCGGCACAGGGACAGTTGACACCTGCAATGCAGGCTATGATGAAGAAAACAGAAGACTGTATCCATTGTGGAAAATGCAAGTCCATGTGTCCGTATGGATTGGATACCCCGACATTGCTGGAGAAAAACTATCAGGATTATAAGGAAATTCTTGCAGGAAAAGAGATATAAAAGTAAATGTACCTTCTGATAAATGGAGGATCAAGATATGAAACATAGATTGGCCATATTATTAATAGGGATTCTTTGCGTGGCAATGTTGTCTGGCTGTAATCAATCAGGCACCGAAGATGTACCGGGAAATGCTGAACTGCCATCTGTAGAAGAAGAGCTTGTCGTGGAAGAGGAATCCCTTCCTGACATAGAGGATACCATTTTTGCGGGCAGAATGACTTGGAATGAAAATGACTATCTGTATGAAGTTCCAACTGACGTTTTGGCGGGTGTGAGCCAGGCGGAAGTTCACAGAATGGGCAATAATCTACTTTTGGTGTTTAATGAATACGATGGTGAGACCAATCAAAGCGCATGTACTGTTAAGCTTGTGTCTATAGAGAATGGGGAAGTTCTCGGTGAAAACAAGCTGACCAATCTTATGTATGCAACTGTGCAGGTGCTGGATAATCATGTGGCTGTCAACGATTTGGGGGACAGTAAATGTTATCTGTTAGATAAGGATCTCAAATTGGTAGATGCATATGGTCTTTTAGGCGGAACCTTCTGTCTGAATGCTGCCGGAGAGAAAGCGTATCTGTTTACTTATGATCGGGGAATCAAAGAGATAGAATTGTCCACTGGGACAGAGACTGTTTTGATGAAAGATGCTGCCAGCTCATATCTTTGCAAATCCAATGGGAAAGAAGCAGCTTTTGTCTATACAGATTTGAGCACTTACATGAGAGAGAGTTGTGTGCTGGACCTGACAAACGGAACATTTCGCAGGATAGAATCTCCGTATGCCTATAGTTCTTTGGAGACAAGTGGAGATACCTGGCTTGGAAAAGTTGATTGTGAAGATCCGTTGTATGTGCTTGCGGATGGAGAGAATCAAAACCAGTTCTATGTTAATTTTAGTTCTTCTGTTGGATTCAACCAAGCATCCGGGCATGTTATTCTCAGTGAGATGATTGAGGATGGTGCTACTACGCTGGACGCATATGATGTACAAGGAAATCTGATTTCCAGAGCAAATGCTGACGGTCTGGCTCATTATATGATGTCTGAATACGTATGGTATGATGAGTACGATGGTTACGTGTTTACTATGATGGACGAAAACGGACAAGACCACTTGATGTTTTGGCAGATTTCTGAGGGGCTGACAGATAGTCTTGTAATGGAATCTGTAGAGGATGTTATGAAAGAGCCTGCAGGCAGTGCAGTAAGCCAGGAACTCTTTGATCTGGCAGATGTTTTGTCTGAAAAATACGGAGTAGAAATCCATATTGCTGACCAGTGTGATACAGAATTTACAGATCACAGAGCTGATTTGTTGCTTTCGGAAGAAGACATTCTTCAGACATTAAATACGCTGGATTATGCCATGGGGCGTTATCCGGAAGGATTTTTTGAACAGCTAAAGCACAACACGCATAAGAAGATAGAAATACAGATTTTAGGTGTATTGGAGAAAGATTACAGCACAGAGGAAACCACATATGTTTCTGGTGGATTTGTTAATTACATGTATCCGGGCAAATACGTGATGGCACTGGATGGTAGAGCTATGAACCTTAGTGAAGAGATTAATCCTATCGTGGAAGAACTGATATATCATGAGTTTTCCCATATTATAGATAAACGCATGGAATACTTTGCCATGTTCAATGCGGATGCAGCGTATTCGGATTATGGCTGGGAGTCACTGAATCCAGAAGGATATGTATATAACGATAGCTATTATGGAAATCTGGATCCACAGTATGCGGACTATTTTGTAGATGCATATGCCTGCACAAATGGCACAGAAGACAGAGCTCGCACCATGGAATATGCTATGGGCGGCTACATAGGCATTTTTGCAGAGAAAAAAGGTTTGACAGAAAAACTGGAGTATTACTGCAAAGGAATTCGGGATAGTTTTGATACCACTGGATGGACAGAGGTTCTTCCTTGGGAAGAGACGTTAAATGCAGTGAGGTAAATATTAATGAAAACATATGACGTGGTAGCTCTTGGGGAGCTGTTAATCGATTTTACGGTAAATGGAATATCTCCACAGGGGAACCCTTTAATGGAGGCCAATCCTGGCGGAGCTCCGGGAAATGTGCTTGCGATGTTGGAAAAACTGGGCCATAAGACCGCTTTTATCGGTAAGGTGGGAGCTGACATGTTTGGAAATCAGTTGGTCCAGACTCTGACAGATGCAGGGGTTGCAACAGCGGGTCTGATTCGAGATGAAAAAGTACATACCACACTGGCTTTTGTGCATACGGCAGCGAAGGCAGCAGGAGCCCTAGTTTCTTTTGATCCGAATGTTAGAGAACCTTTGTGGAATGTCTTGTCTGCCGGAGAAACTTATGCAGTATGCCTCAGGGAGGACAATTGTGCAATTGGAAGCATCGGTCTGATACCGCCGGCGCAGTCACATACGGCTGCCAGGCCGGATGAAATGGGAGATATAAGAACGGAGCATTATACTTATCTGACAAAGGAGCAGTGGTTACAGAATGGCATCAAGTAAAGAATATCCGGATTTTATATTAGAACAGCTTTCCGGATTGGACAGGCTGCGGTGATATCAGAAGGCATGTGCTGGTTCCAGAGGAGTATCGAGAGTTTTTTGATCTTACTTTACAGGAAGAATTTGATGTCCGGGTTTCGTTTACAAGAGAAGCATGGCATGGGAGGATGCGCGCCTGCAGAGGAGTTGGAGCTTCCATGGCAGAGGAGGTCCTGAAAAAATGGGATGCGGAGCATAAAAAGATGCTGGATGAAGTTGTTGCCGACGAGAAGACACTGGAGGATCTGTATGTGCAGCCGGAATACAGGGGCAGAGCCGATGTCCGACTGGACGGTGTACGGATCGCGGGGGACACACTTCGAAAGCTGGCAGAATAACGAGGTTGATATTTAGCTGTTCTTTCGTTATAGTAGTATTTGTATCAGTTCGTATTACATAAATTTTGATACAAAAGAGTATTCTAAATGCTATATTACTGAAACCGTTCCGAGGAAAATGTAAAGACCCATACGAGGAGGACAATGATGGGATTTCTGGACATTTTAAACGCCATTGACAATGTTATGTATTATCCGATCCTCATGATCGTAATGGCCATTGCAGGCTGCTGGTTTACGATTCTGACAAAAGGGGTGCAGTTCAGATTGTTTCGGGAATCCTGCAGACTGGTGATGGAGCCCTCCGGAGAAGGGAAGGTTTCTTCCTTTCAGGCGCTGATGGTTTCCACGGCATCCCGCGTCGGCACAGGCAATATCGTAGGAGTGTCCACGGCCATCTGCCTGGGCGGGCCGGGCGCATGCTTCTGGATGTGGATCATGTGTCTGATCGGTGCTGCCTCCGCTTTTATGGAAAGTACGCTGGCACAGATCTACAAAAGAAAAGGGGAAGACGGTGCATGCTACGGAGGCCCGGCTTATTATATTGAGAAGGCGCTCCATGCCCGTTGGCTTGCGGTCCTGTTCTGCGTATTTCTGATCGCAACCTATGCGGTCGGCTTTAATTTGCTGTGCTCCTACAACCTGCAGTCCACCTTTGCCGTATATTCCTTTTATCAGGAATCGACCACACCGATGATCGTAGGTGCGGTGCTGGCTGTGTTGGTCGGATATTGTCTTTTGGGAGGCGGAAAAAGAATCGTAAAACTGACCAGTGTGATCGTTCCGTTTATGGGGATCTCCTATGTGGTCATTTCAATGATCGTTATCTTGTTTCATATCACCAATATCCCGGTGATGTTTGTGGAGATTTTTAAGGACGCCTTTGATTTTAAGGCTATTTTCGGTGGTGTGGCAGGTTCCTGTCTGATTTATGGAATAAAGCGGGGACTTTATTCCAACGAGGCCGGTGTGGGTTCGGCCCCCAACGCCTCTGCTTCCGCCCATGTCACGCATCCGGTCAAGCAGGGCCTCGTGCAGACCCTGTCCGTTTACATTGACACTCTGCTTCTCTGCACGGCGACGGCGCTGATGTGTCTGTCCAGCGGTGTGGAGCATACAGAGGCAGTGTCCGGTGCGCTGTATGTACAGAACGCGATCTCCACCGTTTTCGGACGTGTGGGTCCTCTGTTTATTACGATCGCCATGGTGCTTTTTGCCTTTACGACCCTGCTTGGAAATCTGTATTATGTGGACAATGCCCTTATTTTTATGAATAACAAAAAAGAGCCGTCGAAAAAATTTAAGCTGATCTTTAAGCTCTTCTGTGTGATCGTTGTCTTCCTGGGAGCAATTATCCCCATGGATGCCGCCTGGGCCATGGCCGATATTACCATGGGAGGTATGACGCTGATCAATCTTCCGGCCTGTATGCTGCTCGGCGGGGTGGCGATTCGTGCCCTGAGGGATTATGAGAAGCAGAAGAAGGCGGGGAAGAATCCTGTTTTCAGAGGCTCCGATATCGGGCTTGATGAGGAAGAGCTGGAGTATTGGAATGAGTGACAGGAAATGATTATAACGATTACGGGAGAATAAGAAGATGGAAGAACAAATGAAGAAAACAACAGTATCGATACAGGATACTATGCAGAAAGCAGAAAAACAGCAGGCTAATCCGCTGGGGTGCGTGCCGGTGGGAACACTTCTTCGGAGATTTGCCATTCCCAGTATTGTGGCGATGCTGGTGGGGGCTCTTTACAATATTGTAGACCAGATATTCATCGGACACAGCATCGGAGAACTGGGAAATGCGGCCACTAATGTGGCATTTCCCCTGACGACCAGCTGCACGGCCCTGGCGCTTTTGTTTGGAATCGGTGCCGCATCGGCCTTTAACCTGTCCATGGGACGGGGAGAGAGAAAAAAGGCGCTCTATTATATAGGGAACGCAGCCGTTCTCATGTTTGGCAGCGGACTTTTGCTTTGCCTGATCACACAGCTTTTTCTGGAACCGCTGCTGGTGTTTTTCGGATCCCCCGACAATGTGCTGGGACTGGCGAAGGAATATGTGAGGATTGTATCCTTTGGATTTCCTTTTCTGATCCTGACCACGGGCGGGGCGCATTTAATTCGGGCCGACGGAAGCCCAAGGTATTCCATGCTGTGCAATCTGATCGGAGCGGCCATCAATACGGTGCTGGATCCTTTGTTTATTTTCGGATTTCATATGGGAATGACCGGTGCAGCTCTGGCTACGATCATTGGACAGATCGCATCGGCAGCCATGGTGTTTTTCTATCTGCGCCGGTACAAGGCAGGCCCCTTTACGAAGGAGCATCTGCGTCCGAGATTCATGTATGCAGGCTACGCCATGAGCCTGGGAATGGCCCAGTGCTTCAATCAGATGGCCATGATGGTGGTCCAGATCGTCATGAACAATTCTCTGAAGCATTACGGAGCCATGTCCATTTACGGAGAATCTGTTCCTCTGGCCTGTGCCGGGATCATCAATAAGGTGAGCTTTATTTTCTTTGCCTTCTGCATCGGCATTGCCCAGGGAATGCAGCCCATTTCCAGCTTTAATTACGGCGCAAAGCAGTACGGCCGGGTCAAACGGGTGATCCTTCTGAGCATGGGAACGGGGCAGGTCATCTGCATCGTTGCCTTTGCCATGTTTCAGCTGTTCCCAAGACAGATCATCAGCCTGTTTGGAAGCGGCTCCGAATTATATTTTGCCTTTGCGGAGCAGTATTTCCATATTTATCTGTTTTTCACCTTTGCCAATAATATTCAGCCCATGTCGTCGACCTTCTTTTCTTCCATTGGGAAGCCGAAGCAGGGAACCTTCCTTGCGCTGACCAGACAGATTCTTTTCCTGCTTCCGCTTCTCATCATTCTTCCGCTCTTTCTGGGAATGGATGGGATCCTCTATGCAGGTCCCATTGCCGATTTCCTGGCGGCGGTCATCTCCGCATGCTTCCTGCTCCGGGAACTGAAGGGGATGGGAAAGGGTTGAAACCACATGTGACGGTACGTATAATATAGGTGAAGAGTGGTATAACAAAAGAGACTGACGTCTGTCTGACAGGAAGAAGAAAGGGGTAAGCTTATGTGTACAGCAGCGACTTATAAAACAAAGGATTTTTATTTCGGACGCACCCTGGATTATGAGTTTTCCTACGGTGATGAGGTGGTGGTGGCTCCCCGTAGATTTCCGTTTCATTTTCGGTATATGGGAATGACGGAGAGTCATTACGCGATCATTGGCATGGCTTATGTGGCCGGAGGCTGTCCGCTGTTTTACGATGCCATCAATGAAAAGGGCCTGGGAATGGCAGGGCTGAATTTTGTGGGGAATGCAGATTACAAGGAGCCGGTTTCCGGAAAGGACAATGTGGCGCAGTTTGAATTCATTCCGTGGATCCTCAGCCAGTGCGCTTCGGTTCAGGAGGCCAGAGCACTGATTGAAAGGCTGAACATTACCAATACGCCCTTCAGCGCCGAGCTTCCGGTGGCCGAGCTCCACTGGATCATAGCCGATCGCGACGGAGCCATAACCGTAGAATCCATGAAGGACGGGATCCGGATCTATGATAATCCGGTGGGGGTGATGACCAACAATCCGCCCTTTGAAAAACAGATGTTCAATCTGAATAATTACAGACATGTGTCTTCAAAAACTCCGCAGAATACCTTTGGCGGCGGCCTTCCCCTTGACACCTACAGCCGCGGCATGGGCGGCATGGGACTTCCGGGGGATCTGTCCTCCCAGTCCCGGTTTGTGCGGGTAGCCTTTACGAAAATGAACTCTGTTTCCGGGGAGTCGGAGGCGGAAAGCGTCAGCCAGTTTTTCCATATTCTCGGATCTGTGGACCAGCAGAGGGGCTGCTGCGATGTGGGAGAGAAGGAATATGAGATCACCCTCTATACCTCCTGCTGCAATACGGACAAGGGCATCTATTATTACACGACCTATGAGAATCATCAGATCACGGCGGTGGACATGCACCGGGAGGATCTGGATGGAAGGGAGCTGGTGAGATATCCTCTGGTTCTGGGGGAACAGATCAACTGGCAGAATTGAAAACAGCAAAAAAAACCGGCTGGGACAGCTTCTTTAAAAGAAATTGTCCCGGCCGGTTTCCATATACAGGTTCCGCTTTCCGCTGCGATTAGAGCACCTGGCAGAATTCCATCTGTTCGCCTGTAGGGCTTGCAATCTTGAAGTAACGAACACCGTTGGCCCAGAACTGAGGGATCTCCTCGATGCCGTTGGTGGTGATGGTATAGCCCTGCTCTACGCAGTATTTATAATCTGCCTCGATATCGGTGGAATCAAAGCTGTAGTGGTCGATCTTTCCCGCCACTTCAGGAGGAAGAGCCGGATTGGCCTGATACATCTCGTAAACAACGTCACAGTTCTTCAGGAAATATACGTTGGTGCCGTCGTCACCCTTGAATTTTCCGATCACTTCAAAGCCCAGTACGTCTGTGTACCATTTTGCATCCTTTTCCACGTCGTTGGTTGCGAGGCCGATATGGCCGTGTTTTCTGTTCTTGATCATAGAAAATGCCTCCCTTTGTTGATTTGATTTTATTTTACTTCCGTGGGAATAAATGTTCAAGCAGAATTTTATTCCCGGATTTTTAACGGAAGGCTGTTTATTCTCCCGCGATAATTCCGCCCCATTCAATCAGAGTCAGCCCGTCATGACACACAGGATGGATTATCGGCTCTTCTGTATTCTGTCCGTTATACTCTGCAAAATAGAATCATATCCGGTAATAGCTGTCCGGTTCAGCACCTTCAACAGTGATGGGCATTGCCGTGTCTACGGTTTCTGTCAACTGAGGATACATCACATAGCCGCGCCCCGGGCTCAGCTTCTCTGTCCAGAAATCAACAAAGTCACAGATTTCCTTTTCATTAAAACCATAGGCGCTCAGAATCTGCTCAAACTGTTCAGTTCTGGTATCTGCCTTTATCACAAAGCCCTCTTCCTGCTGCATCAATGCCGCCAGGGTCAGGGATTCATAAGGCTGCTTCATCCGGCTGTTTTGCGTCCTCCTGAGTTGCCTGTACCGGTGCCGTTTTCCTGTCTTTCTGCTCTGCCCTGCGGAAAAGCAGGAATAAAAGCATCAGCACAAAGTAACAGCCGGCTGCCTTTAATAAATATGCCGCGATCATAGAGAGAAAAGAGTCTCCCTGCCCCAGCAGGCTGCCCAAAATCCCTGTAAGAATATAAATAAAAACAAGCAGGATACAGCACAACAGGCTTAAGACCAAAATGAGCGGGTGCCGCAGCAAATGAAGAAGAGATGAAAAGAATCCGATTTTTTTATTGGACCGGCAGGAAATATGGACCATCCAGTGAAACAGCACAACAGCAGACAGAAAGCCTGCTGCGATCCAGACCGGTATCAGTATCCGAATCAGAGCGGCATGTTCCATCAGCCTGGCAGGTGCCGTATCAAAAATCAGGTACCAGGCCGCCCGCCACAGTAAAAAGACAGCCAAAAGCCAAAGCTCAGCTTTCAGCAGGGGCAGTATACGCTGAAAATGTCCTTTCTGGTCCTGCAGATCTTTATGATAACAGAAGGAGAGCAGGAGAGTGAGTCCGGCCAGGGCTGTGGAAACTACGCGGAATCCAAATACCAGCGTCTCCGGCAGGACGGTTTTTTTTTGATCAGCATTGAAATACTGCAAAGAAGCGGTACGAATACCGTCAGAAGCGCCGCAGTCAGCGCAAGAAAAAAGGTTGACCAATTGACAGAAATTCGTTTCTTTTCCATAGGAGTCCTTTCTGTGCCATAGAACAAATTTGGCTTATGCCGGTTTTATTATAGCATGGTCCTGAAATGATATCCAGCGGACTCTTTCGAAAGCAGATCAAAAATGAAAGATTGCGGTCGGATGGAAAATATAGTAAACTGTTGATAGCGTCGGTGAACAGAGGGCGGATTGTCTCCTGTTGGACGCTATGGAAATAAACCGAACGGGGCATACTTTAATATAGTTGAAAAAGGAGGTATCTTCATGTCAGTTGTTACAATTACCAGGGAAAATTTTCAGAAAGAGGTCATGGAAAGCGATAAACCGGTCCTTTTGGATTTCTGGGCGGCCTGGTGCGGACCCTGCCGCATGGTTTCTCCCATTGTGGATGAGATCGCCCAGGAGCTGGATACCATCAAGGTGGGCAAGGTCAATGTGGATGAAGAGCCGGAGCTGGCATCCGAATTCAAGGTCATGTCCATTCCCATGCTGGTGGTGATGAAGGACGGAAAGATCACAAACAAAACCATTGGAGCACAGCCCAAGCAGGCGATCCTTGCGCTGCTGTAAAAGACCGGAGGGAAAACGGCAGGTTTTCCCTCTCTTTCAGACTGCCTGAGGCGGAAAAGAGTTGAGGGAATGAGGAGGCGGAAACGTTTGAAACAGGCTGCCCTGATCACAGCGGCAGTTCTTCTTGTACTGTACATAACAGCCTGCAACATTCTTGTCAGTGCAGCGCTTGTGCCCGAATTTATGGAGCGGCTGGATGCCTTTGAGGAACTGACGGAGGAGGGCATGGAGGCCCTTGTCCATACAGAGGATATCGAGACCAATAAGGCGGAGGCACAGGACGAGACGAAAGCGTGGCTTGAGTCGGCGGACTCGGAGCTTCTTTCCGTGATTACGGAGGACGGCTGCCGGCTGGTGGCGAGAGCTTTTTACGGGCCGGAGGAGAGCCATAAATGGGTCCTTTTGCTTCACGGCTATACGGGCTGGAAGGAGGAAATGTTCCCGCTGGCCTGTCGGTATGCAAAGATGGGGTATCATGTCCTGGTGCCGGACATGCGGTGCAGCGGCGAGAGTGAGGGGGATTTTATCGGCATGGGCTGGACGGACCGGTTGGATAATCTTCTGTGGCTCCGGCAGATCCTTGAGCGGGATGCAGAGGCACGGATCGTTCTTCACGGCCAGTCCATGGGGGCTTCCTGTGCCCTGATGATGGCCGGGGAAGCGCTTCCGGAGGCCGTGAAGGCCATTGTTGCGGACAGTGCCTATACGGACGCCTATCATATGTTTGCGAAGCAGATGAAGGAATGGGCAAATCTGCCCGCATTTCCGCTGCTTCCGGGTGCGGTGCTCATGCTCCGCCTGCGGGGCGGCTATGATCTGATGGATGCGTCGGCTCTGGAGGCGGTAAAGAGGACCTCCCTGCCCATTCTCTTTATTCACGGCACGGAGGATGTGTTCGTGCCGCCGGAAATGAGCCGGGAGCTTTACGACGCGGCGGCAGGAGAGAAGGAGCTTCTTTTTGTGGAAGGGGCAGGGCATGTACAGGCACCGGATAAGGAACCGGAGCTTTACTACGAAACCGTGTTTTCTTTTTTAGAAAAGCATGAGGTCCGATGACAGAAGGAGGAAGCAGAATATGCAGATTACTATATTGAACGGAAGCCCGAGACCGGGAGGTAACACGGATACCATGGCCGGTGCCTTTGCCAGGGGAGCGAAGGAGGCGGGGCATCAGGTGGAAATGATCCATGTGGCAAGGAAAAAGATTGCCGCCTGCAAGGGCTGCCAGTACTGCCATTCTCACAAAGGCGTCTGTATCCAGAAGGATGACATGGAAGCGGTTTTACATACGCTGGATCATACGGAGCTTCTGGTGCTGGCCTCTCCGATCTACTGCTTTGATATGACCGGACAGCTGAAATGCACGCTGGACAGAATGTATCCCCGGGGCAGATATGATCTTCCTATACGGGAGGCGGCGCTCCTTCTGAATTCTGTTTCAGAGGGAGTCTTCGAGGGTGCAAAGGCACAGTTTCATACCATGGTGGATTATTACGGATGGAAAAACCGGGGAATTCTTACCATCAGTGGCATGACCGTGGAGAAGGACGGCGCCATGGAACGGTGTCCCAGACTGGCGGAGGCTTATGAGCTGGGACGTTCTCTCTAAGGACTTTTGGACGACGCCTATTGTACATCCCTTCTTTTTTCAGTATAATGATAAAAAAATGCGAAGTGAGGTAACAAATGATGACAGGTCAGACCTTGGAACGGGGAGCCGGAATTCTTCTCCCTGTTACCAGCCTTCCGTCCCCCTACGGCATCGGGACCTTTGGAAAGGCAGCCTATGAATTTATAGATTTTTTAAGGAGAGCCGGGCAGAAATACTGGCAGGTGCTGCCTCTGGGCCCCACCAGCTACGGGGACAGCCCGTATCAGTCCTTTTCTTCCTTTGCGGGAAATCCGTATTTTATCGATCTGGATCTGCTGATCGAGGAGGGACTTGTTAAAAAAGAATATGTGGACAGCTTTTCCTGGGGAGATAACGAATCCTATGTTTCCTATGAGGTGATCTATCAGAACCGGTTTCAGGTCCTCCGGGAGGCTTTCCGGAACAGCTTTCACCGGGAAGCGCCGGATTTCCGGATCTTCACTGAGGAGAACGCCTACTGGCTTAAGGATTACAGCCTTTATATGGCGTGCAAGGAGTATTTCGGCAGCGTGAACTGGCTGGAATGGGAGGAGGATATCCGTTTCCGCAGGCCGGAGGCAGTGGCGAAATATGAGGCGCTTCTGGCGGAGGACATGGAATTCTGGACCTTCTGTCAGTATAAATTCTTTGAACAGTGGAAAAAGCTGCGGGAGTACGCGACGGAGAAAAAGATACAGATCATCGGGGATATTCCTATTTATGCGGCCATGGACAGCGCCGATGTGTGGAGCCACCCGGAGCTTTTCCAGCTGGAGGAGGAAAATCTGTTCCCGAAATTTATTGCCGGCGTGCCGCCGGACGCCTTCAGTGAGACAGGCCAGCTCTGGGGCAATCCCCTGTATGACTGGGATGCCATGGAAGAGGAGGGCTTTGAATGGTGGCGTCAGAGGATCCTTGCGTCGAGGGGGCTTTATGACGCTCTGCGGATCGACCATTTCATCGGAATCACCAGATATTATGCAGTACCGGGAGGCGCCAAGGACAGTGTCAACGGGACCTATCGCCCCGGGCCGGGGACGAAGCTGACCCGCGTGATCAATGAGGCAGCCGGTGAGATGAAGATCATTGCAGAGGATCTCGGCACGGTGACACCGGAGGTCCGGACCCTGCTTAAAGAAAACGGCTATCCCGGCATGAAGGTGCTGGCCTTTGGCTTTGACGGCGATCCGGGCAACGAGCACCTGCCCCACAATTACAAGACGCCAAACTGCGTGGCCTACGGCGGAACTCATGACAATGAGACTCTGACCGGGTTGTTCTGTGATAAATCCGATGAGATCCTGACTTATCTGTTTGAGCTTTTGGGAACGAGAGACAGGAGTAAGATCGTGGAGGGACTGTTCCGTCAGGCCTACGGGAGTATTGCCGATGTGGTGATCTTCCAGGCTCAGGATGTCCTTGGACTTGACAATTCTGCCAGAATGAACTTTCCATCCACCCTTGGAGACAACTGGAAGTGGCGGTTGAAGAAGGGGCAGCTGGGGCAGCAGGAGTCTGGCTGGCTCGGCTTCCTGGTGCACGTATACCGCCGGTATTAATTAGGAAGGGGAGAGAACACCATGGCGAGATCAGCCAATCAGAAGCTTAAGATCCTGTACATTCTGCAGCTCCTGGAGCACAGTGATGAGGCACATCCGGTTACCATGAAGGACATTCTGGAGGAACTGGAGCGCCATGGAATAGCGGCGGAACGGAAAGGAATTTATGACGATCTGGATGCGCTCCGTGAATTCGGCTGTTCTATCGCAGGGAAAAGAGGAAGGCTGGCAGGCTATTACCTGGAGAAACGAGGGACAGAGCCGGGCCGTGAGACGAAAGATGGACAGTATGAGGCATCCATCCCCCGTTGGCTGTCCGGAGACACCAAGGTGGAGCTTGTCTGTGGAGAGGAGCCTGCCGCAGTCATGCGGGAAGCCTTCGGTCACAGTGAATATTTCAGGGAAAAGCCGGGGAAAAAGGCGGGGCTTGTCTCCGTCAGGCTGAAGGTGACGGCAGATGCTTCCTTTTTCGGCTGGCTGGCCTGCTTTGGCACAAACGTAAGGCTGACAGCGCCTGCCCCGGTCATCCGTGAGTATCGAAAATACCTGAAGGAGATCCGGAACATGTATAAGGATGAATGATCGGAACTGTTCAGAATGGAGAATGAAAAAATGAATCAGAGAAAAACAGAATGGATTCGCGGATGGAAGCGCAGAGGAAGCTTTTTCCTGGCGGTGCTTCTCCTGTTTGCCGCCATCCTGACCGGCTGCGGAACAGCTTCCGGCAGCAAGAATGCTGCATCGTCGGCTCCGGAGAAAACGACGGAGTCGGTGCAGCCGTCATCGGAGGAACAGACGTCCTTGCCGGAAGAAACGGAAGAAGTGAAAGAACTTCTTTCGGAGGATGGCACCTATACCTCCAAGGAAGAGGTGGCGCTCTATATTCATCAGTACGAAAAGCTTCCTTCCAATTTTATTTCAAAGAAGGAAGCGGAGAAGCTTGGCTGGACGGGCGGCTCTCTGGAGCCTTATGCTCCCGGCAAGTGCATCGGCGGCAGCCGCTTCGGCAATTATGAGGGACTGCTCCCGGAGAAGAATGGGAGGACTTATACGGAATGCGATATTGACACGCTGGGGGCGAAGAGCCGGGGTGCAAAGCGCATTGTGTTTTCCAATGACGGCCTGATTTACTATACGGAGGATCATTACGAGAGCTTTGAGCTCCTTTACGGGGAGGAATGACCATGAGAACGGTGATTCTGGACGGCAGGGGCATCCGGGACAGAAAGGAACTCCATCAGTGGCTGGCAAAAGCCTTTTCCTTTCCGGAATGGTACGGAAACAACCTGGATGCGCTTTTTGACTGTCTGACCGATGTTGCAGAGGATACGGAGCTTTGTCTGCGTTATCCGGATGCCCTGAAGGAACAGCTGGGGGATTATGCAGAAAGGCTTACAGGAGTCCTGGGGGCGGCAGCGGCAGAAAATCCACATATTTCCTATGTAATAATTGACAAAACAGGGGGCACCTGTTAAAATCGTTAGCAGAGTGAGGCAGAGGCGTCACGAAGGGGCATACCACCGCGGGTATGGTTCTTCGTGGCGCTTTTTTTGCGACAGGAAAGGAGATGAGAGCAGTGGTAACAGTCAATGGAGAAGCGGTGAAGGCGGCAGGCATGACGGTGCTTCATTACCTTGAACGGGAGGGCTATGATCCCGGAAGGGTTGTCGTTGAACATAATTTTAAGATCCTGTCCAGGGGGGACCTGGATAATACAGTGCTGCAGGAAAATGATCAGGTTGAGATCCTTTGCTTTGTGGGAGGCGGTTGAATGATAGGGAAAGAAGAATTGGAGAAGGCCTTTGATGCCCGGTTTCCGGAGACAGTCCGGAAAAAGCTGCAGGCTGCCCGGGTGGCAGTGGCCGGCCTTGGAGGCCTGGGCTCCAATATTGCGGTCATGCTGACCAGATGCGGTGTGGGGCATCTGTTTCTGGTGGATTTCGATGTGGTCGATATGACAAATCTGAACCGGCAGGCGTACCGGCTTCCCCATCTGGGAAGGCCGAAAACGGAGGCGATCCGGGAGATCCTGGCGGAGATCAATCCTTATGTGGAGGTTGAGACACTCTGCGTCCGGGTCACCGGGGAAAATGCCGCAGAGCTGTTCGGAGAGTTTCCCATTGTATGTGAGGCCTTTGACAAGCCGGAGAACAAGGCGATGCTGATTTCCACAATTCTGAAAAGCTGTCCCGGGACGACAGTGATTTCGGGAAACGGCATGGCAGGATACGGGGAGGCCAACGGAATCAGAACGGCAAGAAAGCTGTCCCGCCTTTATGTCTGCGGCGACGGCGTGACGGAGGCTTCTCCGGGAGTCGGTCTTTTGGCACCGCGGGTGGCGGTCTGTGCCGGCCATCAGGCAAATCAGGCGGTAAGGCTGATCCTTGGGGAAGAATAAAACAGAATACAGGAGGAATGATAAATGGAAGATAAATTGGTTTTGGGCGGTCATGAATTTACCAGCCGCTTTATTCTCGGATCGGGAAAGTACAATCTGAATCTGATCAAAGCAGCCGTGGAGCAGGGCGGCGCACAGATCATTACCCTGGCCTTAAGAAGAGCCAACACGAAGCAGAGTGAAAGCATTCTGGATTTTATTCCGGAGGGGGTGACGCTGCTTCCCAACACGTCAGGCGCAAGAAACGCCGAGGAGGCGGTACGGATCGCCCGTCTGAGCCGGGCCATGGGCTGCGGCGACTTTGTGAAGGTGGAGATCATGCACGATGCAAAATATCTTCTGCCGGACAATTATGAGACTGTGCGGGCGACGGAGATTCTGGCAAAGGAAGGCTTTGTGGTGCTGCCCTATATGTACCCGGATCTGAATGTGGCAAGAGATCTGCAGAATGCGGGAGCGGCAGCCGTTATGCCGCTGGCGGCTCCCATCGGCAGCAACAAGGGACTTGCCACCAAAGAATTTATTCAGATCCTGATCGATGAGATCGATCTGCCGGTGATCGTGGATGCGGGAATCGGAAGGCCGTCACAGGCATGTGAGGCCATGGAGATGGGTGCTGCCGCGATCATGGCAAATACGGCCATTGCCACCGCAGGGGATGTACCTGCCATGGCAGGAGCTTTCCGTCAGGCCATTGAGGCGGGACGTACGGCATATGTGACCGGCATGGGACGGGTCCTGACCCGGGGAGGAAGTGCCTCCGATCCGCTGACCGGGTTCCTGCGTTAGGAGGGATTACAGATGAACGAGGAAAATCAGGTGTATTTTATTGACAGTGATGCCCTTCCGCCGGAGGTCCTGAAGAGGAAGCACCGGCTGGAACAGGATCCGTCCTTCCGCACGGACCATATGGCGTATCTGCAGGGGATGGAGGTCATTGAGTCCGATGTGAAGGATAAGGTGATCGCAGCCATGAACGCCTACGATTATGACAGTTATACGGCGGAGGATGTGAAACGGGCGCTGTCCCACGAGACCTGCTCCATCGAGGATTTTAAAGCGCTTCTTTCCCCGGCGGCGGCCCCCTTCCTGGAAGAAATGGCCAGAAAGGCCGAGGAGGAGACAAGAAAGCATTTCGGCAATACCGTATATCTTTTTACCCCCCTTTACATTGCCAATTACTGCCAGAATTACTGTGTTTACTGCGGCTTCAACTGCTACAACAACATTCACAGAAAGAAGCTCACCCCGGAGGAGATCGATCACGAGATGAAGGTCATTGCCGACAGCGGGATGGAAGAGATTCTGATGCTGACCGGTGAGAGCCGGAAATACTCCGATATCCATTATATCGGGGAGGCGGTGAAGACAGCGCGGAAATATTTCCGCAATATCGGCATTGAGATCTATCCGGTCAACACCGACGAGTACCGGTATCTCCATGAATGCGGTGTGGATTATGTGACAGTTTTCCAGGAGACCTATGACAGTGACAAGTATGAGACCCTTCATCTGCTGGGCCATAAACGTGTGTGGCCTTACCGGTTCGACGCCCAGGAGCGCGCCCTCCGGGCTGGAATGCGGGGCGCGGGCTTCTCGGCTCTTCTCGGTCTTTCTGATTTCCGAAAGGATGCTCTGGCTTCTGCCCTGCACGTCTATTATCTGAACCGGAAATATCCCCATGCGGAGCTGAGCTTAAGCTGCCCCAGACTCCGGCCCATCGTCAATAACGATAAGATCAATCCGCGTGATGTGGGGGAGAAGGAGCTGTGCCAGGTGCTCTGTGCCTACCGCATTTTCCTCCCCTATGTGGGAATCACGGTTTCAAGCCGGGAAAGTGCCCAGTTCCGGAACGGGATCACGAAGATCTGTGCCACCAAGGTGTCGGCGGGCGTATCCACCGGGATCGGTGACCATGAGGCAAAGTACGAGGGCAAGGAGGAGACGGAGGCAGGAGACGAGCAGTTCGAGATCAACGACGGACGTTCCTTTGAGACCATGTATCAGGATCTGGAAGAGGGAGGCCTTCAGCCGGTGCTGAATGATTATATTTATGTCTGATTACGGAAAGTATATTGTGATCACCAACCGGGCGCTGTGCCGGGGAGATTATCTCGCGCAGCTTTTACGGGTGACGGAACTTCGTCCCCGGGCATTGGTTCTCAGGGAAAAGGACCTGGATGCGAAAGCTTACGGAAGGCTGGCCAAAGAAGTTCTTGAGATCTGCAGAAGGAACGAAGTTCCCTGTTTCCTTCATACACACACGAAGGCGGCAAAGGAACTTGGCTGCCGGCGGATCCATCTGTCCCTTCCGACCCTCAGGGAGCAGGCCGGGAGCCTCTCCGGTTTTTCTGAGATCAGCGTTTCCTGTCATAGTATGGACGATGTGAGGGAGGCGGCAGAAGCTGGAGCCACCCAGGTGGTTCTTGGAAATATTTTCGAGACCGACTGCAAAAAGGGACTGCCCGGAAAAGGCCTTGAGTTTCTTAAAGAAGTTTGCGCCCTCTCCCCCGTTCCCGTTTATGCCATCGGCGGCATCAGCCCCCGGAATATGGAGGAGGTGCTGGCAGCCGGCGCGGCCGGCGGCTGTATGATGTCCGGCTTTATGAAGATGGAATTTGCCCGGCAGACCTCTTTTCAGGAACCGATTTCCGGATAAAGTGAGTATATATTCATCGAAATCAATAAAAATTGCATATTTAAGCAAAAAGAAATTGACAAACGGCGGCTAAGTGAGTATGCTAATCCTATGGCGTTTTCGTGTATTTCTTTAACGGACGACCAACACTATAGAAATGCGAGGAATTGTTATGAAAAAGAAAATGTGGAAATGCGTAGCAGCTGCACTGATGGTTGTAGTTCTGGCATTTGGCCTGACCGCATGCGGCTCCAAGAAAGAGGAGACGAAGGCAGCAGAGACAAAGGCTGAGGAGACGAAAGCGGAGGCAACCAACGGCGTACTCAGAGTAGGTATGTCCGGTGATTATCCGCCCTTCGAGTTTTATGCTGAGACCGAAAACGGAAGAGAACTGGTAGGTATTGATGTTGAGCTGGCAAAGTACATCGCTGACAAGCTGGGTATGGAGCTGGAGCTCACCGATATGAGCTTTGACGGACTGATCGGAAGCCTGGACGAGGGAAAATTTGACCTGGTTATCTCCGGTATGACCATCAAGGCAGACCGCAAGTGCCTGTTCTCTGATCCTTACTATACTGCAGATCAGGCTCTCCTGGTAAAGGCAGGAAACGAAGACAAGTATGCAAGCCTGGATGATCTGAAGGGACAGAAGATCGGCGGCCAGATGGGCGCTTTCCAGCAGGAGCTGGCAGAGCAGTATGCCGGTGACACCGCTCAGATCGTAAACAATGTACAGGATATGGTTATGATGGTTGCAGAGGGCAAGCTGGACGGTATGTTCTGTGAGAGCGGTGTTGCACTCAGTGCAGTATCCAAGAACAGCGGCCTTGCCATTGCAAACCTGGAGATTCCCACGGAAAAGAATGAGCTTGGTGTCTGTATTCAGGAAGGCAATGAAGAGATGCTGAACAAGATCAATCCCATCGTTGCTGAGGTTGTGGAAAAGAACCTGATCGGTGAGTGGGAAGCTGAATTCCTGGATGTGGAAGAGGCAGCAGCAGAATAACTGGTCAGAATAGTAAGATAGACCTGGAATAGAAACCGGGGCCGGGGAGGAACTTCTCCGGCCCGGTTCTTGTCGTTATAAGGGAAGGAAAAAGCTCTGTCAGGCAGAGAATGTCAGGGCTCTCGCAAACAGGAAGGAGAAGGTATGGGAGATATCTTGGAGATTTTGTCAAAGTACTACCCCTATTATCTGCAGGGCGTCAGAAATACGGTGGTGCTGGCTCTGATCGGCGTCGTGGGAGGTGTCCTCTGCGGCCTGGTCATTTGCCTTTTGCGCATGTCAAAAAGCAGGAACCCGCTTATGAAAGTGCTTCGGGCATTTGCACGGGTGTACATTGAAGTGTTCCGCGGGACGCCTGTGATCGTTCAGCTTTGGGTGGCTTATTTCGGTATTCCCAAGCTGATCCCCATGCCTGTGGGAAGTCTTCTCGGCATGAACCTGGAGTGTATGGTTCCCTGTATGATCGCGGTCTCATTAAACAGCGGTGCCTACGTGGCAGAAATCTTCCGCGCCGGCATTGAGGCTGTGGACGTCGGACAGATGGAAGCAGCTCTCTGTGTGGGAATGAAGAAGGGACTGGCCATGCGGCTTGTGGTTCTTCCCCAGGCCATTAAAAACGTGGTTCCCGCCCTTTGCAATGAATTTGTGACCCTGATCAAGGAAACAGCAGTCATTTCTTACCTTGGCGTAGCAGATCTGTTCTACATGAACAGCGTGGTCAAGACGATGACCTATAATATGCTTCCCTGCTACCTGATCCTGGCCGGATTCTACTTTGTACTTTGCTTTGCTGCCAGCCGTCTGGTAGGCGTTCTGGAGAGGAGGCTGCGCGCATGATCTATACTAAGGGACTGAAAAAAAGCTTTGGAAAACTGAATGTTTTAAACGGTATCGACTCCCACATTGAAAAGGGAGAGGTGGTCTGTGTGATCGGACCCTCCGGTTCCGGAAAGAGTACCTTCCTCCGGTGCCTGAATCTTCTGGAGGAGCCCACGGAAGGCCAGGTCATTTTTGAGGGCAATGATATTACGGCGCCCAAGACGGATATCGCGAAGGTACGTCAGAAAATGGGTATGGTGTTCCAGCAGTTCAACCTGTTCAACAATATGACGATCCTGGACAATATAACGGTCGGCCCCATCCGTGTGAAGGGACTTTCCAAAGAGGCGGCAGAGGCGAAAGCCTTTGAGCTTTTAGACCGTGTCGGCCTGCGGGAAAAGGCAGGGAGTTATCCGAGAGAGCTTTCCGGAGGCCAGAAGCAGCGGATCGCCATTGTCCGTGCCCTTGCTATGGATCCGGACGTGATGCTCTTTGACGAGCCCACATCGGCGCTGGATCCGGAGATGGTCGGTGAGGTGCTGGATGTTATGAAGGCTCTTGCAAAAGAGGGAATGACCATGGTCATCGTGACCCACGAGATGGGCTTTGCGAAGGAAGTGGGTGACCGGGTCTTCTTCATTGATCAGGGCATTATCCTTGAGGAGGGCACTCCGGATGAGATCTTCAATCATCCGAAGAATCAGAGAACCCAGGATTTCCTTTCCAAGGTACTGAACGTATAAATTAAATAAAATGAAAGCAGGCACTGCCGCGCAGGGTTCGGGAGAACCGGATGCGGCAGTGTTTTTTAAAGAAAAAGGAAGGAACAGCTATGAGCAGAGTTACAGTAATCGGAGCAGGCAACGGCGGAATGACGGCCGCCTATCATTTGTCGAAGACGGGACATGAGGTCTGTCTTTATGATCTGCCGTCCTTTGACAGACAGATCCGGGCAGTACAGGAGACAGGCGGGATCAAGGCACTGGAAGGGAAGAACGGAGATGCCTATCTTTTCGGCGGCTTTGAAAAAATCGCCAGGGCAACGACGGACATGGAAGAGGCTGTTTCCTTTGCGGACACGATGGTCATGATCTGTCCGTCCTTTGCTCAGGAGATTCTGTTTGCAGAGATGATCCCCTTTCTTCGGGACGGTCAGATCCTGATCGTGATGCCGGGCAATTTTGCCGGTCTGGTGCTCCATGAGATGCTGGAAAAATCCGATCGGGCAGGGCTGGAGTTTACCTTTGTGGATGCCATCAGCATTCCCTGGGCCACCCGGTTGAACGGCCCGGCGCAGATCTGTATCATGGGCCTGAAAAAATTCATGCCCCTCAGTATTTTTCCGGGCTCCCATGCTACCGAGCAGCTTAAGAAACAGGTGGAGGAGGTCATGCCGATCCCGGTCAGATATCTGGAGAGTCCTCTGCGGGCAGGACTGGAAAACATCAATTTCGGCGGTCATCCGCTGATGACAACGGTGAATATCGGGCTTCTTGAAAATTTTGAGGGGAATTTCAATTATTATGCAGACTGCTGCAGCCCTGCCACGGCTCGGGCAACGGCGAAAATGGATAAAGAAAGGCTGGCTGTGGGAGCTGCCTATGGCTATCAGCTGTGGCCGGAGCTGGAGATCATGAACGCCCTTTATGACGGACACTGCGAGTCTGTCTATGAATTTAACCGTTCCTCTGTGACCCACGGCAAGGTGAAAAATTCACCGGCCAGCTCAAAGGAGCGCTATATCACCGAGGATGTTCCTTATCTTCTGGTGCCGATCGATCTTCTTGCAAAAAAAGCCGGGCTCCGTCCGGTCATCATAGAGTCTGTGATCCATCTTGCTTCCGCTTACAATGATACGGATTATTTTACCGCCGGGCGGACGCTGGAAAAGATGGGGCTGGCTGATATGAGTGTGGAAGAGATCCGGGGATTTCTGAAAAAATAAACGGGTTTTTGGAGCGGATTCTGATACGGAACGCGTGAAAGCATAAGAAGTGCTTGACAAATGCGTTCTTAGCCCCTACCATTGTATACAGTACACGAATAATTCTTCACGCTATTGTGAGAAAGGGGAAACCATGGCGCTTGGAGCGGTCGGGAAAAAAGAATCCTTATCCGAAAAAGCATACGGAATGCTTCGGGAAGCAATTCTGGACGGGGAACTGAAGGCAGGCGATATTCTCACGGAAGAAGGAGTGGCCGATCTGATGCAGATCAGCCGGACTCCGGTGCGCAGCGCACTGCAGCAGCTGACGCTGGAGGGTATGCTTCGGACAGAACGGAAAAATCTGGTGGTGGCCGCCGTCCGGGAAGAAGAACTGAATGATATTGATCAGGTGCGGGCAGAGCTGGAGTCCTTGTCGGCGGAGCTAAGCTGCAGGCGGGGACTGAGCCGGACACAGGCGGAGGAATTGCTGGGATACTGCAGGCAGCAGAAGGAGGCGGCGCAGAAAAAGGACGTGAGGACCTTTTTCCTCAGTGGGGAACAGTTCCATGTCCGGCTTGCGGAATTTTCCGGAAACCGATATCTGGCAGAAATGATCTCCAGAGCATCCGCGGCTGCGGTCCGGTATCTGACAAACCAGAAGGACCCGGGACAATATCTGGATGCTTCAGGAGAGGAACACGAAGCGGTACTTAAGACGATTTTAAAAGGAAACGCCGAAGAGGCGCGTGTAAAAATGAAACAGCATGTACAGAAGGATGCATAGGAGAGGAGAATAACAATGGATCACGTAAAATTAATTTCCAAGGAACAGATTCAGAAGGTACTTACCATGAAAAAATCGATCGAGCTTGTGGAGAAGGTCTATGAGGCCCACGGCCATGACCAGATCCTTATGCCGGCCAAGATCACGCTGGATACCGGGGAGAGCAATGACTGGCCGCCTTACGGTGGTTCTTACAATGCCATGCCTGCTTACATCGGCGGCTCTGTGGATATTTCCGGAATCAAGTGGGTATGGGGCTTCAATGACAACCGTAAGAAAGGGATTCCCTACATCGGCGGTGTGATCATTCTGAATGAGGCACGGACCGGCGAGGTGCTGGCCATCATGGACGGCAGCTACATTACCGATATCCGCACAGGTGCGTCTGCGGGAGTAGCGGCACGGTATCTGGCAGGAAAGGATTCCAAAGTTCTCGCCATCATCGGAGCCGGCGTGCAGGGAAAGATGAACGCGCGTGCAATCTGTGAGGAGATGCCCATTGAGGAGATCCGCATCGTGGATATCCGTCCGGAGGCGGCAGAGGCTTATGCGGAAGAAATGGGGCCGGAGCTGGGTGTGAAGATCGTTCCCTGCATGTCCAATGAAGAGGCGTGCCGCGGCGCAGATATCATTATTACCGTGACCATTGCCGACGAGCCTCTGGTACAGTGGGAGTGGCTGAAAAAGGGCTGTACCGTGCTTTCTCTTGGTTCCTTCCAGGAGCTGGACGAGAATATCCCTCTGAAGGCGGATAAGCTGGTGGTGGATAACTGGGCACAGAACGCCCACCGGGGCGAGCTGGTCAAGCTGGTTCATGCAGGAAAGCTGACGGAGGAACAGGTCCACGCGGAAATGCCGGATATCGTGGTGGGCAAAAAGACCGGCCGCGAGAATGAGGACGAGATCATCTGTGCCTGCATCATCGGAATGGGGTCCACAGATATCGGAACCGCCGGCGTGCTGTACAAGGAGTATTTTGCGGAAGATGAGGAGCTTGATACCTTTGCATTCCGTACTTATCAGAATAAATAGAGGATCCGCAGATACCGGGAGGCGCGCCGTGTATCGGAGAAGAGGCAGTCCGTGTGGCTGTCTGGAGAAACGGGGACCGGGTGATATACGCGGAACCGGCGGCTGGCGCCCCTGCAAAAAAGCGGCTGCGGGATAAAAAATACCAAAGATCTGCGGGTGGGAAAAAAGAAGAGGATCACCTATAATAAAGGCAATGAACTCTCGGGAAAGGGTTTGTGAAACTACGAATATATGAAGGAGGGTTTTTGCCATGGCATTATCAATTGATTCCAAGATCAAGGAGATTATGAGATCAGAAGAAGGAAGAGCGGTGATGGAGAAATATGCTCCCGGCTCCACCTCAAATCCCAGCATGAAGCTGGTCGGTGCACTGACCTATCGGAAGCTTCTCAGTTATCCGGAGTCTGCTGAGGTCGCAGTGCATATTGATGAAATTGATGCGGATCTGAAAAAGTGTTCCAGATAAAACAGTGAAAAAGGGGCTGTAAAAAAACTCCCCTGACAGAAAAATCGCCCAGACCGTGAGGTCTGAGCGATTTTTTGGTATAATTAATTATGCTACTAAATAACAATACCAGTACTAATTATACTATGC
>NZ_JASGBQ010000036.1 GCF_030053595.1 Fusibacillus kribbianus
CTTGCACCCTGGAGTGAAAAACTCCAATCTATCAAAAATCGCATGTGAATTATAGTGAATTACTCCAACTCGCAAAGGGCTGGGGTAATTT
The DNA here is from genome assembly GCF_030053595.1 of Fusibacillus kribbianus. GTDB lineage: Bacteria > Bacillota > Clostridia > Lachnospirales > Lachnospiraceae > Lientehia > Lientehia kribbiana. The sequence goes on from NZ_JASGBQ010000036.1 coordinate 92, forward strand.
TATATCTGACCGCATTATTATTTGGCGGTTACTTTTCAACGATCCATGTGACGTTTCGGTGTCTCTTTCATGAAGGAAAGGACATGGGCTTCGGCTCTGATGGTGGTATCGCGGGTCAGCACATCCTCGGGAATATCGGTAATGATGATGTCCTGCACGATAAAACCGATGCAGACTGCATCAAATTTTCTGTTTATGAGGTCTTTTTCCTTTCCGCTATCTGATGGAAAAACGATAGGTGGTATGGAAATCCTGCGGGGAATCCTTCGTCACAACGCAGGACGGGAAGGAGGGCTGATTGACAGAGTCCGGGAAAAGCTGCGTTTCCAGACAGAAGCCTCCGTGCTTCGGGTATTTCACACCGTTTTTGCCGACTGTGGTGCCGTCCATGAAATTGGCGGTGTACAGTTGGACACCGGGACTGTTTGTAAACACTTCCATAAGAATTCCTGTCTTGGGAGCATAGGCTGATGCATTGGGGCCTTCCGTTTTCCGGAATACGAAGTTGTGGTCATAGCCGCCGGCCAGCACCATCTGCTCCATGGAAGAATGAATGTCCCGCCCGATGGCTTTGGGCGTGTTGAAATCCAGGGCGGTATCCTTTACCGGAAAGAGAACGCCGGTGGGAATAAATTCTTTGTCGATCTCTGTGATAGAATCTGCCTGGATCATGAGCTCATGATCCAGAACGTCACCGTTTCCTGCTCCGGACAGATTGAAATAATTGTGGTTGGTCAGATTGCACACTGTCTCTGAGGAGGTGGTGACGCGGTAAGAGAGGGTGAGGCCGTTGTCCTCAGACAGGCTGTAGGTGACAAGGGCGGTCAGATCACCGGGGTATCCGCCGTCACCGTCGGGACTTTCCAGGTGGAAGGTCAAGTGGTCATCGCCTTCCTCAGAAACCGGCCAGTAACGGAAGGCGTATCCGCCGGAAGCTCCGTGAAGATGATTGTTTCCTTCGTTCTGCTCAAGCTGCCAGGTCCGTCCGCCGAAGGAGAACTGTCCGCCGCGGATCCTGTTTCCGTAGCGTCCTACGACACAGCCAAAATTGGCGGAATTATTTTCGTATTCGCCGATGGTGTCGAAGCCAAGGGCAACATCGATGAGCTTGCTGTCACGGTCCGGAACCATGATGGACAGGATGCTGCAGCCGATGTTGGTCAGCTCCACCTGCATTCCGTTTTTGTTGGAAAGAAGGTAACGGTATACCTCCTGTCCGCTTTCTGTGGTTCCCCAGAGGGTTTTCTGAAGACTCATGGTTATCACTTTCCTTTCGTTGATTCGTTATAATAATGAAGCCCCGCGGCAGGTGAAGCGCCGCGGGGCCTTTCGTCTTCGCAGCCGGGAAAATCAGCGAAGCATTGCCTGGACTTCCTCCAGAGAAGGTTTATTTTGCTTTCGGATATTCGTTGCAGAGAAGGCGGTAGGGGGCTTCATCCTCTTCAATGGAAGGGAAGCGTCCCAGCTCTTCATAGAAACGGTTATCGGTGTTGTCGTCGTTGCACATGGACACCTCGCCGATCAGGACAGAGCCGGTGCCGGGCTCCACGTTGAAATCGTGGTACATATAAGGGTAAATGGTAATGCTCTCGCCGGGTTTTAAGCAGACCTGGCTGCCGGCCGGAACGGAATACTCACGGCCGTCGGTGTGAACGATCACGTTCTCATCGGAGAATTTGCCCTCGTCATTTCTGTCAGCCATGTATACCCGGATCAGCAGATTGCCGCCGCCGCGGTTAATGATGTCCTCCATCTTGGTCCAGTGGAAGTGCATGGGTGCGTACTGTCCTTCGTTGACCATCAGAAGCTTTTCTGCATAAACCTTGGAATACTTGTCCTTCATATGCTGATTGCCGTTTCGGATCGTGACAAGAGAGAAGCCCAGGGTGTCAAAATGTCCCTCGCCGTAGTCCGTAATGTCCCAGCCAAGCATATTGTCTCTGATCTCATCATATTCATGGTTTTTATCCTGCCACTCCTCCGGCGTCCAACCGCAGAAAGGCGGAAGCTCGAAGCGGTGCTCCTGGATCATGGCCTCCATGGCCCTGATGGCTTTGTTGATTTCTGAACGTTTCATGGTAAAAATCCCTCCCGATCGTAAGAATAACAATTGTACTATCTATTTTATAACGGAGCTGTTCATTTGTAAATCTGTCAACGGAAAATATTGATTTTTTCATATGAATCAAGTACAATAAGGGTTTGTAAGAATGTAAACAAAAATCAGACGGAAGTTGACGGTGATTTATGGGAATCATAAAGGCAAAGAACCTGATTTATAATTATATCAAAAGGGATGAAGAGGAAAAGGTCGAGGAAGTCAGTGAGGCGGTCCGGGATGTGAGCCTTGACATTGAGGAGGGCCAGTTTGTGGCTGTTCTGGGGCATAACGGTTCCGGCAAATCGACGCTGGCGAAGCATATGAATGCCCTCCTTCTTCCTTCCGAGGGAACCATCTGGATCGGCGGGAAGGATACGAAGGACGACGATGCCCTCTGGGAGATCCGTCAGACGGCGGGGATGGTGTTCCAGAATCCGGACAACCAGATCATTGCCAGTGTGGTGGAGGAGGATGTGGGATTTGGACCGGAAAATATGGGCGTTCCAACCGATGAAATCTGGCAGCGGGTCGATGAATGCCTGAAGGCAGTGGGAATGACTGCCTATCGGAAAAGCTCGCCCAATCGTCTGTCCGGCGGGCAGAAGCAGCGGGTGGCCATTGCCGGAGTCATGGCCATGGAGCCGAAATGTATCGTTCTGGATGAGCCCACGGCCATGCTGGATCCCAATGGCCGCAAGGAAGTCATTCGGACGGTTCGGGAGCTGAATCAGAAAAAGGGAATCACGGTCATACTGATCACCCATTATATGGAAGAAGTCATTCATGCAGACAGAATCTATGTGATGGATGAGGGGGAGATCGCCATGGAGGGAACTCCTCAGGAGATCTTCAGTCGGGTGGAGAAACTGAAAAGCCTTCGTCTGGATGTGCCGCAGGTGACGGAGCTTGCCTATGAGCTTCGGAAAAAGGGACTGTCCCTGTCGCCGTGCATTCTTGATATTGAAACCTTTGTGGCGGAGCTTACGGACATCTGGAAAAAGAGGACAGGCTCTTCGACGGCCAAGGCAGCTGCAGCCGGTCCGGCTTCGGCAGAATGAAGGAGAAACATCATGGCGATTACATTAGAGCATGTAGAATATAAATATAATGAAGGAACTCCCATGGAGACGGAGGCCCTTAATGATGTAAGCCTGGAGATTCGGGACGGGGAGTTTATCGGGCTCATCGGCCATACCGGTTCCGGCAAGTCCACGCTGATCCAGCATTTAAACGGGCTGATGCGGGCCACCTCAGGCGACATCCGCTATAACGGCGAGAGCATTTATGGGGAAGGCTTTTCCATGAAGGATTTGAGAAGCCGGGTGGGACTGGTCTTTCAGTATCCGGAGCATCAGCTGTTTGAGATCGACGTATTCACTGATGTATGCTTTGGTCCGAAAAATCAGGGGCTTTCCAAAGAGGAGATCGAAAGGCGGGCGAAGGAAGCGCTCACGCTGGTGGGAATCGATGAGAGCTATTATAAAAAATCTCCCTTTGAGCTTTCCGGCGGAGAAAAACGCCGGGTGGCCATTGCCGGAGTGCTGGCCATGAAGCCGGAGGTGCTGATTCTGGACGAGCCAACAGCCGGGCTGGATCCCAGAGGCCGGGATGAGATCCTGGGGCAGCTTGTGAGGCTGCATGATGAGCAGGGCCTGACGGTCATTCTGGTGTCTCACAGCATGGAGGATGTGGCAAAGTATGTGGACAGGATCATGGTGATGGACCATGGCTGTCTCGTGTTTGACGATACACCGAGGGCAGTTTTTGCCCACTACAGAGAACTGGAGAAGATCGGTCTTGCGGCGCCGCAGGTAACCTACATTGCCCACGCCCTCAAAGAAGCGGGCTTCCCCGTAAGAACCGATGTGATCACTGTGGCAGAGGCGGAAGAAGCTATTCTCTGTACTTTAGCCATGGATAAAGAAAGGGAGAATTAATTACCCATGATGCGAGATATTACACTGGGCCAGTATTATCCGGTGGAGTCGCCGGTTCATAAACTGGACCCGCGGACAAAACTGTTCGGAACGCTGGTTTTGATCATTGCCCTTTTTCTGGCGGACAATCTTTTCTGCTATGTTCTGGCAGCGGCATTCCTTTTTGGCGTTATTGCAGTTTCCAGGGTTCCGGTCGGACATATAGTCAAGGGACTGAAGCCGATTATTTTTCTGCTTTTATTCAGCGTAGTATTTAATCTGTTTCTCACAAGCGGCGAGGTCCTGGTGAAGTTCTGGATCTTTACCATTACGAAGGAGGGACTGATCCGGTCGGGAATGATGGCCGTGCGTCTGATCTTCCTGGTAATGGGGACATCCCTTCTGACCTTTACGACGACACCGAACCAGCTGACCGACGGCCTGGAAAAAAGCCTTAGATTCCTCAGGATATTCCGGGTCCCGGTCCATGAGATCGCTATGATGATGTCCATCGCCCTTCGATTTATTCCCATTCTGGTGGAGGAGACCGATAAGATCATGAAGGCACAGATGGCGAGAGGTGCTGATTTTGAGACCGGAGGCATCATAAAGAAGGCAAAAGCCATGATCCCTCTTCTGGTGCCCCTTTTTATTTCCGCTTTCCGTCGGGCTTCGGATCTGGCCATGGCTATGGAGGCCCGCTGTTATCATGGCGGTGACGGGCGGACAAAGATGAAGCCTCTTCGATATCAAACGGCGGATCGGATCGCTTACCTGATCCTTCTTGCTTTTCCGGCAGGGATGGTGGCACTCCGACTGGCTGCCTGACCCTGTGTGATCTGTCTGTGTCAGGAGCAGGACGAAAGGAATGGTTGAAAGCATGAAACGAATCAGGCTTGTGGTGGCATACGACGGGACCAATTACTGCGGCTGGCAGGTACAGAAAAATGGAAAAACCATTGAGGAAATGCTGAATCAGGCCCTTTCCCGGCTGACAGGGGAAGAGATCGCGGTCACGGGGGCGAGCAGGACCGATTCGGGAGTCCACGCCCTGGGAAACATTGCCGTATTCAACACGGAGACCAGGATCCCGCCGGAAAAGATCTGCTATGCGGTCAATCAGTGGCTGCCGGAGGATATTGTGGTTCAGTCCTCGGAGGAGGTCTCCCTTTCCTACCATCCGCGGAAATGCAATTCTCTCAAAACGTACGAATACCGGATCCTCAACAGAACCTTTCCCGATCCGACCAGACGATTAAACAGTTATTTTTATCATTGGCCGCTGGATGTGGACAGAATGCGGGAGGCTGCGGCCTTTCTGGTGGGGGAGCATGATTTCTCCAGCTTTTGTTCGGCGGGAAGCCAGGTGGAGGACACCGTGCGAAAGCTTTATGAGGCGGCTGTGGAAAAGGATGGGGATATGATCACCGTCCGTCTTAAGGGAAACGGCTTTTTGTACAATATGGTCCGGATCATTGTGGGAACGCTTCTGGCTGCCGGGCGGGGGGATTTTCCGCCGGAGCATGTGAAGGAGATCCTGAATGCAAGGGACCGGCGGGCGGCCGGCGTGAAGGCACCGGCAGAGGGCCTGACCCTTAAATCCATCGACCATGTGGAACGGCTTTCGCTGCTGGAACGAAATACCAACGACTGGATCGATTATACCGTGTACCGGGGAGAACTGGAGACCGAAAAGCGGGTGTATATGGTGATCCATCAGTGCCGGGATGCGGAGCGGGAGCGAATGATCGAACGAACTGCGAAGCAGGCCTTCCGGGACGGAGCCGCGGAACTCTGGACTGCCGACGGACCTTATGCGCAGACGGCAGAAACCGCAGAAATACGGGAAATTTATTGTTGGAAAATCTTGAAAAAACCGTTGACACACCCCGTATAGTGTAATATAATATAAAGGCTGTGACGCTCCTATTGCGTCCATGTGAATGTCTATTGATGGCGGACCAGGGATACCAAAGCCCCGGAATCCTGCATCTGCCCTGCAAATAGAAACCAGTGAAAAGAACGAATATTTGAAAGGTGAAATCCAAGGAGGTCAAACCAATGAAAACTTTTATGGCTAGCCCGTCAACCATTGAGAGAAAATGGTATGTAGTTGACGCTTCCGCATATACATTAGGACGTCTGGCATCTGAAGTAGCAGCAGTCCTGAGAGGTAAGAACAAGCCCACGTTCACACCTCACATCGATACCGGCGATTATGTGATCGTTGTAAACGCAGAGAAGGTTAAGATCACAGGCAAGAAGCTGGATCAGAAGATTTATTACAGCCATTCCGATTATGTTGGCGGTATGAAGGAAACCACCCTGAAGGAAATGATGGCAAAGAAGCCTGAGAAGGTTATCGAGCTGGCTGTTAAGGGAATGCTTCCCAAGGGACCTTTAGGCAGAGCAATGTTTAGCAAGCTTCATGTGTACGCTGGCCCTGATCATGCACATCAGGCTCAGAAGCCCGAAGCTCTGACATTTTAATCGAAAGGTACTGAAAGGAGGAAAATACAGTGGCTAATTCAAAATTCTACGGAACAGGCAGAAGAAAGAAATCTATCGCAAGAGTATACCTGACTGCCGGCACAGGCAAGGTTACCATCAATAAAAGAGATATGGACGATTACTTTGGTCTTGAGACTCTGAAGGTTGTTGTTCGTCAGCCCTTCGCAGCTACCGAGACAGAAGGAAAGTTCGATGTTATCGTAAACGTACGCGGCGGCGGCTTCACCGGCCAGGCTGGTGCAATCCGTCACGGCATCTCCAGAGCTCTGCTTCAGGCAGATCCCGAGTACCGTCCCGCTCTGAAGAAGGCAGGCTTCCTGACCAGAGATCCTCGTATGAAGGAAAGAAAGAAATACGGTCTCAAAGCAGCCCGTCGCGCACCTCAGTTCTCCAAGAGATAATTGGTCGCGTTTTTACAATCAAAAAAGCTCAAAAACCCCGGAAAATCAAGGTTTTCCGGGGTTTTCTTATGCCCAAAATCGCTGATACTGTTTGTCCTGATTTGAAAGGATTTGGCGTGTTTTGACCCTGTTTTTAGTAGTTAACGATGGGGGAACCGGCGTTTTTGACCCCGTTTTGGTTAACAGATGGGGGAACTTTTACTCCAAGGGATTGCAGACTTGTTCCTGCCCCTCTGTTTGCAGTATGATTTGTGTAAGGCGAAATATCGAAGCAATCATAGCTTTAATAGGATACCGGCAACTGGGTACAATAAATGAAAAAGAAAGAAAAGGTGAACACCATGAGCGAGACATATCTTGACCTTCCATCCCGTTTGGAAGATGCGTTTCCGGAAATCGACAACGATATTGTACTGGAACTGCAAAATGAAAACGAAGAATACGCCAAGCTCCAGCAGAGAATTTCTGATCTAAAACAGCAAAAGCCATTTCTGGCTAATCTGTTGGAAGGCAGCGGCGAAATCAGTTTGACTGCCGAGGAACACGCAGCTTTTGTGCAGTACCTGCATCTGGTGCGTAAGCGGGATGATATGGAGCGACAACAGATTTATTTCCGAGGCCATACCGATGCAGTGGCATATCTCAGGAAAATCAAGGCGATTTGAACATGCATAGAATTGGAGATATTGGTCATACTATATACAAGAAATATTTTTGCGGCAGCAAATGACGTTTACTGCCGTAAAAATAATCAGATGGAGGTGTAGGAATGACCGATTCGAGATATTTTGAAGGCGTAAAGAATCAAAAATGTTTCAACAGGCAACAAGTATTACAATCGTTCCGTAACGCTGGATATAAATTAAGCGATGCTTCCTTTTATAAGAGATTTGCGTCAATGGTTAAAGATGGTGATCTGGCTCGTGTTGGTAACGGCCTGTACTGCCTTCCTGATAATAATGCAAGACCATACGATCACGAATACTCTGATCTGGCGGTAGAAGTGGCATCTTTGATACAGGAACAATATCCGCTGGTAGATTTCTCTATCATGGAACTGATTCAGCTCAATGATTTTGTAAATCATCAACTCGCGCATAATGTTCTGTTTTTATCTGTGGAATCTGATGTAATAGAATTTGTGTTTGACATGCTAAAGGACCAGTATTTTGGAAAAGTGTTTATTAACCCAACGCTGGAAATGTATCACCAGTATTGGAGCGACAATATGATTGTTATTAACAAGCTCACAACAGAGGCACCGAAAAGCGCTGGAATCCCATGGCATACACGGTTGGAGAAATTGCTTGTTGATATAGTTGCAGACCCGTTACTGCTTGATTCTGTCAGCAAGAGTGAATATCCGACTATATACGAGGACGCATTTTCTATGTATGTGGTAGATGAGAGTTGTCTATTTCGATATGCAGCGCGCAGAACCGTTGATAAAAAAATAAAGAAACTGATTAGAGAGAAAACAAACATCACATTACGAACAAAGAGGTAAGGATGTGCTGTTACAAGAGAATTTTGCCGAAGAACATATTAGAGAGCTGCAAAGAACCAGTCGCAGAGATCCTGTACTTTTGGAACGTGCTGTATATGCGTTTGGACTGTTGGAAGCACTTGCGAAGGTTGGTATGCCCTTTATTTTCAAAGGTGGCACTTGCCTTATGCTGCTGATGGAACATCCGCGTCGGTTATCGACAGATATTGATATTATTGCTGAACCGGGTACAGAGTTAGATAAGTATTTGGATCGTGCATCGGAAAATTTCCCTTTTAAAGCGGTTGAGGAGCAGAAGCGGATTGGAAAGAACAATATCGAAAAAAGGCATTTTAAGTTCACTTATGATTCACCAATCAATAACAGGCCATTCTACATTCTTTTGGATGTTCTGTTTGAACACAATCATTACTCAGAACTGGTTCAAAAAGAGATTCGGAATGATCTTCTTTTGACAGAACCGGAATATCTTACTGTTTCCCTACCGTCAGCAAACTGCATTCTGGCGGATAAATTGACAGCATTTGCTCCGCACACCACAGGTATTCCGTTAAATTGCGGAAAAGACATGGAAGTCATGAAGCAGTTCTATGATGTATCTTCTCTGCTGGAGATATTTACAGATTTTCAGCAGATAGGACCTACATATGGGAAAATTGCACAGGCGGAAATCGCTTATCGAGGAATCGAAAGCAACAGTAACCATGTGTTGCAATATTATCCTTATGGGCGGGCCTTTACGGCTGGCGGTAATCAGGTGATTGTAGAAGTAGTGTTGACACAGCTTGGCAACGAAGGTGGAGAGCCATACTGGAGCTGGTATGGCTTCGACAGCCGCGTGGAATGGTGTGCCTGTTTTGTGAGCTGGTGCGCTGACCAGTGCGGCTATCTTGACAGTGGCATTATTCCGAAATTTGCTGGCTGTGTGGATGGTGTGAGATGGTTCCAAAGCAACGGACAATGGCAGGATAGAAACTATGAACCACAGGCCGGTGACATTATCTTCTTTGATTGGGATGGAGATGGCACATCCGATCATGTTGGAATCGTGGAGAAGGGCGAAAACGGCGTGGTTTACACTGTGGAGGGTAACTCTGGGGATGCCTGCAGAGAGAGAGTATTCTGTGGGAAGGATACGGCCAAGACCAAGGGTGTCCATCGTGAGGTGGAATCTGAAGAAAGGTGGCAAATCTCTGTGTTAGGACGTCACACTGATAGCGGAAGTATACTTTTCTCACGGCGTGTATTTTGCTACGAAGCCGTGAGGCTTGTTGCAGATATTCGAAAATGCACCAATTATATAATGTCGCAATGTGTCGTAGTGTCATCCGGTATGTCGCTATCGATTGCGTCGAAAGCTTCGATGAACCCGTGCCTTCTAGTCGAATGTATCGAAGCTACAAAAATATAGATGATGCGCTTGAAAAGCCAAAATATCCTAGCCAAAAGGTAACCCCAGGCGGGAGAAGCTCACACTTCTTGCCTGGGGCTTTGTTTTGTTATTCAATTTTAGATAACCTTGACGGCACGGATTGTAATAGTGAAGGCGATCCGCTCCAACGTATCATCGGCGTCAGCGGCATCGGAAAATTCAAACAGCTTTCCGACCTATGCAACTATAGATCTCATCAATGCTGCCGCAGCCATCGGTCAGGGCGGCATAATACAGCGCATCCATCAAAAGGCTCGGCCTTGCCCAGCATTCGGCCTCCTGGAAAAGGCCATCCCTTTTTGAAAGGTAATGGAAACGGAGTTGCGGCTGGACAAATCAAAGTCTTCTTTCGATTGTTGGAATGCCATGGACGGTTTACGGCACCTCCCTAAAAACAGCATCGGTGAGCTTTCGGGGCAAGGGTATCAGAAGTTAAGCGACTTTTTGGGAATGGTGCCGATCAGTTCTGCGGAGGTTCCGTCATAAAAGTAAACTCCGTTCTCCTCCGGCATGTCAAAGGTCTCAAATATAATAGATTTTGGGTCAAGTAATCCACCAAATATCCCGCTGGTGAGGCTGTCGGGTTCTACATAAGACGCAATGGCATTATCCTGGCCGTAGGCTGCGCTAAGGCCGGTGCGTTCATCTGCATAGGACAGAATCTCGGATTTGGAGAAGGCGTACAGATTGCCGGCTTCCGTAACCAGATAGATATATTCGCCATCAGTGCTGACGCCGCCAAGGTTGATAACCATCCCCACATATACAAGGGGAGCGTCTGCATTGTGCAGGAAGTATTCATTGTAGTTTTCCGTGGTAAATAAAACGCAGGTTCCTCCGTAATAAGGAACGGCCTCGTATTCGCGGACTGTTTCCTCCAAAAGCAGGCGGTCTTCGGTAACCGTGCCCTTATCAAGCGTTGCCAGATGAGGGTAGCTATTTCCGTCAAAATAGAGCAGGGTATGCTCATCCAGAAGTTCCATCTGTTGAAAAGTGAGTCCGCCTCTACCTGTGTCCATTTCCACCGGGCGTGAAATTTCATCTATCCGCTGCAGAATCCCATCATTTCCGAGCCAGTACAGATAAAGGGTGGCGTCAATGTCCTGATCGTAGCCTGCATAGCGGTCTGCGCCAATCAAGTAGCAGCCGTCTGCCGTTTCGCCGTACCAAGTTGCACGGGGTAAAAAGTAGCAGTCAGGCTGCTGAACAGTGATAATTTCCTGATTTTGTCGTCTGTAGAACACCCGTCCGCCGTTTTCAATTTCTCCTCTTTCAAAAATAATCACGCCGGTATCGCCTGAAAGCAGAGTCAGACCGATTCCATGGCGTTCATCCTGGTTGAAGGAATTTTGGGCCAGACAAGAAAGCTCCCCGTCCTCATAGGTAAGAGCCGTGCAGCCGGTTCTGCTGTCGTAGACCCAAATCCGAAAATCAGTGTCTGCATCAAAGTAGGTGAACGTGCAGGTGGCGTCAAGGCCCAGCTGATCTTTGGGGAAGGCCCCCAACTGCCTAAACTCGCCGGTTTCCGTGGCAACGGAATAAAACTGCACCTCGGTATCCGTTTCCACCCGGCACAGGTTCCGGGTTTCTCCCTGATAAGCTTCCAGAAGGGTTTCGTGAACGCCTTCCACAAAATTGTATTGATTGAGAGAACGAACGGTTGACGCAGTAGCGGAAGCCGTATAGTAGAAACAGTCACCGATAAAGGCGTTGTTGGTAAAATCACTGAGATTGCTGTCTATCAGCTTGGGGGCTGTTAAATCGGAATCCGAAAAATACAAGTTTCCGTCGTTTTTTAAATAGACAATATCTTCCCGGTTGGTGTTCATAAATCCCTCGGCGGTGTTTTCGAGGATAATGACTCGCTTTCCTTTAAAATCGTAAAGATACGAGTTTTCGCCGACGGTTATGGCACGGACAAAGCCCGGCTTGGCATAGGGGTTTGCTTCCTCTTCAGGCAGGATGGCCTCCAGGGCTTTGTCGAGGGTCAGAATATTGCCAGGTTTATCCGGTGTTTCATCGGTAGAGGGGAGAATACTCTCCTTGCTGCACCCTGTGGGTACCAGTAGCAAAACGATCAGAATGGAAATGATTTTTAATAGTTGTTTTTTCATGGAATCCTCCTTAATACTTCGGTAAAATCAGCCGCTTTTCTACCACCTCGGCCACCAACTGCAATGTGTTCTGGTAGCCTGTTTTCTGTAAAATATTTTTGATGTGGTACTTGACGGTATTTAGCGTAATATCCAGATCCGCCGCAATCTCCTCATATTTTCTGCCTTGCGCCAGCTCCCGAATAATATCCAATTCCCGACTGGTAAACTCGGCGCTGTTGCTGTACCCAATACGAATCACTGGCGCGTCCTCGGGATAAACAAATTCACCATTCATCACCCGGTCGCAGACCTCCATTAAGGCAGTACTACCATATTCCTTATACCAAAAGCCGTTACAACCACACGCTTTCGCTTTCTGAATAAACGAATGCTCCGGCATAGAAGTCATAATGATGATCTTGATTTTTGGATTATACTGCTTGATCTTTGCCGCAGCTTTCAGGCCGGATTCTTCGTCAGCCGTACATACATCCATCAAGATTAAATCGACACTTCCACGCAGACAGGCAATTTCTGCATTGGCTGCATTTTCTATGGAGGCGTACAGGACATATCTTTCTGATTTGGCAATCTGGCTCTCAATGGCATCGCGGGTAATCCTGGAATCTTCTACAACTAGAACCTGTATCATTTCCGTCCTCCTTTCTGGGGTTCATCAAAATCAAAGGGAATATCCACAAGCAGGGAAACACTGTTGCCGCAGAGTACCTTCAGGGTAGCTCCTTCCTGCTCCAGCCGCTGACGCAATGCGCTAAGGCCGTTGCCCTCCGTAATTTTTGAAACAGTAACGCCGCCGTTGTCGGATATCTCTATATGATAGTTTTTCTCGTCTTGCTCTATTTTTACCATCAATACCGTAGCGTCCGCATGGCGTACTGCATTGGTGAGCGCCTCCCGAATGGCGGCATACAAAAGCTGTAGTGCTTTGCGCTGGGTGGGCTGTTCCCCAGAGAAGATAACCTTACAGCCAATCAGTTCCGCCACCTGCATCAGTTCAGATTGCAGAGAGGAGTCGGGAACCGTCCATACGGTAGAAATATCGGAGAAATCGTGAATGGTGCTGTTCCAGCTTTTCCGCAGCATGTCGGCATTCTCAGCCAAACTGTCTTCCGTGATTGCTTTTGTGGTAGCCAATAGACAGCGCCCCAGCTCATCATGGATATGCATTTTCGCGGCAAGAATCTCTTTATTCAAATTGATCTCCACGATACTGCCCAGCAAGGCTTTCTGCCGCTTTTGCATCTCCTGCAGTCGGATGGTGTTCTCGTACAGTTCCTCGCTGAGCCGGTAGAGTTCTGTAATTTCCGCCGCTTCAACCTGAACGGTATTGGAATCAAGAAATCTCAGTTCAAAACGCCAGACCGAGTTGTCGGAGAAGCGGAAGAACAACTGTTGGTGGGTGCTTTCATTTTCATTGTTCGTATCTTTTGGCAGCCAGGATTGGGTTAGCTTTTCCGCCTTGCCGTTATTGGCAAAATTTGTTAGCTCCTCCCATGCCGTCTTTGCGTTCAGAATTGTATGTCCGGTCAGCTCCAGCATCAGCTTGTTCATCTTCTCATTGACAAGGATGACCCGCCCATCCAATGCGGAGAAGCAGATTCCGCCGGGGTAAGAGTCGATGGCTTTTTTAATCATTTTAGCTGATGTATTCTTTTTCATGACTGCATCACCTCTCCCTCCTGCAAGAGCAAAAGCCGATAACCTGTCGGAACCTTTTCTGCCTGAAGACGATATCCTCCCTCTAAAAAGCGAGGAACAAACTCGCGATCTGTACCGGTAATCTCAAAGCAAACCGTATCGCTGATTTGGATTGTCATGGAGGCCAGACGAAAATCTGCCTCCTCAAGAAGCGCTTCCAAGGCTTTCATAATGAGAAGAATCAGCTCTGGCTCTAAATTCGATGTGGGACAAAAATCCAAGTTTGTCCTGATTCCAAGATTCTTCATACATTTCGCAATATCCTGCAAGCTGATGGCTAAATCACCCATCGGAATCATCTGCTGTTCCTGATAAGTGAGCCGCAAGTTGCAGAACCGCTTGATGTAGGTGCCAATGAGGCAAATGCGGTTCCAGTCGTCCGTCGAAAGGGACTCCTTAGATAAAATCGCTGTCAGCAGAAAAAGCTGCCCGGCCACGTCCGATGATAAGCTGTCGTAAATATCATTGCGCACCTGAATACTTGTTTCATCCGATTGAATGCGAATTTCCTGCGCCAGTAGATCCTGTTTTTCTTCCAATTCCGCATTCAGTCTCTGGAGCTCTCGTAAAGCCTGATTGATCTGCGAGAGATCGGTTTGCCAGACCATATACCCGCCCGGGATTTGGTGCAGGTGCATGGTAATATCTTCCGTAGCAGAAAAATGCTGATTTTGCTTTAGAGCTTCCAGCATAGCAGGCGTGATTTCCGCCGCATTTTCCGATACTGCAATCCGCTCATCGTTCGGTGAAAGAATTTGCATCGCCACCGTAGACCGCCGGAACACTTCCTCGTACTGCGTGTTTACCGGAATCAGTCCGGTCAGGATATAGAGCTCCCAGCAAAGCACAAGAATGAAAATCAGCCCCGCCGAATATTCCACAAGCTCAAACCGCACCACGTAGGCCGTCGCAGCATAAGGAATACTGAACAGGAACAGTAGGATCGGTTCATAGAAGGGAATCAGCTTCCGGTAAAGAGGGTCTGACTTTGTCATACCATTTCGCTGATAAATCACATATACCTGATAACTGATGATACTAAGTCCCCAAATATAGATGATATATGTGCCGATGTATGGATGGAAATACAAATTTGGCTGGGGTTCCTCCGGCACAATGTAATATAGAAAATGATGCAAATCGTTGGTTAGTGCCAGCATGCTCAGAAAACATGCCGGGATTAGGAGCAGATACCACTTTTTGCTGATCTGGTAATCCTCCGGCTTGCCGAGATAGAATGCGCTGTAAAACCCGAACAGTGGTATGAAGACAGCCGCGATATTGATAAAGTATCCGGTAAAGCGCATCCATGGAATATTGACATAGAGGAAAGCATCCTGAACGAAGCGAACCGTTAAATACAGGATACTGACGATATTCTGAGCAGTCAGGTGGCTGCGCATGGATTTCTGTATGATTTTTGTTGTAATGGTATATTGCCAGCCGAAAAGCAGAAGCATATAGACCGCCCAGACAAGATATGGCCGCAGAAAATCCTCCGGCCAATACCGCATGCTGAGCTGCCGGTATGCGGAGACTGCAAACAACAGCGTCGCTGCCGCAAAAAGCCGAACAACGGATTTTTTCCGCTCGCTCATTCTATCCCCCCCTTACAAAAAGATGATCCTAACTGATTGATGCAGTTAGAGTACGATAAAGATATTATAACATGAAAGGCCAAATCCGCCCCACACAAAAGGGTAGTGTACAGAAAATTTTCGAATTTTTTCTGAAAACTACCTGATTGTGTGGGGCGCTTTTTTGTTCGTTCAGGTAAAATAGGGTGGAAAATGAGACGGGACCGCTTTTGTCTCTGGCAAGCGAGAGGAGTAGAGATTATGTTCTGTTCAAAGTGCGGAAATCCTTTGCCGGATGATGCAAAATTCTGCGGAGCCTGTGGAGCGCCTGTAACGATATCACAAGAGGCCGCCCCGGTACTGCAGCAACCGGCAGGTATAACGGATGAAACGGTAAACATCCAAACATCAAAACCAGAGCCGCTTATGGCGGCGCAGAATTCCCATAAATTATTGGGGCATGATGCAAAAGCATCCGAGAAAAAATCTAGGAAGAGGCTTGTGATCGGACTTTCTGTTAGCGGCGTACTGCTGGCCATTTTGGCCGTGGCAATGATTTTTGCCTTTGGGAAGAAGGGTAGTAGCTCCGACCCGATCCCCGTCAGTATCTTTGCCTATGACAAGAAGTATACCTACTATTTCTATGAGGACTCGGCAGCGCAGGAAATCTGTCTTATGCAAATCGACAACAAGATGGAAGGAGAACCCCAAAGTCTCCACAGTGTGGAGCTCCATGAAGGAGAAACCCATCACATGGGAAACTTGTTCCTCTGGAATGGAAAGGTCTGCTATGGAAATGATTCCGGCCTGTGGTGGCTGGACAAGGATAAAGAGTTGGAGGGAGCCATTGCAACCACAGACAAGCTTGTGGAGCAGGCAGAGTATCAGATCGACGGCTGGGATGACCAGGTAAGCCTGTGCGCTCCCTGGCGGTGGTATCATCCCTACCTGGAAGGAGATATCCTTACCTTTTACACGGATGCTGCGTATGGCCATAGCTGGTATGTTTATCGGCTTAACCTTCGCACGGGAGGCCTTTCAGTGGAGGATGGTGCCATTCGGGACGATAGAGGCTGGTTCCATATGGTCGCCTGTAAGGGCGACGTTTCCTATTATGTTTTTACCAGCGACGGCACGGATGAGGCCCTATATCGGAAATCAGAAGATTCGGACTTGGAACTAGTCGCTGAACTGCCTGAGGAAAACATTGCCTGGAATTTTGTGCCCAACGGAAATTATCTGTATTTTCAGGCCACAGAACAAAATTCCAACGGGTGGTATCACGATTTCTACCGCATTGATACAAAGAAGGGAAGCGTCGAGAACCTTTCCAGCATCGGCGATATGACACCGGAGAGTCTTCCCTTTGCTCTGAGTGATGAAACCCTTTATTATACCTACCGGAATACCTGGAACCAGAGGCGGCTTTGCGGTCTCGACCTGAAGACCTTAGAGGAGACACACTATGATGTCCCGGACGAGCTTCTTCGAGAGGGAACCAGATTGGAATTCTGCTTCAGCGCAATATATCCAGGCCCGGACAATAGCTGCATTTTTGCACCCTATTGGAACAATCTCGGAAGCTTCTATGACTATGTCACCTTCCGTCCGGATGAATATACTTGGTGGGCCCGGCACAATTTGCAGGACAGCTCCCAGGATGACATTTTCATGGACAATACGGAGTACACCCAGCCGGAGGAACCGGAATACACGGAGGCCACCCAGCTGGAAGAGCGCTACATTACCGTTGATGGCACCACCATAGAGAACTGCACCGGCTATCACAATGGGTACAACTACGTCACCTTCAATGACGGCACCTCCGCTGTCTTTGACAAGGAGGGCATGGAGGTGGCTCGGTTCCCCTTCGCTATGGAGTACGAATATACCAAGTGGCTCAATGATGACCTGCTGGTGGTGGCAAGAGAAGGTGTCCATTTTGCGGTTTATTACGACGAATTCGCAATTCTCAGTATTTCCGAAGGCATCATCTATGACAGCACAAAGGACGATGAGCATGATTGGACCTACCTTGGAGGCTATGGGAACACCATTTTGGTGCAGCGTTACCTGCAAGGCTTTAACATTGACGCCACCTATCAGATCGGCTTTACCGATCCTTACGGCACGGAGCCGGAAACCTGGACGAACGTAGCAGACAGATCCGCATATGACTATGATCTGGGTGAAGGGATGTACCTGCTTAATACTGGTAGCTCGGGAAATGCAAAGGAGGATGAAATACGGCTATGCAATTTGTCGGACCGGAGTATTGTCAAGCTTTCAGAATATCCCGCTATATATGGCGGTGAAAAGTTCTATGACGGATTTGTCGTTTCAGGTTCTTTTTATAACTATATCAGGAAGATGGATACGTCCGGCAATTTCTCCCCTGTATTTGAGGATAACCTGGAGGTTGATATAGGCCGCTATGCAGAGGGCCTGTTTGGTATTTATTCCTATCATTCAGAGGATCCCCGTACATACGGATATTATGATATTAATGGAAATTGCGTCATCAGCTTTGAGGAATACGCAGAGCGATATATGTTTGAGGAGATGGGAGCCTTCCTGAACGGACACGCTGGGGTGGTCATGGAGGCCAGAGACAACGGAAGCAAATTCTACGCCTGCTTTGATTCCCAGGGGAACCTAATGTACGACCCCATTATGAAAGAGGACGGTTTTAACATGAGTACATTTGACGGCGGCTATTTTATTGAACACACCGGTTTGGAGGATACCTTCTATGACATCACCGGCGAAACCTATCGGCCCATTGGGGATGATATGAGCTTCCTGCCCGATAATGTACATTTTGAGGGGTGGAACTCCTATGGGCAGTATCAGTACAGCGAGGGAATTTTCACCGTCAAAGGCGACGCCGGAACCGGGGACTATGGCCGCTATGTAGAGTGCTACAAGTTCTATCACAAGGACGGCACGGAGCTTCTCCTTCAGATGAAGGCCGACCCAACAGATGGCGAATTCTAAGAAGCCTTCCCCTGCCTCAGAAGAATAAAACCCAATACATAGGCCCCACATAAAAGGGTAGTGCACAGAATAATTCCAAATTTTTTTCTGAAAACTACCTGATTGTGTGGGGCGCTTTTTTGTCGGTTCAAGTAAAATAAGATGGAAAAATAAGCTGGGACTGCTTTTGTCTCCGGCAAGCGAGAGGAGTAGAGATTATGTTCTGTTCAAAGTGCGGAAATCCTTTGCCGGAGGACGCAAGATTTTGCAGTGTGTGTGGTGCTCCTGTAAAGATATCACAAGAAGCTTCACCGGTGCCGCAGCAACCGGCAGGTATATTGGATGAAATGGTAAATATCCAAACACCGAAACCGGAGCCGCTGATGCAGGAGCCTAATTTTAATGGGCAAATGGGCTATGGTGCGGCGGCTCCGGTTCAAAAGAAGTCGAAAAAGGGGCTCATCATCGGCCTTTCTCTTGGCGGCGTATTGCTGGCGGTCATTCTTACCGTAGCATTGATTTTTGTGTTCCATCCCAAAGACAACGTTCCTGAATACGGCCAAGGCTCTGTTTCCCTTGGTGCCAGTGAAGTTATTTACGATGACGAATACATTTACTATCTTGGTGAACAGGCAGGGGATCAGGCTTATATCATGCGCATCGGTGATCAGTCGAATTCAAAGCCGGAAATTCTCTATGAATCAGATCAAATAAAGGGTGATGGATGGTCCAAGTATCCGCTGGGAGCGCTGTTCTTATGGAACGATAAGATCTGCTTTCTGGAATGCACAAATGCCACAGAGCAGGGCGACGAGAAATACGAAATTCACTGGATTAGCAAAGACGGCAAGGAGGACGGCACCCTTGTAAGCTATGAGCAGCTCAACACATATGGCGAATTTCCGTCTCAAATAAACAGTATTTACTTCTTTGAAGACTATCTCGTCTTCGGCAACAGATATTTCTTCTACCGGCTGGATCTGAATACCGGTGAGCTGTGCAAACAGGAGGATTTTCTTGACCTTGAGGGGCCTGCCTGCTTTGTAGCGTATAACGACGGATACTATTATTATTTTGTTCCTGATGTGGTGAATAATCTGATGGGAGAAACTCTGTATCGAAAAGCGGTAGATTCTGAGGAAGAGGAAATCGGTAGAGTGCCATCCCAGGACGATGATGACGTGGAGAAGTATTTCTCCTTTATTCCAAAAGGTGACTATCTATATTATGCAGATTCAGACAACATTTACCGATTAAACATTCATGACGGCGAAATTGAAAAGCTTGCATCTTATGAGAGAACATATAACCGATTTGCTCTTAGCGACGCAGGACTCTACTATTTCAGGGATATGTCCCTTTGCCTTCTCGATCTTGAAACGCTGAAGGAAACTGCCTTCGACCTGCCAGAAAGCGTAAGCGGGATTCCTGATTTGATCTATGCAGGCTGGAATGGCGAATGTTGGTTCATCCAGTGGGCTGACAGTTTTGACTATTGTCGTTTTCGCCAGTTCCACCCGAATGGGAGCAACGGATCCTTTGTTTTTTGGGACGGCTCTGTTCAGGACGGCTCTGTTCAGGACGCTTCAATAGATAATCAGGAGACTGTCAATACTACCGAGCTGTATGCGGATGTGATTGACCGAACCATTGCAGAGCATGGCGCTCTATGGTTTGATGAAGTTGAATATGAATGCTGCGCACGTGGTGTATTCAAAATTGATCTGATGGACTTTAATCAGGATGGCACCGAGGAATTGGTGATGCTCTATAACAATGAAGAGAGCATTTTTCCGTTTGTTGATGTATGGACAGTAAAAAATGGCGAAGCGGTTCAGCTTTTCTGCGAAAGGCAGCAGGAGGAAAACCAAGAAGCTGCCATTAGTAGCCGCATTTATCAAAATGCCGGAAACCTGTATGTTCCGGTATATGATTCTCTGGATCAAAATCCCGTGTATGTTCATTTATATGGCTTCGACGAGAATGGGGAATTTGGAGAGGTTTATCAATATGAAAACAACGCCTTTTATATGAACCAGCTTCCGGATGGGATGGAATTTACGGAATATAACTCAGTTCAGTTCTACGTATGCGACCGTGTCACTGATTACGGAGCACAAAAAAACCTGATGAAGGAATCGCTCCAGACAGATATGGAAGATATCCTAAAACGGTTGGAGCTTGCTGTTCCAGAGAATTCACTGGAGGATACGGTTTCTGCCTACGATTACGAAGGTGATTGGGTATGGAAACGGGAAAACAGCGATATGGAAGGTTCTCTTCACTTGGATGCCGTCGATGCCTCCACTCTTTCAGGAAACCTCAGCTTTTACCGATTGTTTGGAGAACAATTGACGATTACGATATCTGGCCATACGGGAACGGTAACCTCGGAATTTGGTAATTTTGAGGGAACGGCGCGTTTTGAGGCAGGAAATTTATACCTCAGCTTTGAGGATAAGGTTATTTATTCAAGCAAGACAATTTCTGAGATGATTGGAACATCGGAGTTCTGTTTTGCAGCTTTAAATCCTTGAGGATCCGGCTTTGACGGGGAGCGGTTCATTCGGCGGAACTTATATGGTTTCCGGAGGCAAGATCATCCTTTCCATAGAGAGTTAGAAAAATGATCCATGTTTTTGGCGGCGCATATGCCTTGCTGATAGCGATTGCGGCCATTGGCGGTCTAATTGTATTTCTTGGAGGTAGAAACATGAACGAAACGAAGAAAATAAAATTTCCGGTAGCAGCGATTTTCTGCACAGCCAATGTGCTACTGGAGCTAATAAGCATTTTTATGACCTATGCCTCACTTCCACATATGCCCTGGAACCGGCTTCTGAACACCCTACTTCTTCCAATTCTTTCCCTGATTTCGGGGATCGTGCTGGCAGTGGTGCTGTACCAGCGGAAGCGGAGACTAACCCTTTTCCTCGCCTTGGGGCTGGAACTGGTCATACCGCTTTTATGCATCTGCGATATTGTGTTTAGCCGCAGCCTCTGGGGGTCAGCTTGGAAAGATCTTCTCTTAGGCCAAGCAATTGCCGCAGTGATTGCGCTGCTGTTATTGCTGTTTGCTGCCTTTCAGGACTGGAAGGAGAAATCCGGTATTGCAAAGTTCAACCGGGCGATTTGGCTTGTTCCCGGTATTTTGTACCTGGTGAACAATCTATCTGACCTGCATCAGGGATATTTGGCAATCATTAATCATGCACCAGACCATGACAGAATCATGCTGAGTATGTTTTCCATTCTGGTAGTGGGGCTCCCCATGACCTTCTTGCTGGGCTGGTGGCTGACGCATCCCTATAAAAAGGAAAGGGCTGTCTACCAAATGCCTGTTGCGCAACCATATGGACAGCCTTACGGACAGCCGGTCTATCAGAGCGCTGGTGCTTCAGACGCCGCACAAAAGGTGTTTTGCACCAACTGCGGCAGGGAACTGCTGCCAGACGAGATATTTTGCGTCAACTGTGGCACCAGACGTCCGGAACAGCCTCGGACTGAACCGGATCATGCAGAACAAAAGGTATTCTGTACTGGTTGCGGCAGGGAACTTCCGTCGGATGAGGATTTCTGCGGTGCTTGTGGTACAAAGCGTCCTGTAGATAAAGCAAGTGGGCATACAGTGTACGGCGGCCATATCGACCTATAAAATAATGGGATTGATACGGGAACCGTTTTCTGTACACAGTGCGGTGCTGCTATGGACAGCCATTCCATGTTCTGTACGAGATGTGGTGCAAGACTGAAAAATGATCCGGTAGGATAACCGGGCGCATCGCTTGCTTTTTATTGCCACATACAAAAGAATTTTTACAAAAAATTAGTAGGAGGAAAATCTATGAGAACAAACGTAAAAGTACGGCTATTATCCGTACTGCTGGCCGTAATCCTATGCGCCACAATGTTGACTGCCTGCGGAAAATCTTCCGGGAAAAGAACGCTATCAGTCAGCTTTCCAAAAACTGCACGTGTAACTGTTCAAGGGACAGAAACCATTACGAACTATTCACATGACAGAATCATCGTTCATGAGGATGGTTATATTGAGGTTTGTGGAACGATGCAAAGCGGGGATGAAACATACAGCGTGCAATGGCTCTATACATCGGACGGAAAACCGGTAGGCAGCCGCGAGGAGCAACCGTCCGGCCAGAAAGATACGGTGCTTTTATTGGACAATTATTTTGACTTCGTACCGGGAGAAGACGGCGTTGTAAAGGTAGAAGGAAATACGGTCTATTATGAAGACCATTATGAGGTTTATGACGTACAAAACGATATCATCCGGGAAATTACCGTTTTTAGCGATGGTCAGCCCGGGAACCATTTCAAAATGAATGAATTTGGTCAGCTAATGGAAATGGAACTTTACGATTCAAACGGTGTTTATTTGAAGGTGGAGAATACTTACGAAGAGATTCCCGTTGAATGAGGGTGCAGAAATACTAAAAAATAAGGAGAGTTTACTTATGAATGACACAAAATACAGTCCCGGTACTTCCGAAAGGGAAGATTTGATGGACGGCAGCCTTCGTTCTGTGATGAGCTACATAGCCTTGCTTGTAAAAAGCTGGAAGCTGGATCCGCTTCAGCGCACCTTGGCAATCATTTCTGCCGTCAGCTCGCTTTTTTTACTGATCAATCTCAACGGTCAGGTGTACATCTGGATGTGTGCGCTTGCCGGCCTTCTGCAGCTTTGGATGTGCGTGAAGAAAGTGAAGATAGAATCTTTCTCCATGGCTTTTACATATTCCTTGTTTAGCGTTGGCAGCCTGATTACTGCAATTCAGCAGATTATCAATTACGGAGGCTATTATTTTTCCGGCTGGCGCGGGGCGGAACGGGTAATCGTTCAGTTTGTATTGTATGCATTGGTTACTATGGCATGGATTTTGGCATTGAAAAAAGACGAAAATAAAAATACTCTTCGGATTGTCTTCTTCGTCATCTCTTGTATGCTTGGCGCATACGAGGTCATATATGTCCTGCTCGCTCTGCGGACAAGCTTTAAGCTTGCCCTGTACGGTTTGGCATGGATTGGATTTATTGCCGTTTTTGCCATACAGGTTTTCATGCTTTATCGAAAAAATGCCCCGCAAAATCATACCTTCGTGCAGAGCGTCAACAGAAGTGCAAATACCCTCAATCCACAAATGATGTATTATTCGCCCGAACAGCCACAAACAACCGTACTGCCGCAGGAGCATCCTTCCACCATATCGGATGAGGTGCAGGATCCGGCTCCCGAGCCGACAGTAAAATTCTGCGCACGGTGCGGAGCTGCTATGGATAGTCAATCGAAGTTCTGCGCGAAATGCGGTTCAAGGTTGGAATAAGGATGAATGCCGAACCCGGGCAAAAAGCTGTTGTTTAAATTGAATCGTAGCATAAAAAATCAATCAAAGGAGGATTCTTCATGTACATGAAAAGAAACAAGCGACTGCTGGCTATACTGCTGGCCGTCATCCGACCATGTCTGCTTTTGGCATCAATTCCAGCGGCACATATCGGATCGACGGCGATCAAATAATCATCACATATAATCTGCTTGGGCAGGAATACACATGGGAGCAATCCTTTTCGCAGTCGGGAAATGTGATCAACATCGGCGGCACAGAATTTGAAAAATAAAATTTAGGAGGAATTGATTATGTGGTTTGCAATTTTACTTTCCGTTGGAGCGGTTGCCATTGGCCTGTACTTTGGACTTCGCCAAGGAAAGGTCAACAACCAGCTTTTGGATGAAGGAAGAATCGTAAAACGTAAGTATGTCATCACGGAGCAGGCGGAGGAGTTCACCCTGCGGGGTGCAGATTTTGCCCGTGTTCTGCAGGGGATCCAGGATGCTGATTTAAGAGGAAGCGGCGTATCCGTTCAAAGGAATGATACAAATCAGGCATTCTTCTTTACCGGAAGCAACTGGAAGGCTGAAATGTATCGGAAGAACGATGTGTACGACCAGAACGTGTGGTATTTCCATTTCACCAATTGGAAGACCTACCGGGGTATGGTGCAGGAGCACATCCCTATGAACATTTTGATTACCGCAATCGAGAAAATGTTCCTTTCCATTGACCCAGGTGCCCAGGTCCAGAACATCCCCATCAAAGTAAAAACCAACCCCAGCTTTTTCTAATGGAACCAGGAGGAAAGAACCATGAATGAAAATCTGTTGCTTATTATATGCGCCGTTGGTGTTGTAGCGCTTATATATCTGATCCGGTATATCATCGCAAAGGTGGTCTACAAGGGAACAGATGCCATTGAAAACAAGCTGCGGCAGATTGAGCCGGGTACCCGCGCTACGGGCAACCAAAGCCTGGCGGAGCGGCTGGGCGTTCCCGGGCAGAATCCCCCGGCTGTCCAGTCCAACCAGACTCCACCCCCGCAGCCTGTTTCGCCTCAGCCCGGTAACCCTGCCGATATCCAGGTAGTTTCCGCTCAGGGACAGACGGCTTCTTTCTGCACCAAATGTGGCGCTGCGGTAAAACCCGGCAGCACCTTCTGCGTGAAATGTGGAGCAGAACTGAAAAAGAACTGAATACGAAACTCGGACAGAAAAGGCCGCCAATAACAAGCAGATTTACGATTGCCTGTTATTGGCTCTGTTTTCATTCTTTATCAGTTTGACTTTCCAACGCGGCTTTTGCGGTTGCTTTGACAATTTTCATGGAACAGTCATCACAGCTATAAAGCGTGCGGACGAGATCTTCTACTTCGGAATCTTTGGACGGCTTCTCGGGGTAGAAGATTGAGTTCGCATCAATAGCTAATTCGCGGACGAGCTTTTTCAGAACTTCAAACTTTGGCCCCCTGCCTTCATTTTCAATTCGATATAAGTAGAGAAAGAGCCACGGTCCATTCCGTTTTGAAGTGTGAAACCGTGGCCACTTTTTTGTATTTTACTTCGATATAATATGCTGATCATCACCTGTCGGAAATAATCATGTCAATTCCTCGCTGCAAGGTTTCTTCATCAATTGCCCCCGTTGCTTGAGCGATTGCGTTTCCCTCATCATCAATAAAATATGTGGTAGGCAGTGAATAAACACCGTAGGTTGTAGCGGCATCCTGATCTGTATCGTAAAATACCGGGAAAGAATAGCCCTGTTCTGCGATGAAAGCAGATGCAGTTTCCACAGTCTCTCTGGAGCCATCGGTCATATTGATGATGAGAAACTGTACTTCTTCACCAATTTCCAGATACTTTTCGTTAAAATCAGGCATTTCCATTTTACAGGGACTACACCAGCTTGCCCAGAAGTTTAGGACAACGGATTTCCCGATAAAATCCGAAAGATGAACTTCATTTCCGTCCAGATCGTAAACTGTAAAATCCGGTGCCAATATCTTTTCTGATTCATCCTCTTGTGTTGTTGGAGTGGAGGCTTCTGTGGATTCAGTTTCCTGCGGTGTTTGTGTAGCAAGCAGATTGGGAGCCAGTTTCTGTCCAAGCTGTTTATATAGAATTCCTGCGCCACCTAAAATGAGAACAAACACAAGAACGAGTATCATTATTATCTTCTTTTTATTCATAAACCCTCCTCAACTAAGCAGGCTGAGTAGCTGTCCCAGCGTTCCTGTTGCCATCAGGATACCCACCAATATCAGGAAACAGCCGCTGACAGTATTGATGATCCGGTAGTGTTTTTTAATCCAGTTGAAGGCTGACTTCAAATAGTCGATCAGAATAGCACTGAGAAGAAAAGGAATGCCAAGTCCCAACGAATAGCAAAGCAGCATCAGCATACCTTTGATTACATGACCCTGCTG
>NZ_JASGBQ010000037.1 GCF_030053595.1 Fusibacillus kribbianus
ATTTCTCGAAGAGCTGCTTTCTGAGGTGAATCCGTTTTTCTACGTGCCATAAATAAAACCTCCGAACTGAATAAGATTATCTTACATCAATTCAGAGGTTTACACAAACTTTTGGAAACTCCCGCCGGAAATCATTCCCGGCTTCTTCTCTGTACCAGCAGCCATGCCATGATGTGGATGGCCTGCTGGAACTTTTCCTGTCGGATCAGGTCTTCGATCTCCTCCGGCGCCAGCTTTTTTACATTCAGAAACTCCGTATCATCCAGATGGAGATCATCCACCTTTCTGCAGTTCTTTGCCACATAAACATACGCATAATTGTCTGCGATGGTCGCGTTGGACGGCACCGTGATCAGGTGTGTCCATTCATCAGAGTAATATCCCGTTTCCTCCAGAAGCTCCCGTTTTGCCGCTTCCAGTGCATTCTCTGAGGCAGCCAGCTTATCATAATCGGTCCCCGAGGCGGTTTCGATGCCGCCGGCAGGGAATTCCGTCGTAACCTCCCCGATTCCGTGGCGGAACTGCCGGACACAGAGATACTTTCCTTCTGTATCGGATGCCACGATGATCACGTAGCTTCTTCGGCTGTAATTATAAAACGGCTCAAATACGGTTCCATCCGGCAGCCGGTATGCGACTCTTCGAAAATCGATCCACTGATCCTGTACAATGTGTTCTGTCTTAACCGCCTCCCAGGCGAGCTCCTTGTCTTCCATGTCTGTTTCTTCTCCTTTTTGTTAAAGTATAGATTCTATAGACAGGCTACTCTGTTGGACAATAAAAGTCAATACCTGATCTGTACCCAGGGGCACTCGCCAATGCGTGCCCTTAAATTGCGTTTTGGCTGTGCATATTCCGGCGCTGCGGTGCGATACAATGGAAGAAAGAACAGCGCATGTCGATGTGGGGAGGAAAAAGATGCAGGGGAAGGACAGCTGCATTGCGGTGTATTCCCGTAAATCGAAATTCACCGGAAAGGGAGAAAGCGTCGGAAATCAGATCGAGCTCTGCAGGGAATATATCCGGCTTCACTATGGAGAAGCCGCGCCGGAACAGATGATTGTTTATGAAGACGAAGGATTTTCTGGAGGCAATCTGAACCGCCCGGCCTTCAAACGGATGATGGACGCAGCCAAAAAGCATGAATTCAAAGCAATCATTGTCTATCGGCTTGACCGGATCAGCCGAAATATCAGCGATTTTGCCGGATTGATCGAAGAATTGTCCCGTCTGGATATTGCTTTTGTTTCAATCAGAGAGCAGTTTGATACGAGTTCGCCCATGGGGCGGGCTATGATGTATATTGCTTCGGTCTTTTCCCAGCTGGAGCGGGAAACCATTGCCGAGCGCATCCGTGACAATATGCATGAGCTGGCAAAGACCGGCCGATGGCTGGGAGGAGTGACGCCCACCGGATATGGATCGGAAAGCGTAAAAACCGTGACTGTGGACGGGAAAACAAAAAAGGCCTGTAAGCTTAGGCTGATTCCGGAAGAGGCGGAGATCGTGAAGCTGATCTATGACCTGTATGTGGAGACCGATTCCCAGACAGTCACAGAAGCAGAACTGATGAGACGGGGTATCAAAACAAAAAATGATCGTTATTACACCCGGTTCTCCATCAAAGCCATTTTGCAGAATCCGGTTTATCTGATCGCGGATCAGGACGCGTACGGATATTTTGCGGAAAGGAATGCAGAGCTGTTTTCTTCTGCAGAGGAATTTGACGGTGTCCACGGCATGATGGTCTACAACCGTACAGATCAGGAGAAGGGCCGGGCTACCCGCTGGCGCCCGGTCAGCCAGTGGATCGTGTCGGTGGGGCAGCACCCGGGGCTGATTCCGGGAAATGTGTGGATCAGAGTACAGGAATCTCTGGAACGGAACAAATCGAAGGCCTATCGCAAGCCGCGGAAAAACGAAGCACTGCTCACCGGCCTTTTGTACTGCAGCTGCGGCAGCCGGATGTATCCGAAGCCGGGAAAAAGGAAAACAGAGGAGGGAAAGCAGATCTATACCTATGTCTGCAAAAGGAAGGAGCGCAGCCAGAGAAGTCTTTGCAGTATGAAAAACGCAAACGGCAATGGGCTGGATCGGGCGGTCCTGGATCAGCTCAGTAAGCTTAAGGCGGATCAGGAAATTTTGATCGGCCGGCTGGAACAAAGCCGCAAATGGGCTGCCGCCAGCCGCACAGATTATGAAGAGAGGCTTTTGGCACTCCGCAGGGAAAAAGCAGATACGAAGAAAAAGACAGAAGCACTGGTGGATTCTCTGACTGATCTTGGAGACAGCACGGCCAGAGAGAACGTGGTGAAGCGCATTGAGCAGCTGAATCAGGACTGTCAGGAGACAGAATATCGCATCGGGGAGCTGGAGAGCCTGGCGTCTCAAAAGGAACTGAAGGAAGGGGAGTTTGATGGGCTGTGCAGGTACCTGTCAGAATTTCGCTCTGCCATTAATGAAATGACAATCGAACAGAAGAGGGAAGCTGTCCGCAGACTGGTCTATAAGGTGGTCTGGGATGGAAACTGTGCCCATGTGGTACTGTTCGGAGCTGCGGAGGAGGTTTATAAACCGCATTGGGGGGAGGATAGCAAATGAGATCCTCATGTTCCTCCGTGCCGAACGGAAAAAGGGACGTGAGGTGTCCCTCTATGAACCCATCGGTACCGACAAGGAGGGAAATGTCATAAGCCTCGTGGATATCATCGAGGCTGAAAGCCGCGATGTGGCGGAAAAGATTTCCGTTGACCAGGATATCCGCCGGATGTATGGTGCCTTTGAGGATTCCTTAAGCGATCGGGAAAAGCAGGTGGTTGCCCTGCGGTATGGATTGTTCGGCGGGAAAGAGCACACCCAGAGGGAGGTGGCGGCGGTGCTTGGTATCAGCCGTTCCTATGTATCCCGCATCGAAAAGGGAGCTCTTTTGAAGCTGCGAAGCGTCATGCAGAAAGAACCCGCTCCTCTATAAATACTGAGAAATGCTGGTTCCCCAGGGAAAACTGTGGTAAGATAGGAAGCATACAGAATAAAGGGGGATGCAATTATGCTGGAGCATGATATTTTGTTGTTTATACAGGAAAATCTGCGGGCTGACTGGCTGGACGGTTTTATGAAAGCAGTTACTTTTCTGGGAAACGGAGGCTGGTTTTTCATTGTGCTGGGACTTGTGCTGGCAGTTTATCCAAAGACCAGAAAATACGGATTTGCGGTGCTGCTTGCCCTGGCATTTGATGCGATCATTCTGAATCTGGGACTGAAAAACCTGGTTCAGAGGATCCGTCCCTATGACCAGTTTGCAGATCTCATACCCATCGTCGCGAAGCCGAAGGACTTTTCCTTCCCGTCAGGCCATTCCGGCGTTTCCTTTGCGACGGCCTGCGTCCTGTGTCTGACTCTCCCGAGGGGGAAGCGGGCATGGGGCTATGTATTTTTGGGACTGGCCGTTCTCATTGGGGTTTCCAGGCTGTATGTGGGAGTCCATTTCCCGACGGATGTGCTGGCAGGAGCGCTGATCGGAGGCCTGTGCGGTCTGGCCTCGGCTCTTTTGCTGCGGCGGTGGGAAATGCGCAGAAAAGAACGATAGCAGGAGGAAAGGGACATGTCTTATTGTACCGAATGCGGCACAGAACTGAAGCTTAAATATCTGGAAAATGAGGGAATGATTCCCTGGTGCGAAACGTGTCAGGCCTATCGGTTTCCTACCTTTAATGTGGCCATCAGCACCATTGTTTACAGTCCGGACGGCGGGCGGATCCTGCTCATTAAGCAGTATGGGAGGGACCGGAATATCCTGGTTGCCGGTTATGTGAACAAGGGAGAGGGCGCAGAGCACGCTCTGGCCAGGGAAGTGAAGGAGGAAATGGGACTTCATGTGACAGAGTGCTGCTTCAATATGAGCGAGTATTATGAAAAGAGCAATACACTGATGCTGAATTTTGCCAGCATCGTGGACAGCGACGATCTGGGCGGAATGACGCCGGAGGTGGACGATGCGGCCTGGTATACGCCGGAGGAAGCGAGAGAGGCCATTACCCACGGGAGCCTGGCGGAAAAGTTTCTCCTGAGCTGGCTGGAGAAGCGGGAATATTATGATAAAAACTATGACACCTGGAAGTTTGACGGGCGGGAGGAATGAGATGAAACAAAGCAGTTTCCTGTATTGAAAAGCAATCCCGACAATGTTAGGATTATCTGAGACAACATATACAGGGGAGGAGTATTATGATGGACAAAAAGCGGGTCGGGGCGGTCACAGATCTGACACAGGGTGTCATCTGGAAGCAGCTGGTATTGTTTGCCCTGCCTTTTTTATTCTCAAATCTTCTGCAGCAGTTTTACAGTACGGCGGATGCAGCCATTGTGGGACAGAGCGTCGGAGCAGGAGCGCTGGCAGCCATCGGTTCCTGCGATAAGCTGGTGTATCTGCTCATCAATCTGTTCGTAGGTGTTTCCACCGGTGCCAGCATTGCGGTGTCTCAGGCCTTTGGACGAAAGGATGAGGCGGGCCTGTTCCGGACGGTCCACTCGGCGATCACTCTTGGACTTCTGTCCGGTGCGTTTCTGACGGTGGTGGGGATCACCCTTGCACCGAAGCTTCTCGTGCTCATGAACACGCCGGATAATGTGCTGCCTATGGCCATTGATTATATTCAGATCTATTTTCTGGGAATGATTCCCGTCATGGTCTACAACATGGGAAGCGGGATCCTGCGGGCCATGGGGAATTCTAAAAGCGCCCTTGTCTATCTGGCAGTATCGGGCATTATCAATGTGGGACTGGATCTTCTGTTTGTCCGCGGATTTGCATGGGGAGTCCGGGGTGCTGCGGCGGCTACCGCCATCTCTCAGGTGCTGCCGGCGATCCTGGTGTTCTTAAAGCTGACAAAGCTGGAAGATGCCTACCGGCTGCGGGTAAGAAAGCTCCGTTTTTATAGGAAGGAGACCGCTTATATCGTTAAGATCGGAGTGCCGGCAGGGCTGCGCATGGTGCTTATTAATATCTCCAATGTTATCGTACAGTCCAGGATCAATGCCTTCGGTATGGAGGCCATGGCCGGCTGTACCCTGTTCTTCAAGATTGAAGGGTATTTGTATGCGATGATCTCCGCCCTCAGTCTGGCACTGACCAGCTTCGCCGGGCAGAATATCGGTGCGGCGGATTATATCCGTGCAAAAAAGGGAAAGCAGATTTGTATGTGGATCGCCTCCGGTGTGACGATCGTGCTGTGTGTACTGCTCTTTTTCTGGGCAGAGCCGGTTTGCGGGATATTCACCACGGATGAGACTTCCATTGCCTTCGGAGCGCTGCAACTTCGGTATCAGCTGCCTCTTTACATTGTGTTTTCCTGGAATGAGATCATCAACGGATCAGTACTCTCGTCCGGTCATTCCCTCGTTCCTATGATCGTCAGCCTGGTCGGCATGTGTGTGGCGCGAGTTGGATTTATTTTCGTTGTTTCGGAATTTTTCTACGATATCCGTGTGATCTATCTGGCTTTCCCGTTCAGCTGGATCGTGACACATATCGGAATCAGCGTTTATTATTACTGCGGCAGATGGATCCAGGGGAAACGGTTTGCCGAGGCAGTAAAGGATCAGGAACGGGCACTGGCAGGACAGCAAAGTCTGTAATGCCGGATTTTGACAGCGGAGTGGGGATAAGAAAATGGAAGAAAAGAACAAAGAGAAAAACAGCAATGTCTATATGATATATGCCGGGATCACTACGGTTATCTGGGCAACGGCAGTTCTGTTTACTCAGTATGCCCAGGAGAGCTTTGCCAGCCAGAGCATCGGGGTTTTGCGGTATTTATTTGCTTCCTTGGTGCTTCTGATCATTATGGCAGTCAGGCGGATCGGCCCGCCGAAGCTTAAGGATGTGCCGAAATTCCTTCTGTCCGGCTTTCTGGGCTTTACCTGCTATGTGACCGCATTTAATCTGTCGGTGCAGACCATCAATGCGGCCACGTGCAGCGTCATCGGACAGATCATTCCGATCCTGACAGCGGTGCTGTCCTGTGTGCTCCTTCATGAGAAGATCCCCCTTAAGGGCTGGATCGCCATCAGTATGGCTTTCGCGGGGATTCTGGTTTTGACCCTATGGAATGGGGCCCTTTCCATCAACCCGGGAGTTTTGTGGATGATCCTTGCTGCAGTTTCCTTAAGCTTTTACAATCTGACTCAGCGGATGTTTGTCCGGGATTATACGCCGTTCCAGACGACTGCTTACAGTATTTTCGGCGGAACGTTGTTTCTGCTGGTTTTCCTGCCGGGAGCCATTCCTGAAATGGCCCATGCATCTGCTTCCTCCTGGGGCTCCGTCATTTACCTTGGCGTGTTCGGCGGAGCGCTGGCCTACGTGTTCTGGACCAAGGCTTTTTCTCTGGCGGAGAGAACCAGCGACGTGGCCAATTTCATGTTTGCCCAGCCGCTTTTGGCCAGCCTGATCGGTTTTATCTTCAAGGGCGAGGTGCCTGGAATCGAGACGATCCTCGGAGGAATTCTGATCCTTGGCGGAATGTTTCTGTTCCAGGCAGGAAACAGGAAAAAGGAAAAAAGCTGAGGGGCGTTATTTCACGGCCTCCTCAAAGATTTCTTTCATGCTTGCCTTCAGGGGAACGCCCAGCTTTTTCATGGCCCGGTCCAGGGCGTCAAAGGTTTCCAGCAGGTTGGGGATGGTGGCGTTTTCTCCCATATGACCGATGCGGATGACCTTTCCGGCCAGACAGCCGAAGGAGCCGGCCAGGAGAATGCCGGAATCGTCCCTGACCGTGTCAAGGATCGCTTTTGCAGTGGTTTCGGCCGGAACCTCAAAGACGGTCACTGTGTTGGAGAAGCCGGTTTCCAGGTAAAGCCTGAGTCCTGCGGCTGTGATGGCTTTTCGGGAGGCTTCGCCGATCCGGGCGTGCCGCTTCAGAATATCAGGGTCATTTTCAATGTTCTCGATGGCAGCCCGCAGCCCGCGGATATCGCTGATGGGCATGGTGTAGGGAAACCATTTTTCTTCATAATAATGCTCGAATACCTTGAGATTGGCATAGAAGGACGCGATAGGCGTCTTTCTTTCATTCATAGTTCTTTTAGCGTCGTCGCTCACCACGACGAAGGTCAGTCCGGGCGGGGCGGAGATCACCTTCTGGGAGCCGCCGCACAAAAGATCGATTCGGCAGCTGTCCACATCCAGTTCCTCGCCGAACATGGCGGAAACAGAGTCAACGACTGTCATGATGCCGTAGGATTTTAACAGCGGACAGATGGCGGAAACGTCGTTGAGCATTCCGCTGGGGGTGTCGCCGTGAACGATCGTGGCATATTTGTAATCGTGATGGTCCTTCAGGAAAGCCTTCAGGGCGGAAACATCCAGGGTATTTCGGTAGTCGGAAGAATAAAGCTCCGGTATTCCGCCGTACATGGAGACAAAATCGGCAAAGCCTTTTCCGTAGATGCCGTTGTCCAGCACCAGAACCCGATCGCCGGGCTCCGTGAGGGAAGCGCAGGCAGCCTCCAGGCCGAGGATACCCTCGCCGCCGAGGATCAGAGTCTCATTTTTCGTGTGCAGGAGACTGCTGATCTTTTCACAGGTTTCCCTGTAAAAATCCACGAAGGTCTCGTCCAGATCGGGATTGGTACAGGGAAGGCTCCTGGCCATTCGCACATTTTCGGCCACCTGGGTGGGGCCGGGGGTCATAAGCTTATACATAAAAACAGTCCTTTCTGTTATTTCAGTCCTACTTTGCGGGCAGCTTTGTTCAGGGGGCCGATGACAATGAGAACAATGACTGCGGCCACTGCGATCTGGACCAGGTTGCCGGGAATGGATGCAGCGGGTGCCAGAAGATTTCCGTAAATGATCACCTCTGCAAGATAATACCCCACGATTTTGATGACACAGGCGGCAGCGATAGAAGCCACATACCAGAAGTAATTCTGATGGCTCTCCTTTTCTGTCATCCTGCCGACCACATACCCCATGAGGCCGACGATGACCAGGGTGAAGGGAGCCCACAAAGTCCAGCCGGAAAGCAGGTCAAACAGCCCCATACCGATTCCGCCGGCCAGCATGCCGGTCTTTTTGCCGAATATGACAGCTCCGATAAACAGAGGAACGTTGCCCAGATGGATCAGACCGCCGTTGGCGGCGATGGGAAGGCGAACGTTGATAAAGGCAGTGAAAAGATAAGTCAGCGCGATAAACAGTGCGGTGACGGTGAGAAACAGGACGGTACTTTGTTCTTTTTTCTGAATTTTTGCTTGTTCCATGATGATCAAATCTCCTTTTTTGTGCTGGAGCTATCGTACTCCATAAATGGACTTTTGAATATATCCAGTTTTTGAAACATTAACAATGCCAGTTTGCTGAACCAAATTCCTTGAAGTCCGGCAGGGTTTCTGATAGAATTGGATAGGAAAGAGAGGAAAGCGGTGTGAGGGAACAAAAACACAAAAACTCAGGGTATCACAGGCACAGTCATGGGGAGGGCCATCTCTCCATTGATTATTATGCCTATATGTCGGGGATGCGTTCCTGGAATCCTGATTTTAAAATTATATCGGCAGCACTTTTTCTCATCTGTGTGATCGCCATGGACTCTATGGCGGTTTCCGCTCTGGTCCTTGTGACCATGGCAGGCCTTGTTGTGATCAAAGGGCAGCTTGGAATACTTCGGTATTTTAAGCTGATGCTTCTGCCGTTTATTTTTATTTTGCTCAGCAGTATTGCCATAGCCTTCGATTTTTCTTTGCAGCCAAAGGGGGAATACTGTATTTTTCTGGGCTTTTTTTATGTTTCCGCCACCAGGGCAAGTCTTCTGGAGACGGCGGGGCTGGTTCTCAAGGCCTTTTCTTCTGTCAGCTGTCTTTATCTGATCACACTGACGACACCCATGGGAGAGGTCGTGGGCTTTTTTGGCAGAATACACTGTCCAAAGCTCCTGACGGAGTTAATGTATATGATATACCGGTTTATTTTTATTTTGCTGGATGCCCAGAGGCGGATGGCCATTGCCGCCCGTTCCAGACTTGGCTATACGGACTTTAAAACCTCCCTGTTTTCCTTCGGAAGGATCTTTTCCAATCTTCTGGTGATCTCCTTTAAGCGGGCCAACGCCTATTACGATGCCATGGAAGCCAGATGTTACGATGGAGAGCTCAATTTCCTGGAGGAGGATAAGCCTGTATCGGCAGGGCTTATCCTGGCAGCTCTTCTTTACGGAGCGGCGCTGATGGTACTGTGGTATACGGTGGGAAGGTAAATAGCAGAAAGGCGGAGAGAGTCATGGGAGAAATTATCCTGGAGGTATCACACCTTACTTATTCATACGAGAATGCCCATGAGGGGGAGGCCCTTCATGATGTCAGTGTTTCTGTGTCCAAAAGAGAGAAGATTGCGATAATCGGCTCCAATGGCGCGGGAAAATCCACTTTTTTCCTGAACCTGAACGGTGTTCTGACACCCCGGGAGGGAGCCGTGATCTATCGGGGAAAGCCGGTGGGAAGGGGAAAAAAAGAACTGAACAGCCTTCGGAAAAACGTGGGGATCGTGTTTCAGGAGGCCGATAACCAGATCATTGCGTCGACGGTTTTTCAGGAGGTGTCTTTCGGCCCTATGAATCTGAAACTTCCCAGGGAGGAGGTAACGGAGAGAGTCGAGCAGGCTCTCGCTTACATGAATATAGAAAGCCTTAAGGACCGGGCACCCCATTATCTGAGCGGCGGGGAGAAAAAACGGGTCACCATCGCCGACATCCTGGCTATGAAGCCGGAGATCATCATTTTTGACGAGCCGACGGCTTCGCTGGATCCGGTCAATGCAGCTATTCTGGAAGAGGTTCTGGAGAAGCTGGAGAAAGAGGGGAGTACCATTCTCATATCCACCCACGACATCGATTTTGCATATCGGTGGGCAGGGCGTCTCCTGGTATTTGCCGATGGTGAGATCATTGCTGACGGAGCTCCGGTGGACATTTTCCGAAATGATGAGGCGGTAGAGCGGGCCAGACTGAAGAAACCGGCACTGTTCCGTATGGCGGAGCTTCTTCAGAGGAAAGGGCTTCTGAGACAGGACTGCTATCCGAAAACAGTGGAGGAGCTGGAGGCGGAATTATAATAATTTTAAATTCAAAATATTTTACTTGCCAAATATAAGAGGCTGCGCTATAATTCCAGAGGAAACAATGGAAGTGACATCCTATGGGAGGAATTATGAGCCAGCTGGTTATTGATACAGAAAAAGTAAAAGGAACAGAGAGTTATCGGGTTTCAGCCCGGAAAAAACGGAGTCTTGCAGGGAAAAAGGCCTTTTCCGCTGTCATACTCCATTTTTTATTTCATGGACTGAATGTGCTGAATCAAAAGGATGAGCGGGTGAGGGAGGAGCTGTCCCGATGGGAGGAGGGCTTTACCGTTGGAATCGGCATGGGAGCAGGGGCGCCGGCTCTTTATATGAAAAAGACAGAAGACGGTCTTTTGCGGCTCTTTGCCGGACAGACCGATCCCAGGGACATGGATCTGATGATCCAGTTTAAAAGCGTGGAGGCTGCGTTTCTGGTGCTGTTGGGCCAGATCAGTGTGGCAGCCTCCTATGCAAGGCACGGGTTTGTGCTGAAGGGGGATATTGCCAGAGCCATGTCGGTGGTACGCTGTATGGATCTGGCGGAAGCCTATCTGTTTCCCCGGTTTCTGTCGAAACGGATCCTCAAGGAGGTTCCCGAAAAGCAAATGGGCCTGCTCCACACCTATCTGGATGTGGTCGGCCGGATGATTGTTCATTGAGGAAGGGGGAAGAAGATGCTGCCAGATTATTATGAATTTCAACACAGTACAAAGCTGCTTTCGGGAAAATTTGCCCTGGAGAATATTCCGGCGGAGCTGCATATGCTGGGGGCAAGACGCCCCATGGTCCTTTCCGACCATGTGCTCAGCGAGATCGGGACCCTGTCGTTAGTCTGCGATGCGGTTCAGGAGAATGGAATTGCCATCGGCGCCGTATTTCACGAGATTCCGGCGGATTCCTCATCGGCCGTCGTCAACGAGATCGGTGAGCTTTACCGGAAATCCGGCTGTGACAGCCTGGTGGCCGTGGGCGGAGGCTCCGTTCTCGATACGGCAAAAGGGGTGCGCATGCTGCTTTCCCAAAAGGCGGACGATATCATGGAGCTTTTAGGATGCGAGATTCTGACCAGAGGCCGTCATGTTCCCTTCGTGGCAATTCCAACCACATCGGGAACCGGTTCGGAGTCCACACTGGTGGCAGTGATCCGCAATGCCAAAAACAGTATGAAGATGGAATTCATTTCCTATTATCTTCAGCCGGATGTGACCGTTCTTGATGCCAGGATGACTCTGACGCTTCCGGCAAGAATGACGGCATCCACCGGTCTTGATGCCCTGTGCCATGCCATAGAGGCCTGCACCTGTCTTCAGAAAAATCCCATCAGCCACGCCTATGGAACGGCAGCCATCCGCATGATCGGTGAATGTCTGGAGCGGGCGGCAAAGAACGGCCGGGATGAGGAGGCAAGGCTTGCCATGGCCAATGCGTCCACCATGGCGGGAGCAGCCTTCTCCAATTCCATGGTGGGCATGGTTCATGCCATCGGCCATGCGCTGGGAGGAGTCTGCCATGTTCCCCACGCGGATGCCATGACCATTCTGCTTCCCCATTGCATGGAATATAATATGGATATGCTTTCCGATGACTACGGCGAGCTGCTTCTTTATCTGGCCGGGCCGGAGGAATATGCGGCTGTGCGGGCAGACGAACGGGGAGCTGCCATGGTGAAAAAGGTACGGGAACTGACAAACCGCCTTCATGACCTGTGCGGTCTTCCACTCACCCTGAAGGAGGCAAAGGTGAAGAAGGAGGACTTTGAGGCTGTGGCAGAGGCAGCATTAAATGACGGAGCGATGATCGTCAATCCGAAGCAGGTGGACCTGCAGGATGTCATAGCAATTCTGGAGCGGGCTTACGAATAGCGTAAGCCCCTATTCTATTGATTCTGAAACTTTTTCTGAAAGACCTTGCAACAATTTCCCATTTTTGCGACACTGTATTTATGAACATGTTCATGCTGCAGCATAAAGTACAAAGGGCGGTGGAGTATGGAACGATTGGAAGAACTGCGCCTGATCAAAATGGCAAAAAAAGGAAATGTGGACGCATATGGGCGTTTATATGAAGAGGTATACAGGGATTTATACCGCTTCGCACTGTTTATGCTTAAAAATCCCCATGACGCGGAGGATGTGGTTGCCGATACGGTGACGGATTCCTTTGAGGGGATCGGGAAGCTGAGGAAGGAGGAGGCCTTCCGGGGCTGGATTTTCCGGATCCTGACAAACAAGTGCCGGAAAATGTTAAAGCAGTACGCAGACAGGCCCGCTTCGAAGGAATATGAGGAGGATGCGGCCGGTGATAACAGCTTTGACGGCACTGTCCTGTCTGCGGCGGCGGACGGAGTAAGCAGGGAGGATCTGATGGATCTGATGGAGGCGTTTCAGTCGCTTCCAGAGGAGGACCGCCTCATTGTAGGCCTGTCTTTTTTCGGCGGATATAACAGTCAGGAAATTGGGGAAATGCTGAGAAAAAAGCCGGGGACGGTGCGCTCCAGACAAAGCAGGGCACTGGAAAAAATGCGGGAACAGCTGACCGGCGCTTACGGTCTTTAAAGCCGGAAAAGGAGATGAATCGTATGAGTGAAAAATGGATAGAGGAAGCAAGAAAAACGGCGGAGCTTGTGGAGCCGCCGGAAAGCCTTTCTCCGGATTCAGTCCGGGAAAAGCTGATGAGGGAGGGAAGAAAGGCGAAAAACCAGACAGGAAACCTGAGGCGGTATCTTGCGCAGGCGGCGGCTGTTCTGTTTCTTTTTCTGATCCTGGGCGGAGGGAGTATCTGGATCTTCCGTCAGGTGGGGCAGTCGGGAGGAAAAGGAAGTTCGCCGGCGGAAACGTACGCCGGGAGTCTCAATGAAGGGGCAGCGGAGAAAACGGCGGAAGTACCGGAGGAGGGAAAAACGCTTCCGGGAAGCTATCGGGCAGCCGGTTCCTATGAAGAAATCTATACTTATCTGAAGGATCAGGAGCGGTATTATGAAGAGATGAAAGAGGAAACCTGGGCAGAAACGGCAGCAGGAGCAATTCCGGAAATGGCACCGGACGGAGCAACTTCAGAGACTGAGGCGGCGGTTTCGGACGGAACTGTGTCAGACACTTCTGCAGGAGCTGATGACGGGTATTCAAAGACCAACACGCAGGTAGAGGGAGTCGATGAAGCGGATATTGTAAAGACCGACGGAACCTATCTCTATGTGGTTTCCGACAGCGGGCGCTCGGCAGGCCGGGTACACATCATAAAGGCTGAAGGCGGCACTCTGACAGAGCTTTCCGTGACAGAGCCTGTCACCGACGGCGTCTATCAGGACTACGACTCTGTTCTGGAGCTGTATGTGGACGGGGATGTGATGGTTTTATTGATGGACTGCATTGATGAAGATACGGCAGACAGCTATACAGTGACGGCAGTTTATGATATAACAGACAGGAGAGCACCCAGAGTGATGGGACTGCTTACTCAGGACGGCATTTACAGCTCCAGCCGGAAAAACGGCGATTATGTCTATGTGTTTACAAGGAAAGGAGCATGGGCAGAGGAGGACCGCCGGTGCTATATTCCCTATGCGGACGGAGAACCCATTCCCTGCAGCAGCCTTTATTATTCGCCGGAGACACAGGGGGCAGAGATGCTGGTGGTGACGGCCCTGAACATCCGGAAGCCGGAGCAGTTTACGGACCGGGAATGCATCTATTACAATGGGGATACCATGTATGTCAGCGAGGATGCCATCTATGTGGCGGGACAGTATTGGGGAAATGGACAGACCAGGAGTCAGACCGAGCTTTTCAAGGTTTCCTACAAGGATGGCAGGCTGGAGGCTTCCGCATCCAAACGGTTTCTCGGATGGATCAATAATCAGTTTTCCATGGATCAGTATAAAGACTGCCTGCGGCTTGTTGCAACGGTGGACGATTACCGGCGGGGCGGTCGGTCCAATGCTTTTTATGTGATGGATGAACAGCTGGAGATCGTTGGCAGCATTCAGAATCTGGCGCCCGATGAGCGGATCTATTCGGCCAGATTTATGGGAGACACCGGATATTTTGTCACCTTCCGGGAGACAGATCCCCTGTTCAGTGTGGACCTATCCGATCCGACAGATCCGAAGATCATGGGAGAACTGAAGATCACCGGATTTTCCAGCTATCTGCATGGCTATTCCGATGAACTGCTTCTCGGGATCGGAAGGGAGATCAATCCGAGAACGGGAGCAGATGAGGGCATCAAGCTGTCCATGTTTGATATCAGTGACCCTTACAATGTGAAGGAGCAGGATAAGCAGGTCCTGGAGGAATACTGGGATTCACCGGCACTGTCCAACCATAAAGCAGTGCTCATTGATACGGAGAAGAATCTCTTTGGCTTTGCTGTCTGTGGATATCGGAAGGAAACGAAAGAGAATATCTGGGAGTATCTGGTTTATTCCTACGATGAGAAGTGGGGATTCACGGAAAGGCTTTCCATCAGCCTGGCTTCGGAGAAGGACGGAGAGGGATGGTTCTACGAAGATTTCTGGAATACCCGGGGTCTTTATATCGGCGATATCCTCTATCTGACCGGATTCAATTCTCAGATCCGCTCCTATTCCATGAAAACCGGGGAAGAGCTGGGGTGCCTTACGCTTAAAGAATAAACCGTTCAGGAAAGAAGGAAAGAAAAATGGAATACTTTGACGTGCTGACAGAGGAAGGACTGCCTGCAGGCAGGAAAAAGGAACGGACTCAGGTCCACCGGGACGGAGACTGGCACGGTGCTTCCCGTGTCTGGCTGGTCCGTTACCGGAAAGGCGGGCACGGTGCAGAAGTACTTTTGCAGCGCCGAAGTCCGGAAAAGGACAGCTATCCCGGCCTGTGGGATGTTTCGGCGGCGGGCCATGTATCCGCAGGCGGAAATTATCTGGAAACTGCCGTCCGGGAAACGGAGGAGGAGCTGGGTGTCTGTCTGGAACCGTCAGAGCTTACCTTTTTATTTTCGCTGAAATCGGAAACCATATGGAACTTTCGGGGAGAAAGCTTTACCGACAGGGAGTTTCACCAGATATTTCTTGCCAGAAAGGATGTGGAGCCTGAGAAGCTGTCCCTTCAGAAGGAGGAGGTGGCTGAGGTCCGCTGGATGGATGCAGAGGAGCTCTATTATGCCCTGAAGGAGGAGCGGATCGCCTCCTGCATTCACTGGGAGGAATATGAGCGGCTGTATCCGATCCTCTGCAGGGAATGAAGGCTGCGTCCCGTCTGCTAAGCTGTGGTAAGTAGTGGGATTTGTATTTTGCACTTGCAATTTGCCTGGAATCCATATAGAATAGAACCCATAGCCGGAAACGGAACCGGTTTTTTGAAAGGGACGAGGCTTTTATGAAATACGGGTTTGAGGTGGAGGCCATCCAGGCAAAGAAAGGAACGCTTCCGAGAGAGGAACGAAACGACATCACAGCGTACATTTCTTCTGTAGTGGTGGAGGCTGAGGAGGCAAAGAAGGCTTTCCGAAAGCTGGCCGGCAAAGTAAACGGCAAGCTTTCCAGGGATTGTACGGACAAAGCGGCGACGATTACGCTTCCCGATTACAGCAGCTGCCAGGTGATGGTTCGGCTGCGGACCGTGGGATGACGGTGGAGCGTCTGATATTTCAACATACAGGAATAAAACGGAGTCCGGATGAACAGGGCTCCGTTTTTTACAGGAAATGCGCTCGTACACATGAAAACAAAAAAGAGGGGGCTGTAAAAAAACTCCCCTGACAGAAAAATCGCCCAGACCGTGAGGTCTGAGCGATTTTTTGGTATAATTAATTATGCTACTAAATAACAATACCAGTACTAATTATACTATGCGTCA
>NZ_JASGBQ010000038.1 GCF_030053595.1 Fusibacillus kribbianus
TTGCACCCTGGAGTGAAAAACTCCAATCTATCAAAAATCGCATGTGAATTATAGTGAATTACTCCAACTCGCAAAGGGCTGGGGTAATTTTATATCTGACCGCATTATTATTTGGCGGTTACGTTTCTCGGATACAAAACCGACCTTGCCGTTTTTACATCCTCACCCCGGAAATCAAAGAAGCACCGTCGCCATCTTCAAAGGGGATGTTGACAGTGCTTCTTTATAATTATCCAAAAGTTGCTTTCTTGCAATACTGTGTAAGCGTGGGTTGTGGTGTAGTATCTTTAACTAAGGGAACCTCCAGTTTCCCATTTTGAAACTGCTCTATTTGTAATATTCAATTTTTCTGCTAACTGCATTTGCGTCAAGCCTTTTTCTTTTCTACATTTTGCAATAAAACTTCCTATCACTTCTTGATTCATTTCTCTTACCTCCTTGCAGTCATCATATATCAAAAAGGAGCTGTCTAAAACGAACTGCTAGTTGATTTATGCCATTCAACTGGTAGTTGATACTTTTTTGCACCATTCATTTACAGCTCCCGATTTGTCATATTCATAAAAGACTATTTTTCATAACTGTATCATAATCCAGAAAAGAAATTAAATTTTCTTTTTCAATCCTTTTACTATCTTATCAAAATCAGATTCAATCGGCTGTGTCTTGTTAAAAATATCATATTCCTGATATGCTTTCTCTACTGCCTGCTTATGGGAAATACGTCCGTTATCTTTCAAGATATCGTATCTGCGGAACGCAAGGAACTCGTTCACGCTTTTTGAAAATTCTT
Organism: Fusibacillus kribbianus; assembly: GCF_030053595.1. Taxonomy (GTDB): domain Bacteria; phylum Bacillota; class Clostridia; order Lachnospirales; family Lachnospiraceae; genus Lientehia; species Lientehia kribbiana. Next base: position 794 of record NZ_JASGBQ010000038.1, read on the forward strand.
CCATTGTAAAGACGTTTTCACGTTCAATCAAATCCTCTATGTAATCAAAATATCCTGTAACAGCACGTTCTAACTGACGAATCTGTTTTTCGTCCAAATAGTTTTTGGCAATCGGTGTATCAGATTTGAGAATACGACCATCGGGAGCATTTTTCCATGTGGTCAATCCCATATTTTCCTTGGTGTGGTCAGCTTGATTATAGACGATTTCAGCCGCTGTTTTACCGGTAATGGCATAATGAAATTTGTTCTGTATGGTTGCATAAAAATGATATGCAGTATCAGAATCTCTATCATAATCAATGCTGCACTCTGCAAAGATATCGGTTATCTGTTGCCATATTCTGCGTTCGCTGGCACGGATGGAGCGAACTCTTTCCAGCAATTCACGGAAATAGTCTTTTCCAAAAGCTGTTTTACCCTGTTTCAGACGTTCATCATCCATAGCAAAGCCCTTTATCATATATTCCTTCAAAATACCGGTTGCCCATATACGGAACCTGGTTGCCTGAATGGAGTTTACTCTGTAACCAACGGAAATAATGGCGTCCAGATTGTAATAATTGGTAGGAATAGTCTGCGTTTTATCCTGCATTGCTCCGTGCTGAGTGGTTGTTGCAATTTTTGCAACAACCACTTCCTCATCCAGTTCACCGGTTTCAAAAATTTTTGACAGATGGCGGCTGATACCTGATTTGTCAATACCAAATAATTCAGCCATAGCTTTTTGTGTCAGCCATATGGTTTCATCTTTTATTAAGGCACTGACAGTCACATTATCATCTTCGGTTCTGTACAGCACCATTTCCATTTGTTTTGTAATATCCGTATTCATATAAAGCCTTCTTTCTTATAGCAGGTGAATTAGTTATTGTTGTCCTTATCCTTCGCCCGGCTCTTATACACATTATATTGGTTCTTGCATTTGCCACTGCAAAATATGCTGTTGGGTCTGCCGGCAACAAAGGCATTTCCACAGTGCTTACATACCTTCAGCGAGGACTTTTCATCCGTAAGCATAAAAGAAAACATCATCTGCACACCTAACAGAAGCGAATGAAAGTCCCAGACAATGGTAGGGTGCTCAAGCAGCTCTATGTGATAGGTTGGTGCAATACCGCCAAATGCTGCCATTCCCTGACGGTAAAGCTGTTTCTGCATATCATCCAGCATGTCAAAATCCTGATAGTAGAGAAAGCTTGACATAAAGGTAAATGCCCAGTCCTTAAATAAAGTAACAAGCCAGTCATATCGTTCTGCATATTCTTTCTGGAAACTCATCATTACTGCCTGTGGTTTATTTTTCATGGTCATAATCAGTGCCATCATCTGCACATCATCCGTACTCCATGAAGATTCCAGTCCTTTTTTCACAAAATCAATCTTATCAAAGGGAAAGAAGTAAGAAAGATATTTTTCCGTAGTCATGCTTTCCTCTTTGATGAAATGGTTCTTCGGAAAATATACTGCATTGTAGGTAATAAATTCCGGAGTGGTAGGAAGTGCCGTCATAAATCCAAGCAGTCCGTAACCGGTAACAAAATCCATAATGGCATTCTGCAAACATTCCTGTGTATTATTTTTGTCCATGCACATCAGGCCGAGATTTACCGCCTTTAATACCATCTGCTCCGAATCCTTTATCGGATTATAAAGAGACACTTTCGCATCCGGTGAAGGTGTGATGTACAATGTACCTTCTTTATCTTCCTTCCATTCATATTTGTCATATCGTGCCCAGTTGGAGCTGGTTTTCTGGAATAGGTTATTCATAAAAGCCTCCAATCTGTCTGTTCTAAAATGTAATCTGTATCATTGGAAAATATATTACTATCATACCAAGCATGTCCTACAAGGTCAAATGGTATTTGTGATTTCTTTCGTTGTCTTATTCTTTTTATCCGTAATCAGTGACCGATAGGTATCATAAAAAATCTGTTCCGCCTTCGTCAGGGAAATTTGATTATCCACTCTGTTTTGTAGTGCCTGCATAAAGGATTTACGAAGCTTTTTTAACATGGTGTCACGGATTTTACGGATGTTTCTGTCAGTCTGCACCCTAAATGCTGCAATCAACTGGCAGGAGTATCCCTTAATGGCAAGCAGGTACAATAGCTCTTTCTGCACATCCTTTAACTCGAAAATCGCTCTGGAAATATCCTCATCCGTTACCAGCTCATGCATTTCAAATGGGCAGTCATAAATGGCATCAAGGAAATCCCCTTTCATAATCTGTTTCCAGAAAATATGCCGGATGGGAGCAGGAATTACAATCTCATCCGGTGACATTCCCCATTCCAGAGGGACATCCGACCTTCCTATCTCGTGATAGCGTTCCTTCCGTTCACGGTTGGCATCGAGCCTGTTCCACCATGTAACCACGTTCTGAAAATCTTCTTCCGTTCTTGCGGCATCCTCCAGACGGGAAAGTGCTTCCCGTTCCAGTTCCCGTTTTAGCTTTTTCCTTGTTGATGTTTCCGGTATCCTTGATACTTCCGGCTCATTTTCCATCTCAAGTTCTATTTCAAGAATGGCGGAATTCTCCCGCTCAAGGGCATCCGTCAGGTCATCTTCCGGTATGTCTTCTTCAAAATAATCATTTGTACATTCCTTCAACAGGGATTCACCACCTTTCAAAAAATATTTTCAAAACTTTTATAAAAAACAGTTCCGCTTTTGGGACTGCATTTCTCCTATAGGTGAGGAAGTAATCTTATTTATCTAAAAAAGATTACTTGAAAGCAGAAGAAAGGAGCCGGATTTTATGAAGATTTGTCTTATCCGTTGTCGCAGTCCGTCAAAGATACTTTGATTATAACAAACATATGTTCGTATTTCAAGGAGGAGGTGAAATTATTATGGATCAGACCGCAAGTAAGGAGCGGGCGATATCCTCTTTAACTAAAAAGATAGGACAGACCACCTATAAGGTAAATGTGTTTTTCGCAGAGAATACCACAGCTACCTTTGAGGATAAACTTTTGCATCTGATGGCAAATGAGATTGCCAACCGGAAGCAGGATATACCGGATGCAGAGTAATAGTTACACAAATCAATTGTTTTTAAGCTGATATTTCATCAGCAGGAAGGAGTTTTGTATGGGTAAATCAACCAAAACCTATGAAGAAAGAATCCAGGAGAAGGATTTAAGGATTGAGAAGCTGGCACAGGAACTGAAGCGTTATGAGGCACAAAAGAAGCAGCTGGAGAAACGAAAGAAGGAGGAAGAACGAAAAATCCGTACCCACCGTTTAATCGAAATCGGTGCGGCGGTGGAGTCAGTGCTTGGAAGATGTATTGAGCTGGAAGAAATCCCTAAGCTGATTGCATTTCTAAATAAGCAGGAAGCTAACGGAAAATTTTTCTCAAAGGCAATGCAGAAAAGTCCGGATACGGACATGAAAAAAGAAGAATGTGGGGAGTCGGGAGTTTCCTGATTCCCTTCTTTCTTTAGATAGAAGGGCGCACTTATAGACAGGCAGAGCCTGTCTCTTGCGCGCGCTCTGCGAGGCAAATGTGAGAAGAATATCTAAGCCTGCCCAAAACGCAGGCAAAGAAATTCTAAGTCTCACATAGGAAGAATGCCAAATGCAGGCATTCTTCCATATGGAATATGCACTATACACGAAGGAGGATATGCACTATGGCAATTTATCATTGCAGTATCAAAATCATTAGCAGGAGCGATGGAAAATCGGCAGTTGCTTCTTCTGCCTACCGCTCCGGCGAAAAGCTCATGGATGACCGCACAGGTCTTGTTCATGACTTTACGAAAAAGCGTGGAGTTGTATTTACAGAAGTTGCACTTCCGGCACATGCTCCGCCGGAATATGCTGACCGGAATGTATTATGGAATGCGGTGGAAAAGGCAGAAAAGAAATCCAATGCACAGCTTGCAAGAGAAATCGAAGTGGCACTTCCAAAGGAGCTTTCAAGGAAATGTCAGATTGAGATTGTAAGAAGGTATGTGCAGGAGAATTTTGTTTATGTGGGCATGTGTGCCGACTGGGCATTACACGATAAAGGTGATGGCAATCCCCATGCTCACATTATGCTGACCATGCGTGGCATAAAACCCGATGGCTCATGGGCACAGAAGGAAAAGAAGATTTATGCCCTTGATGAAGATGGAAACCGTATTCCGCTCATTGACCCGGCTACCGGAGAACAGAAGCTTGGTAAACGGAATGAGAAGCTGTGGAAACGCATTACCGTAGAACCGAATGACTGGAACGACCACAGCAAAGCGGAAATCTGGAGAAAGTCATGGGCAGATATCTGTAATGAATATCTGTCTTTGGAACAGCAGATAAACCACAGAAGTTACAAACGGCAGGAGCTGGATTTGGAGCCTACCATCCACGAAGGGTATCGTGCCCGCAAGATGGAAAAAGCAGGCTTTGTTTCCAACCGGTGTGAATACAACCGCATTGTAAGAAAGTTAAATGAGCTGAAAGGTAAATGGCTTCTTACGGTGAAGGAATTGCAGAAAACCATTATGGAGAGAGGAAGGATTTTATATGAACGAATTACAGGATACTTTAGAGGAAATCATGGAGATTTTCAAATGTCAGGACAATATGCTGGACATTCTGGAAGACCAGCAGCATCAGCTGGAGCAGTTGAAATCGGTAAATCAGGAACAGCTGGAATTGCTGGAGAAATTAAATGCCGAGAACATGAGGCTCTCAGCCGAAAATCGGAATCTGACCGTACAGAATCAGAAATTAGTAGCACAGAACAGACAATTGCAGGAATTATGCAAAGAATAAAAGAGAAAGCGAGGGATCGTGATGAACGAATCAGAAAACTTATGGAACGTAGACAGTCTTTTGAAGCTGTCGGAGGATTTACAGGTAGAGAACGAGCAGTACCGCTCACTGCTGGCACAAAAGGAGAATCAGATACAGATGCATTTATCCGATGTGCAAAAGCTGAAATCGCAGATACGCTCCATGCAATCGACGATAGCAGAACAAGGGCAAGAGATTCAGAAGCTGAACGCTCATATCGCCAGATTAGCCGAGAGCGATTTGGTACTGGTGGAGAACGAGAAGTTGAAAAAGGAAAATCAGCAAGTGCTGGCAGAGAAAGAGAAGGCTCAGAGAATCTTTGCAGAAGCCGAGAAAAAGGCAGAGAACGCTAATGTTGTCTTAATGAAAGCGAAGGCATTGGAAGCTGATTTTAACAAGCATATTTCCGTTGAAGCTAAGCATATCTGCAAGCAAGTAAAAGCAGATATGCAAATGCAGTTACAGGAAAAGTTGCGAACGCAAACCGCTACACTTGGCGTATGGACATGGGTAATTGCTTTTATCAGCATTGTTCAAACTGTTTATATCTTTTTTGTCAACAAGGATGTAGTTGCCACCATACCTGATTGGTTTCTGCATCGTGGCAGGAATGTGATGAACGTTTCAAACTTGCTTTGTAGGGTGTATCAGTGGTGCTATGAATATCTGGCTCAGTATGTCCATTCCTATGTGGCAGTTGGTATTATTGCTTTAGTGTCTGTTGGGATTGCGGCAGGCGTATTTGTACTTGTGAAAATAGCATTTGACAGGATTACAGAAAAGTGTGATGACCGATGGCAATATTACAAAAACACTGGTGTTGCAGAACTTAGAAAGGCTGTGTCCGTAGCACTTTGTGTTATCAGTGTTACATTATCAATGTTATCTGTTTCACTGATTCCGGTAGATATTAATGTGCTAAGCTGGTGGCTTATTCTTTCGGCAGGTCTGAATTTTTTGTATCATGGCAGTTGTAAGGGCAGTTACCATTAAGGCATAAAAGTACTCCCATGGGCAGATGAAATCTGCTCACGGGAGAGTAATACAAAGGCGGTTCAAACTGAAATTTGAGTCTCTGTAAAACTGGAATTAACCCATACAATTATTTTAATTTAGATATTCACAATATTACTTGCCACAGTATCTCGAAAAACATTGTCATGTTCTACCAGGAGCATGGTCGGGGCAAACTCCGTTATGAGCTGTTCAATCTGCATACGTGAGTACACATCAATAAAGTTGAGCGGTTCATCCCATACATATAAGTGTGCCTTTTCACAAAGGCTTTTCGCAATTAGGACTTTCTTCTTTTGCCCGCCAGAAAAGTCTTTAATATCCTTTTCAAACTGTACACGCTCAAAGTCCATTTTCCTAAGAATTGCCTTGAACAGACTTTCATCAAGGTTGTTTTCTTCTGCAAACTCGGAAAGGGTTCCACATAAATACGATGTATCCTGTGGCACATAAGAAATTACAAGCCCAGAGCCAAGTGTTACTGTACCCGTATAATCTATGGACTGCCCGACTACCAACTTTAACAGGCTACTTTTGCCACTGCCGTTCTTCCCGTCAAGCACAATGCGTTCTCCCTGTCTTATTTCAAACGAAACAGGTTCACAAACTGAAATGCCATCATAACAAACTACTACATTCGATAATGATGCAATCAAATCTGTATGGTAATTAAGCGGTTGTATCTTGAGGGCTTCTGCGGTTTCCACATTTTTCAGCAATGCTGATTTTTGTTCGATTGTCTGTTGTTGTCTCGCTTCTATAGATTTTGAACGCTTCATCATTTTGGCGGCTTTATGACCGACATAACCTTTATCTCCTGCCCCAATTTTGGAAGCTTCTACACGTTCAGACCATACTGCAGAGCGTTTTGCCGACTGCTGTAATCGTCTGATGTCCTTTTGCAAACGTTCGTTCTGAGCCAGTTCAAATTCTTGCTGTCGCTCAAAATTTGACATCCATGATGAAAAGTTTCCTCTTTGCACTTCGATATTCGCTCGGTTAATCGATAGAATATGGTCAACACAATCGTCAAGAAAGCGACGATCGTGAGAAACTAAGATGAATCCCTTTTTCTTTTTCAGATATGTCGCCACACTTTTTCTCGCTTTGGCATCCAAATGGTTGGTAGGTTCATCAATCAGTAGGAAATGCCCTTCATTAAGAAAAAGAGCGGCAAGCAAAACCTTTGTCTGCTCTCCGTTGGAAAGTGTTTCAAAAGGTCGCCAAAGCACATCGACATCAACATCAAGATAAGAAAGTTCTCGCATAAGTTCCCATTCTTCCGCAAGTGGGCAAACCTCCTGCAATATATCCTCTGTAATACGATTCTTATCTGAAACGGGATAAGGAAAATAATCAAACTGTACGGATGATAGGATTTTTCCGCTATACTCATATTTCCCAAGCAGAAGATTCAGAAAGGTTGTTTTACCTCGTCCGTTTCTGCCCACAAAACCAAGCTTCCAATCGGTATCAACCTGGAAACTGACATTTTCAAAAACATTATCATAACTTGTCGGATATGAAAACGTAAGGTTTTCAATTTTAATCATTGACATAAATATTATCCTCCTTTGCCTGTCATACGATATAAAGTCGGTTCGGTGAATGTTTACTCCGTATAGATTTCACCAAAAGGAACCGACACTATACGGAGTGAATCATGTGTAACTATCTGATCTGCACTATTCATAAAGCACCTCCAAAACAAAATAAGAGCCGCAAGAAAGTTTATCCTTGCAGCTCGTCATAGCATAATAACACCACTAAGCAAAAGTGGCAACAGCACTATATTGAGTAAGATAGACATATAACTTTCTTGCAATAGACACAATAATGCCAAAGTATAGCACTACCGCATATTTTGATTTTATTTGCAAGAAAAGTTAATCATCTTTCCACCTCTTTCTAAATTCTAAAACATTATACCATAAATTGCAGGCAAATACAAGTGGTTACAAAAATTTTAACAAATCGCTTATAATACAATCATATAACTTTACTCATTCCTTACTGACCGTAAAATTCAAATTTCACTTCCTATTGTACCACGCACATCTCTTACATTCCACTTATATTTTTGTAAAGATTTTGAAAAAGGCGGACTGCTAATCTATAGCAATCCACCTGAAAAATTACCACACTTCTAAACTATCTTCTGCATCAATCCAAGCTTGCATTTCTCCATCTAACACTAAGCGTGCATACTCCATAGGTTCATCAATTGCAAGAGCGTTCAACGCACATTGTGAATTAGGTGTAGTTTTCAACCCATCCTCCGCCTTATTACAATCAATGCGTAAAAGTATATTATCAAATGTGGTTATATCTATACTATTGCAGTACTGGTTATATGTAGCATATATAAGTTTCATACCTTTTCGTCCTTTCGTTTTTATTACAGATAAGCCGGTTGTATTAATAAATTATTGTGTTTCCTAGAATTATCCTTTAGAACGTGAAACACACATTTCACATCTGATTGACCTTGGGTTCTCCGCAGTTGCAATAGCTGACAGGGTAGGTCATGAGAGCATTGATATCACATATCGTTATTCGCATCTGTTTCCATCAAAGCAGGTGGCAATGGCGGACAGACTTGATGCTGTCAATGCGAGCTTTGAGGATTGTGAAGAACAGGATGATGATGTAGAAATCATGCAGACAGAGGAAACAGCACCTATGATTGATATGGATGCGGCTGCGGAAAAGATTATAAGTATTGATAAGTACAAGGCAGTCTGATAATGGCGATGCGAAACATTATGAATCATGCCGGCGAGAGTTTTGCATTATGTATGGATGTGATGTTATGTGGACTTAAGTAAAAGGTTTTATATCGGAAGGAGCAGATTATTATGAGCGAGAAAAGGCTGGATGCCAAGAACAGATGGAGAAATGTTGTGGTAGCATTTCGGATGTCAGCGGAGGAAGCGCAGGAGCTGAATGTGAAGGTTTCACTCAGCGGACTTTCAAAACAGGATTATATCATCCAATGTCTGCTGAAGCATGAAATCAAGGTTGTTGGTGGAATAAAGGTGGCAAAGAAAGTACAGGTTCATCTTGATACGATACTGGAAGAATTACAGACGTTAGATGAATCTGACAGAGGTATAGAAGTTGAAGAACTGCTGGTTCCATTAAAGCATGTGCTTGATATCCTGCAGAGTGATGAGAAAGGCGGTAATCATTATGAGTAAAACAACATTTGAAAAGCTTGGTATTCCGTATGAAGAAAAGGATGGAATCTTTTATCCGGTGCTTGTTGCAGGAACAGAAAAGGCAGATATAGATGCAGGAAAGTATGGGCGTATGTGGATTAAATATATCAAGGAAGAATATCCAATGAGATATAAAAGCCTGGTGAGGTTCGGCGAGCTTGAAGAGAGAGCAAATGAAGTCAATGAAACAGCATATGAGCTGCTTGATGATATTGAAGCTAAGTGGCTGAAAAAGCATAAGCCTAAGAATCCAAATTCCTTTACGGAACAGTTACAGCTAAGAACACAGACCAGGATGATGGCAGAGGAAATCGTTATTATGGATGTGGTGATGCAGTTTCATTAGTGTGGGGGCAAAAAGTGCCGTCAAAATGCAAAAGTGGGGGCAAAAAGCGCCGTCAAAACAGCAAAGTGACGGCAAAAAGCGCCACCACTCAAATCAGAGTGAAAAAAGTCATGGTGGCGGAAAGTGCCATCAAAATGGAAAAGTGGTGGCGGAAAATGCCACCAAAACAATAAAGTGATGGCAAAAAGTGCCACCACTTTACAACTCTGGTGGAACTTCAACCACCATATCAGTAATCGTGGTGGTACATTAACCACCACATATCATATACAGGGTGCAGGAGCTCCTGCCAAGACGAAAAATTATGTAAACGCTGATGCGTTTATATTTTTTCGGGAAAAGGTCCGACCTTTTCCGCATCTTGCAAAACCTATAAGCAGAACTTTTGGAAAGGATGAAAAGCAATGGTACAGATAAAAAGAGATTGGTTTGATACAGTATTGAAAAATTACGAAAGGGGAGAAATGTATGGCAGATGGAAAGAGAAGATACAAGTCTGACAGGAAAGATTATAAGATATCGGTGAAGCTGTCAGAAAAAGATATGGATATTCTGAAAGCGGCACTTAAACGGACGAGAATGACAGCAAGTGCCTATATAAGAGAATTAATCCGGACAGGAGGCAATATAGATACAAGTTATCCTGAGGACAGGGCAAGAGCAATCCGTGTTATTGCCGGTATTGCAAATAATATTAATCAGGCGGTAAAGCTTGGCAATTCACATGGGAGGTTGTATTACAGCGACATTGACAAGCTGCAGAACAGTCTGGATGATGTAAAGAAAACATTTGGGGAGGTGCTGGAAGTATGGCGATTACAAAGATCTTAAATATACAGGAATCAGAGGGCAGAAATCCGGCATCGCACTTGAAGAATGCCTTGGAATATATCCAGAACCCGGATAAGACAGAAGAATGTGTACTGGTGGGCGGTATTAACTGCCTGGCGGACACAGCATTTGAGCAGATGGAAGAGACAAAGAATATTTTTCATAAGACGGGTAAAAGGCAGGGCTATCATGTGATCATATCATTTTCACCGGAAGAAAAAGTAAGTGCAGAGCAGGCAATGTATGTGCTGGAGCACTTTGCGAAGAATTTACTGGGAGATGATTATGAGGCTGTGTATGCGGTTCATACTGACAAGGAGCATATGCATGGACATCTGATCTGGAATAGTGTCAGTATGACAACTGGCAAGAAATACAATTCACCTAAAAGCAACTGGAAGAATCATCTCCAGCCTATTACAAATAAATATTGTGATGAACTTGGACTTTCCATAATGCCGGCGGAGTACAGCAGGAACCCTAAGAATATCAGCAGGGACAAGTGGGAAAGAGAAATGTCAATGAAAGAGATAATTCTCAGAGATGCCAAGATGTGTGCGTATGCAGCAGGGAATGTAGAGCATTTTAAATATCTGATGAAACGGCTGGGATATGTATTCAAGAAAGATGCGTGGATGGAGGTGCAGGCACCGGGATTTAGATATTATCATAAACTGGCAAAGCTGGACGAGATGTTTTCAGAAGATATGTTACGGCATTATGTGGATATGCCTTGGATGGCAAAGCCTTACTTTTATTCGTCGGATATCATGGGATTGCACAGAGTGAAGCTGTCACCATATCAGAAGAAATTTTATGCAAAGCTATACAGATTAAGGATTGTAGAGCAGAAGCGTTTTGAGGTTGGTGGAGCAAAGTATACAGAGGATTTGAAAAGGTTTCATCAGTTACAGGACGAATATCTGCTGCTTGTAAATAATGACATCAAAAGTGTTGTGGAGCTTGTGGATTTCATAAGTGAGCAGAAAGAAAAGATCCAGCAGATTGAGGACAGACAGAAGGAGATATACAGAGAAAGTTCTAGTCGGAAACGGAATATTAAGAACGAGGAGCAGTATCGTGAGTACCAGATATGGCATGTGGGAGTGCAGAAAGAACTGGACAAATTGAAGCAGGAGAAAAGAGGGATTAAGAAGCAGTTGCAGCTTGCTGATGGCATTGTGAAAGAAGATTTGTATACAGCTTATTATGTGGTGTCTGGGAAAGAAGAAATCGTTGCAGACAGGGATGTTGATATACCGGGGATGGAAAAGGAGGCTGTGTCAGAGAAAGATGTGGCTGTTGAGCCGGAGACGAATGTTGAGGTAGTGAATCCAGACAATAATCAGAACAATACGTCTGTAATGCCAGATATTCGTAATGCGTCTGATGTAAATACGGCAAGAAGGGATGAAGATATTACTGATGTAACAGGTAAAAGTGAATTTATGGAATCTGAAGAAAAAGTGTCTGTGGACAAAGCTGGCTGGATTGTCAGGAGGATATCAGAGCTTGGTGGTTATGAGAATATTAGTGATTCTGTTAAGGCTGATATATTCGGATTTGATATTGCTGATGTTAGTGGGAGCATATGGTTGTTCTCGGATGTAATGAAAAGGCTTGGGATAAAGCTGGATGGAGACGAAATGTATGAGGAATTCCAGAGAATTTATGATGAGAGTGTTGGTAGAGATGCTGGTAAAGATAAAGCAGAAGATAAGATGTGGAATAGGGGCAGAGGAAGGTAATTCCTCTGTCTCTTCCAGTTATGTATTAGATAGAAAAATATTGATTCACAAATCGAAATATTGGCTATTGAAGGAAGTATAGAAAGTCGCGAGAACGTGCGAAAAAATATTGAGAAAATATTAGATATATGGTATGATGTGATATAGAATTGTTTGATGAAATTTTATATGGAGGATTAGCAATGGCAGTATCATATAAGCGATTGTGGATAAAATTAGCCGAAAAAGAAATGAGCAGAGCGGATTTGAGAAAAAAAGCAGAAATAGCACCTAATACCATGACAAAGCTTGGGAAAAATGAATATGTTGCTATGCCTATTTTAGATAAAATATGTAAAAAATTAGGGACGGATTATGGTGAGATTATGGAGTATGTCCCGGATAAAGAAGAATCAATGGGTGACAAATAACAAGTACAGATTATGGGACAAGTAGTTTGATAAGATGTGTTATATAGTTTGATTTGAAACCGTTATTTTTGGAAAGGAGTGCTTGTATGGATATATTTGAAGGTCTTTCTGAAAGACAGAGAGAAGCAGTCGAAACAATAGATGAAAGGCAGAAAATCAGCTTGAATGGGTCGGGAAAATGAATAATATTCGTAGCAGAGCAGTAGAGATTATAGATGTAGAATTGATTTGTGTTTAGGAGGACAAAGCGGCAGATATAATGTTAAAAGTAGTTGCGTGCGCACGCATATTGATGTATAATACGTTCTGATTGGAGGTATATATCTATGCAACTATTAAAATGGCTTTCCGTAACAGACCGATTTTACAAAATCTATTTGGACAAGCAACTTGCCCCCTATGGAATCAACAACAGTCAATATATGTTCTTAATCAAAATCTGTCGTTCGCCCGGCATTTTACAGGATTCTTTAATGGATATGTTTTATGTTCATCCGAGCAATATTGTACGGACAGTTGCGGCATTAGAAAAGCAGGGAATGATTATGCGTTCCCCAAATGATAAGGATAAGCGGACGTGTAAGCTGTATCCTACGGAACGTGCGCTGTCTGTAATTGATGAGGTACAGACGGTATGCGAAAAGACAGAAGCTCTTTTATTGCAGGGTATGAGCGAATCCGAGCAGAACCTTTTTATGGATTTCTTAATACAGGCGGGCAGAAATATCACATCGGAACTCCATATAGAGAGAAAGGGGGAGGAGTTCAATGACTGAAAATCCTCTGGGCTATGAAAAAATTCCAAAGCTGTTGAAAAATTTTGCTGTTCCCAGTATTGTGGCGTCTCTTGTCGGTTCAATCTACAATATTGTGGATCAGATTTTTATTGGTCAAGGGGTCGGTTATTTGGGAAATGCAGCAACCAATGTTGCCTACCCGTTTTCTACCATCTGCCTTGCCATTGCACTACTGGTCGGAATTGGCAGTTCTTCCCGTGTTTCCCTCTGTCTTGGATGCAAAGAGCCGAAAGCTGCCGCCAAAGCAGCGGGAAATGGTATTGTTCTGATGGGAATTTTCGGAATTATTTATTTGCTGGTTGGAGAAACTTTTCTGCCTTTGCTCCTAAAGGCATTTGGGGCAACGACAGCTGTATTTCCATATGCAAAGCAGTATGCAAGCATAACATTGATTGGAATGCCGTTTCTCATTGTAACGAATGGTATGAGCAATTTGATTCGAGCAGATGGAAAACCAAAGTATTCAATGGCCTGCATGGTTGTGGGAGCTATTATCAATACCATTCTTGACCCCATTTTTATTTTTGTTTGCGATTGGGGAATTGCCGGCGGAGCTTGGGCAACGGTTATTGGGCAAATTTTTTCTTTCACACTCGCACTCCGTTATCTATGGCGTTTCCAAACAATCCATTTTGAAAAAAAGTCGTTTTTATTTGACATTAAAGAAAGCCTGAAAATTTGCAGCATGGGGATAAGCAGCTGCTCAAATCAGATTGCAATTACCGTGATTCAAATCATTCAGTACAATTCGTTGACTTATTACGGCGCATTAACAAAATATGGAACGGATATTCCCTTGGCAGCTTGCGGAATTGTTATGAAAACAAATGCCATAATCCTTGCGATTGTTACAGGAATCTCGCAAGGGATGCAGCCGATTATCGGTTTCAACTATGGAGCAAGGCAATATCATCGGGTACGGGAGGCTTACATGCTTGCAATAAAGTGGAATCTTGTTGTTTCCACTATTGCTTTTATCGCATTTCAATTTTTCCCGAGATCTATCATTTCACTATTCGGAGACGGGGACGAGCTGTATTTTGAATTTGCTGTTTTGTTCATGCGTACCTATATTTTCATGGTGTTGGTAAATGGTGTGCAGTTGCTTTCTTCCGACTTTTTTACCGCAATAGGAAAAGCGTTAAAAGGTGCTCTGTTGGCATTAACAAGGCAGACCTTTTTCTTGATTCCGCTTACCCTGCTGCTCCCGCTTCGTTTCGGAATTATGGGAGTATTGCTAGCGGGGCCTGTTGCTGATTTTTCAGCGTTTGTGCTATCTGTTGTACTGGTGGGTATAGAATTTAAAAAACAAAAAAATGACATGTAAACAGCAAACACTTGTGAATGTCAAGCACTTTGTTGTTTCGGTTAGCATAGATAGTGCAAATTAAGATGGTATCTGAATAGAAAAATACAGTATGCTAAATATTTTACAAGGCTTGGAATCATGTTAAAAAGACATGATTTCAGGTCTTTTTATGTCTTGATACCTTTTTGATACTTTTTCTCTCAGAAAAAATAAGAAACTATTGTACCTACATTCGTGCCTATCTGGATTATCTGACAAATATTCTTCACAAATCACCGGAAGATGTTTCCTGGGAAGAACTGCGTGATCACATCAGATGGTTACAGAAATCCAGAAATATCATAAAGAAAAACTGTATGATTGGGAAGTAGGGATTTAATCTCTACTTCCTTTTTAGTTTACATAACAAAAATATCCTGTTTATTTTGCCAACTATAATATGAAAGTGATTTTGATAAATTGATGAATGATATGAAAAAGGATGATGCTATCCATTAGTGTTATTGACCTCTTAAAATAGCGTAATAATGATTAGCTTGCGTGTCTCTGGATTGTTCTGTATACTGTCATCAGTTTACAGAAAGAAAAAAGTCTCAGAGCACCTTCCCTGGAAAGTCGTGT
>NZ_JASGBQ010000039.1 GCF_030053595.1 Fusibacillus kribbianus
CATTTTTTATACCAAAAGATGCAGACTTGCTCAGAAATAGAAAAATTCATACAAAGAAACGCCAAAACCGACATTTGCCGGAGTTGGCGCTTCTTAATCAGGGACTTATTTTACAGCCCCTTTCCTGACTGACAATGTTTGTACTCAAGTAACTGTCCTTAATCATACAATGTATTCGCCGCGCTGCTCACTAACTTTCCATTTGCGCTTTAAGGCTGCTGATGCTGCTCCGAAGTCACATGCTTGTGGGTATACAGATGATCCTGACAATACTCATAGGTGCCCTCACACTTGGAGCAGAAACGAAACTCCAGATTTTCGTCGTCAAACTCGGTCCTGCCGCAGACCGCACAGCGGTGCCGGGGATGCTTTTCGTCAGCCTTCGCTGCATTGACCTGCTGCCGGTACACAGCCTTTCGCTTGATCTCCTTGGGATTTACCCGGTTCATGTTCCTGCCTGCCAGAAAGAAGATCAGGAAATTGGCCACCGACAAAATAATAGCCGTCCTGGTCGCCCAGCTTCCTACGATCAATTCATAAATAAAATAAATCCCGTTCAGAATTCCCAGCCATTTCGCCTTGATCGGAATAATGAAAAACAGCAGAAACTGCATATCCGGGAATGTGGCTGCAAATGCAAAGAACAGGGACCAGTTCAGATAAGAGGTCCCGAGCAGAAACACCTGACCAAAAATCAGATAGATCAGGATAGCTGCCAGAATATGCCCCAGTACACCGATCATAAAATACAGATTAAACCGAAAGCTTCCCCAGACCCGCTCCAGAGTCGTCCCCAGGGAATAATAAAGCCACATGGCAATGACAAAATACAGGATATCTCCCGCCGGAGGGTATATCAGGAAGGTAAAAATTCTCCACACCTGTCCCTTCAGGATCATACTGGCATCGAGAGACAGATACTGATAATAAAAAAGCGGATTTACATTCATGATCACGAAACCGACTCCATAAAGGATCATGATATAAAACATCAGATTTCGGATGGCATATCTGCCGAACTTCCGCTCCAGCTTGTTCATCCAGTTCATATTCAAAGCTCCAATCCTTCTGTTTTCAGAAATCAAAACGTGTCTTTTTTATTATAGGAAGAAACCCTTCGTTTGTCAAACCTATGAAATGCTGTTCCATATATTTAACATTTTTCATCATTTTTTAACATTATTTTCACCCCTCCTATTCTTGCTTTTCTCATGGGAACATACTATAATAGCAAATGGTTTACTGTCTTTGTCAGTATTAAGATTATATAAAGACAGCTTGAGAACTTTATTGATTTTGTAGAAAAAGGTGTTATTATGGCAAAATTCAATACCCTTGGAATCGATATCGGCTCCACTACCGTCAAGGCTGCCATTCTGGATTCCGAAAATCATGTGCTTTTTTCCGCCTACGAGCGGCATTACGCCAACATACAGGAAACGCTTGCCTCCCTCCTGAGGCAGGGCCTCGAGGCCCTGGGTCCCATGGAAGTCTGCCCGGTCATCACCGGATCCGGCGGTCTCACCATTTCCAGGCATCTGGAGGTTCCCTTCGTCCAGGAGGTTGTGGCCGTCGCCACCTCCCTGCAGGATTACGCCCCCCACACGGACGTGGCCATTGAGCTGGGTGGTGAGGACGCAAAGATCATCTATTTCACTAACGGCATCGACCAGAGAATGAACGGCATCTGTGCCGGCGGTACCGGTTCCTTCATTGACCAGATGGCATCTCTTTTACAGACCGATGCCAGCGGCCTGAATGAATATGCGAAGCATTACAAGGCCATTTATCCCATTGCGGCCCGCTGCGGTGTCTTTGCCAAATCCGACATTCAGCCTCTCATCAACGAAGGTGCCACAAAAGAGGACCTGGCAGCTTCCATTTTCCAGGCAGTCGTCAACCAGACCATCTCCGGTCTGGCATGTGGTAAGCCCATTCGGGGCAATGTGGCCTTTCTCGGCGGCCCCCTTCATTTCCTTTCCGAATTGAAGGCTGCTTTCATCCGTACTCTCAGACTGACCGGTGACGCCATCATTGCACCGGAGCATTCGCATCTGTTTGCCGCCATCGGTGCAGCCATGAACCCGAAGGAAGAGATCCATACCTCTCTTACGGAGCTCTGCAACAGGCTGGAGCATGGGGTTCGAATGGAATTTGAGGTGAAGCGTCTGGAGCCGCTGTTCCGTGACCAGCGGGAATACAACGAATTTTTAGAGCGGCACAGCCGGCACAGTGTTGCCACTGCCGATCTCAATACATATGAAGGGGATTGTTTCCTCGGCATTGACGCAGGTTCCACTACCACCAAGGTGGCTCTGGTAGGCGAGGATGGTTCTCTCCTCTATTCCTTCTATTCCAACAACAACGGAAGTCCCTTAAAGACCACGATCCGTGCCATGAAGGAGATCAGTGAACTGCTTCCTCCCAGTGCTTCCATCCGGTATTCCTGTTCCACCGGCTACGGAGAAGCACTGATTAAGGCTGCTCTGATGCTGGACGAGGGCGAGGTGGAAACCGTATCCCATTACTACGCTGCCTCCTTCTTCGATCCGGAGGTGGACTGCATTCTGGATATCGGCGGCCAGGACATGAAGTGCATCAAGATCAAGAATCAGACCGTGGACAGTGTGCTTCTCAACGAGGCCTGTTCCTCCGGCTGCGGATCCTTCATTGAGACCTTCGCCAAATCCCTGAATTACAGCGTCCAGGATTTTGCCCGGGAGGCTCTCTTTGCCAAAAATCCCATTGATCTTGGTACCCGCTGTACGGTATTCATGAATTCCAATGTGAAACAGGCCCAGAAGGAAGGCGCACAGGTATCTGACATTTCTGCCGGTCTGGCCTACTCAGTCATTAAAAATGCACTGTTCAAGGTGATCAAGATCACCAGTGCCAGCGATCTGGGCAGGCGTGTTGTTGTACAGGGCGGCACCTTCTACAACGATGCCGTTCTCAGAAGCTTTGAACGGATCGCCGGCTGTGAGGCCGTCCGACCCGACATTGCCGGGATCATGGGTGCCTTCGGCGCAGCCCTCATTGCCAGAGAACGCTATACTCCAGGCAAAGAGACGACCATGCTTCCTATCGAAAAGATCCTGAATCTGACCTTTGATACCAGGATGGCTCACTGCAAGGGTTGCACTAACAGCTGCCTTCTGACCATCAACCGGTTCTCCGGCGGCCGTCAGTTTGTATCCGGCAACCGATGTGAGAGAGGTCTGGGCAAGCAAAAAAATAAGGATAATATTCCGAATCTGTTTGAGTATAAATATAAAAGGGTCTTCGATTATGAATCTCTGACACCGGATCTGGCTCCCCGGGGTACTGTCGGAATTCCCCGTGTCCTCAACATGTATGAGGATTTCCCCTTCTGGGCCACCTTCTTTAAAGAGCTGGGCTATCAGGTGATCCTGTCTCCCCAGTCCTCCAAAAAGATCTATGAACTGGGGATCGAGTCCATTCCCAGTGAATCGGAATGCTATCCGGCCAAACTGGCCCACGGTCATGTCAGCTGGCTGATCCGCCAGGGTGTGCAATTTATTTTCTATCCCTGTATTCCCTATGAACGGAACGAGACTCCCGATGCCCAGAATCATTACAACTGCCCCATTGTCACCTCCTATGCGGAAAATATCAAGAATAACGTGGAGGAGATCTCAGAGCTGGGTATTCACTTTATGAATCCCTTCCTCGCATTCACCAATGAAGAGATCCTGGAGAAGCGTCTGGTGGAGGCTTTTGCAGAGGAACGGGAAGAAAACCCTTCCCTTTCAGATAACTGGCCTGCCGCCGGGGAAATCCGCGCTGCAGCAAAGAAAGCCTGGGCAGAGCTCCTCGCTTCCAGGGAGGACATCAAACAGAAGGGTGAGGAAACCTTAAAATATCTGGATGAAACCGGCCGGAGAGGCATTGTTCTGGCAGGACGTCCTTACCATGTGGATCCGGAGATCAACCACGGCATTCCGGAGCTTATTACCTCCTATGGGATCGCTGTGCTGACTGAGGACTCCGTCTCCCACCTTGGACAGGTGGAACGTCCCCTCATTGTCATGGATCAGTGGATGTACCATTCCAGACTGTATCGGGCGGCAAATTTTGTCAAAACGAGAGAGAATCTGGATCTGATCCAGTTAAATTCCTTTGGCTGCGGACTGGATGCCGTTACCACCGACCAGGTGAACGATATTCTGACCGGCTCCGGAAAAATTTATACCGTATTAAAGATCGATGAGGTCAGCAATCTTGGAGCCGCCAGAATCCGTATCCGCTCTCTGATCTCAGCACTCCGTGTCCGGGATGAACGCCATATTCAACGAAAAATCGTATCGTCGGCTTACAACCGGGTGGAATTTACAAAAGAAATGCGGAAGGATTATACCATCCTCTGCCCTCAGATGAGTCCCATTCATTTTAATATGCTGGGACCGGCCATCTCCTCCTGCGGCTACCATGTAGAGGTTCTGCAGAACCACACAAAATCCGCTGTGGATGTGGGATTAAAATATGTCAATAATGATGCCTGCTATCCTTCTCTGATCGTAGTGGGCCAGATCATGGAAGCTCTGCTCTCCGGAAAATATGATCTCAATAAAACTGCCGTATTTATGAGCCAGACAGGCGGCGGCTGCCGTGCCTCCAATTACATCGGCTTTATCCGCCGTGCTCTGGAACGGGCCGGTATGCCTCAGATCCCTGTCATCTCTTTGAGTGCCCAGGGACTGGAATCCAATTCCGGCTTCTCCTTCTCTCTGCCTCTTCTTATAAAAGCCATGCAGGCGGTCGTTTATGGAGACGTATTTATGCGCGTGCTCTATCGGATGCGTCCCTATGAGCTGGTTCCCGGCTCCGCCAATGAGCTTCATGAAAAGTGGGAAAAGAAGTGCATCGAAGATCTGACCGCCTCCCGTGTCTCCATGGGAAAATTCAAAAAGAATGTCCGGGCCATCATTCAGGACTTCGACAATCTGCCCATCCATGAGGATATGAAGAAGCCCAGAGTCGGCATTGTGGGAGAGATCCTTGTAAAATTCTCTCCTCTTGCCAACAATAATCTGGTGGAACTTCTGGAATCTGAAGGTGCCGAAGCCGTTATGCCGGATCTGATGGACTTTCTTCTGTACTGTTTTTACAACACCAACTTTAAAGCCAAAAACCTTGGTTTTAAAAAATCAACTGCCCGCCTTTGCAACATAGGAATTTCCCTTCTGGAATATTTCCGGAAAACTGCTCGGGAGGAATTAAATGCAAGCCGTCATTTCCTTCCCCAGGCGAAGATCGAAAGTCTTGCCAGGCTGGCAGATCCCTTTGTATCCTTGGGCAACCAGACCGGTGAAGGCTGGTTTTTGACCGGCGAGATGCTGGAGCTCATTCAATCAGGAACCAACAACATCGTATGTACCCAGCCCTTCGGATGCCTTCCCAACCATGTGGTCGGCAAGGGAGTCATCAAGGAACTGAGACGCCAGTATCCGGATTCCAACATTATCGCGGTCGATTACGACCCCGGTGCCAGCGAAGTCAATCAGCTGAACCGAATCAAGCTGATGCTGGCAACCGCCCAGAAAAACTTAAAAAAGGCCCAGACGGGCCAGGATGCCAAAGTCCAATAAAAAGGTCATAGAACCAAAACAGGCAGCCTCCGTTTTCCTGACACAGTCAACTGTTATGTCAGAAAAACACGGAAGCTGCCTTTCTATTATTCTCTGAATTTCTTTTTTCTCATTATAAAATAACAGACTGCATGGGCGCTTCCGGTCAGGGTCCAGGATATGGGATAGGAAGCGTAAAGGGTAGCCAGACTTCTGTTTGCCTGGAACACCGTGAATACCCACACAATACGGAACAGACAGATTCCTGTCAGAGCAACCAGCATGGGTGTCAGAGACGCCCCCATTCCTCTCAGACTGCCCGCCAGTACATCCATAATGCCGGCGATGGCATATGGCGCACAGATAAAGCTCATGCGGAGGAGACCATAGCGAACCACCTCTTCATCAGGTGAGTAGATATGAAGAAGCTGATTTCCAAGAAGATAGGAACCGGTTCCCAGCAAAAGCCCCACTGCCACCGCCGTCACCAGACATTCCAGCAGAACCTTATCCACCCGCTTGTATTTCTTTGCCCCCATATTCTGACCGATAAAGCTTAAGGCTGTCTGCTGGACCGCATTGACCGAGACCGTCAGAAATCCGTCAATGTTGTTTGCAGCGGTATTTCCCGCCATGGCAACAGGGCCGAAGGAATTGACTGATGACTGGACTGTCATATTGGAAATATTAAACAGCGCCCCCTGCAGCCCTGCCGGAAGGCCGATCTTCAGCATATCGATCAGCTTGTCCTTATAGATATGAAGCTCCCTCAGCCGAACCTGATAGACGCCTTCGCTTTTCATCAGACAACGGAGCACCAGAACAGCAGAAAGGACCTGGGAGATCACCGTGGCAATGGCAACACCCGCCACGCCCATCTGAAATACGACCACAAACATCAGATTGAAAAGCACATTGATGACACCGGCTGCCGATAAAAAATACAACGGTCTTCTGGTGTCCCCCACTGCCCTCAAAATGGCTGCTCCGAAATTATAGGTCACGAAGGCCGGCATTCCCAGAAAATAGATCCGCATATAAAGAACCGAATGGGGAAGCACCTCCGCCGGAGTATCCATCAGAGTCAGAATGGGCCTTGCCACTGCCACTCCCAGCACAGTCAGCACAATGCCGCAGGTAAGTGCCATGAGAATGGTAGTATGTACCGTCTCATAAATATCCCGCTCACTCCTGGAACCGTAATAACGTGCCACCAGCACGTTCGTCCCAATTGAAATCCCCATAAACAGATTTACAAGCAAATTGATCAGTGCCGCCGTAGATCCAACCGCCGCCAGCGCGTTGTTTCCTGCATAACGTCCCACAACAATCACGTCCGCTGCATTGAAAAGAAGCTGGAGCATGCCGGACAAGATTAACGGTATGGCAAACCGCAGGATTTTTCCTAAAAGCGGCCCGTTACACATATCGATTTCATATGTTTTCTTCATCGCATTTCCCACCCTGTTTGATACAGCCCAAAAACCGCCGCTGAAGTCATGCTTCTGCGGCAGTTTTCATAGGTTTCATTCTTTTGTAATATTGACTCTCCCGCCTTTTGTCAGTTCAGACTGGAACTGTTCTTGGTTCCGGGGAAGATGTATTCATATGCGTCATCATCCAGACAGATACCCGATATCTCACGGCGATTTGCAGCCACCTTTTTCATAGCCGCCACATAATCTTCCTGCTCCTGTGCTGTCATTGTCACGCCGGATGCCGGAGTAAAGGTCTGCGTATACCTGTCATAATACCCTGCATCACTGAGCCAGCTTCCTGAATTAAAAGCTACCAGACCTGCTGAATCCGACAGGATGTCCATACCGGAAAGCATTCTGGAATCATACTCAAGACCCAGCAGATTGGAAATAGTCGGAAGAATATCCACCTGGCAGCAAACCTTATCCACCTGAACCGGCTCCTCCATGCTGGCTGTCCACATAATAAGAGTATTCTTATACAAATTATAGTCGGTGATCATATTCTCCTTTAAACTGTCAGCCAACGCCTTAGTATCACCGGAAGAAAAGGTTTTTCCGGACATTTCCTCCATGGCCGCCACATCAAAATAAGGAATGTGATCCGGCGCCAGTACCAGAAGAGTCTTGTCAGCAATACCGGCCTGCTCCAGCCGCTGGATCAGATATTCCAGAGCCTTGTCCAGCTCAACACAGGTTCCCAGATATCCCTGAGCAGCCTCCGAATACTCCGGTCTATTTACCAGATCCTTATTCTTTGTTCCAATGGCATTGCTTGCAAACTCATAGGGCATATGGCCGCTGATGGTCAGATAATACACGTTAAAGGGCTGTTCACTGTTAATGAACTGATCAACAGTCTGTTCCATGCAATAAAGATCCGACTGGGGCCAGATTTCTTTTCCATTGGCATTCTTCTCCATCTCAAAGCCGGTACCCTGCTGAACCCATTTATACCCCATATTGGTGTGAGAAGCCAGCCGATTATACATATTTCCATTTGCATGGAACCCAATGGATGCATATCCTTCCCGGTTCAGCTGCTGTGCCAGACTGAAATACCAGTTGGTTTCCTTGTTTCCGCTTTCCTGCATAATGACACTGCCGCCGTTTTTCGGATAAAGTCCCAACATATTCTGGCACTCTCCACCGGAAGTGCTGGTATAGTGGAGGGCCGTATAGAAATTATTGAACACAAAGCCTTCATGAGACAGCTTCCACAGTGTCGGCGTCAGTTCCTCGCTGATTCCATAACCGGTCAGACCTTCTGCGGTGATAAAGATCACATTGTAGCCTTTAAATGCTCCTGTATACTTGTTTTTATTGGTGGGTGTCTGGCTATTGAAATACTTACAGAGCCATTCCACATCATCATTGGGCGCGTTGGCCGCCAGCCCTTCCAGATCCACATTCATCACATTCGGCGACGTATCCGTATTGGTAAACAAAAGATCGTTGCCCGTAGCCACAGGCACATTGGCGCTCTCACCAGTACCATTTCCGCCGTCTGCTCCGCTTTCTCCTGAATCCGGTTTACTTTCAGCCGCGAAGGTAGGATTGGTAAAATCATCGTCCCGGTTTGACTTTACACCAAACAGAGAATGCTTCAGATCCAGCCTGAGCATGGTGGTAATTCCCAGCTGCTGCACCTGATCATCCACATTGGTATCGGTAGCATACAGCACCTTCGGTGTGTAATCTCCCTTCCATGGCAGTTGAATCATCAGAAGGGCAAGCAGGTGAGTCACCACAAAGGCTCCGGCCACAACACCGGAAAGACCGATCCATTTTCTCTTAAAATTATAAAAATTTCTTCCGATAACAAAAATAAAGATCACCGGCAGGAACATTAAAAGAATACCAAAAATGTTTCCAAAAATGCCTTTGATAATGGCACTCATATAATCGGTCAGTTTATTGCCCGCCGCTGTACTGGCAATGCTGAACAGCTGGTAATAGGTGGCCAGTATCTTCTTTGTCATCATTTCCACAGTATAAATCAGACTGAACAGAATCGTGATCACATAGGTAATGATCCTGTTGGCCCGGAAGCTGAAATTGATTGCAAAAAGGGACAGGAAAAATCCCATGGACACCGAGAAAAACAGCCAAACCGGCAGATAGCGGATGCCCTCCCCCATGTAAATATGGAAAAAAAACTCCAGATAAAAAATCATCATGGGGAAATACAGAATCGGCCCCAGAGCGGATAATAATCCCAGGATGCCTTTACGCCTGCGACTGCGTCCTCTGGGAGCGCTCCCGATACTTCCATATTCATTTCTGCCCCGGCCTGCGCCGGTTCTGTTTCGTTCTGACATAATCATCTTCCTCATTTCTTGTATCAATAAATCTGTTAATCACATAATCATATGAGCTTCTCTTCCGATCTGCCTGCGTAAACAGCAATTCCTATTTGATCATAAAATATGCAACCACCAGGACACCAAGCACGATTCTGTAAATACCAAATGCCGTGAAATCCCTCTTTCGGATATATCCCATCAGGAACCGAATGGCAAGCACCGAGACAATGAAAGCAGTGATCATTCCCACCAGAAGCACTGCGACCTCAGTGCCGGTATAATGGAAGCCAAACTTGATAAGTTTTAAGAAACTGGCCCCAAACATGACCGGAATAGACATAAAGAAGGAAAATTCCGCCGCAACCGGCCTGGATATTCCGATGAGCATAGCTCCCAATATGGTTGAGCCGGAACGGGAAGTTCCCGGTATCAGAGAAAGCACCTGAAAAGCACCAATGATCAGCGCATCCTGATAGGTGAGCTGGGAAAGCCGCTCCACAGAAAAATAATGACGTTTATTCCGTCTCTCCAAAAGAATAAACAGAATGCCGTAAATGATCAGGGTTGCAGCTACCACATAGCTGTTGTAAAAATGCTCGTCAAACCAGTCATTGAACAGAACCCCCAGAATCCCTGCAGGAATGCAGCCCACCAGAACCTTCCCCCACAGCCTCCAGGTCTGCTTTTTCTGTCTTGTATTCTTTTTGGGTGAAAAAGGATTCAGCTTATGGAAAAAGAGAAGGCATACTGCAAGGATAGCGCCCAGCTGGATCACCACCCGGAACATTTCCATGAACTCTTCCGTAACAGATAGGGGGAGCAGATCCTCCAGAATAATCATATGTCCTGTACTGCTGATGGGAAGCCACTCGGTGATTCCCTCAACAATACCAAAAATAACCACTTTGAGAAATTCCAAAAAGTTCATACTTCCTCCCCGATATTTTCAATCTGCCAGTCAATGGGCTCAACCCCATGGGCCTTCAAAAACTCATTTGCCTTGCTGAACGGGCGGCTCCCGAAAAATCCCCGATAGGCAGACAGAGGACTGGGATGCGGAGCCTCCAGAATCAGATGATTCGGATTTGTCAGCATTGCCTTTTTATTCTGTGCAGGACGCCCCCACAAAATAAACACGATGGGATGATCCAGTTCATTCAGGGCCTTGATAGCCGCATCCGTAAATTCCTCCCAACCGATCCCCCTGTGGGAATTTGCTGCATGGGCCCGGACAGTCAGCACCGTATTGAGAAGCAAGACTCCCTGCTTTGCCCATTTGGTCAGATATCCATTGTTCGGAATATAACAGCCCAGATCATCATGAAGCTCCTGATAAATATTGACCAGTGACGGCGGGATCTCCACTCCCGGTTTCACAGAAAAACACAAGCCATGGGCCTGCCCCACATTGTGGTAGGGATCCTGACCAAGGATCACCACCTTGACCTTGTGGAAGGGTGTCAGCTCAAAGGCTGAAAAAATATCCTTTGACTCAGGAAATATCTGTCTGGTATTATATTCTTCTTTTACCGTCTTATATAACCTGGCATAATATGGTTTTTTAAATTCCGCCGAAAGCGGCTCCAGCCAATCATTGGAAATGGCTGCCATACAGTTTCACCTTCTTATCTTGCGTACCAATCCGACGCTTACAGCCGCACAGGCAGACCTCTGCCGGATAAATACTGCTTAAGCTCCCGGATCTCCAGTTCTTTATAATGGAAGAGAGATGCCGCCAGTGCCGCATCTGCTTTTCCCTTTGTGAGAACATCGTAAAAATGCTCCTTTGTTCCTGCGCCGCCGGAAGCAATGACCGGAATGGATACATGTTCCGCCACCATGGCTGTCAGTTCATTATCGTAACCGGCCTTGGTACCGTCGCAGTCCATGCTGGTAAGAAGGATTTCTCCCGCTCCCAGCTTCTCGACTCTCATAGCCCATTCAATGGCGTCAATTCCCACATCAATACGGCCGCCGTTTTTATAAATATTCCACCCGGATCCATCCGGCCGCCGTTTTGCATCGATAGCCACCACCACACACTGGCTTCCGAATTTATCGGCCGCCTGTGAAATCAGGCATGGATTGTTGATCGCCGAAGAATTGATGGATATTTTGTCTGCTCCCTCTCTGAGAAGGACCTTGAAATCCTCCACGGTCCGGATTCCTCCCCCGACCGTGAACGGGATAAAGACCTTTTCCGCCACCCGGCGCACCATATCGACCACTGTATTTCTGGCATCCGACGATGCCGTTATATCGAGAAAGACCACCTCATCTGCCCCAGCCTTATCATAGGCTGCTGCAATCTCCACCGGATCTCCTGCATCTCTCAGATTAACAAAATTTACGCCCTTTACCACCCGTCCGCCATGGACGTCCAGACAGGGAATAATCCGTTTCGTAAACATGCTGTCCCTCCTGTCTTTTATGAAAGCTCGGCAAAATTTTTAAGGATCCGAAGTCCTACGTCGCTGCTCTTTTCCGGATGGAACTGACAGGCAAACACATTGTCCTTTTCCACAGAGGCATGAATACAGGTACTGTACTCCGTCGTCGCAGCTACAATCCCATCATCCGATGCCTTTAAATAGTAGGAATGAACAAAATATACATAGGAACCGTTTTCGATTCCCTGAAATAAACGGGTTCCTTCCTTTATATCGAGAGAATTCCATCCAATATGCGGAATTTTAAGTCCCGGTGCATCCGGAATACGGAGAATCTCTCCCGGCAGAATCCCAAGCCCCGGAACACCGGGAGATTCGGCGCTGCCGGAAAAAAGCAGCTGCAGTCCGAGACAGATTCCGAGAAACGGAGTCTTTCTGTCTGTCACCTCGCGGATCACATCAACCAACTCATATTGATGAAGCTTTTCCATCGCATCCCCGAAGCTCCCGACTCCTGGAAGAATTACTTTGTCCGAAGCCAGTATCTCTTCCCGGCTTCTGGTTATGATCGGCTTCTCTCCCAGAGAAACCAATGCCTTTTCCACACTTTTCAGATTGCCTGCATCGTAATCAATAATCGCTATCATCCTGTCACGTCCCTCCGCACGGCTCACTACTTCTCTGGACATTTTATCACAGTTACCTGTGTCATACAATAGAAGAATTGGCGGATTTTCTTAAGAAAAATCACCTTTTTCCGAAACTCTTCACAGGCTGCAAAGCCACTCCACGCTGTTTTTGGCTACTGCATTGCCCCGCCCGTCCAGATTATCCGGAAGCTGGAAAAGTTTCTCATGGACCCGGTAAAACGTGGACTTCTGATTGAGATAAGCAGTCTTTTCAAAAGGCCATCGGATCACTGTCGGTGTCCGGAACCCGACTCCCAGCTCCAAAAGCAGAAGCTTTCTGTTCAGACTCCTCTGAAGCCATGTCATGTAAGCCTTCCACTGAGGGAGATACCCTGCTTCCACATAAGGTTTTTCCTCCACCGTATTGGGTACAAGGGAAGCGCCGCACCTGGGACATTGTCCCCCCTCCGGCGCATCCTCCCTTCTCCATATTTCCTCGCAGCAGGCAGCGCTGCACTGAAGGAAATTTCGGTTTCCACATGGTGCGACGATCCTGTTTTTATCCAGATCCGTTTTCCATATCCATCCGTCCATGGCCGTCGTCACCACAAAATAGTCAGTTCCTGCCAGCATACCGGCAAGCCTTTCATATGCCTCGGAAAGTTCTTCCCCCATTTCATCGGATTCCCACTCTTCGCCGACACCGACGAGAATATAGTCATTCTCTTCAATAAGCTCTTTCCATTTCTGTTTCGACTTCATTTCCACGTTTCCGTTTTCCTTTCCTATGTTCAAGCCGGAAACGAATGTCTGCTCCAGCCTGTGTGCTTCTATTTGCGTCCTGCCGCACGTTCCTCCGCAATTTCATCCATCACTTCCTGGAATACGGGAAACCTTCTTCTGGCATCCATATCTACTCCGCATCCGCCGCAGATAACCAGCTTGTTACCTGCCTGTTCAATTGCATCTTCCACTCTCTTCTTCATAACAGCCTTGACATCCGCTCGGCATGCACCGGAAAAGTCATTGGGCGCATGTAAATAAGCCGTTGTACGGTCAAGACTCTTTCCACCGTTGTGTTTGATTCCTCCTATCAGAACCTTATCCGTTTTTGCGCGAACCTCACCGAGAGAAGGCATGTTGTCCTGCTGATCCGCCCAGTTAAAAGCATCACAGGGAAGATCCAGAGCCCAGTCGATGGCCTCTCCGTCTCCGTTGCACAAATGAACCATGCGAAATTTACATTTATCTTTGATTGCATCCAGAATACGTGCTGAGCTTGCCCATTCATATTTCCTATAGCCTTCATACCCTAGTTTCAGATTCAGACCATTCTGCATACCAAAGAAAAGACCGGTAGCACCTGCCTCCATCTCACGTATAAAAACAGGACTATCCTCAACTTTTAATGGACGAAGCTGCAGCCATTCCTTCCCATGATTGATCCTCCATTTTTCCACGCTCTGCCAGGACTGCATGCTGGGTGTCACATTTGGAGGAATCACCTGCCCGAATGCCTCCGGAATATACATACCGGATTCAATAATCTTTATAAAATCAAACTGATACGCCTCCTGAAATGCGATCGTATAATAAGCCAGATCCTTCGCATTACTCTCTTCCAGACTGCAGTGCGGGCTCCAAAATGTGAAACAAGGCATATCCAGCCATTCTCCCTTCAGGGCTGCCTCCAGTCTCTGTGTGTGTCATTTCTTTTTCCTCCTCTCAATGAAATCGAATAGACTCTGGGTATATTATACCACCAACACTCCTTCAGAGACAAGAAAAAGGCAGGAATTCATGATTCTGTTTTAATTTTGATTTGGGATCGCTGCGGCGAACTGCCGCAAGAAAAAATAAAAGAAAAGGCTCCGAAACAGCTTCGAAGCCTCTTTATCTTATGTACTGAATATTCTTATGTACTCTTCAAATCTTCTGTAAATGAAGGCATTTCCCATACCTTCAAAACTACACATTGTCAACATCTTTTCCAAAACAAACCCTTGCCGCCTGGATAAGCCCTCGACCGATTAGTAACAGTCAGCTCCATACATTACTGTACTTCCACCTCTGT
>NZ_JASGBQ010000004.1 GCF_030053595.1 Fusibacillus kribbianus
TTTAAGGGCAGCTGAGAATGTGGTGCAGTTGGCAGACTTTCAGTGCGCCTTCCGGGCGCAAGCAGGCAACAGCCCCTTATAGGGGCAGAACAAGCCACCGGCTAAGCCGGTGGTCTTGACTTACAGATTATGAATATGGGTTTCGATCTCTCTTATTATCTCAATAAATACTTCATCGCTTTGACCCGTTGGATCCTGAAGGCCCCAGTTCTCATCAAAAGCTCTACCGATATATGGACAGCCGACATCACACCCCATTGATACTGCAATATCCGGAACCGGAATTTTATCAATCGTTTTGCTGTACTGTGTCTGCTCCATATCAATGCCGTACAGCTGTTTCATCAATCGAACCGCATCCTGATTGATCTGCGGCTTGGTTTCCGTCCCGGCAGAGTAAAAATCAAAGTCATTTCCTCTCAAATGCCTTCCGAGGGCTTCCGCAATCTGACTGCGGCAGGAATTATGGACACAGATAAAGGCAATCTTTTTCTTAGCCATTGTTGAACCATCCTTTCGTTCTGTTTGCCACCTTTCCAGGATTCAGAAGCCTAATTTACGCAGCAGTTTTTCTACCTCAGAAGCTTTCAGCACTTTACCCATAGACACAACTTTTTCATTGACTACAAGGGCCGGCATACTCATAACACCATATTCCATAACCTTTTGCATATCTGTGATGTATTCCACTTCCACCGACAACCCCATTGTATTTACAGCTTCTTTTGCATACTCATACTGCTCGTGACAGGACTTGCACCCTGCACCTAACACCTTGATACAGCAAATACCGTCTTTTGCTTCAGAGCAGCAATCACTTGTAATTTCGCTGACTTCACCTGAAGGGCAGCCGCAATTGCAGGCACAGGCAGGGGCTTTTTTTTCTTCTTCCTTCTTCTTACCAAAATGAAATAATGACATTGATTAATCCTCCTTTTTTATATAATCATTGGCTGGATCAGATTAAATAAGTATCCTATAATGATAATTCCTATTGTGCAGATTGCAATGAAGATGCCGAGCAGCTTTGGTTTTACCGCTTTGCGCAGCATAATCATCGATGGCAGAGACAGAGTCGTTACGCCCATCATAAAAGATAGAACCACGCCAAGCAATGCACCTTTTGCAAGCAAAGCTTCCGCAATCGGAATCGTGCCGAATATATCCGCGTACATAGGAATACCTGCAGCAGTCGCCAGAATCACACCAAACGGATTGTTATCGCCAAGTACGCTGACAATAAAATCTTCGGGAATCCAGTTGTGGATAATTGCTCCGATCCCTACACCGATCAAAACATACGGAGCGACCTTTTTTGCAGTTGAAACCACCTGCTCCCACGCATAGTGCAAGCGGTCTTTGAAATGCAGTTCATCCTGCAAAACATCCATGGACCGCCCATGACGGATATATTCTTCCACCTGATTTTCAAGGTGCAGGTTCTCAATGAGCGTACCGCCGGCAACGGCAATGACAAGGCCAAGCACAACATAGATAACCGCTACCTTCCACCCGAAAATGCTCATTAACAGAACGAGACTTCCAAGGTCAACCATCGGTGAGGAAATAAGAAATGAGAAGGTTACTCCAAGAGGAAGTCCTGCGCTTGTAAATCCAATAAACAACGGAATCGATGAGCAGGAACAAAACGGGGTTATGGTTCCAAGGAGGGCAGCAAGTATATTTGCCCATAACCCGTGAAATCTGCCAAGTATCTTTTTTGTTCTCTCTGGTGGAAAGTAGCTTTGAATATATGAGATAATCAAAATCAAAACACCCAGGAGAACCATGATTTTAATAGTGTCATAGATAAAAAACTGAATGCTGCCGCCAATCCTGCCTGTTGTGTCTAAGCCGCAGGCATTTAGCCCCGTACTTATAAGCCGGTTCAGCCACCCCATGCCGAGGATTTCATTTTGAAAGAATTCCCATGCTGTTTTTATTACTTCCATAAAAGCCCCTCTTTTATAGATATATTTAAATATATCTATATTATGTTTTTGGAAAAAGTCGTGCGGAAAAGTTTTGATTTCCCTTACTTTTCACAACACGACTTGTTTTCCTCTTTCCACTCGACAGTCGTCAGTTCTTTTAAACAAATCACCGCAGCCTCTGCTCCCCTGGCTGAAATCGAATAGTGCATCCATTTTCCTTCCTTGCGGCCGACCACAATGCCGGAATCACAAAGAATCTTCATATGGTGGGACAGAGTAGGCTGTGTTACATTCAATTCTTCCAGAAGTCTGCAGGCACACTTCTCTCCGCTTCGAAGCATTTTTATGATACGGATACGATTTTCATCACAAAAGGCTTTGAAGATCAACGCTGTTTTATTTTCATCCATCTGCCCGCCTCCCATAGACGTTTATCTATGTATCATTATATGCAACACATAGATATTTGTCAATAGGTTTTATTTGATACTTCGGTCGGTCGGCCGTTTCCTTTAAAAGATCGATGAGGGTAATAAATCTTGGATCGTTGGTATTTCTGTATTCCACGCGCCGTTCCTTTCCCTCCTCCTCCCAGGTCAGGGCAAAGGAAAAGCTGTCCCCTCCATCCAGCATAATGATATCCGAAACCTCTGAAAGTTTCGATACTCCGGAAGTAGCTTCCTCAAGGACCGGCAGAAACTCCGATACCGTTCTTTCCAGTTCTTTCCACTGCGCCTCTTCCAGAGGCTCCTGTTCCAGTAACACATAATCCATCTGCTCTTCAGAGAAGAATCTGGCGGAAACGATCTGCTGCGGCGTCACGTCAATAGAAAAATCACAGCCGTAAGCAGTGCCGGAGCTTACTGCATATTTGATCCGTATCAGCTTTCCGGGAGCCGCCTCAGTTGCGGTAATTTCCGTCCCGGAGGTTTCTGTCCCGGAATTTTCCGCCCCGGCAGTCTCTTTCCCGAAGGTTTCGTTTCCGGTAGCTTCCGTCTTTTCCACCGTCTCCTTCATAGGCTTCTCCTTTCCGCCGCACCCGGATAAGGCAGCGCAGCCAACCAGCAATATGACAAAAATCAGCCTTTTCCAATAATCCATCCTCACTCCCCCGCTTTCTTCTTTCCGGTACTGGCGCAGGACCCCTTAAAACCAGTAAAAGGATTTTTTCAACATGTCTCTAACCAAAGGCTCTGGTCATAAAACAGAACGGCGTCTCCTCAACCAGGAACGGATGCATCATGCCTTCGTCAAGTCCCTGATAAATCAAAAGCTCCATTCCGGTTTCGTCGATATAGATCGGAAACTGATTGGCGACCCGCTCCCCGTCTTCGGTGCAAAGCTCCAGACACAGATGGGTTAAGTCTTCCTCCGCTTCCAGATACCACCAGCCCTGATAGTATTCCTGCGATCCATCCTCGTACAGACAGGAAAAATTGGCCTCCCCATCATAGTAGTAGTAAGTGCCGTCATACAGATCCAGGAAATATTCTGCACCGGTTCCGTCCGCCCTATAGCCCTTCGTACACCAGCAGCTATCCTTCAGATCTTCCGCAGCGGGCCGGTCATATTCCATGGAATCGACGTTGAGAAGTCCTGTGGATTCATTCGAATAACAGGTAAAATCTAGGGCAAGCATCTCTCCCGCTTCAATTTCACGGCCATCCGCATCCTCTTCTGTGATCAACTGGCTCACAGTTATTTTCGCGTTTTTATCCTGCGGAACGATACAGTAAAAATCTCACAGATTCCCGACGGTCTGTTCCGTCCGGATCTCCTTCAGGAAAGAATAGGTTTCCGGAAGCTGCGGAAACAGATCTCCGATCCAGGCAGTCAGATCTGTTTCCGATTCTCCCACATACCCCAGATATGCCACCGCAAACCTTTCGTTAAGGAATATGCTTTTTCGGCCGGGCGGCATAAACGCCTCCCGGCCGAAACATACAGTTTTCCTATATCCTGTCTGTTATCCTTATTTCTTAGTCAGATTCTCATAATCTGCCGCCAGCTGGTCGGTTGCTGTAAGGTTCAAGCTTTTTCCAGAAATCGAGAAGTCATAAACCACTTCATTGTCCCAGAGTTCTAACTTGATGGTAACCTGTTCTCCGTCGATGGTATAGGTTCCTTCACCCTGGAAAAAATCGTTCTCCATCTCGCATTTGCCCTTTCCGTCAAACTTCCAGGTAACCGTTCCATAATCAGAATGGGTTCCGCTCCAGGTACCCTTTAAAGCATCGCCGCTTTCTCCTCCGCATGCGGCCAGGGTAAGAACCATAATGATACATAAAATTGCTGCTGTTAATTTTTTCATAGTATTCCTTCCTTTCTTGTAAACCCTTTTATTTTACCGGAACTGCCGGAACGCCTCCGTCAGCTCCGAAGGATCCTGTAAAAACTCTGTCTTTTAGTTTGCAAGAGTTCCGCCCAGTGCACCGATTCCTGCTTTCCTAAGTCCCATAGCTGCTGCTTCTTTCTTGTTTTATTTTTCAAAAATGTTTTATTTATTTTTCAAATACTCTGTATTTCTTTTTCAACCAGAGGACCATACACCCGCCGGCTGCGAGGAACAGAAGCATCCAGAGAACAGGATTCGTATGATCTCCCGTTACCGGAATATTCGTGGATGTGGATTTTGACGGCTCTGCTGCCTTATTATAGCTGTTAACAAACCGAAGCTCATTTAACGGGATCTGGGTGCTGATCCGGTAACCGCCCTCGGGATCTTCATCCGCGTCAAAGAAGCAAGTCTCTTCATATTCTTCCCCTTCTTGTAATTTGATTTTCCCTATGAGAATGAATACTCAGCTATCGAACAGGTTAAACAATACTCTGTACAAAAAAGACACTTGGATTTGTAACCGCGTGCCTTCAACTTACATCCTGCAACTGGCTACCATACTGTATTTCAGGTCCTATAGCTTTGCGTCATACTCTTTCGGGTATTTTGCCCAATCTCATTTTTCATCTTTCATTAATACGAAATCATGGCCAGCTCACTGCAAAAAGCAGGCCATGTACAAGGTCCCATATTATATTATATCACCTACCCACAAAAAATCAAGCTATGAACAATAATTAATGTCTGCCGATTAACAGAAATAATCTGAAAATACTGAGCTTCTGTTCCCTGTAGAGCAAACAATATGACCGACATTTCTGCCGGCCATTCTTGTAACCCAATCCTTCAAATTTCCAGCACCGACGATATCAGAAGCTTTGTATAATCATTTTCAGGATTATGAAGCACGTCGCCGCTTTTCCCTTCTTCAACGATCACGCCGTCATGCATGACCATGATCCTGTCACAAAGCCCCTGTACCAGCGCCAGATCATGGGAAATGAACAGGACAGACAGGTCCATTTCTTCTTTCAGTTCCTGTAAAAGCTCCACGATCTGAGACTGAACGCTCACGTCCAGCGCGCTGGTGGGTTCGTCCGCAAGATCAGAGATATTTCTTTTCCCCGCAGACGGCGCATTTCCTCTTCAGAAAGCTTCAAAAGCTCCCTGTCCTCATAATGGATGCTTCCACCTGTTACGCGGCCGCCTTTTCCGAGGATTCCGAGGGAGGCATAAATCGTCGTACTCTTTCCGCTGCCCGACTCGCCCACGATTCCGAGAATTTCCCCTTTATCCACCGACATGGAGCCCCCCGTAAAACGGGGGAGTCTCCGTAACAGACATCCATATTTTCGATAGTGAATAATTCCTTCATTGTTTATCAAACTTCCAAAGAATAAAGTTATTGGCATTGTCGCTGCCGAACATGGGAGTGATACCTGTAATTCCCTTGCGGACTACATTGTATCTCTGGATATGAAATGACCGTTTTCATGTGTAGCAGTTATGGTGCCGTTCCCTGATACCATATCCAGGGCATAGGGATATAAATAAAGAACAAAACAGGGAAAACCCTGAGAAACCACACAAAAATATTATGAAAAAAATATCCCGGGGGGCGGCTTGCAGACTCCGGAAACCTTCGTTAGAATTACTATGAACATTAATATTTCTCCAATCGATGAATCAGAAAATCCGAAAGCATCGGCGTCAGGTGTTTTCGGATTTTTCGCCAAAGAAGGATGGACAGGAGGAAGCAGTATGTATGTGAATCTGATCTTATACGATGATTTTGAGGAAATGGATGCCTTTGTACCGGTCAGCATTTTCGGATGCCTTCGGGATGAATTTTC
Organism: Fusibacillus kribbianus; assembly: GCF_030053595.1. Lineage (GTDB taxonomy): Bacteria > Bacillota > Clostridia > Lachnospirales > Lachnospiraceae > Lientehia > Lientehia kribbiana. The sequence continues at coordinate 6,126 of NZ_JASGBQ010000004.1, forward strand.
TATCCGGTATCTGTCTATGACAGGAGATGTGGTGAATGGCAGCCAGGGGGCTAAAATATGGACAGATTATCTTATTCCGGAGGAAATCAGTGGGATCGTGCTGATACCGGGCGGGAAAGGCGCCAGACGCCTGCTTGCCAGGGATCAGAGATTTCTGGAATGCCTGAAACGTACCATGGAGAAAGCGGAAACCTGTCTGATGGTGGGGAACAGTTCCACACTCCTTGCACAGACGGGGCTGCTTTATCGGAGGCTGGTTGCAGAGTGCCCTCTGGACGAAAACTGGAAACGGATGTTCACGGCAGAAGTCCGGTGGATACAAAAGGTGCCCTGGATTTCTGACGGGAAATACTACTCCTGCGCTTCCAGTGCGTCAGCGGTGAAGATGACCCTTGGGTATATCGCAGATACGCTGGATGTGGATCTGGCGGAGATGGCGGCGAAAAAGCTGGGATTTTTCTGGAATCCGGAAGAAGGAGAATAAAATACAGAAAGGAGCATGTAATATGCATATGGTAACAGACGAACACGGAAATGTGATCCATGGACATCATGATCACGATGGACATGGACACACTCATACCCACGAACACGCTCATGAACATTCTCATGGAGAAGGGGACGCTGTGGAAGAGACGAGGGCCCTGGTAGGTTATATGGCGGATCACAACAAGCATCATGCCATGGAACTGGCGGAACTGGCCGGGAAACTGAAGGAGCTTGGAAAAAATGAGGCGGCAGAGCTTCTGGAAAAGAGTGTTGCGGAGTTTGACAAAGGGAACCGGTATTTAGAGGCAGCATTGGCAGTACTGCCAGGAAAAAAATTATAGAAAGCTTCTGGGTACAAAAAATAGCGATAGCCTCGTTGAAAAATGAGCTGTCGTTATTTTTTACACTCTGGGTTATGAAAAGTGTGACAACCGTTCCGGAATGACAGTGAAGGTTTTTACCGGCAATTGAAAGCTTATTCAGATAAATATATGGGATTGCCCTCCTTTGCATGATGGAGTCAAACCTGATAAGTATCAAAGCATATGACCGGCATTCCTGCCGGCCATATGCTTTGATGTAGTATTTTATTTTTAAGGTTATATAATGGGCTTCTCTTGATGACATAAGACTATCAGTTTTTTGAGAGGTCCACAAGCCTCCCCCAAGGTTATTTTTTCAAAAAAAATACAATCTGTTTCTCCGGGGATTTTCTGCTGAATTATCTTCCCTCAATCCCCATGCCCCGGATTGATTTCGGTTTTTCCGCCCGGATCATAAACATGGGAGTATTACCGTAAAGAAGGATTTCTTTCTCATCCCACATTTCTTCGATAATGCTCCTTTCAGCGCTTATATTCCAGTAACCCAATCCCTCCAGAAGCCCCATATCCCAGTCAGGGCGGCGCTTGTCCCCCAAAACATGGCTGCCTTCCATATCCTGCTTTCTTCTTTCCTTTTTATTCTTTGTCTTTTTATCAAAGGCATCTCCATAACGCTCCACACATTCGCGGTAACGCCGCATACTGTCTTCCCGCAGGGCCTCGTCCACCTTTACCAGGTGCCAGTTTGCATCAAAAATCAAAAGGACGCCGCCGGGTTTCAATACCCTGAGCCATTCCCCGTATACTGTTTTATGCTCTCTCAGCGTATGGGTCACATTGCGGCTGACTACCAGATCAAAGGTGTTGTCAGGAAAATCCAGATGATGACAGTCCATGTTTAGGAACACAGGCTTTACTCCGAAACATTCCGCTTTCTCTATTGCTTCGCTGAGCATTGCCTCTGCTCCATCCACGCCGACGACCTCATGTCCTTCGGCGGATAAGAGAATGGAGAAAAATCCGGGCCCGCAGCCAGCGTCCAGAATTTTCAGCTGCCCTCCCGCCGGCGCATTTTTCAGGATTTTTTCCCGCCATCTGTCCGGCCGGAAGCTTTTAAGCTCCTGATTGATAATATCACTGTAATTTTCCGCTCTTTCCGACCAGCGCTCGTTAATTTCTTTTTGTGTAGCCATCTCTTCCTCTTCCTTCTTTAAATCTCCAGCACCGACGATATCAGAAGCTTCGTATAATCATTCTGAGGATTATGAAGCACGTCGCCGCTTTTCCCTTCTTCAACGATCACGCCGTCGTGCATGACCAGAATCCGGTCACAAAGCCCCTGTACCAGCGCCAGATCATGGGAAATGAACAGGACAGACAGGCCCATTTCTTCTTTCAGTTCCTGTAAAAGCTCCACGATCTGAGCCTGAACGCTCACGTCCAGCGCGCTGGTAATTTCATCACAGATCAGGATCTTCGGCTGCACTGCGATGGCTCTTGCAATAGCCGCCCGTTGACATTCTCCGCCACTCATCTGATGAGGATATTTTTTTACAAATTCTCTGCCAAGCCCGGTTCTTTCCAGATACTGTACCGTCTTTTCCCGGGCCTGATCCCTGTTTCCTCCAAAATTCACCTGAATGTCGGTGATACAGCTTCCGATGGTCCTTCTGGGGTCAAAGGAATCCCGAGGCATCTGGAAGATCATCTGTACCGTTTTATAGATCTGCCTGGAAAACGGATAGGAATATTCTTTTCCATCATACAGAATCTGTCCTCCATCCGGTTTTATGAGGCCGGACAGAATCCGGGCAATGGTACTTTTCCCGCAGCCGCTCTCTCCGACCAGACCGAGAAATTCCCCCTCTTCCAGATAAAAGGAAACGTCATTCACTGCATGGACGATTCTTTCTGCCTTTCCCGAAAAAAAACTGATATCCAGGTTTTTTGCTTCCATCAGCCTCACCGTTATACTCCTCCAGTTAAATATAATACCAAACACTTCCAAAGCAATCAGACAAAAAAGCAGCGGACAAAATGCCCCGGTTCCGCTTCTTGCAGCCCCGGCATCAGTTCTTCACACTGTTCTTTTTTGCAGGAACATCCATTCCGGTAAGGACAGCCGGGCGCGCTTCTGTCGCAGGCCGCAGAGAGCACTCCCTTCGGCGCCGGTTTATCCATGGAAGGAACTGCCTGGATCAGATTCTTCGTATAGGGATGAAGGGCATTTCGGATCACCAGATCCTTTTTTCCATACTCCAGAACCATTCCCCCATACATGACTGCCACCGTGTCTGCCATATGAGAGATAACTCCCATATTATGGGAAACAAGGAAGACCGCTGTTCCAAAATCCTCACGGAGCTTTAAAAGCTCGCCGACTACCTGCTTCTGGACCGTCACATCCAGCGCACTGGTGGGTTCGTCTGCAAACAGCAGCATGGGAGAAAGCACCATGGCCATGGCAATGGAAACTCTCTGACACATTCCTCCGCTCATTTCAAAGGCATAACTGTTAAGGATCCGTTTTCCGTCCTTCAGATTGATCTTTTCCATGATGGCAAGCATCTGTTCCTCTGCTTCCTGAAAGGACAGTCCTCCGTGACATTTGATCAGTTCCTTTAACTGACTTCTGATTTTCCGGATCGGATGGAAGGATTCCACCGGGTTCTGGGCGATCAGAGATATCTCTTTTCCCCGCAGACGGCGCATTTCCTCTTCGGAAAGCTTCAAAAGCTCCCTGTCCTCATAACGGATGCTTCCGCCTGTTACGCGGCCGCCTTTTCCGAGGATTCCGAGGGAGGCATAAATTGTCGTACTCTTTCCGCTACCCGACTCGCCCACGATTCCGAGAATTTCCCCTTTATCCACCGACATGGAGACCCCCCGTAAAACGGGGGAGTCTCCGTAACAGACATCCATATTTTCGATACTGAATAATTTTTTCATTGTTTATCAAACTTCCAAAAAATAAAGTTATTGGCATTGTCGCTGCCGAACATGGGAGTGATACCTGTAATTCCCTTGCGGACTACATTGTATCTCTGGATATGAAGCAGGAACAGATGCTGATCCGCTTCATAGACCTTTTCCTGGATCTTTTTTGCCAGCTCCGCCCTCTTTGCCGTATCGGATGTTACCTTCATCTCATCCAGCATCGCGTCGACCTCCGGATCCGAGAAACCGGTAAAGTTGGAGGTTCCATCTGTATGGAATACGGGATTCAGATAATTGTAGCAGTCACCAAGGGTCAACGTGTTATAGGCATAGGTTGCAATGTTATATTCCCCTTTATTCAGATCGTCGACAATGGCATCGGAAACAACAATATCCGATTCGATTCCGATCTCCTTTAACATGGACTGAAGCACCTCGCTTAAAACGGGAAAACTGTTCCCGGAGTAGCAGGTGATATTCAAATGAACCTTCTCGCCATCCTTCTCAATAAAACCATCATTATCGGTATCTTCATAGCCGGCATCGGCAAGGATCTTCTTTGCCTGCTCCAGATTGTAACCCACCTGTCCCAGGCTGCTGTCATAAAATTCAGAGAAATCCGGGAAAATGGAAGTGGTGACGGTTCCCCGTCCGCCGTATACGCCCTGAAGGATCGCGTCGCGGTCAAAGGCACAGGTCAATGCCTCACGGACTGCCGGATCTTCCGTAAAGGTATAGCCGGGGTTCAGATACAGATAATACACACGTCCGGGATTATAGGTCAGCACCTCATAATCGGGATTATTTTCAAACAGAGGCAGATCGGAGGTCTGGATCCCCGCCCAGTCCAGTTCCCCGGACTGAAGCGCCAGGGTCTGGGCTGCCGCATCCAGATTTGCCTTCGTATGGATTTTTGCCGCCACAGGAGTTCCCTGCCAGTAATTGTCATTTCTTACAAGCTCGCAGTTGCCATCTCCATCTACGCTTTTCAGGATATAAGGGCCTGTGCCGATCACGCCGCCGCTGTAATCGTCGGAGGCCTCCGTATCAAAAATGATCGCGTTCACTTCTGTCAGAATTCTCGGCATGATTGCAACGATCCCGTTTGTCTTTAAGGTCAGGATCTGGCCGTCTGCCTCGATGGAAGCAATATCTGCCATGGTGCCGAGACGTGTATTGTTTGCAAAAATATATTCCAGCGCACTCTTGCAGGCTGCTGCATCCAGCGCTTTGCCGTTGCTGAAGGTCACGCCGTCGCGGATCGTAATGACCCAGGTCAGATCGTCAGTCTGTTCATATCCGGTCGCCAGATGAGGCTCCACCGCTTTTGTGTCATCGTTTAAGACAAACAGGGTTTCTGCGATTCCCGTGGTCACAGATTTCTGGCTCAGATAATCCACAGCCGGATCAAAGGAAAAACCGGAAGTCGTATTGCTGTTGCCAACACTCATGGTAAATTCAATATCCTTCCCGCCCTCTTCTTTTTTGCTTCCACAGCCCACCAAGGCACTGCACAGCATTGCCATGCAAAGAAGGACTGCAAGCATTTTTTTTCTTTTCATTTTACGTTTCTCCTTTCCAGAGTCTTTATATCATATTTTATTGCTCTACATTTTTTTTCAGATTCAGAAGCTCATTGATACTGTCGCCGAACATTCCCATGATCATAACCACGATCAAAATGGCGAGACCCGGGAAAATAACGGTCCAGGGCGCCGTCTGAAGCGTCGCCTTTCCGTCATTCAGCATATTTCCCCATTCAGGGAATGGCGGAGCGGTTCCCAGTCCCAGAAAGGACAGGCCGGAAAACCCCAGGATCGCGCTTCCCACGTGCATACTGGCCGACACCACCAGAGGTGTCAGGCTATTGGGAAGAATCGTTTTAAACAGAATCGCGGTCCGGCTCATTCCCGATATCCTTGCGGCGCTTACAAAGGTCTTTTCCTTTAATGTCAGCACCTGGCTTCTTGCAAGTCTGGCATAGCCGGTCCATCCAACGGCTGTCATGGCAATAATACAGTTCAAAAGCCCGCTTCCCAGCATGGCCGCCACGGAGATGGTAAAGACCATGGATGGGAATGCCTGTACCGCATCCACAAAACGCATGACTACCGTATCGAAAGCGCCTCCGATATATCCGCAGAGGCAGCCGATGGCAGTCCCGATTACAAAGGTGATCGCTACCACCGCACAGGCGGCAAAAATGGATCTGGATGCGCCCTTCACCAGACGACAGAAAATACACCTGCCGATATAATCGGTTCCCATGATATATTCCTTGCTGGGAGCCTTCGTCACCTGCAAAAGATTGACTTCCAGCGGATCATGCCGGATAAACAGAGGAGCCGCCAGTGCAAACACGGCCAGAAGTCCCACGACCGCCAGCCAAAACAGAAATCTGGCCTTCGGCGTTCTAAAGAATCCTCTTCTTTTTGGCATAACGCCGTCCACCCCCATTCTCCGCAATCAGCCTCTTTTTCACCCGCGGGTCCGCATAGGCATGTAAAATATCCACTGCCAGATTTACAAGCACATAAATCCCTGCCATCAACAGAACAAACCCCTGCATTAAAGGATAATCCCGGTTGGTGATGGAGTTTACGGCCAGACGTCCCAGCCCCTGGTAGGTACATACGATTTCAATGATCGCAGTCCCTCCAAGCAAATGTCCCACATTCATACCGATAATCGTAAACAGGGACGGAAGCACGCTCTTTAAAGCTCCGTGATACAGGATCATCCGTTCCCGGATTCCCCTTGCTTTTGCCATCCGTATATAATTTTCTTCCAGTTCCTGGATAATAGCCGCACGGATCTGGCGGATATAAGCAGGCGCCATGGTAAGAGTCAACGTCAGTGCCGGCATCCAGATTCCCTTTGCGGATCCGCTGCTTACCGTAGGGAGCCACCGGAGCTTTACTCCCAGGAAATAGATCAGCATCAGCGCCGCAAAAAAACCGGGAAGAGATCCGAAAAAGAAATTGATCACCCGGACGATGTTATCAAGGATCCCGTTTTCCCGTACTGCGCAGATAATTCCTAACGGAATAGAAAGAAGCAGGGTCATCACCGTCGCCAGCAGAGTCAGTCGGATTGTATTGGGAAAATATGCCGCAATTTCATGGGCGACCGCGTTTCCGGTGTAAATAGAAGTTCCAAGATCGCCATGGAACAGATTTACCAGCCAACGGCCGTATTGTACCCACATGGAATCATTAAGACCCAGTTCCTGTCTCAGATTGGCAACCGCCTCCGCGCTGGGAGCGTCCCCGCCCTGGGACAGATAGATCGTGGCCGGATCCCCCGGCGACAGATACATCAGAAAAAAGGCGATAAACGAAATCATAAGCATGACCGGTATCAGCCACAGCAGCCTTTTTGCAATATAACGTTTCATAACTGACAATCACTCATTTCACAGGTTTGCCGTTTCTGGCGGCAATAAAAAAGTTGGTATAGCTTCCTTCTATGATTCCGTATTTCAAAAGCACCTGAGGTCTTTCTATCTCCTCTGCAAAAATATCAAATCCAAGCTTCGGAAGTACCCGTTCGTCCCATTCTCCCGGCCGGTTCATTTTTGACAGGGGCAGCTCCAGCGCCGTATTATCGCACAGGCTGTAGTCTACAGGATCTGCATGTCCGTTTCCATGGGCACTCCCGGCCAGTTCTTCCAGCTTCTTTCGGTATCCTTCCGCTTCCTTGTCAAACAGATACAGATAATGGTTTCCATCCCAGTAAGCCAGAATCCCACCCGGCTTTAAGACCCGCTGCCACTGTAAAAGTACCGCCTCCGGATCAGGAAGGGCCCACAAAAGATTTCTGGAAATCACCACGTCAAAGGTATTTTCCTCAAAGGGCAGCTCCCCCGCCGGCGTACAGACAAAGTCCACGGACAGTCCCAGTGCCTGTGTATTTTCTCTGGCCTTTTCGATCATATTGGAACAGAGATCGATTCCTGTCACCTCATGACCAAGAAGCGCCATGGCTGCAGCCACGACACCTGTTCCGGTCCCGGCATCCAGCACCTTATGGGTGCCCTCCGGCAGATATCGCCCCGCCTGTTCTCCCAGCTCCTTAAGGATCGATCCGTTTCTTCCGAATCCAAAGCTCCTGGCCCGTTCCTGCCAGTAGGTCTTCATATTCTGCTCTGCCTGACATTTTTCCGGCTTTACTGCACAGATCTCAAAAAGAGGCGATTCCCCGTAGAGTTCCTTTTCCCACTGTTCGTAAACCTCTTTTCCGACATCTTCATGAACAGTCACCTCCATACCGAGCCGGTCCCCAAGCACCTTCACATCCCAGTCCGGCCGGATGATTCTGGTGAGCGGTGCCGACGCAAAATACGCCAGATCACCGCCGGAAACGACCTCTCTCGTACCATACTTTTCCAGATGGCGCCGCTCCCTTTCCCGGACCCGCTTCATCCGCTCTGGATCATAAAAATGCAGATGCCAGTTGGCGTCATAGATTAACAGCATTCCCTGCGGCTTTAATATCCGTTTTAATTCCGTATAAACCATCTCCGGATGCTCCAGCGTCCAGGTTACGTTTCTTGTAACAATAACGTCAAAGGTATCGTCTGCAAACTCCAGATTTCCGATATCCATTTTCAGGAAATCCGGCGAAACTCCCAGCCGCCCGGCATTTTCTGCCGCATGGCCGAGCATTCCCTCCGAGCTGTCAATGGCTGTCACATGATGGCCTTCCTCCGACAGAATGCAGGCAAAAAATCCGGGGCCGGTTCCCAGATCCAGGATCTCAAGTCCGGTGCGCCCCTTAAAATGGCTGCAGATCTGTTTTTTCCAGGCGTCCTTCCGAAAGGACGAAAGCTCCTTTGTGATATAGCTGTTGTAGCTGTCCCCATTTGCCCAGCGTTTTTCCCGTTCTTCTTTCTTCATCTTTCCTGTTTCTCCTCTTTTCTCAGTTTCCTATGGAATTTCATATAGTATACGGTCATACAGACTGCTGTCAGCGCCCAGGTGATCGGATAAGTAACGGCTACTCCTCGTACATTCCTCACCCGGGGTGCAATGAGAAACAAAAGGCAGGTCCGGATCATGCAGATGTTGACCATAATAATATACATGGGCTGTTTCACCTTCCCGGCTCCTCGCAGGCTGTCTCCCAGTATCTGCAGAATGGAATAAATAAAATAAAAAGGAAAGGTAATTCCGATGATCCGGCAGCCGGTTTCAATGACCGACGCTTCTTTATTGAAAATACGGAACAGCTGCGGACCAAACAAGAGTGCCAATACGCTGGTCACGGCAGCCAGAGCCATACTCATCGCCAGGCAGATCCACGTTCCCTCTCGCATTCTTCTGTAATTTTTTGCCCCCATATTCTGGCCGGAAAAAGCCATGATGGCCTGTCCGAAGGCCACGATGGGCAGATAGATGATCAGTTCCACCTTGAAATAAGCCGTGAAAGCGGCAATTGCATCTTCCCCGAAGGAATTGATATGATACTGGGCCATCACATTGGACAGGGTAATGACAAGAGATTGGGTACCAGCGGGAATACCGATCCGGATAACTTCTTTTAAAACAGGCCTGTCAAAGGCAACTTTTCGAAGCTTCAGGGAATAGGCCGGATCCAGTCTCATCAAATGATAAAGCGTAAAACCGGCGGCCACGGTCTGAGAAACAACCGTCGCCCAGGCAACGCCATCGACCCCGTTTTCAAACAGCCGGATAAACAGATAATCCATGATCACGTTCGCCAGTCCGCCTGCGGCCTGGGCATACAAAGGCGATCTGGAATCTCCCAGTGCCCGCAGCACACCGGAGCCAAGATTGTAAAGGAACATGGAAATCAGAGAAAGAAAATAGATTCTCAGATAGCTGACCGCACTGACCTTAAGCTCTGCCGGTGTATTTACCAGCCGCAGATATACCGGAGCAAAAAAGTACCCGATCACAAGAAGCAGGATTCCGCCTGCAATGCTTAAGGCTGCCGTATTATGTACGGCCCTGCTTAATTTTTCTTTTTCTTTTGCTCCGAAAATATGGGAGATCACCACACCGGAGCCCACACTCATTCCACCGAAAAATCCCACCAGGCAGGTGATCAGAAGACTGCTGGCCCCGATGGCCGCCGACGCGGATTTATTGATCATATTTCCCACAAAGATCAGATCCACGGTATTGTAAAGCTGCTGTACCAGGCTGGAAAGAAGCAGCGGAATCGCAAAAAACAAAAGTCGTTTCCATATGGTTCCTGTTGTCAGGTCAGTCGTCCTTGCCATAATTATCCTTCATCCTCCGCAGTCCTTTAATTTCCTGTCATTTTCCTGCTTTTATGCCGTCAGGAAAACCGATATCCAAGGGCCGCTTATTTCATGGCTATTATCATAATAAAAGTCAAATTCCTCCACAAGCCTCCCCTGAGGTTATTTTTTTTCTTTATTTTTCCACCGTTTTTCCGCCGTTTTCCACCCTCGTGAGCGAAGGAATATCCCTATGCCCCGGTTATTTATTCGTATTCTTCCCCAAAAGCAAAAAATCGGCAAAGCTTTCACACTCTGCCGAATCCTGTTTCATCTAATTTCCTGTTTTATTTTGAACTCCTATGACCCAGACAGCACCGGGGCCATCAATAAAGCTCCGGTCTTCTGTGTTTCAGAAGAGGAAGCTGTTCCCGCACCTCAGCCACCTGGGAAAGGTCCAGTTCCTCTGTAAGAATCGTTTCCTGTTCTCCTGCCTGGGAAAGGATTTCTCCCCAGGGGGAAACAATAATGGAATGTCCATAAGAAATGTAGGAAGCCGTTTCATCCGCCGCCGGTGCTGCCCCTACCATGAAGATCTGATTATCCACAGCCCGGCTCCGGAAGAGAAGCTCCCAGTGTTTAGGTCCGGTAGTCCTGTTGAAAGCCGCCGGGCAGAATACGACAAGAGCCCCCTGATCCACCATGACTCGGAAAAGCTCCGGAAAACGAATGTCATAGCAGATGCAAAGGCCCATCGGTCCAAATTCTGTGGGAAACACCGTGGCAGAATCTCCGGCTGTCAGAACAGCCGATTCTTTAAAAAACTGGCCGCCTTTGATATCAATATCAAAAAGATGAGCCTTCCGGTGTCTGGCGAGAAGCCCGCCATCTCTTCCGAACAAAAAGGAGGTATTATAAATTCTCCCTTCCTTATCGCACTCCGGAATGCTTCCTCCCACAAGATAGATCTGATGCTTCTTCGCTGCAGCCGAAAGTCTTAAAACGCTCTCCCCATCCTCCGCCTCGGCATAAAGGGGAAACCCGGAGGTCTCATAAGGACAGGCGAACATTTCCGGAAGGACTGCAAAATCTGCTCCTGCATCCGCAGCCTGCCTGATTCCGTTCTCCGCCGCAAGCAGGCTTTCCTCCTTCGTTTTCTGTACCTTCATCTGGATCAGCGAAACCTTCATTCCCTTATGCTCCTTTATTTTCACGTTGAAAACCCTCACAAACAATGTTATAATCGCCTTGACTTTCAGACAGGAGAGATTGATTCATGAAAAATCAGACGAAAAAAAACATCATTACCGTTGTCATTGATCATATTTCCAGCTGCATGGCTCCTATCATTCCCATCGTCATTGCAGGCGGGCTGGTGAAGCTCATTGTTGTCATTCTGACCATGACCGGCCTTCTTACCGAAGGAACCACCACAGAGGCCGTCCTCTCGCTCATCGGAGACGCACCTCTTTATTTCCTTCCGTTTTTCCTGGCGTATACAGCCTCCGTTCACTTTAAGGTCAATACGATTCTGGCCATCGGCGCCGTGGGTGCCATGATGAGTCCTTCCTTTGTGGAGCTTTCAGGCTCCGCGGACCAGCTGTTCTTTGCCGGAATCCCGCTCATTAAGGCCACTTATTCCTACAGCACCATTCCCGTTATCCTGCTGATCGCGGCCATGGTATGGATTGAAAAGGCTGTACATAAAATCATGCCAAAGGCCATTGACGATATCCTGTCTCCGCTGGTGATCCTGCTGGTATCGTCTCTCGTCGGCCTCCTTGCTGTGGGCCCTCTGGGCACCCTCATCGGGAATGCTCTTTCCGGCTCCATTGCCTGGCTTCAGATCCATGCCCCCTCAGCTGCCTGGACCGTCTTTGCCGCTACGACACCGCTTCAGATCATCACCGGGACCCATTGGGTCTTTGTGGCGACAGCTATCAACCAGCTGGGAAGCGTCGGAGTCGAAAACGGCATCATGGCCGGTTATTTTATCCTGGCCATTGCTCTGGGAGGAGTGGCCTTCGCAGCCTTCATCAAGGCAAAAACTCCGGAATTAAAGAAGCTTTCCTTAAGCTGCGGTCTTACGGTTCTCCTGGCCGGTGTCTCGGAGCCGACTATTTTCGGAATCTGTCTCCGCTACAAAAGGCCTCTGGTCACTGCCATCCTTGGCTGTGCCATTGCAGGCCTGTATCAGGGAATCGTGACGGTAAACTGCTATGTCTATGCCTTTCCGGCGATTCCGTCCTGCCTGATGTTTGCCAATGGGTCTGAGCCCGGCAATCTGGCAAAGGCACTGATTGCCGGAGCTATTGCCTTTGCCGCTTCCTTCCTTCTGACCATGCTTTTCGGAGGACGGTTCGACGCCGATGAAAAAGCGGCTTAATAGCCCAGGCTCTCCCCCACCAGAATCACCTTGATCCTTCCTGCAGGCCTGCAGTTTCTTGTGGTAAGGATCTGATTGCAGATACAATCCGGAGACTTGCAGTCTCCGCATACGCCGGTGACCGTGCAGGGAGTCTTTCCTTTGAATCTCTGCTGATTGAAGGGTGCGGCAACTGTCCGCGCCCGCACAAGGGCATCCTCTGCCGTCCTGACCACCTTGTTCATTCCCGCAACTACGATCACATATTTTGGTCCGAATACAATGGCTGCCACCCGGTTGCCGTTTCCGTCCACATTGACCAGCTATCCGTCCTCGCTGACTGCATTGGCACTGGTCAGGAAGTAATCGGCATGAAGCGCATCCATGGCTGCCTGTCTCTTCTCCTCCTGATTTTCCGCTTTATCCCGGTCGATCACCTTGAACTCCCCATCACTGACCGCCTTTGTAAGTCCGATATCCCGGATCGTCATGGAGCCTCCCCAGGATACAACTGTTCCCTTCTCCATCCACTCCAGAGCCTTTTCTCTTGCTTCGTCCCCAGTCCTGCAGTAGCATGCGTCAAAGCCACGGCTTTTCAGGTTTTCAACAACCGTGTTCCCTCTCTTCTCGTCAAACAGTTCTTTTGGTGTCATATTATGCTTCCTCCTCATGATAATCTTTTCCCTGCCAGAGCTCCTGCTCTTTCATATCCCTGTGAAGCCGGTTAAATACCTGCTTTTTATCTCCGCTCCAGAGCGGCGCAAGCAAAAGCTTCTTTGGCCCGTCGCCGGTGATGCGGTGTACCACCGTTTCCGGTCTGAGGCGGGCCAGCGCCGCAAACAGAAGCGATTCGTACTCTTCAAAGGAAAGTCCCCGGACTTCCCCCTTTTCATAAAGCTCCGTAAGTCCTGTTTCCTTCAGAATATGCAAAAGCTGCAGCTTGATGCCCTCCAGCTTTTGTCTGTTGATATAATCAATGGTCTCCAGAAGTTCTCCTTTCCCCTCTCCGGGAAGGCCAATGATTACATGGGCAATGACCGGAATACCGGCTCTTTCCAGCCTTTTTCTCGCTTCCGTAAAACAGGAAAGCCCGTAGCCCCGCCGGATCAGACGGGCCGTCTCCTCCTTCGCTGTCTGTAGTCCCAGCTCCACCCACACCGGCTTTTTCCGGTTGAGCTCCGAAAGAAGAGCGACGACCTTTTCCGGAAGACAGTCAGGTCTGGTGGCAATGGAAAGTACCTCCACCTCCTCGTCCTCCATCGCTTCTGTGAACAGACTTCGGAGATATTCCACCGGACCGTATGTGTTTGTGTATGCCTGAAAATAGGCAATATAACCATAAGGTATATTCTTCGGCAGCTTTCTTTCGATCCGTTTTCTGGCGTTTCTTAACTGTTCTGTCACAGAAAGGCGGCTTTCCTCGGCAAAATCTCCGGATCCCCCTTCGCTGCAGAAGATGCAGCCCCCGTAACCGATCGTACCGTCCCGGTTAGGACAGCTCATGCCGCCGTTTAAGGACAGTCGATACAGCTTTTTCCCAAAACAGTGTTTCACTTCGTAATCCAGGGAATGATAGGGCTTCCCGTCCCAGTCCTTTTTTAAAGCACCGCTCATAGCTTCAAAAGAAGCTTTTCCAGCTCCTCAACGGAATCCACGATCCTGTCGGCTCCTGCCCCGGACAGCTCGTCTAGGCCGCCGAAGCCATAGGTAACTCCTACGGAAACGATGCCTGCCTCCTGAGCCCCGAGAATGTCATGCTTCCTGTCTCCTACCATGACTGCCTGACTCGTTCTCTGTTCCCCGCCGACTCCAAACCGGTTCAGGGCTTCCTCAATGACCTCGCCCTTTTTCACCCGTTCGCCGGAAAGCTCACTACCCACGATGTGTTCAAAATATCCGTCAATGTGAAAATGACGAAGGATCGGCACCGCAAATACCTCCGGTTTGGAGGTTGCCACGCCAAGCCTCTTGCCCGCAGCCCTGAGCCTTGCAAGCATACCGGCAATTCCGTCATAGATCTCGTTTTCATACATTCCCTTCGTGCGGAACCGTTCCCTGTATTTTTCTACAGCAAATGCTGCCTGTTCTCTGGTAAAACCGCAGTATTCCATGTACATATCAAGAAGCGGAGGTCCGATAAAAGGAACCAGCTTTTCCCGGTCCGGTTCATATATTCCCAGCGCCTCCATTCCGTACTGGACACATCGTGTGATCCCTTCCTTCGGATCCGTCAGCGTCCCGTCCAAATCAAACAATAGTATCTCTGCCATATCACAGCTCCTGAACTTTTAAGGTTGAAAAGTACGCTTCGACGTCTACCCGCCGGGCTGTGACCATGCCCTGGGCCATTCTGGCAGTCCCTCCGCCGCGGCCTCCCACCGCCGCCAGGAACGCTTTGCTCTCCGTTCTCATATCGCCCTTCTGTCCCGCCATGACAAACTGATAGCTTCCCTCTGTGCCGTGAAAGCCGATACAAAGCCCTGTCCTTTTCCTGGCTGCCCCGTCAATCAGCTTCCGAAGCTCATCGCCGCTCAGCCGGTCCTCAAAAAAGCACAGCGGATCTTCCCCCTCGGGAAGCGACAGAAGCTTTTCCCCGATAAGAGCCTGCTTCCATCCGGAGATCTCCTCCTTCAGCCCTTTGACCTCCTCCTTCATATGGGCTACTGCTTCCGGCGTTTCCGCCTGCTTTGCGGAGAGAAGCGCTGAAATCCTTGCCACCGCCTCATAACGGCTTTCATAATCGAGAACTGCCCGCCGTCCGCACAGCATATGAACCCGCATTCCGCCCTTATAGCTGACAGCATCCAGGAATTTGATGATGCCGATCTCTCCGGTCGTCTTCACATGCGGGGCACAGCAGGCGCAGCAGTCATAGCCCGGAATGGTCACGATCCGGACCTGTCCGGAAATCTCTGTTTTGCTCCGGTATTCCATAGTTGCCAGATGCTCCCTGTCGGGAAACTCCTCCAGCACAGGCAGATTCAAGAAGACCGCCTCATTGGCCATCTGCTCCACCTGATTCAGCTGTTCCCTGGTCAGAGGCCCGTCAAAATCAATGGTCACATCCGTACTTCCCAGATGGAATCCCACGTTATTGTACTGAAACAGACGGTGAATGATGCCGGAGACCAGATGCTCCCCGGAATGATTCTGCATTTTGGAAAAGCGCTCGTTCCAGTCGATCTCACCACGAAGCTCCGTTCCCGGCTCCACAGGCTGATCTGTGGTATGATAAATGATCCCGTTTCGCTCATGGACATCCAGTACGGAAACCGTTTCCTCCTCCGAAATATAAAAGACACCCGTATCGGCGCTCTGTCCTCCGCCCTCCGGGAAAAACACCGTCCCGGAAAGGACCACCTCAAATCCCTTCTTCCCCTCTTCGCAGGAAAGCACAGTGGCCGTCATTTCCGTCCGGTGGCTGTCTTCATAATAATACTTTCTCGTTTCCATAGACTCACCTCCCTTAAAAAATACCATATTTTCTCCATTTCCACAATAAGCTATTGCGGCTGAATTTATATTGTGTTATGCTAGGTCCTGTCGTCTTATAGAACCTCTCTTAAGATTGGAGTATTGAGTATGAAAGAAGAAACGATTACTGCAGGTTCGGCTGGTGAAAACAAAATGGGGGTTATGCCCGTCAATAAGCTGCTCATCAGTATGTCCTTACCCATCATGATCTCCATGCTGGTTCAGGCCATGTACAATGTGGTTGACAGCGTGTTTGTGGGAAGGCTTTCCGAGCATGCCCTCACCGCCGTTTCCATGGCATTTCCCATACAGAGTCTAATGATCGCTCTGGGAAGCGGTACTGCCGTCGGCATCAACGCATATCTCTCCAGAAGCCTCGGGGAGAAAAACTTTAAGCAGGCGGACGCTGCAGCCTTAAACGGTATTTTCCTGGCTCTGCTTTCCTATGGAGCCTTCGCCCTGTTCGGTCTCTTCGGAAGCCATCTGTATTTTTCCAGCCAGATCGATATCCCTGAAATCATTCATCACGGCACCGATTATCTTCGGATCTGCACCCTCGCGTCCATCGGCCTTTTTCTGCAGCTTACCCTGGAGCGGCTTTTGCAGTCCACCGGAAAAACCCTCTATACCATGATCACCCAGGGAACCGGCGCCATCATCAATATCATTCTGGATCCGATCCTGATCTTCGGTCTTTTCGGCTTTCCCCGCATGGAAGTTGCGGGCGCAGCCGTGGCAACCGTTTTCGGACAATGCATGGCTGCCGTTATGGCGTTCTTCTTTAACCTGAAAAAGAATAAGGAGCTTCATTTTCATTTCCGCTCCTTCCGTCCTGACGGCCATATTATCGGTCAGATTTATAAAGTAGGTGTTCCTTCCATCATCATGCAGTCCATTGTTTCGGTGATGACCTTCCTTTTGAATAAGATCCTTCTGATGTTTTCCTCCACAGCCGTCTCCGTTCTGGGGGTTTATTTCAAGCTGCAGAGCTTCATTTTTATGCCTGTGTTCGGTCTCAATAACGGAATGATCCCCATTGTGGCCTACAATTACGGAGCCCGGAAGAGAAAGAGGATCACCGACACCATCAAATTAAGTGTTGTCATCGCAGTTGGAATCATGGCTGTGGGAATCCTCCTGTTCCAGCTGATTCCTGCGCCCCTGATTCGCATGTTCAACGATTCACCGGAGCTTCTCTCCATGGGTGTTCCGGCCCTTCGAATTATCAGCTTAAGCTTCGTATTTGCCGGCATCTGCATCGTATGCTCTTCCGTCTTTCAGGCCCTGGGCAACGGTCTCTACAGCCTGATCATGTCGGTGATCCGGCAGATCGGCTTTATTGTGCCGGTGGCTTACCTGTTTGCCGTCACCCTCGGACTTCCCGCCGTATGGTTTTCCTTTCCCATTGCGGAGATCTCCTCCATTCTGATGGCTCTGTTCTTCTTAAAAAAGACCTACGACAAGCAGCTGAAAGATCTGCCGGAATAACAGTTATATATTACAGTACAAAGGCGGCACAGCCCTTTACGGGACGATGCCGCCTGTTTTTTTTAGTTTCTTTATTTTTCCCACGGAATGTTGGGATGCTCGATGCTCTTATCCCGAAGCATCAGATTTTCCACTGCTTCCGATGCAGCCATTCCTTCAAAAAGCACTTTGTTGATCTCCTTGGTGATCGGCATCTGAACCTCATATTTATCGGCAAGAGCCGCCGCTGCCTTGGCGGAATACACACCTTCCACCACCATCTGCACTTCCTTCATGGCCTCCTCCATGGACTTTCCCTGACCAATAAGGATACCTGCCCGGCGATTCCGGCTGTGCATGCTGGCACAGGTCACAATGAGATCGCCGACACCACTTAATCCGTACATGGTTTCCACGTGAGCCCCCATCTTAAGTGCCAGTCTCGTGATCTCCGCCATTCCTCTGGTAATGAGCGCCGCCTTGGTATTGTCCCCGTAGCCCAGTCCGTCCGCCACCCCGGCTGCCAGAGCAATGACATTCTTTAAGGAGCCTCCCAGCTCAATGCCCATAATATCGGGGCTGGTGTACACACGGAACACCCTGCACATAAAAATATTCTGGATGTATTCTGCCGTCTTTCTGTCCCTGGCACCGACCACACAGGTGGTGGGGATTCCGCGCCCTACCTCCTCCGCATGACTGGGACCGGAAAGAACAGCCACATTGGCCTGAGGAATTTCCTCCTCGATCTGCTCAGACAGAGTCATAAGAGTCGTCTCCTCAATTCCCTTTGCCACATTGACGATGATCTGTCCCTCGGCCACGTAAGGCTTCATCTTTCTCGCCGTCTGTCTGGTAAACACCGAAGGTACCGACAAAACCATAAGATCAGCGCTTTTTACACAATCCTCCAGATCCCCCGTGATCTCCATATCCTCAGGAATGGGGACGCCCGGCAGATTCTTGTGCTCCCGCTTCTCCCGAAGCATGGCAACCTCCTCCGGAATCGCCGACCACACCTTTACCGTATGCCCTTTTTTGTATAAGAGAAGAGAAAGAGCCATTCCCCAGGTACCGGAACCGATAATACTGATATTCGCCATAACATTCTCCTTCAGAACCTCTTTGAGGTTCTATTTATTTTTGGAACCGAATCTGTTTTCCGTTCCATTGATAAGCCTTTTTATGTTAGCCCGATGCCGCCAGTAGGCAAGAGCCGTGAACACAAGCACCACGACAAAGGACTCCGTCAGATAGGGACCGGAAAGTGGCAGAAGTCCTGCCAGTCCCAGGCCGATCCACATACCGAGAAAGACCGTCACCACAAGCAGGGAACCGATGGATACGATCCTGGTAATCGCTACGCTGATCACAAATGCGGCCAGACATACAAGTGTGATTCTCCAGTCCATGGTGATGATCACGCCGGAGGTAGCTGCAATCCCCTTTCCGCCCTTGAATTTCAGATAAAAGGGATAATTATGCCCGAGCACCACGCCAAGGCCTCCGTACAGCATAAGAAGAGGAGCCATTTCCGGCATGGTCTTTCCGTAAAGGAATTTCACCAGCAGGCACAGAATGACCGCCTTCAGAAAATCCCCCAGAAACACAATGACTCCTGCTTTTTTTCCCAGTACCCGCAGTGCGTTTGTCGTTCCGGAATTGCCGCTTCCATACTGCCGGATATCCTTATGAATGATCTTTCCGTAAATGTATCCCGTTTGTATCAGTCCAAACACATAGCCGGTCAAAAGACAGATGATCCGTTCCATGATTATTCCTTTTCCTTTCTTTCTCTGGTGATAAACCGGAGAGATGTTCCGCCAAAGCCAAAGGCATCACGGATCTTGTTTTCCAGATATCTGGTGTATGAAAAATGCATCAGCTCCTTGTCGTTGACAAAGAGAACGAAGGTGGGCGGTTTTACTGAAACCTGGGTCATATAATAGATCTTCAGACGGTGGCCCTTGTCAGAAGGCGGCTGCTGCATGGCAACGGCTTCCATGAGTATCTCATTGAGCACACCGGTGGAGATCCGCAGGTTCTGATTCTCAATGACCACATCAATGTGATCAAACAGCTTCGGAAGCCGCTGTCCGGAAAGCGCTGAGATATAAAGGATCTCCGCATAGGGCATAAAGGAAAGGATCTCCCGGATCTTGGAAGAAAACTTATTGACCGTATTCGTATTCTTCTCAATGGCATCCCATTTGTTGACGGCAATGATGATGCCTTTTCCGCGCTCATGAGCGATCCCGGCGATTTTGGCATCCTGCTCGGTAACCCCCTCTGTGGCATCGATGACAAGCACCACCACATCGGCCCGCTCCACTGCAGTCACCGTCCGGATAATACTGAACCGTTCCAGCTCTTCCTTGATCTTGCTCTTTCGGCGAAGGCCTGCCGTGTCAATGAACACATATTCCTTTCCGTTGCGCTTGATGACCGTATCAATGGCATCTCTGGTGGTCCCGGCAATATCCGAAACAATGACCCGGTTTTCGCCGAGAAGCCTGTTGATGATCGAGGATTTTCCTACATTGGGTTTCCCGACAATGGCGATTCTCGGACGATCATCCTCTTCCTCCTCACCTGTCCCTTCCGGAAAATGCTTTACGACCTCATCAAGAAGATCGCCGATGCCCAGTCTGGAAGAAGCCGAGACAGGAACCGGGTCGCCGATCCCCAGATTATAGAATTCATAGACATCCGCCATAAATTTGGCAAAGCTGTCCACCTTATTGACAGCCAGAATCACCGGCTTTCCGGAACGGCGGAGCATGTCCGCCACCTTGGAATCGGCGTCCTGAAGCCCCTGACGCACATCTGTGATAAATATGATCACATCTGCCGTATCAATGGCGATCTGTGCCTGCTCCCGCATCTGAGACAGGATAATATCACTGGAATCCGGTTCAATGCCCCCGGTATCGATCAGGGTAAAATGATGATTCAGCCAGGTACAGTCCGCGTATATCCTGTCACGGGTAACACCGGGCGTATCCTTCACAATGGAAATCTTTTCCCCGGCCAGCACATTGAACAGGGTGGATTTTCCTACATTTGGGCGGCCGACGATGGCCACGATCGGTTTACTCATGGTTCACTCCTTTAGCTCATACGGCCGGTATCTGTCCGGCCCGCCGGTAAGTCCGGCGCCTGTCAGGGCGTTTACAAATTCCCGCCCGCTTGATTTTACAATATCCGTTTTTATTTGTAAAGCGGATTGTACTTCTGCGAGAGTCACATCATCGAGAAATACTTCTTCTCCGCTTTTGAACATATTGACAGGGAGAAGCAGCCGTTCTCCCAGCTCCTTTCCCTGAAGCTGGCTTACAAGATCCTGTCCGGTGATCAGTCCCGACACGGTGATGAGTTCTCCGAAATATCTGTTCTGAATGGCATATACCGTGACCTTCAAACCCGGATATTCCTTTTGGACTCTGGATGCCAGTTCTTTTATAAAAGGGGCCGCCAGACACCCGGTGGCTATGGAAACACTCCGCTCCCGCTTATCCTCGGCAGGTCCTTCTTCGGCGGATCGGGCCTCTCTGTCCTCCTCCAGCGCTTCCATAACCTCATCCTCCAGAAGCCGAAGCATTCCGACGCCGTTTTCCAGCTGCAAATACCCGTCATAGCGTTCCGCCTCCGGGAGGCTGCGTCCGCACATCAGATAAAATTCATCGCTGGCATGGATGAAATGAACACCATACCGCTCAAAAAAGATCTGCTGGAACCGTTCGATCCGTGCCAGAGCATCTTCCATATCCTCTTTCGTGAGAGGTTCAAGGGGATAAAGACCATCCCGGAATTTTGTAAGCCCTACCGGTACCACGGAAACACTCCTCATATGGGGAAGGAATTCTCCCAACGCTTCGATAGTATGCTCCAGCTCCTCCCTGTCATTGATCCCCCTGCACAACACGATCTGCCCGTTCATCTCGATTCCCGCTTCATAAAAGCGTCTGATTTTTTGAAGCGCATCGCCGGCGAACCGGTTATGAAGCATCTTGCAGCGAAGCTTCGGATTCATCGTATGAACAGAAATATTGATGGGAGCCAGATGGTACGCAATGATTCTGTCAATATCATGATCACTCATATTGGTCAGAGTAATATAATTTCCCTGAAGGAAGGAAAGGCGGCTGTCGTCATCCTTGAAATATAGGGTATCCCGCATCCCGGGCGGCATCTGATCAATGAAACAGAAAATACATTTATTCCGGCAGGAACGGTATTCGTCCATAAGACCGTTTTCAAAAATGACTCCCAGGTCTTCGTCCTCATCCTTCTCCACCTCCAGAAGCCACTCCTCGCCGTCCGGCTTTTTCACAAGCAGCTCCACATAGGTATCTTCCATATAGTATTGATAATCGAAAATATCTTCCAGTCTGTGTCCGTTGATCTCAAGGAGGATATCACCAGGCTCAAGCTCCAGCTCCTCCGCCATGGATCCCGGCTTCACACAGGTAACGACATGCTCATTTTTTTTCATAAACAGGTTCTCTCCATCGTGGCAAAAATCCGGCACTTTACTTATCATACCAACATTTCCCCCATTTGTAAAGGTTTGTGCATTTTGCACGGTCTTTTGTACTTGCGAAATATGTCAGGAAATGTTATATAATTTATGTATGAAAAATCTATAATGTCGGTGTACAGAGAGTAACACGGTCTCTGTTAACCGATACTACTTTTACGAGAGAATAAACTGGAGGATTCCCATGTCCAACGATTATGCGTTTAAAAACACGATTCCGGTGGCACCTTTAAAAATCTGTGCCCTGGAAAGCTGCAGAACTTTTGCGGAGAAGGTCAACAAGCACATCGTCACCTTCCGAAAGAATGATACGGAGGAGCTTCTTCGCCGTCAGGCAAGCGTGGAATACCGCGGATATGACTGCGATTCCTACCTGATCAATGCTTCCTGCCCCCGTTTCGGTACCGGCGAAGGTAAAGGAGTTGTAAATGAATCTGTCCGTGGCACGGATCTTTTCATCATGGTCGACGTGGTCAATTACAGCCTCACCTACACCGTATGCGGCCATCAGAATTTCATGTCCCCCGACGATCATTATCAGGATCTGAAGAGGATCATCGGTGCAACAGTTGCCAATGCCCACCGGGTCAACGTGATCATGCCCTTCCTTTATGAGGGCCGGCAGCATAAACGGACCAAGAGAGAATCCCTGGACTGTGCCTATGCACTGGAAGAGATCTCCAATATGGGCGTTTCCAACATCATTACCTTCGACGCCCATGATCCAAGAGTCCAGAATGCTATTCCTCTTCACGGCTTTGACAATTTCATGCCGCCCTATCAGTTTATCAAGGCGATCTTCAAGAAAGATCATGACCTGATCATCGACAAGGAGCATCTGATGATCATCAGCCCGGATGAAGGAGCCATGGGACGTGCCGTTTACTTTGCCAACAATCTGGGTGTCAATATGGGTATGTTCTACAAGCGCCGTGATTACTCTACGGTTATCAACGGACGGAATCCCATTGTTGCCCATGAATTCCTCGGCACCGACGTAGCCGGAAAAACGGTCATTATCATCGACGATATGATCTCCTCCGGTGAAAGCATGCTGGATACGGCCAAGGCTTTGAAGGATCGGCATGCTGACAAGGTAATCATCTGCTGTACCTTCGGACTCTTCACCGACGGCTTCGACAAATTTGATGATTTCCACAACCGCGGCTACTTCGATTACGTGGTTACCACCAATCTGAACTATCGCCCGGCTGAGCTTCTCGCCCGCGACTGGTACCTGGAAGCTGACATGTCCAAATTCACAGCGGCAATCATCAATACCATCAACCATGATCATACGCTGACAGACATCATTGATCCCACCAGCAAGATTCAGAAGCTGATCGCCAAATATAATAAAAAACGGGAAAATCAGTTCAAACAGCTGGAGCTGGAATTCAAATAAATCACATATGCTGCGCGGTATACCGTTCTTTGGATACCGCGCATATTTATTTCTCTATTTTCACGATTCTTTCCCGATACGGTCTTGACACCTCATCTGCGATCAGCCGGTCGATTACGGAAAAATCGCCCCAGAAATGCATGGGATATACCTGATCCGTATCCGTATTTCTCATAAAGTAGTCAAGCCCCCAGGAATACCGCTCCTCCTGTCTCGGATCCAGCGGGACAAAAGCCGCATCAAAGTGCCGGCCTTTTATTTTGGCGATCTCTGACTGAAAGCGGCGTGTCATATCCTCATACTCCTCTTCCGTTTCCCCGATCCAGGTCCACCAGTTGAGATCCCCGGCATGGTACAGGCATTTTCCCTCATATTGCAGAATAAATGCCACCCCTTCGTCGGTGGAGGTCAGCGTTTCCACCTTGAGCGGCTCTCCTCCTGCCATAAGCGCAAGCTCTGCATTCTTCCCTATGTATGTGATCCGTGATGCTGTCTCATCCGGGATTCCCATCCGTTTTCTGTAATTCTCACTCATCCGGATATCCTTAGACAGAATATACCGAACAGAAGGATACTTGTCCGCCAGGTCAAAAATGATCCGGTCAAAATGGTCATGATGCCTGTGGCTGGCAAAGACGATCATGTCCTTATCCCGGGGGAACTCAGGAAGCTCCCCCTCAAAATAATCAAACAAAAATACGGCCTTCTCAAACTCCACCGAAAAGCTGCTGTGATGGATATACTGAATTTTCATATGCAATCTCTCCTATCCGTAGATCGTTTCAAATTTTTCTCTCAGATACCTTGTGTAGTAAACCGGATTCAGCTCTTCTCCGGTGAGCTCCTGACAAAGCTCCTCCATATTTTTCGATGCTCCGTACCGATGAATATGCTCCCGCAGATACCCGGTAACAGGAGCAAGCTCTCCCTTTTCCAAAAGCTCCTCCACATTCATTTCCTGATTCATATGGGCGTAAATCTGGGCCGCCATGGCATTTCCAAGGGCATAGGACGGAAAATACCCAAACTCTCCCATGGCCCAATGGATGTCCTGAAGAACCCCCTCTCCGTCTGTTTCCGGACTAACACCCAGATATTCCTCATAAAGCTTCTTCCATTCCTTCGGAAGTTCCTTCACAGAAAGAGTTCCCTCCAGAAGCTGCTTTTCCAGCTCGTAGCGCACAATGATATGGAGGCAGTACGAAAGCTCATCGGACTCGGTTCTTAATAGCCCCGGTTCCGAACGGTTGATGGCTCGGACAAACTCATCCAGGGAAATATTCGATAACTGCTCCGGAAATGTCTTTGTCAGCTTTCCGTAGACCGGTTTCCAGAAGGCACGGCTTCTGCCCAGCATGTTCTCATAAAAACGGGACTGGGATTCATGAACCCCGCAGGAACCGCCTCCGATGGGAGTCTGCGTCACAGCCTCGTCATTTCCCTGCTCAAACAGTCCATGTCCGGTTTCATGTATCGTTGAAAAGATTGCACTTTCCAGATTGTTTGCGTAATAATGGGTGGTGATCCGCACATCATCCCGATGTAAGGCTGTGGTAAAAGGATGCTCGCTTTCCGCCAGGACGCCTCTGGAAAAATCGAAGCCAAGACAGGCGGCGAGCCATCGGCTGAACCGCTTTTGTTTTTCTATATCGTAATTCTGAAATAAGAAGGCAGAGGTAATCGGTTTCTTTCGATTCTGCTCTCTGACCCATTGCACCAACGGAACGATTTCCCTTTTCAGTTTTCCGAAAAAATCATCCAGCTTTTCGGTCGTAAACCCTTCCTCATAATCGGAAAGCAGGACATCATAGAGCGGTTCCCCCTCCTTCGCCCGATAGGCAGCAAATTTTTTTCGCATTTCCAGGATTTCCGAAAGAACCGGTGCAAAGGACGCAAAATCATTGTTTTTCTTCGCCTGACTCCATTTTCCCACCGACACGGCTGTCAGCTCCGAAAAGCGGCGGTATTCCTCTTCCGGAATCACAAGAAGCCTTTCCCGCTCCTTTTCCACCTGCCGCACGATGGCAGCCTGCAGCTTTGTCAGTTCATCGCATTCCTTTACCTGTTTTAACAGCTTTCCCGTATTTTCGCAGATGAGAAGCTCCTGATAGGAGGAGGACAGCACTCCTACCGCCCGCGATGTCCGTTCTGACGCCTCTGCCGGTGCCAGAGTCTCATTGTCCCAGTCAAACAGCGTAAGCGCTGTTCGAAGGGCATTTTCCTCTTCTAAAAAAGCACTGAAGGCTTTCCAGGCTTTTTGTTCCATTATCGTACCTCCCATATAAGAATAAAGAGGATACCTTCCGTACCCTCTTCCCTATTGTTGCCTGTTTTTCTTTAATCATTCCTGCTGTTCCAGAGGCTTTTCTTTTTTAATTCCAGATATTCATGATACGCCTTCTCCATGATCTGCTTTTCATTCTGAAATTTCAGCAGATGGTAAGCTTCATAAAATTTATAATATCCGGAATCAAGAAAATATTCCTCCCGCTGTGGTTTGCTGTAATAGCTGTCGGCCATCATCAGATACCAGTGGACATCCTTCTCCACGGTATCCTGGGGAATATTGAAGGAATACTGGCTTTTTCCAATGTATTTGACAATGGAAGCCTGAACGCCCGTCTCTTCTCTCACTTCACGAAGGGCCGTCTCCTCATAAGACTCTCCTGCTTCTACAGTTCCTTTTGGCAAAACCCAGCCCTCATATTTATTCTTATAATTTTTATAAAGGACGAGAATTTTGCCTCGAAATATAACCACACCGCCACAGCTCGTTGCTTCAATCATTGCAATCCCTCCTGCTCCTGGTGTGTATCTTTGATTACCTCTAGTATAGCTTATTTTGAAAGTCAGTGCAAGTGGCATATCCCATCAGCAGAAAATCAAAAAAAGCCTCCAACCAGCGGCACGTTATCTGGAAAAATAACCTTCGAAAATCTTTTTGGCGCCTTTGGTCGCCACGGAGCCGCCCGTACCGCCATTCTCATAAATAATGCTGACCACGATCTCCGGATTCTCAGCAGGGGCAAAACCCACGAACCATGCATGGCTCTCTTCCTTGTTGGAGCTGAATTCTGCAGAACCGGTCTTGCCGGCCACCTGATACGAATCTGACTGAAGGGACGGGCTGGTACCTTCATTGACCACGGCAACCATGAAATTCGTCAGGGTCGCTGCTTCATCTGCTGTCATAAGCTTCCCGGCAGACTGGGGCATAAACTGCTTGACCACCTTTCCGTCAGGACTTTCCACCCGCTCGACCAGATAAGGAGACATCATGGTCCCTCCATTGGCGATGGTCGCCGTGATCAGCGCATTGTGCAGAGGAGAGATCATCGTCCGTCCCTGGCCGATGGCCGTCTGTACCCGCTCGGAAAGACCGGAGGAACCATCCAGCACAAAGGAACTCTTTTTATATTCCATACCTTCCGGTACCGGAAGCTCTTTGTTAAACAGAAAGCTTTCACAAAGGGAATGGAAGCTGTCCAGATTCAGAGTCTGTCCAATGGTGGCAAAGGAAGTATTGCAGGAATTTGCCAAAGACAAACGCAGATCCAGAAGGCCATGAACATGGTTGTTGTAGCAGCTCATGACGGAATCTCCGTATGTCATGGAACCTTCACACTCATACTGATAATTTTCCCAGGTTCCGGGGTTTTCCCGAATGTATTCCAGAGTCGTCAGAAGCTTGAAGGTGGAACCGGGCGGATAAAGTCCCTGGGCTGCCCGGTTTAACAGATTGGCATCTGTATTTTCCTCGGAAATCAGCCATTCCCAATCCGCAGAAACCGTATTGGGATTGAAATCCGGTTTGGAAACCATGGCAAGGATCTTTCCGGTACCGGGCTCCATGATCACACAGGCGCCATTGTATTCTCCCAGCGCATCATAAGCCAGCTGCTGCAGATACGGATCCAGCGTAGTCACCACATTGTCACCGGGGTTTTTCACCTCTTCCATCTCGTTATTGACCTGATCCAGCAGGTTTAAATGGGTCGTCAGCAGATACTGACCGGCCGCTGCCTCCAGCCCCGTGATTCCGGAATCGGAATATCCAACCGCATGGGCAAAGAGATTTTCATAAGGATACTCCCGTACTTCATTTCCTTCTGAATCCTCCACCGTCCGCGCCAGTACCTCTCCGTTTTTTCCCCGGATCTCTCCCCGGACTACCTTTTCAGAGAAGGTATTCAGTCTGGCATTGTAGGAGCTGTTGATGGTATCCTTGCTTTTTACAACCAGATACCAGGAAAAATAGGCTATGGTTGCAAGAAACATCACCACAAAAAATGCTCCTGCGATCCGAATCTCCCGGTTAACCTTTTTTGTTCGTTCCTCTACCTGAAGGATTTCCTCTTCTTCCTTCTCCTGACTGACGAGGGCCCGCCGGACCTTTTCCATATCTTTGCGCGTATAAGGCCTGTCTTCTCCGTTCAAGCTGCCGTTCTTTTTCAATTCTATCAACCTCATCCTGTTTTAATATATAGAGTCCCTGAATAATTCCAAACATGATAAAAGTACTCATGATGGAGCTTCCTCCGTGGCTGACAAAAGGAAGCGTAATACCTGTGGAGGGAATAAATTTGATCACACCACCGATATTTAAAAATACCTGGGCGCCGTAAATCGCAGCCAGTCCGAAGGCAATGATCTTATAGAACATTCCGTCCATCCAGGTGGAGATCCATAAAAACTGCAGAAGACAGCTTAAACAGATCAGGATCAGTGCAATGGCAAAGATCCCGCCGAATTCCTCGGAAATTCCCGCAAAAATGAAATCCGACCGGACTACCGGCACCTTCTCCGGCATCCCCTGATAAAGTCCTGCGCCCAGCCATCCGCCGCTTCCAATGGCAAACAGCGACTGAAGGATCTGCCATCCATCTCCGTTGGCGTCCATCCACGGATCCTTCCATACCTGCACCCGGACACGGACATGGGAAAAGACCTTATAGGCGAGCACCGACGCAATGCTGCCGGCCGCCGCCCCTCCAAACAGATAAAGATAGCTTTTCGTTGCCACAAAAAGCATTAAAAGATACGCGATAAAGTAAATCAGCGCTGCCCCCAGATCCTTGGAAGCCACCAGGATCAGTACATGGGTAGCCGCCGCCACTGTGGTGACAACGACCCGCTTAAAGCTGATGCTTGTCTGGAACATGGAAGCGACGAAAAATACAAAGGTGATCTTCACAAATTCCGACGGCTGCAAAGAGAACAGATTTCCGATATCAAAGGAAAGGTAGGCACCGTGCTTTACGGTACTGAATGCAAAGATCGCACCGAGGGCGACAATGCCGATCGCAGCGTACAGCCAGCCAAACCGCCACAGATATCGCATACGTTTAACGATCACCGGCACCACCATGGCAACGGCCGCAGCCGCAGCAGTCACGATAAAATGGCGGATCGCCCGCTCCGGTCCCAGCCTTGTCAGCATGATAAAGCTGACAGCCAGGAGCATACAGGTATTGTTAATGAGAAGTCTGGATGCTTTTTTATAAAACACCCGAAAAAGCACCAGATACAACGTAAAGAATACCACCTGAGCCAGGTAAAAATAAAACATAGTATGGTCGCCCGTATAGAGAATGATAGCCAGATACCCGGTCAGATGCAGCGCATACATGCAGAAAAGCTGCATGCCACAGGCCCGGTTCCTTCCCTTATGAGTTTTTAATGTCAGATAGCGATAGGTGGCCAGGGTATACAGAAGGATCAGAACCAGCATGATATACTTTGTCACCTGAATTACAATATTTGTCACAATTTCACCTACTCCACTCCCCGCCTGTAATGTCCTCTTGTACGGCTTTCGGGTTTATAAAGATCCGGGCCTTTCTCCCCCTTGAGGAACGCCTCATATGTCCGGATCACCTTTGTGACCTCTCCCGCATCCTCCACGGTAAACTGAAGCCGGAGCATAGGCGCCTTTAAGGAGCGCACAGAAGGAATCTCATCGGCAAGCCACAGGGGTGCACTGTTATAAATCACATTGTAACAGAACCGGCAGTAATTTTTCACCGGAAACTCCATATGCTTTCTGTCACTGAGGATAAGAAAGTCCGTATGTTTTCCACAGGCCGGATCCCCGGTGGTCCTGCGGATGCACTGGGCGGAAACCATCATGGGAAGACGGCCATAGACCACCAGCTCACTGTTATCCATTCCCCTCTCCTTCAGCTCCTTTTCATTTAATTCAAGGGGCGCCGTATCCATGGAAATGCCCCGGTCAAACAATGTCTGCCTGGCGTCCCGGTTAAAGGTATAGAGAGAATAATCCGCCACATAAGAATACTGTTTTCCAAACCGTTCAATAAACGGAAGCTCATCTATGATCCGAAGAAGGAATCCATCCACCTGAGGAATGCGAAAGAACGATTCCCTGGCATAAAGCTCCTTTTCTGCCCGGTCTCTGCATATCTGGGGAAGGGCCAGATAAAACTCCTTTCCCGCCGCTTTTGTCATGTCTGCAAGCTTCGGGATCCGGTCCCACTCCACCTGATTGACTGACAGATAAATTCTCTTTACTGCCTGCTCCCTGATGGCAGCGAGCGCCTGACCTTCCTCCTCGACAAGCACAGATAACACCGGATTTCCTGCTTGATTTACAGAAAGTTCCGTTGTTTTTTTCTCTCTGCCGCGGGTCGCTTGCCTCCTGTACTTTTTCAACAGTTCTTCCGTAAGCTTCTCAACTGCGCTTCTTCGAAGCTCATTGAGTGCCCGGACCGGGAGAAAGCAGCCGGGAGCAAGATCGATCTCCAGATTTTCAAAAACAAACGGAGTCCCACCCAGCTTTTTCATCTGTTTTTCCAGATCTGATCCGGAAAGAGGACTTTTTTTGGCTTCCAGTACCGTTTCTCCTGACACACTGACCGACGTCTCACCCATGCTTAAAGACAGTGTAGCAGGTAAATCTTGAGCAATCCTTAAGTTTCCCTTGATTTTTTCTTTTATTTCTGATTCCACATACTGCCTGTCGAGATTTTCAAAAAGAGCCGCATCTACCTGACGGTAAGAAGGTTTTTCCGGGAGCGCCACCATATGACGGCCGTTTTTATCATGAAAATATCCGTTGGAAAATCCGCCCCTGTCAAAGAGCTCCAGCAAAAACTCTTTATCCTCTTTTGCCGTTTTCCAGCCTTTACTCCCCACTTTTTTATAATAATCTACATATTTTCGATATACGCTCACCACTCCGGCCGTATAACGGGGGCTTTTCATCCTGCCTTCGATTTTCAGTGAGCAGACGCCGGCATCCAGAAGCTCTCCCAGCAGATCCAATCCGCAGAGATCTTTCAGATTCATCACATGAAGTCCCTCCGGGCGGTTCCTTTTTTTCTTTCCGTCCCATACCTCATAAGGAAGCCGGCAGGGCTGGGCACATCTTCCCCTGTTTCCGCTGCGCCCTCCCACAAGGCTGCTGTAAAGGCACTGTCCCGAATAACAGTAACAGAGAGCGCCGTGTACAAATGCCTCTATCTCCACATCCACGTGATCGTGAATGGCCTTTATCTCCGGAATGGAAAGCTCTCTGGCTGTGACGATTCTGGCTGCTCCGGCTTTTTTTGCCTCCATCGCCCCATTCACCCCGGTAATCGTCATCTGGGTACTGGCATGAAGAGGCAGATCCGGAAACCAGCTGCGAACTGCCCGCCACACTCCCATATCCTGGACGATCAGAGCATCCACACCGGCCTCATAGACGGGGACGAGAAAATCATAAAGCTCCTCCTCCAGTTCCCTTTCCTTGACAAGGGTATTCACGGTCAGATACAGCTTTCTTCCGTGAAGATGGACATAATCGATGGCCTCCAGCAATCTGTTCTTTTCCGGATTTTCCGCATAGGCTCTCGCGCCGAATCTGGTTCCTCCCATATAGACGGCATCTGCGCCTGCATTCACAGCTGCCTTCATGCTTTCAAAGGAGCCGGCCGGGGCCAGCACCTCAATCACCTGTTCTTTCCCTCTATCCATATCAAAAGCCTTCCATAAAAATCGGGGGCCTGCTTCTCCTGCGCTGCCCCCGCCTGTTTCTAAACTTCCTGTTCCTTCTTCTGCCAGTGTTCCAGTTCCCGCTTCATCTCCTCAAGCTTGAGCTGAACAGTCACAAGCTGATGCTTCAGACTGTAGATCTCATTGGCCTGAGTCTCCGCCTGCTCCTCCAGTTCCTCCAGGCGTCCCACGGCCTTGAAATAATCGTCTGCCACATTAAGCTGAAGCAATATGTTCTGATAATCCGGTGTCTGTCTGAGAAATCCATCCATCTTCCGAAGCTCGCTGTTCTTCCCGTTGAGATAAGCAGCCACCTTCTGGAGATACTCTTCACTCTCATAGCCACCTAATGTATAAACCTTTCCGGCAATAATCACATCCGTGTAATTTCTGGAATTCATTCCATTTCTCCTTATGTACCTGTTCCGGCAGTCTTTTCTCTATTATAAAGGCAATCCCAGTAAAAAACAACTAGAAATATGAAACTTTGAAAAAAAGGCACAAGATATAGTATTTATCGACTGTTTTCGACATCAGAACCATAAGGGCAGGGAATCCCCAGGTGATGATAGGCCCTTTCTGTAGCCATCCTTCCTCTGGGTGTCCTGTTGATAAAACCATTTTTCAGAAGATAGGGTTCGTATACATCCTCCAGTGTCCCCACATCCTCCGAAAGAGCTGCCGCCAGGGTCTCAAGACCCACCGGACCTCCCCCGAACTTCTCCATCAGTGTAAGGAGTATGCGGCGGTCCGTATGATCCAGTCCCAATCGGTCCACATCAAGAAGATCCAGCGCATCGGAGGCAACCTGCTTTGTGATCACACCGTCGTAACGCACCTGCGCAAAATCCCGGACCCGTTTCAGGAAACGGTTGGCAAGCCGTGGTGTTCCCCGGGAACGGGAGGCGATTTGTCTGGCTCCTTCCTCTTCGATTTCTACCCGGAGGACTCTGGCAGACCGCATGATAATGGCGAGAAGCTCATCCTCTGTATAAAACTCCAGATGGTGGACCACGCCGAAACGATCCCTTAAAGGAGCAGTCAAAAGTCCTGCTCTGGTGGTCGCGCCCACCAGGGTAAAATGAGGCAGATCCAGACGGATCGAACGGGCAGAGGCCCCTTTTCCAATTACAATATCAATGGCATAATCTTCCATGGCGGGATAGAGAACCTCCTCCACCTGACGGTTCAGTCGATGGATCTCATCCACGAAAAGAATATCCCCGTCATTGAGATTGTTGAGGATCGCAGCCATCTCTCCGGGCTTTTCAATGGCCGGACCTGCCGTGATCTTAAGCTCCGATCCCATCTCATTGGCCAGGATCCCGGCCAGAGTCGTTTTTCCCAGACCGGGCGGTCCATAGAACAGCACATGATCCAGGGACTCCCCGCGGGATTTGGCCGCGTCAATATATACCCGAAGCATATCCTTCGCTTTCTGTTGTCCAATATATTCATCGAGGCTCCTCGGGCGCAGATGATTCTCAATGCCCTGATCCTCTCTGGTAAATTCTGTATTGATAATCCGCTTTTTTTCCATCAGCAGATGCTTCCTTTCCTGTCCGCGTCAGTATCCGCTTCCATTAAAACAATGTCATCTTTCTGAGAGCTGCTTTTAAAATGGCCTCCACCGAAAGCTCTTCGGCTCCCGACACCTGATTCACCGCCTTCATGGCTTCCGCTGCACTGTAGCCAAGGGCCGTCAGGGCCTGTACCGCCTCACCCTTTCTGTCCTGGATAGAAGTACCGGAAGCTTCATCTTCTCCGGACGCCACATGGCCCTTCTTAATCTCAAAGGCATCCTCCAGCTTAAACTTGTCCTTAAGCTCCAGAATCAGCTTTTTGGCAGTCTTGATACCGATCCCAGGCGCTCTGGCAATGGTCTTTGCGTCCTCTGAGAGAACGGCAAACCGCAGATCATCAGGTGATATGACAGAAAGTACCCCAAGCGCTCCTTTGGGACCGATACCGCTGACCCCGATGAGGAGCTTAAACACCTCCAGATCCTCCCGACAGGAAAAGCCATAAAGGCGAAGCGAGGAATCCTGTCCCATATGAAGATAAGTATAGACCTGTATTTCACTGCCGACGGAAACCTCCGACAGCATGGAAAGCGGAACCTGGATCTGATAACCGATGCCTCCGGTCTCCACGATCAGCGCTTCCTCATATAATTCCAAAAGCCTGCCTTTTATAAAAGAAATCATTCCGAATCCCCTTTTCCCTTTTCTCCAAAAACAGTTTATCACAGTTCCCTCTGTCTGGCAAGAGTTTTTCGCACAGGTGTTCTATTTTTGCCTTGACACCGGAAAAGACGGCTTTTATAATAAAAGTATGAAAACGATAACGAAAGAATTTGAATTCAAAAGTACATATGATCTGGCACGTCTCGGCGATCCGGAAGATCTACTTTTTTTTGATATTGAAACCACAGGTCTCTCTTCCAAAAAAGATATGATTTACCTGATCGGTTGTGTTTACGTGAGAGACGGCCGCTGGCACATGAAACAGTGGTTTGCTGAATCCCCCGACGCAGAAGGCGAGATCCTTCTCCACTTCTTTCTGTTTGCCTCCCGGTTTTCAACCTTAGTGCATTTCAACGGCACCACCTTCGACCTTCCGTTTTTGAAGGAACGTGCCGCCCGTTACCATACACCCGTTTCCGGCAGAGAACCGGAAAGCCTGGATATCTATCGAAAAGTAAAGCCTTTAAAGACCATCCTCGGTCTCCCTGACTGCCGTCAGAAAACGCTGGAGGCCTTTCTTGGCAATGACAGGGAAGATCTCTATGACGGCGGGCAGCTCATAAACTTCTACTGGCAGTATCTGCGAACCGGCGAAGCTTCCTTATACGAGGCTCTCCTTCTTCACAATGAGGAGGATGTGAAGGGCCTTCCCGCCCTGCTTTCACTGTTTTCCTATGAAGATTTCTTTTGCGGCGGCTTTCATGTTCAGGCTGAAGAGCTCTCCCACTACAGAACTGCAGACGGGACGGAAGCCCGCGAGCTCTTTGTCACCTGCAAGTGTGACTGTTTTTCTCTGCCTGTCCCCTGTTCCTTCTCTGTCGGCGACTGCAGGCTTGTCTGCCGCGGCGATATGCTGATCTTTCGTCTTCCTCTTTTCGAGGGAACGCTCAGGTATTTCTTCAGCAATTACTGCGATTACTATTATCTGCCCCTGGAAGACCGTGCCATTCACAAAAGTGTGGCCGCTTTTGTAGAGAAGACTCACAGGAGGAAGGCTACTGCCAAAACCTGTTATCAGAAACGAACCGGCTGTTTTCTCCCCATACCGGAAGCTGCTGCCGGTGAACATCCTGTTTTTTACAGAGAATATAAACAAAAACCCTCCTATATTGAATACGAGGAAGGACTTTTTAAAGATCCTGTCTTTTTACAGCAGTTTCTGCTTGCAACTCTCCCGAAATAATGCTATGATTTTACCTGTTCGCTGTCGATATCTGTCGACTATTTGGTAAATTGTCTTTTTTCACTTCGGGAGTGTTTTATGATAGATGCAAACAGCCTTTTCAAAAGGCTTTTGACTTATTATTCCAATGATTACGATGTGATCCGCCCGTATCAGCTTGACGATACGATCTATGATGCTTATGCGGCGTACAGCCATTTTAATTGTTTTGAACACGCTTTTATTCGCAGTACCCTGACTCTTTCCAAACGGGACATTCTCCGCTTCCGTGATCAGGTTACCACGATCATCGAACCCTGGATGGTCTGTGCAGGAGAGTCTTCCCCACCCCAGAACCATATCTATACCTA
Source organism: Fusibacillus kribbianus (assembly GCF_030053595.1). GTDB lineage: Bacteria > Bacillota > Clostridia > Lachnospirales > Lachnospiraceae > Lientehia > Lientehia kribbiana. The sequence continues at coordinate 41,108 of NZ_JASGBQ010000004.1, forward strand.
TGTGACAGGGGTATTTATCAGCGAGAAGAGAATACGTGATGACGTTCGCCGTATTATCCGGCGCTTCCGATATTACAGGGGCTACGGCTATTATAAAAGCGGTTATTGCCAGGCCAGGATCGCTGCCTTTGACATGGAAACCGGTTCTCTGATCGTCAGCCCGGCAGCCAAAGAGCTGATGCTGGAATATCAACGGGTTCTTTGAAAAGATCCCTTCCGATTTAAAACTGTTGTTTATCAGAAAAGGCACAGGACTAATCTTTGTCCTGTGCCTCTTTCATTACTTATCCATGCTTACAAAAAACTGTTTTTAATTACTCTTCGGTCTCCTCTGCAACAGGCTCTGCTGCTTCAGCAGGTGCTTCCAGAACCTTCATACTCAGGCTGATCTTCTTGTCCTCGCCGTTGAAATCAACAACCTTTGCTTCGATTTCCTGTCCGATGGAAAGAACATCAGCAGGCTTCTCCACATGCTGTCTGGAAATCTGAGATACATGAAGAAGGGCATCAATACCGGGCTCCAGCTCAACGAATGCACCAAAGTCGGTCATTCTGGCCACACGGCCGGTTACGATATTTCCAACTGCATAATTCTCAGCAGCTCTTACCCAGGGATTCTCCTCAGGGAATTTAAGGCTCAGCGCGATCTTATCGCCGTTGATATCCTTAATGAATGCACGGATCTCCTCGCCAACCTTGAACACCTTCTTGGGATTCTCAACACGGCCCCAGGACATCTCGGAAATGTGAAGCAGTCCGTCTGCACCGCCCAGATCAATGAATGCACCAAAATCAGTGATATTCTTTACGATACCTTCTACTGTCTGTCCGACTTCGATTCTTGCAAAAAGCTCTTTCTGCATCTCAGCCTTCTTAGCTACCAGAAGCTGCTTGCGGTTGCCGATGATTCTTCTCTTTCTGGGATTGAACTCGGTAATAACAAACTCGATCTCCTGATCTGCGTACTTCTCCAGATTCTTCTCATAGGAATCGGAAACAAGGCTTGCAGGGATGAATACTCTGGCGCCTTCCACGTTTACGCTTAAACCGCCATCCAGAACCTGAACAACCTTTGCAGTGAGAACCTCACCATTGTTGAAAGCTTCTTCCAGACGCTTGTTGCCGCGGTCAACAGCCAGTCTCTTGTAAGACAGAAGTACCTGTCCCTCACCGTCATTCACCTTGAGGACCTTAGCCTCCATCTCGTCGCCAACGTGAACGGTTTCCATCAGATTCAAAGAGGAGTCGTTTGTATATTCACTCTTGCTGATGATGCCGTCTGACTTGTAACCTATATTTAAGATGATCTCATCTTCCTTAACACCGATAACAGTGCCAGTGACTACCTCTCCTGTTCTGATTGTTTTTAATGATTCTTCAAGCAATTGTTCAAAACTTAATTCTGACATTTGTATGAACCTCCTCTATGATATGATTGGGGGTAGACGCCCCCGCCGTAATACCTACACTTCGTTTTCCGTCCAGCCACTCAGCTCTGAGATCGCGGACCGTCTGAATATAGTAAGTATTGTTGCATTCTTTTCTGCAGATTTCATATAGCTTCTGAGTATTCGAGCTGTTCTTCCCGCCGATAACCAACATCACATCAACTTTGGAGGCTAACTGTCTTGCTTCAGCCTGGCGTTCATGGGTTGCACTGCAGATAGTGTTCACAACAATACTATCATAACTCTTTTTTAATATTATTTCAACAAGAACTTGAAATTTATTGTAATTAAATGTCGTCTGTGATACGATACAGAGCCTTGTTCCGTCAGGAAACTGTAATTTCTCCGCTTCCTCCGGTGTCTCCACCACAAAACCCCTGTCCTGACACCAGCCCCGTATGCCTTCCACCTCCGGATGACTTGCATTGCCCACAATGACGATGGTACTGCCCTTTTCCGATTCTTCCCGGACGATCCGGTGGATCTTTTTCACAAAGGGGCAGGTGGCATCCACCACGCAAAATCCCCGGCTCTCCAAAAGCTCATATACTCTCCGGCTGACACCGTGGGAACGGATAATGACCGTACCTCCGGAAATATCCTGAAGCTCCTCCTCGGAATCAATGACGCGGATATCCTTCTCTTCCAGATCCCGAACCACTTCTTCATTGTGAATAATGGGTCCATAGGTATAAATGGGCCGGACGGCATCTTCCTTCTCCGCCTGCTCATACACGGTATCCACTGCCCGCTTCACGCCGAAACAGAAGCCCGCAGTCTTTGCTACCACTACTTTCATGACTGTTCCAGTTCCTTTTTCGTTTTACTGCGAAGATCCGATTATCTTCCTGCTGTACGTTCCTTCAGTCTGTTTATGATGGCATCAGCCACCTCTTCGATTCCCATAAAAGAGGAATCCAGGAAAACGGCGTCCTCCGCTTGTTTCAAAGGCGAATTTTCCCGGTGCATATCCCGGTAATCTCTCTCCTCAATATCTTTTTCGATTTCTTTTATATTACAGGGAATCCCCTTATCTGTCAATTCCAGAAATCGTCTTTTTGCTCTTGTTTCCACACTTGCCGTCAGATAAATCTTCAAATCGGCATTGGGAAGAACAACAGTACCGATATCTCTGCCATCCATGACCACATTTTCACTGGCAGCCAGCTTCTTCTGAAGCTCCACCAGCTTTTCCCTTACCTTCCCGTAGCCGGAAACAGCAGAAGCCATATTGCCTGCTTTCTCCGTGCGAAGATGTTCGGTCACATTTTCTCCGTTCAAAAGTACCTGCTGTTCTCCTCCCTGATATACGATGGAAATATCTGCATGTTCACAGGCCTCATTGATGGAAGCTTCATCATCGGAAGAGATCCCCTGCCTTACAAAATACAGTCCCATGGCCCGGTACATGGCTCCGGTATCCACATAAATATAATCAAGCCGCTTCGCCACCAGCTTTGCAATGGTGCTCTTTCCGGCTCCTGCCGGTCCGTCAATGGCAATATTAATGCTCATATTCTGTCTCCTTCTTTCTGCCCGCATCAGTTCCCGCCGCATATCCGGTGGACCAGGCGATCTGCAGATTGTAGCCGCCGGTAACAGCGTCCAGATCGAGAACCTCCCCGGCAAAATAAAGTCCATTCACCAGTCTGGATTCCATGGTGGCCGGATTGATCTCCTTCACCTGAACACCGCCCTGAGTAATGATTGCTTCTTTATAATCTCTGAGTCCCGTCAGTGTTACCGTAAAATTCTTAGTAAGGGAAACAAGCCGCTCCCTCTCCTCCCTGGAGATCTCATTGACCCGTTTCTCCGGCGGAATACCGCTTCGTTTTATTATAACAGGTATCAGCTTCGAAGGGTAGAGGCCTCCGATGGAATTCTGAAACTGCCTGTTTTTTCCTTCGTCAAAATCCCTCAAAATTCTGCTGTCCAGCTGCTCCTTGCTGAGAGCAGGCTTTAAATCCACAGAAAGCATAAGGGGCCCTTTTTTTATTTTCTTTGCTGCAATGCTGCTGGCACTTAAGATGGCTGGCCCGCTGACTCCAAAATGAGTAAACAGCATCTCGCCAAATTCGCTGTACAGCTTCTTTTTTCCGTCAAAAACCGTCACCGCCACATTTCGAAGGGAAAGTCCCATAAGATCCCTGACCCAGTCCTCTTCCGCTTCAAAGGGAACCAGAGCCGGGGAAAGCTCCGTCACCCGATGGCCGGCCTCTCTGGCAAATCGATAACCGTCTCCGGTGGAACCGGTAGAGGGGTAAGAAAGCCCCCCGGTGGCAACGATCACTGCATCCGCCTCATAAAAGGAACCATCCCCGGTATACACCCCCCTGATCCCGGCAGGTTCTCCTACCGTCACCAGTCTGATTGCCTCCGTATGAAGCTTCACCTCCACCCCTGCCTCCGAAAGACCTCTGGATAAACAGGAGATCACATCCGAGGAATGGTCGGAAACAGGAAATACCCGGTTTCCTCTCTCCGTTTTAAGCCTAAGGCCCCGTTTCTCCAGAAATGCCTTCATATCCCGGCTGGAAAAGCCATAAAAAGCACTGTACAGAAACTTTCTGTTGGTAACCACATGGGACAGAAGCTCCTCCACCTCACAATCATTGGTCACATTACAGCGTCCCTTTCCGGTGATAAAAAGCTTTTTCCCCAGCTTTTCGTTTTTTTCAAGAAGCGTAACCTTCGTATCCGGCCCTGACGCCGCCAGGGCTGCCATCATCCCTGCAGCGCCGCCTCCCACAATCACAATTCGTCTCATCGGGTCTTCCTCTTCCATTACAGATGTTATTCATTATATGGCAAAACTGTCTCCCTGTCAAACAAAGACGGGAGATGCCCTCGGCACCTCCCGTCCTTATCAATATGTCTTATTCATGATTATGTAAAAGCTCATGGGCTTTGCCCTTGAAATATCCGTTGTAGAAGACATCCATCAGAGGATTCTCATTGGGTTTCCGGATAACCATGGAACCATCGGCATCATAGAGTCCCTTGGCTCTTGCTGCCTTGCTTCTGGGACCTGCAGGTATCGGCTGTCCGCCTCCCATGATGCAGCCCCGTCGACAGGCCATTACTTCGATCAGGTGATATTCCTTCTCTCCGCTCTTCACCTGCTCAAGGACCTTCCTTGCATTTGCAAGACCGCTGGCCACGCAGATCTTAACGTCGATTCCATTATACGGAACTACAGCCTCCTTGATTCCCTCCTCACCGCGGATTCCGCAGTTGGCAATGGCCTCAAGAGTCGCCGTATCATGACCTTCCGCCAGTCTTCTGAGAACTGCCTCGGTCACACCGCCGGTAACACCAAAGATCACACCGCCGCCGGAACCGATTCCGAACGGCATATCACATGCTTCCGGTTCAATCTTATCAAAGGCAATGCCGAAGTTTTTGATCATACGGATCAGCTCTGTGGTGGTGATCACGATGTCCGTATCCTTCTCGCCCTTGGTATAGCTGTTGGGACGGTTTGCCTCCATCTTCTTGGCTGTACAGGGCATAATGGAAACCACTACCGTCTTTTTCCCTTCCGCATGGGCAGGATCCCGGTAATATTCCTTAATAACTGCCGAGAACATTCCCTGAGGAGAACGACAGGTAGATACATTTTCCTTAAATTCCGGGAACTGGGTATCCACAAATTTCACCCATGCCGGACAGCAGGAGGTCAGAAGCGGCAGTTTTCCGCCGTTTGCAACTCTGTCCAGGAATTCCGCACTTTCCTCCATAATAGTAAGGTCGGCACTGTAACTGGTATCATAGACCTCATCAAAGCCCATTCTGTGAAGTGCTGCCACAATCTTGCCCATGGCATTCGTTCCCTTGGGGAGGCCGAAGGCATCTCCGGCTGCCACACGGACAGACGGTGCGATCTGTGCAACCACTCTGGTATCCTTGTCTGCCAGAGCCGCCCAGACCTCATCCATATTGGTACGAATGGTAAGCACTCCTGTAGGGCAGAATACACGGCACTGACCGCAGCTCACACAGTCAGTCTCGGAAAGCTTTTTATCAAAGCCCGGCGTCACAACGGCGTCGGTACCGCGGTTGGCGAAGCCAAGCACTCCGATGCCCTGAAGCTCGCTGCAGACACGCACGCAGTTTCCGCACAAAATACATTTGTTGGGGTCGCGGATGATGGACGGGGAACTGTAATCCACAGGCATCACTTCTTTATGATTCTCGAAGCGGACCTTATAAACATTCATACGGTGAGCCAGATTCTGAAGCACGCATTCACCGCTCTTCACACAGGTGGTACAGTCTCTGCAGTGAGCAGCCAGCAAAAGCTCCACGATCAGCTTTCTGTATTTTCTGAGCCTGTCGGTATTGGTATAGATGACCATACCATCCCTGGGCTCCTCCGAGCAGGAAGCAAACAGTTTTCCTCTGTCATCCTCCACTGTACACAAACGGCATGCGCCGAAGGTAGAAAGCTCTGAATGATAGCACAGTGTGGGGATATCAATACCAGCTTTTCGGATAATGGTTAAAACATTTTTTTCATCGGTAAATTCCACTTTTTTACCGTTAATTGTAATAAATCCCATATCTTCCCCTCCTATGCTTCAATATAGATCGCATCAAAGGCACAGTTCTCTTTGCAGGCACCGCACTTGATGCAGATGGTGCTGTCGATGGTAAACGGCGATTTCACCTTTCCGGAGATCGCATTTACAGGACAGTTCTTAGCACACTTGCTGCAGCCCTTGCAGAATTCCGGATTGATCACATATCTCCGGAGAGCTGTACAGGTCTTGGCCGCGCACTTTTTATCCACAATATGTTCCACATATTCGTCGCGGAAGGTATTCAGGGTACTGATAACGGGGAGCGGTGCGCTCTTGCCCAGTCCGCAGAGAGCCATATTCCGAATCATGGTAGCAAGCTCCTCCAGACGGTCCAGATCCTCCAGTTCGCCCTGCCCGTTTACAATTTTTTCCAGGATCTCCAGCATTCGCTTGGTGCCTTCGCGGCAGGGTACACATTTACCGCAGGATTCTCTCTGGGTAAAGCTCATAAAGAAACGTGCCACCTCGACCATACAGGTGTTGGTATCCATAACAACCATACCGCCTGATCCGACGATTGCGTTGAATTTTTTAACAGAATCAAAATCAAGCGGTTCATCCAGATGCTTCTCCGTCAGACATCCGCCGGAGGGGCCGCCGATCTGAACGGCCTTAAACTCTGCACCCTCCTTCAGGCCGCCGCCGATGTCGAAAATAATCTGTCTCAAGGTGCTTCCCATGGGAACCTCGATCAGTCCTGTATTTTCAATGGCACCGGTCAGGGAGAAGGTCTTTGTTCCTGGACTGCCTGCAGTACCGATCGTTCTGTACCAGTCGGCTCCCTGCAGAATGATCTTCGGTACATTGGCATAGGTTTCTACATTGTTGAGTACGGTAGGCTTCTCCCAAAGACCTTTTTCAACCGTACGAGGAGGCTTTACACGAGGCATACCGCGGTTGCCTTCGATCGATGCCGTAAGGGCAGAGCCCTCGCCGCATACAAATGCGCCTGCGCCTCTGTTAATATGTAAGTGGAAGCAGAAATCCGTTCCGAGAATGTTGTCGCCCAGAAGACCTCTTTCCTCCAGAAGGCCGATGGCATGACGAAGTCTTGCCACAGACATGGGATATTCTGCCCGGACGTAAATATATCCATCCCTGGCCTTTACCGCATAACCGGCAATCATCATACCTTCAATGAGTTTAAAGGGATCGCCCTCCATTACGGAGCCGTCCATGAATGCACCGGGATCGCCCTCATCACCGTTGCAGACCACATAGCGGATCTCTTCCTTCTGCCTTGCCACCTGTTTCCATTTCTTTCCGCAGGGGAATCCGCCGCCGCCGCGTCCGCGAAGTCCGGATTTATCCACTTCTTCGATAACTTCCTCTCTCGTCATCTCGAACATGGCCTTCGTCAGTGCCTCGAAGCCGCCGGCCGCAATGTATTCGTCCAGAGACTCGGCATCAAATTTTCCGCAGTTTTCCAAAACGATTCTCGTCTGCTTTGCAATGAAAGGGATTTCTTCGGGGTGGGTGTAATGGGTATCTCCCTTTGTATACAAAAGACGCTGAATCACGTTGTCACCTAATACCGTGTTTTCAAAGATCTCACGACAGTCATCCGGCTGTACCTTTACATACTGGATCACTTCGCCGCCCTTCTGAATGCGAACCAGCGGTCCCAGCTCACAAAAGCCCTGGCAGCCTGTTTTCTTCACGCCGACCTTATCATGGGCTTCTTTATCATGAGGGGCAAATTCCAGAGTGATTCCCTCGATTCCTTCCGTCAGTTCCCTGAAAATCTCATAAATTTTTCCGGATCCGGTTGCAATACAGCCGGTACCTGAGCAGACCAGGATACGACAGTCATAAGAAGCAAGCTCCGCCTGTGCTGCTTTTCTTATCTCTAACAAATCCTCTCTATTTTTAATCATCAGCCCTTACCTCTCAATTCTTCAATAACCGCAAGTGCCTTCTCCGGAGTCATGGAAGGATGAACCTCCTCATTCACCATCATGGTCGGTGCCAGTCCACAGGCTCCCAGACAGGAAACTGTTTCAACAGTAAACATCATATCATCTGTTGTGTGTTTCTTCTTGCTCAAACCGAGTTCCTTCCAGAGGGCTTCCAGAACCGGGGTTGATTTCCGTACGTGACAGGCTGTTCCATCGCATACCTTTATGACGTATTTTCCTTTTGCCTCAAAGGAGAAATTCTCATAGAAGGTAGCTACACTGTAAGCCTTTGTCTCTGTAATCCCGATTTCCTTCGCCACATAGGTGAGCAGTTCTCCCGGCAGATATCGGTATTCTGCCTGAATGTCCTGCATGATTGGAATTAATGAACCGGCTTTTCGCCCATAATGCTCAATAATCTCGTCTGTCTTGTCGTAATAAGACTTATCCAGCATGTTGGTTCCCTCCCTGTTTTTTATTTTTGTGCGAATTAACACATAACGCTATTCTAATTATACTTTTTATATGCAAACTGCACAATACACGAAATACCCATATTTTTGTATTTTCTTTTGGTTAAAATATACAGAAAATTCAGATAATTTTGTTATTATATTAACATACTATAGGATTCTTACCATTTCCCGGTTTTCTATCTGTACAAAGTATTTTTCTCTAATAAAAAAAGAGAATATCATAGTTGATACTTTTCCCATGATATTCTCTTGCTGAACATTCTGATCTCTATCCCAGTCTTTTCATCTGCTTTCTGATTTTCCGTTCCGGAATCAGTTTTTTATTTCCCTTGATCACTACCGTCAGGTTTTTTGTACGGAAGATTTCCCTGGCCATTTTTGCCATATCTTCCTCTGTAACCTCTTTAAATGCCTGTTTCTTCGCTTCCAGATCCGGATATGCCTCATCCAGAATATGGCAGTCATAGGCACGGTTCCAGTTGAAATCATTATCATCATCCAGAGCCAGCTCCGCATTATCCAGGTAAATGGCCCGCACATATTCCAGTGTCCCGGTCTTTTTCTTTAGATCAAGAAAAATATCCATCGTCTTCTCAAAAGCTTTCAGAAGCTTTCCCGGTGCCACCTGATAACAAAGCTGCAGACTCCCGATGTTTTTGTATCGTTCAAACTGATCGTCGTAACTGTAAATATATCCGGTCTTTTCAGACAGCTCCTGATAAACAGGGCAGTAATCTCCAGTAAACAACATATCAAAAAACAGGCAGAGCATTGCATTGCTGTATCTTGACGTATCTACATCGAAAGAAATGGAAACCTCTGTCTCTTCTCCCTTTGCAATGACCGGAATTCCTGTTCTAATAAAAAATTGTTCCGGCCGAGGAGCCAGATTTTCCCGACGCGGGCTTCCGTTAAAAAGCGGATATTGTTCCAGTCTCTCAACAAAATAAGAAAGTCCATTCTCGTCACACTGTCCTGTCACATAAAAGAAGAGATTTTCTGCAGAAAGAAATTTTTCACGGAATGCAGCCAGCTTTTTCACTCCTATCCGATCCAGCTTTTTCTTACTGCCAGTAATGGGAAACTTCAATGAAGTTCCCTTCCATACTGCCTGTTCCGTTCTTGCTTCCAATGATTTTTTCTTGTCACACTCCCGGATTTCAGCCTTCACTCTCTTTCGTTCAATGGAAAGCTCCTCCTCCGACAGGCAGAGAGGCTCCATCAGCCTCAGAAAAATATCTACTGCTTCTTTCCAGTGCTTCACCGCCCCGCTTATGGAAAACTGTACAAATTCCTTGTAGGTTGCTCCTCCCAGAGACAGACCAAGACGGTCAAGAAGCGGATACAGACCGCCATCCATCAATCGGTCCACATTGCGAATGACCGCATGCTCAAAAAAATGGGTGATTCCATTCTCTTCCTCCGATTCATACATAGATCCGGCCTTTACATACATGCAAAGACTGAAACTGTGCAGATGGGGATTGGTATATGAATAGACCAGAGTTCCGTTTCTGGTACGCATACATTGTTCCATTTTTCATTCTCCAATGAAAAGAGCCCGGCGTCTCTCGTCAGGCCCTTTGAAACTATTCTATTCTCGCCATGCCACACCTCAAAAGCCTTCGGCTTTTTCGTTGTACGGCAGTCGCCGTATACAAATGCCGTCTGACTGTCTTTTCTGCAAACAGCCTTCCTTGATGCATGGCCTTACTCGCCATGCTACACCTCAAAAGCCTTCGGCTTTTTCGTTGTACGGCAGTCGCCGTATGAAGCCCTCAATGGTCAGCGGAGTCTGCAAACAGCCTCCCCGCCCCTTGAGGACTTCGCATGGCTCGTTGCTTAGACAGGGTATGCTTTGCTGGCGGTGTCTGCTACAGTGGGGTCCACCTTGGTTTTCTGTGCTTCTCTGTATTTGAAGAAGTCTACAGCAACCTGAGGGAACAGTGCGTAGGACAGCACATCCTCATCCTGCTCCTTCCACTGAGCCATCTCATTCTCATACTGAGCAAGCTTGGGCTCCAGGAGATCTGCAGGACGGCAGGTGATTCTCTTCTCATCGCCGATGCATTTCTTAATAACATCAGGGTTCATGGGCTTAACAGTTTGACCGAACTCTCCGCGAAGGAGCTTTTTGGACTCCTGTGTCACCATCTTGTAACGCTCACCCATCAGTACGTTGAATACTGCCTGAGTACCAACGATCTGGCTGGAAGGAGTAACAAGCGGAGGCTCACCAAAGTCTTTTCTTACTCTCGGAACTTCCTCCAGTACAGCCTGGAACTTATCCTCTGCGCCCTGCTCTTTTAACTGAGACAGCAGATTGGAAAGCATACCGCCGGGTACCTGATACTGAAGTGTCTTGATATTTACGCCCAGCACCTTGGGATTCAGAAGGCCGCTCTTCAGAGCCTCCTCGCGAATCGGTGTGAAGTACTCAGCGATCTCAACCAGCTTGTTCAGATCAAGGCCGGTATCATAAGGAGTATCCTTGAATGCCTGTACCATAACCTCAGTTGCAGGCTGGCTGGTACCAAGAGCCAGAGGAGACATAGCAGTATCGATGATATCGCAGCCTGCCTCTACAGCCTTCATATAAGTCATGGAAGCTACACCGGAGGTGTAGTGGGTATGCAGATCGATCGGCAGAGTAGTTGCAGACTTCAGTGCAGTTACCAGCTCGGTAGCAGCCTTGGGAACAAGGAGACCGGCCATATCCTTGATACACAGGGAATCAGCACCCATATCCTCGATTCTCTTTGCAATATCCATCCAGTAATCCATGGTATAAGCATCGCCCAGAGTATAAGAAAGAGCGATCTGTGCATGGCCGCCCTCTTTCTTGGTCGCCTTCACTGCACATTCCAGATTGCGGATATCATTTAAGCAGTCAAAAATACGAATGATATCAATACCGTTTGCGATGGATTTCTGTACAAAATACTCAACCACATCATCGGGATAATGATTGTAGCCCAGAATGTTCTGTCCGCGGAACAGCATCTGAAGCTTGGTGTTCTTGAAGCCTGCACGAAGCTTTCTCAGTCTCTCCCAGGGATCTTCCTTCAGGAATCGAAGGCAGGAATCGAAGGTGGCTCCGCCCCAGCACTCTACGGCATGATAACCAACCTGATCCATCTTCTCCACGATGGGCAGCATCTGCTCCGTGGTCATTCTTGTTGCGATCAGGCTCTGATGAGCGTCACGCAGTATTGTCTCGGTAATTTTTACCGGTTTTTTTGCAACTTCTGACATGTTAGTTCCTCCTGTCCTCTCTAAATTATCTCACGCCGTATACGGCCATGAAGGTACCGGCCGCTACAGCCGTACCGATAACACCTGCTACATTGGGGCCCATGGCATGCATAAGCAGGAAGTTGGTGGGGTCTGCCTCTGCGCCAACCTTCTGAGATACACGGGCAGCCATCGGAACTGCAGATACACCGGCAGAACCGATAAGCGGATTGATCTTGCCGCCGGAAAGCTTGCTCATTATCTTACCAAACAGTACGCCGACTGCGGTACCGAAGGCGAAGGCTACAAGACCAAGGACAACGATCTTGATGGTAGCCACATTCAGGAATGCCTCTGCACTGGTGGTCGCACCAACGGAGGTACCAAGAAGAATAACTACGATATACATCATTGCATTGGATGCAGTTTCAGTCAGCTGTCTAACCACACCGGACTCCTTGAACAGGTTGCCGAGCATCAGCATACCAACCAGAGGTGCTGTGGAAGGCAGGATCATACATACAACGATGGTTACGATAACAGGGAACAGGATCTTCTCCAGCTTGGATACGGGACGAAGCTGCTCCATCTTGATCTTGCGCTCTTTTTCTGTGGTCAGAGCCTTCATGATAGGCGGCTGAATGATCGGAACAAGAGACATATAGGAATATGCAGCAACGGCAATAGGTCCGAGGATCTGCTGCTGACCCAGCTTGTTAGCCAGGAAAATGGAGGTCGGGCCGTCAGCACCGCCGATGATGGCGATAGCTGCAGATTCCTTGCCATTGAAGCCCAGAAGCATGGCACCGATATAAGCTGCATAAATACCGAACTGTGCGGCAGCACCGAGCAGGAAGCTCTTGGGGTTGGCAATCAGCGGACCGAAGTCTGTCTGAGCACCTACACCCATGAAGATCAGGCAGGGCAGGATAGCCCATTCATCCAGCTTGAAGAAGTACCAGAGCACACCGCCCTCTTCCATGATCGGCGGATAAATGTTTACAAGCAGCATACCAAAGGCGATCGGAGTCAGCAGAAGCGGCTCAAAGCCCTTGGCGATTGCCAGATAGAGGAACACGCAGGCAACTACGATCATCAGATAGTTTCCCCAGGTGAGGCTGAAGAACGCAGTCTGCTCAAGCAGGTTCCCCAATGTTTCTAAAATATTCATTGCACTACCTCCCATTTCGCATTGTGAGTGAATTCAGTTTCCGATATAAACAATGGAAATGAGTTTTAGTTCAGAGTTGCAAGAACCTCGCCGGCAGCGATATCCTGACCTACAGTCACATCAATGCTTGCAACGGTTCCATCCTCAGGAGCAACAACAGGGATTTCCATCTTCATGGCTTCGATGATGACAACTGCATCGCCTGCCTTTACAGCCTGGCCAACGGAAGCCTCAATCTTGAATACCTTGCCTGCTGCACCGGCCTTAACCTGGATGCTGCCTGCACCTGCTGCGGGAGCTGCCTTTGCGGGAGCTACCTTGGGTGCTGCCTTAGGAGCGGCCTTGGGAGCCTGTGCAGGTGCACTGCCTGCACCAGCTTCCTCTACGGTTACGTCATATGCTACGCCATTTACTGTAATTGTATAATTTTTCATTCTGATTTCCTCCTGAATTCTCTGTTTACCAATTTCTGTTCTTCGCTCTCTTAATGGAACGCACTACAAAACCATCTGTGGAAGTACCCATAGCTGCTGCCACTGCTGCAGTGATCACCGCAACCAGCTCCAGATCATCAGTCTCTTCCTCAACGACCGGTGCTGCCGGTGCAGGAGCCGGAGCTGCTGCCTCAGGTGCCTCCTTTTTCTTTCCTATTCCTTCAATCGCACGGACTACCTTGCTCATCAGTACAATTACCACGATAATGATAATCAGTACCACGAAAACCATGCCCATACCGAGGAGGGTGTTGGAAAGAGCATCCAAGAAAATATTACTTAAGCTCATATGCTCACCTCATTATTAAACTGTGCCGTGCTTCTTTGCCGGACGCTCTTCTCTCTTGGTGAAAAGCATCTCAAAGGCTCCGATCACATATTTTCTGGTATCCTGTGCATCGATAATGTTATCCACATAGCCTCTTCTTGCAGCGGACAGTGCGCTGGACTGAAGCTCTGCGTATTCCTTTGCCTTTTCATTTACCAGAACCGCACCGTTCTCAGCCTTCTCGATCTCATCAGCATAGATGATCTTCACAGCGCTCTTGGCATCCATCATACCAATGGAAGCATTCGGCCATGCAAATACCACATCGGCACCGATGGATTTGCTGTTCATGGCAACGTAAGCGCTTCCGAAGGCGGAACCTACGATCACGTTTACCTTGGGTACTGTAGCATTTGCAAATGCATAGGTCATCTCGGCCACTGCCTTTGCAATCTTTCTCTCCTGATGCATATTTGCCTTGTAGCCCTTGACATTGGTAAGGGTCAGTACAGGAATATTGAAGGCATCGCAGAACTCTACAAACTCGGCAGCCTTTCTGCAGCCGGCGCTGGTCAGAACGCCGTCAAAGGTCTCTGTCACATTGCCTTCCTCATCGCATACCTCGGAACGGTTTGCAACTGCACCGACTGTATTTCCGTTTAGACGGATAAAGCCGGTCACCATCTCCTTCGCGTATGCTCTCTTTGTCTCAAAGAAGAAATTATCATCTGAAATCATGGACAGGGCGATGGAGGTATCTCCTGCGCAGTTTTCAAGTCCGTCACATACACGGTTCAGATCGTCTGTACACTCGTCAAAGGACATATCATCCTCATTGTTTGCAGGTAAAACAGAAATCAGAGTTCTGATCTCCTCAAAAATTTCAGCCTCGGAAGCTGCCACATCCACAGAACCGATGGTCTCGCTCTGATATGCTGCAGATGCCGTATCGCATTTGGAAACAATATTTCCATCCAGTGCGTTGGGAGCATTGACAAACAGCTTTGCGTTATCCTTCTCCATAAAGGTGAAGTCCGTCAGTGCGGGAACAACACCCATGCCGCCGCCGCAGGTACCGAATACAGCTGTGATCTGCGGAATCACACCGGAAGCATCCGTCTGATTCTTATAAAGCTCACCGAAAGCCTGAAGAGCATCGGTACCCTCCTGAAGTCTCAGACCGGCACAGTCAACCAGACCGATCACGGGAGCGCCCATCTTCATGGCAAGGGCATACACATTGGAAATTTTCTTTGCGTGCATCTCACCCATGGAGCCGCCAAGTACGGAAGCATCCTGGCTGTATACATACACCAGATTACCGTCAATTGTGCCGTATCCGGTGATAACGCCATCTGCCGGAGTTTCTTTTTCCGCCAGATTGAAATCAGTGCTTCGTGCGGTTACATAGCTGCCGATTTCCACAAAGCTCTGAGCGTCAAGTAAGCCAGCGATTCTCTCGCTTGCTTTTCCTGTAGATAAATTACTCATTTTGCAGTCCTCCATTTTCATTTATAAAAAGTAAAACCATTTTCTGCCGATTTTAATTATAGCGTATAGACAATAATTTATCAAGGTTTATTTAAGAGTTTTGACATATTTCGTTAAGATTTTTTATAATCATCCAAAGTCTCTTATTTCTGCTTTTTTCCGTCAAAAAAGAGGCCCCTCGGGCCTCTCTTCCTTCCAATGTCAAAATCTGCCAGCCATAAGCTAACATCCGCAAAACAGATAATAACCTCCTGCGATGGAGGCCGCCATCAGGCAGACGGCAAAAAAGCCGTTCGGCAGCATAAGCTGTAACAGCATGCCGATTCCCAGACAGAACAGGCATAATCCAATGAGCCGCTTCACATTTTCCTCCCGCAAAGATCCTTCTGCTGTTATTCTATGCAGCGCTTCTTAAGAGGATTCCGGATTTTCTATTCCTTCGTCACCGAATCAAATACGTCCTCCGGAATGTCCGGCTCCTTCTCTTTCTTTCCCGACTTGGTAAACTTGCTGATGACATCCGGCACTATATCAAGGATCTTGGAAACGCTGTCCTGCCCCTTCACGCTGATCAGCTTGGAATGACCGTCCTGAATAACCAAAACTGCGCTGGGCGTGATCTTTCCGGTCATACCGCCGCCGCTGTTATTCTTCCCTTCACCGCCGAAGGCTCCGGCGCCCATGCCGAAGGAAACATCCACCAGCGGAAGAATAATGGTTCCGTCCAGATGAATGGCATCTCCCACTACAGTTTTCGTTGTGATAAAACCATCCATTCCCTTGAACAGGTTCTCCACAGTGTTTTCAAATGTATTTTTTTCTTTTTCTGCCATATGCTTTCCTCCTTGCATCCGGCCGGGGGTCATGCCCGGCTTATACTTTCCTTAAGCTCTCTTCCTCGTCTGAGCATTGCCCTGAATTTTTTATCAAACCAGATTCTCAACAATATTATGAGCAGAGAAAAAACTCTTATTCTGCCTTTGAAATAAAGATCTCCCTTCAGATACAGCCTGTTTTCGAAAACCGGCGTCACCTGCAGCCGCTCCTTTATGACCGGATACAGGATTCCCAGAACTGCCAGCGCCTGTCCGGTGGCGGCAGGATCCTCCAGCCCAAAGATTATGTTCCCCGAGAGCTTCCGGGGCAGAATGTGAAGAATAAGCTTCTTTCCTTCCCCTGCCACACGTCGGAATACCTCCCGGTTCTCCTCCGCTTTCAGAAACGCCCGGATCTCTCCGGCCGAATCAGCCATTTTCCTTATTTTACCACAGATTTTTTCAAAGGTACAGCGGAGGTTTCCCGTAAATCCCAGAACCGCGCTCTTTATTTTCATAAAAAGTGCTTTAATTTTCCCGATAACATCCCTGAGCTTCTCAAAAAGTCTACGAAGAGCTCCCTTCTTTGTCTGTTCGTTACCGGAATCCAGAGACTGGGCCGTCAGCATATCTCCCTCTGTTTCCGGTTCTTTCGAAGACAGCTCCGGTACAGACGATTTTATTTCCGGCGGCATCTCCGCCGACGTAACATCCGCCGCAATTTTTTCATCATGCTGTTCTTCAGGCTTCACGGAAGCTTCCAGTAAATCTTCCGCCTTCTGTTTCCCTGCTTTTTTCCGCTTTTTCTTTTCCTTCTTAGTTCCTCCGCTTCGGAGGAAGGGAATACCGAAAAGACGGGCACGCATCTTAAGTCCTTCTTTTCCTGCCCGAATACTGACGCAGACGATCCGAAGGAGCCAGGAGACCCGGGCCTTCACCAGGAAATCCGGCGACGATTCCTCCTCCTTCTCATAGCTTCCGTTACCTTTCAGCTCATAGCGCAGCGGAACAAACAGCACCAACAGAAAAATGGCAAGCAAAAGCCCCAGGATCACAAGCAGTATGATCCCGATGATCTTCAAAATGCTCCATATAATAGAAAGCATCGCATCACATCCTTACCATTCTCTGTATAACTTTTCTGAAGCAGGCTCCGGTTCCGGAAGGAAGTCGTCTCCCAGATAGGCAGCCACATCCGTTTTTCCGGTGGCCCCATAGACCTCCGTGATAATTTTCCCTGCCAGCTCCATGGCCTCCTCCTTTGTCCATGCAGCTCCAACCACATAAAGAGGAAGCCGTTTGTAATGCTCCTGCATAAGCACCGACTGAGGAAGAATATCCAGGAGATTCGCCTTATTGGATGGCAGCACAAGAAGATGCAGCCTCGAATGAAGGCCGCCCTGCAGCTTTTTCCATATGTTCTTCTGCATTCCGGCCTTCTCGCCCAGATACAGACTCCGATACCACCTGATATTATTCTTCATAGTTTACTTCTCATTTATACTGCTCGATAATGCACCTTCGCAAAAGATCCAGAGCCTGAACGACTGCCTGTTCCCTGATCTTCATGCGGTTTCCGGTAAAATGAAATTCCTTCACAAATACCTTATCGTCAATGTAGCAGGAAATGTAGGTGAGGCCCCTGGGCTCCTCCGGCGAATCCTCCGGACCGGCGAAACCGGTGACTGCCACACAGATGTCCGAATCGGCGGCAAAAATTCCTCCCTTGGCCATCTCCTTGGCCGTCTGCTCGCTGACTGCCCCGTATTTTTTCAGAGTCGCCTTGCTCACATCCAAAAACTTCCTCTTTGCCTTGTTGGAATAGGTAATAAAGCCTTCCTTAAAGCATTCGGAGGCACCGGCCACATTGACGATCCGGCCGGCCAGCAGGCCGCCTGTCATGGATTCCGCCGTTGTCACCGTCAGTCCGTACTTTCTCAGAAGACGGACAACCACATCCTCCAGGCTTTCCTCCTCATCTGTCGTGTAGATATTGATGCCAAACCGGTTCTTCAACTCCTTTACCACCGGCTTCACGAGCTTCTTTCCCTGCTCCTCGCTTTCCGCCTTGGCCGTCACGCGAAGATGGACCTCTCCGGTTTTCGCATACGTGGCAATAGTCGGATTGGTCTGGGAATTGATCAGATCCAGGATCATGGTCTCCGCCCGGCTCTCACCGATCCCGCACACCTTCACCATCTGGGAATAGATCGTCTCCGGCTGGAGGCTCCGAAGATAAGGAGCCACCTGCTCCTCAAAAAGAGGCTTCAGCTCGTTGGGCGGTCCCGGCAGAAGGATCGCCGTCTTTCCGTCCTTTTCCAGAATCAGTCCCGGTGCAGTTCCGTTGCTGTTATCAAGGACCTTTGCCCCCACAGGGACCACTGCCTGCTTCCAGTTATTCTCTGTGATATTCTTACGTCCCGAAATCTTGAAGTAACCAGCGATCCGCTCTTTTGTATGGGGATCCTCTGCCAGTTCGAATCCCATGACCTTCGCACAGACCTCTTTCGTCATATCGTCCTCCGTAGGTCCGAGGCCGCCGGTAAGGATCACAATATCGGAACGGTCGAGGGCACGGCAGATGGCATCCGTCATCCTCGTCTCATTATCGCCCACTACCGTATGATGGTATACAGAAAGCCCCAGATTCGCACATTTCTGTGACAGATACTGTGCGTTGGTGTTGGCAATATTACCCAGCAGAAGCTCTGTTCCGACTGCCAGAATTTCAACATCCATACTTATACCTCTCCTTCTTTCAGAACACGGATATTCTGTCGGATATATTCCTCCAGAGAAATCACGGTAAGCGCCAACGCCAGATAAGTAAAGATATTTTTCAGCACGCAGAGAGCTTCCAGATCCAGAATAATCAGAATGATCATGATCATCTGGGAAACGGTTTTAAGCTTTCCCCACATATTAGCAGCAATGACCACACCGTTATCGGAGGCCACCAGACGAAATCCGCTGATAATAAATTCCCTGGCCATAATGATGATCACGATCCAGGCTGCCAGCTCTCCCTTTCCCACAAAACAGATCAGGGCCGAACAGACAAGAAGCTTATCAGCCAGCGGATCCATGAATTTTCCGAAATTGGTCACCAGATGATATTTTCTGGCAATAAAGCCATCCAGAAAATCCGTGAAGCTGGCCGCGCAGAACAAAACCAGTGCAGCTATCCTTCCCGGGTATCCGAAATCCACCAGCATAAAGAACACAAAGAACGGTATCATCAGCACACGAAGTATTGTCAGCTTATTGGGCAGATTCATTTTCATCACACAGCTCTCCTATCAAATCATATTCTAATGCGCCTGTCACCCTCACACGGACAAACATTCCGCTCATAAGCTCCAGATCCGTATTAACAAAAATGTAACCGTCAACACCGGGTGCATCCATGTAGGTACGTCCCACATAGGCATTCTCATCAACTACCCGTCCTTCAATGAAAACCTCCAGTTCCCTTCCGACCATGTCCTCTCCGTGCTCCAGGGAAATATCCTGCTGAAGCTCCATGACCTGGCTGCGGCGCTCTGCCTTGATCTCTTCCGGGACCTGATCCTCCATGACGGCTGCCGGAGTATCCTCCTCCCTGGAATAGGGGAATACCCCCAGACGCTCAAATTCCATCTCATCGACAAAATCCAGAAGCTCCTCCAGATCCTCCTCCGTCTCTCCGGGGAAGCCTGTGATCATGGTGGTACGGATGGCAATATCCGGGATCTCCTCCCGAAGGCGCCGGATACGACCAGTGATCTCCTCCCGGTTCGTACGCCGCCCCATCCGCCTTAATATCCGGTCGCTGGCATGCTGGATGGGAATATCCATATAATGGCAGACCTTTTCTTCCGTTTTGATCGTTTCGATCAGTTCGTCGGTGATCTCCTCCGGATAACAATAAAGCATCCGGATCCAGTGGATCCCCGGAATTTCAGCAAGCTCCTTAAGGAGCGCCGGAAGCCGTTTTTCCCCGTAAAGATCCATCCCGTAAAGGGTAGTCTCCTGTGCCACCAGGATCAGTTCCCGGACGCCGCCCTCCGCAAGCTCCCTCGCCTCCTTGACAAGCTCCTCCATGGGAACGCTCCGGTATTTGCCCCGGACACTGGGAATTACGCAGTAGGTACAGTGCTTGTCACAGCCCTCCGCGATCTTCAGATATGCATAATGACCTCCTGTGGTGACGATCCGTCCGCCGTCTCTGGCCTTCAGAAGATCAATGTTTTCAAATTCCTGTCCTTTTTTTCCTTTCAGAGTCTCCTCCACCACCTCCACGATCTTATCGCAGGAGGCGGTTCCCAGAATTCCATCCACTTCGGGGATCTCCTTCAGGACCTCATCCTTATACCTCTGAGCCAGACAGCCGGAAACAATGAGTACTTTACATTTTCCGGTCTCCTTCTGAGCCGCCATCTCAAGGATCGTATTGATGCTTTCCTCCTTGGCGTCACCGATAAAGCAGCAGGTATTGACTACAATGACTTCCGCTTCGGTCTCATCATCGGTAAACTCATAACCGGCCCTGGAAAGAAGCCCCAGCATCACCTCAGAATCCACCAGGTTTTTGTCACAGCCCAGGGATACAAACAATATTTTCATATGGTATTCATTCCTTTTCAAGCAGACAAGGCAGGCGTACTGCGCCTGCCTGTATGATCATTCCTCAATTTCATCCTCAGGGATATCGTCTTCGCCCACGACCTTGACCTTTCCCTGATGAAGCTCTTCAACAGCGGTGGACAGCGGTTTATGGGACGGTGAATCCACAAGGGATTCCTCACCGGCAATGAGCTGTCTCGCCCGTTTCGCCGCAGCGATAACGATGGAATAACGGCTCTGAATGATCGGCTGTTCGCCGGGCTCCACTTCACTGTTAACAACATTGATCAAATCTGAATAAGAGGGGTGTAACATATATCATTCTCCTTCCACAAAGCTTGCTAAGTCTCTTCTGATATGATCGATAAGCTCCTGATTAACGGCTGCCCTGCGGTGTTCACACTCCATGATCTGATGAAGCTCTGTCACACAGGTTTCCAAATCGTCGTTGACCAGAAGATAATCATACTCTTCCATGCCCCGGGATTCCTCCACGGCCCGTTTGAGCCGTTCGGCAATGACCTCCTCAGTCTCCGTGCCGCGTCCTGTCAGCCGGTCCTTCAGGACCCTGGCGCTGGGCGGAACCACAAAAACAAGGATCGCCTCCGGGTACTTCTTTTTGATCTGGAGAGCGCCCTGGATCTCGATCTCCAGGATCATGTCCTTTCCTTCTTCCAGGCGTCCCATTACATAATCTCTGGGCGTACCGTAATGGTGTCCCACATAGCCGGCTCCCTCCAGAAGCCCGCCGTCTGCCTCCAAAGCAGCAAACTCTTCCTCGGTAATAAAGAAATACTCCCTTCCGTTTACTTCTCCCTCTCTTGGTTTTCTGGTCGTAACCGAAACGGAAAGAGCATAATTATCGTATTTCTCCATGAGACGTCTGACCACAGTTCCTTTTCCCACGCCGGAAAATCCGGAAATCACGAGGATCAGTCCCTTTTTACTCATCGTCTCCCTCCTTGTCCGAAGTCCGTTCCGGACTTCCTGATTCATTGAATCTGCCGGCAATGGTCTCCGGCAGCAGTGCCGAAAGCACCACATATCCATTGTCCATGACAATGAGCCCCTTGGTTTTTCTGCCCTGGGTGGCGTCCACACTGCGTCCTTCGTCTCTGGCAGACTGAATGAGACGCTTTCCGGGTGCCGAATCGGGACTCACCACCGCCAGCACCTTGTCCGTATGAACCACATTGCCATATCCGATATTAATCAGTTTTCCCACTGTACTCACCGTTTTCTACTCAATATTCTGAATCTGCTCTCTGACCTTTTCGATTTCCGTCTTGAGTTCAATGGCCGTACCGGAAATTTCCAGATCGTTGGCCTTGGAAAGGATCGTATTTGCCTCCCGGTTCATTTCCTGGGCAATAAAATCCAGCTTTCTTCCGACGGCACCGCCCTTTAAGAGCGCATCCTTCATGGTCCTTATGTGGCTTGTGAGACGCACCGTCTCCTCATCCACACAGATCTTGTCGGCGAAAAGAGTCACTTCAGCGGCGATCCGGTTCTCATCGATGCCGCTTCCCTCGAGAAGCTCCTTCACCTTGTCCTCCACCTTTGCCCGATATTCCTTCAGGATCTGAGGAGAACGAAGCTCGATGGCTGCAACCCAGTCCAGCATGGCATCCAGCTTGCCAACGAGATCCCGGCAAAGATGCTCCCCTTCCTTTGTTCTCTGAGCCACAAACTTTTCCAGCGCGCCTGTCAGTGCTTCTTTAAGAAGGCTCCACAGCTCCTCCTCATCCTCTTCGTTCTGTCCGGTGACAATCACCTCCGGATAACGAGAAAGGGCAGAAACCTTCACATCATTCTCAATGGAGAACTGCTCGCTCATTCTGGCAAAAATATCCATATACTCTCTGGCAAGCGCCTCGTTATAATTGAGGCTCACCGCCTTATCGGAAAAGGTCTCACAGGTGACATAAATGTCAACCTTTCCTCTCTGAATGCCGCTTTTCAGCAGATTTCTGATATCCGCCTCAAAGGCATTGAATTTCTTCGGCATCTTGATTCCCAGATCCAGATACCGGTGGTTCACCGATTTCATTTCCACGGATATTTTATAATCCTCATTGGAAACCTCACACCTGCCGAAGCCTGTCATGCTCTTAACCATTTTCTTTTTTTCCTTCCACGTAATCTAACTTATTATAATTCATTCAAAGTTACAAGTCAATGATTATGCCAATTTTCTGTGGCAGACAATCCTCACTTATGTTAGAATAGAGCCGGAGGTAATGAAAAATGGCACTTGACGGAATTGTTATTGCCTGTATGGCAAAAGAAATGAAAGAGCGCATTGAGGGCGGGCGCATCGCAAAGATCGCACAGCCGGAAGCCGATGCCCTGATGCTCACCATAAAAAACCAGAAAGACACGTCCAGACTTTTTCTCTCGGCGGGAGCCAGCCTGCCTCTTGTTTATTTTACGGAGCAGAACAAGGCAAATCCCATGACCGCCCCTAATTTCTGTATGCTTCTCAGAAAGCACATCGGCGGCGGCCGGATCCTTTCCGTAACACAGCCGGGCCTGGAACGGATTCTTGTACTGGAGATCGAGCATCTGGACGAAATGGGTGATCTGTGCAGGAAAAAGCTGATCGCCGAATTTATGGGCAAGCACAGCAATCTGATCTTCTGCGATGATCAGAACACCATCATCGACAGCATCAAGCACATCCCTCTGTCCGTAAGCTCCGTCCGGGAGGTGCTTCCCGGACGCCCTTATTTTATCCCTGATACGATGCAGAAGCAGGATCCGCTGACGGTCACAGAAGAAAATTTCTGCAGGATCCTTTCCGAAAAGCCCATGCCCCTGGGAAAAGCGCTTTATTCCAGCTTTACCGGCCTTTCTCCCGTCATGGCGGAGGAGATCTGTTATACTGCCTCTCTGGACAGCACGGTTTCAGCAGGGGACCTTGGAAAACTGGAACAGCTGCATCTGTTCGGAACCTTCCGACGGCTTATGGATGATGTGAAAAGCGGAAGCTTTATCCCCTGCATTGCATATGACAGATCAGTTCCCGTGGAATTCTCCGCTCTTCCCCTCTCCCATCTGTCAGCCTATGAACAGAAGCGCTTTGATTCCATGAGTCAGGTTCTGGAAGGGTATTATGCTTCCCGGGAAGCAGTCACCAGAATCCGCCAGAAATCTGCTGAGCTTCGCCACACCGTGCAGACTGCTCTGGAACGGAACAGAAAAAAATATGATCTGCAGCAAAGGCAGCTTAAGGACACAGAAAAGCGGGACAAATTCCGCGTCTACGGCGAACTGATCAATACCTACGGCTATGGTCTGGAGCCCGGTGCAAAAGAGCTTACTGCTCTCAATTATTATACCGGTGAAACTGTAAAGATCCCTCTGGACGACACCATGACACCCCAGGAAAACGCCAAAAAATACTTTGACCGCTACGGAAAGCTGAAGCGCACCTTTGAGGCCCTTACGGAACTCACAAAAGAAACCAGGGAGGAGATCGAATATCTGGATTCGGTCATGACTGCCCTCGACATTGCAGTCTCGGAGGAGGACCTGACCCAGATCAAGGAGGAACTGCGGGAATCCGGCTTTGTAAAAAAGCGCGGTCCCAAGGACAAACGAGCAAAGATCACCAGTACTCCCTTCCACTACCTTTCCTCTGACGGCTATCATATATATGTAGGCAAAAATAATCTGCAGAATGAAGAACTGACCTTCCGGTTTGCCTCAGGAAATGACCTTTGGTTCCATGCCAAAGGGATCCCCGGCTCCCATGTCATTGTGAAGAGCGAGGGTAAGAGCAAGGAAGAGCTTCCCGACCGGCTTTTTGAGGAAGCCGCCGCTCTGGCCGCCTACTATTCAAAAGGCAGAGGCAATGACAAGGTGGAAATCGACTATGTGGAAAAAAAGCAGGTAAAAAAAGTGAACGGTGCCAAGCCCGGCTTTGTCATCTATCACACCAATTATTCCATGGTTGCTGCACCGTGCCTTTCGGGAATGACCGAGCTCAGGTAAACACAGACGTATTCCGAATATAAAATCCCTCCTGACATCCTGACAGGAGGGATCCTTTCATTTAAACAGTTGGTTTTACTGTCCCATAAAGATTTCCGCTATAGGTGAATCCTTGGGCAGGATCAGCGTATTGTTCCCGCCGGTCAGAGAAGCTTTGGCAGCTTCCAGGGAGCGAGTAAAGGAATAAAACTCTGCCTTGCCTGCATCGGAGTATGCCTCCGCCAGAATCCGCATGTATTCGGCCTCGCCCTCAGCGATAATGCCGGCTGCCTGAGCCTTGGCATCGGAAAGCATGATCTCCACTTCCTTGTCTGTGGTATTTCGAATCTTCTGAGCCTCAGAATCGCCCTCCGCCTTATAGGTGGCGGCGATCTTTCCGCGCTCGGAGATCATTCGCTCATAAACAGCTTCCTTATTGTCCTCGGGCAGATCCAGCTGTTTGATATCAACGGTTTTCAGCTCGATACCGTAGGATCCCATGGCAGCTCCCACACCTTCCATAATGGCAGCCTGAAGCTCACCGTCCCGGGCCGCAATCACATCATTCTGAGTCATATTGCTGATAATATTCTTAGTGGCGTTGTAAACTGCCGCATCGATTCTCTGCTCTGCACTCGTCTGAGAAGAATTCAGGGTCTTTGCATACTTCAGAGGATCTGATACCCGCCACAGCACAAAGCTGTCGGCAATCATGGTCTTTTTGTCCATGGTGATCACATCCGATTCCGGAAGGTCATAGAGGAGTATCTGTCCCGGAAGCGCATCCACAGTCTCCATGAAAGGGATCTTGAAGGTGATGCCCGGATTGTCAATGATTCTGTCCACCTTACCGAACCGGCGGATCAGGCTGTATTCATTTTCCTTAGTAATGACGACTGAGGAGGCAAGAAGCACCACCGCCAGAATCGACAGAAAAATACCGATAATTTTTTTCTTCATGATCGTTCCTCCCCTTCTAGTTTCCGCTGGTTCCGGCTGAAGCTCCGGATGTACTGTTTCCGGCTGCGCCGCTTCCCGATGCACTGTCCGTTCCCGAACCGTTTCCTGCTGCAGAAGCTGCCGCACCTGCCGCCTGATCGGAAAGCTGATCCATCAGCATGGTGCTGGTGCTGTCTGTACCGTCAATGATGACCTTCAGATTGGGAAGCACCGCCTCCATGGTTTCATAAAACATTCTCTGCTTTGTCACCAGAGGGTTCTTTATGTATTCCTCATACTGGGCATTGAACATGGCCACATCGGCATACGCTTCGTTGATACGCTTTGTCTTTGAGGACTCTGCCTCCTGAAGGATCTGATCCACATCAGCCTCCGCCTTGGGAAGCTTCTCATTTCTGTATTTGTTGGCGTTGTTGATTGCTGTTTCCTTCCCCTGCTTGGCCGTCTCCACATCCTTAAAGGCTTCCAGCACCTCCATGGTGGGCGGCGTGGAATCCTGAATAGTGATATTCACAAGCTGAAGTCCGATGTCCTGTTCCTCCAGCTGGGAAAGCAGCATTTCTCTGATATTGGACTGGATCTCATTTTTTCCGGTGGTGAGAACGCTGTCCACATCGTAATTGCTGACCACCGTACGGATACAGCTCTGCGCCAGATTCCGTAAAATGTCCTCCGGCTGCCTGGACGCAAACACAGCCTTCACCGGATCGGATACCCGGTATTCCACGTAGAAATCAATGCCTACAAAATTAAAATCCGAAGTGATCATAATCGCTTCATTGGGTACCGTCTGCCCTTCACTGTCATAACCTACCTTGAAGCCCTGAATGGTGGTATCCACCTTCTTTACCTGCTGCACAAAAGGAATCTTGAAATGAAGTCCCGATTCCTTGACTGCCTTCGGCACGCCGAAGGTAGTGACAACGGCTTGCTCCTGCTCGCCGATGGTATAGGTGGCATTCATGGCGAGAATGGCGATCACTGCAACGAGAATCACAATCCCGACCACTCTGCCGCCGTTTTTCAAAACCTTTTTCCCTCCGCCGGATTTTTTCGCTTTCTTCGGCTTGTCCTTCTCCGGTTCCGGATCCGGATCCACTACTTTCGGACCGCTTCCTCCGCCGGCAAGATTTTTCATGATGTCATAAAAAATATTCCCCATTTTCTTCCTCCTTTGATTTTAAAAAAAGACTTTTACCGCAGCCTTCCGGCTGCAATAAAAGTCTTGCTATAAAACTATCTGCGGGTTACAAACCGTCATGACGCAGGATAGAACATCATCCGATGTTAGCTACTCCCTTCTATTTATGGAACTCAGTATACTCCACCGGAGCGATATTGTCAAGAAAAAAACAATTTCATTTTTATGAATAAATTGTTACACTGCAATCATCAGGCTCCCTGGTAAATTCCCTTCTGCTTGACGACCTTGGGACGATAGCCGCTCTCCTCCAGCGCCTTTACGATCTCATTTTTGTGATCGGTTCCAAAGGCCTCCATGGTGATCCGAAGCTCCACTGCATCGTTTCTGTTGATGCTGACAAACTGGTTATGCTCCAGCTTGATGACATTGCCCTGCATCTTTGCAATGATCGTGGAAACATTGACCAGCGCACCCGGCTTGTCCGGAAGGAGCACCGATACGGTAAAGATCCTGTCTCTCTGGATGAGGCCGTGCTGTACTACGGAGGACATGGTGATCACGTCCATGTTTCCGCCGCTGATGATGGACACCACCTTTTTATTTTTCACATCGAGATGCTTGAGGGCAGCCACAGTCAAAAGGCCGGAATTTTCCGCCACCATCTTGTGATTCTCCACCAGATCCAGAAAAGCCACGATCAGCTCCGTATCCTCCACGGTGATGATCTCATCCACATTTGCCTGAATATAGGGAAGAAGAAGATCTCCCGGTGTCTTGACCGCCGTACCGTCTGCAATGGTATTGACCCTGGGAAGAGTCACCACATGGCCCTGACGGACGGACTCCTGCATGCAGTTGGCCCCCGCCGGCTCCACACCGATGACCTTGATGTTGGGATTCAGAAGCTTTGCCAGAGTGGAAACACCGGTACAAAGCCCGCCTCCGCCGATGGGACAGAGAATATAGTCTACAGTGGGAAGCTCCTTGACGATCTCCATGGCGATGGTTCCCTGTCCGGTAGCCACCGTCAGATCATTGAAGGGATGAATAAAGGTATATCCGTGCTCCTCGGCCAGCTTGTAAGCATATTCACAGGCTTCGTCATAGACATCACCGTAAAGCACCACCTCAGCACCGTAGCTCTTTGTCCTGTTTACCTTCATGAGCGGCGTTGTCGTAGGCATGACCACAACTGCCTTTGCGCCGAATTTCTTCGCTGCATAGGCAACTCCCTGGGCATGGTTTCCGGCAGAAGCAGTGATCAGTCCTTTTGCCCGCTCCTCCTCGGAAAGGGTGCTGATCTTGTAATATGCGCCGCGAACCTTGTAGGCTCCTGTATACTGCATGTTTTCCGGCTTCAGATAAACCTTATTGCCGGTCTGGTCGCTGAAATATTCACTGTATACCAGCTTTGTCTCCGATGTCACTTTGCTGACGGCCTCAGCCGCCTCCTCAAATTTCTCCAGTGTCAGCATTTTTTCTCCCTCGCTTTATGATTTCCCGATTACTGCTGTTCCGCTGTCTGGAACAGGGCATTTACAAATTCCTCCGGGTTAAATTTCTGCATATCATCCATCTGCTCACCGACCCCGATGTACTTCACCGGGATGCCGAGCTCCGCCTGAATGGCTACAGCGATACCACCCTTGGCTGTGCCGTCCAGCTTCGTCAGAATAATGCCTGTAATATCAGCCACCTCACGGAACTGTCTTGCCTGCTCAAGGGCATTCTGCCCGGTAGTCCCATCCAGAACTACCAGAGTCTCCTTATAGGCCTCCGGATACTCCTTATCGATGATCCTGTGGATCTTCCGAAGCTCTTCCATCAGGTTTTTCTTATTGTGAAGCCGCCCCGCTGTGTCGCAGAGAAGCACATCCGTATTTCTTGCCTTGGCAGCCGAAACCGCATCAAAGACCACCGCTGCCGGATCGGATCCCTCCTGTTGGGCAATGATATCCACTCCTGCCCGGTTGGCCCACTCGGTCAGCTGTTCAATGGCGGCTGCACGGAAGGTATCCGCCGCTGCTAAAAGCACCTTATTCCCCTTGTCCTTAAGCTGGCCGGCCAGCTTTCCCACAGAGGTGGTCTTTCCCACACCATTGACACCGATGACCAGCACGACCGATTTCCGGTTTTCAAATTCATAGGCATTTGGCCCAAGATCCATCTGTTTTTTAATGGTATCGATGAGAAGCGCCTTGCATTCGGAAGGTTCCTTGATCTTTTGCTCCTTCACCTTCGCCTTCAGATCCTCGATGATGGCCTCTGTCGTGTGAATGCCGATGTCACCCATGATCAGAGTCTCCTCGATTTCCTCATAGAAATCATCATCAATGGCGGAAAACCCGTTGAAAATGGAATCAATCCCGGCAACGATGTTGTCCCTGGTCTTGCTTAAGCCCGCCACAAGTCGGCCAAAAAATCCTTTTTTCTCCTGGCTCATACACACGCCTCCTTAATATATTAATGTACACCTGCTGTCGCTATTCTGTCAAATAACTATAAACTAGGTCTGTCATAAGTTCCGGTTATGCCGTCTGTTCCGTCAGATCCACGGACACCAGGGTGGATACGCCCTTTTCCTGCATGGTGATTCCGTAGAGACGATCCGCCACCAGCATGGTCCCCCTTCTGTGAGTAATGACAATAAACTGGGTATTCTTTTTCAGCTTCTCCAGATAAGCCGCATAGCGGCCCACGTTGCTGTCGTCCAGAGCTGCCTCGATCTCATCCAGCAGACAGAAGGGAGACGGTTTCAGATTCTGGATGGCAAAAAGAACACTGATGGCTGTCAGAGCCTTTTCTCCACCGGAAAGCTGCATCATATTCTGGAGCTTTTTGCCCGGCGGCTGAGCGATGATCTGGATTCCTGCCTCCAGAATATCCTCTCCGTCCACCAGCTCCAGCGTACCCTGTCCTCCTCCGAAAAGCTCCTTGAATACCCGGTCAAATTCTGTCCTGATATCACGGAATTTTTCTTCAAACTGCCGCCGCATGCCTGCGTCCAGCTCCTCTATGATCCTGATCAGGCTCTCCTCCGCCTTCTTCAGATCGTCGTGCTGCCCTTTCATGAAGAAGTATCGCTCAGAAACCTCTTTATAATCCTCAATGGCATTGACATTCACGGCACCCAGCGCCTTCACTGCCTGCCTTAAGGCTGTCACCTGCTTTCGGATTGCCGATGCGCTCAGTTCCTCCTCAAATATCATTTCCGCCACCGCTGACGGCGTCAGCTCGTATTCTTCCCACAGATACCGGATCTGCTGTTCAATGAGCTCCTCACATTTTTCCTTCTGGCTTTCCAGGCGGTAATTCTCCTTATCCAGCCGGGCCAGCTCACCGGACATGGCCTCCTGCTTTTCAAACAGGCCCCTTTGTTTTTTGACACAGTCTTCACGGCTGGCCGTATCTTCTTTGATAAGATCCTGAAGCCTTGCAGCCTCCTGCGTCGTTTCTGTTATTTTTTGCCGGATGGAAAGGATCTCCGTCTTTTTCTTCCCGGATGCCTGCCGGCACTGCCTCATGCCGTCCCTGAGAGAGGCAGCTTCTCCCTCCAGTCTCTCCATTTCCCCGGAAATACGTAGAATGTTTTCCAAAATGAAGCTGTCCTTCTGAGACAAAGAAGAAAATTCCAGCTGGACGGAGCGAAGCTCCTCCCTCCGTTTCTCCCGTTTTTCCCGTTCCCGTATGGCCTTTGTCTCAAGCTTCTTTATTTCCTTTTCATATTCCTTATTTCTGATTTCCAGATCCTTTGACTCTGCCTTTAAAGCTGCCTTCCCGTCCTCAATTTCCTTTAACTGGTCAGAAAGCTGCTTTCCTTCCGCTGTGATCCCCTCGTATCCGGCCGCGATCTCCTCCGCCTTTTCCCGGGCTGCGGTGTGCCCTGTCTCCAAAGAGGAAAGTGCTACTCTGGCAGCCTGGGAAGATTCTCTGTTCTTTTCCAGGCTGCCTTTCAGCTCCTTTAACTTCTTTTCAATGGCAGATACCCGGGCCTGCACCTGATCATACTGAGCCAGAGTTTTGTTCATGGCCTGTTCCAGCTCCTCAAGCTCCCTTTTCCGGCCAAGAAGGTTGCTGCTGTTCCGGAAAGCACCTCCGGTCATGGAACCGCCGGCTGCCAGAAGCTCTCCCTCCAGCGTGACGATCCGCAGAGAATACTGGTATTTCCTTGCAATGACAATGGCATGATCGATATTGTCCACCACGAGGATCCTTCCGAGCAGGTATTCCGCCAGATTATCATAGCCTCCTTTGACCTTCACAAGGGTATGAGCAAGGCCGATAATACCCGGCTCATGAAGTGCCTCCTTCTTCTGGAAACCGCCTCTTGCCGTAATGCTGGAAAGGGGAAGGAAGGTAGCCCGTCCGAATTTATTTTTTTTCAGATAGGCGATGAGATTTTTTGCCGTTGCCTCCGAGTCGGTCACGATATTCTGTATGGAACCGCCGAGAGCCGTCTCAATGGCTGTTTCATATTCCTTCGGCGTCTCCAGAAGGTCTGCCACGACGCCGATAATGCCCGGTGTGGAGGCCTTCACCTCCATGACCTTTTTAATGCTGTTGCCATAGCCGTCGTAGCGCTCCGCCAGATTTCTCAAAGACTCCAGCCTTGTCCGCAGAGTATGATATTCCTGCTGCTTCTGATTTAAATTCTTGTTTTCCCGGTAGGAATCCTCCTCTGCCTTTTTCCAGGCTTCCGTCGTCTCTGCGTACGCCTTGGAAAGGGAGGCCAGCTCCTCCTTCTTTGCTTTGATCTCCTGTTCGATCTGAAGAACGATCTGCGCCTGTGCCTCCTCCTCGCTTTTGATTCGAAGAAGTCTGTTCTGCAGCTCACTTTTCCTCACCTGGTTCTGTTCCAGCAGCGTCTCAAACCGCTGATTCCTGGCTCCCAGAGAGGCCTTGTCATTCATGGCATTCAGGACGCTGTTCTTTTTACTTTCGAGCTCAAAATCCAGGGCACGGATCCGCTCTTCATCCTCCGCAAGCTTTTCCTGAAGCTCACTCTGTCTGTCATCCAGTTCATCCAGACTCTCGTTGA
Source organism: Fusibacillus kribbianus (assembly GCF_030053595.1). Lineage (GTDB taxonomy): Bacteria > Bacillota > Clostridia > Lachnospirales > Lachnospiraceae > Lientehia > Lientehia kribbiana. The sequence continues at coordinate 72,708 of NZ_JASGBQ010000004.1, forward strand.
TCTCACCCTTCTGCCCGGTAAATTCGCTCTTCTGAGCCTTTTTCTCTGTGAGCTCCTCCTCAATGGCCGCCATACGGTTCTTCAAATGCTCCTCATCGACCTCATCGGTGTGGATCTGTTCCTCCAGAACTTTGATCTGTCCTTCCATGGACTCTGCTGACAGGTGGCTCTCACTTAAAAGACTTCTGTTCTCCTCAAGCCTTGTATCCAGTCCGGAAATCTGCTCCGTCAGTTCATCGTAGTTTGCCTTAAGGGCCGCAGCCTCCTGCCGCTTTTCCTCCAGCCCGGCAGATACGGTCTCTATATTTTCCGCGATTTCCGAAAGCTTCTGTTTCTGCGCTGCATTTTCCAGCCGGAAGCTCTGCATATCAAGACTCTTTAACTGCTCCTTAAGCTTCAGATATTCCCTGGCCTTCTTTGACTGCTCCTCGAGAGGCCCCACCTGCTTTTCCAGCTCGGAAAGAATATCTGTGACACGCACCAGGTTCTGCTGCTCATTTTCCAGCTTCTTCTGAGCGATATTCTTTCGTTTCTTGAATTTGACGATTCCGGCAGCCTCATCAAACAGCTCCCGCCGGTCCTCCGGCTTTCCGCTTAAGATCTTATCGATCTGTCCCTGACCGATGATCGAATACCCTTCCTTTCCGATACCGGTATCGTAAAAGAGCTCGTTGATATCCCGGAGCCGGCAGGCCGTTCCGTTCAGCAGATATTCACTCTCACCGGATCGGTAAACCCGCCTGGAAACCGTGACCTCATCGTACTCAATGGGCAGGGAATGATCGGAATTATCCAGGGTAATGGCCACATAAGCATAGCCCTGGGGCTTTCTGTTCTGGGTTCCCGCAAAAATGACATCCTGCATGCTGGCGCCTCTTAACTGCCTGGCACTCTGCTCTCCCAAAACCCAGCGGACCGCATCGGCCACATTGCTCTTTCCGCTGCCGTTGGGACCCACGATCCCGGTGATGCCGTCATTAAATTCAAAGAGTATCTTATTGGCAAATGATTTAAAGCCCTGTACCTCTATACTTTTTAAAAACATAAATTTTTATTCCTTTTCCTGCAGCATTAAAATGGTTTTATACGCAGCCATCTGCTCCGCAGCCTTTTTCGTCCGTCCCTGTCCCAGTCCTGCCGGCTTTTCTCCGATCCATGCCCGGACATGGAAGGTTTTCGCATGATCCGGTCCTTCCTCTCCCACAAGCTCATAGGTCAGACTTCCCTCCATGCGGCTTTGAATCATTTCCTGAAGAATAGTCTTGCTATCATAAAAGAGCTTTTTATGCTCCAGATCATTCATGACAAACCGAAACACAAACTCTTTTGCATTAGCAAAACCACCGTCTAAATAAATGGCCCCGATGAGTGCCTCCAGGGCATCAGAAAGGATAGAATCCCGTTCTCTTCCGCCTTCCGCGTCCTCACCCTTTCCCAGGAAGAGATATTCTCCCAGTCCCAGTTCTCTCGCACAGTGTGCAAGAGTCGGCTCACACACGATGCTTGCCCGGAATTTTGTCAGTTCCCCCTCCGGCCGCTCCGGATATTCCCGATAAAGGAAATCACTGCTGGAAAGCTCCAATACTGCGTCTCCCAAAAACTCCAGACGTTCGTTGTTGTCAGAACGGCTCATTCGATGTTCATTGGTATAGGAGCTGTGAATCATGGCATGAAAAAGAAGGGACTTGTCCTTAAAGACATAGCCGGCCCGCTTTTCCAGCTTCGAAAGCTTTTCATATTCCTGTTTCATAACCGTTTTCCTTCCAAGATAGTGCCCCGCAGCACAGCAAAGCCCCGCCCGAATCCGGCAGGGCTTTCATTTTATTCCCGATTTTTATCAAAACGCCAGCCTTAATTACGGGCATTTTTGATCTGCTCAACAGCATCGCCCACGGTAACGATCTGCTCTGCAGCTTCAGTGGGGATCTCAATATCAAACTCCTCTTCGATTCCCATAATGATCTGGAAAATATCGAGAGAATCCGCTCCCAGATCATCCACAAAGGTGGTGTCCATGGTAATCTCATCCTCGTCAACGTTCATTACCTCTGCAATAATCCCCTGTAATTTTTCAAATTCCATAACTGTCACCCTTTCTGTTATTTTTCAGGCTTTTCTGCAAAAAGCGCTTTGATTTTTTCATTGATCTTCTGCTCCTTGAAGGTCACGCACTGGAAAATGGTATTTTTTACCTCCTTGGAGCTTGCATTTCCATGAGTCTTCACCACAAGGCCATTGAGTCCCAGCATGGGCGCACCTCCATATTCGGTGGCGTCAAAGGTCTTTAAGGTTTCCTTGAGGGCCGGCTTCACAAGAAGCGCTCCCATCTTGGAACGGAAGGTGGACATCATCCCTCCCTTGATCTTGCTGATCAGTGCAGAGCCCAGTCCCTCATAGAGCTTCAGGATCACATTTCCGGTAAAGCCCTCAGCCACGATCACATCAGCACCGCCGTGAGGAATCTCTCTTGCTTCAATACTGCCGGTGAAATTGATATCCTCACATTCCTTCAGCAGAGGAAAGGTCTCCTTCACAAGGGCGTTGCCCTTTTCCTCCTCCACCCCCACATTGACAATGGCGACTCTCGGTTTCTTAATGCCTATGACATGCTCCATATAAATAGAACCCATTTTTGCAAACTGTACCAGATGGCTGGCACGGGCATCCACATTGGCACCGCTGTCCACCAAAAGAGCCACACCGTTCACTGTAGGGATCAGTGTCGCAAGAGGAGGTCTCTCCACGCCGTGGATCCTGCCCACGACCAGCTGGCCTCCCACCAGGATCGCTCCGGTACTGCCTGCAGAGATAAAGGCATCTGCCTCACCGTTTTTCACCAGTTTCTGTCCCACCACGATGGAAGAATCCTTCTTCCGCCGGATGGCCATAACAGGCGCTTCCTCTGTGGTAATCACCTCCGATGCATTTACCACTTCAATTCTGTCCAGTGGATATGTGTACTTGGAAAGCTCGCCCTTCACTGCTTCCTCTTTTCCAACCAGGAATACCTTGATGTTTTCCTTCGCGTTCACCGCTTCCACCGCGCCCTTGACCACCTCACCCGGGGCATTGTCCCCGCCCATGGCATCCAGTGCGACTCTCACTGTTTCCTGCATCCTGCTTCCTCCATCTCTAATCTAAGAATTAATATACACAATATCAATCTATAAATCAATGACTTTTCTATTTTTTTAAAGCAGATTCGTAAAATGAAAAAACTGCAGTTTTCTTTTTACGGAAAACTGCAGTCTCCTAATTTCCTGCTATTCTCAGTCAACGCTTACGATCTCTTTCTTGTTGTAGCATCCGCAAGCCTTGCAAACTCTGTGAGGCATGGTCAGCGCGCCGCACTTGCTGCACTTTACTAAATTGACCTCGCCCATTTTCCAGTTTGCTCTGTGGCTGTCTCTTCTAGCTTTGGAATGTTTATTCTTGGGACAGATAGACATGGTTACACACCTCCTTAACCAATGATTTTCTTTTTCAAATTCTACTGATTCGCGTTTCTGAAGATATCACGGATAACCGCCATCCTGGGGTCAAGCTCCGTGACATCGCAGCCGCAAACCCCATGATTGAGATTTGCACCACATCTATTACAGATTCCCCTGCAGTCTTCACTGCACAGAACTTTCATAGGCAAATGCACGAACAGCTCGTCGCGGACCAACGTATCCACATCCAGGGTATACCCTTCGATATACGCCTGTTCCTCCGACTCCTCCGTATCCGCCTTCTCCTCATTGAAATCTGCCATCCGGCTGACCGTATAGGAAAAAGGGACTGTCACCTCCTCCAGGCACCTGTCGCAGGGCATCTGAAGGGAAAAGGCTGCCTCCGCCTCGATCAGAAGCTTTTTGTCTCCCGTATTTGTGACGCGGACCTTCACCGGTTTTTTATCGACAACCGGATAAGCGCTCACACCATTGTCAAACACGTCAAATTCAAGCTCTGCTTCATAAGCTTTGGTCTCCTGTTCATGGGCCAGGGAGTCCGATAAATGAATGTGCATAGTATTCTCCTAATACACACCTGTACTATTATACACAGGTGATTTTGATTTGTCAATAACTATCTTATCTTCCCTGTGCCTGTACTGCAGTGATGGCAACAACGCCGACGATATCCTCAGCAAAGCAGCCTCTGGACAGATCGTTTACAGGGAGAGACAGACCCTGAAGCACGGGGCCGTAAGCGCCGGCCTTTGCAAGTCTCTGAACCAGCTTGTATCCGATATTTCCAGCTTCCAGGGAAGGGAATACCAGGGTGTTGGCATGTCCTGCAACAGGGCTTCCGGGAGCCTTGGAAGCACCTACGCTGGGAACGAGAGCTGCGTCAAGCTGAAGCTCGCCGTCCAGAGCCAGATCCGGGAATTTCTCCTTTGCGATCTTAACAGCCTCGGCAACCTTGGTCACATCGTCATGTTTTGCGCTGCCCTTGGAGGAATAGGAAAGCATAGCGACCTTCGGCTCTGCGCCTGTCAGCATCCGGAAGGATTCTGCAGAAAGTCCGGCAATCTCTGCCAGCTTAGCGGAATCCAGATCAGTATTTACTGCACAGTCAGCAAACACAAACAGGCCGTTCTCGCCCAGTTCACAGTTAGGAACTTCCATTAAGAAGAAACCGGAAACGCTGCTGATGCCGGGCTTTGTCTTTAACAGCTGAAGAGCGGGACGGATGGTGTTGCCTGTGGAATGGCAGGCGCCGGATACTGCACCGTCAGCGTCTCCGCATTTGCACATTAAGCAGGCATAGTACATATAATCCTTTTCCATCTGCTCCTTGGCCATTTCCGGAGTAACGCCTTTTTTGCTTCTGAGCTCAACGAACTTGTCTATGTATTTCTGTTTATTGGGGTCGTTGAAAGGATCCACGATGGTAGCGCCGCTGATGTCATAGCCCTTGCTGTTCTCAGCGATCTCTTCGGGAGTACCGATGATAATAAGATTTGCGATTCCCTCTTTTAAAATCTTCTCCGCCGCCTCAAAGGTTCTCTTGTCCATGGACTCGGGAAGGACGATCGTCTTTTTGTCCGCCTTTGCGCGTGCATAAACTTCATCAATGAATGCCATAATAAATAGCTCCTTTCGTATTTATAAATTGCATATTAATCTAATTAATTATTATAGCGCATCCTCTCCCAGTTCTCAAGCAGATTTCTGTACTTTTCGAGGTGCAAATTACCATCTTGCAGTGCATGCTTGCCTTTTTTTTCGTTCTGTTTTAAGATGAAAGAAAAGATCCGGAAAGGAAGCGAGGAAGTACATGAAGGTCGTCGGTTTAATTACAGAATATAATCCGTTTCACAACGGTCACCTGTACCACATGGAGCAGGCCCGGAAGCTCACCGGAGCCGATTACTGCATTGCCGTCATGAGCGGGCATTATGTCCAGCGGGGAGAGCCTGCATGTATGGATAAATATCTCCGGACCCAGATGGCCCTTTCCTCCGGCGCCGATCTGATTCTCGAGCTTCCCGTTGCCTTTGCCACCGGAAGCGCCGAATATTTCGCCGCGGGGGCCGTTTCCATTCTGGATAAGCTGGGTGTCGTGGACTGCCTCTGTTTCGGGAGTGAGTGTGGCGATCTTCCCCTTCTTTCCTCCGTGGCTTCCATTCTTTCCGATGAACCGGAAGACTTCTCTGCCCTTATCAAAGCTAATCTTTCCAACGGAGACAGCTATCCTGCCGCAAGGAGCCGTGCACTCACCACCTGGCTTTCCCAGGGTAAAGAGGGCCGTACACTCCCTTCGGAACAGGTTTCCGCTCTTCTCTCCTCTCCGAACAATATTCTGGGTATTGAATATATAAAAGCTCTGTCGCGGAGAAGCTCCTCCATAGAACCGGTAACCATAAAACGGACTTCCAATTACCTGTCCAAAGCGCTGTCTTCTCCCTTCTGCTCCGCATCGGCCATCCGGCATGTGTTTGAATCCAGAATCGATGAGTCCGCACCGCCTACCGCGCAGGCTTTGAAATCCATCCGCTCCTGTGTGCCGGAAGACACCTATCAACTAATGGCAGAAAACTTCTGTACCAGACTTCCGATCCTTGCCGACGATTTCTCTTCCATGCTGCTTTATAAGCTTCTGGCTTCCAGAAATGCCGATCTGACCGATTACGTGGATATCTCCGAGGATCTGGAGCGCCGCATTCGTAGCCGCCTGACCGGATTTACCAGCTTCAGCGATTTCATCGATGCGGTCAAATGCCGTCAGTATACAAGGACCAGGATCAGCCGGGCGCTTCTGCACCTTCTTTTAGACATCAAGACCACGGACATGGCTGCCTACCGGGCCGACGACTTTGTATCCTACGCAAGGATCCTTGGGTTTAGGAAATCCGCGGAACCACTGCTGAAACAGATCAAAGCAAACAGCCGGATCCCTCTGATCACCAAGGTAGCCGACGCAGAAAAAAGGCTGGGAGCTACCGCCTTTGATATGTTAAATCAGGAGGTCTTCGCTTCCAACCTTTATCAGTCTGTTGTCTATCAGAAATATGGCTGCCGGATAAAAAATGAATATACGTACGGAATTATCATAAAACCGTAAGCCAGGCATCCGCAGGTTTTCAGAGTTCCGGCTCATTCCTCCGTTTTTCTGATCACCTTGGGAATCCCCGCACCCCGGTCCTGCTTATAGGTTTTTCTGTACTCGGTGGGAGACATGCCGGTATTCTTCTTAAACAGGGCGCTGAAATACAGCGGATTGTCATAGCCGATCTGCTTGGCCACCTCTGCCACCGGATAGTGAGTATTCACCAGCAGATAGCGGGCGATCTCGATCCGTTTCTTGATCAGATAGTCAATGGGCGACATCCCCATATCCTTCTTAAACTGATGGCTGATATAGGATTTGCTGATAAAGGATGCCTCCGACAGAGTATCCAGATTGATGGCCTGATGGTAATTTTTGTCAATATATTCCTTAATAAAATGGCTGTAACTTCTGGCATCGGACTTATTCTTTTCCATCTGAGAATTGAACTGCCAGATGCGGAGCACCTGAATGGCGATCACATTGGCCAGAGCCGATACTGCAGGCATATAAAGGACTTCCGGGTTTGCAGTCTCCCGCATCAGCTCCTGAAAATAAAACTGAAGCTGCTTTTTATAAGGACCGGAAGAAAAAACCGGCGTATTATCCGGCATCAGCGTATTCAGCGGGAAGGGCGGATAGGAAAAATCTGTGATTCCCAGAAAGAAGAATTCAAAATCCTCCCCGTTGTGATGCCTGGTAGCATTGGACACAAAAGGATTAAATATAGCAATATCACCCTCTCTCATTTCGTATTCCTGATCCTCAACCAGGACACTCCCGCACCCATCAATACAAAAAAGAATCTCCGCGCATTCATGAAAATGAGAGGCACATCCCCAATCCTTTTCCTTTCTCATATGACCGTTATATGTCACAGTAGGACCGCAGTTAAATGCAGCCCCATTGTTCTCATCAAAGATATTCTTTTTAAATGCCATACTTTCCCTCCCTGGTCACCAAATAACACTAGAGTTACATTTTTTGCATGACTTTCACTCTGATTTTATACACTTTTCACAAATATCTTTATCTAATCATATCAGTCTCCTCATTTTTTGTCAAGTCTGGACGAAAAAAGTCTTACCCAGGCTTTTATCAGTAGAACTCCACAGACGCTTATCCTTTCTGTACAAAAAACGAGACACAGGAACGAATTCCCATGTCTCGCATAAAATCTTTCTGTAACTCCTGAAAAAGAGTCAAAAATTATTTCTTTCTGGTGAAGCAAAGGTCGCAGCAGTCATCGCCTTCTGCAATCTTCTTGGTCAGAGCGAATTCGCAATCCATATCTCTTGCGAACTGTCTGTCACCTTCCATTGCAATGTCACAGAATAAAGCGCAGTCTTCATCAGAGAAGCCCAGCTTTCTCCATGCATTGAGAAGAGGACAGTAATGCATTTCAACGTGCATTACATCATCGGTGATCTCCACAGTCTTATTCTCGAAGGTGATGGGCTCTGCAACGAACTGAGCGCCGAATTCCTTCATGCTCATGGGATCGGTCATCTTGTCCTTGAAGTTCTCATTGATCTGGAAGCATCCGCAGCGATTGATGGCAGCGCGGCCAACCTTCTCCATGTCTCCGCCGGCCTTTCTTACTTCGTCAAGAATAAGAGCCATCCAGTATGCGCGGTGCTCAATGCAGGCACGCTTTGCTTCTACTACGGGATCACCAGTGTGTACAGGTTTGTTTTCATTGTACTTTGCCATGATACGTTACTCCTTTTTCTAATACCTTTATTACTTACTTCCGAGATAAGCCTTTCTTACCTCGTCATTGTTCTGCATTTCCTTTGCGTCGCCGTGGAACTTCACGGTACCAACCTCAAGAACATAGCATCTGTCTGCGATCTTGAGAGCCATATTCGCATTCTGCTCTACCAGCAGGATCGTTGTTCCCTGTTTGTGGATCTCCTTGATCAGGCTGAAGATTTCCAGCACCAGATTGGGAGCAAGACCCATGGAGGGCTCATCCAGCATAAGCAGCTTCGGTTTGTTCATCAGAGCACGGCCGATGGCCAGCATCTGCTGCTCGCCGCCGGACAGGGTACCTGCCTGCTGCTTCTTACGTTCTACCAGTCTGGGGAACAGATCATAAACATAATCAAAGGAATCTGCGATCTCTTTTTTATCCTTGCGGCAGTAAGCCCCAAGTCTTAAGTTATCCTCAACTGAAAGCTCAGGAAAAACTTCACGTCCCTCAGGACATAAGGTAACTCCCATTTTTACAATCTGAGGCGCAGACATACGGGTTAAGTCATGTCCGTCAAATACAATCTTACTTCCTGAAGCGGCCTTTAACACGCCTGCAATCGTCAGAAGAGTGGTCGACTTTCCGGCTCCGTTGCTTCCGATAAGCGTAACCAGCTCTCCGTCGTTGACGTCAAAGTCAATGCCCTTCAGAGCATGGATATTTCCATAATATGTGTTCATCGAATCAATCGTCAGCATCGTCTTCACTCTTTCCTAAATAAGCTTCGATTACCGTCTGGTTATTGGCAATTTCCTCAGGCAGGCCGTCTGCAATCATTCTGCCGTGGTCGAGAACATAGATCCTGTCGGAAATGTTCATAACCACGCTCATATCATGCTCGATCAGAATGATCGTAAAGCCCTTTGCCTGGAGGCCTTTGATAAATTCCAGAAGTTCTGCGGACTCCTGAGGATTCATACCTGCTGCAGGCTCATCGAGAAGAAGGAGCTTTGCACCTGTTGCGATGGCACGGGCAATCTCCAGCTTTCTCTGCTCGCCGTAAGGCAGGTTTCCGGCATAGGTATGAATATACTTGCCGAAGCCCAGGGAATCAAGAACCTCAAGGGCCTTCTCATGGGCCGCCTTCTCATATTTTCTGAACCGGGGAGTACGGAAAATCAGGTCAAAGGTGTTGTACTTGGTATTCTGATGGAAACCGATCATAACATTCTCAATGGTCCGCATGTTCTTGAACAGACGAATGTTCTGGAAGGTTCTCGCGATACCTGCATTTACAATGTGCTGTACCTTCTTATTCTGAATTTCCTCTCCGTTGAATACAATCTTACCCTCTGTAACCGTATATACACCGGTAAGGAGGTTGAAAATCGTTGTTTTACCTGCACCGTTGGGGCCGATGATGCTGACAATCTCGCCCTCTTCCACATGGAAGTCGACATTGCTTACAGCTGCCAGGCCGCCGAACTGCTTCGATACATTACTTACTTCCAGCAGCGCCATCCGGCTCACCTCCCCCTTCTTTGTTAACCTTTACATACCTGGGAAATACATAAGGCCGCTTGCTGTGGCCGCCCAGGAGACCATCGGTACGGAATACCATCATTACGATCAGAATCAGACCGTATACGATGAATCGATACTCTGCCAGGAAACGGAACACCTCCGGGAAGGCTACCAGGATTCCGGCACCGACAACCATCCCCTTGATGGAACCTCTTCCGCCGAAGATCACGATACTTAAGATCATCATTGACACATCGGAATGGAAGGAGTTTGCATCCACATAGCCGGACAGATGAGCATATAAAGCGCCGCAGCAGCCTGCCAGTGCAGTTGAGATGGTAAATGCCAGTCTCTTGTAATGGCTCAGCTCGATTCCCATTAAGGAAGATGCAAGCGGGTCATCCTGAATTGCCCGGAGCGTACGTCCCAGCTTGGAACGCTCGATGGCCACACAGAGAAGAACCATCAGCACCAGGAAAGCCAGACAGAGATAATACATACCATTGTTTGTGGTCTTTAAGGTCATACCGAATAATTCCGGCTTTGCAATATTCTGCAGGCCGTATGTACCATGGGTCAGGGATTCCCAGTTGACGATGAGAACCTTGACGATCTCACCAAAACCCATGGTAATGATCGCCAGATAGGTACCGGAAAGCTTCATAGTCGGCAAACTGAAGATCCAGCCGATGAAACCGGTAAATACGATGGCACAAAGGCAGGTCAGCAGGAAGTTCCATCCGAAGTGCTCGGACAGAAGGCCGGAAGTATAGGCACCAATGGCATAAAATGCTGCATGGCCCAGGGAAACCTGTCCCATATAACCTGTAACAATGTTCAGGCTCAGGGCCAGCATGGAATAAATGAAAATCAGGCTGATAATCCTCTGCATATATCTGCTGAGTCCAACCGCCGGAAGAGCGAGCAGGGCAACAAGGAGAACAAGCCAGAAAATTTTATCTCTCTTATCCATGTTTCACTCCTCCAATTATACTTTAGAAATCTTCGCTTTACCGAACAAACCGTTGGGCCTGATGATCAGGATGATGAACAGCAGGATAAATGCAACGGCATCACGGTAAGCGCCAGATAAAAATGCTACAGTCAAGCTCTCGGCCAGGCCAAGGATAATGCCGCCGATCGCAGCACCAAAAAGGGAACCGATACCGCCAAGCACGGATGCGGAGAAGCCCTTCAGACCGATCATGGCACCCATGGTAGGGTAAACCGTCTGATAGTAGCTTGCAAGCAGCAGAGCTGCAATTACTGCAGACATACCGCTTAAGAAGAAAGTAACACTGATAACGCCCTTCGCATTGATACCCATAAGGTCTGCAGCTCTGGAGTTCTGCTCTACTGCTCTCATGGCAAGACCTACTTTTGTCTTATTGATCAGAAGTGTCAGGCCAAGGAGAAGGATAACCGATACTACCAGAATATAAACCTGTGAAAACTGGAATTTTACATTGCCGATCTGGATCATCTTGTTTCCGAACAGTGCCGGGAAGGATTTGATCTCAGTACCGAAAATGATCTGAAGAGCATTGGTGAGGATCTGGGAAAAACCGATGGTGGTAACCAGGGCGGCAATCCCTGGCGCCTTCTTCTTTCGAAGAGTCGCCAGGATTGACCTGTCATATACTACCAGCAGCCCGCCGGTGAAAACAATACTCAAAATAACCGCAGGGAGCGTTCCCAGATTCCAGGTAACAAACATCAGAATCATATGGGCACCAACGGCGTAGATTGCACCGTGGGCCATGTTAATCATTTTTAAGATACCGAACACAAGGGAATAACCTACAGCAATCAGTGCATAAATCAATCCCATGGTCAGGCCGTTGACTAAGTATTGGACAGTCATTTCTTGCCTCCCGTCCTTTTTTTTACAGACCAGCTACAAAGTCATCCCAAATCTGAAGCTTCTGATCAGATTCAACGAACTTGCCGTCCTTAACAACATACCAAACCTGAGTCTTAACAGCATCGCCGATCTCATCGTATTTGATGGTACCGGTAACGCCTTCGAAGGTCATGTTGTAAAGCTCATCCTTGATTGCTTCTCTGTCAGCGCTGCCGACATTCTCGATAGCCTGGATAACCATCTTTACGTTCTCATAGGTCTGAGCGGACATGTTCTCGGGAACCTTGCCGTCTGCATATTCCTTGTAAGCATCTACATAAGCCTTAACAACGGGATCGGTGCTGTCTGCGTTCATACCGCCGGGGAACTGGATACCCTCTGCAGCCTCACCTGCCAGATTAATCAGCTCGGTGGTGTAAGAAGAACCTACGGAGATCAGAAGACCATCCTGGTTGATCTGACGATACTGCTTAGCGAAGGGCCCTAAAGAACCATACATACCAAGAACAACAACACAGTCACAGCCTGCCTCTTCAAACTTGGTGATGTTGGAGCTGTAGTCGGTGGTGCCGTCTACGAATTCCTCTGTAGCAACCAGCTCTGCATCAACCTTATCCTTGATCTGCTCCCAGCCAAGCATAAAGTTCTTCTCAGCACTCTCGCCCCAGTCTGTCTTTAACTTAAGAACACCGATCTTCTTAGCGCCGCTTCTAATAGCAATCTGCAGGCAGTTGGTAGCCTCAACCTTCTGAGTTACGTTGTTTCTGAAGATGTAGTCACCGATGGAGGAGTAGTCTACATGAGAGGCAGAAGCACTCATCAGAACAACACCCGTCTCCTGGTAAATCGGAGCTGCGGTCATAGCAACACCGCTGGCGAAGTGACCAAATACAGCAACGATGTCATCATCACCTACGATCTTCTCTGCGATGGAACCTGCTTCCTCTGCGGAGTTCTTATCATCGAACTCTACATACTCAATCTGGCGTCCAAGTACACCGCCGGACTCGTTGCACTCTTTGATAGCGAGCTCGAAAGCATTCTTGAATAACAGACCATACTCTGCATTGTCACCGGTAAGAGGGCCGGAATAAGCGAATTTGATGGGGTCGCCGCTGTCTTCCTTCTTGTCGCCGCCATCATCCTTCTTAGCCTCGGTAGCTTCGGCCTTTTTGGTCTCGCCGCCATCCTCTTTCTTGCTGCCGCATCCTGCCAGGCAGGACATGGTCAGCACCAGTGCCAACAGTACTGCAATCCATTTCTTCATACTTTTTTCTCCTTTCCCTTATTAGAGCTTGTCTTTATTTTTTCGAATTTTAGTGACATTGCACAAAATTCGATAAGACACTTTATTATTTTATACCATTTTCACATCATCTTCCATATACTATCCTGCATAATATATGTAATATTTTCTGTTTTTCCGGTTAAAAAAGACGCATTTTGTCGCTTTTAACGATGCCATGCGTCTCTGCTGTCATTTCTGTACTGTCACATTATTTGCCGTAAACTTTTTTCTCTTAGGAAAGATAATACCATTGATTTCCTGCACTTTCAATAGAAATTTGAGCAGTTTTTATTCAATATTCTGCATCGTTTCAGGAATTCCAGGGCTTTACCCACGGAAGATCCGAGTCCTCCACCGTGTTCTTTCCTCCGTCCACGCTTACCACCGCTCCCGTCATATAACCGAACCGGTCACTGCACATGCAGACGATCACATCACCGATCTCCTCCGGCTTTCCGGCTCTGTGAAGGGGAATCATGGACATGGTATAATCGGTCTGTTCATAAATCGCCTTGGCAGAAAGCACCGTATCGATGATGCCCGGAGCAACCGCATTGACCCGGATCCCGTAAGGAGCCAGCTCCGATGCCGCTCCGATGGTCAGAAGATTCACACCGGCCTTGGCCGCTCCATAGGTCACCCGGTAGTCCACCGGCACCTTGGAAGAGAGAGAGGAAATACTCACGATCGCTCCGCTCTTCTGTGGGATCATATACTTGGAAGCCGCCTTGATTCCAAAGAAAACCGACGTCAGATTCTGATCCACGATAAAACGGAAGGTTTCCTCCGGCAGGGTGTGCAGAGGGCCATGTATGTTCCCTCCGGCACAGTTGACCCAGATATCGATCCTTCCGAACCGTTCCGCCACCCGGTCTGCAAAAGCCTCTGTCTGTGCGTATTCCATGCCATTCACCGACTCTGCCATCACATCGTCATATCCAGCCTCGGAAGCCCTTTTTACAAAAGCCTCCACCTTCTCCTCAGAGCGGCTGCAGACTGCGACCCTGCAGCCCTCTTCCAGAAAACGAAGTGCAGCAGCAGCACCGATTCCTGTTGTTCCACCAAATACAACCGCTACCTTGCCTTTGAGTCCTAAATCCATTGTTTACCTCCCCTGTTTCTTGTTTATAAAAAATTATCATGAAAGCCTGACGCTTCCTGCCGCCAGACTCACGAATCCGATCAGTTTTTGAAGCTGTGGATCGGCGCCGGGATCCGGCCGCCTCTCTCCACAAAGGCCGCGCAGGAATAGGGATTCACTGGCATAATCGGTGCATAGCCGAGAAGGCCGCCAAATTCCACCGTATCCCCCGCCGACTTGCCCACTGCCGGAATCAGACGGACAGCCGTGGTCTTCTGATTAACCATTCCAATGGCCGCCTCATCGGCGATAATGCCCGAAATCGTCTCGGCAGAGGTGTCTCCCGGTATGGCGATCATGTCGAGTCCCACAGAGCAGACACAGGTCATAGCTTCCAGTTTTTCAAGGGTCAGTGCGTTTCTGTTGACCGCATCGATCATGCCCTGGTCTTCACTGACCGGTATAAAGGCACCGGAAAGGCCTCCCACATAGGAGGATGCCATGACTCCCCCTTTCTTAACCTGATCATTCAGCAGTGCTAAAGCTGCAGTGGTTCCGGGTGCGCCTACGCTCTCAAGGCCGATCTCTTCCAGTATCTCCGCCACGCTGTCTCCCACCGCCGGAGTGGGCGCCAGAGACAGATCCACGATCCCGAAAGGAACGCCGAGACGCTCAGAAGCCTCCTGGGCCACCAGCTGTCCCACACGGGTCACCTTGAAGGCAGTTTTCTTTATGGTTTCACAGAGGATCTCAAAATTCTTTCCGCGCACCTTTTCCAGAGCTGTTTTCACAACGCCAGGTCCGCTGACCCCCACATTGATGATGGCATCAGCCTCCGTTACGCCGTGAAAAGCACCGGCCATAAACGGATTGTCATCGGGAGCATTGCAGAACACCACCAGCTTGGCGCAGCCCAGAGAATCTCTCTCCTTTGTCTCCTCCGCTGTTTCCTTGATCACCTGTCCCATGAGACGCACCGCATCCATGTTGATGCCGGTTTTTGTAGAGCCCACATTGACGGAGCTGCATACCCGCTCCGTGCAGGCCAGTGCTTTTGGAATGGAACGGATCAGCATCTCCTCTGCAGGAGTCATACCCTTGCTGACAAGCGCAGAATAACCGCCGATAAAATTGACACGTACCTCTTTGGCAGCCCGGTCCAGGGTCTTCGCCAGAGTCACAAAATCCTCGGGGCATTTGCAGGCAGCGCTCCCCACCAGAGAAATGGGTGTCACGGAAATCCGTTTATTTACAATGGGGATCCCGTATTTTACCTCGATCTCATGGCCCACATCCACCAGATCCTTTGCATAGGAGGTGATCTTTTCATAAACCTTCTCATTTACCCTGGAAAGATCGGAATCAATACAATCGAGAAGACTGATACCCATCGTAATCGTGCGGACATCCAGCTTCTCCTGCTCGATCATTTTATTTGTCTCATCTACTTCAAATCTGTTTATCATGGCCGGCCCTCTTAAATTCTGTGCATTTTATTGAAAATATCCTCATGCTGACAACGGATCTTCACACCGATCTCTTCTCCGATCTGATCCAGCTCCTCCACGATCTCTCCGAAGGGCTTA
Organism: Fusibacillus kribbianus; assembly: GCF_030053595.1. Taxonomy (GTDB): domain Bacteria; phylum Bacillota; class Clostridia; order Lachnospirales; family Lachnospiraceae; genus Lientehia; species Lientehia kribbiana. Next base: position 88,284 of record NZ_JASGBQ010000004.1, read on the forward strand.
TGCGACTGGCTGGCATCCACGATCATCATCATATTGAAATACCCCTGAAGAATCGTCTGGGAAATATCCTCGATGTTGATGCGGTTATTGGCCAGGTATGTACACACCTTTGCAATAATACCGACCGTATCCTTACCTACTACTGTGATAATCGTCTTTTTCATGTTCTTTCTCCTCGTCTTTATGTTAAATATAAATTATCTCCGACATAGTGCTTCTATCTGCCACAGCAATATCAAAATCATCTCCGCAGTAAGCATTCTCTCCCATTGTAACCTCCAGCCGTACAGTCTCATAGGCCAGATCCGCATAGTTGTTTTCCTTGGAAAGATGCCCGAGAAGCGCCTTTTTAAAGCCGTCATAGAGCAGTTCTCCCAGAAGTCTTCCTGCACATTCGTTGGAAAGATGACCTCTGTTTCCCATGATCCGCCGTTTCAGATAATAGGGATACGGCCCGGTCTCCAGCATGCGGATATCGTGATTGGCCTCCAGAAGAAGTGCGTCAAGCCCCAGAAGATGATTGATGGTATACTGACTGTAATTCCCCAGATCCGTCACCACCGCTGCCGATCCTCTGCTGCAGCCCACACGATAGGCACAGGGATTGGCCGCGTCATGGTCGATGGAAAAGGGAGAGATTCTCATATCCCCTATCTCAAATTCCACATCCGGAAAAATCTCCCTGTGAAGTCCTTCCGGCATATCACCGATATTTTTTGCGGACAGAATGCCCTCGTAGGTCTCCCTTGTAGTATAAACCGGTATTTCGTTTTTTCTTGAAAAAACGCCAAGGCCTCCGATATGATCCGAATGCTCATGGGTGATCAGAATACCGGAAAGCTCGTTTCCCCTGATTCCCAGTTGAGAAAGGCCCTGTTCGATCCGTTTGGCGGAAATCCCCGCATCGATCAGAAGATGGGTGGTCTCCGTACCTATATATATGCAGTTTCCGCTGCTTCCGCTGGCAATACTGACAAGCCGCATGTTCTCAGATCCTTACTTTTCCTTCTTCTCACAGTATAATACGCAGTCACACACGCTGACGCAGGCGCCAGTGCTCTGGTGACAGCATGGTTTCTCTGCATCCAGACGCTATTTTATCATAAGGCCATCAAAGATGCAATCTGCTCTTTCGTAGATGTCCTGCTGCCTCCGTTGTTGATGACAGCCGTAGCTCTGGCAAGAAGCTCTTCATCTGCCATCTGATTGGCCATGACCTCCAGACATTTTTCCCTGCTGTAACCCCGGCTCTCCATAAGACGTCCGATCCTCGTCTCCTTGTCGGCACGGACATACCAGATTTCAGGACATATTTCTTCATATCCCGCTTCGATCAGGATTGCAGACTCTATAACCGCTGTTTTTTCCGGTTCCGTCATCCTGAGGAGTGAAAGTCTTCTCTCAATTTCCCGGCGGACCGCCGGGTGAATGATCCCATTGAGCTTCTTCAGCGCTTCCGGATCCTTAAATACGGCTTCTGCGATTTTCCCCCGGTTCAGGCGTCCGTCCTCCCCGATCACCGTTTCTCCAAAAACCTCGATCACCGGGCGAAAGCAGGCCGCTCCAGGCTCCATCAGTTCCCTTCCGATCTCATCGGCCATGAGAAGCTCTGCTCCATATTCTTCTTTCAGGACCTTCAGCACCGTACTTTTCCCTGCTCCCACGCCTCCGGTCACTCCTATGATCCTCATTCCAGACTGCTCCCGCCTTCCTTATTTTGTCTCAAACCAGCTGTTTCCCACCTTCATATCAATCTCCAGCGGCACGGAAAGACTGGCGGCACCATACATTTCCTCCTGAAGAATGGTCTTTACCTGCTCTGTTTCACCGGGAGCTGCCTCCACCAGAAGCTCATCATGGATCTGAAGGATCAGCCTGGATTTCAGTCCCTCTCTTCTCAGGCGGCGGTCCACACCAACCATAGCGATTTTTATGATATCTGCTGCTGTACCCTGGATGGGACTGTTCATAGCAACCCTCTCCCCAAAGCTTCTCTGCATAAAATTGGAGGAGGAAAGCTCCGGAACCGGCCGTCTGCGGCCATACAGAGTAGAAACATAGCCTTCCTCTCTGGCCGAGGATACCAGATGATCCAGAAAGCTCTTCACACCCGGATAGGTTTCAAAATACTGATTGATATAGTCCAATGCTTCCTTTCTGGTAATACTGAGATCCTCCGAAAGTCCAAAGGCACTGATTCCATAAACGATACCGAAATTGACTGCCTTGGCATTCCTCCGCTGGAGAGGAGTGACCTCCTCAAAGGGCGTATGAAACACCTGGGAGGCTGTGATTCGATGAATATCCTGTGCCTGGTGATAAGCCTCGATAAGCCGTTTGTCTCCGGACATATGGGCAAGGATCCGAAGCTCGATCTGAGAATAATCGGCATCCACAAACACATAGCCTTCCCTCGGTACAAACACCTTTCGTATTTCCCGTCCGAGAGCCATCCGCACCGGAATATTCTGAAGATTAGGCTCTGTACTACTCAAACGGCCTGTGGCCGTGATGGTCTGATTGAATTTTCCGTGAATCCGCCCATCCTCACAGATATAAGCCGCCAGCCCGTCCGCATAGGTGGATTTTAACTTTGTAAGCTGCCGGTATTCCAGGATCTTTGCCACCAGCGGCTGCTCCGGAGCCAGCTTTTCCAGAATATCTGCCGAGGTGGAATAACCGGTTTTTGTCTTTTTCCCATAGGGAAGCTTCAGCTTTTCAAACAGGATCACACCCAGCTGCTTCGGCGAATTGATATTGAAGGTTTCCCCTGAAAGCTCATAGATCTCTGCCTCCAGCTTCTCGATCTGTACCTTCAGCGTATCTCCGTAAGCCCGGAGGGCCTCCCGCTCCACCTGAATACCCTCCTTCTCCATATGGGAAAGGCTGTAGATTAACGGCATCTCAATTTCAAGGAACAGCTTTTCCATTCCATACTTCCGAAGTCTGTCCATAAGCTCCGGTCCGACGGCAAAAGCCGTGTACGCCATATAACAAAAGCAGCCTGCGCAGGCCTCCTTTTTCTCAGAAAGGGCTTCCCTATAGGAATGCTTCCCCAGAAAATCGTTTCTTGAGGGTACCGTAAGTCCCAGATATTCCGCGGAAAGCTCATCATATAAATAACTGCTTTTTAACGGATTCAGAAGATAGGCTGCCACGCCGGCATCCAGAACTCCCTCTGTCTCCTCGATCCCGAGGAACGGAAGCATCTCCTTTAAATCGAGGACCCAGGTGGTTTTTCCCCGAAGGCAAAGTTCTGCCGTCCGTCCTGCCAGATATTCTCCTGTCAAAAAGCCTCCCGCCTCTATGAAATAGATCTCTCCCTTACCAAAAGAAAGAGCCAGTCCCAGTATCTCCCCCTTTTCCGAGATCAGCTGAAGCCCTGCCCGCTCTGCCTTCATGGCTCTGGCAAAAATGTCCTCCGCTCCGGAAAAATCATCCACCAGCAGGAAGTCTTTCTCTATCGAATTGGTGGTCCGGCTTCCCGCCTCAAATCGTTTTAAAAGACTCTTAAGCTCCAGACGCTTCATGATCTCATAAGCCTCCGGAGTGAACAGCGCTCCCACTCTGGCTTCCTCCAGTGAAAACTCCACCGGACAGTCCCGGTCAATGGCAGCAAGAGTTTTGGAAAGCTCCGCCATTTCCCTGCCTCCCATGAGAGCCTTTTTCGCCCGTTCCGGCTTCACTGATTCCAGATTCTCATAGACCGCCTCCAGGCTGTGATAAGTCTGAATCAGGGCATAGGCTGTCTTTTCTCCGATTCCAGGCACCCCCGGAATATTGTCGGAGGAATCTCCCATGAGCGCCTTCACATCGATAAACTCCAGAGGAGTGACCCCCAGCCGTTCCTTCACATCCGTATCATAATAATCCTCAACTGTCGTGGTACCCGCCTTCGTCCGCGGAATGCGGATCTTTGTCTTCTGACTGGCAAGCTGCAGAAGATCCCGATCCCCCGAAACAAGGACCACAGCCAGATTCTGTTTTTCACATCTGGCAGCCAGCGTGCCAAGAATATCATCGGCTTCATAACCGGGAAGCTCCACGGTAGGAATTTCCATGGCACGAAGCACTTCCTTTGTCACAGGTACCTGCTCATGCAGTTCATCCGGCATTCCCTTTCTGGTTCCTTTATAGGCATCGTAAAGCCTGTGCCGGAAGGTAGGCGCCTTCACATCAAAGGCTACCGCCAGATAATCCGGCTTCTCCTCATCGAGAATCTTCAGAAGTATATTCAAAAAGCCGTATACCGCATTGGTATGGAGCCCTTCAAAGTTCGTCATTCCCGCATGAATCCCGTAAAAGGCCCTGTTTAAAATGCTGTAACCGTCAATTAGCACGATTTTTTCGTCCATACCTGTTTCCTTTTCCTTCTATTTTTTTATATGATACCCATTTCTGCGAAAAACCGAAACTGAAAAAGTACGGTTGCCACAATACACCAGAAAGCAACCGTATAGACCACATAACGGAACCCCTGAAAAAAGTGGCGGCGGCGGATCAGCATCTCCGAATGCTCCAGCTCCTCTGCCAGAGCCCCGTCCAGATCATTAAGCTCCTTCACCTCTTCATCCTCATGCTCCAGCTGCAGTATTCCAAGATACAGGGTATAATAAATATTCAGTTCCTCCCGACACTCTTCGCAGGAATTGATATGGGAAATAAACTCCTCAAGCTTATCCGGTGCAAGATTTCCTTCTATGTAATCCGTAATCTGCGACTGAATTTCCATGCAGCGGTTCATAAATACGCACCTCCGTTTATTCTTCCTGCCTCCGCCTTTCCGTCATGGCCTCATGCTCTTTTTTCAGCTCTTCATAAAGCATCAGCGAATTCCAGTGCTGATTGAAGTCGGTAAGCACCGCCTTCAAAGGAATTTTTCCAACTCCCTGTTTTCTCATCTGAAACAGGAGGATATCAAGAAGCTCTCCTGTAAACCCACACATGACCATCATCTGTTCTGAAAAACCCGGCCCCTCATACTTTTGTCCGGAGACTTTGGCATCCTTAAGCCCTGCCAGATGGCCGATGGGCTCCAGATAGCTCTCCGGCTCCACCAGGCGAATACGGACACGCATTTTCAGAAGAATGTTTTTCATTTTTTTTCCGGCCTCTGTGCCGGAAAGATTATAAAGAAGTACTGTTGCAGTCATAATCTGATCCCTTCTGTCTATCGGAATTGTTCCGGATTATCCCTATTCTACCCTTCTTTTTCCTTCAAGTCAACGTAGCTTCGGAAATAAAAAAGCGCTTGCATATTGACAGGGGATATGATACAATTAAGTTCGGTTTTGGAAGCGTCCAGCGGATGTGGCGGAATGGCAGACGCATCAGACTCAAAATCTGACGGGGGAGACCTCGTGTGGGTTCAAGTCCCACCATCCGCATGAAAAACGGCTCAGAGCAGAAAAACGAAATCCTGCTCCGGGCCGTTTTTGCGCGTAGTGAAAAAAGAGTTTCTGCAGAAAAAATCCGCAGAAACTCTTTTCTATCACTTATAACCTGTAAGCTCTGCCAGCTGTGGATAACAATCCCTGAGCTGCTCATAAAGCTTCAGATATAACGGGAACATTTTATCATAAACGGCTTTATTCTCCATATTGGGCGTATGATTTGCACCTACTTTGGCCCAATCCTTGGCCACCTGATAATCCTTGAACACACCAACCCCTACGCCTGCGGAAATGGCATCGCCGAAGGGACTCTTCGCTCCTCCCTCACACAGCAACAGCGGAGGGGTCATTTTGCAGCCGCTGCCCTTAACCAGCTCATAGTTATGGCGAAGAGCAAGGACTGCGCCTTCGGAGCAATTGTGCTGTGATAAATAGATTTTATGGGTTTTGACCATATGCACAGACGCAGCAGGGCATCACATGGGACTTCCGTTCCCCGGTCAGGGAAAGTTCTCCCGTTTCCCGGTCAATTTTAAGGACAGTCAGGCAATCCGAATCCTGGTTGGCCGCCACCAGATAATCTCCGAATATTTCTATATCCCTGGGAGTCTTTCCGCCGGAAAGATAAATTCCCATACGTTCCAGAGTGCCATTTTCCTTCAAGTTAAAAACAGCAATGCTGTCATGTCCTCTGTTGCTGGCAAAAAGAAGATTTCCTGAGATCTTTACTGCGGCTGAGATATTCCCACCGGAAAAACCTTCCGGAAGCGTATCCAGAAGCTGAACCAGCCGGTAATCCCTGTTTCCGTCATTATCCCGGAAGACAGCCACCTGCCCGGCCAGTTCACAGAGCACATAGACCATATCCGGATGAGCCGGATGGAAGGCCAGATGGCGCGGGCCGTTTCCCAGCGGCAGAGAAAGTCTCTTTCCTGTATCATTCAACATTCCCGTTTCCGTATCCAGCTCATAAAGGAATACCTTATCCAGTCCCAGATCACAGACATAAAGAATGCCTTCATGTTCCGTAGAAAAATGAACATGGGCACATTCCTGTCTGACCGGATTGGGTCCTTTTCCGTCATGCTGCTTAAAATCAGTCATGGAAACCGGAAGACCGTCCTGTGACAACCGATAAGCAGCCAGAGAACCGCTGGTATAATTGGCGGCATACAACATATTCCCATCTTCGGACAATGACAAATGACAGGGATCCGCACCGCCGGAGGATAGAGAAACACAGGGTACAAGTTCCTTTCCGATAATTTTCAAAGCATGGATTTTCCCCTCCGGCACCTGCTCCTGCACCGCATAAAGCAGTCCCTTTTCCTCCTGAAGGCAGAGATAGGAAGGATGGTAAAGGAGCGCATGACCGTCCAGCCTTGTCAGCCTTCCGTTTTCTGTATCGATCTGATATCTGGTAATACCCTCTTCTGTTTCTTTTCCATAAGATCCCACATAAAATTCACAAATCATACTGCTCCCTCCGCTCCATTTTATTCTTCCACAGCAGGGCGTCCCCATCCGGAGGTTCCTGCACTGTCTTGTCCGGCAAACCCTTCCGGCATGCCGGGCAGGATCAGGCCGCCGTCTACTCGGATTGTCTCTCCCGTAATATAAGCTGCTTTATCAGACGCAAGAAATACTACTGTATTGGCGATATCCTGGGGTGTCCCTGCCCTGCCCAGAGGAATCAGCTCTCCCAGATCATCCCAGAAATCGGAAGTTATCTCCTTTGTCTTATCCTCGTATTCCTTTCTCCAGAAATAATCGCTGGCATCTCCCGTCTTCATCGCCGCCATTTCGGCTTTAGTGCGGATCCTGGTGGCACCGGGAGCTACGTTGTTGATCCGGATGCCATAAGCGGAAACGTCCAGGGCAAAGGCCCGTACTGCATGAATAAGGCCTGCTTTTAATCCGCAGTAAACGCCGCACTCAGGATATGCCCTCTGTCCTCTGGAGGATGTAATATTAATTATATTGCCTTTTATCTTATGGTCGATCATATACCTGGACGCATCCCGCATGAGGATCACAAAAGTGCGAAAATCCAGATTCAGAAGATGATCCAGATTTTCCTCTGTAATATTCTGAATAGACTCACAGATGGTAAGACCTGCGTTGTTGACCAGCAAGTCCAGTCCGCCCAGGGCTGCAGTCGCTTTTTCAAACATTTTATGAGCAATGCCCGGCACCTCCAGGGAAGCCTGGAAAATATACGCTTCTCTGCCGTATTCCTTCCGAACAGTCTCTGCCAATTTCTCTGCCGCCTCCTTCTTGGAGGCATATGTAAAGGCTACATCATATCCCTCTGCCGCAAGAGCCAGGACAATCCCCTTTCCGATTCCTCTGCTTCCCCCTGTTACGATTGCTTTCTTTGCCATATGTTTCTCCTTTTCTCCGCCGCTTCGGTCCGTCAAAGTCCCTCCGGCGGTCAAATATCTCAAACCATTCCCTGCAAAATTGTTAAAACCGATTCCTATCGATCCAAAGCCCAATGGCCGGATTAGGAACATAAAAGATTTCTTCTCCATCCTCCATCACATTCCAACCATAGTGCAACTTTTCCGGATCATATCGTTTTACAGCTTCTTCATAATCGGCAGACCGATAGCCAACCGCCTCGATTTCTTCTCTGGCTATATCCCTGACCGCATAAGTCACTGTAAACCGACCGTCGCTGGAACCGTGGATCAGATGAGCCGACACCGCCATATTTTCTCTCAGATCCGATTCTTTCCGATAAAGCTCCAGCATCCGTAATCTGCCGCAGTACCCATATTTTCGAATCAACTCGTCACATCTGTCGTCCTCCCCAAATCTGCGGACACCGGGAGCCAGGATCAGAAGTTCTCCGCCATCGGCCATTGCCATCCTGGTCCGGTACACGGCCTTATTACCCAGCCAGGTACTGTGAAACTCCGAAGGATCCAGATAAACTACGCACTTTTTCATTCCCTTTTCCACAAAATCAATATTTTTTTTCTGGGACAGAGCCACAGCACGCTCCAGCCCATCTCTCTTTTCTCCGATGAAAAGACCGTGGGTCTGTATCTTTCCCATAGGCGCTGTGGTCACAGTCAGGACAAATACCAGAGGAAGTTCCTTCAGGAAATGCTCCAGGGCATAATCAAAGGCCTTCCGCACCGGCGTATAATCCTTCCCCATCATCCTCTCCATACCGTAGACAGCCCCCACCATATGGGACTTATTGATCATATCGCTGCCGCCGGTTCCTACAAAGATATTTTTAGAATGATTGGACATTCCCACCACCTCATGGGGAACTACCTGTCCGATGGACAGGATCAGATCATATCCTGGATCTAAGAGCAGCCGGCTGACCTCTGCCTTTAACGGCTCCTCCCACAGGCCCTCTGTGATCTCCTTCATATAGGAGGCCGGAACTTCTCCTATGGCTGTTACATCCTTCCTCCAGTGATGAACCAGCATTTTTTCATAGGGGATATCCCCATACATGATTGAAAACTGCTCCCTTGTCATGGGCTCATGGCTTCCCAATGCCGGCAGGATATCCACCTGACAGCCTTTTTCTATAAACGCATGGTAATATTCCTTTGTAATCTGTCCGGCATTGGAATAAAACCTGGTAAAATCCGGTGGGATAATAAGCACACGCTCAAGCTCTCTGTCCCGGAGAAAAGTCTCTGACGATCTTTGCACAGCTCCCTTTATCTCTTCCTCTGTCAGTCCGGATTCCCGTTCCGCTTCTAAATATAATTCCATAAGCCCTCCTTATCTGTTGAGGATATAGGGACAATCCTGCCCACTCAGCATGGCAATCAGGTTATCCACCGCCATATTGGCCATATTTTCAGTGGCTTCCATGGTATGAGCGCCTGTATGAGGCGTTGCAAGTACATTGTCAAATGCAAAGAGAGGACTTCCTGCAGGCGGTTCCTCCTCAAAAGCGTCCAGACCAAGGCCGCCCAGCTTTCCGCTTATTAATGCATCCAAGGCCGCATCCTCATCCACGATCCCCCCCCGGGAGGCATTGATCAGGATAGCCCCATCCTTCATAGAAGCGAAGACGTTCCTGTCCACCAGATGTCTGGTAGATTCCAGAAGCGGCAGATGGAGAGTCACAAAATCCGCCCGGCTCATGACATCGTCAAAGGCCATACTTTCAATTTCTTTTTGCTTACAGTACTCTTCGTCGATAAAGGGGTCATAAGCGATGACGTGCATTCCAAAACCGCCTGCACAGCGTGCCACCACCCTGCCGATGGCGCCCAGTCCGACGATCCCTAAAGTCTTTCCGTAAAGCTCTGTCCCTGTCGAGCGAACCCAGCCGCCCGCCTTTGTGGTCCGATCTAAAGGCACTAGCCGTCTGGCCAAAGTCATCATCATGCCAAAGGCAAGTTCCCCCACCGCTTCCGCATTGGCACCAGGTGTGTTGGAAACGAAGATCCCGCAGTCCTTTGCCGCCTGCAGATCGACCCGGTCATAACCTGCACCGTATCGTGATATCGCCTTTAACCTGTGACAGGACTTCAGAACCTTCTCCGTCACAAAATCCAATCCGGCCAGATAACCGTCACAGTCCTCCAGAAGCCGGCAGAGAGCGTCTTCCTCCAGAGGTTTTCCCGTGGGATTATATACAAGCTCATCTGCAAATTCTTTCAGACGGTCAAGAGCAGGATTTTCCTTTTCCGGCTGCATGGATGTAGGTGTTACAAGAATTTTCACTGCTTATCCTCCTTATATGCTGTCAGATACCGTTCATAATGTTCCAAATAATACATCCGGTTTTCCTGTCTGCAGTTCACCGGCCGGGCAGACTCGTAATCCGCTTTGAACTCATCAATATTTTTCAAAACACCTGCCGCATGAAGAGCCAGGGCTGCAGCACCCATACAGGACGCGGAAGGGAAATCCGCCACCAGAATATCGTGGCCAAAAATATCCGCCGCCATCTGTATCCATCTGGCAGAGTTTCCGATTCCTCCGGAAACTAAGATCTCCTCCGGCGCTCCATTTTCCCGGCAGAGAGTCTCATAACACTGGTACAGATTGAATAAGACTCCCATCTGCACTGCCCGGTAAAAATCAAAAACTGTGTGGGTTCCGTCTACATATCGGAAACCGCCTCTCCGTTCTCCTCTCCATCCGGGACACCGTTCTCCAAGGATAAACGGCAGAAATACCGGTACCTTTTTTCCGGGAATCTGTCCCGCCTCCAGCGTATCATAATCTGCCTTTCCTCCCAGGAATTTTTTCACAAACCAGTCAATGCAACTGCAGGCCCCTGCCACGGCAGCACCGGAAATGTAATGATCAACGCCCCGATAACACCACAGCTGATGGCCCTTCGGCAGAACAGGCCTTTCTGCCGTCATGCGGATAGCTCCGCTGGTTCCAACAGACATAGTCATTACTCCCTTTCGGTTCGCATAGCTCCCCACCTGATTCAAGGCTCCGTCCGCATGAGCCGGTACAACAGGAATCCCCGGCCGAATCCCTAACATCTCCGCACCTTCTTTTGTCAAAGGACGTACATCCTTGTAAGAACAGAGTGTTCCCAGCTGTTCACGCCGGATTCCCAGATAATCCAGGACGAAATCATCATAATCCAGTTTTTGCAGATTCAGAAGACCTGATCCGCTCTGAGTACAGCATGTCTCCAGGAATTCTCCTGTCAGCCTGAAAAAATTGTAACCGCCCTGAGTAGCCATCCTCTTTCCCGCCAGAGGAAACCCCTGATTTTTCAAATAGGTCAACACATGACGCGGATATGTATTATGAGGCATACAGCCGGTATTTTCATAAAACCGTTCCGTCATTTGACCATCCTTCAGAATTTCATCGCAAACAGGGGCTGTATCCGTAAAATTCCAGGAAAAGGTGGGCGTCACCGGAAGCATATTTTCACTTAAGACCGACAGTCCGTGCCAGGTGCCGCACAAGGCAACAGCTGCGATCTCCCTTCCCCGGGCCAGCTGCTTTCCCAGCGCTGCCGTCAGTTCATAAACGCCTTCCGTATCCGTTCTTCCCTCCTGATTCAAGGCTCCATACGTTTTCTGCACCGCTCCGACAATACCCTTCTCATTATCGTATAACAGGGCCTTCGCTGAGCTGGTGCTGGATTCCAGTGCAAGTACCAGCATCTCATTCCCCCTTTGCGATAGCCGCAGCTTCCCTTGTCAGCATTTCGATCTGATCAAATTTTCCTTCTTTTATCAGGGCATCTTTCACCATCCAGCTTCCGCCGCAGGCAAAGATTTTTGGATAGTCCAGGTACTCACGCAAATTGGCGGCACTGATACCTCCTGTGGGCATAAAACGCACCTGAGGAAAAGGTCCTGACAAAGCCTGGATAGTTTTCAGGCCTCCGTACTGAGCCGCCGGAAAAAATTTGACCACGTCAAGGCCGTATGATACAGCCGTCATGATCTCTGTAGGCGTACAGGTGCCGGGGAAAATAGGGATTCCCTCCTTAACCGCATACCGGATTATTTCCTCACTGATACCCGGAGACACCAAAAACCTGGCTCCCGCAGCTACAGCACGCCTGGCCTGTTCTGTATTTATCACCGTTCCTGCTCCCACCAGAAGCTCCGGGCAGGAAGCAGATATCCTTCGGATAGATTCTTCTGCTGCCTCTGTCCTGAAAGTCACCTCCGCCACCGGGAGACCTCCTGCACACAAGGATTTCGCCAGAGGCAGGGCATCCTCAGCCCTGTCCAGCTTGACCACCGGTACAACCCTGAGGTCTTTGATCCTCTCTCTTACCTCCCATTGTTCTGCTCCATTGACTCCCATTTCATGTTCCTCCTTGTTTTTTTCTGTCACTGCACTCAAACACACTTCCCGGGACTTTACCATTTTCTTGCATTCCAGAAGGAAATCAGCTATAATTTCTTTAATCTGAAACAGAAAGGTGATGCGCCATGTCTGAAAACCCGATTCAATCCGCCGAACGTCTTTTTGGCGTGCTGGAAGCCCTGGCCCAGGAAGATTCCATGTCTCTTACAGAATTATCAGAAACTCTCAGGCTCCATAAAAGCACTGTCCACAGACTGTTAAAGTCTCTCCTCTGCATGGGATACGCAGAGCAGGATCCCCAGACCAGCCACTACCGCCTGACCTATAAAATCCTGGCTCTTTCCAGTGCCTGCTATTCTAAAAACCGACTCATCAACCGGGTTCATCCCTATCTTGAATCCCTCAGTGCCCAATGTCATGAGACTGTCCACTTCGTCAAAAAATCCGGTCACAGGCTTCTCTATCTGGACAAAGTTGAATCCCATGAATACGTTTACCAGATGTATTCCCGCATCGGCATTTTCAACGAACTCTACTGCTGCGCCTCAGGAAAAGCACTTCTTGCAGTCCTGTCCGATGAGCAGATCCGGGAACTTTGGCCTTCTCTCCATGCAGAAGCAAGGACACCTTACACCATCACATCCCTTGACGCCTTTCTTGCGGAGCTACAGACAGTGCGTGAGAACGGGTATGCCCACGATCGCCAGGAAAGCGAAATGGGTCTCTATTCCATCGGCGCCGCCATCCCAGACTTCACCGGAGGGACAAACTACGCCGTCAGCATCACCGCCCACATCTCCAGAATCACTGATATCACTCTTACCCGAAATATCCAGCTGCTGAAAGAAACTACTTCCGCCCTCTCCCAGGAGCTGGGCTACCAGTCTCTCCGCTGAAACCGGCTCATGTCACTGGAGAAAAGTGAGTTTTTCTTTTTAGTTTCATAATGTGGAATCAGCTTTCATATTATGAAATCACAAGATTATCATAACATCGGAAAACTTTCTTGTCAATGAATCCGGGCTGTCAGACTAATTCCTTCTGTAACTCCCGGCTCAAAATAAACCGACACTAAAAATGAAAAAGCCGGCATTTCTGCCGTTTTTTTATGTTTTTTAAGATCCTGCATCCCCATGCCCCGGTTATCTCTGCTATCGAAAATGTAATCATTATGCTGCTAGCGTTGACTTCACTTCCTTCTAAAGCTAAAATACAATTAGAATCTGTAAAGAAAGGAACCCACATCAATGACACCAACCGTACTTCTCTATAATCTTTCCGGCACTGACGCCGGAAGAAAATTAAAACCCGTGCTTCTGAAGCTGCGGATCCGCATCCGTATCGTAGAACGGGAAAGTTATCTGGAGACCATCGGACATCTGGCCGGCATCGAAGGGATGGAGGCCTCCGGACAAGAATATAAGGAGGAAGGCTTTTCTGATCCCATGATGATCATGTGCGGCTTCAGCGGAGAGCTTCTGGATCTGCTTCTTGCCCAGATGAGAAAATCCGCCGTTCCGCTGATTCCCTTAAAAGCAATGCTTACGCCTCATAACATGTTCTGGAATTCTCTGGCGCTCCATGATGAGCTCACAAAAGAACATGAGGCCATGAAAACAGCCCGCCAAAACAAAAAATGATCACAACAAAAGAGGGTGCCCCCGGTCATTTCACATGACCTTGGGACACCCTCTTTATCATATCACAGGATATTCTTCAAAAATCCATTATGACGAAAACGTGATGTACATTTTATGTACTTTTTCAGCAATTAAGCCTTCTCACCCTGCTTCTTGAAGGTACCAATACCCTCAACTACCAGGAAGATAGCCAGGATTGCCATAGCGGCAGCGAAGAGAAGCTGGAACCAGTCGCCCCATGCTGCAGCAGCGCCTTCTACCATACCGCCGATCAGCTTGATCTTGTTGATAACGGTCAGTACCAGGCTGGTCAGGGTAGCAGCCAGCATGAATACCATAGGTATGTAGAACATCTTGTTGTTCTTGCCTGCATTGCCGAGCCATGCAGCTACAGCCATCAGAGCGATACCTGCAAGCAGCTGGTTTGCAGCACCGAACAGACCCCAGATCTGAGACAGACTCAAAGCACCAAGGATACTTCCGATCAGTACCATGGAAACGGTACCGAACAGAGGATGTGCAAGCACCTTGCGGATTCCGCTTGCATCCTTCCAGGTTGCCTCATCCTTCTTAAGAACCAGCTCAGAGAACATGAAACGGCTCAGACGGGTACCAGTATCCAGAGAGGTCAGTGCGAATACGGAAACAGCCAGAGTAAGCAGTGCGTAGATGGTTCCGTACACGCCGGTTCCCTCACCGCTGAACATGCTGGCAATACCTGCTGCAAATGCTGCAGAGGGAGAACCAAAACCACCCTCGGTGAACTTATTAAATACCATACCTACTGCGATCAGGGCAACGATACCAAGCGCAGACTCGATCAGCATGGAGCCGTAACCGATAACCTTTGCATCCTTCTCGCTGGAAAGCTGCTTGGAAGAGGTACCGGTTGCGATCAGGCTGTGGAAACCGGAGCAGGCACCGCAGGCTACGGTGATGAACAGGGTCGGGAACAGATAGCTTCCGGCCTTGGGAGACCAACCGGTAAATGCGGGAATGCTGAAGGTAACGCTTCCGGTAAATGCGGAAACAATGATACCAATAACTGCCAGGATCATCATTGCGTAAAGCAGGAAACTGGACAGATAGTCACGGGGCTGAAGCAGGATCCATACCGGGATCAGGGAAGCGATACACAGATATACACCGATAAATACGATCCATGCGGTACGGCTCATGGCAAAGCCAAAGTTCAGACCAAGTGCAACGATAACAACAATGCCGATGACACCGATGATGGTAGCAGGCACAGTCTTAACACCAAAGCGATGGGTCAGAATACCGTAAATGATAGCCAACAGGATGAACAGTACAGAAATCATGGCTGTTGTCTGGTTTCCGGTAGGATTGCTGGTGATACCGAAGGTCACATCTGCGTCAGCAGCGGTAAAGAAGGTACCTGCCACTACGTTTACAAAAGATGCGATAACCAGGATCAAAACCAGCAGGGCGAAGATGATAAACAGCTTCTGTGCTCTGCGGCCCATGGAATCCTTAATGATCTCACCTACAGATTTGCCCTCATGGCGAATGGAAGCAAACAGAGAACCGAAGTCCTGCAGACCGCCGAAGAAGATACCACCGATTACACACCAGAGGAATACGGGAACCCATCCGAAGATAGATGCCTGGATCGGTCCGTTAATGGGACCGGCACCTGCGATGGAGGAAAAATGGTGGCCCATCAGTACAGCTGCGGGAGCTGCAACGTAGTCAACGCCATCTTCCATCTCAATTGCGGGAGTTTTTCTCTTAGGGTCAATGCCCCACTGTTTGCACAGCCAGTTACCATAGAAAATGTAACCGATAACCAGCAGTACGATTGCAACGAGAATGATAAGTAATGCTGTCATTGTCTTTTTCTCCTTTTTCTAAGAATATTACTGCTTGAATATATTGCTGAAAAGCTTCTTCAGGTTCTGTCCCTGGCGGTTGTGGGCGATCCTTCCTGTTGAAAGCTCTATGGCAATCAGACGATACTGGCTCCAGCCGTAAAGGCTGAGGCGATAGCTTTTATAATGCCGCTGCTTTTTGATAACCGGAAACAGGCTTTCCTCGATCTTATCTGCGAGAATGATCAGGAGCACATCCGTGCTTTTATGTCCCTCTCCCGGCTGTACCCGGGACAATCCCTCTGTCCATGCCCTTTCATCCAGCTCCTCAAAGCGTTTCCTGTCAAGACTGTCCTCAACTGCAAAAAAGGCATATTCCTTTGATTCCGACTCAAAAAGCTTGGCACTCTTCACCAGAAAATAATGCTCATCATGGGTTCGGAATTCGGCTTCCGCCGCGAAGGGTTCTGTGACATCCTCCTGTTTAATGTTGTAGTATCGCTTAAAAGAAAGAAGAACCTTTTCCAGGGCTTCCGATTTGGTCATCTCAGTCCTCCTGTTTCTCTTCCGATTTTGCCGGCAGACTGAAATCAACCTCCGGAAGCTTCTCCTTCAGCACATCGATCAGCACCTTGGCTGCCTTTGTACCGGGAAGCTGTACCTGAGCGATCTCACCGGCGTCGCCGCAGATCACCAGATTCTCAACAGGCAGATCTCCCTTGCCGCAGCAAAGCTTGGCAGGAACAAGGAGAACCCTGCGGAAACACCGTCGGATATCCCCGTAGGGAATATAATAATTTTTCAGCTTGCGTCTGATAAACAGACAGCTTTCCCCTACTTTCAAAACACCAATTTCCCGTGCGGCCGCATAATCAGCTTCAAGCGCAGCCTTATCCGTCAATTCCGTAGTAAGCGCATAAAATTTCATGGGCTCCTCCTTGTCGATATTTGGTTAATTCTTAAATCTTTCTAAAAAAATCATAATTATTTTATCACTACCATACCTAAAACACAAGAGTAATTATACCTTTTTAGTATCATTTAAAAAAAAAAATTTCATGGCGCCCTTCTTTGAGGAAGCGCCATGAAATACTTATTTTTCTTTCGTCTTTTTTCTGCTTTATTTTCGATTCTTCACTTTATCAGGCAGCAGGCTCCGACTCAACCGGAACACAAACAGAGAAAAGCCGCCAGATTTCCTCTTTTACCTCCGGATGCCCTGTGGGAAAACAGCAGGGTCGGATTGCAGCAGGTGCAAAGATCCGTTACCGCCAGATGCTCCTCCCTCACTCCCGCCTCCAGAAGGATCTGGCGGTTGGCTTGCCACAGATCCAATTGAAATTTCCCATTGGGTTTTTCATCAAGAAGCAGCTCTGCCTTTTCTCCAAAGGCCTGACGAAACTCCAGCGCCACGTCAAGGCTCACCTCATAGCAGTCCCGGCAGATGCTTGGTCCCACACAGGCAAGAACCTGATCCGGCTTCGTTCCATACTCTTCTGCCATCCGGTTCAGGGTATGTAGCCCCATCCGGTTCACTGTCCCTCTCCATCCGGAATGGGAAAGTCCGATGGCCCTGTTGACCGGATCCACAAAATACAGCGGCACACAGTCAGCATAAAAGGTCACCAGAGGAAGATTTTCCACGTTTGTCACAAGACCGTCCACATCCGTATACGGCAGAGGACGCACAATTCCGTTTCCCGCGTCAGCCTCCGTCACCACTCTCACATTGGTGGTATGGGTCTGCTTCGACAGGACCATTCGTTCCATGGGCATGTCAAGAGCCGCCGCCATCCGCCGGTAATTTTCCATGACCCGTTCCCTCTCATCTCCTCTGGAAAAGCCCAGATTCATGGAAGCACAGTCACCTTCACTGACTCCTCCCATACGGGTGGAAAAGCCCTGCTTCACAAAATCGCATGCTTCCAGCAGTCCAAAGCTCAAAAAAGGAACTCCGTTTTTCTCCCGGCAGACAAGCCCGTCTCTTGTCTTTCCTCTCCGTTTCCATAAAATATCCATGATTTCTCCCGTTTATCTGATAAAGTCAAAGGCGTTCTCCACATGTCTCAGAGTGCCGTCTCCATAGACAGCAATCACGTCAAAGCGGCAGGGCCGGTCTGCTCCGTATCGGTTCTTCATGTAATAATACAGGGCGGCGCGGCATATCTTTTTTTGCTTCTGGATATCCACCGCCTCAGCCGGATCCCCGTACCGCTCTGTGCTCCGGTACTTCACCTCGCACATCACAAGCATTCCGTCCCGCTCAGCGATCAGATCGATCTCACTGCTGGGTGCCCGGAAATTCTGCTCCCGTATGACATATCCTTTGTTTCTGAGGTATCCGGCAGCCAGTTCCTCATATTTTCTTCCGGCTTCCCGATTATTTCTTTTTTCCGCCACCTGTTTCGTGTACTCCTTATCTGCCAAAAGATTTGTCCATTTTTCTCAAAGAAGATTCTTCAGAAAAGTCCTTCTGTGGATGGGTGATATCCCATGCTTCCGGATCGCTGCGATATGGTCGGCCGAACCGTAGCCCTTGTGGCCGGCAAAGCCGTACTCCGGATAAAGCCTGTCATATTCTCTCATCATTCTGTCCCTGGTCACCTTGGCCACAATGCTGGCTGCTGCGATGGAAAGGCTCTTTGCATCTCCTTTGATAATCGGCACCTGACGAATGGTGCCTGGAAGTCCCGGTATGGTCACCGCATCATTGAGGCAGACATCAGGAACAGCTGAAAGCTTTGACACAGCCTCCCTCATGGCCTCGTAGGTAGCCTGGAGGATATTGATCTCGTCAATGCGTCCGGGGCCCACAATGCCCACTCCTACGCTGACAGCCTGATCCATGATCTCATCGTAAAGCTCCTCCCTTTTTTTCTCGGAGAGCTTTTTGGAATCATTGACATAGAGGATGCGGCAGTCCTCCGGCAAAATCACTGCGGCGGCTGCCACAGGTCCCGCCAGCGGTCCCCGTCCGGCCTCATCGATCCCGCAGATCACGCCAAAGGCCCTGTTTTCCTTTTCGTAAGAGGTCATTGCCTCCAGACGGGCATATTCCGCCTCCAGAGCTTTCTGTTTCTTCTCAAAGGCTTCCAGTATCTTTTTCACGCCTGCACGGCTGTCATTTCTATATAATTCAAGCAATGCGGGTAATTCCGCATTGCCTGCCTGACTGAGCTTATATTTTATCTCCTGTACTGTCATGATATCTCCTTACCGGTGATTGATCAGTCCAAACTGATTAAGCGGCCAGAATCGGAGCCACGCCCGGCCAACAATGTCGCTTCTCTTTATGTTGCCCACCTGCGGATCTCGGCTGTCTGAGCTGTTGTTTCTGTTGTCCCCCATCACAAAATACTCATCCTCCCCGAGGACGACGGGCTCTGCCGCCCTTTTGGCATTTTGAATGGGCTCCAGTCCATAATCTTCCTCCAGAATGCTGCCGTTGATATAGATATCATCTCCCACGATCTGAACGGTCTCGCCCGGCAGACCGATCACACGCTTGATATAGAATTTTTTCCCATACCGGAACACTACAATATCAAACCGCTCCGGGTCATGAAACCGATAGCTGATCTTTTCCAGGATCAGCTGATCCCCGTCATGAAGGGTATTATTCATGGAAGGACCAGATACCCTCGTCCGCTGTCCCACAAAGGTAATGATCAGGAAGGTACAGCCGAAAACAATGGCCGCATAGACAAGAAGGCTCACAATTTCCCGGAGAATATTTTTCTCCTCCGGTTTCTCCTTCTCCTCCATCTCCTGATTTCCCTCCGGCTCAAGCTCCGCCAGCAGCTTTTCCGGAATCGAATTTTTCATTTCAACTTTTTCCTGTTTTGTCAGTTTTCTCATCACTGTACCTGCTCCGGAAGCTCCAGGGTAATGCGCCCCAGCCTTCCGCTCCTAAAATCATCAATGACCAGTCTGGCCGCCTTTGCATAATCCAGTTCATTTCCTTTGAGAAGACAGCTTCTGAGTCTTGCGATCTCTTCCAGTCCTCTCACCGGCTCCTTTATGAGAAGCCCTTCGGACATCAGCTCCTCCGGAAGCTGATACCTCTTTGTAAGCTGCTCCGGATACCGGGAGGCAGCCATGGAAAGAAGTTCCAGTGAAAGCTCCTCCACATTGAGAATATCGTCCTTCACCGAGCCCAAAAGAGCCAGACGAATCCCCACCTGCTCATCCTCAAATTTTGGCCATAAGATCCCCGGAGTATCCAGAAGCTCCACCTCCTTACTGAGGCGGATCCACTGATTTCCCCTGGTCACTCCCGGCTTGTTTCCCGTCTTTGCACAGGCGCGTCCCGCATAGGAATTGATAAAGGTGGATTTCCCCACATTGGGAATTCCAACCACCATTGCCCGAACCGGTCTGTTTTTTATTCCTCTTCTTCTGTCCCTCTCGATCTTTTCCCGACAGGCCTCCAGAATGGCTGCCTGTACCGGTCTCAAATCCCCCCGGCTTCTGGAGTCTGCCCTGACCACAAGGTAACCCTTTTCCCGAAAAAAGAGCTCCCAGGACCGGTTTGCCTCCTCATCTGCCAGATCCGCCTTGTTCAATATGATAAGCCGTGCCTTCTGTCTTCCCAGCTCATCGATATCCGGATTCCTGCTGGATAAGGGAGCCCTGGCGTCCAGAAGCTCGATCACCAGGTCAACCAGCTTTATGTCCTCTTTCATGGCCCGTCTGGCCTTTGTCATATGCCCGGGATACCACTGCACCTGCATCTTGATCCTCTTTCTATTTTACAAATCCCAGTCTGGCAAAGGGAGCGCTCCGAAACCAGACCTTTCCCTTTATCTGACTGATATGAACATTTCCCACATTGGTAAAACGGCTGTCCTCGCTGGTATCCGGATTGTCTCCAAGGACAAAATATTCGTCCTCTAAAAGACAGATCTCTCCCTCCGCCAGCCCGGGCAGAACGATCTCCCCCACCGTTTCCGGGAGCTCCGTTCTCTGTCCGTTGATATAAAGGACGCCGTCCTTAATCTGCACCTGTTCTCCGGGAAGCCCGACGATCCTCTTGATATAGGTCTTGCTTCCCCCTTCCAGGCTCTCGAATGCCACCACGTCCATACGCTTCGGCTCTGAAAAATTATACCATAATTTATCCAATAAGACAACATCTCCGTTGTCCAGGACCGGCTCCATGGACCGGCCTGACATCGTAAGCTTTGTGCCAAACATCATAACCACAAAAACAGCCAGCGTAATGACCGCCACAAGGTCAACACCCCAGCCCACAATCCTCACCAGTTTCCCCCGTCCCTGTCTGGGCTCTTCTTCCTGATAGTATGTTTTCACTTAAAGCACCCTCCGCCTTCCATAAACCTCCAAGGTAAGGAAAAGGGACAAGATACATAAGTATTTGTCCCCTCAAGTCCCATGCTTCACATTCAATTAACGAACGATTTCCTTTACCTTAGCAGCCTTTCCGACTCTGTCTCTCAGATAGAATAACTTCGCTCTTCTGACCTTACCTCTTCTTACGACCTCGATCTTCTCTACGAAAGGAGAATGTACTGGCCAGGTCTTCTCAACACCGATTCCGTTGGAATTCTTTCTCACGGTAAAGGTTTCCTTTGCTCCGCCGTTCTGTCTCTTGATAACAGTTCCTTCGAATACCTGGATTCTCTCACGGGCACCCTCTTTGATCTTGTTGTATACCCTAACGGTATCACCGACGCGGAATGCGTCTACAGACTCTTTCATCTGGCCTGCTTCGATAGCTTTGATAATGTCGTTCATCTGCGACCTCCTTATGATTGTTGGACGTTCTTAATGCCTGTGGCAACAGCGGACCATCTCTTATCTTTCACAACTTTTATACCTTATCATATTTCTTTCTGAAAATCAAGTGTTTTCAAAAGTTCTTTTTCTTTCTCGGTGATCTCCGCCTTCGCAAGAAGATCAGGCCTTGCTTTGGCTGTCCGGATCACCGACTGTTCCCTCCGCCATTTATCCACATTGCCGTGATGGCCGGAAAGAAGCACCTGGGGCACTTTCTTCCCCATAAACTCCTCAGGTCTGGTATACTGAGGATACTCTAACAGGCTGTCGTGGAAGGTTTCAAATTCCGCCGACTCGTCATTGTGGAGCACACCGGGAACAAGTCTTGCAATAGAATCAATGACCACCATGGCCGCCAGTTCTCCGCCGGTGAGTACATAATCTCCAATGGAAATATTGTCCGTCACGATCATTTCAAGAACGCGCTCGTCAATGCCCTCATAATGGCCGCATAAAAAGATCAGATCCTCTTCTTTGGAAAGCTCCTCCGCCATGGACTGATTAAAGACCCGGCCCTGGGGCGTCAGATAAATAACTCTGGGTTTTTTGGAAAGCTTATCCGCCACAGACCGATAAGCGCTGTAAACAGGCCCCGGCTGCATGACAAGACCGGCGCCGCCGCCATAGGGAGCATCGTCCACCCGGTTATGCTTATTTTCTGAAAAATCACGGATATTGACAGCCTCCAGGGAAAGGATTCCCTTCTCCTCGGCTCTCCCAAGGATGCTGGTACGAAGGCCGTCCAAAACCATCTGGGGAAACAAAGTCAGGATGTGACAATTCATGGGGTTCCTCCTTCATCCTCTCACAAAACCAATTAAAGATCCAGAAGGCCGTCCATCACATGGACCAGCACTTCGCCCTTTTCCAGATCCACGTCCAGAACACATTCATCGATCACGGGAAGCAGGACGGTTTTGCCGCCGGACATGGCCACCTCGTAGACATCGTTGGCCCCGGTCTGCAGCACATCCTTCAAAGTACCAAGCTTTTCGCCCTCATCAGTCATCACCGTAAGACCAATGAGGTCCGCAATGAAATACTCGCCCTCCTCCAACGGAACGGCATCCTCCCTGGTGACCCAGAGCTCGGCTCCCTTGTACTTTTCCACGTCATTGATATCGTCGATCCCCTTGAATTTCACAATGACAAACTGCTTGAAAAATTTGACCCGTTCCACAGTAAGCTCCAGCGTCTCCCGCTTAGCTTCCAGAATCACTTTTTTTAAGCTTTTAAAACGGGCCGGGTCATCGGTGGTCGGAAATACCTTGACTTCCCCGCGGATCCCGTGGGTGGATGAAATCACGCCTACACGCAGCTTATCTACCATAATTACCTCCAAAAAAGAGGCCCCTAGGACCTCTTTTTGCTTACTGAATCTCCAGAACTGCTTTTTTGTCCTCTCTGGAAGCCGCCGCCTTGACAACACAGCGGATTGCTTTGGCAATCCTGCCCTGCTTTCCGATGACCTTTCCCATATCGGAAGGATCCACGGAAAGTTCAAGAACGGTCTCATTTCCCTCTTCCTTCTCCAAAACGGAGACAGCTTCGGGATGATCAACCAGAGCCTTTGCAATCACTTCAACTAATTCCTTCATCGCCATACCTCCAGTACGGATTATTTCTCAATACCGGCGATTTTCAGAAGCTTTGCAACGGTATCGGTAGGCTGTGCGCCCTGAGATAACCACTTCTTTGCCAGCTCCTCGTCGATTTTGATAACGCTGGGGTCCTTGGTAGGGTCATAATATCCAACCTCTTCGATGAATCTGCCATCTCTGGGGGATCTGGAATCTGCAACGATCACTCTATAAAAAGGAGCCTTCTTCTGACCCATTCTCTTAAGTCTCATCTTTACTGCCATTTTGTATTCACCTCCTTGGGATGATTGTAATTTATTAAAAAGGAAGTTTAAACCTGCCTTTTTTTCCTGCCTTGCCCATCATGCCAGACATCTGCTTCATCATCTTCCTGCTCTGCTCATGCTGCTTAACCAGACGGTTAACCTCTGAAAGGTCCACACCCGCACCGGCTGCGATTCTCTTTTTTCTGGAAGGATTGATGATGTCCGGATTGGAACGCTCTGCCGGAGTCATGGAATAAATGATGGATTTCGTCCTGTCCAGAGCCTTCTCATCGATATTTACGTTTTTCATCTTGTTTCCCATACCGGGAAGCATACTCAGCATATCACCAAGACCGCCCATTTTCTGGATCTGGTCCATCTGCTCCAGATAATCATTGAAGTCGAACTCGGCCCGCTTCATCTTCTGTTCCAGCTTTTTGGCCTGTGTCTCATCAAACTGAGCCTCTGCCTTCTCAATGAGAGTCAGCACATCGCCCATGCCCAGGATCCTGGAGGCCATACGATCCGGATAAAACTGCTCCAGATCGGAAAGCTTCTCGCCCATACCCACATAAAGAATGGGCTTTCCGGTCACTGCCCGGATCGAAAGAGCCGCACCGCCTCTTGTATCGCCATCGAGCTTTGTAACGATGACGCCGTCAATGCCGATCTTGTCATTGAACATGCTGGCTGCATTGACTGCATCCTGTCCTGTCATGGCGTCCACCACCAGAATCGTCTGGTCAACATGGACATTTTCCTTAATTTCCTGAAGCTCTGCCATCATGTCTTCATCAATGTGAAGACGTCCGGCTGTATCTAAAATCACCACATTGTTGCCATTTTTTTCTGCATGTTCAATGGCAGCCTTTGCAATGTTGACAGGCTTGTGCTTCTCGCCCATGGAAAACACGGGCACACCCTGCTTTTCCCCGTTGACCTGCAGCTGCTTGACAGCCGCCGGACGATATACGTCGCAGGCCACCAGAAGCGGTCTCTTTCCCTTGGCCTTAAATTTCCCTGCCAGCTTGGCCGTTGTGGTAGTCTTGCCAGCACCCTGGAGACCTGCCATCATGATGACTGTGATGGCATTTCCCGGATTCAGCTTGATCTCCGTAGTCTCGGAGCCCATCAGGGAAACCATTTCTTCATTTACGATCTTGATCACCATCTGTCCGGGATTCAGACCGTTCAGGACATCCTGTCCGATGGCCCGTTCCTCCACGGATTTGATGAACTGCTTCACTACCTTGAAGCCTACGTCGGCCTCCAGGAGGGCCATCTTGACCTCCTTTAAGGCTGCCTTCACATCGGCCTCGGAAAGACGTCCCTTTCCCCGCAGTTTTTTAAATACATTCTGCAATTTATCGGATAAGCTCTCGAAAGCCACTGTTTCCCTCCGTCATTAACAAAGTGCTCCGCCCTTACCAGAGCGGCCTGCTGCTACAGCCGGCTGATCTGTGCCGAAATCTCTTCTATCTTAAAAACCAGTTCCTTGTCTTCCGTTTTCCGGTACTCCTGGGTGAGTCTGTGTATCTCCTGCACCTTCTCCTGGGTCTTTACAAACTTCTCCACAAGGCCCAGCTTTTCTTCGTAATCCTGCAGGATCCTGTTGCACCGCTTGATCATATCGTGGACACCCTGTCTGGAAATCCCACGATCCTCCGCCACCTCACTGAGGGACAGATCGTTGAACACCACATCCTCATATACCTGCTTCTGATGATCCGTCAGAAGCTCTCCGTAAAAATCATATAACAGTGCCTGTTCCACAATTTTTTCCACGGCTTTCTCACCACCTCGTCTATCATACAGGAAAGAGAAACAGCTGTCAAGTGTTTTTTCTTGACAGCTGTTGTTTTCTTTTTAAAAGGCGCCCCGGATCCCGGAGCGCCCTGTCTTTCCAATCTTATGCTCTTGATAAATACTCACCGGTTCTGGTGTCGATCTTGATCTTATCACCCTGATCTACAAAGAGAGGTACATATACAACTGCACCGGTCTCAACAGTAGCCGGCTTGGTAGCACCGGTAGCGGTATCGCCCTTGAAGCCGGGCTCCGTCTCCGTGATCTCAAGCTCTACAAACAGAGGAGGCTCAATGGAGAATACCTGTCCCTTGTGAGAGCAGATCTTAACCATCTCATTCTCCTTCACAAACTTCAGAGCATCACCGACCATCTCCTTGCTGAGGGGAATCTGATCGTAAGTATTGACATCCATGAAATAATACAGATCTCCGTCGCTGTACAGATACTGCATATCGACTCTGTCAATATGTGCATTTTCAAACTTCTCAGTGGGACGGAAGGTCTTTTCAACCACACCGCCGCTCTTGATATTCTTTAACTTGGTTCTAACAAAAGCTGCGCCTTTGCCGGGCTTTACATGCTGAAATTCAATAATCTGAAATACGTTTCCTTCGATTTCCACAGTAATACCGTTTCTAAAATCGCCAGCTGATACCATCTCTGATACTCCTCCTTAAGTTCAACTTGTCCATCTGTTTAATTCTATACTATATCCGTTACTTTTTCAAGGATTTTTTGTAGAAATGCAGAACAATCCTTTCCAGATACCGTTTCAGTACGATCTGGATCTCCTCCTTTGGATGTATGGGCTTTACCAGTATGCTGTAAATCCCCGCCCGCCTGGCTCCCCACACATCGGTGAACAGCTGATCTCCGATAAATACGGTAGTCCCGGCATCTGTTCCCATAAGCTCCATAGCTTTTCCATAGTTTTTTCCGGAAGGCTTATGGGCGTTATAGATATATTTCGTCTTCATAGCATCGGCAAATGGCGTCACCCTGGGCTCCTGGTTGTTGGAGATGAGACAGGTCTCAAAGCCGATGGCATGGAGCCGTTCGAAAAGAAGGACCGCTTCCTCCGTTGCCGGCTTTCCGTGAGGCACCAGCGTATTGTCGATATCAAACAGAAGACCGCGGATCCCCATTTCCCAGAGAGCCGGAAAATCGATCCCATAGGTGGAATCCACATACTCGTCGGGATAAAACTGATCAAATAACATGATTATTTCCTGCCTTTGTAGAGCTTTTCCAGTTCCTTCAAAAAGGTATTCACATCCTTAAACTCCCGGTATACGGAAGAAAACCGGACATAGGCCACCTCATCCAGCTCCTTCAGCTTGTCCATGACGAGATTGCCGATCCTTGTGGTGCTCACCTCTTTCTCCGCATTGAACACTTCATTCTCCACCTCGTCCACCAGATGATTGATATCCTGGGTGGATACCGGCCGCTTATGGCAGGCCAGCAGCACTCCGGCCTCGATCTTGGAACGGTCGTAGGGTTCTCTGGTCTCATCCTTCTTTACCACCATGAGAGGAATGGTCTCGATCTTCTCATAGGTGGTGAATCTTCTGCCGCAGGCCTCGCACTGACGGCGCCTGCGGATGGCATTGTTGTCCTCCGCCGGTCTGGAATCAATGACTCTGATATTTTCATTATTGCAAAACGGACACTTCATAGTGAACCTCCTCTTCTGCATTTTCACTTATATTTCTTCAAACATTCCTCAGTCACTGCCTTTATGAGGACAAAATCCTCTCCGATCTGCTCCACACAGCCAAAGGGAATCACATATTCCGAATCCCGTCCCAAAAATCCGCAGATATGGGCAGGTCCCGGTATGATAAACTCCAGAATACAGCCTGTTTTACAGTCAAAGCACGCATCGGTGATAAAACCAAGCCTCTTGCCGTCACAGATATTGATAACCTCTTTCAGTCTCAGATCGCTCATTCTCATAGGCGTTTCCCGGCACGCTCTTCTTATTCTTATCCTATGCGCCGGGGCCCATCCCGGTTCCATTTTATCCTGTTACGGAAAAAACATCAAACGATCCATCAGTTCCTGGAAAATTCTTCCAGAACAAGGCCCGGATTCCTGTCAAGAACCATGCCGACACTCCAGCTGTTGACGAAGAGGAGCAGCGGATTTCCCTTGAGATCCTTGACTCTCTTCATGTCAGAGGTACCCTGGATCTTCTCCACATTGACCTCATCCTTGTTGGCGATCCAGCGGATATGCTCGTAGGGCAGCGG
Source organism: Fusibacillus kribbianus (assembly GCF_030053595.1). Taxonomy (GTDB): domain Bacteria; phylum Bacillota; class Clostridia; order Lachnospirales; family Lachnospiraceae; genus Lientehia; species Lientehia kribbiana. The sequence continues at coordinate 115,644 of NZ_JASGBQ010000004.1, forward strand.
ATCCAGCTTCACCTCCACGTTGTATTCATTATTCAGACGGAATAACAGCACATCAAACTGAAGGACACCCACCACGCCCACGATGATCTCCTCCATACCGGTATTGAATTCCTGAAAGATCTGAATGGCGCCCTCCTGGGCGATCTGATTGACCCCCTTTAAAAACTGCTTCCGCTTCATGGTATCCATCTGTCTGAGCCTTGCAAAGTGCTCCGGTGCAAAGGTGGGGATCCCCTCATAGGCAAACTTTTTGCCGGAGGCGGTAAAGGTATCACCGATCGAAAAGAGTCCGGGATCAAACACGCCGATGATATCGCCCGCATAGGCCTCGTCCACGATCTTTCTCTCCTGGGCCATCAGCTGCTGAGGCTGGGAAAGTTTTACCTTTCTTCCGCCCTGCACGTGATTGACCTCCATACCGGCCTCAAACTTTCCGGAACAGATTCGCATAAACGCGATCCTGTCCCGGTGGGCCTTATTCATATTGGCCTGGATCTTAAACACAAACGCCGAGAAATCCTCTGTCATGGGATCGACGATCCCCGTATCTGCCTTTCTGGGAAGAGGCGGCGTCGTCATCTTCAGGAAATGCTTTAAGAAGGTCTCCACACCGAAATTGGTAAGGGCGGAACCGAAAAACACCGGCGACAGCTTTCCCTGTCGTACCAGCTCCATATCCAGATCCTGTCCCGCACCGTCCAGAAGCTCGATATCCTCCAAAAGCTGACTGTGGAAACCTTCTCCGATGAGCCAGTTCACCTGAGGATCGTTTAAGGCTACCTCCCTGGCAGCAACCTCCTTCTGACCGTTCATGGCCGCCGTGAAGGTGGTGATGCACTGCCTGTCTCTTTCATATACGCCCTTGAACTCCTTACCGGAGCCGATGGGCCAGTTGACCGGGCAGGTGGCGATTCCCAGAACAGACTCGATCTCATCCATCAGTTCAAAGGGATCATTGGCCTCCCTGTCCATCTTATTGATGAAGGTAAAAATGGGGATCTGTCTCAACAGACAGACCTTGAACAGCTTGATGGTCTGGGCTTCCACACCCTTGCTGGCGTCGATGACCATAACGGCCGAGTCAGCCGCCATCAGCGTCCGATAGGTATCCTCCGAGAAATCCTGATGGCCGGGTGTGTCCAGAATATTGATGCAGAAGCCATCGTAATTGAACTGGAGTACCGATGAGGTTACGGAAATACCTCTCTGCTTCTCGATCTCCATCCAGTCGGAAACCGCATGTTTCGCTGTCTTCTTTCCCTTTACGGAGCCGGCCAGATTGATGGCACCCCCGTAGAGAAGGAACTTTTCCGTAAGGGTCGTCTTACCCGCATCCGGGTGGGAAATGATCGCAAAAGTCCTCCTCTTCTCTATCTCTTTTCTCATTTTTTCCAGCTCTGATAACGCCACGTATCCTTCCTCCTGAATCCTGTAATGTTTTTCTTTCCGTCAGAACAACGGGGTAAACAGCCGCATGGCCGACACAAGAAGCTGCTCGTAAACCGGCCGCTTCCGGCAGAACTCCATGGTGATCTCCATGGCCTCCTGCTCCACGGTTTTGATGAAATCAGCATGAAGCTCCTCCACCGCCGCCGTTTTATAAAGAAGAGCGCCGCACTCAAAATGAAGGTACAGGCTCCTGAAATCCAGATTAATGCTGCCGATGGCCGCCAGTGTGCCGTCCGCTACAAAGGCCTTTGTGTGAAGAAAGCCCGGCAGATATTCATAGATCCTCACACCGGCATCAAGCAGCTGGGCATAATAAGAACGGGTCAGCATAAAGATCAGACGCTTGTCCGGAATATGGGGAAGCATGATTTTCACATCGATACCGCTTTTGGCTGCCAGGGTGAGCGATGTCATCATCTCATTGTCTATGATCAGATAGGGAGTATAGATGTAAACATACTGTTTTGCATTATGAATCATGTTCAGATACACATTTTCCCCGGTACACTCATGATCCAGGGGCGAATCTCCGTAGGGAGCCACAAATCCGCCTTTCCAGGCCGCCTCCTTCCCGGTCTCCCGATAGGCTGCATAATCATAATCCGTATGGCTGATGGAATTCCACATGCCGAGAAACATGGACGTATAATTCCAGACGGCCTCTCCCTTTATGGCAACGCCGCCGTCCTTCCAGTGGCCAAACCGTTCCTTCCGGTTGATATACTCGTCAGCCAGATTGAGCCCTCCGCAAAAGGCCGTACGTCCGTCAATGACCGCGATCTTCCGATGATCCCGGTTGTTGAAAATGGCAGAAATGACCGGGCGAAACGGATTAAATCTTCGGCAGGCGATTCCCTTTTCCCGGAGAAGCGTCGGATAATTTCTGGGAAGCAGCCAGATACTGCCCACATCATCATACAGAAGGCGGACCTCCACGCCTGCTTTCACCCGCTCCTCGAGAATGGACAGGATGGTATCCCACATATATCCCCGCTCGATGATGAAATACTCCAGAAATATGAATCGCTCAGCCTTTTTAAGCTCCTCACACAGAGCAGAAAAATATTCCTCTCCATCGGAAAAATAATGACTGAAGCCATCCCTCTCAACGGGGAACCCGGCCGTCTCACTGAGGTAACGGAACTGTCTGAACACGGCAGGATCCTCCTGAAGAAGCTCTTCGAAAATTTCTCCCTTCTGGGTCATCAATGGCAGCAGCTCATGATCGATCCTCTCGTGGATCCTTCGGTGAGTCACAATGGCGTTGCCCCTGCCAAATAACAGATACAGAATCGTTCCCACAATGGGAACACTGAGAATCAGAATACTCCAAGCCAGCTTATAAGCTGGATTATTCCATTGACGGACAATATAAATCACCAGCACCAGGCCGACCAGAGACAGAAAGATCTGTGCAGTCCAGTAATACCTTCCAAGAAGCAGCACCGAGTCCACGATCCAGGCTACCTGGAGAACGATGACCATGGCGACCCACACCATACGGCTGGTCAGAAACTTGATGATCCGTCTCATGGTTCCTCCTTTCTCCCGGTTTTCTCATCCATTTCTTCTGCAACATACGATCGGTTAAGAGCTCTGTTCCATCCGCCTCATGATCTCGTCAAGAATCCTTCCTGCCACCTCATCCTTGCTCATGACTGGAAGGGAAAGCTCTCCATCCTTTGTCAGTATCGTGACCACGTTGGTATCGGTGCCAAAGCCGGCCCCCTCCACCTTCAGGTTATTGGCCACGATCATATCCAGATTTTTCTTTTCCAGCTTTGCCCGGGAATTTTCCACCATATGCTCTGTTTCCATGGAAAAGCCGCAGAGAAACTGTCCCTCTCTCTTTTCCATACCGAGTTTCTTCAGGGTATCCTCTGTCCGCTCCAGGGCGATGGACATGACACCGTCCGATTTTTTCACTTTTTCATCGGCCACCACTGCCGGCCGGTAATCGGCCACCGCAGCTGCCTTGATGATAATATCCTGTTCCGGGGCTCTTTCACATACTGCCCGATACAGCTCTGCCGCGGAGTTGATCTCCACCACCTTTACAAAATCCGGCTTTTTGATGGAGGTGGGACCTGTCACCAGCGTCACATCCGCTCCCCGGTACATGGCCGCCTTCGCCAGCGCATAACCCATCTTCCCCGTGGAGTGATTGGTAATGTAACGGACCGGATCAATGGCCTCCCTGGTGGGACCTGCCGTCACCAGCACCTTTTTCCCCTTCATATCTTTCTCGCAGGCCAGTTCCTTCAATACATAGGAAAGCAGTGTTTCCTCATCGGCCATTTTTCCGTTTCCGGTATCCCCGTTGGCAAGCATCCCCACCACCGGATCCACAAACTCATAGCCAAACCTTTTCAGCTTCGCAATATTGTCCTGAACAATGGGATTGTTGTACATATTGGTATTCATGGCCGGTGCAATCAGCTTCTTGCAGGGGCAGGCCATAATGGTAGTCGTCAGCATATCGTCGGCGATTCCGCCAGCGATCTTGCCGATCACATTGGCGCTGGCAGGAGCCAGCATCACGAGATCCGCCTGCTTTGCCAAAGCCACATGCTCCACGGAAAATTCAAAATTCCGGTCGAAGGTATCAATCAGACACTTCGTACCTGTCAGGGTCTCAAAGGTGGTTGCCGTGATAAAATTAGTCGCATTCTGTGTCATCAGCACATGAACCGTAGCATGCTGCTTTTTTAAAAGTCTTGCCAGATTGGCAATTTTGTAAGCAGCGATGCTTCCGGAAACGCCGAGGAGCACTGTTTTTCCCTTTAACATAGTTTCTCTCCCTTACTTGCGCCGCCCGGCGATCCATGCTATAATCGCACCGTAGCCGTTTTGGCACTGAATATGCGGGTTCTGCCGTCGGCAGAGCTCTATATGGCGGTTCTCCGCCGGAAAGGACTTATCCCTTATGATTCTCGCTATCGACATCGGCAATACCAATATTGTCATTGGCTGTATCGACGCCAAGCAAACGTATTTTGTTGAACGCATTTCCACCAATCTGAACCAGACTGCTCTGGAATATGCCATTACCTTCAAAAACATCCTGGAGCTTTACCATATCAATCCCAGGGGTCTGGAGGGAGCCATCGTTTCCTCCGTAGTGCCGCCCATTTCCAACACGGTCCGTCTTTCGGTGGAAAAGATCATAGGTAAGCCCTGCCTCTTAGTTGGCCCAGGCCTGAAAACAGGTCTCAACATCGTCATGGACAATCCTGCCACCGTCGGCAGCGACCTGGTAGTAACGGCAGTCGCCGGCATCAAAGAATATAAAGCACCTTTCCTCGTCATTGACATGGGCACCGCCACCACCATCACCTGTGTGGACAAAAATCACAATTACATCGGCGGAGCCATCATGCCCGGTGTGCGGGTCTCCCTGGAATCTCTGGCCCAGCGGGCCTCCCAGCTCCATAACATCAGCCTGGAATCTCCCAGACATGCCATCGGAAAAAATACCATCGAATGCATGCGCAGCGGCATTGTTCTGGGCAGCGCCTCCATGCTGGACGGCATGATCGACCGGTTTGCCGATGAGCTGGGCGAGGAACCCACTGTCATCGCCACCGGCGGCCTTTCCAAGATCATCATCCCTCACTGCCGCCATACGATCATCATCGATGACGGTCTTCTCCTCAAAGGGCTCTGGATCATCTACAGCAAAAACCAGCAATGCTGATAATTCCAGGGTATTTTACCATAAAGCAGAAAAAAATTCAATGGAACCAGGGCAAATATGGCCTGTAAAACCCTTAGAGAAAGGAGCTGCAGTTAACAGCTCCCTTTCTTTATGGCAGATATACATATCCCAGAAACGTTCCCACTCCATTTCTTCCATGGGTCACTCCGTATTCTGTGGTTTCCCGGATGATGGTGCAGCCATGGGCTGCCATTCCGCTTCCACTGTACCCGCCTTCACTTACATACACCTTATTACCTACTACCTTTTCTACAACAGCCACATGGTTGGTATAGCAGGCCAGTGCTCTTCCGCGAAGGGCAGTTCCCGTCGAAAAACCGTATCTTCCCTGTCCGCCGTTCCACCAGTTTCTTCCGCTCCAGATCGTCGTTCCCACACCGGTAAGCTCATGAACCCTGGATGCCGCGAACCAGGCGCAGCCTTCAGAAGAATAGGCGTACTGTCCGTAAGCATAAGACGCAAAGGTCGTATACGGCGCCGAATGGATGTCAATATAGATACCTCCTGTACCGTTGCCGTAAATGCCGTTGGGATCATTGATTCCATTCTGATTTCCGGAGGAAACCGTTTCCTTTTCGATAAACGCCGGTGTTCCGGAGGAAAAGCCTTCCGTCCCCTTAGGCACCACCTGTATTTCCATTGCCTCCATCCGGAGCGAACGGCCCTCAGTCCCGGCCTTTTCCCCGTTTTTCGCCCAGCCAAGCCAACCGTAGTTCTGAACATGGACACGGTAATACACGTCAAATGCATTGGAAAGACCGTCCGTCAGTCTGATCTGGACAGCCTCCATGCGCTTTGCCTCTCCCGTTGTTCCTGCCATGTCCCCGTCTGAAGCCCAGTCCATCCAGCCATAGCTCTGGACATGGGCACGGTACTGAATTGCTCCATCCAGGCCGGAATCGGAAAGAAGAAGCTTCAGAGCTTCCATCCGTTTGCTCTCCCCCGTCACTCCTGCTGCTTTTCCAGTCACCTGCTCCATCCAGCCATAGCTCTGCATATGAACCTGGCAGGTTACGGAAGGAAGGATCACACAGGGATTTGAAACTGCGCCGGGAGCCGGATCTCCTTTCTTCACAAGTCTGATCTCAATGGCCTCCAGGCGCTTGGAAAGTCCCGTTGTTCCGGCCGTCTCCCCGTCCTTTGCCCAGTCCAGCCAGCCAAAGCTCTGCACGTGGACCCGGTAATACACCTCATACGCATCAGCTATCTCCCCGGAAAGGCGGATCCGGATAGCCTCCAGACGCTTGCTCTCTCCCGTCGTGCCCGCCACAGCATTGTCTGACCTCCAGTCCATCCATCCATAGCTCTGTACATGGACCTGATACTGAATGCTTCCTTCATAATCCGAATCATTCAACGCAATCTTAACAGCTTCCAGCCGTTTCGACAGGCCGGTGGTTCCTGCCACGTTCCCTTCAGAAACAGGCTCCTGCCAGCCATAGCTCTGGACATGGGTCTGATAGGAGACAGCGGGCAGAACAGGCTCATCAGAAAGCGCTGCAGGTTCATCGGAAAGCGCTGCAGGTTCATCGGAAAGCGCTGCAGGTTCGTCACAAAACGATTCCGGTTCTGCAGCAAACGGTTCTATGTTCACCGCTTCCTCCTCAGGAATGCTCTCCTGCGCATAAACTGCCATGCCACAACCAAAAGCCAGAATGCAGCCGGTCAATACAGCCAAAACTCTCAATACGCGTCTTTTCATAGCCCTTATTCCTCCGGGTTTTTTGATTTGAAACAGAGCTGCTCTGCAGACATCACCGAATCTGCAGGGCAGCTCTGTCAGATTTTCTTATCTGTTATAGCTGAAATGCAGAAGCACCTTTCCCAACGCCAGGGTCAGCACCGCTGCCACAATAGCCTCCGGAACACCGTTCGCAACAATAATGCCCAGAATCACCTGATATACTGCACTGACCGCGATCTCTTTTGCCGCCGCAAACTGATCCACAAAACAGAAATAGATCAGATTCATGACGAGAAGGGTATTGGTAAACGCTCCTGCCACTCCTGCCACAGGCAGAGCCACATATTCCATCGTTTTCTTTCCTCTGCCCAGCTTCATGAAGCCTTTATAAACAAAATACGGAATCACGCCTACCAGGATCCGGGGTACGAAGCAGATCACAATACTCCATAAATTGCCGCCGGAATAAAAAGGCGAAAAGGCAAAGGACAAAAGACTGGGATTGAAGGTGTTGTTGATAAGACTAGTCAGTCCGAAGATAAATCCAAGGAACGCGCCCTTTTTCGGTCCGAGGATCACGGATCCGATAATGACGGGTACATGGATCAGGGTGGCCTTGATCACCACCAGATTGATATAGCCCACATAAGGAACGAAGGCCATCAGGATGATGATGGCTGCAATCACCGCAGTCAGCACCATATTGCGGGTTTTTGATGATGTATTCATTTTTCTCCTCCTGCTACTGTTCCGTGGCCGTGCTCCCGGTCCACCGGATACAATGCGTTTTCTTTCTTCCCGATTATAACAAACCGGGGAAAAAAGTCAAGAAATGTACATTTTTATATACAAACAGTCCCTTATCTTCCATTTTCAACGTCGACAAGAAATTCCTGCCATTTGTCTTTGTGCTCCACAAAATATTTGGGACAGTTCTTTCCCGTCACATCATAGTGACGGATAATCTCATCCGTCGTTATCAGATATGTATCGGAAAGCCATGCCGTCAGCTTCACCAGAGACTCATAAGTGGCTTTTGTAAATTTACCGCTCTCATCTTCGTGACAGCATTCGATGGAAATCGTATCGTGATTCCGGTCATTGGAGGCATAAGCCACTTCGCTCATGGGAACGCACTGGATGATCGAACCGTCGGTGTCAATAATGAAATGACTGCTGGCATAAGTTCCGGAAGCACCATCGGCCAGACCTGCAAAATAATCCCGGTTCTGCTTCGCGGTACTCCCCGGATTGGCCGTATAATGGATCACGATCCCCTTCACATCATCCACATAGGTCCCCGGCCTCGAATACTCATTGACCGGAAGAAGATCCCTGTCGATCCAGTCGGGAACCTGGATCTCCTTCCATCGGATCACTCGTTCCCCTGCCCCATCCAGATACACCGGCCGTGCGGCATCATACGCATCCGGCCAGATATCCGTCACTGCTTTTGCTGCATCCTGCGGCTCCTTCTGTCCGTTTCCTGTCCCGAAGCATGCTTTTATGAAAAAGACCAGAAGCACTAGTGCCAGAACAGCAGCGCTGCCGATCCAAATATTTTTTCTGCTTTGAATTTTTCTCAAGAATTTCGCTGCCTTTCTATGATCCTGTTTCTTTCGTCTGTCAGAATAGCTGTAGTATGATTCCCGGAACAATGGCACAGACCAGTAAAATCCCAACGATCTTCAGATTCTCACGGAAATTTTTATTGATCCTGAAAAGCACTGCAAGTCCCACCCCTGCACCGGAAAGAAGACCGGAGATCACTGCGCCGAAGCTTAATATGCCGCTCAGGTAAAGCTCCGTCAGAACCACCGACGCCGCACAATTGGGGATCAGACCCACAAAAGCCGCAAGCACCGGCTGAAGAAAGGAATCCTTTAGCAAAAGCTCCGACAGCCGTTCGATGCCGACTGCTTCCAGAAGCAGATTCAGCAGACAATTGAAAATAAGCAGGTAAAGAAACACCTGAACCGTATGGTGGAGGGCTGCTTTCCAGATCCCCTCCTCCTCCTCACAGCCGCAGTCATCGCAGATGGCACCCAGACGTTTTTTCTTCATGGGACTTTTCCGGAACAGGAAATCCACGCCATATCCGAACAGGGTTCCGATCAGAACCTTTACTCCGATCAGACGAAGCACATTCCCCGCCTGGCCCGGATTTCCAAGAAGCAAAAGCACCGCTTCATCGGAAGTCGATAAAAACACCGCAAGAAGGGTTCCCAGAGTGATCACACCACCCGCATAAAGATTGGCGGCAGCTACAGAAAATCCGCACTGGGGAACACAGCCGAAAACGGCTCCCACCACCGGCCCGGCTCCTCCCAGCCTGGTAAGGGCGCTGTCCCTGTGCGTTTCCGAATACCGTTCCAATGCCTCCAGAAGAAGAAATGCTACCAGAAGAAACGGAACCATCTTCAGGGTATCGATCACACCGTCAAGTACTGCATCCAAAACAAAATCCAAAATGAAATCCTCCTATTGCCTGTCTGAAAATGTCTGCTTCAGTTCCTCTACAAACCGGCTTCTAGCAGCCGGTTTCCCGTGGCGTTCCTTCACCGAGTAAATGTGAAGCTTCTCCTTTGCCCGCGTCATTGCCACATAAAACAAACGTCGTTCCTCTTCCACATCGGCAGCCATTCCGGCCTTTTCATGAGGAATCACCTGTTCGTTGACATCCGGCAGAAATACGGCACGATATTCCAGTCCCTTGGCTCCGTGCATGGTGGAGACCACGATCCCCTTCCGCTCCTTTGCATTCCTGTCCCGCTGCCGCTTCATTTCCTCCTGATACCGTTCCATATGACTGAACCATTCGCCAAAGGTTCTGTATTCCCCCGCATCTGTATGGAGCTCCTCCAGAATCTCGAAAAGCTCTGTCTCCGGAAGATTTTTTTCCTTCGCATAGGATCTCAGATAGTCGTCATAGCCGACGGAACGCCGAATATGGGTAATGGCCTCATAGGGTGCCCTCCGGCTTATGATATGCAGATCCTCTTTAAGTTCCCGGACTCTGGCTGCGATCCAGGGTTTTTCTTCATAAATTGCCTCCAGCTCCTCGAGGGATGTGCCGTTCCCGGAAAAGGCGGTCCTTGAAATATACCGGCACGGCTTATTGATAATGCGAAGGAGATGGTTACGTCCCGCGTCTCCCAGGGAAATCCGGATGTAAGCCAGGATATCCCCGCAGATCCAGTGGCTGTAAAGGCTTGGGACAGAATCCTTTGTCTGAAAGGGGATATTGTATTCCATAAGCTTTCCTAAAAGCCCTCTTGCTCCGGTGTTGGTCCTTACAAGAACCGCCATCTCCCCGTAATCCATCCCTTCCCGGTGATAATTCTGAATATGGGCAAGGATCCTCTCATTTTCCTCCCTCTGGGAAGGGAAGCTTCCCAGTACCACCGGAGTGCCCGTTTTTCCTGTTCCGGATATTTTCTTTTTAAAACGGATCCGGTTATGGGAGATCAGATTTTCCGCAGCTCCTATGATCTTATCCTGACAGCGGTAATTGACCGACAGCAGATATCGTTTTGCCGCCGGGTATTCCTTTTCAAAGCCCAACATCAGCTCCGGCCTTGCTCCCCGGAACCGGTAAATGGCCTGATCATCATCCCCCACCACAAACAGGTTGTTTTCCGGCAGAGCCAGAAGCTTTAAGATCTCATACTGGAGCCGATTGATATCCTGAAACTCATCACAGAGAATGTACCGGTATTTTTTCTGCCATGCTCCCAGAATATCCTTCCTGGCCGAAAAGAGTTCATAGCACAGGCTCAGCATATCGTCGAAGTCAATGACATTTTCACGTCTCAGCCGCTCCTCATAAGCTGCGAACAGCCGCCGGAAGGTCTTTTCCGGGCAGGATCTGGAATAATAATGGGAAAGGTCCAGCATGTCGCTTTTTACGCTGCTGATCTCGCTTAAAACCTCCTGGAGAAAATCCATTCCTTCCTCAGCCATGGATAGCTCCACCTCGGAAAGGGCCTCGGAAAGAAGCTTAAGCCGCCCCTCCTCCCCAATGATCTGGGAAGCATCATAATGATAGGCATGCTTTAACACACGGAAATACACGGAATGAAACGTACCGAAGGTGACCGGCAGAGTTCTGCCGCCCACAAGCGCTTCAAACCGTGTTTTCATCTCCAGCGCAGCCGCTCTCGTGAAGGTGATCACAAGGATCTCTTCCGGAGCTGCGCCGTATTCTTCTATCAGCTTTCGGATTCTTTGGGTAACTGTGAAGGTCTTTCCAGAACCAGGCCCCGCCAGCACAAGGGCGGGGCCGTCTTTATGGCTGACTGCCATTTTCTGAAATTCATTTAGCTGCATGCGCTTAATTTCTCAATGCCTTTCTCTATACGGGCAAGGGTCTCCTCTTTACCAAGAAGCTCCATGATCTCCGTTGCCCCTGCCGGTGTCATCTGCCTGCCGGACACAGCCGTCCGAACCGGCCAGAGCACATAACCGTTCTTGTATCCCTTCTCCTTTGCAAAGCCCTGCAAAAGTGCGTACAGAGAATCGTTGGTGTAATCCTCATGGGCGGAAAGCACCGGAAGAAGCTCCTTTAAAACAGCCAGAGAAGTCTCCTCGCTGGTTTTCATCTTTTTGTGGGCATACATGGATATATCATATTCGGGAAGCTCCTCAAAGAAATCCACCAGCCCGGCAATATCGGGAAACACCTCGATTCTTGTCTGAACCATGGCTGCAATCTTTCTGAGGTCAAGGTCCCTGTGAAGCACTTCTTTGAGGTAGGGCTCCGCCAGCTTATAAAAAGCATCCGGATCCATGGCCTTCATGTATTCCCCGTTCATCCAGCGAAGCTTCTGAATATCAAACACCGCCGGGGATTTGCTCATATGTCTGTAATCAAAGGCTTCCACCAGCTCCTTTAAGGAAAAGATCTCCCGGTTATCCTCCGGGCACCAGCCCAGAAGAGCCACATAATTGACCACTGCCTCTGTTACAAAGCCCTGGTCAATGAGATCCTCAAAGGAGGAATGACCGCTTCTCTTGCTGAGCTTCTTGTGAGTCTCATCGGTGATGAGAGGGCAATGGACGTATACCGGCTCCTCCCATCCAAAGGCCTGATAAAGCCTGGTATATTTCGGTGAGGAGGACAGATATTCATTTCCCCTCACCACATGGGTGATCCCCATCAGATGGTCGTCCACCACATTTGCAAAATTATAGGTGGGATAACCGTCAGACTTGATCAGGATCATATCATCCAGCTCTGCATTGTCAACGGTAATGTCTCCATAGATCTCATCGGAAAAGGTGGTCGTCCCCTCCGTGGGATTGTTTTGACGGATCACATAGGGAACCCCCGCCGCCAGCTTCTCCTCGATCTCCTCTTTGGAAAGATGGAGGCAATGCTTGTCGTAAACGACGATCTCCTTCCCGGCGACCTCCTGCTTCAGGGAGTCAAGACGCTCCTTGTCGCAGAAGCAGTAATAAGCTTCCCCTTTGTCTATAAGCTCTTTGGCATATTTCAGATAAAGACCTGCCGCCTGTCTCTCGCTCTGCACATAAGGTCCGCAGCCGCCGTCCTTATCCGGCCCCTCGTCATGGACAAGCCCTGTCTTTTCGAGAGTCCTGTAAATGATCTCCAGAGCTCCCTCCACAAACCGTTCCTGGTCCGTGTCCTCGATCCGGAGCAGAAAATCTCCGCCCTCATGCTTGGCGATGAGATACGCATACAGCGCCGTCCGCAGATTTCCCACGTGCATCCTGCCTGTGGGGCTGGGTGCAAATCTTGTTCTTACTTTTCCCATGATACTAAAGTCCTTCTTTCTGTATGTATTCAATTAATTGCTGCTGTTTTCTTTCCGTCACGCAATGACTCTCGGCAGCACTTCAGAAACCTTTTCATAGATCACCATATCCGCTTCCTTATCCGTCGGATGAGTCTCATCGGTAATTAGAATCATCCTGTTTCCGGTATAATACTGGCGGAACCTCTTTGTCATATAGGCGTCCAGATGCGTCCCCACCACAAGCAGAAGGTCCGCCTTCTCTGTTTCGTTTGCTACCCTGGTGATAATACCGTTGTCCAGCATCTCCCCAGCCAGCAGAATTCCCGGACGGATTGCACTCTGACACCGGTCACAATGGGGAATCCCATGGCTCTCCAGAATATAGTCCGGTGAAAACTGTTTTCCGCACCTCGTGCAGTAATTATTGAAAATGTTTCCGTGAAGCTCGATCACATTTTCCGAGCCTGCCTTCTGATGAAGACTGCAAAGGCTTCTGGTAGCGACCGTGACCCTTCCGCCCTCCGCTTTTTTCTGTTTTTCCAGTCTTGCCAGCGCATAATGGGCCTCATTTGGTTTAATATCGCTGCGCTTGGACAGGATCTCATCCTTATAGAATCTGTAAAAGGATCCCGGACGGCTGTTGTAAAAGGCTGCGCTTAAAAACTCTTCCGGTGAAAGGCCATACTTTGCTTCAATCTGGTAGGCGTAGGGCTCATCCCGAAAATACGCCGCACCCGACTCTCTGACAAGGCCCATGCCGCTGAACACCATAATCCGGCTGCTTTCCGTAATCATCTGCTTCAACATTTCATATGCCATACCTGTCACCACCCTTTTTATTACCAACGGAAGCTTAAAAAGTCATAAACCTATCCACATTATACACAATTTCACTATAATTAGGAAGTCCTTTTTTCCAAACATACCGGAAGGGGTTATTCCCCCTCCCGTCATTTCTTACTGCTTCTCCTCCGGTCTCAGTCTTGTCCGGAAAAATCTCCGTTTAAACTCCTTCAGGCTGAAAGGAAGGATCGGATATATATAACTTTTCCCTGCAATGGTCTTATTGGTGACAATGGCCAGCACAAATACAGTCATTCCGGCCACAAATCCCCACAAATTGAAAAGAGCCGTCAGGATCAGAAGCTGAAGCCTCATAAATTTAAGAGCGTAACCAAGCTCAAAGCTGGACTGAGTATAATTGGACAGGGCCACAAACGCCATATAGAGCATGGTCTCCGAATTGAACCAGCCCGAATTGGCCGCAAATTCTCCCACCACCAGCGCCGCAATGACACTCAGAGGCGTTGTCAGCATGCTGGGTGTATTGAGCGCCGCAAGCCTCAGACCGTCTATGGAAAATTCCAGAATAAGAAGCTGCCAGATCAGAGGAATATTCACTGCGTCCTGAATCACAATAAACTGTAAGCTTTCCGGTATCCACCGGGGATTTTGCATCAGCAAAAGCCAGATGGGGGTCACGATCACTCCTAACAGGGCAATGGTTACACGGGAAAGCCTGAGGTATGTGCCGGTGAGGGGCGGAAAGTAGAAATCATCGGCCTCCTCAATGATATCAAACACGGAGGAAGGCAGAATCATAGCTGCCGGAGAAGTATCCACCAGGATCACAAGATTCCCCTCCAGAAGCTGCGCCGCCGCCGTATCCGGCCGTTCCGAATATTTAAATTTCGGAAAAGGATTATACCATTTGTAAGGATAAATACATTCTGCAAGGCTTTCCTGATTCATGGTCAGTGCATCCACCTGAATGTTTTCGATCCGTGTTTTTATTTTGTTTAACAGCTCTTTATCCACACGGCTTTCCATATAACAGATGGCAATGTCGGTCCTCGAGCTTTTACCGGCCTGGGTAATTTCCACCGTCAGCTCCGGATTCCGGATCCTGCGCCGGATCATGGCCGTATTAAAGATCAGTGTCTCCACGAAACCGTCCCTGGAGCCGCGGAGCACCTTCTCCTTTCCCGGCTCCTCCACACTTCTGGCCGGATAATGACGGCAGTCAATGGTCAGTGCCGCATCATAACCGTCAATAAAAAAGCAGGTGATCCCCATGAGAATCTGGGTAACGATCTCACCCTCCTCTCTCAGGATCCCGATTTCTCCGTATGGCAGGCATTTTTTGGAGAATTCATGGGCTTCTTTTGGAAAATTCTCCTCTCCCAGATCACACAGAAACTGAATGATCCTCTGCAGTACCTCATCCTTTACAAAGCCGTCAATAAAATAAAAGCAGGCCTGACGCCCGCCGATTTTCATGCTCCGGTATACCACGTCAAAATTTTTATCCACCCTCAGAATCTTGTGAAACCGCTCCATGTTCTCTGCTGCGCTGGTGGATATAACCGCGCCCCTGCTGCCACCCATATTCATGTCAGTCTCCCTTCCGCACATTTCGTCCCTCTGCTTCTTACAGCATCGTTCTGCAACAGTATCTGCAGAAGAACCGGAAACTATGCGGCAATAGCGCTGATTTTCACGGCAAATGAAAAAAGATACGGTGTAACCATTTTTTAGTTACACCGTACCCTGCATAAAAATTCAAAATCACAGAAATCCCTTTTCCTTCAAAAACTCATGGGCCACATCATAGGGATCCTGATTCTCCACATCGATCTTATAATTGAGTTCCGTGCAGACTTCATCGGTAAAGACACCTGCCAGGGAAGCAAATACCTCCTCCAGCTCGGGATGATCCTTATAGAGATCTGCCCTCACCAGATAAGCTCCGTTGTATTCGGGGAAGAATTTTTTGTCATCCTCCAGAGTTACAAGATTGAATTTCTTGTTGAGCCCGTCTGTCGAATAAACGATGGTGACATCCATGTTTTTGGAATCCATCCCGGCATATTTAAGACCACGGTCGATGGTATTGCTTTCTTTAAAACTGATTCCGTAAAAATCCACAAAGGAATCAAAGTGCTTGGAGCCCTCGTCAAAGAATTCATGCTCCGCAGCAAAGGTTAAAGACGAAGCGCAGGCTGTCAGATCACTCACCTTTGAAAGCTGATACTTTGCTGCCGTCTCCTGGCTGACTGCGACCACATAGGTATTCTGTCCGCCCAGCTTCGGTGTCAGCATCACATTGGCCTCTGTCTTTCCCAGTTCATTGGCGTAATCGTAAAGAGACGTTCCCGCCGGAACCTCGGATGGATCCTTTCCAAGGTACGCCGTCAGAAGAGACCCGTCATAGGACATATAAATGTCCATTTTTCCGCTTTTGATCTGCTCGAACGCCAGACTGCTGGCCATGGAATCCTGAACCTTCACAGACAGCTCGGTTTTCTCTTCGATCATGATCCTGGCCACCTGGGTAAAAAGCTTCATTTCCGCGAAATCCCCGTCGATGACCGTAACCGTGTTTTCCTTTTTTGAACCGCATCCGCACAGGCCGGAAAGTGCCAGCACACAAATCATAAAAATAATTGTACTACTCTTCCATTTTTTCATAAGAACCTCCCTGTCTCTTTTCGATGAAGCCCAATAAATAATCAAAGAACACCGACATCAGCATCAAGGTGACTGTTCCCTTCATGATCAGCTCAAAATTCTGGATCCGGATTCCCCGATACAGAATGCTTCCCAGCCCTCCGCCTCCGACGAAGGTACCGAACACGGCAACCCCCACTGCCGTCACCACGGCGATGCGGATCCCCGTCAGAATAAAGGGAAAGGCAAGGGGAAATTCCACCTCAAAAAGCCGCTGAAACCGGTTCATACCCATGGCGTCTGCCGTTTCCTTCAGCACAGGGCTTACACTGTTTAACCCCGTATTGGTATTTCTCACAATGGGAAGCAGCAGATACAGTACCATGGCAATAATCGTTGTCACGGAATTGGCCCCGAAGGCAGCCATAAGAAGGCCCATGATGGCGAGAACCGGTATGGTCTGTATGAGATCCACAGCCGTCAGAAGAACCTTCCCCCACCTGGGATGAAAATAAGTAAAAATTCCCATCGGAACTCCGATGACAACGACCAAAACACATGAAACAATCACCAGATATAAATGCTCAAAAACCATTCCCAAAGTCATATTTAATCCTTTTGCAACCCTTTCGAAACAACCATCTTTTCCAGTTTGTCGATCAGCAGCCGAAACAGAATTGCCAGAATGGCAATCGGTATGGAGCCGATGACAATATATTCTTTCACATTTGCGTCAATTCCTCTATAAATGAACTCTCCCAGTCCTCCCTGACCGATCATGGCGGCAAGAATCGCCCAGCTCACCGTATAGATCAGAGACATCCGGATGCCGGAAAAGATGGCAGGCATTGCCATCGGCACCTCGACCCGGAAAAAGATCTGTTTCTTATTCATCCCACAGCCCCGTGCGACCTCAAGATAGCTCCTGTCAATGTCCACGAACCCCTGATAGGCATTTTTCAAGATTGGGAATACCGCATAAATACTGAGAGCAAGAATCACCGTTATGGCAGTCATTCCCAGCTTCAGCATCAGAAGTCCGATAAACACGATGCCCGGAACCGTCTGAAATACACTGATGAGCGGCATCACAAACCGCGCTGCCCTGCGAAATCTGGAAAGCACTGCCGCCAGAAAAAGGGCGAGGACCACTGCGATTCCCACAGACACCAGCACATAGAAAATATGCTCTCCTATGGCAATTAAAAGCTTGTGTCCATATTTATCAATAAATTCCTGCATACTACACCTGCTTTGTAAAATGACGAATCATACTTTCGACTGTAATGATTCCGACGATCTGCCCCTCTTCATCCTTCACATAAAGCTTATTCTGGCTGGACAGATCATACTGTCTTCCCATATTCTCCAGCGTTTCCTCTGCGGGGACAACGACCGCTCCCTCTGCACAGACAGGAGACGAAAGACTCTGCATCAGATCTGCCGCAGTGATCTCATTTTCCTTAAGGCTGACCTCCTGAAGACTCATAAACCGGGAGATCTCCTCATTGGCCGGATGGAGAAACATTTCCTTGGGAGAAGCCTGCTGCAGAATTTCTCCGCCGCTCATGAAAATGATCCGGTCAGCCAGCTTCATGGCTTCATGCATGTCATGAGTAATGAACAGAACCGTAATGTTCAGTTCCTTCTGGATCTTTTTCACTTCCGACTGCAGAATCTCCCTGGTAATGGGATCCAGCGCGCCAAAAGGCTCATCCATGATGATAATGGGCGGATTCACTGCCAGCGCTCTGAGTACACCGATACGCTGCTGCTGACCGCCGGAAAGCTGCTTCGGATATTTCTTTCCATATTCATTATACGGCATATTGACCATATCCAAAAGCTCTTTTACACGATTTAATGTTTTTTCTTTATCCCATTTCATGATCTTTGGTACCACGGAAATATTTTCTTCCACGGTCATGTTGGGAAAAAGGCCGATCTGCTGGATCACATATCCAATGGAGGTACGAAGCTTGATCAGATCGATATCTTTGTTATTGACACCGTCAATGAGAATTTCTCCCTCTGAGGCGTCGATCAGCCGGTTCAGCATTTTGACCGTTGTGGTTTTGCCGCAGCCGGAGGGGCCGATGATCACGACAAACTCTCCCTTTGAAACGGTAAAGCTCACATCCCGGATAATCTCCTTATCACCATAATACTTCTTTACATTTCTGTATTCAATCATTTTTTAAGTAAAAACCTCCACCTTTTTAAAAGGTGAAAGCAATCCCTGCGGATTGCCTTCACCCTTTATGAATCACAGGTCATTCACAAATTACAGATAAGCCTCGATGATCTTCATCTGCTCTGCTGAAATGCTGGGATCTTTATAGCTCTCAAGACGCTGCTTCACAACCTCGGATGCCTTATCCTTGATGCTTACGCTGCCCTCAGACTCCCATGCCTTGTAATCCTGCTTAACAAAAATATCAGGCACGAAATGCTCTTTCCGGTATTCCTTGGGAGTTCTTCCATAGAGGAAGGTTCCTTTGGGGCCTACCTTCTTGATCTCCGCGGTATAGTCCTTGGTCTTATCAATGGCAACACCCGTATACAGACGCTTCACCATCTTGATCAGCTGCTCGTCCACAACGTACTTCTCCAGAGATGTTACGTTGAAGCCGCTTAACATACCGGCTGCAAAGTAAACGAGATCCACATCGCTGAGTGCGCCGCACATCAGATTCAGCGTGGACTCCACGCCTGCCTGATAATCAATATCAATGGCATCGTTGAGTGCGCCGGAGGTACGGAACGGCATATGATAGAATTTTGCCATCTTAGCCGTTGCCAGAGAGATCAGAGCGGTCTCACTGGAGCCTAAGGACATGGAAACCTTTCTCAGGTTCGTGGAAGTAGAGGTATTTCCATAGAACACCGGCAGACCGGGTTTGATCAGCTGGATAAGCACGATGGCTGCAAGAAGCTCTGCATTGTTCTGGATGATCGTTCCCAGAACAGAAGCCTGGCTGGTCAGTGCAGGCAGTGAGCAGGCTGCCAGCTGGATCGGCTGATTGCGCTCACAGTAAACATACAGGGCATCCAGCGCTTCCTTGATGTATGCCAGAGGAGAGATCGGGCTGACACAGCCGATGAGCACATGCTCGTCCTTCTTTCCCACAAAGTTGGCTACCATGTCGATCAGTCTGCCCGCTACCATTCCGGTATCTTCCTTCGCAGTCATCAGAGCTGTGACAGAAATGGGAAGGGTCGTGTAACGCAGCAGTGCAGCCATCATATGATAAGCACGCTCATTGCGGTCGATATCATAAGTATCGCACAGATTCAGGTGGGTCATGTCCAGGCAGTCGCTGGTCTGAACCAGCTTGCAGATGCGGACATAATCAGCCATGGTGGAGAAACGGAACTTGCCATCCTCCAGAATGTAGGGCGGGCTGCCTGCCGTACACATGGTCTTGCTTCCCTTTCCCATTTTGTAAAGGGTGCCGTCAGGACGGTAAAGCTCAAAGGAATCCACCACTGTGGAAAGTCCCTTGTCCACCAGCTCTTTGGTGAAATAAACGACATTTCCGTCAACCCTTGCACCGTGTTTCTTAAAGATCTCCAGAGCCTTGTCATCATCGAATACACAGCCCGTCTCGG
This sequence comes from Fusibacillus kribbianus, assembly GCF_030053595.1. Classification (GTDB taxonomy): domain Bacteria; phylum Bacillota; class Clostridia; order Lachnospirales; family Lachnospiraceae; genus Lientehia; species Lientehia kribbiana. The sequence continues at coordinate 135,316 of NZ_JASGBQ010000004.1, forward strand.
CCAACACCTTCAGGGACTGCTCATGAATAAATTCCGCGTCACTCTGGTCAAAGAAAAATTTTTCCAATTCCATTTTTAAATCCTCTTTATTATTGATAGATTAGTTTGCCTTCTGCATGGATTTCTTTTTGTAAACACGAACCAGTAAAGCACACAGTACTGCCAGAGCTGCACTTACAGCAAGAACTGCGAAGATTCTGGTGTAGGCACCTGCAGCATCATAGGTATCCAGCCACTTGCCGGCGATGGGAGATACAAACATATCCGGAATGAATCCGATTACGGAAAGGATACCGGATGCGGAGCCGAAAATGGCAACCGGAACGTTGGTCTCTGTCAGCATGGAAGAGGTTACACCGTATGCACCGTTTAAGAAGAAGGACAGCACGATGATCAGTACCACAGAAGGAATGATAAAGCCTGCGGACTTGGGAGCTACTGCCATGACCGCCAGGGAAACTGCTGTAATGATACCGCAGACGATGATGGTCTTGGAAGGAGTCTTCTTCTGAGCAATACCACCGATGATCGGAGAAGAGAACAAGCTGGTTCCGTATGTACGGATAGTTCCTACGATGGAAGCGATTGCTGCAGTTGCACCGATGGCTGTCAGGAAAGAAACCGTGTAAGCCAGGGAGGTATAAACTGTGTAAACAAAGAACATGCAAAGGGTGGTAAGCCATACACCGGGATGCTTGAAGGCCTGAACCACTTCGCTGAAGTTGAATTTCTTGCGCTCTATTGCAAACTCATCTGCAAACTTGGGGATGCAGATAAAGGACAGAACTGCAAATACGGCGTTGATGATCGCGAAGAACATTAAAACGATCTTGAAGCCCTGGGTAGGATCTGCAAATGCTTCAAAAATAGCGATGGAGATAAAGCTCACAACGAGGCCTACCACGCCCACGATACCATAAGAGATACCGATGTTGGTGGAATAATTTTCCTCTGTGCTGACCAGACGGATCGCCTTATAACGGATACCCCAGAAAATAAAGGTCGTACAAAGACCGAACAGCAGGAAGATGATCTTCAGCTGTCCATAGCTGGGAGCTGTGGAATACCAGAAGGTCAGGATCGCACTCATGGCAAAGCCTAACGTTGCCAGATATTTCACACGAACCTTATCTGCCAGTACACCGCCGGGGAAATATGCGATGGTAGCCGTTGTGCCGTACAGTCCGTACAGAACACCCAGCTGGCTGTTGGTGATCTTTAATCCATCAATTACCTGATCATAGAAGGAATATCTTGCCAGGTAAGTAAGATATACTACGTAAGCGCCGCTGCTGATGATGGCCACTACGGCCCATTTTGTAAATGCGCTGATTGTTGCAGCTGTTTTTAACTCTTTGTTCATCTCGTCCCTCCGCGTTTCTCTTAAGCGTTTGCTGCCCATGACTTGCAGTAGTCAATGGTAGTCTGCGGGCTGCTGGCCCATGCGTCTGCACCTGTCTGTACACAAACATCTGCGTTGACCGGAGCGCCGCCGATGATAACCTTCACCTGATCACGAAGTCCTGCTTCCTTGATGGCATCAATGGTATTCTTCATGGAATCGATAGCCAGTGTCAGTACGCCGGACAGACCGATGATATGGATATCCTCGTTCTTTGCTGTCTCAATGATTTTCTCTGCAGGTACATCGATACCGAGATCCAGCACATCAAAGCCTGCTGCCTCCAGCATGGATCTTACAATATTCTTACCGATGTCATGAAGGTCATCCTTTACGGTACAGAGAATCATCTTTGTCTTGGCAGATTCCGTTCCATCACCGGAGATAAGACCGTCCTTCAAAATCTCAACAGCCTTTGTCATAAGCTCGCCGGCATAAATGAGATCGCCTACGAAATACTCTCCGTCCTCAAAAAGAGAGCCTACGGTATCCATACCTTTCTGGCAGGCATCCAGAGCCTCCTGGGCCTGTGAGCCTCCCTCGCTCATTACCTCTTCAAGGATCTCTGTCATAACGTCCTCATCCAAATCACCCATGGCTTCTGCCAATGCTTCAAAATCAATCACCTTTTGTTCCTCCTTCTCCTGTTATTTCTTTTTTGCGCCAATCAGGCCCTTTCTGTAAGCCCGATTATATTTTCTTCCGCCCTTGTCCATCATGCAGAGTGCTTCACATGCATAGATCGTGCTCATGATGTCCACATTGCAGGGATCCATAATGGCGGAATTGAGTCCTGCACGGATGGCGTATGCCATACAGTTGGAATTCACATATTTTCTGGCCGGCATCTCAAAGCTGATATTGGAAATCGCTCCTGTTACCTTAACCTCCGGTGCATATGCATGGATTCCCTCGATGCACGCTTCAAAATCCTTCATGGCTGACGGCATTGTGGAAAGAGCCATCACACAGGGATCGATATGCAGATGATCGAGAGCCACACCGTATTTCACAGCCTTGTCAATAATCCTCTTGGCAATATCCAGCTTTTTGTCCACCTGGGAAGGAATTCCCTCGCGGTCACAGGTCAGACCAACAACATTCCAGTCCGTTCCGGCAATCAGCGGGAAAATCGTCTCGCACTTGTCGCCTTCTTCGTTCACGGAATTCACCATACCTGGCTTTTTTACATGACCTTCCTCGATGATTCTGGCCAAAAGCTTCGCATTGGGGCTGTCGATGCAGATCGGAGTATCCGTAACCTCCTGAATCAGGCCGATCAGCCAGATCATCGCATCGTACTCAAGCTCAGGTGCTGTGCTGGCGGCACAGTCGATAAAATGAGCTCCTGCCTCTGCCTGCATAACGGCCCTCTGGCGGATCAGATCCGCATCTCTTTCGGCAATCGCCTGCTTCACAGAAGGAATGGCACCATTAATCTTTTCACCAATGATAATCACTTTTCCCTCATCCTCCTCATTGCTTATTTCTCATGGGACGACGAATCCGCCGTCCACCCTTTTCCACTATCTAGTATAGACAAGATGAGCTTCATTGTCAATATTATTATATATTTGCAACAAAAAAATGCTGTATTATATATTTTTTTGTGCAATATTACAATCATATATTTCTTTTCCTGCTTTCCTTCTCTTGACTTCTCCACAAAATCCCGATATGATTAATCTGACGAATTTTACGCTGTTTTAAAGGAGAACTGCCTGTGAATACCCTGGTAATCGGCTGTCGGACCATGGAAAATGAACTGACCGCCGCCATGAAAAAATGCAGAAGCACATACGACACGGTCTGGATCGAAGCGCGCCTCCATAACATTAAGAAAAAACTCAATACAACCCTTCAGGACATCATAGATACTGCAAAAGGCTATGACCGGCTTCTTTTTGCCACCGGCTTCTGTGGCAATTCTATCTCCGGTCTGAAGGCCGGACAGGCAGCTCTTGTGTTTCCCAGAGTTGATGACTGTACCTCCCTGCTGTTCGGGAGCTGCCAAAAAAAGCTGACCTGGATCAATTCCTATTTTCTTACAGAGGGATGGCTGACCGGAGAGGCCAATATCTGGAATGAGTATCTCCATGCCGTCCAGAAATACGGGGAAAAACGGGCGCTTCGCATCTTTCACACCATGTTTGCCCATTACACCCAGGTCGCCCTTCTGGATACAGGCTGCTACGATCTGTCAAAAAGCATGGAAAAGGCAAAAACGATTGCCGATGCCTTTGCCCTGGACTGCCGGATTCTTCCTGCCACCACTGCCTATCTGGAAGCACTGCTTGCGGGTCCATGGGATCCGGAGCGTTTCCTTATCATACCGCCCGGCGGTGTCATCACTGACGCTTTGCTGGCAAAAACCTATTAATTTACAGAGAGGATTCCCAATATGCCGAACACGGAAATGCTGAAAGAAGGACTGACCGATGCCATCGCCAGGCTTGACGATGAAAAGGTTCAGTATTTTGCTGATGAAATGATCAAAGAGGGGTGCTCCTCCCAGGACATTCAGCTCTGTCTGAATCAGGGTCTGAAAAAGGTCAAGGAGCAGTTTCAGCGCGGAGAATATTTTATCGCCGATCTGATCTATTCCGGAATGCTTTGCCATCTGGCTTTAAGCCTTTTGACAGACAGAAGGAAGCTTCCACCCGGTCAGAAAAAAGGAAGGGTCCTCATCGGTGTTGTGGAAAAGGACATTCACAATATCGGCAAGGATATCGTAGCCGGCCTGCTGTCTGCGGACGGCTTTGATGTCATTGATCTTGGGAGTAACGTAACTCCCCAGCAGTTTGTTGATGCTATCAGGACCCACCGACCTGAGCTGGTTCTCCTGAGCGGAATGATGCACTTTGCCCGCGAATCCATGAAGGAAACTGTCGATGCTATTACGGATGCAGGACTCCGTGACCAGATCTATATTCTTTTGGGCGGAGGCTGCATCGACACAGGTATTCTTTCTCATGTAACCGCCGATGCTGCCGCCATCGAACCGATCGACACCTTAAATCTCTGCAACGCGTTCATTAACCGGAGGCGCCAATGAAAGCCAACAACCACGTTCCTGTTTATGTCACCATATTTTCTGAGCTCCGCGACAGGATCGTAAACGGTTCTCTTGGTCCCGGTGAAATGCTTCCCTCAGAAAATGAGCTTTGTGCAAAATACCGGGCTTCCCGTGAGACCATTCGAAAAGGGCTCAAGCAGCTGGAGCAGGCAGGATTGATCTACTCCTCCCCCAGGCGGGGCTATTTTGTCAACACTCCGCAGCACAATAAATTTACCCTCTCCTTCTCTCAGGATATCGGGAATGGTGAGGTCCGTTTCAAGGATATCCGGATCATCCGTCCGACAGCCGAGATCCAGGAGGCACTTAATATTCCTTCCAACCGAAAGGTCATCGCCTTTTATCGGGGAAACTATAAAGGAGAGCGCCAGATCGGTCTCGAAATCAAATATGTTCCCTATGACAGGGGACTTCCGACCATTGAGGACGAAATTAATTTTGCCGTTTTTCCGGAGGCCGCCGATGCAAAAGCAACCTCCTTCAGTTACTATACGGAGTTGAATATCCAGGCTGTCACTGCATCAGGAGAAATCCTCTCCATGCTTGACTGCAGTCCGGAGGATCCGCTCCTTCTCCTGAAGCGAACTTATATCACTCAGTCGGGAGAACACATTGGTTACAGCAAGCAATATCTGATTCCCCCCTATGGGGAACTCCACGGAGTATCCGGATACGTTCAGAAAAATACCCATTGAGAACAGGTGATCATATGCTAAAGGTAACATTTGATAATCATAAAACGGTAACAGTTCCGGAGGGAACCATGCTGATTCATGCGGTCCGGATGGCCGGGCTTTCCATCGACGCCCCATGCGGAGGCCATGGAAAATGCGGAAAATGCAGCGTTTCTGTGTTAAACGGGAAAAACCCCGGGCTTCATCCCTCCTGCCGTTTCCCCGTCACCGAAGATCTTCTTGTATCAGTTCCCGACACGGCTTCCAAAAACCGAATTCTGGAATCAGGAGACAGCACCGCCGTTCATTCCGGAGAACACGTACCTGTAATAGCCAAACACGATTCTCTTGTAAAAAGCATTGATGCCCGGATCCCCTCCTGTGCCATCGGTGAAGCCTTTTCGGACAGCCAATGCGTAAAACAGGTACTGGGAAGCCAGGTAAAAATTCCGCTTCCTGTTGCCTCCAACCTTCACAGAACTCTGACAGACCTTGACAGACAGGGAAATTTTGTTGTCTGTCTTGACCGTCTTTTGTCTGTCAGAAGCTACCGGACACCCTGCTATGTCCTGGCTTTCGACATTGGAACCACCACCATCGTATCCTATCTTCTGGATGCAGAGACCGGTCGTCAGGTAAGCGTCAGCAGTATGCTGAATCCTCAGACTGCCTACGGTGCCGACGTCATCAGCCGCTGCGAATACGATACTTCCCATGATGGAAAGGAACTGACAGCTCTGGTTCGGTCTGCCGTCCAGTCTCTGGCAGTCCAAAATGCGAAAAAAGCCGGAATCACCACGGAAGATATTTATTTTGCATCCATCGTCGGAAACACCTGCATGCAGCATCTTTATCTGGGCGTCTCTCCGGAATCCCTGATCTGTGCCCCTTATACGGCTGCCGTGGACGAACTGCAGCTTCTTCCCGCCAGTGAGCTTGGTCTTTCCCTTCACCCGCTGGCTCAGGCGGCAGTCTTTCCTTCCATCGCCGGTTTTGTGGGCGGTGATACCGTCGCAGTCCTGTTATCCCTTCCGGCTGATACCTTCCGGGAACTGACTCTTATTCTGGATATCGGGACAAACGGGGAACTTGTTCTGGCCAAAGGGGACCTTCGCTATACCTGCTCCACTGCAGCTGGTCCCGCTTTTGAAGGAGCCCGCATCTCCTGCGGTATGCGGGGGGCAGAAGGAGCCATCGACCACGCAAAGGTGGAAAACGGCAGACTTGTTCTCTCCACCATCGGAAATGTCCCGCCCGTTGGGATCTGCGGTTCCGGTCTCATTGATCTCATCTGCTGTCTCCTGGAAATGGGGATCCTGTCCTCCCGCGGTCGAATCGAAAAGACAGCAAAATGGCCTGCCGCCGTCTCCGCTCTCTACGGACACCGAGTGACCCAGAGAGACGGTGTTACTGCCTTTTTACTGACCGATGAGGAGACAGGCATTTATCTGACCCAAAAGGATATCCGCGAAGTTCAGCTGGCCAAATCTGCAATTGCTGCCGGGATTGTTTCTCTTTGTGAGACCATGGGCGTCTCTCCCCTGGATATCCGGTCGGTTCTTCTGGCAGGAGCCTTCGGAAGTTATCTCTCCCCCGAAAGTGCCTGCCGCATCGGCCTCATTCCAAAAGAACTCCTTGGAAAAATCCGTGGAATAGGAAACGCCGCAGGGGAAGGAGCCAAACTGGCCGCCCTCTCCCGCAGCGTTTTAGAGTCCAGCATAACGCTGGCAGAAAATACAAGATTCGTTGAACTGGCAACTCTGCCGAGCTTCCAGAATACTTATCTTTCCCATCTCAATTTCTGACGATTTTACTTCTGTCCATAGTAAGCGCCGGGGCCATGCTTTCTGAAATAATGCTTGTCCTGTACATACTGGACAGCAGGCTTCACCTGGGGATTCAGCATTTCAGTGCGGGTTGCCATCTTGGCAACCTCCTCCAGGACTACCGCATTGTGTACAGCCTCAGCTGCATCCTTTCCCCAGGAGAAAGGTCCATGGCTGGTGCAGAGCACGCCGGGTACAGACATGGGATCCCGATCTTCAAATGCTTCGATGATCACCTTTCCTGTATTTTTCTCATAAGCCTCTTCCACTTCTTCCGGAGTCAGCACTCTGGCGCAGGGAATCTCACCGTAGAAATAATCTGCATGGGTAGTGCCGTAGCAGGGGATTCCTCTCCCCGCCTGAGCCCAGGAAGTTGCCCAGGGCGAATGGGTATGAACAATGCCTCCCACATTGGGAAAGGCCTTATAAAGCTCCACATGGGTAGGAGTATCTGACGAAGGACGAAGGCTTCCCTCCACCACATTTCCCTCCAGATCCACAACCACCATATCTTCCGGCTTCATCGTCTCATAATTGACTCCGCTGGGTTTGATGACGACCAGACCGCTCTCTCTGTCAATGGCGCTGACATTCCCCCAGGTAAACACCACCAGGCCGTATTTGGGCAAATCCATATTGGCCTCGTATACCTTCTGCTTCAATGCTTCCAACATAGGTTCTTCTCCTTTTCCAAAAGCGCCGGCGGTACAGGATGACCGGCGGCGCTTTTTTCACATCATTTTATAATTCGTAATCACAGCAGGTTCTGTCAGTCATATAAGGCTTCACACAGGCACCTGCAGCAGCCACATGATCCGGATGTACCTGATAGGCAGCCAATGCCTCCGCAGATTCAAAGGTGCTGTCAAGGACAATATCCACATTGCTGGTGGATAAGGGCGGAGCAATGACCTTTACGTCAATGACTCCCTCTGCTACAGCCTTCACCGCCTGCAGACGCTCCTCAAACTCCTTCGCGATCCGGGCTCTTTCCTCTTCGGTTACCTCCGGTTTAAACTTCCAGCTTACTAAATGCTTAACCATCGCATTACTCCTCCCGGCAAACCGTCAAAGCTTATTTGGACAGGAACTCATGGATGCCCTTGGCGCCTGCGCGTCCGGCCTCCATAGCCAGAATTACAGTTGCAGCACCGGTAACGGCATCACCGCCGGCATATACGCCTTCCTTGCTGGTCTTTCCGGTCTCTGCCTCTGCAACGATACATTTTCTTCTGTTGATCTCAAGACCTTCTGTTGTGGAAGAGATCAGAGGATTGGGAGAGGTTCCGAGGGACATGATAACAGCATCTGCCTCGAGCTCAAATTCAGAGCCCTCTACGGGAACAGGACGTCTTCTGCCGGAAGCATCAGGCTCACCCAGCTCCATTTTTACACAGCGAACTGCTCTTACCCAGCCATTGTCATCGGTAAGAATCTCAACCGGGTTGGTAAGGAGGTCAAAAATAACGCCCTCTTCTTTTGCATGATGAACCTCTTCTGCTCTTGCAGGAAGCTCTGCTTCACTTCTTCTGTATACGATATGGGTCTCAGCACCGAGACGAAGTGCGGTTCTGGCCGCATCCATAGCCACGTTTCCGCCGCCTACGATAACAGCCTTCTTGCTCTCAGGCATGGGAGTTGCATAATCCTCCAGTCTGGCCTTCATCAGGTTGCTTCTGGTCAGGTACTCATTGGCAGAAAATACACCGTTGGCATTCTCTCCGGGAATACCCATGAACATGGGAAGTCCGGCACCGGAGCCGATGAATACGGCATCAAAGCCCTCTTCATTCAGAAGCTCGTCCACAGTCACAGACTTGCCGATGATCACATCTGTCTCGATCTTTACGCCCAGAGACTTCACATTCTCAACCTCGGGCTTTACAACTGCGTCCTTGGGAAGACGGAATTCCGGAATTCCGTATGTAAGCACGCCGCCGGCCTCATGAAGAGCTTCAAAGATGGTCACATCATAGCCCCACTTAGCCAGGTCGCCGGCACAGGAAAGTCCTGCAGGACCGGATCCGATCACAGCAACCTTCTTGCCGTTTAAGCTCTCTGCCTTCTTGGGCTTGATTCCGTTCTCTCTTGCCCAGTCTGCCACAAAACGCTCAAGCTTTCCGATGGCAACAGCATCACCCTTCTTGCCGCGTACACATTTTCCTTCACACTGGCTCTCCTGGGGACATACACGTCCGCATACAGCAGGCAGTGAGGAGGACTGGGTCAGGATCTCATATGCACCTGCAAAATCCTCTTCCACGATCTTTCCAATAAAACCGGGAATGTTGATGGATACAGGGCAGCCCTGGGAACACATGGGTTTCTTGCACTGCAGGCAGCGCTTTGCCTCTGCTACAGCCTCTTCTTTATTATAACCTAAGCATACTTCTTCAAAGTTGGCTGCCCTTACCTTGGGAGCCTGCTCTCTAACGGGTACTCTTGTTAATCCTTCCATTACTTGTCACCTCCGCAGTGTCCACATCCGCCATGATGGGTAGCCCCCTCTTTAAATTTCAGAAGAGCTCTTCCTTCGGCTGTCTTATACATAGCCTGACGCTTCATGGCCTCGTCAAAATTGATCTTGTGACCGTCAAACTCAGGTCCGTCCACACATGCAAACTTCACTTCGTCACCTACAGTCAGACGGCAGGCACCGCACATACCGGTTCCGTCAACCATAATGGGATTCATGCTGACAACAGTAGGAATATTGTATTTCTTTGTTGCCATGCAGGTAAATTTCATCATGATCATCGGTCCGATTACAACACAGTGATCATAAGACTTGCCCTCCTCATACAGGGCGTCAAGACGCTGGGAACCATTTCCCTTGAAGCCATAGCTGCCGTCATCGGTACACATATACAGATTCTCGGCAACCTCTCTCATGGCATCCTCATAGATCAGCAGATTCTTTGTTCTTGCACCGATGATAACATCAGCGCCTACTCCATGCTCATGGAGCCATTTCACCTGGGGATATACAGGTGCAGTTCCAACACCGCCGCAGATGAACAGGATCTTCTTCTTTTTCAGCTCTTCAATATCCTCATATACCAAATCAGAAGGTCTTCCCAGGGGACCTACGAAATCCAGAATGGTGTCTCCTGCCTTCAGCTCAGCAAGCTGATGGGTTGAAGCACCGATGGGCTGGAATACGATGGTGATAATTCCCTTTTCTCTGTCGTAATCAGCGATGGTCAGGGGCACTCTCTCTCCCTTTTCATCTACTCTGATGATGACAAACTGCCCGGGCAGACAAGATTTTGCCACACGCTTTGCTTCTACATCCATCAGAATGATATTTTCTGCAAGATGTTCCGCTTTCAGAATCTTGAACATTTTATTTCCTCCTTACCTTTCCTGCCGCGAGACGACATTATTCGCTCACGCTATCTTCTATATTTTATCACTGTATTCTTTCCTTTTCAATAAGAAATTCAATAAAAAAGCCGCCGAATCCACGAATGGATCCGACGGCTTTTGATCTGTTCTTTAATAGAGACCACCTGCTATAAGAGAAAGGATGTTGCTTCCAATGATCTTGGTAAAGATCCAGGCGATCACATAGGTTGCAACCATATTTACCAGGAAGGTAAGGAACAGCTGCCATATTCTCTTATTCTTGTCTTCAGCAAGAAATGCATCCATGCCGGCCGGAACAAAGAAATAGGTCAGCAGGCTCCCTACTGTGTAGGAAAGCATGATCATCACATAAGTGAAGCTGCTGGTAAGCGGGAGAATCAGCATGAAAAGAGCAGTCAGAAGAGTAAAGGGCATCTGAGCCAGCGCCTTCGCCGACGCCACACCAAGTCCCTGCATATAAGTCATCGGCTTCTTTGCCATACTCTTTGCAAAAACCATGACAACTGCACCCCAGATTGCAAGGATTCCCGCACCTGCAAGAATCGCCATAAAGAATGTCAGCGGTGTATTAATAATCTTTATATACCCTCCGGCAAGACTGTTTACCTTGAATCCGGCAAACAGGAAAATCAGTGAGAAAAACAGAGTCTGGATTCCCAGGATTCCGAAAACTACGGGAGCCTTGGCAGAAACCGCAAGATTGGCAAGGGTACCTGCCGGTTTCTTATAGCTGCCGATGATGGTTCCCCAAAGCCCCTTCATATAAACACCTGCCGCTCCGGGCTGCTTCGGTGCCTGAGGAGCCCCGTACTGAGGACCGCCGTATTGAGGCTGGCCGTAAGGCTGACCGCCGTACTGAGGCTGACCCTGAGGCGCCTGACCATACTGAGGCTGGCCCTGGGGCGCCTGGCCGTACTGAGGCTGACCCTGAGGTGCCTGACCGTACTGAGGCTGACCCTGAGGTGCCTGACCGTACTGAGGCTGACCCTGAGGCACCTGACCGTACTGAGCCGGCTGACCCTGAGGCGCCTGACCGTACTGAGCCGGCTGACCCTGAGGTGCCTGACCGTACTGTACCGGCTGACCCTGAGGCGCCTGACCGTACTGAGCCGGCTGACCCTGAGGCGCCTGACCGTACTGTGCCGGCTGACCCTGAGGCGCCTGACCGTACTGTGCCGGCTGACCCTGAGGTGCTGCATTTACCTTATCCTGCTTCGGTGCCTGACAGGTACAAACTTCGCCTTCTTGTAAAGGCCTTCCACACTGATTACAAAACTTTGCCATATTTATCTCCTCCTTAAATCCCGTTCCTGTCTGCTGAAACGGTTATAATTTCTCAACATGTTCTGTTACAGATTTACAGCTTTCTTTTCTTAAGGGAAAGTGCCAGATTGAAGACCAGCATCAGGATCACCGTCACACCGGCTCCGAAAAGACCGCCGTAAAACATCCACTCTCCTGCAGTCACAGGCTCATCCCCTTTCTATGGCTGCCGTGAAAGCCAGCCCCCATCATAAAGCTGTGTCATAATATCCTCAAGTACAGCCATCAGCTGGCTGTCTTTTTCACCGGAAGCTTTAAACTGAGCGGCCGCCTGATTATACCAGGTCTGAACCTCCTCGTAGCTTCTGTTTTCCACCGGAAGCTGTTCCTGCTCCTCGCAGACAGCAATTGCCATCGTCCCTGCGATCCGATAATCAGAAAATCCCTTTTCCAAAGCCAGATACAGGATCTGTCTTGCCGCCGAATACTGGTTCATGGCACGGTAAACATCAGCCACTTCCAGATAAACAGAAAGCTGTCCCGCCGCCTTCTCCTGCAAAAGCTCCTGGCAGCATGCTTCCGCCTCCGCAAATTTTCCCTGGGACACATAATCCCTGGCGTCGTCAAGCAGACTCTCCACCCTTTTGACCTCTGCCTCATCAAAAGCCGTCTCTTCATCGGCATCTGTGTCTGCCAAAGCCGCCGAACTCTCCTGTACAGCCGCTTTGGACATCTGTTCCAGCTGCTCTTCCTTCATTTTCTTCCAGCCCAGGACTGTAACAGAAAGAAAGACTGCTGTCAGGATCAGGCCCACCGAAATGCTCACACAGCGCATGGTACGGATGTACCGGAGCTTTCCTTCCCGCCCTTCCATCCGTTTCAGATCGGCAAGCATCTCCTCTGCATTTCGGTAACGATCCGACGGTTTAGGTGCCATGGCTTTTCCGATGATTCTGAGCAGTGCCTCCGGGACTCTGTCTCTGTATGCCGAAACAGGCGGAGTCTTCCTCCAATCCTTATCGGGCTTCACACCGGTTGCCATATGATAAATGGTAGCGCCAAGACTGTAGATATCCGACTGCTCGTCAACGACTGCATCCTCCTGTGCCGGTGCTGCATAGCCCTGGGAAAAGCTTAAGACCTGCTCCGGCGGTGAATAGCCGTTGCTCACAGCGAGAACTTCGTTTTCCACAGCTCCGCCAAATGAAATATTAAAATCAATCAGGCAGACGTTGCCTTCCGGCGTGATCATCACATTGGCCGGTTTAATATCCCGATGGATAATAGGAGGCCTCTGTCTGTGAAGATAGGACAGAGCCTCACACAGCTGCCTGGACCAGGTGACGACCTGATGAACCGTGAATGCCGTACCTCTTTTCAGATAATAATCCAGAGAATGACCGGGAATATAATCCATGACCGTAAAGATCTGCCCGTCAACCTCCAGAAAATCATACACCTGAGGCAGATAGGTATGACGCAGATTCTTAAGAATATCTGCCTCTCCCCGGACATTCAGCTTTCCCAGTGCATTGTCTGCCACCTTTTTTACTGCCACAAGCTTATTTAACCGCAGATGCCTTGCCTTATAGACAATTCCTCCGCCGCCGCGGCCGATCATCTCAAGAATTTCATATGTATGATCCAGAATAACACCTGTTTCAAGCATGGGCTGCTCCCCTCGAACATATGTTAAAAGAGACTCTCCATAGACTGGTTATCAATTTTCCAGGTAGAGAAAAAGAAGAATTTCTTTCCTGTCCTGACAACTACCATATCCATATCTTCTTCCTCACTCATGCCCATGAAGCTGATACTCATTCTGACTTTCAGATTCTTTCTGGTCATTCCGTCATTTCCAACGTAGGATTCTCCTTCGGAAAGCTTGGTTATTTTCATATCAGCCAGGCTGCTTCCGAGAGCTGTAATGCTCCCCAGACCGCCCGCCTCTGAGAGAAATTCCTCTTTAGTCACATAATACCCGCTGCCCTTTTCTCCCCAATATACGCTGTCATAGACCTTTCCCATGTCTCCGCTCTTGATTCCCTTCATCATCTGATTTACAGGAGCCATGGGATCCGCCGATCTCACTCCGACAAAAACGCCTCCGCCGATCACCGCTGCCAGAAGGATCAGCACAATGGCAATAACAAGACCCTTTTTTCCTTTTTTCCCGTTCTTTCCTGCCGGCTTTTGAGGCTGTCCATAGACCGCCTGCGGGTTTCCATAGGACTGCTGACCACCGTAGGCCTGCTGGCCTCCATAAGCCTGCTGACCACCGTAAGGCTGCTGTCCGCCATAGGTCTGCTGGCTTCCATAAGCCTGCTGATCCCCATAAGGCTGCTGTCCGCCATAGGTCTGCTGACTTCCATAAGCCTGCTGGCCTCCGTAAGGCTGCTGATCCCCATAAGGCTGCTGACTGCCGTAGGGTTGCTGACTATCACAGGCCTGCTGGCTTCCATAAACCTGCTCTCCATTCATGTCCCGTGAAGCCTCCCGGGCCGCCTCCTGTTTTTCCGCACTCAAAAGAACCGTCGCATCCCCGTCTTCCTCACTGAAATCGGAAACATTCACAGGGGGCACCGGAATCGGATCTGTTTTAGGCTCCGGTCTTTTCAACGGGCTTCCGCAGCTTCTGCAAAATTTAGCCGTATCGTTGTTATTAGCTCCGCAGTTTGTGCAATACATACTCTCTCCTCCCTTTTTCCTCTATCTGATCATGAACTGGAAAGGCTCATCTGCAAGAACAAACCCATCACCATGACAAAGGCGATACTCATCACCCGGATCCAGCCGCATTCCATTGAGATAGGTAGAGTTGGTGGAATCGTGATCTACCAGATAATATTCCCCCTCATCCATCAAAATGCTTGCGTGATGGCGGCTCACCGCCCGATTGTCCGGAATACAGAAATCCGCATCGGGACTTTTCCCTATAAGAGTCTCATCCAGAACGATCGCCATCTCGTCTCCGGTACGGATCCGGATAATATATGCTACCTCTCCGGTCTTGGAAAATGCATCCGGAATCATGATGTCAAGACTGTCATCCCCATTCTCCCATTCCGGCGCAGTCTCGTCACCGCCTGCTGCTTCCTGTTCATATTCTCCGGGCACCGGTTCATATCCGGCTGCGCCCTGCTCATATCCGTAAACCTCCGGCTCATCCGAAGCCGCCGCCTCTGCCGACGCCGCCGCAATATCCTGCAGAATCAGAGTATCGGCCATCGCCTTGCACTGATCAAGGTTCTCTCTCCGGACTCCCTTCACGTAATTCAGAAGCGTCCGCATATTCTCCTGGTTCTGCTCCGGATTTCCTTCCATGATGGTCTGCAGCTCTGCCATCAAAAGCCGCAGCTTTTCCACCGGACTTCTGGAATCCCTCTGCAGACCGCAGAGCCAGCGGATCTCCCCTGTCTCATTATGAACATAGACATCCGAAAGGCTCATCAAAAGCTCATTTCTCGGAATCATATAATCATCCAGATTAACCCATACATTCAGAAGACTCTTAAGGACCTGAACTGCTGCCTTTTTGGGTATTCCTGCAGAGAATATTCTGCTTAAGGGAGTAAACCCATTTGTATTATAATTGGCCTCACCGGCAGCCTCATCGATTTCCAGTCTGAACACACCATCAATGTCATTACAGAGAAGCATATGATAGGTAATACTGTCAAATAAATTTTCAGCCGGCGCCTGTCTTTCTATTCTATCCATTTTTCTGTCCCGCTCCCTTCTGCCTTACCGCAAACACTCCCGAAGCGCCTCATGTCCCATCATCTGCTCTGCCATCTGGACAGGGCCTGCAGGAGGAAGGACCTCAATACAGCCGGCAACCGGCAGTCCGGAGTTTTCATAAAAGCGGCCGTACTGCTTATGAAACTTATTGTAAAGAAGCACGGTCTTCTGACACAGTCCCTCGCCCAGAGTCCCCAAAAGCTGCCAGATCCGGTCAAGCCGCCCATTGGCATTGTAGGTTCCATCACTTACAAGAACCACCCGATCAGCCACACGGCAGGCAGCAATCAGGCCATGATTGACAGAAAAACTGCTGTCCACAATAATATAACGGAACTCTCCCGAATCTACCAGCCGGCGAAGAAATGCCTCCATCCGCTCCTCAGAAATATCCATCAGCGAAAGAGGTGCTGACGCATTATCGAAAAAATAGATTCCGCTGGTATCGCGGTTGAGCACTGCCCCCATCGCCGCATCCATATCTCCGCCTTCTCCAAGCTCACGGAGTAAAAATCCAAGATCTCTCGGGTTTCCGCCCCGGAAAATGCTTCCCGGATCTCCAAGACTGTTCATATTGATATAAAGTACCTTCCGTTCTTCCGATACCAGACTTTCCGCACAGGCAGCTGCAGCGGCGGAGCATCCGCAGCCCTCGCCGGCACCTGCAAACACATAGAGCTTCACCGATGTATCCTCATATTTCAGAAGCTCATCGATTTTTCCAAGGAGCTCTCTCCGGCTCTGATAACGAAAGATCTCACCCTGCTCCTCCATGGGCTCTCCGGTCAGGTAACCCACATGAATATCACCGATAAAGGAGGGATACTCATTTTTCAGCTCATCCGAAACGAGCACCGCCTCCACTTCACGGGAAGCAATCAGCTCATCGAGTACTGTCCTCTCGTAAACAGGAGAAAAGACATACGTCTCACCGGCCATCTCGCCCACATACTGACAGAACCGTCCGGTATATGTAGCATCCTGGTCATATACTGCAATTCTTATCTGTCCCATATCTGCAACCGTCCTTCTTTCCCCTCGGAATCAATAGCCCATTTTCTTTTCATAATCGGCGATCAGCTTCCGATTGGCAATCTCGTAATCGTTAAATACATTTTCATTAAAATTATCCGGCTCTATGGTCGGCATATACCAGGATTTGCTTCGGAAATACTCATCGAGAGCGGCATCCTTGAACTTCCTGCCATGGCGTGCATAGATCTCATTTCTCGCCAGTCTGAGCTGTTCCCTGGTAAGCCCCACAAGGTCTGCTTCTGTCAGATATGCCGAATTGCTGTCAGGCAGAATATAATCCTGAACGGCAGCCGTTGTTTCCGTGCTGGAAGCCTGTGTAGTAGGAATCTTCACTGACACGGAAGGCGCAATAGACATACCCGCTTCCTTACTCTCCTTCGTCTCAGCAGCTGTTTCTGCGGCTGTCTCCGCAGCAGTACTCTCCTCTCCCGATTTCGTTTCTTCAATAACCTTACCGATTCCATTGCCATTATCCGGATCCTTCTTTCCTCCGAAAACCCGAATACCCACAAAAATCAGTACGCCGACAAGAGCAACTGCCACAACAGAGAGCACAGCAATCAATACCCCTGTTCCTTTTCCTTTTTTCTCCTCCGGAAGAATTCCTCCGGGAACCGGTGCTCCGTATGGATTGGAATAAGGTGTCTGATAATTTTCCCTGAATGGCTCCTGCGGAGCCTTCACCGGTGCTCCGCACCCGTCACAGAATTTTGATCCGTCAGGAATTTTCTTTCCACATTCCTCGCAAAACATAATTGTCCTCCCACCGCTGTGAAACAGCCAAAATTTATTTTTATTTTAACATAAACACCCGAAAAGTGCATCAGCTTTTTAGGTCAATTTACTGTTCTTTTTTTTCTGTTTTCTGTTCTTCCTTCCCTGCTGCTGCCAGCTCAAAAAGTCCCTTTTTTTTCAGACGATAATCCACAGCCCGGCTGATGATCCGATAGATTACAGCAAACACCGGAACTCCCATGAGCATTCCTACCAGGCCAAAGAGTCCGCCGAAAAACAGGATGGAAAAAACGACCCAAAAGGCAGAGAGGCCGGTCGATCCTCCAAGAATCTTAGGACCTATGATATTTCCGTCCACCTGCTGCAGAATGATAATAAAGATAATAAAAATCAGGCCTTTTGCCGGACTCACGAGAAGAATCAGGATTGCACTGGGAATTGCACCGAGATAAGGACCAAAGAACGGAATGATATTGGTCACACCCACGATCACACTGACCAGAACCGTATAGGGCATCCGCAGAAAATACAGCACCACCAGGCAGATCGCACCGATAATGGCCGAATCAAGCAGCTTTCCCGCAATAAAGCCGCCGAACACCTGATTGCTCTCTTTTAAGGTATCAATCAGAATCACCGCATGTTTCTCAGAAAAAACAGCATATATCACCTGCTTTGCCTGGCGCACAAAGGTTTTTCTTCCATTCAGCACATAAATGGCGACGATCACTCCGATGAATATGTTCAAGGTTGTGCTGAAAAAGCTCATGATCCCCGTCGTCAGATGGCCGAACAGAACATTCATATCCTTGAGGAAATCCGTTTTTACCCAGTTGTTGACAAACTGCAGCACTTTATCGGTCAGATTCCGGACGATCTCCGCATCCATTCCTTCCTGCTGCATAAACTCCGTCAACTTTACCGAGGCATCCCGGATCTGACCGGGCAGAGCGGTTATGATATCGCTCAGAGTCGTGTAGAGCTGAGGGAACACCATGACGGCCAGAATTGCCACCACTGCGACGCAGAAAACCAGAGCCAGAAAAATACTGAGGCCGCCGATGAGTCCCGACGCCTGTTTTTCTTTTTTAACGATCATTCTGATGGGCTTTGACAGACACTTTTCAAAGAAAGTCACCACCGGATACATGATATAGGCAATGATAAACCCAAATACGATGGGTTCCAGAATATAGAGGATCGTTTTAACGGTTTTGATGACCTTCTCATATTTGTAAAGCAAAAGAAAAAACAGGATGCTGGCAGCAATGACAAGAAAAGCTGTCAGTCCCATGGATTTATATTTTTTCATTCCTTCCCTGGCGGACTTAGGATTCTCCTCTTCCGGTTTACTCATCATTCATTCCCTCCATCAGACAGGCCGCCGGTTCCCCGGCGGCCCGCTGCAAACGGCTCACCTGAAAGCCGCCATATTTCTGATAAACTCATAAAACTCTGCAAAGGTTCCCGCTAAAAAGCCTTTAAACGGCTGACTGCGCCGGTTAATGATACAGTCTGTGAGCAGATAGGCGGACATGCCGAGAGAAACCGTACACATATCCTCATCCACATCATTTCCCACCATCAGACACTGCTCCGGCTTCTTTCCGAACCGTTCCAGTATAGAAGTATAATACTTTAAATTGGGTTTGCAGAACCGCTCCTCCTCATAGGTAGTGACCAGAGAAAAAGCCTCCGGCGAAAGGCCTGCCCATGCCATCCTCCTGAAAGTTGCAACCTTCGGAAACAGCGGATTAGTAGCCAGGATCACCGTATATCCCTTTTCCTTCAGAAGCTCCACCGTCTTTGCTGCCAGCGGCTGCAATGAGGTGGACGCCTTTGCTTCACCGAACTGATTCTCATAGAAGCTCACGAAATCCGGCTCACGGTCTTCCATATCCCGGCCCATTTCCTCCGAAAACACCTGAAAGAACCGTTCCCGGTTGGTCATGCTCCCATCATTCCTCATCATGGCCTCCACGCCCTTCCAGACGGCTGAGGTCATTTTTTTCGGATCAAAGCCTTCAGGGGCAAAGGTTTTCCCCAGAGCACCCATGTACAGCTTCACAAACAGCTCCTGATCCATAGGAAGCAGGCTGCCGTCCAGGTCAAAAAGTACGGTATCGATCCTGTCCATTGTTATTCCCGCCATTTTATATCCTTTAAAATATCACAGAAATCAAAGGTTGCAAAATAATCCCGGTCCGTCTCGGCCCGGCGGATCATCTGCACCGTTCCGTCTTCCTTTAAAAGGAGCTCGGCAGAACGGAGCTTGCCGTTATAATTGTAGCCCATAGAATAGCCGTGAGCTCCGGTATCATGGATCACCAGGAAATCGCCCACATCTACCTTGGGAAGCATTCTGTCAATGGCAAACTTGTCGCTGTTCTCACACAGGGAACCGGTCACATCATACTTGTGATCGCAGACACTGTTGTCCTTTCCCATAACCGTGATATGATGATATGCTCCGTAAATAGCCGGACGCATCAGGTTTGCAGCACAGGCATCACAGCCGATGTATTCCTTGTAAATATGCTTCTGATGGATAGCTTTCGTCACCAGGCAGCCGTAAGGGCCCATCATGAAGCGTCCCATCTCCGTATAAAGAGCAACATCTCCCATGCCGGCAGGCATCAGGACCTCTTCATAAACCTTTCTCACGCCTTCGCCGATCACCATGATATCGTTTTTCTCCTGCTCCGGACGGTAATCAATGCCGACGCCGCCGGACAGATTGATAAACTTCACAGCCACACCGGTCTTTTCCTTCAGCTCCACAGCCAGTTCAAAAAGTACCTTGGCAAGCAGGGGATAATACTCGTTTGTTACCGTATTGCTGGCAAGGAAGGCATGAAGCCCGAAGGTCTTCACTCCTTTTTCCTTCAGGATCTTAAAGCCCTCGATGATCTGCTCATGGGTAAACCCGTATTTGGAATCACCGGGGTTATCCATGATGCCATTGCTCATTTTGAAAACTCCGCCTGGATTATAGCGGCAGCTGATCTTCTCCGGAATTCCTGCACATTTTTCCAGAAACTCGATATGGGTAAAATCATCCAGATTGATGGTCGCATTGATCTGTCTTGCAAACTGATACTCCTCAGCTGGGGTAGCATTGGAGGAGAACATGATCTCATCTCCGCCAAAGCCAAGGGCATCCGCCATCTGAAGCTCCGTCATGGAAGAACAGTCACAGCCGCAGCCGTACTCCCTCAGAATATTGATCAAAAACGGATTGGGCGTAGCCTTTACCGCAAAATATTCACGAAAGCCCTTATTCCAGGCGAAGGCCTCCTTCACCCGTTTTGCGTTTTCCCGGATTCCTTTCTCGTCATACAGATGATAAGGGGTCGGATATGTCTTATCAATCTCCTTAAGCTGCTCCAGTGTTACAAAAGGTTCCTTTTTCATGATGTGTGCTGCTCCTTTCCGTTTCTCATAAGTCAAATCCAGCATACCATAGCCGCTCTGAAACGTCAATGCTCCCTGCCGTGGAAATTCTGCGCGAATGCTCTCACAGTCCCGTAAAAAATTCCTGTCTGCTTCCGTCCAGAGAGATCCGTCCCAGTTCTTCTTTTTCTCCGTTTTCTTCCCAGCCGCTGCACCTATAATAGGCCCATCCGCCGGACACATTGATCTCGTAATGAAGGTTGTTGAACCATTCATCTCCCCCATAGGTTTCCTCGTCAAATACCTTTAACAGCTTTTCCTGCCGTCCGGATGTATCAAATACCGTCAGCGCCCTGTTTGTAAGCGCCGCTCCGTCTTCTGTATACTCCCGTCCTCCTCCGCTGCCGTAAAGCTTTCCGCCAAAGGCCACTGTCCCATTCCAGCTTCGTTCCTCAAAAAGAGGCTCTCCGAAGCTTCTGTTTGTTTCATCATAAACATGAAATCTCGAATCCGGGAATTCCCCTTCACTGTCTCCGAAGGAAGCATAGAGCTTCCCGTCCATTACCTGGATTGAAAGTACATAATCTGTATTTGCTCCAAAATCCGAATTGAAGACATCCCGTACCGAAGACTCGACCGGAAGCTCTGTCGTGGACCAGGTTTTCATATCTGCCCGGCAGTATCTGGTAAAATCGTAAGGAGAAAAATAATAATTAAAATAACTGATGGTATAGTAAAGCTGTCCATGATCAATACACATCTGCGGCGAAGCGTTGCCGATATTTCCAATGAGCTCCGTCACATTGCTTCCATCCGGATCCATCCGGTAAACAGAGGTATTATCCACAAAAACAACCGATTGTTTCTGACTGGTTCTGTCCCCGTAATCAGCTGAACAGAAATAGCTTCCCGCTCTTCCGTTGCTCCCGATGTAGTAAATATATCCGTCACAGACCGTAAAGCCGCGGTAGGCTGCCGTCCTTCCGTATTTCACCGGTTCCGAATAACTTACCCTCACCTTATCCTCCGGAAGGGTCGGACCGATGGTCTCAAAATCTTCTCCATTCAAACCGATCCTGCAGGGAGTCCGATTCGTATAGAAGCCGTAGTCTCCTCCCTCCTTTTTCTCCTCAAGGAGAAAATAGATCCGGTCGTTCCAGAGATTCAAGGAAGAGCACTCTCCCTCATAAAGGGCACGTTTTCCGGTTCCATCCTGCCCAATTCTCCAAAGCACTCCCTGATAGCTGTAAAAGACATATTCCTCATTTTCCACCACGTACCCACCGTTGTTGATATTTCCCGACAGATTCCCGACAGCGTTTTCTTCTGTCCGGTTTCCGCCCTCCACATCGTCCGTCTCCGTGGTTTCTTCTGTCTTTTTAGTCTCGCTGGCAACAGTCCCCCTCTGGGAACTGCTCCCCTCTGCCTGATTTTCCCGGCTTTTCCCGTAAAAAACCACAGCTCCGATCGCAGCCAGCAGTACTACGATCAAACAGCTTAATCCGATAACGATCCCCTTCTTCTTCACAGAACTCCTCCTCCTTTCCAACACCTATACCTAAAAGCCGCTGCCGGCAGAACCGGCAGCGGCCCACATTTACTCATCTACACTGTAATTGGGTGCTTCCTTTGTGATATGGATATCATGAGGATGGCTTTCCTTCAGGGATGCTGCAGAAATCTTCACAAACTCTGCTTTCTCCTGAAGAGTAGGAATATCCTTTGCTCCGCAATATCCCATACCGGAACGGATACCGCCCACCAGCTGGAATACCGTGTCCTCAACACTTCCCTTGTATGCCACACGACCTTCCACACCTTCGGGAACAAGCTTCTTTGCCCCACTCTGGAAATAGCGGTCCTTGCTTCCGTTTTCCATGGCAGCGATGGATCCCATGCCGCGGTATACTTTGTACTTTCTGCCCTGGAATAACTCGAAGGTTCCCGGGCTCTCATCGCAGCCTGCAAAAATACTTCCCATCATGCAGACGCTTCCGCCTGCAGCAATAGCCTTCGTCATATCACCGGAATACTTGATGCCGCCGTCAGCGATGATCGGAATGCCATATTCCTTTGCTACTGCATAGCAATCCATGATGGCAGTGATCTGAGGAACACCGATTCCCGCAACGACACGGGTAGTACAAATGGATCCGGGTCCGATACCCACCTTCACTGCATCCACACCAGCCTCAATCAGTGCCTTTGTAGCAGCTCCGGTAGCCACGTTTCCGGCGATCACATCCAGATCCGGATATTTTTCCTTAATACTTCTCACGGCATTTAAAATATTGGCAGAATGTCCATGAGCGGAATCCACGACTACGCAGTCAACCTTTGCCTTTACTAATGCATCCACACGCTCCAGAATATTGGCTGTGATACCAACGGCTGCACCGCACAGCAGACGTCCCTGTGCATCCTTGGCGGACAGAGGGTATTTGATCTGCTTCTCAATATCTTTAATTGTAATAAGTCCCTTGAGATTGAAATCCTTGTCCACAATGGGGAGCTTTTCCTTTCTTGCCTTGGCAAGAATCTTCTTTGCCTCCTCCAGAGTAATGCCCTCGGGAGCAGTCACCAGTCCCTCAGAGGTCATGGAGTCCTTGATCTTCTTTGTAAAATCGGTTTCAAACTTCAGATCACGATTGGTAATAATACCAACCAGCTTCCGTCCTTCCGTAATGGGAACACCGGAAATGCGGAATTTCCCCATCAGTTCATTGGCATCCGCCAGCGTATGCTCAGGAGATAAATAAAAAGGGTCGGTGATGACACCATTCTCAGAGCGCTTAACCTTATCTACTTCTTCTGCCTGAGCCTCGATCGACATATTCTTATGAATAACGCCGATTCCGCCCTGCCTTGCCATTGCAATGGCCATCCTGTGCTCTGTAACTGTGTCCATCCCGGCACTCATCATCGGAATGTTTAACTTGATTTTTTTCGTCAGGTTCGTTGACAAATCCACCATATTCGGTGTTACCTCGGAATATGCCGGTACTAACAGCACATCGTCAAAGGTAATTCCCTCACCGATTATTTTGCCCATGTCTTTTCTCCTTTCTTCCTCTACAAGTCCAAAAATTCGTCTTATTTAATATAATATCCTACTCAAAATGTCCGTCTGTGTCAAGCACATTCCGGAATGAATTTGAAGGATTTTTTGTCTTTCCTATGGCTGTTTCATCTCCATACCCACCTAAATAAAACATACGCCGAGCTTTCGCTCGATTCCGCTTCGCTTCATCTCGGCTCGGCTCTTCTTCCGCCGAGCTTTCGCTCGATTCCGCTTCGCTTCATCTCGGCTCGGCTCTTCTTCCGCCGAGCTTTCGCTCGATTCCGCTTCGCTTCATCTTGGCTCGGCTCTTCTTCCGCCGAGCTTTCGCTCGATTCCGCTTCGCTTCATCTTGGCTCGGCTCTTCTTCCGCCGAGCTTTCGCTCGATTCCGCTTCGCTTCATCTCGCTATTTGGCTGTCGCCAAATAAAACAGGAATGCTAAAGGGGCTGTAAAATAAGTCCCTGATTAAGAAGCGCCAACTCCGGCAAATGTCGGTTTTGGCGTTTCTTTGTATGAATTTTTCTATTTCTGAGCAAGTCTGCATCTTTTGGTATAAAAAATAGTAGAATTTTTCTCTCTGCCGCAAGATGATTTTAGGTCGGTTGAGGGATTAGAAAACGCCGGAAACCCGCATAAACTCTATGTTTTTGCGCGTTCTCGGCGTTTCTTTTATCGCCTGTGTTAGTGGTGCTTTTTCGGTAAATGGTGCCCAAATGGTGCCCAAATCCCACGCGGGGCTATAAAACGGTATAAGAAGCGGTAAAGAGATACAGCGGTTAAAGCTCTAAATCGCTGCTCTTTTTCTTTGCCGCGCTCTTTGCTTTCTTCGGCTCGGCTTTCTCTGCCTTTGCCGGGTCTGCCTGTTTGACCGCCCCATGATAAGCGTCTAAGACTTCTTTTTTGCGTTCAAGCCGCACGTCCACATAACGGGCGGTAACAGCTTCAAAGTTCATAGACAGCCCAAGCGATACGCCGATACCCGCAAGTGTATGTCCTAACACTTCGCCTACGGTGTAGAAGTCGCCTGTCAGTTGGTGCATATTTGTAGCTGCTGTATGGCGCAAATCGTGAAAGCGGATATGCGGCATATCCAAATCTTCAAGCAGCTTTCCAAACTGGGAAGATACCCACGACGCGGAGATAGGGGAACCGTCCGGCTTCGCTACAACAAGGTCATTGTCATAGTAAGGCTTTCCGTCCTTTTCTGCCTGTTCGCGCTGCGCTTCCTGCATAGCAAACTGTTTGAGAAAGAACGGGCGGGCAAGCTCTGTGATAGGCAGCTTTCGCCCGTTGGATTTCGGCGGTGCCATTTCCTCAATGACTTTTGTTTTTGGCGGTACCTTAAAGGGTAGCTGCTCGGAAACGTCAAAGGTGTTGTTTTCCAAATCCACATTGCGCCAACGCAAGCCCAGGATTTCAGAACGGCGCATACCGTAAAGCCCGCCTAAGATAACGGGCATTTCCCAAACGGTACCCTCGACGCGCTGCATAAGGGCTTTTACCTGTTCCGGCGTGTACGGGTCGGGGGTCTTGTCGCTCTTTCCAAACTTCGTAAGCGTGTCCTTTGCTGCGTTTGTTTCGATATAGCGGTATTTCCGGGCATGGCTCAACGCCACGCTCAAAACACGCTTTGCCCCGGCTGCGGTGGACGGTTTCAAGCCTTTGTCAATAATCTGCTGAAACATTTTGTCTACCATAGCGGGGGTAAGCTGATTAAGGGCAACGCCGCCGATATATGGCGTGATGTAGTTTGCAATCGTTCTTTTGTACCCGTCGTAAGTAGAGGGGCGCAAGTTCACTCTTGCATAGCTTTCTACCCATTCATTCAGATAGCTTGCAACGGTCTGTTTCCGCTGTGAAGCGATAGACGCAATCTGTCCCGGATTATGGAGCTTTGCTTTCATCTCTGCTTCATGCTGCGTTGCTTCCTTTTTTGTTGGAAAGCCCTTTTTTGAATAGGTTTTCTTTTCCCCATTCGGGGCGGTGTACTTTATATTCACGTCGTAAACTGTACCCGGCCGCCCGGTCAGTACGCCGTTGCTGTCGCGTTTATTCTTAACCTGCCTTGTTGATATAGCCATAGCTTAACCTCCCTGTCGTGCCGGGGGCTTCGCTGTCGTCTTTGCCCTGTGGTACCAGTCCCAGATTGCAGCGTCAGCTATCAAACGACGGTTTCCATTTTGTATATATTCAAGCTCGCCACTATCCATAAGCTCGCGCAGTTTATTTTCCCCGATACCGCTAATCTTGCTCATTTGCTCAACGGTCTTTAACATAGGGAATACAGGGATAGCGGGGCTTGCTGTTTCCTTTTTTGCCATAGGAAAATACCCCCTTTCATAAATGGCTAAAAAGTCAAGTTACAAAAAGTGGGCTTTAACCGGGCGGCTGTTAGCACAACCTCGCGGGAATTGCACCCCTGCTCATTTAAGGCAGCTTTACCCATTGCCTGCGACGCTCTGAACGCTCGGACTGTGGCTGTAAAGGCTTATCTCCCCTCAATGCGTGTTGTCGCCCGCAAGCTGCTAACTTGCTTCCCGTCGCGGTGTTTCTCGCTCGGCTTTTCCCGATAGAGGAATAGCGTCATGGCGCACCCTCCGTATGGCTCGGCGCAAAAAGGACGTACCCGGTTTGCCCTATACTGCGTCGCCGTTATCTTGCGTCGCTTTCTTTGTCAAGGAACATACGGGGCTGCTGCGGATTGATACGAAACGGAAAAGGGGTTAAGACGTTTCGGTATCGGTGCAGTTATTCAACCCTAAATGTGAGGATTGCCCTCATTAGTCTTGCTTGCAGCCGTTGGCGAATATCCTCGTCAACGCCAAAATAGACGTTTCCGCGCTCGTCGCAGAGCTTCCGCATGGAAAGGCTCGCTATGTAACCACTAAAATGCTGCAAGACAATTTTCATAGCGTCCGGGTCGCCCTTTGTCGCTGCCACAATGACAGGATAGGGAACAAGGGCAACGTCCGGGAAGTCAGATTGTTTACCATTCGTCCCATTCATCAGCGTGTTCCTCCAAATATTTCTTCAAGATTTCAAAAGAGCTTGTCCGTCTGTACTGTATCGTGCTGCGCGACGTATTGAATAACTTTCCAATCTCCACGTCGGTCATGCCCTCGAAATAGTACAGCATGATAGCTTTCCTTTTTTCTTCCGGCAAAGTGCGGATTGCTTCAAGCAGCAGCTTCGGCGTGATTTTCTTTCCTGCCTGCTGATAGCTCGGCTCGGCTTCTTCGTCTTGAAAATACTTATCAAGCGTATAAAGCTGTCGTTCCTCATGCAAGGCAAGGTCGGAAAACGACACTTCCTTTGCTCTGCGACGCCGGATTTCCTCGTGGGCGTTGCAGGCTTCGTTGTGCAGCACCCGTTTACAGAAACTTTGAAAGATACATTGCTTCTGAAATTCCACGCGATTAGGTTCCATGTTCTCACCTCCTTTCGTGTTGAAAGGTGGCGGTACCTCCCCTTTTCGCGGGATAATACAGGCGATTTTTTCAAACGCCGAATGAAAGCGAAACTTTTTTGAAAAAACCTCCCGAAAATGCAAAATGCGCCTGTCTGCAAGATGCAGACAAGCGCAAAGGAATTGTAAGCGGTATTTAGATGATTTGACAGTTCATATATGAGGGTAGAAGTGTTCCCGGCGGCGGTCGGGCTTTTTTTGATAAGCTAAAAGATATGGCGATATAGAAAAAGGACATGGCGATACCTCCTTGATACCGCCGTATCCTCAAAAAAGGGCGACTTTAATACACCCCCCGTTATCTTATTTTTCAGTCAAGACCACCGGCTTAGCCGGTGGCTTGTTCTGCCCCTATAAGGGGCTGTTGCCTGCTTGCGCCCGGAAGGCGCACTGAAAGTCTGCCAACTGCACCACATTCTCAGCTGCCCTTAAAAG
>NZ_JASGBQ010000040.1 GCF_030053595.1 Fusibacillus kribbianus
GTTGCAAAAGTAGAGTAATAATCTACGGAGCAGCAGCTCCTTTTTTGTACGAAAACAGAAAACGGGCCCCAAAAGGACCCGCATCCGTGGTATAATTAAGTATGTCAAGTACAAAAAAATACCATAAAAATTATACCGAATTTCAAGATACTTATCAACTGGTTCTTCCATTAAATTTGGAAGGATTGATTCCCGAAGATGAATCGGTTCGTCTGCTAAGCCACATATTGGAGGAATTAGACTATCACAGTCTTTATCAGGCGTACTCCCGCGAAGGGAGAAATCCTGCAGTCGAGCCCAGTTTAATGTTTAAGATCCTGGTATACGCTTACTCACAGGGAATCTATTCCAGCAGAAAGATCGAACAGGCATGCCGCCGCGATATCAACTTCATGTGGCTCTTAGCGGGCAGTAAGGCCCCCGACCACTGCACGATCGCCCGATTCCGCACTCACTTTCTGAAAGAAGTTTGCGAGGATCTCTTCGGCCAGCTGGCCCGAATCCTTTTGAAATCCGGAGAAATCAGCGGTAAAAACCTGTTCGTGGACGGAACAAAGATCGAATCCAGGGCCAATAAATATACGTTTGTCTGGAAGAAGGCCGTGGGGAAGCATGAGGCAAGAATGCAGAACCAACTGAGTGGACGCATAGCTGAGATCAATGAGGAGTATATCGAAAACCTTGCGTTCTCACCGGAAACAGCGGTTTCCGATCTGGAAGCAGCCGCACAGCGTCTGGAAGAAAGGATGCAATCACAGGGAATCGTTCCGGTACACGGGCGCGGAAAACGGAAGAACCGGATCCAGAAGGACCAGGAATACGTGAAAAATTGTCTGGAACGCCAAAAACGCTACGATACCCATAAGAAAAACTTTAAGGGACGGAACAGTTATTCCAAGACCGATCCGGATGCGACCTTCATGCACATGAAAGATGATCACATGAGGAATGCCCAGCTCAAGCCGGGCTATAATATCCAGATCGGAGTAGACAGCGAATACATCGTGGGAGTAGGTGTGTTTCCGGACCGGAATGACACCAATACCCTGATCCCGTTTGTGAGCCACACAGAAGGGACGCTGTGTCATAAATACGAGAGTATCACCGCAGATGCCGGATATGAAAATGAGGAGAATTATCTCTGGCTGGAAAAAGAAGGGAAAACAGCGTATATCAAGCCATTGACCTATGAAAAATGGAAAAAGCGCAGTTTCAGGAAAGAGATCGGCCGCCGTGAAAATATGACTTATCTGGAAGAAGCAGACTGTTATGTCTGTGATTATGGCCGTATTCTGTGGAACGTAGGAAAGAAGAAAAAGAAGAGCGTGACGGGATATGAGTCCTGCCAGGACATCTATCGCTGCGAAGACTGCACCGGCTGTCCTCATTTTGGAGGTAAATGTACCAGATCCCGAAAAGGGAAACAGCTGTACGTGTCGAAGGTGCTGATTACAAAGCGGGAAGAATCCCTGAAAAACATCATGAGCAGGGATGGTATCCGTTATCGGATGAACCGCTCGATTCAGGTAGAGGGAGCCTTTGGAGTGTTGAAGCATGACTACGGATTCGACCGATTTCTGACCTGCGGGAAAATCAATGTAAAAATCGAGTTTCTTCTGCTGTGTATGGGCTACAACATCAACAAACTGCACGCAAAGATTCAAGGTGATCGGCTGCAAAGTCATCTCCATGAAACGAAAACAGCATAAGAAAACAGCGGAAAAACAGACCGTTTATTAAAGTACGCCAAACCCCGGCCGAGATATCCCAAAATGATATCTGAGCCGGGGTTTCTGAGCTAAAAACGAAGGAGCGTTGCTCCTGACCTACAATCGTTCAGATTTTAGGTCATTCTGCAACACTCCCATTCTTGCTCCTATATAGATTTCCACCATTTAACCCGAAGGCAACAATGCCGGAAATTATTTCTTAGCTTCTTTGACAGCTGTCTGCCGGATGACATCCCAGGACGGCGCTTTTCATGCTTAGTGATTGACCTTTTTCTTTTTAGAAACTATCAATAAAGTGATTCCGCCGATGATCAGCACAGCCGCACCAATACTGATAGCCGGTATGTATTTGCGGCCCACTGCCGAACCGTCTATGCTTCTGAATTCCTCATCGCCACAGGTAGTGCAAAAACCGGCACCGTCTTTTTCCAATAATCCGTCTGGCAGAACCATTCTTCATGCTCACTCTTCATCGATGCATACAGTTCCTCCAGGCCCTGTGCCGACCGCTTGACAGCGGGGATCCATGCAGCAAACGTTCCCTCATTCCAGGGCCGACAGATGTTCATCTCCCAGATACTGTCAAAATATTTCCTGAGCCGGTAGACATACAGATACTGTCCTTTGCATGCTCGATCATGCGAAGCCGCTCCTCAAGCGCCTCACCGTTATCCTCGATGACTGTCGCCCGGTCACAGGAGCTTCCTACTCCATAAAAATCTTCTCTTTGGAATGTACAGGCCACAGCCAGGGCACCCTGGGTCAGATTATCTGCAATAGGATCCAGCATCTTCCCCAAATCGGTGACCATATGAAATTTTCTGGCAATTTTACCGTCGAGAAAATCAGTCAGATAAGAGAGCGCCAGCACAAAGAAGGCGGCAAAATATTCCCATTTTGTCTCCGCCCTGCCGTATAAAAACAAAAATGCCGGAATTATTAAAATCCGGAAGTAGCCCATCAGATTGGGAATGTTAAAATATTCTTTTTTCATCCTTTGTCCCTTTTCAATCATTTTCACAGAGAACCAATTTCAGAAATATACTGCCGGCGTACCCGATAAGGTGGCTAAAATCATCAGAAATAAAGTCTTGGTGAATGATTTATTCAGTTGTCAAAATGCAAGTGAAAGGCTCCCGTTTTCGTGGTTCGGAATTAATCCCTTCATTTGTTTGAAATTGAAGAGCATTTTGGGGGGTGTTTTTTCAAAATTTCTTAAAAATTTTTCCGAACGCAAAAAAGCCGCCTATTTTCCTCTTAATGAGGTCAATTCCCCCAAAATAAGCTTTGCATTTTATAAAAGGTCATGTTATAATTAACTAATTGATTAGTTAATAGAAGGGAGGTGATGATGTGCGGGTACGAAACGAGGAAGAGTTTCAGCGTAAGAAAAACGAGATCATGGAAAAATGCTACGAGTGCTACGCAGAGCACGGGCTGGGCGCCGTAAGCATTAAGGGTCTTGCCGAGGCATGCGGCTGTACCTCCGGGAGTTTTTATACATACTTTACCGACTTGGATGACCTTATCGTCCAATCCACTGCCTATTGCATGAGCAAGGTAGAAGATGATTTTATGGCTAAGGCGCCCACGGATATTGAGGACGTATGGCGGTTTATTGACGAGATACCCTACTGGACGGCAAAAGAGCACGGAAAGAAATACCGGCTCATGTATCAGGTATACACCCATCCCAAATATTTTTCCCATGGCAAGGACTTCTTCCAGGGCGTTAACCGGAGATATTCCGAATACGCCGCGGAATTGGAAAGCAAAATCGCAATTCCGAAAGACATTATCACACCTTTGATCTTTATTTTAATTCGCGCAAGCGTCCACTATGCGCTGTTTGAGGATGAATTCTATCTGCAGGCGCAGTTAAGCGTTCTAAAGAAAGGGATCGCGATGTATTTGTCCCAAAAGGACCGCTCATTAAAGGAGGAAAAACCATTATGAAAAAAAGAATCGCAGCAATTATACTCAGCGCCCTTTTGCTGATCGGCATGATTCCGCTGCACGCATCAGCTGAGATGGAAATAGTACCCATTGCTCCTGATGATACGGAACAGATCATCAAGCCCTGGTATCCCAATGCCGACGGAGGCTTGGGCTACAATTCCACGAAGGCCAGCGGTGAAGAAATTTTTAACGCCATGCTGGAGCAGTCTAAGTCTGGTGAGCCGGATTCTTTCGGCGACGACACCCTGACGCCTTACGGCACTCAAAAGGGTGAGCAGTTTACCATGCTTGAAAAGCTTGAGCTTTTTCAATATGTATCAGAGGGAAATGAACTCAAAAACGCAAAGATTATGGACGATATGCACTGTGTAAAGGAGTATGGTTTTCTGGTGGCAGACTCCAATCAGCGGATTCCGGAAACTGAGGATATTGACGGATTGCGTTTTGCGCGAGGCGTCGCGTTTGACCCCACGGGCTGCGGTCAGAAGAATTATGTGGCAGTTATCGGATTCCAAGACGACGGCACCGAAACAGATTCCACTGGTAAAAAGTGGCCTATCGCCTCTTTTTACCTGTACATCATCGATGCCGAAAGCAAAAAAGCAGTATTGCAATCGCCTATTGAGTTTTCACCAGACGCCAAAAGAAGATATGGCAATCTGATAGGAGAACTCACTATTGTAGACTCCAGTAACGTAATTCAGATCACAGCCGGTGACTATAACGGCGACGGCCGCGACAGCCTTATCATTTACGACAGCTTTCGCTTGTATGAGGTTTCTTATTCAGGTTCCGCATTCTCTAATAA
The DNA here is from genome assembly GCF_030053595.1 of Fusibacillus kribbianus. Classification (GTDB taxonomy): domain Bacteria; phylum Bacillota; class Clostridia; order Lachnospirales; family Lachnospiraceae; genus Lientehia; species Lientehia kribbiana. Next base: position 4,498 of record NZ_JASGBQ010000040.1, read on the forward strand.
ACGCATTGATAATGCCGGAAACGGTGGATCATACTTAAGCGATGCATATAAAAATTCAGATTTATCAAAATCCTTTCAGTTACAAAATCAGCTTTGTATGGCTCTTGCCAGCGAAGATGTAAACGGCGACGGCATTGACGACCTGGTCGCACTCTCTTATACAGGAGATATAAGCAATGATTATGTCGGCACAGTGCAAAACAAAACCTGCATTCCCCAGCTTTCCGTCGGCTACGGCAAGAAGGGCACCTCATCGGTCGCCGACCTATCCATTGACAAAGCGTCTGTCGGCACAAAAGTTGACAGTACTACGACAAAGACCCTTGCCTGCCCCGGCGTTGCCGTAGGCGATATTGACGGCGACGGTGAAAATGAAATCATTGCCGCCGGATTTACAAACCAAAGCAAGACAAACGATGTTGTGATTGTTGATGACAGCTCAAATGCAAACCCCGTTTCCTACGCGTACTATGAATCAAGCGGAGCGGGTAAGCTGAAAAGCGTTGGCGGAATCCGGGAGCTCCCAAGGAACAGCACCAGCTACATCGCAAAGGATGACAGCCTTCGTGAGAATGAGTATCTTTTCCAGCAGCTTTCCGTGGAATGTGTGGCGCTGGACGGCATGCACACCAAGGAATATGTATTCTTAAGCGGCTGGTTCTATTATATGAACAGCAGCGGTGAGCTTCAATCCGTGGCAGGAAACACAAGTGTTAACTGCGATGAGACCTATCATGAAAATCTGTTCTATTATCTGGAAGACGGCTATAAACTTGACGGAAAAGATTATGATGTCGACGAGGTTTTTGTCCTTTCCGCATCTGTCGGTAACTTTTTCCCAAAAGCTGAAAACGACAACGGAAGAGAAGGAATCGCCGTTGTTGTAGGCTATAAAACCCATACCGACGCAAACAAAGAGGGAGATTACAATTTCAAAGAGGATATTTACTGGGGAAACGATAGTGCTACCGGCACGGATAAGCTCACAAATTTCGTAGGTGTTGATACGCCTATGGGACAATATGGTTTTACGGGGGAGGCGGTGTATCGTGGTTTTAAGGACGTAACCCGCGGTGATGCCGGCATAGTATTATGCGGAGTAGATGTCGGCAGCGACTCCGTCGTTGCAAAGTACTCCGGCAAGGCCTATGGCTACACGGACCCCACTCCCGTAGCGTTTTTACAGGCAGCTCCCTATTTTTCCGAGCTGGAAGCCGGCAACAGCTCCACCCAGTACAGCTATTCTGAGGGGTACCGCGTAACAGAAGGTACATCGACTGAGGTGTCCTACAACGTGGGCTTCTCCGCGGAATTTGAAGCCGGACCCGTAAAGACGAGTATGGATGCAGGCGTGGCTTACGAACTGAACGAGGAGTTTGTAAGCAGTATAGATAAGACGTATACAACGACCTTTGAAGCCAACGACCAGAACCAGGTTATCCTGCGTCAGACCTTAATGTATTACTACGCCTACGATGTGGGCGTCTATAATAAGGATACAAAAAAGATCGAATTTTCCCAAAACGCACTTGTTGTTTCCGCACCACAATACCCCGTGCTCACGTCGGTTTCCATGGATCAGTACAATGAGCTTGCCACAGCGTATAACAAAAAGGTTGACGAAAGCATAGACAGCAACATTGAAAAAGAACACAAAATGGCTTTGATCACCGATGCGCTGAAAGAAAAGTACTTCCTGAATAACGAGGGCAACCCCTTTGCTTACGCAAGCAGTGCCGATAAATATACATACAACGGTATCCCCGGATGGGATCTGAGCAAGGCAGAAGTGGGCGCCAACGACACATGGATGAAGCTCTCCCACGCGGGCGGAACTCAGACACAGACCTATTCCGTCACGCTGGAAGAGGAAAAGACCAAATCTGTTGCCGAGGGCTGCTTTGCAAACATGACGGTTATGGTAGGCGGCGGAGTAGGATCTTTCAGCGCCTATGCGGGCGTTACAGCGGGTTATGAGCGTCTGAAAGGCAACTCTTTCTCCAAGGCGTCCATAACCAGCACAGAAACATCCGGAACGGTTCAGAACCTCAGCGCCGATCTGACTAACTACGGCTTTAACTGGAAGCTTATCGGCTGGAAAACCACCGACATGTTACCGGGAGTTCCCTTTGTGGGTTACGCCGTAAAGGATCAGACGGATCTTCCCCAGCCTGTTGACGACCTGAAGGCAACCTACGCAGACGGCACAGTCACCCTGACCTTTACCGCTCCCACAACAGACACGGGACGTATGGCAGCAACACATTTCTATGCGTACGACGACCAGCATGACGGTTATATCGGGGCTTGCAGCAATTCTTCCACTGACCGCTCAATCACCATTGATGTAAGCGGATATACAACCCAGGGAGCCACATTCACGGTTATCCCGTATAATGAAAATACCAATATGAGAGGTGTGCCCTCCAACGAAGTGTTGTGCCTGTTTGTTATGAGCGACAAGGATGTCAATGCTCTGGTACAGGAGCTGAAGAAGAGTATCGCCGATCTTGAAACAGCCCTTAAGGCCGGGGACACCGACCTCGCCGGTAAAATTGCCGACCTTGTAACGAAATATCAGGCGCTGAGCGAAGTAGCAGATGCACTGGGCGAAACTATGACAGAAGCAGATGAGGCGTTGCAGGATGCCATTGACAAGGTCAATGATGACCTGACAGCGGCCATTGAAAATCTGAGCAGTGACACCGATACAGCCATCGCCGACCTGACGGCGGCATATCTCGCTGCGGACGCCCTTTTGAAAGCGGATATCGACTCTCTGTCTGATAAACGTGACGCTCTTGAAAAGACTATGGAAGAAGCGGACGGTGCTCTGCAGGAAGCAATCGACAAGGTCAACGAGGACCTGTCCACCGCAATTGAAAACCTGCGCGAAGCTACCAAAGAAGAGCTTGAGCAATCCATCGCCGACCTGACGGACGCTTATAACAATGCGAACGATCTCCTGAAGTTGGATATCGACTCCCTTAATGAAAACCTTGCCGCTTTGGGCCAGACGATGCTTAAAGCAGACGAGGCGCTGCAGACAACCATTAAAAAGGTTGAGTCTGATATAGCGACAGCCAAGAAAGAACTGCTTAATGCCATGGAGGAAGATGCTGAGCAGCTCAACAACAGAATCACCACACTGAACTCCGCTTTGGAAGCCGCCTACAAGCTGGCAGACGATATGCTCCAGAAAAGTATTGACGGCCTGTCCCAGCGGCTGGACGAACTGGGCGTAAAGCATCAGGAGGATATCGACGCTCTGCGCGAAGAAATTGAAGCCTTAAAGGCGCAGATAGAAGAGCAGGAGAAGGTAAACGGCACCCAGCAGGAAAAGATGGACACCACAAGAGTTATTACAGTTGTGGGACTGAGTGTTGGCGCTGTTTCCTTAGTCGGAAACATCGCACTGCTGATTGCCCTTCTCAAGAAAAAATTGCTGACAAGGTTTTAAGCCTTAACGGAAAATCGGTTTAATGTGATCAGGGGCTGTAAAAAACTCCCCGAACGCTGCAGACGGTCTTTCCTATAAAGAAATAGAGTAGGAGGCGGAGACCGTTTCAAAGTCTGTGTAAACTCAAAAAACTGACATAAGATTTGATAATAGAAACATGAATTCAGGGCCTGATCAGGCAACTGAATCCTTACCTGTATGATAAACCAGGATTTTTACATGTCAAGAGGGAGATCCTGAAACGGGGGCTGCGCGCCCCCCGGATCCCCTGCGTTACGCCCATATAAATGCAGCTGTAAACAGCAACATTTATATGGTGCGTCTTAGTATTTATGTCCTTCCAGACGTTCTTCAAAGAAAATCTCTAACTGAGAATGAA
>NZ_JASGBQ010000041.1 GCF_030053595.1 Fusibacillus kribbianus
CAGGGGGAGGGCAGTTCTTTAGATTAAAGTACTCCTATGCTAGAATAAAAGTAGGTCTGCAAACCACAAATATAAAAGCATAGGAGGTCCAAAATGGACAACAATAGTTTAGCCCATACTAAAGTACAGTTTACAAGGGACTACACAGGGTAGGTATCTGACGGGAGGGGTGCCGCCAGTCAGATTTTCCATGTGATGTTCAAGCTGTCGCTTGTGGCGGCTATGGTGGTGATCATCAAATCCACCACACGCCGCTTGTCATCAAAAGATACATTCTCCCAGGTATCGAGGTAGCCGGAAATCTGGCTGACCTGTTCCGGGCTGATGGCCTCCACAGTCAACTCCGCTATCCTTGCCAGAAGTTCCTGCTTGCGCCCGTCCAGTTCCGCTATCTTCACATTCACATAGGAGAACAGGACATTGTTTGCCCCCGTCAGACTGTCCACCAGCTTTTCAATCTCGCTGTCTACATGGGCAAGTTCCACTTGCAGGGCGGTGATTTTCGGGTTTGCCTTTGCCGCTTTCTTTTTTCCTGTCAGCGTCTTGTAGCTTGCCAGCTTCTTTACCATCTGCTGATAAACAACCGCTTCCAGTTCCGAAGTGATGATTTTCCCACAGCCAGGACAGCTTTTATTGTCCAGCCGTTTCGTGCAGCGGAGATACTGTTTGCCGGAGGGATTGTAGATACTCATAAGAGCATACCCGCAATTCCCGCACTTGATTTTTCCTGCCAGCCATGTGTGGGTGGCTTTCCGGGCAGACTGGATTTTCATGTTGTTCATCAGCTTCTTGCGGCAGGTCAGCCAGGTGTCGGAGGGGACGATACCCTCATGGGGAGCCAGTACCAGCATTTGGTCTTTTAAGTCGTTTTTCTTGCTGGCCTTTACATCTCGCCCTTGATACAGATAGCAGCCGTTCATGCCCGTAAAATCGGCAACGTCATTGACAATGACTGTACCTTGACTTTTGAAAAATTCGTACACATCAAGGTCTGCCTGCACATAGACAGGATTGCGTAACATCTGCGCCAGCGTGGGGCGTATCAGCTCTTTGCCATGGAACAAAATCCCCTGTTCGGCAAAGTACCGGGTAATGTCCCCGTAGGAAGTTGTGGGCTGGGCGTACATCTCAAACATCAGCCGGATATTGGCCGCTTCCTCCGGGTTTACCACCAGCTTCTTTGTGTTGATACCGTCCATCTTGATAGGCTCCGTATGGAAGCCGTAAGGGGCTTTCCCGCCCATCTTAAAGCCCCGCTGACTGCGGGAGTAGTAAGCGTCCGTTACCCGCTTCTGTATCGTTTCCCGTTCAAGCTGGGCGAACACGATACAGATATTCAGCATGGCCCGTCCCATCGGCGTGGAGGTATCAAACTTTTCCGTAGAGGACACAAACTCCACATTGTACTGCTGGAACAGCTCCATCATGTTGGCAAAGTCCAGAATGGAACGGCTGATACGGTCGAGCTTGTAAACCACGACCTTTGCAATCAAGCCCCGCTTGATGTCCCGCACCAGTTCTTGAAACTTCGGACGGTCTGTGTTCTTGCCGCTGTACCCTTTGTCTGTGTATTCCTTGCAGTTACCGCCTTTCAACTCGTATTTGCAAAATTCAATCTGGCTTTCAATGGAAATGCTGTCCTTTTTGTCTACCGATTGTCTTGCATAGATTGCGTCTATCCGATTGTTCATATTGTCGCTCCTTTTCTTAAAAAAGAAACGGAGCTGCTGACAGTTCTATTATACCGCCAGCAGCCCCGCAAATCAATGATGGGTTTGGAAAACCTTATGTCCCGGCTTCCTCACTCTCCCGCTTGTCGGCGTACTTGCGGAACACCTCATAAAGCTGCTGTTCCAGTTCCCGGCGTTTGGCTGCTTCCTGTTCCGGCGTGAACACCGGGGAGAGATTTTCCAGTGTGATTTCCTTTCCCTGAAAAGTCACGATTTCGATTTCCTTTTTGTATCTGATATTACTTATAAGATCACCTTTCCTTTCCATGCTGCCGCTGTTGCCGTTTCAGTTCCGCTAAAATCTCCGGCGGGATACGGTCAACCAGCCGCCGCATATCGTCCAGTTCGCTTTTTAACTTCGCCCGTTCCATCGTGTCATTCATCTTGCCTTTTTCGCTGGCCTTTGCCCTGACTTCCAGCTTTTCATTTTCCGCTAACAAGTCATTGATTGTGACCTTGTATTTTTTCAGTTGCCCGGAGAAGTTCTCCATCTGCGGAAACCACTTTTTCAGCATGGAGAGGGCTTCCTCTTTCTTCTTTCCGGCGTTCAGCGGGGTAATGCCGGAGAGAACCGCTTCAATGGCCCTCGCCTGTTTGGAGAGGTTGACCGCCTGTTTGAACAGCCGGGTGGGGATATGCTTCCGGCCCGTCTTGCTGGCGCTTTCCCCACGCTCCAGGTCGGGGTACTGCTCCACCATACAGGCGTGAAAATCGTCCTGCCACTTCGTCAGATTGGCCCGGTTGCCGATAATTTCTTTGGCGCACAGGCGGTTGTCCTTTGTCAGCGGCACAAAGACCAAGTGCAGATGGGGCGTTTTTTCATCCATGTGTACCATAGCCGAAACGATGTTCTCCCGGCCCACCCGGTCAATGAGGAAGTCCGCCGCCCTCTGGAAGTAGGCCGCTATCTCCTTTGGGGACTTGCCCTTGAAAAACTCCGGGCTGGCGGTAATCAGCGTGTCCACAAACCGAGTGCTGTCCTTGCGGGTGCGGTATCTGGCCTGCTCGATGCGGCTCTGAATGAAATGGTAGTAGCGGCCATCCGGCTTGACGATGTGGAAATTGTACTTGCTCCGGCTGGTGTCAATGTCCGGGTTGCTGGCGTACTGCTCCTTTTTCCGTTCATGGTGGGCTTCCAGCGGCCCCGCCGGGTGGCCCTTGTGCTTCTCAAATCGCAAAATTGCGTGTTGTGCCATTGAACTCCTTTCCCCATTCCATTCCTTTCCGGCGGGTTTTCCCGCCGAAAATATCTCTGATAGGATTGGAATGGAATGAATGTAAATAGATGGTTTTAATCTCTGTATTTCTATATACCGTCAGATTTCCGTACTTCAAGAGGATTGATTTTCGTACTCGCCAAGTACGGTTTTCAGCCCTCCGGCGTACCATAACCGGATTTCTTGAAGTCGGTGTTTGGAACCGCTTCATAGGATTTCGGGTAAATGCGGTTGGGTTTTCCACAGCCCTGTTTCTGGATTTCCACCAGCCCCGCATACTGCAACTCCCGCAGGGTGTTGACCGCTTTCTGCCGCCCGCAGCGGAGCAAAGCGACCACCTCGCAGATGGGGTAGTACAGGTAGACCCGCCCGTACTCGTCCGCCCAGCCGTTCTTCCGGGACAACTCCGCCCGGCGCAGGACAAAGGCATACAGCACCTTCGCTTCGTTGCTCAAGGGCTGGAATGTGGGTGCTTCAAAAAGGAAATTGGGGAGCCGGGTGAAACTGAACGCCTTTTCCGGCTGGTGAATATAAATCGTGTTTGTCATAGCGTGTTTTGTGGACGGTTAGAGGCCCGTTTTCCGGGGCGAATGATAAATGATACCAGCCGCCCCGGTTGAGGGCTTGCGGAGCCTTGCAAATCAAGGCTTTTCCCGCTCTTAACTGTCCACAGCAGACCTCCTTTTCCGTTCACTTTCTGTTTTCTGCCGCCTGTGAACTCTGGCGGCGCAGTCCGGGCAGTATTTGCCCCGGTTGGACTTCGGGACGAACACACCGCCGCACTCCGCACAGCGTTTCAAGTCCCTGTCCCGGTAAATCTCCGCTTCCAGCGTCCTGTCCAGCGGCAAGACCGCCCAGCGGAACCACTTGCAGCAGACGGAGAACGAAATCATCTGCGGACAGGCGCAGGTGTCGCCATCGTCCAGCGCAAGGCAGTTTCCGTCCTCGCAGTTGCAGCACTCCCGGCGTATCAGGCCGCTGGCTCGTCTCTTCTGGGGCGGGGTTATGCGGTAGGGGGAGCCGTCCGGCCTGTGTTCCAGCGGCGGCAGGTGTTGATAGGGTCTTTTGCTCATGCGTCCCTCCGTTTTCTTTGGCGTGTTCTGTTTCCAAGGTGCTTGTCCATCGATGAACTATCCCAAGTCTACACCTTTTTGACCGCCTGTGCCGTATATCCAAGAGGTAGGAAATCAGCCTGAAAAACTCCCTATTTCCACGCTCTCGGATTTGTGATATAATCAAAAAAAGATAAAAGACAAATTCAGGTTTCTGGTCTTCTTGCACAAAATAAAGGAGGAGCTATTATGCAAATTGTTTATATTCCAAGCGAATCAATGTCTGTTCAAGGTAAAAAAGATGAAATCTATAAAAGATATGGGAAAGACTGGAATATTAGAGAACAGGGAGGAGGTAACGGAAATTGGTTGTTGACCAGAAAAAGTGATGTGCTTGTAGATGGAAAAAGTTATCGTACTTTTGTACTTGAACACTACGGTAAATCCAAGCTGACAGCGAAGCTTGTTGATAAATTTCGTGAAGATGTAGCAAATGGTAAAATAAAACTGTAAATGCCTATGCCGTTATGCTATGAGCATAGTACATAGCATAACGGCTTCTCTTTCGTTGAGCTAGCAAGGAGGGTGAATATGTCTTTATCCATACAAGAGCGATTAAAAGACCTACGTGTGGAGCGTGGCTTGACGCTGGGGCAGCTTGCGGAGCAGACCGGGCTTTCCAAGTCTGCGCTGGGCAGTTACGAAACGGAAGACTTCAAGGACATCAGCCACTATGCCCTTATCCGGCTGGCGAAGTTTTACGGTGTGACCGCTGATTATCTGCTGGGGCTGTCTGAAATGAAAAATCACCCAAACGCCGATCTTGCAGACCTGCGTTTGAGTGATGAAATGATTGACCTGCTGAAAAGCGGGAGGATAGACAATACCCTGCTGTGTGAGCTGGCGGCGCACCCGGATTTCCCCCGGCTGATGGCTGACCTTGAAATCTATGTGAACGGAACGGCACTGAAACAGGCGCAGGGTGCAAACGCCATAGTGGACACGATGAGCGCAACTGTTATAAAAAAGCATAATCCTGGCATGAGTGATACGCAGTTAAGACAGCTTATCACCGCCCATATTGATGAGGACGAGTTTTGCCGCTATGTGATACAACGGGACATAAACGGGATTGCCCTTGCTCTGCGGGAAACACACAAGGACGATTTTTTCAGCGTCCCAGAGGATAACCCGCTAAAAGAAATGCTGGAAACTGCTGGTGAAATCGTCAGCCAGGACAGCGACACGGAACAAGCGTACTTGGCGTTTATCTGCAAACGGCTCAAGCTGAATTTTAGGAAGCTGTCAGTAGAAGAACGGAAGTGGCTGAAAAAGATTGCGGAAAAATCCGACTTGCTGAAGAATCCAAAACCGCAGAGAGGACGAAGATAAAAAATGCCTGAACGGCGGTTCTGGTTTTTCAGAACCACCATCCAGGCATTTTGTTTAGTAATAGAAAAAGGTGCAGTTGATTATTGCGTATTGTCAATCTCTCTCAAACCGGGTAGTAAAAATACGGCAAGCGCAACGATGATAATGCCAATTCCGCAAATGACAAACCATTTCTCAACTCCCAGCCGCTCCGCCAGAGGCCCGGAAATGACAAGGCCAAACGGCATGGCGAGGGAAGCGGCGCTTGTCAGTAGAGAAAAAACTCTCCCCAGATATTCTGGTTTGACCGTTTCTTGAAAAATCGCATTTTGCACACCGTAAAATGGAGCGGAAATTCCCATAACAGTACAGCACACAACAAAGACAAGAAATGCGTCTGGCGGCAAAAGCCCGGAGAGCATATTGCTAACGCCCATCAGGAGAACGGAAAGACCGATGGTGTACCGCCGTTTCTTAAAACCGCCCCAAATGCTCAGAATGACTCCGCCAAGCAGCATACCAACCGCAAAAGCAATTTCAGCGGCAGAGGCATGGGCCGGTGTTCCTTTGAAGTATGACATACAGATGAGAGGAAAAAGCGTACTGATTGGCATATAAAAGAACATATAAATTACACCAATCCAGAGCAGAGCAAAGAGGCCCCTGTTTTGCTTTAATACCACATACCCCTCTTTCATATCCTGTAAAAACTGTTGTCTTTTCGTTTCTGGACATAGTTCAGGCGTTGGTATGGACGAAATCGCAACAGTCACACAGGCAAGGATTGCACCCACAATATCTAACAATATAATTGCATTAAGAGGCCAAACAGCATATAAAAACGCTGCGGCAGCTGGACTGATAATCGCACTTACTGCTTGCATGGTCTGCGTGTAACCAGCGCATTTTGTAAGTTCCTCTTTTGGCACAATCATAGGTGTTGCTGCGCTGAATGCTGGAGAATGAAAAGCAGTTCCCGCACTTCGGATTAACAGGACAACCATAATAGACCATACGGGCAATTCCATGTAAAACGCCACCAGCGCCAGAATACCGCCAGCGGCGGCAATTATCAAATCCGCACCAATCATTACGCTTTTACGGCTGTGCCGGTCAACAAAAGCACCTGCAAACGGGCCTAAACAGGCTTGCGGCAAAAATCCAATCAGTGTTGCCGCCGTCAATATGATTGCAGAATTAGTTTTCGCAACCAAATAAAAGATAATGGCCATTTGCAAAATACCGCTGCTAATAAAGGATATTGCTTGTCCGGCAAGAAGTGTAAAATAAGTTTTTCTCCATGAATTGTTGTTTTGGGTCATAATGCGAACCTCCTTTTTTATTGCATTGTTCCTTTGTTTCTGCAATAAAAAGCAGGCGTTGTCCCACAGAGAGGGCAGACGCCTGCATAACAACAAAGCACGAAAAAACACCACGATACAGTTCAAAGACTGCTCGTGTCAAACCTACGTGTTCCTTTGCATACGCACGCAAAAAAAGCCCACCATCATGTGGAAAGGTACTTCTACTTTTTATTGCTTATTAGCGTACACAAATTAACACACGTAAGCCTCCTTCCAATCTCAAACTGTCGCACAGTATAACACACATCCGATAGACTTGTCAACCATTTTTAACCTTGTTTTCCATCTTGTTTTTCCATCTCTTACGGGCAGTAGCAAAGCCAGGCGAGCCAGTCAACGGTCAAGATGAACGGCGCTTTCAGCGCCGCCGTTGACAGTCTCGCCCGTCTTTGCTAATGGGTAATCAAGGCGGGAAAGCCATTTTAGGGCTTTCCCGCCCATTTCAATTTTGGGAGAAGAAAGGCCCCAAAATGAACGAGTGCGGCCAAACACTTTTAGGGATTGGCCACCTTGTCCACCCATCCAGCGGGGCGGCGGGGAACGGTCAAGGCCGGGCGTCAGCCCATTCATTTCAGCCTTGACGGTTTCCTGCCGTCCTGCTACTTTTCCCGGAGTGTGGCCACACATCTGGTCACGGTGTCCAGAGCTTTGGGACTTTTTGTCCCATAGGCCGGGGGCGGAGGACGAGGGACGGGGGCTTTCATAATACGCCCTGTCTGCTGCTGAAATCAGCCCTTTGTTTCCGGCTTACCAGCCCCAAACAAAGCCCTGCTTTCCTGCCGCGTCAAATGCCCTTGCCCTCCCCGGCGGCAACGGTATTTTCAGGGCAACGCCGACAGAGCGTATAACACACTACACTTTGCTCCGCAAAGTCGTGTGCCAAATGGGGCGCTGCCCCCTTTGGAAACCCCCGCAACAAACAGGTGCTATGCACCCAGCCGGGAGCATAGCGCCGTTTGTTGTCAGCAGCCCGTTTCACGGTCTGCGTGTAGTTCCTTGTAAACTGACCTAAATGGGAATGCAAGTATCATCTGGTTTTTGCACCAAAATATCGTCGACAGGTAATCTATAAGGATATCAAAGCAGATGTAGGACAAATATTAGGCTCATTATGCCGAAGAAAAGGAATAG
>NZ_JASGBQ010000042.1 GCF_030053595.1 Fusibacillus kribbianus
ACTCACACTGATTTCATGTGGATTCAATCTTTACAAATATCATAATAAAAAGCAACGACAGACGAAAGTTGCATAAAACTTAAGCGTGATTAGCTGAGCTTTATTAAATGCACCATTTTTTATTGATTTGATAGACGGAAATCTTCTTATAAGCCCGCGCAAGTGTTTATAAAACCTCGCGAAAATGGCTTAAAATCAAGGTTTTCTGCATATCGTCATTTATCTTGCCATATCTCCGTATAAGATGATTTTGTAAGACCGGGCACCATTTTGGCACCACAAATTATAGGAGGACGACATGAAAAACGTACTTTTAGACAAGGGTATTATACTCCCGTCCGGCGAAATCAGCAAGGATAAGGTAAACCTTGTAACCGGAGCAATCACGCAGCCATTCGCAGAAATGGTATGGGTAACGACAGGCGGCGACATGGAAACCGTAAACCGCTTGACCGACGTACTTGTTACCATGAACACCCCCGCCGACCGGGGGAAGCTGTTCAAAATCATAAAAATGCTCTATGGGCTTATGGGCTTGCCCTTTTCCGAGGAAGCCGAGCCTATGGACGCAGACCCCGCCGTTTTGGAATACTTCATTTTTTCCTTTACGGCAGACTTTGGCGAAGTCATACAAGACCTCATAGCCGAAGAAGCAGAATAACGCACCGCACAGGCGGCGTTTCTCACTTCCCACAAGGAAGAACAGGAACGCCGCTTTTTTCATGCCCTTTGTTACGCAGTAGGCATGAAAAAGCCCTTGATTTACGCGGCTTTGCGGACGCGGTTTTCAGCGGATAAGGGATTGATACCTAAACCCTCAAAATCGCGTTTCTATTGCGTAACAGGTATGCAGCAAAGGAGTGATGAAGCTATGGCAGTTTTCAGAGTGGAGCGCAACAAGGGCTATACGGTTATGAGCAACCACCACTTACGCAATAAGGAGCTATCCCTAAAGGCAAAAGGGCTGTTATCGCAAATGCTGTCCTTGCCAGAGGATTGGGACTACACCCTTGCGGGGCTGTCCTTTATCAACCGGGAGAAAATCGACGCTATCCGGGAAGCCGTTAAGGAACTGGAACGCGCCGGGTATATCGTGCGTTCAAGGGAACGCGACGAGAAAGGACGCTTGCGCGGCGCAGATTATGTGATTTTTGAGCAGCCGCAGACCCCGCCTGTATCGGATTTACCTACATTGGAAAATCCAACATTGGATAATCCAACGTTGGAAAAACCTACGCAGAAAAAACCTACGTTGGAAAATCCAACGCAATTAAATAAAGATATACAAAAGACTAACTTACCCAAAAAAGAAAAATCAAATATAGATTTATCAAGTACCGATTCCATTCCTATCCATTCCCTAAATCCCTTGCCTTACGACGGGGAAGCGGCAGAGCCGCCGGAACGGAAACGAAAGGAAGCGACAGACGCATACAGCGTTTATGAGGAAATCATCAAGGACAATATCGAGTACGACCATTTTGTACGCTACGGGCAGGTAGACAAAGACCGTCTGGACGAAATTGTTTCGATTATCCTTGAAACGGTATGCAGCAAGAGAAAGACAATCCGTATCGCCGGGGACGATTACCCGGCAGAGCTTGTCAAGGCAAAGTTTATGAAGCTCAACAGCAGTCACATTGAATTTGTCTTTGACTGCATGAAAGAGAATACCACCAAAATCCGCAACATCAAACAGTACCTTAAAGCGGTGCTGTTCAATGCGCCGAATACCATTGACAGCTACTATACCGCCCTTGTCGCTCACGACATGGCGACAGGCAAAATCTAAAGGAGGATTACCACATGGCACAGAAAACAGGAGCTTTGATTTTTGACGAACAGACCGACCGCTACGACATTCGCTTTGACATTGCCGACTATTACGGCGGCTTGCATTGCGGAGAGTGTTTCGACGTATTCACAGGCGGCAAATGGAAGCCGACCCGCATTGAAATGAGCGCGGCGCAGGAATGGTACCTTGTGGGTATCCGCGCCGAGGATTTGAACGGCTTGCGCGTCCGTATCTAAAGCTTATGGGCGGCTACCGCAGCGGCGTACCACCCTAACACTATCAGACTACCGCGAAAGGAGGACGGTAAATGCAAGATGAAATCAACGAAAAGACCATAGCCCTTTACATCAAGACCGGGAAGCTGACCGCGCAGACACTTCAAAAGGCTATGAAAACGCTGCTTGCACAGATGAAGAAGCAGAAAGACAAAACGCCGCAGGGCAAGCAGACCTTAAAGCAGCTTATGAAGCAGAACGCGGGAGTTTCCAACATTGAGATTACCGAGGGCAATATCAAAGCCTTTGAGAGTACGGCGAAAAAGTACGGTATCGACTTTGCGCTGAAAAAGGACACGACGGAAAACCCGCCCCGCTACCTTGTGTTTTTCAAAGGCCGCGACGCTGACGTGCTGACCGCAGCCTTTAAGGAGTTTTCCGCAAAGAAGCTGACACAGGAGAAAAAGCCCTCTATCCGCAAGCTGCTTTCCTCTCTGAAAGAAAAGGCGGCGGGCTTGAACGCGCAGCGGGACAAGGTAAAGAACAAGGACAGGGAGGTATCGCTATGAAGCAGGAAGTCAAAAAGCTGCTTATCCTCAACCTGCCCTATCTGCTCTTTGTCTATCTGTTTGACAAGATAGGCGCAGCAATACGCCTTACCCCCGGCGCAGACGCAAGCGAAAAGCTCTTGCAGCTTGGGACGGGCTTTGCCGCCGCCTTTTCCAGTATCGCGCCGAGCCTGCACCCCGCCGATCTGCTTATCGGCATTGCGGGGGCGGTCATTATCCGGCTTGCCGTTTACATGAAAGGCAAGAACGCGAAGAAGTACCGAAAAGGCATGGAATACGGTTCTGCACGTTGGGGCGGCGCGGAGGATATAAAGCCGTATATCGACCCTGTATTTGAAAATAATGTGCTGCTGACGCAGACCGAAAGGCTGATGATGAGCAGCCGCCCGAAGCAGCCGAAGTATGCAAGAAACAAAAACATTCTTGTTATCGGCGGTTCCGGCAGCGGCAAGACCCGCTTTTTCGTAAAGCCCAACCTTATGCAAATGCACAGTTCTTATGTTGTTACCGACCCGAAAGGCACCGTCTTAATCGAGTGCGGGAAGCTCTTACAGCGGGGCGGGTACAAAATCAAAGTGCTGAATACGATTAACTTCAAAAAATCCATGAAATACAATCCCTTTGCCTATCTGCGGAGCGAAAAGGATATTTTGAAGTTAGTCAATACCATTATCGCCAACACCAAAGGCGACGGGGAGAAATCCGGCGAGGATTTTTGGGTAAAAGCTGAAAAGCTCTACTATACCGCGCTTATCGGCTATATCTGGTACGAAGCCCCCGACGAGGAAAAGAACTTTACGACGCTGCTTGAAATGATAAATGCGTCGGAAGCCCGCGAGGACGACGAGGACTTTAAGAACCCGGTAGACCTCATGTTTGAACGTCTGGAAGAAAAAGACCCGGAACATTTTGCGGTCAAGCAGTACAAGAAGTACAAACTTGCGGCAGGTGTTGTATGCTCTAAAAGACTTCTTAATCAAGCGGTTGGGAAGTCTCTTAGAACACATAACCTAAAACCGAAGAAAGGAGCGCAAGTTATGAGAAAAAACGAGAAAATCACAGCTCTGTACGAACGACTGAGCCGTGATGACTTTGGCAAAGATGATGACCAACAGCGTGAGAGCAACTCCATATCCAATCAAAAGGCAATGTTGGAGGAGTTCGCCGCACGGCAGGGCTTTACAAACATTGTCCATTTCACGGACGATGGCATTAGCGGCACCTGCTTTGACCGTCCCGGATTTTTGGCAATGATGAAAGAAGTGGAAGCCGGGAATGTGGAGTATCTGTGTATCAAGGACATGAGCCGCATGGGTCGTGACTATCTGAAAGTAGGTCAGATTATGGAAATCCTGCGTCAGCGTGGCGTTCGCCTTATCGCCATCAATGACGGCGTGGACAGTGCCAGAGGTGACGATGATTTTACCCCTTTCCGCAACATTATGAACGAGTATTACGCCAGAGACACCAGCCGTAAAATCCGTTCCACTTTCCAGTCCAAAGGCAAGTCCGGCAAGCACCTCACAGGCACGGTCATTTACGGCTATCTCTGGAACGAAGCCAGAGACCAATGGTTGGTTGACCCCGAAGCCGCTGATGTGGTCAAGCGCATCTTTGCCATGACGATTGAGGGCTACGGTCCGTATCAGATCGCCAGCAAGCTGAAAGAAGAAAAAATCCTCATTCCGTCCGCTTACCTTGCCCAGCACGGCGAGGGTGTGAATAAAAACAAGACTTTCAAAGATGTGTACGGCTGGGGTTCTTCCACCATCTGCAACATTCTTGAAAAGCGTGAATATCTGGGACACACCATCAACTTCAAGACTCGAAAGCACTTCAAGGACAAGAAAAGCCATTATGTCCCGGAGGACGAATGGACGATTTTCGAGAATACCCATGAAGCTATCATTGACCAGCAGACCTTTGACCTTGTGCAGAAAATCCGTGGGAATGTCAGACGCTACCCGGACGGCTGGGGCGAAGCAGCTCCCCTCACAGGCTTGCTTTATTGTGCCGATTGCGGCGGCAAGATGTATGTCCACCGTACCAACAACGGCAAGCGTATTTCTCAATATACCTGTTCCCAATACAGCAAAGTCCCAGTTGGAAAGCTCTGCACGACACAGCACCGTATCAATGAAGATGTGGTACTGTCCCTTGTTTCCGAAATGCTCAAAGCTATTGCCGAGTATGCCAAGCATGACCGAGCCGAGTTTGTCCGTGTGGTGCAGGAAGCGCAGTCCAGCCAGCAGACGGCAGAGGTCAGAAAACAGCGCACACGCCTTGCCACAGCAAAGCAGAGAGTTTCCGAGCTGGAAGTCCTGCTCTGCAAAATCTATGAGGACAACATTTTAGGCAAGCTGTCCGACAGCAGATACGCCACTCTGGACGCTCAATACGAAAAGGAACAGTCCGAGCTTACCGCTGAAATCTCTGTTCTGGAAAAGGCTGTCAAGAGCTATGAGAAGCACGAAAAGGACGCTGACCGTTTTATCGCTCTGATTGACAAATATGAGAACTTCGACAAGCTGACCATTGCCATGCTCAACGAGTTTATCGAGAAAATCCTTGTGCATGAGCGTGACCGCAAGGGCAGTATTCAGACCACACAGGAGGTCGAGATTTACTTCAATTTTGTTGGGCGATTCGTTCCCCCGGCGTTTGGAGAAGTGGAGCTGACCCCGGAAGAATTAGAGGAAATCCGCAAGCGTGAGGAACGCAAGGACAGGCTTCATCAGAACTACTTGAAGCGGAAAGCCAGCGGAGCGCAGAAGCGATACGAGGACAAAATCAAGGGGAGAAAAAAAGCAGAAATCGAAGCCAAGAAAGCCGCCATTCGTGCAGAGGACATTGCAAAGGGCGTGTTCGTCCCTGTCAGCAGTTTACCGCAGAGAGAGCCGCAGAAAGGAGCGCAGATAGCATGAATATCACTTACAGGCAGAACGGCGATTATCTTATCCCGAACATCATTATCCGCAAGACCAAGCCCATCGGACACTACGGCAGACTTCGCAAGGCGTATTTAGAAATGCACCGCCCGATACTGTTCAATGAACTGGTGCTATCCGACAAGCTCTTTGAACATTGCGCCGAGATTGAAGAAGCGGCACGAAACCGCATGGAGCTGATCGTGCGGTCACTGGCAGAGCAAAACGGCGTGACCGAGCAACTGAAAGCTGAAAACCAAATGGAATGGGTGCGGCAGATGAACGCTTGCAAGGCGCAGGCAGAGGCAGTTGTGAAAGCAGAGTTGATTTATAATTGAGCGAGGAAGTCCGGGCAGAAAACTGTTCGGACTTTTCTCATATAGTCCAAAGTTGCGGTAGAATTGTTCACAAGTTTTATGGTATAATTTGAATACGAAATTGAGCAACAAATTGGAATTGAACAAAATCGCTGCGCGATGGCCTGCCAAGGCTGTGGCGCAGCTTTTTACTTTTTCTAAAAAAGGCAGTGACAGGATTGTCCCAAGATAGTATTGTTAAAGTACCACCAATAACA
>NZ_JASGBQ010000043.1 GCF_030053595.1 Fusibacillus kribbianus
CCAAACCCCGGCCGAGATATCCCAAAATGATATCTGAGCCGGGGTTTCTGAGCTAAAAACGAAGGAGCGTTGCTCCTGACCTACAATCGTTCAGATTTTAGGTCATTCTGCAACACTCCCTTATACTACGATGTGAAATTTGCACCGACAGAACATCGGATCACTCTGGATTACCCGGTCTTCGGCCTCGATATGACTCTTGAAGGGATCGACAGGATCAGCCAGTATGTTGACGCTGTTTACGAAGAGCAGCGCTGGCTGATGCAGTTTCCAAGGACTTTTGTCATTGATGCACTTCGATCCTTTCATCCCCGCTATGAAGCAGAATATTTCAATCTGAAGGAAATTGTGGAGCTGCAGCTGTAGTCCTGCCCTGAATCCACCTTAACAGCCCCTTTTTCAACCGGTCGTGTCAGTTTTACAAAATTCAGTCATTGCCAACGGTCCACTCCCCGAATTTTACCCTTTCCTGCCCCCGGCAGTGCTCTCCGATCATTTTTTCCATCCATATCATGTCATACCAGGTATCAATCTTATAGCCGCTGTTGTGAAAGGTTCCCACAAGGTCGAAGCCCATCCTTTTGTGAAACAGGTAACTGTCATTGGTCAGATGTTCATCGTCTCCCCTGGGGACCGCAATGCAGGCATTCATATTGAGGACCCCGATCCGTCTCAGGGAATCCTCCAGGGCACCGTAGAGCAGTCTTCCCACACCGGCCCTTCTGGAGTCCCTTCTCACATAAATGGTCACCTCCACCGACCAGTCGTAGGCTTTCCTGTTCTTGAAGGTTCCGGCATAGGCATACCCGAGAATTCCCGTTTCGTCCACTGCCTTCAGATAGGGAAGCGCCGAAGAGATCGTTCTTATTCTTTCCCGAAATTCCGCACAGGAAGGGACCTCATATTCAAATGAGACTGCCGTATCGCGGACATAGGGGGCATAGATGGAAAGAAGCTCCGCAGCATCTTCCAATTCCACCTGTTGAATTTTGACTGTCATTCCACATTTCCTCCATAGTTTCCTGTTTCAGTGCGGCTTTCTGTTTTATTCCTTTCTCCCGCTGACGATGGAATAATACGCATTGGACGTAAACCGGTAAATGATCCCGTAGCATATGCCAAAGAGCAGGACCGAAACGGCCAGGACCGTGATCATAAGCGGTACATTGCGCAGGGTGACATGCTCCCACCACTAAAATCAAAGCTTTTGAAGTGGGGGCTTCCTGTTCAATGGCTCTCATGAGCCAAGTATCTGCAGGCTACCCTCGCGTGCCCCGCGATTGTTCTAAGCCCGGATACGGGCTTTTTGACTATCCTGTCCGGATACGGACGTATTTCCTTTTTGCTTCCTGCTATGCAGTCAGCATTCGCCGCGCTTCTTCACGGATATTGATCGCTGCATTTTTATCCCTGTCCATGACGTTTCCACAGTCACAGCGATAAATTCGTTCGGAAAGTTGCAGCTCTTTTTTCACGTTTCCGCACATGCAGCATCTTTTGCTGGATGGAAAGAACCGGTCAATCTTTACCAGTTTCTTTCCCTGCTCCTCCAGCTTATATGTCAGAATATCGCGAAACATCCCGTAACTGTTATCCATGACGCTCTTTCCAAAATTCAGACACCGGCTCATGGCTTTCATGTCAAGATCTTCCACTCCTACCGCATCGTAGGTATCTGCAATCTTTCTGGTCAGCTTATGGATATAGTCTTTCCTCTGATTCCTCACTTTCTCGTGGCACAGCGCTGCTTTCCGCTTCTGTCTCCTGTAGTTGCAGCTTCCTTTCTGACAATGCGATAGTCTTCTCTGTTCCCTTGCCAGTTTTTCCATTGCCTGTCTCAGATAACCCGGATAGACCCCATCCAGTTCATCGGAAAACACTGTCATCCCGTGCATCGCATAATCGATCCCAAGTATCCTTGCGGTCTCATAGTTACAGGCTGCAGCTTGGTTTTCACTACAGTCGTATTCATATAAGAGGCTCGCATAATACTTTCCGGACGGTTCCCTGCTTACAGTAACAGATTTTAGACGGTATCCCTCCGGGATCTCCCTGTGCTGTCTGATCCTGACTATTCCAAGCTTGGGCAGCTTCAATTTTCTATCTGCCAGCACGATATTTCCATTGACCACGTTTGTGGTATAGCTGTCCTGATTCCTGTGCTTTGACTTATATCTTGGAAAACCAATCGCTGGTTTTCGAAAGAAATTCTGATAGGCCTTTTCCAGATGGAGCTGTACATTGGCAAGCGCCAGTGAATCCACTTCCTTCAGAAACGGATATTCCTTCTTGTACATGGCAGGTGTGTTCTTCAGCATCTTTCCGGTTGCCTGGTATTCACGGATCTTATCTGACAGCATGGTATTATACAAAAATCTGCAGCAGCCAAACGTTTTTGATAACAGGACTTCCTGTTCTCTGTTCGGATAGATCCTAAACTTATAGGCCTTATTCAATGCTTTTCCCCCTCGACTGACTTTCAATATACTGCCGTATCACATCAAGCGGCGCACCGCCTGCTGTCACAAGGCAAAAGCTCTGACTCCAGAAAGCTTCCTTCCAAAGTTTTTCCCGGATTTTTGGATACTCTTTTTTGATCAGCCGGCTGCTCGCACTCTTATAAGCATTGATAAATTTTGATATTTCCGTTTTAGGCTGGGCCCGAAACATGACATGCACATGATCGATATCATGGTTCCACTCTTCCAAAACAATTCCATAGTTTGGTGCTATATATTCGAAAATCTCTTTTGCCCGGTCTGATATCCGGTCGTCTATTACCTTCCTCCGATATTTTACTACCATAACAAGATGATAATATAAGAGATATACCGAATGAGCATTATGATCCATCTGTCTCATATAATCAGCAGCCTTTCATTTTCGACTGATTATATTATATCACTGTTTTGCTCAGAGAACAAGTGTTCTTTTTCTTGATCTGGTAAGATTTTTTGCAATTCATCTCACCACCTTAGAGGTGGGAGAATTCTTGCTTATTTCATGTTAAAAAAGGGCAGGGCAATATCCATCAGGACAATGTGAGGGTCAAATTCCGCAAACTCCGTCATCACACCCCGGAAATTTTCCACGGAACGGACCTGCATCTCCCACGTCTCTGCCTGCATTTTAATTGCGTCTGCAATTCCTTTGTCATCCTCAACGATCAGTAATCGATACATCAGTTTTCTTTCTCCAAAAAGTCTCTTCGATACTGGGAAGGCGTGATTCCCTCCGATTTCTTAAACACCTTGGTAAACACCCGGTAATCCCCGTAACCGGACTGCTCCGACACTTCCCCGATGGACAGGGAGGTGGACAGCAGCAGCTGTTTCGCCTTTTCCATGCGGATATTGGTCAGATAGGCGAGGAAATTGACACCGATCTCACTTTTAAACAGCTGGCTGATATACTGGGCGCTCAGATGAAACTCATCAGCAAGGACGGAAAGGCTGATCTCCTCCGCCAGATGCTCCTGCAGATACCGGGTCAGCCTGTTGATCGGCCGTTCCTCCTGTTCGTCCGCCTCCTTCGTGGACTGTCTGCGAAACAGGGCGATCTTCAGGTTGTCAATACAGGTGCCGAACTCCTCATAATCCACCGGCTTCAGGATATAGTCTGTGATCTTCAGCCGCAGCGCCTCCCGGCAATAAGAAAAATCATCATACCCCGACACAATGACAAAGGCCATATCCGGATGCTTGATCCGTGCAAGCTGTATGACCTTTAAGCCGTTCATGATCGGGATATTGATATCCATGACGGCAATATCGGGAGCCAGCGCGTCGATCTTCGCCAGTGCCTCCATGCCGTCAGCCGCCTCCCCGACCACTTCACAGTCGTGGGCTCCCCAGTCAAAAAGCCGTTTAAACCCCTCTCGTATCATGATCTCATCATCCACCAAAAGAACACGCAGCTTCTTCATTCCGCTTCCTCCTTAAGCGGCAGCAACATATGAGCCGTCACACCGCCTCCTTCGTTTTCTGTATACCACAGGCCAAACTTTCTGCCGCACAACAGTTTGATCCGTTTCTGCACATTCAGAATGCCGATGCTGTTTCCGGTAAGCTTCGGCGCCTGCTTTGCGTAATTGCGAAGCATATCGTCAATGGCAGCCTTCCGGCCCTCCGCAAATCCGCTTCCGGTATCCCGGACGCAGATCTCCATATCTCCCTCCTCCGTTTTGTGAGCGGAAATTTTCACCTCTCCCCGGTAGCCCTTATTCTTAAGCCCGTGAAGCAAACTGTTTTCCACGATGGGCTGCAGAATGAAATTAGGTACCTGCGCCCCTCCCAGGTCGGGATCAATGTCATATTCACAGCAAAGCTCCGGATAACGGTAGCACATCAGCTCCATATAAGCTTCCAGAAGTTCTGTTTCATCGTCCAGAGAAACCATGGGCCGGTCCACCTTCACGCTGAGCCGGAAAAAATCCACCAGACGCATCAGAAGGTCTGCCACCTTCTTATCGCCGTTTAACTGGGCCTGAATACGGATCGTGTCCAGTGTATTATAGAGAAAATGCGGATTGACCTGGCTTTTGAGATACAGCATGGACATTTTCTGCTCGGTCAGCTCCGCCCGCAGAATGTCCGGATTTTCCAGGGTCAGATAGAAGGAAAGGGTCATCAGCGTGATCCCCATTCCGCTGATCAGCCAGGTGTGATACAATCCCTGCAGGGCACAGACCGTAAACTCGATGATCAGCGCCACACCGATGACAGATTTCTTTTTGGGATCCACCGCTTTCCAATTGCCCAGCATAAGACCGGCACATAAGATCAGATAAAAGGCCACAGCAAAATAGGGCACCAGCATATACGCTCCGTCCGAATAATTTCCTTCCGTGGTGATCGTATAGTAAATGGGTAGAAACGTCGTTCCGAGAACCGCCGCGATCAGAAAGATCCTCGCAGCCAGATCCAGCTTCCTGGGCTTTCCGGTCTCCTCCTCCACCAGAATGGCAATGTATTGATAAAACAGATAGATCACCACAACCATGGTGCCCATAAAGAACCGGTGCAGAACAGCATTCAAAAACGGCGGTACCGTCTCCAGGTGATTCACCGTATAAACGGTAGCTCCGTCGAATACCAGATGCACCAACGCCGTCACCAGCAATACAGAAAAAGTCCGGTGCAGCGGTGTATTCTGTTTTTCTGCCGAAAAATAAATATACGCAACAAACGCAAGCACCAGAAACAGCGCAATCTCCATTCGCAGCATCGATTTTCCCTCCTGACTGTCTTTATTATAATCCTCTGTCTGTGGTTTCGATAGAGGGCTTATACAGGAAAATGTGTCAATTTTACAGGTCTCCTGCCTCTATTTTAAATAGTCAGAGGCAGAAAATCAATGGACGGGAGAAGTTTTCGGTTTTCAGCGGTTGCTTAGTTGTAAAACTTAATTCCAGTCATAGTGCTAAAAAGGGGCTGATTTGCGACCAATGTCAATAAGTTAAGGACATTACAAGAGACTCCTGTTTGAAATTTCAAATGGCTGAGAGTGAGAATTTTTGCTTTCAGCCATTTTTTGCATAGAAAATAAAGCAGTCCTACTTAACTG
>NZ_JASGBQ010000044.1 GCF_030053595.1 Fusibacillus kribbianus
AAAAAAAATAAGGGAAAAAGACTATGAGATGGATTGCAAATTTAATTGTGAAACTGATTAAAAAGATAAGACTTGAGATAAGATGTGCTGAGGCAGATTACCCGTATAAATGGCTGATGATTTACGAGGGGTGTTTTTTACCAAGCTTTTATATGCGACACACTCCCGAGGAGGCTGCAAGAATTAAAAGGGAATATTTTGAAGAATTGAGAAAACTCCTTGAGACACTTGACGATGAAGATAAATGAAAGGCGTGGAATATGAATTATGAACGTATCAGCTTTGAACTATTTAAAAGCAACGTATGCCATCGTGTAAAAAAGTTAGGTGATATTGATTTCATTGTAGAAACATTAGAATGTCATCAAATCCGAATTTATTATGATCGGAAATGGTATCCAGAGAGCTTCTATCTGCTTGCCATGCTCGACTATATAAGCAGGGTCAACGACGTCCCTATATGTACTGAGTATGATGATATACGGTCTCACAAGCTTAAGTCGACGCTATATCCTGCGAGTGTATTAGCTATGTGCTCTGCCTGTAAAGATGATACGATAAAGCTGCAATCTATGCGTAATGCGATTCCAGAATTCCTACGGTTCAACATTGTAGAAAGTGATATAAGAAATATTGTATAACAGAATTGTACTGATTGACGTAAAAAAGAGGCTTTTAATTGCCTCTTTCCTCTTGCTGTTCCTTTTTCATTTGCTTGAATAGGTCATCCCATTCTTTCTCATCTCTCCATTTGTCGTTTATTTCTACAACGGCTTTTCCCTCGCTGTTGTAGACAGTATTTTTAATTGCAAGTTTTATGGATTTTTCTTTGCACATCTCACCACTCCATATACAGAACATCTAATAGGTGCTGTAATCTTTCTGCAGCCTCTTTCTGATTCCGATCAGCATCCGGGTGTTCTTTGCACCATTGCCCGAGAACAGCGGATAAAGCATCCACCTCACTGTACCTACTCTCGAACTGTACGCTGTCTCCTATTAGTTTCATAAGCCTTTCCTCCTATTGCGTTAAAAATAATCATCCAAGGAGAGCTGCTCTGCCCCCTCTGTAAGCCGATCGTACTCTGCCTTTTCCAGATCAGTCATTTCCCTAATTCTTTTTTGCTCAAATGCATCTGCTTTTGCTATAGTTTCAGGCTTAATCTTGGTCTGATTAATATGATATTTTGATACAGCTTTAAATAGAAAGCCCTTAATAGTCCTACTTTCTTTAATATTTTCATATGTGATAGTCACTCCGCAGTTATCACGAATTTCCCTCAACGCCTTGTCTAAAACACGACTCTTAAATTCTCCAATCTGTCGTAGTTTTCCTTGAGTACCAGTGACTTCACGAAGTTCTTGCAATGATATTTCAAACTCAATGCAGTCCTCTGGACCAGGCTTTCGGCTGTGCATTTCTTTTTGCATTAAATGCCAAAGGGCCATGCTGTACGGAGATCTCATTTTAACAAAATCATGTAGCAACGGTTGTGTAAAGCTCCCTCTGAGATTAAGTAATAGATCTGTCATAGCCGGATTTAGTTGTATTATAATGCAGGAAGCCTCATCATATCTGCATCTTGCAGTTAGTGGATAATGTTCAAAACGCTTTCCGCCTTTAGGCAAAATTGTGATTGAGGCCCCAGCCAGTTCTTTTGTTATCGAAAAAGCCTCTTGATAAACATTGGTAGCAGCGATTCCCATCATTTCTGCAAATTCTGGTATAGTAATTGAATACTCGAAAAAACCTGTATCACCTTTTCTGCATTGAGCGATTGTAATATATAATAATTTTCGAGCTTTTAAACTCATGCTAGATAATTCTCTTGCCAAAATGAATTCATTTGATGTGATAACTTTCAAACTGTCTCTTTTATCTATATTTTTCTTTTCATCTGACATAGCACACCCCTCCGATAGACACTATAGCATATTAAAAGACATATTACAATATATAACGTCTTTTATTTTTACATGTCTTTTAAAAGTTGCAGCTAAGTATGAAAATGTCTTTTTTAAAGTTGCAGCTAAGTATGAAAATGTCTTTTTTAAAGTATGTAAACGTCTTTTTTAAGTATGTAAACGTCTTTTTTAAAAACTATAAAACCCAGTATTTATGCGGTTTTCCGGCTTTTTTCTATCCCTAAACGGTTTAAACGATATAAACGTACATACTTATATCTATCTTTACCCCACCATGTGAGCCGTATTTAGTAAATCCACAGTTTACAAATAGTAGAAGTTGGGGATACTTGATTTTGCCGAGAGCATATGCTATAATGCCAGTAGGCAAAACGAAATCAATGTCCAACTGGACAGACGAAAACCCCGGAGGTGGCACCCTCCGGGGTTTTCTATTCCGTAAAGTGGATTAATCTTTTAGGCTGGTTGTCTTACTCATCTCCGTCCAACCATTTGCAAATGTAGTAGGCAACTACACTCGCCACAACAGAGACATATAACGAAATCAATAAATCCAACTGGCGCACCCCCTTTCTGTTGCCAGATTAGGGAGACAACGTTGTTGATTATACTACAATGGTATTACTGCCACAATAAGCTATTTTAAAACTGTAAAACCAAGTATTGAAAAGAGTTAAGTTTATTTACCGACAAAACGCTGCCACCAACTCCTTTTATTATCTGCTGATTCCTCATGCCGCCTCTGATCAGAAAGAAGCAGCTGCTCTTGCAAGCAGCCTATTTTCTCATGAGCGCTGATCAGTTTTTCTTGTAGCTCCATAATTTTGATTTTAAGATTTTCATTCTCAAGCCGAAAATTTTCAAGCTCAGTGTCCTTAGCGGTTTGATTTATAATAACCGGAGCTTGTCGACTGGCAGAGTCAAGGATCTTAATAGCCTCATTGTCAAGCACCTGAATGCTTTTATTACCCCTTTTTTCTTTGCATATATGGTTCTTTACTTCGGCATTTTCTTTGGCATGGATCTGCTTATACACTGCCTGTACGGTTTTTCCCCTAGCGGCAGCGTAGTCTTTTATAGTCATTCCCATATTAAACCCCCTTTTTTAACGGTAAAAAAACCGTTAAAACATTGTATCACAAAGCTTGTCTGGTACACAAGGGGTCCAGGGGTCTCCCCCGGCAAGCGTTGCCTGGTTATCCAGGCGGGGAGCTTGCAGCTGCAGCTACGCCAGGTAATTGACCGCAGTGACATCCAGACGCCAGTGTGACAGGTGGAAAACACTGACGGCCATCATAGCCAGGCGATCGTATTCCACCGGACGCCCGCGATTAGCTGCAGCTTGTCGATTGGCACCGCGCAATTTATATGGCTCTTGACTGTACAGTTCCCTCCGGAACCGTTGCCATGCGGCCCCGGATCGGCGTTGATTCTGACAGCTCTGCCAGCGCCGCTGCAGTTCTCCACGAAGCTGATCTCGATATCCCGGCTCCGTTTGCAGCCGATTCGCGTAATAGACATAGGCATCTCTCGCCAATTCTGCCCGCATGGAGTGCAAATCAATGCAATTTGCCATTTCTTCCGCCGAAAAGACCTGCTGATCCGAACGGATCGCAGTCATGATGCGTATGACAGTGCCCTGGTGTTGAGGCAAAATCCTTTGAAGTTGATTCTTGCCGCCCTTCCCCCGGATTACTCGGATACATAAGCAACCTTCCTGGTCCGTCACCAGATCGCCGCCTTTCAACCGGGCCAGCTCCGCCCGGCGAATACCTACAGCGCTCTGAAAGGCCACCAGGCGCGCGTATTTGGCTGATATAGCCTCTTTTTTACCTTGTTTGTTATTTTCCCTGTCCCGGCTCCTGGAAAGGCTCTCTGCGCCGCGCTTGGGCTTATCTATGTCGGCCATAGACACTCCTAGTCCCTTGCAGATTGGGGCCAACCGGGTATGTATGCTGGCCGGGCTGCTCGTCTGAAGCTCCAGAAACTGCTCGTATTGCTGTAGTACCGCCACTGATCCAGCATCCCGGATCGCTTGAACATTTTTATAGCCCTGTTCTCTTGCCCAGATGCCGAAAGCTTTGATCGATCTTTTATATGTTTTTGTTGTGTTATTATTGGCAGTCTGTGGTAGCGCCGCCTGCAGAAGGTCATACTGTACGCTGTTTGTTTTACCCATATTTACTCCTTTGCCGCATCGACTCGGTCTTTTGTTAAGCTGCTCCGCCGGTCTTTTATAGACTGACCTTGTCTGGGTGCTCACGCTGCACTGGTGGGTTGGAGTCTTCGAGTCGATCTCGATATATAGTCATTTTGACGCCCTGCATACTTGGCCTGTATGCTTTTCCTGTGCCTTAACCAGGTTATTTCTTTATCCTCCCTTGGCTTTCGGGAGGATAAAAATAACCCGGTTTTCCCCTGTTTTCTCTGCCTTAACTGGTTATCCTGTAGGCCCAGGATAACCATTAAGGTCTTACATACTCCTATATTTCAATCAAATAAAATATGAGGATTTTTGCAAACGGAAATTATTTCCGTTTTCTCCAGCCTGCGATATACTATTTTCTATATGGTTGTTTTGAATAAAAATAAAAAAAATAAGGGAAAAAGACTATGAGATGGATTGCAAATTTAATTGTGAAACTGATTAAAAAGATAAGACTTGAGATAAGATGTGCTGAGGCAGATTACCCGTATAAATGGCTGATGATTT
>NZ_JASGBQ010000045.1 GCF_030053595.1 Fusibacillus kribbianus
ACTAAAATTTTTCGTTATTAAGTAACTCGAGGATATGTTCACTGGAACGGATGATTTGAGACTGCTTATCTTTTATGGATGTTTTTCTTGCTGCCTCCGGAGTTTCAAATACAAGGATGTTTTTTGATAAGCACTGAAGTGCCAGTTTCAGTCCGTTCCCATAGGCTGAATTGCTGCACATAATAGCAATCGTGGCATTTGATTGTTCGTCTTGTGATGCTTTAATAAAATCCAGAACGGGTGTATTATAAAGGTTGAAATCTTTCTCTGTATGTTCTACTTCATAATAAGCTCTGGCCGCTTGGCACATTCTTCGGCAAAACTGTTCAATATCGATACGGATGTCCGTAAGGCTATTGTCCTCAGTATTTGCAAAGCCTTTGTTCTGGTGTAGGTATTCACAGCGAAGCTGCCAGCATCGTTCTCCGCAGATATAGGGTGAGATATCCTGCGCAGAGACTTTAAAGAAAGGTGCTGCGTATGTATCAAACCAACGAATATATTGATTTCCTACATCACGAGTTGGTCTCTGGTTTCTGTCCAGAACAGCACGCCCATCCCGATAACGCTTTACAATTTCTGGGAAAGCAATTCCGCCACAAATATCAGGCAAAGTCAGCGCCAATGCCAAAGCAGATTGCCAGCGTCCATCCTCAATGTTCAGTTCTACTTCCTCTATGCGATGTAAAAAGGTAAAGCTGGCATTATCTTGAATCATAGGCATCCTCCTGTAAAAAACCGCCTGCCGGGAAACCGACAGGCGGCATACTGCCTTCTATACTTCCATCATCTATAGGCTATTGATTCTTAGTAATTTTCCGCACGCACTTCGAAGAATGCCTGAGGATGCTTGCAGACAGGGCAGATCTCAGGAGCCTTGGTTCCTACTACGATATGTCCGCAGTTACGGCACTCCCAGATGGTAACGCCGCTCTTCTCAAACACCTGCATGGCCTCCACGTTGCTCAAAAGCTTGCGGTAGCGCTCCTCGTGCATCTTCTCAATGGCAGCTACGCCACGGAACTGTTCAGCCAGATCATGGAATCCCTCCTCATCAGCTTCACGAGCCATGCGGTCATACATATCCGTCCACTCGGCGTTCTCACCTTCAGCAGCATGGAGCAGGTTCTCGGCAGTATCGCCCAGCTCGCCCAGAGCTTTGAACCACAACTTGGCGTGCTCCATCTCGTTCTGTGCAGTATGCAGGAACAGAGCAGCAATCTGCTCGTAACCGGCTTTCTTGGCTACTGAAGCAAAGTAAGTATATTTGTTGCGTGCCTGAGATTCACCAGCAAAGGCTTCCCACAGATTTTTCTCGGTTTTGGTGCCTGCATAGGGATTCTTTGCAGGAGCCGCAGCCTCCTCAATCTTCACAAACTTGTTGGCAGGCTGCTTGCAGATGGGGCACTTAAAATCAGGTGTCATAGGGCCTTCGTGAATGTAACCGCAGACTGTGCATTTCCATTTTTCCATTTTCTTTTCCTCCATTTTTTCATTGAATTGAATGTTTTTTAACAGGGATTCCACAGCATCCACAGGAATGCCGGGATACGTTTTAATACTTTCCAGAAACGATCTGGTGTTGCTGCTCTGAGGCAGCATAAAGCCGGCTTCTCTGCACAGATCCTCAGCCATCAGGCGAGAGGATTTTTCCACAGCGACGCTCAAGACATCAGGAAGCTGCGAAGCAATGTTCTCTGCATTGGCTTTGCTTTGAACTAAGCCACGAAGTGCTTCGACAACTTTTTCTTCTTTCGGCTGCTGCGGCGGCAGTTCTTTTGGAACCATAGAGATTGCAGAGGATGGACAGGCTTCGGCACAGGCACCGCAGCCGATACACTTTTCAGGATCAATGATGCTGTTCTCTGTATCAGTCGCTCCGGTTGGGCAGACATAGAGGCAAAGGCAATCCTTGGTACATAAGCGAAGATTTCTTACTGCATATTTTTCAGCCATAGTTATGCCCTCCCTTCCATTTTTTCAAATTTCCAACTGGGAACCTTACACACCGGACATAGCTCCGGAGCTGTGTCACCAATATAGACAAAACCACAGACCGTGCAAACCCAGACACCGGTGTTTTCCAACATCTTGTCTCCCTCAGATTCATATCGAGTCAGCAGAGATTGGAGCATTCGGGTAACCTTTTCACTCCACACCTGACAGCGCAGACCACCCCGATCAGGTTTTTCACCGGCTATAGCATTGCCATAGGGATACCCTACAGACAAATCCTTGTCAATGAGTTCCAGCAGCTTGGCTGTGCTGGCCTCCTCGACGGGCGCAGCCTTGCTTCTGAAGAACTCTGCCAGTTTTCTGAAATCATCTGCCTGCTGGGGCAGATACTGCTTTTCGCAGCCACGGGCCAGATTGGAGCAGATGATGCTCATTTCCATGGGAGAGAGTTCCTTGTCCACATGGGGCTTTTCAAGGACCTCCTGGGACGCTGTTTTTTCTTCTTTGGGTTTGAAAGCGTCTTTGCCTGCTTTACAGACAGGACACTTCCAATCGGCAGGTAGGTCTTCCCACTTGCCACCGACAGCTTCATCGTGAATATATCCACAAATGCCGCAAACATATTGTTTCATAGGTTTTACCGCCTCCTTTATCTATATTTTATCAAATCACGACACATATTCCGTGATTTAATCACCTATTTCAGTCGCAGGAGTGATGGCCGCAGCCGTGGGAACCGCAAGAGTGACCTTCCCCATGGTGGTCGTGATGATCACACCGGACATTGGGGTTGAAGTCCAGCTCGCCTGCTGCCAGTGCTTCTGCTGCTGCATCAGCGTTGCCGGAAACACCACCATAAAGCCGGATACCCACATCGCTCAGTGCCATCTGGGCACCGCCGCCAATACCGCCGCAGATCAGGGCATCCACCTTCAGTGCACTCAGGACGCCTGCCAGTGCACCATGTCCGCTGCCGCCAGCATCCACAACCTCAGACGAAATGATTTTTCCATCTTCCACATCGTAGATTTTAAACTGTTCGGTGTGACCGAAGTGCTGAAAGATTTCTCCGTTTTCATAAGTGACTGCAATTCTCATAATATTATCTCCTTTCGGTTTTTCGTGCATCGGATGGATTTTTTGCTGATAGCAATTTTTGCACCCGTAGGCTGCGCTGTTTCCGCTGCAGAGTGTAAAATCCCCTCCCTCGATTCGCAGAGGAAGTCCCTCAACCAGCGCATCGGCCAGTTTTTTGCGGGCAGCTGCATAAATCTGCTGAACCGTTGTTCTGGCAATACGCATATATTCTCCGCATTGCTCCTGAGAAAAACCTTCACGGTCAATCAGGCGAATGGATTCATACTCATCCACATTCAGGACAATGGGAGTCAGTTCCTCGCCGCCACGAACCGGAACAAAACCATCATTATCCGGCAAACAACAAACTTTTCTGCATTTTCTCGGTCTTGGCATAGATTCACCTCCATATTATTTACGGCATATGCCATTTATACGACCATTGTACATCTCCTTTTCCTATATGTCAACGGAATTATTGACATATGCCATAAATTGTTTTATACTATGTGTATTCAAGGAGGTGTACCCATGGATTTTTCATCCTATTTTCCAATTTGGAACAAACTGACACCGACCCAGCAGCAGATTTTGGAGCGAAATGCAGTTTTACGAAAAGTGGACAAAGGGACTGTGATTCACAACGGAACGGTGGAGTGTACCGGTCTTCTGCTGGTAAGAAGCGGACAGCTTCGTGCCTATATTCTTTCCGATGAAGGACGGGAGATTAGCCTCTATCGTTTGTTTGATCGGGATATTTGCCTGTTTTCCGCCTCCTGTATGATGAACAGCATTCAGTTTGAGATCACCATTGAGGCGCAGAAGGATACCACGATGTGGGTTATTTCTGCTGACACTTATCAGCGCATTATGAAAGAGTCTGCTGTGGTAGCTAATTTTACCAACGAAATTATGGCTACCCGTTTTTCTGAGGTTATGTGGCTCATGGAGCAGATCATGTGGAAAAGCTTTGATAAAAGGCTGGCAGAATTTCTGCTGGAGGAATGCAGCTTAGAGGAAACAAACATCCTCAAGATTACCCATGAAACCATTGCGGGCCACATGGGCACCGCCCGTGAGGTAGTTACCCGAATGCTTCGCTATTTCCAGAATGAGGGTATGGTCAGGCTGGCTCGTGGAACAGTGGAGGTTACAGACAAAATCAAACTGGAACAATTGCAAAATGATTAAGCAAAAGGGGCTGTAAAATAAGTCCCTGATTAAGAAGCGCCAACTCCGGCAAATGTCGGTTTTGGCGTTTCTTTGTATGAATTTTTCTATTTCTGAGCAAGTCTGCATCTTTTGGTATAAAAAAT
>NZ_JASGBQ010000046.1 GCF_030053595.1 Fusibacillus kribbianus
GTAAGCGCCAAATATTCCTGCGGATTTTCTTATCTCCTGGATTCCTCTATAATTGTAAATGAAAGATAGTTAGACTATTTCACTACAATTACGGAGGATAGGTTATGACAGCTACACGCAAAGCCCGTGTTCCGATGGCGGAACAGATCAGGCTTATCAATGAATGCCGCCAAAGCGGCATGACAGATGCTGACTGGTGCCGTGAAAACGGCATCGTAACAAGCACTTTTTATAACTGGGTCCGTCGCTGCAGGAAAGCAGCGGCAGATCAGATCCCGGCACCGAATTATGGTCATTGTGAGATTCCGCGCTCAAAGCAGGACGTGGTTCCCATTGACATTGTTTCGGGTCACCTTCCGGAACAGCATACAGCATCGCAGATACACCAAACGGACCTTGATAATTCACATACGATTGAAGTGTCTATGAATGATGTGACAATCCGCATCAGCAATGACGCCGATCCTGTCCTGCTCACCAGGATACTCCGCCTGATCCGGGAGGCCTCATGTTAGGTGATATCTCCGGCCTCGAAAAAATCTACATTGTCTGCGGCTATACAGATATGCGCAAATCGATTGATGGTCTCTGTGCCATTATCGAAGACCAGCTTAAGATGGATCCGACATCCAGTGCGCTCTTCCTGTTCTGCGGAAGAAGACGGGACAGGATCAAAGCCCTGTTCCGTGAACCGGATGGTTTTGTCCTGATCTATAAACGGCTGTCTGTCCCGGGCGGTTATCAATGGCCCAGGAAGCAGTCGGAAGTCCGGAATCTTTCCTGGCGGGAGTTCGACTGGCTGATGTCAGGAATTGATATCGACCAGCCCAAAGCACTCAAAGCAGAGTAAAAAAATATCTGGATATCGGTAAAAATCCTGCACAGAAAAATGACAGATTTCCTTATAAATTCAGCATTTTTCAGCCCTTGTTTTCCTTTAGGAATGACCGTATTTATGGTATAATAGAGGTATCAAATCCAAGGAGAAAACGATGGCTTCCAGTGCAAAAGACATCCAGCTGCGAGAGCTGAAGGACACCATATCACAACTGAAAACAATGCTCTCTGAGCAGACGGAACTGGTCAGATCTCTCCGTCTTGTTATTGACGAAAAAACCAGCCACGAAAAAGCCCTTCAGGAACAGGTGGACTATCTTACCAAAAAGCTTTTCGGTTCCTCCAGCGAAAGAAGGACCGATGACATTCCGGGACAGCAGCACCTTTTTGATGAAGCGGAAGTGGAACAGGATCCTTCCCTGTTGGAAGAAGAGGCCGTGATCCGTGAGCATACCCGCAAGAAGAAAGCAGCCCATGAGGATCTTTTTAAAGGCCTGAAGGTTGAAAAAGTAGTCATTCCTCTTCCGGATGAAGATCAGGTCTGCCCGGTCTGCGGTACGCAGATGGTCCTGATCGGCGAAGAGTATGTCCGCCGTGAGCTGCAATTCATCCCGGCCACATGCAAAGTGATCGAATACTACAGCCAGAGTTATGGATGTCCGTCCTGTAAGGAAGGATTGGGAGACACGGAAAAGCCTGTGATCGTAAAGTCTCAGGTTCCGCAGGCCCTGGTAGGAAAAGGTCCGGCGACCGCATCTGCCGTTGCATGGACAATGTATCAGAAGTACGCCAATGGACTTCCCCTTTACCGTCAGGAGAAAGACTGGAAACAATATGGTGCCCAGATCAGCAGGACGACACTTGCCAACTGGATCATCTATTGCTCCCGGAATTACCTTCAGCCAATGTATGATTACTTCCACCGGGAACTGCTGAAGCGCAGCTTCGCAATGGCAGATGAGACCAGGGTCCAGGTACTGAAGGAAGAGGAACGCCGGGCACAGACGCAATCCTTCATGTGGCTGTTCCGCAGCGGCGAAGACGGCCTTCCTGCCATTATTTTA
Organism: Fusibacillus kribbianus; assembly: GCF_030053595.1. Taxonomy (GTDB): domain Bacteria; phylum Bacillota; class Clostridia; order Lachnospirales; family Lachnospiraceae; genus Lientehia; species Lientehia kribbiana. The sequence continues at coordinate 1,902 of NZ_JASGBQ010000046.1, forward strand.
TATGGCTACTCTCCAACCAGGAGCGGCAGCCATGCAAAGGAGTTCCTGGAAGGATATCATGGGTATCTGGAAACGGATGGTTATCAGGGCTACAACAGCCTGCCGGATATCAAGCGGTGTTCCTGCTGGGCACACATCCGCCGGTACTTTATCGACGCCGTTCCCAAAGGGAAACAGTATGATTACAGCCAGCCTGCAGTGCAGGGAGTCCAGTACTGTAACCGTCTGTTTGCCATAGAGGATTCCATTAACAAAAAATATCCCGGTGATTATGAAAAGCGTAAGCAGCTGCGTCTCGAGAAGGAAAAACCTGTTCTGGAGGCTTTTTGGTTGTGGCTAGAACAGCAAAAGCCAGTCCGGAATAGCCGTATGGATAAAGCGGTGAATTATGTCCTTAACCGCCGGGAAACAGCGGAGACCTATCTGGAGGATGGACGCTGCAGCTTCACAAACAATCTCAGCGAGAACGCGATCCGTCCATTTGCAGTCGGCCGGAAGAACTGGCTGTTCAGTGATTCTGTAGAAGGAGCCAATGCCAGTGCAGTAGTCTATACAATGGTTGAGATGGCAAAGGCGCATGACCTGAATGTTTACGGATATCTGAAATTTCTGCTGGAACATCGGCCAACGAAAGAAATGACCGATGATCAGCTCGCAGAGCTTGCACCCTGGAGTGAAAAACTCCAATCTATCAAAAATCGCATGTGAATTATAGTGAATTACTCCAACTCGCAAAGGGCTGGGGTAATTTTATATCTGACCGCATTATTATTTGGCGGTTAC
>NZ_JASGBQ010000047.1 GCF_030053595.1 Fusibacillus kribbianus
TTGTACTTGACATACTTAATTATACCACGGATGCGGGTCCTTTTGGGGCCCGTTTTCTGTTTTCGTACAAAAAAGGAGCTGCTGCTCCGTAGATTATTACTCTACTTTTGCAACAGCCCCTATAGAAGTTAAATAACAAAATCGAACCTGCTACGGCGAAATGCATGCTTCCCCACTTCAAAAGAGAAAAATTCGTGCTATAATGATGTCAGAAAACCTGGAAGTCTTATTCTGGGTATCAATGTGGAGGAACGGAACATGGGCGTAAAAGAGCAGGATGTACTTCGGTTTTTTGACCGGCATTCGGCGGCGCTTCCGCTTTACGAGAGGTTCGCGGACAAGCTGACGGAGCGGTTTTTGCAGACGGAAATCAAGGTTCAGAAAACACAGATTACCTTTAAAAACCGCCATGTCTATGCCTGTGTTTCTTTTCTGCGGGTCAGGAAGAAGGCGGAACTGCCGGATCCCTATTTTGTGCTTACGCTGGGCTTGCCCTATCCGCTGGAATCGGACCGGGTTGCTGCCAAAACAGAGCCTTATCCCGGACGATGGACAACGCACATCGTCATCAGCCAGCTGGCTGATCTGGACGAGGAACTGTTTCAATGGATCAGGCAGGCGTATGAATTTGCAGAATCTAAATGATTTCATGGATGTTTGCAGTCCGGGCAGCGAATGCAGATCGTTTGATGGCCGGAAGCAACAGCAGGTTGCTTGCCAGATACGAAATGCAGAGCCATAATGATAATATAATATATATTTTGTCAGGGGGGAAGCGGATATGGAAATGAAGGATACACTTAAGAAGCTGCGTGAAAATCATCATCTTACCCAGGACCAGCTGGCGGAGCGGGTGATGGTTACAAGGCAGGCGGTCAGCCGTTGGGAAAACGGAGAGACACAGCCGGGCACAGAAACCTTAAAACTGCTGTCAAAAGAATTTGATGTGTCAATCAATACGCTCCTTGGTTCGCCCCGGCAGCTCATTTGCCAGTGCTGCGGAATGCCCTTAAATGAAGACATCCTGATCAGCCGGGAATCGGACGGCAGTTATAATGAGGATTATTGCAAATGGTGTTTCACGGATGGTGAGTTTGCCTATCAATCAAAAGAGTCTTTGGTTGAGTATCTTGTTGGTCATATGCCGAATCCGGAGCATTTGGAGGAAGAAGAGCGGCGCATTCAGTTTGATTCATTCCTTTCGCAGCTGAAGCATTGGAAATGAGGTCATCTGTGTATATCTGATATCGTGTGGGGAAATAGGCCATGAAATTAAAAAACATTCTGATTGTAGTAAAGGATATCGAAAAATCAAAACAGTTTTATCATGATCTGTTTGGGCTTGATGTGGTGCTGGATCAGGACGGAAACATGATTTTAACGGAAGGGCTTGTGCTTCAGGATGAGAAGATCTGGAAGAGTTTCCTGAAGCGGGAGATTATTCCACAAAACAATTCCTGCGAATTGTATTTTGAGGAGCCGGATCTGGAAGGATTTGCTGAGAGACTGGAGCGGTTATATCCCGATATTCATTACGTTAACAGACTTATGACACACAGCTGGGGGCAGAAAGTCATTCGCTTTTATGATCTGGATGGAAATCTGATAGAAGTGGGAACACCTGTGTAGAATAATAAATCCGAGGTTCTTATGGATTATTCGATAAGAAAACTAAGACAAAGTGAAATAGTAGGGGCTGTCTGGGCCCGCATTATGGATGATTACGGACATATTGATGATGAAACGCCATCACTTGCTGTTTCACTTTATAAGGAATATAGAAATTATGGTATCGGAACTGCACTGATGAAAAGGATGCTTTTGGAGCTGAAAGAGCAGGGATATAAGCAGACCTCATTATCCGTTCAGAAGAGGAATTACGCTGTTCGTATGTATCAAAAGATTAGTTTTGAAATCTTTGATGAAAACGAGGAAGAATACAGGATGATATGCAGGTTATGATTCGCATATCCCGGCATGGAGCATAGAAATTACAGAGAGGTATTCATGGATCAATCACATCAGAAATGGAAGGTCTTTTTTGACGGCAGTTTTTGGGGGCACCGGGGCAGCGGCCGGGCAGGAACAGAAATCAATATTGGCAGGCAATTTGACTGGGCGGGACATCATTGGTTGATTCCTGCCGTTTATTCATGCGGAAAAGGCCTGGTTGTTGATTTTTGCATGCAGGTGGATGCAGAAAAAATCCGTGCTTTCATAAGAAAATAGGATCTGAACCGGGAGAATGATTCCTGTGAGAATTTTACAGAAGAACAGCAGCCGGAAAGAGACCGTTTCAAAGTCTGTGTAAACTCAAAAAACTGACATAAGATTTGATAATAGAAACATGAATTCAGGGCCTGATCAGGCAACTGAATCCTTACCTGTATGATAAACCAGGATTTTTACA
>NZ_JASGBQ010000048.1 GCF_030053595.1 Fusibacillus kribbianus
CAATGTCAATAAGTTAAGGACATTACAAGAGACTCCTGTTTGAAATTTCAAATGGCTGAGAGTGAGAATTTTTGCTTTCAGCCATTTTTTGCATAGAAAATAAAGCAGTCCTACTTAACTGCATGATTCTATGTCTTTTTCGTATTTTCTATGGTATCCTATATAGGAAGCTTACTGCAGAGTTGGGACGGACTTTTCGCGGAGCCTTTCGCCCTTCTCTCACAGGAAGAACATTCTTTTGAATGAATGCTTCTATATCTGGTGGGGGTATCCGGCTGCGGAGAAATTCCCGGCATATAAGAACAGCTGCCGTGAAATTAATCTGGTAAGTATATTTCCTGCTCTTTTGTTGGATTACTATGCCAGTGACAATTCGTTCACAAAAGTTGTAAATAATCAACCGGGCAAAAATCTCCTGCTGAATATACTCCACCTTTTTAGAATGGAAATTTGTCAACCCTATCGTATATTTTAGTTCCCGGAAAGAACGTTCAATTCCCCATCTCCAGCCATAAAGTTTTTTGATTTCTTCCATAGAAAACGCATCTTCTTCTAAATTTGTAATAATACATTCCATTGTGTTTTCTGAGATTGGAAATCGAAGAACACGAAAATGGAGTGTATAGAATGGATTTTTCACTGGATCAAGAAAGTCACAGGAAGTTTTATTGGTCAGGCACCGATAGACCTGTGGCTGATTTTTTATTTCTTTTGTCTGTTTTCGTGTAAGTATCAGCGATAAAGTACAATCGAAAGCTCCATGATCTGGTATGGGTAAGTGCGTAAGAATCCCACGGCTGCCAAGATCTTTTGCGCGGATTAAAAACTTCCATCCTTTTTCCTGTGCATGGGCAAGGACGTTATAACTTTCATATCCGCGATCTGCGATTAGCAATACTTGTTCCTGGATTTTGGAACGCTGCATCATGTCTATAAGGGCCCCTGTTTCATTGGGATAGCGGCCGGGTTGAAGAATGACATCTGTATAAATGCGATTTTTCAGATCATACAAAGCATTCAAATGAAGCTGGTTATATCCTTTTTGATTAAGTTCCAAAGAGTTATGACGTCTATGAGTATCTTTATCTTCTGGATTATGAGCAATGGCTAAATCAGAGCCATCACAGGCAAGCAGACGGTATCCACGATACGTGTCCATGGATGTGAAAGAATCATTGAACGTGTGGAATAAAAAATCCATAGAATCAGGCAATAATTTTTGACGTTGTTGAGAAAAGGCAGGAATAGAAGCCATATCCGGCTGAAAGTCCCAGAATTCCATCCATTCCCGACGGGTGGTATTTCCATTCATGCTTAAGAGGAATCGGACAGTATCTGAGAAAGAAACCTTACGTCTTCTGGAAAAATCTTTCCCCGGCTGTTTCACAAACAAATGTGATACTGACTGCATATCAGAAATGATGGAGATGAGATTTTTCTTTAAAGTTACAGGTGATTCATGTATCATAGGGAGCCTCCTTAAATAAAAATATATTTAAGTGGCTTCGCCGCAAATTTGGGATGATTTGTCAAGTGTTTTTTGATTTTATTACAAAAAAAGAGCGAGCACATAAATTTACTGTACTCACTCTTTGAAACTATCTTAACTTATTGACATTG
>NZ_JASGBQ010000005.1 GCF_030053595.1 Fusibacillus kribbianus
GTTATCAGACATGGTTTTAGCCTCCTTTGTGAGATTTTTGTGTGGTAACTTAATTCTACCAAACGGCTATAGACCATGTCTATTTTTATGAAATTGAATTTGCGAAACTAATTATACGTTATCGTGACGTCGATAACTATTGACACTATCAATTTGCAAAAAACTATTGACACTATCCACTATCACACTATCATCATGATGTCGTAATACAACAATTCAAGCTTATCAATCAAATTTTATATCGTTTTTGACCTATCTACAATAGAAAAGGCTATCCAATATTTAACTGAATAGCCATTAAAAATGCAATTCTTTTTCTAATTGTTTTCGGTATATCCGAACCTATAATCTTCGTCTATACCATGTGATGCCCCAATTGCAGCAATTTCATCAATCGGTAAGCGTTCGTTGCTATAATCATTATCAAAGTTGTCTTCATGATATTTAAAACCACAACCTGGGCATTTATAATCTCCATTGTCCTTATAATCCCGTGTCAACTATCTTAACATAATAGATAAAGCCTTTCATATACCATAACAATACCTCTCTACCCAAGCTTATTCTAGAGAAATATTTTATTTTATGCCATAATTTGCAGAATTCCGCAAATTAATGTGTGCGTAGCAGAACATCTTTATGTTCTGCTTGACTACTTCTAATTACAGACGAAACCAATGTCAATGGGGCATTTATGCCGGCGCAGCCCTTGCCATTGATATTGGATGCAGTCTGTGATAAGCAAAATCACTATGTTTTAATCTGACACACGAGCCTCAACTAAAGTTCCGTTCTACAGCTTATTATCGAAATAAGCCCTTCTTTTTTTTACCCCATATGCCATATTTATCTTTTGTATATCCCAATCCTTGAAGAAAAAAATCTGATAGAATCAAGCTTAAATGTTGTTCCATAAATTGACAATACTCAAAATCGTAAAGGTCTTTATCGTCCAGTTCTCGTCCGCTATCATGCTTGTTTAATACTACTGTAAGTCTATTTATACATTCTACATACTTTTCTGCAACACATGCACACTCTTTAGTTCCATATTTCATAAAGTCTTTTTCTGCATCCATTATAGCTTTACTTTTTTCCTCGGACATAATCCACCTCATTAGATATATTTAAGAATCTATCTTGCTTAAGTCATCCTCCATAAACGTAAATTCACAACCTAGGCAATCCTTTCCTTGAAACATTCACCTCAAGGGACATTTCATTTTCCCCTAGTTTATGTAATTTTTATTGTTTAAACGGTCTTGAAAAAACCTTTCCATCCGCTTGTATCAATTCCTCCGCTTGCTCCGATACAAATTCTACGACCGGATGCCATGCCTCTTTGAAATGGAAAAAAAGTTCTCCGTCAATTTCCTTTATTGGACATGTGTAACATCTTCCTCCCGAAGTAATTTGACACAATCTAAGAATTTTGTTAATCCTTAAAACCAACATAATTACAACCTCCTCTGCATTAAATATAATTTCTAAGCCAATCTGGCATGCTAGGATCATCAATTCCCCACGCCTCTACTCTCTCCTCAGCTTCATTCCACTCACTTTCTCGACCATCGAAGATTTTTTGTCGGTGACATTTGTATTTAACAACCTCATCACCTTCAAGTCTGTATTCATTCCAGTAATAATTCTGCTTACCATAGCCCTTCCATTCTTTTGTAGTGTAAATAGTCATGTTTTCTCCCCCTCTGTTCCCAAATTTATAAAGCTTTAAACTACTCGGCAGAATAATCCAATATAAAATATGAGAAGTGTTGTTCTTAATTAAACATTTCTCATATTTACAATGCGAATTTATTCAATAAACATCGCATCCCCAAAGCTGAAAAACCGATACCGTTCCTTCACTGCCTCCTCGTAGGCGGCCAGCACATGCTCCCTTCCTGCCAGCGCCGACACAAGCATCAGAAGGGTAGACTGGGGAAGATGGAAATTGGTGATCAGCGCGTCAATACATTTAAAACGGTAACCGGGGTAAATAAAGATATCGGTCCAGCCGCTCTTTGCCGCCACAAATCCCTGCTCATCAGCAGCCGATTCCAGTGTCCTGCAGCTGGTGGTTCCAACGGAAATCACCCGGCGGCCTTCCCGCTTTGCCCGGTTGATCTTTTCCGCCTCTTTCTCCTCGATGCGGAAAAACTCCGAGTGCATATGATGCTCCTGAACATTTTCCACCTTCACCGGACGGAAGGTTCCAAGTCCCACATGGAGCGTCACACTGGCGAGCTCCACTCCCTTTGCCTGAATCTGCTCCAGGAGCTCTCTGGTGAAATGCAGTCCCGCTGTAGGAGCTGCTGCCGAACCATCGTATTTTGCATAGACCGTCTGATAGCGGTTTTTGTCCTTCAGCGGATGGGTAATATAAGGCGGCAGGGGCATCTGTCCCAGTCTGTCCAGGATTTCCTCAAAGATTCCTTCATAGGAAAACTGAATCAGCCTGTTTCCCTCTTCGACCACCTCCACGACCGTCCCCTTCAGAAGACCGTCCCCGAAGGAGAGCACCGTCCCCGGCTTTGCCTTTTTGCCGGGCCGCACAAGGGTCTCCCAGATATTATCTTCCTTTCTTTTCAAAAGAAGTACTTCAATGGAAGCGCCCGTTTCCTCCTTGATTCCAAAGAGTCTGGCCGGAATCACCTTTGTATTGTTGATGACCAGACAGTCGCCTGCCTGAAGCTCATCAATAATACTCTTAAACACCGTATGACGGATCTCTCCGGTCTCTCTGTCTAAAATCATCAGCCGGGAAGAGCTTCTGTCCTCCAGTGGATCCTGGGCGATCAGCTCCTCCGGCAGTTCATAATCAAAATCCTTCACATTCATAGCGATAACCTGTTAATCCTCCGAGGGCTTCGCCGTTGTCAGGAAGCCTGCACCGATATAGCAGGTCTCACCATCGTAAATCACACGGCTCCAGCTGTCGTTGTAGCCTGTCCGCTTCAGGGATTCCCCTTCCAGAAGCGTACCGACAACCTCTGCATTTGCATCGGGAGACTTGCGGATCCGTACACTCTCCTTGGCATAAACAGTCTCGTCCACTGATGTAAAGCCGTCTCCCTCTCCGGGAGCGGTCTTTGTAAGGAAGCCTGCGGCAATGTAGCAGGTCTCACCGTTGTATTCCACCCGGCTCCAGTTATCATTGTAGCCTGTCCGGTGGATGGACTGACCTCCTGCCAGTGTACCGGCTTCCTCTCCGTCCGCTGCAGGTGTCCTTCTGATCTTCACGTTTTCTTTCGCATAAACCGTCTCATCCACATCGGTAAAGTCGCTTCCCGACGCAGCTGGCGTGGTCTCCGCAGGTGTCTCCGCCTCTGTGGTCTCCGCAGGTGTCTCCGCCTCTGTAGTCTCCGCAGGCGTCTCCGCCTCTGTAGTCTCCGCCTGCTGACCGCCATACAGCTTTGTCACCAGCGCATTCAGAGCTTCGTCGGATGCCATGGCTTCCGTCAGCCGGTCATCGGTTTCCTTCATCAGAGCCTTGACATCCTCTCTTGCATTGACCTCCTCCATGTAGGCTGCAACCTCATTATCCGTACCGACGTCCTGATTATAAATATACAGGGCTCCCTGATCGTTGGTGCAGACATAAAGACGGATCAGGCAGGGAGCTGCCGTACCGACATTTAAAAATTTCATATCATAAGCTACATAAACAATGTAGGTTCCATCAGAAGGCCCGTTCAGGGTATAGCAGGCAATGTTCTGATAGTTCTCCACAAACTCCCGCTCTGCCTGAAGCTGCTCCGCGGAGATGGAATCTGACGAATTCACCAGTCCGGAAAGTGCTTCCACATCGCAGTTCTGAAGTGCCGTAAAATAATCATTGACAAGCTTATTGACTGCCTGATTGCCATCCTTTTCCAGACTGCCGCCCTTGAGCTCCGAAGCAGCCGACGAGGATTCGGCTGAAACACTGGGAGTCTCCTGCTGTTTTCCATCCTTTTTCAGCTTTCCAACTAGAATAATTGCTGTAACTACCACCAGAATAGCGACGAGGGCCATAATGATATATTTTCCATACATCTGCAGGAATTCTACAAACGAATTCTTTTTCCTGCGCCTGCGGCGGGAGGAGCCGCTGCTCTTCTGCGCGTTCCGTTCCTTCTTTTGCAGGGATTTCAGTTCGTCCATCTAAAAGCCTCCTTTTCCTGATGCGGCCAAATGCCGCCATCTTGAGCATGAATTCATAATAACAAAAAAACAGAGAAAAAGCAACACACTCATAATTATTTAAGTTTTTTTCGATTTTTCTATGTTTTTTCAATTTTCCTCTTGCCCTTCTGCCCTAAATGATGTAAAATATCTTTTGTTGGACTTTGACATGCACCTGTAGCTCAGTGGATAGAGCAGTGGCCTCCGGAGCCACGTGCGGTGGTTCGATTCCACTCAGGTGCAGTCCTTCTTTTATGGTCAGCCGTTCGGCATTTTCCCCATTTTGAAAAATTTATTTTTCTTTCATCTGTTCTGTTTCAGGGCTTTCTTTTTGTACCTGGAACCAGACCTTTTCCCTATCAATTCTTTATTCCCATTCTGGAGGTATGTCTATGAACTATTCTGAATTTTTATCCGCAGTCCGAAATAATATGGAAGATCGTTACAAAAACGGTGCTTCTGTCCTCATTCATCCGGTCCTCAAAAACAATGGGCTGCGCCTTGACGGCCTGCTGATCCTTCAGCCGGGAGAAAATATCTCTCCTACCATTTATCTCAATCCGTACTATGACCGTTATTTATCCGGCACCGGTCTGGAGGACATCCTCGACGATATTGAAGCAGCCTACGAGGAACATCATTATCCCATGAACTTCAACACTTCCCTGTTCCGGGATTTCTCCTATGTCCGGGACAAAATCTCCTTTCGTCTGATCAACCGCGCTTCCAATATGGCCCTCCTTTCCGACATTCCGTTTCTCCCTTTTCTCGATCTGGCCGTAGTCTTTTATTTTCACCTGGAGCATGAATTTTTCGGAAGCTCCACCGTGTTGATCCACAAGGAACACATGGCTCTCTGGGACACCGACTGCGAAGAACTTTACACCCTGGCCTGCGCCAACACCCGCTCCCTGACCGGCTGTGAGCTTTTCCCCATGGAGACTCTGATCCGCTCCTTCCTCGACCCTTCCGACCAGTTTCCTCTTAAGAACCTGTCTTCTCTCTATGTCCTCACCAATAAATCCCAGATATTCGGCGCTGCCTGCCTCCTTTATGAGGATGTGCTGGCTGATTTTGCCCGGGTATGCGAAGATGATTTTTATGTGCTCCCCAGCTCTGTCCATGAGGTTCTCCTGCTCCCCGTCAAGAAAAGTCCCCCGGTCTCCAGTCTCCTTGACATGGTCCATGAAATCAACCGGACGGAGGTTCCCATCCAGGATGTTCTCTCCGATCAGATCTACCTCTACCGTTGTGCAGTCGGAAAGCTGGGGCTTGTCCTCCTCACTCCCACCGCCCCGGAAAAGGTTTGTGAAAAAGACCTGTGAACTAAAAGGCTCCCTCCCACTGCCGTGGAAAGGAGCCTCCCTCTATTGCATATTCTGCTGTTCCATTATTCTTCCGTCTGCTTCTCTTCCTGAGGAACATCCTTCATAGAAAGATTGATTCTTCCCATGCGGTCGATCTCCAGAACCTTTACAGTCACTTCATCGCCGATGTTTACCACATCCTCAACCTTTGCAACCCGCTTCTGGGACAGCTTGGAAATGTGAATCAGACCATCCTTATTGGGAGCCAGCTCTACGAAAGCGCCGAAATTCATGATGCGGACTACCTTGCCGGTGATGATCTCGCCGGGCTCCACATCGTTGACAATGCGGTTGATGATGGTGATGGCCTTCTCGATCATCACCTTGTCGGTGCCACATACAGATACGGAACCATCATCCTCAATATCGATCTTTACGCCGGTCTCCTCAATGATCTTATTGATCACCTTGCCCTGCTTGCCGACCACATCACCGATCTTGGTAGGATCGATCTGAATCTGGGAGATCTTCGGTGCATATTTTCCGACCTCAGCTCTGGGTTCTGCAATCACAGGAGCCATAACCTCATCGAGAATGTACAGTCTTGCCTCTCTTGTTCTGGCAATTGCCTCCTCGATGATCGGTCTTGTAAGGCCGTGGATCTTGATATCCATCTGGATCGCGGTAATACCCTTGTGGGTACCTGCCACCTTAAAGTCCATATCGCCGAAGAAATCCTCCAGGCCCTGGATATCCGTCAGTACAATGTAATCGTCATCGGTATCGCCGGTCACCAGACCGCAGGAAATACCGGCAACGGCACTCTTGATGGGCACGCCTGCTGCCATCAGAGAAAGAGAGGATGCACATACGCTGGCCTGAGAGGTGGAACCGTTGGATTCCAGAGTCTCCGATACGGTTCTGATGGCGTAGGGGAATTCCTCCTCGCTGGGCAGAACCGGCAGAAGCGCTCTCTCTGCCAGTGCGCCGTGACCGATCTCCCGGCGTCCCGGTCCTCTGCTGGGCTTTGTCTCGCCTACAGAGTAGGACGGGAAATTGTAATGGTGCATATATCTCTTGGAGGTCTCGTTTTCATCAAGACCGTCCAGCTTCTGACGCTCGGAAAGAGGAGCCAGAGTGCAGGCATTGAGGATCTGAGTCTGTCCGCGGGTAAACATGCCGGAGCCGTGTACTCTCGGCAGAATATCGATCTCTGCTGCCAGAGGACGGATCTGAGTGATCGCACGGCCGTCAGGACGCTTGTGATCCTTGAGGATCATCTTGCGGACTGTTTTTTTCTGATATTTGTAAAGTGCTTCGCCGATCAGAGGCAGCCAGTCGGGATGCTCCTCCGCGTAACGCTCCTCCAGCTTCTCGGTCAGCTTCTTGATGTTCTCCTCGCGCACCTGCTTCACGTCGGTGAACACGGCCTCTTCCATCTCCTCGCCGGTGATGGCAGTCGTCATGTCATCCCAGAGCTCAGCAGGAACTTCACAGCTCTCATAGGAATGCTTGGGCTTTCCGCACTCTGCCACAATGGTATCGATGAACTTGATAATCTCCTGATTCAGGGCATGGGCTGCAAAAATAGCCTCGATCATCTTTGCCTCAGGCACCTCATTGGCGCCGGCTTCGATCATGATAACCTTATCTCTGGTGGAAGCAACCGTCAGAGCCATATCCGATACCTGCTTCTGTGCTGCAGTGGGATTGAATACAAACTCTCCGTCGATCATACCCACCTGAGTAGCAGCAGTCGGGCCGTCAAAGGGAATATCGGAGATCGATACTGCGATGGCGGAACCCAGCATAGCAGTCAGCTCCGGGCTGCACTCAGGATCCACAGACATAACCAGGTTGTTCAGGGTAACATCATTTCTGTAATCCTTCGGGAATAGAGGACGCATGGGGCGGTCGATGACACGCGCTGTCAGGATCGCATTCTCAGACGCCTTTCCCTCTCTCTTATTGAAGCCTCCGGGGATCTTGCCCACAGAATACAGCTTCTCCTCAAACTCTACACTCAGCGGGAAGAAATCAATGCCCTCCCTGGGCTTGTCTGAAGCCGTTGCAGTCGAAAGCACCACAGTATCACCATAGTGCATGAATGCAGCACCATTGGCCTGCGCTGCGACACGGCCCACATCAACGGTCAGGGTTCTTCCGGCCAGTTCCATTGAAAAACTCTTATACATAGGATTCTCCTTTTCTTTGGAGGCAGAAGACACCGAAACTACTGAAAAACTCAGCTTGCCCGCGGAACCTGGGCTTTTCAGTGGTCTCGAATGTAAACTCCTGCCTGGTCAACAGTTCCTTGAAATTTTTAAAAGAACAGGGTGGAGTTCCTCCACCCTGATGCTTTCCAATTCCGCAATTATTTTCTGATACCAAGACGTGCGATCAGGTTACGGTATGCTTCGATATCGTTTCTCTTCAGATAATCCAGAAGACCACGTCTCTGTCCTACCATTTTCAGAAGGCCGCGTCTGGAATGATGATCCTTCGGATTCTCCTTCAGATGCTCGGTAAGCTCTGCAATTCTCTCGGTGAGGATTGCGATCTGAACCTCAGGTGAACCGGTGTCTCCAGGCTTTCTTCCATACGCTGCGATAATCTCTGCTTTCTTTTCCTTTGAAATCATGTTTGTTTCCTCCTTATTTTTCATTCACACCGGACACCCGGCATTGGTTGGAGTATCCATATGCTGAGCATCGGCGCATTTTCACACCATTGTAGTATAGCATACGTGCTTCCGATTGTAAACTGCTAATTTGGGATTTTCTGCATTTTACGATGCTGTTCAAAAAACTGCCGGCTGCCTTCCGCATCCCTTGCAAGCTGGGCTTTCAGCTCCTCCACGGAAGAAAACTTCTGTTCCTTCCTCTGATAATGAAAAAGCTGCACATCCAGAGTTCTTCCATAAACGTTTTTGTCAAAGCCGAAAATGTAGGTTTCCACTCCCCTCGGGTAATTTCCCTCAATGGTAGGTTTGTATCCCACATTGGAAACTCCCTCATACAGATGCCCGTCCACTTCGACTCGCGCCGTGTAAACGCCGTTGGGCGGCAGAAGCTTCTCCTCTGCCGGAATCTGATTGATCGTAGGCATTCCGAAGGTTCTGCCCAGATGATTTCCGTGAACCACCTCGCCGGTCACCGTATAGGGATAGCCGAGAAGCTCATTGGCCCGCTCCACATTGCCGGCCAGAAGCTCCTGGCGCACCAGCGTACTGCTGATGATCTGCCCGTCGGCTGCCCTCTCCTTCTCAATGACCGTAAGTTCATAACCAAATACAGCGGAAAGCTGTTCCAGAAGAGTGATATTTCCCCTTCGCCTGTAACCGAAGCAGAAATCCGGCCCCGTAACGATCCTCTTTACCTTAAGCCCCTTCACCAGCACCTGCTCCACAAAGGCCTCCGGCTCCATATGACTGACTGCCTCCGTAAACGGATATTCGATCATCAGATCGACTCCCAGCTTTTCCATATGGGCCCGCTTCTCCCGATTTGTGAGGAGCACCGGCTGTCCGTCTCCCTTCACAAGACTTCTCGGAGGTCTCATAAAGGTAAAAACCACGGTCTGAAGTCCCTGTTCTTCCGCCTTCATGGTCTCCCTTATAAGCTTCTGATGGCCCCTGTGGATTCCGTCAAATTTTCCAAGGGTGACCGCGGAAGGCCGGTCCCCGGATACTTCTACCTGTCCGCTAATCAGTTTCATGCTCTGTCCTCCGCGTCCTCTCTATTCTGTAAAAAACAGCTTTACAGGGCGGTATCTTCCGATTTCATTATCAAAAGAATAGATTCCCATAAAGTGTCCCTTCCTGTCATAAATTCTGATCTGTCCGCCTGCCTCCGGCATGTACTCCGATTTTCCTACGGCCTGCGGACGTTCTGAAAGCTCTGAGTCCGCCATGGGATTTCCGTTATACAGCCGTTTTTCTGCCGCTTCCGCTGCCTCAAAGGCGGGATAATGAAGAAACAGCGAATCCACAGCTGTCACAGCCCTGGACAGTGCCTCCGGCCCCTCATCCCGAAGCGCCTCGATCCGGGAAAGCGTCAGAGCCTCCTCCACCCGGAAATTGGCCACTGCAGTCCGCAGAAGGCTTTCCATACAGCCGCCGCAGCCCAGTACCTGACCAATATCATGGCACAGGGTCCGGATATAGGTTCCCTTGGAGCAGGTGACCGTCATGGTGACTCTGGGAAGCTCTACCTTCTCAATGACGATCTCATGGATCGTGACCCTTCTGGCCTTCCGTTCCACTTCCTTACCCTGTCTCGCCAGCTCATACAGCTTCTTTCCGTCCACCTTGAGGGCAGAATACATGGGAGGGATCTGGTCGTATCCTCCCACAAAACCCATAACGGCCTTCCGGACCTCTTCTTCCCCGGCTTTTATTTCCTTTTGAGAAAGGATCCTTCCCCCCGTATCCTGAGTATCTGTCTCCACTCCGAGAAGCAGGACTGCCCGGTAGGTTTTATCCTTATCCGTCAAAAGTCCGCAGACCTTTGTGGCCTTTCCCAGGCAGACCGGCAAAACTCCTTCTGCCTCCGGGTCCAGAGTCCCCGTGTGTCCGATTTTTTTCTGTTTTAAAATTCCGCGGAGCTTCGCCACCACATCGTGTGAGGTAAAGCCCCGCTCCTTATATACATTCAGTAATCCATCCATACTGTCTCTCCGGCTCCTTCTGCCGGCTCCTTATCTGAGGCCGGCTTCCACCAGCTGCTTTTCAATGTGCTCTGACAGATTGTTGATCACATCGTGGACCGAACCGGTCATAGAACAGCCGGCTGCCCGCACATGGCCACCGCCGCCGAAATAAGCTGCGATCCTGCTCACATCCACCACCCGGTTGGAGCGCATGCTCACCTTGAATTCCTGCGATGCCGTTTCATAAAGCAGGATGGCACATTCCACTCCCTGCGTCACCCGGAGCTGATCCACAATTCCATCCAGATCCTTCGTTCCCACCTGATAAAAATCCAGGATCTTTTTTCTGACCGCTGCAAAAATGCAGAGGCCATCCATAAACAATACGCTTTCTGTCAGCATCCTTCCCAGAATCTGATTCTGTCTGTAGGTCTTTTCATAAAAGGTTCTGTCAATGATTCCGGAAAAATCAATTCCCTTGTCGATGAGCTCGCCGGCGATCCGCATGGTTTCACCGGTGGTATTGGAATGCTTGAACACACCTGTATCATGCACAATGCCCATATACAGGCATTCCGCCACATTCTTATCCACAAAGGCATCATCCATAAGCGTGAAGAGAACTTCGCTGGTAGCACTTCTGTCCGGACACACATGCATCATCTGAGCAAAGCCGGAATTTGTAATGTGATGATCGATACAGGCCGTTGTAGCCGCGCTGTCAAAATAGTTGGAAAAGTCTCCGATTCGCTCTTTGTCTCCGGCATCCAGCACGATACACAGATCATACACCGTTCCATCATCGGCATCGTGGCTGATTTCCTCCGCTCCCTTCAGAAACCGGAAAGAATTCGGAAAATCCTCCAGATATACCTGTACCCGAAGCTTAGGATGGGACAGCTCCAGATAATTCTTAAGCCCGAGGCAGGAACCGACGCAGTCTCCGTCCGGACGGACATGTCCAAGTATTGCTGCAGTCTTCGCCGTGCCCAGAATATCGTCGATTCTTGTCAACATGAGCCCTCATCCCCTTCTGTATTCATTCCGTCGTCGGAAACCTCTTCCTTTCCCACCACATCATCAATGAGACGTGTCATATGGACACCGTACTCGATAGACTGGTCCAGAATAAAGGTGATCTCCGGTGTATTTCTCAGATTTACGGATCTGGCAAGGGCGCGGCGGATATAACCGACTGCATTTTTCAGTCCCTCCAGAGTATCCTCTGCTGCCTTCTCATTTCCCAGGACACTGATATACGCCTTGCAGGATTTGAGATCGGGAGCCACCTCCACCGCCACGACCGAAGTCATGGGGTGGATTCTGGGATCCTTCACTTCTGTTCTGATAATATTGCTTAATTCTTTCTGTACTTCACTGTTGATCCGGATATTTTTAATGCTGTTTTTACGCATGCTGCTTCACCAATCCTTCCGGGATTCCTGATTCTTCCTACCTGGGAACCTCTACCATGATGTAAGCCTCCACCATGTCGTCCTCTTTGATATCATTGAATCCCTCAAATACAAGTCCGCACTCGAAGCCCTTTGCCACTTCCTTCACATCATCCTTGAAACGCTTCAGGGATGCCAGTGCACCTTCAAAGAGCTGCTCGCCGTCGCGGCTGATTCTCACCTTGCAGTTTCTCTGGAACTTGCCGTCCATGACGTAAGAGCCTGCAATGGTACCCACACCGGAGGCCTTAAAGGTCTGACGGACAACTGCATGACCGATCACCTGCTCCTCGTAAACAGGATCCAGCATACCCTTCATGGCGGCTTCTACATCTTCGATAGCCTGATAGATTACCCGGTACAGACGGATATCCACCTTTTCCTGATCCGCGACGGACTTGGCAGTGGCATCAGGCCGCACATTGAAGCCGATAATAATGGCATTGGAAGCGGAAGCCAGGGACACATCGGATTCGTTGATGGCGCCGACGCCTCCGTGGATCACCTTCACCACAACTTCCTCGTTGGACAGCTTCACAAGGCTCTGCTTTACAGCCTCCACGGAGCCCTGTACATCGGCCTTGATGATCAGATTCAGTTCCTTTACATTGCCTGCCTTGATCTGGCTGAACAGATCGTCCAGAGAAAGCTTCGTCTTCGTATCGTCCAGAAGCTTCTCCCTGCCCTCGGAAATAAAGGTCTCGGCAAAGCTTCTTGCCTCTTTTTCCGTCTCCGGGGAAACAAAGATCTCGCCGGCTGCCGGTACATCGTTGAGACCGAGGATCGCCACAGGAGTAGACGGACCTGCCTCCTTCACACGGCGTCCCTTATCATCCATCATGGCTCTTACCTTACCGTAGCATGCGCCTGCGGCAATGGCATCTCCCACATGGAGGGTACCCTTCTGAACCAGGATCGTAGCCACAGGGCCCTTGCCCTTGTCAAGCTCCGCCTCGATCACAAGACCTCTTGCGCGGCGGTTGGGATTTGCCTTGAGCTCCTTCACCTCTGCCGTTAAAAGGATCATTTCAAGAAGGCTCTCGATTCCTTCTCCTGTATGGGCAGAAACCGGAACAAAAATGGTGCTGCCGCCCCAGTCCTCAGGCACCAGCTCATACTCGGCCAGTTCCTGCTTCACCCGGTCAATATTTGCACTGGGCTTATCGATCTTATTGATGGCCACGATGATCTCCACTCCTGCCGCCTTGGCATGATTGATGGCCTCCACCGTCTGAGGCATCACGCCGTCATCGGCTGCAACCACCAGAATGGCAATATCGGTAGCCTGAGCGCCTCTCATTCTCATGGCCGTAAAGGCTTCATGTCCGGGAGTATCCAGGAAGGTGATCTTCTGTCCGGAAATCTCCACCACGGAAGCACCGATGTGCTGAGTAATGCCGCCTGCCTCCTTTGCAATGACATTCGTCTCACGGATTGCATCCAGAAGGGAGGTCTTGCCGTGGTCAACGTGTCCCATAACACAGACAACAGGAGAACGGGGAACAAGGGATTCCTCCGGATCATCAATATCCTTCAAAAGCTCCTCGATCACATTGACCTTGACTTCCTTCTCGCACAGGATGTCAAACTCCATGGCGATCTCCTCTGCCGTGTCGTAATCCACCTCCTGATTGATGGTAACGATCTTGCCCTGCATAAACAGCTTCTTCACAATGTCAGAGGGCTGCTTCTTCATCTTGTCAGCCAGCTCCTTGATGGTGAGGACCTCAGGGATCACAATGGTCTTGATCTCCTCCACCACCGGCTCCGGCTTGGGTGCGGCTGCCTTGGCTCCGGGCTTCACCGGCGCCTTTGTTCCGCGCTTGGGCATCTTCTTCTCGAAATCATCGTTCTGATTCTTATCATACTTATTATTCTGACGATTATTCTGTTTCTGCTTCTGTTTTCCCTGATTTTTCTGAGTGCTGTCCAGGCCGGGAGCAGGTACGGCAAAGCCGCTGCTTCTTCTGGAATCTCCGGGACGTCCCGTTCCTCTGGAATCTCCGGAACGGCCGGTTCCTCTGCGGCCGTCTCTGTTCATCTGGCCCTGGCGGTCTCCTCCTCTGCCCTCGTTTCTGTCGCCGTAGGATCTGCCCTCACTTCTGTCACCGTAGGATCTACCTTCGTTTCTGTCACCGTAGGATCTTCCTTCCCCTCTGTCTCCATAAGGTCTTCCCGTGTTTCTGTCTCCTGCCGGTCTTCTGTTTCCGTCAAAGCTTCTCTGACCCTGACGGTCTCCTGCCGGCCTTCTGTTTCCGTCAAAGCTTCTCTGGCCCGGACGATCTCCTGCCGGTCTGGACGGCCTTTGGGAATCCTGACTGTTATTTCTTCTTGCAGTCGCCTGTCCGTTGTCTGCGGGAGCTGCAGTCTGCACCTTTCCTTCGGTTTCAGCAGGAACCACTGCCTCATGCTTCACCTCAGGAGCCTTTGCCGTCTCCTCCTGGGCAGTGGGTGCCGGTTTCACTGCAGGCCTGGGGCCTACCGGTCTTGCGGGCTGACCGGGTGCTGCGGCACGGGTACCCTGAGCTGCCGACTGGCCTGCAGCCTGAGCTGCTGCAGGGCGTACATTCTGACCGGAAACGGCAGGGCGTATTCCCTGGCCGGGAGTGGCAGGACGCGCCGGCTGACCGGGACGTCTCATTCCTCCCGGTGCTGCAGGACGTGTACCGGGACGGCCCTTTCCCGCCTGGGAGCTGTTCTGGGAACGGAATACTGCGGTGATCCGTTTCTTAGGCGCAGCCTCCTCCTGTTTCGGCTCCGGCTTGGGTTCCGGCTTCGGCGCATATGCCCGTCTTACCATATCGGCCTGAGCCTCGTCGATCACACTTAACGGGCTCTGGACATTGACGCCGTTTGCCTGAAGTACGTCAAGCACATCCTTATTGTTTTTATCTATTTCCTTTGCAAGTTCATGAACTCTCATTTTTGCCATACTTACTACCTCCGTCTGATTACTCACTTTCTATCTGTTTTACCACAGCATCCCGGAATCCTGGGTCTGTCAGTGCCACGGCAGCACGGTATTCTCTGCCGATGCATGCGCCCAGGTCTTCTTTTTTACCCCAAAAGTACAAAGGAACTTCATAGTAAGTACACATATTTGTGAACATTTTCTTTGTATTGTCCGACGCATCCTCTGCTGCGATCACCAATGTGGCTTTCCCTGTTTTGACAGCCTTTTCTGTCAGGAACTCACCGCTTACAAGCTTACCGGCCTTCATGGCCAGGCTCAGCAGCGACAGCACTCTGTCCGCTCTCAATGGCTTCCAGCTCCTTTCCCAGTCGTTCATAGACCTCCTTTGAGACCGGCATCCGGAAGGAACGCTCCAGTCCTCTTCCCTTTACCGCCTTCTCAAAGCACGCTCTGTCAAAGCACAGATAGGCGCCGCGTCCGTTTTTCTTTCCGGTGGCATCCAGGATTATATCCCCTTCGGCTGTTTTCAGGATCCGAAGCATATCTTTTTTATTCTTCATCTCCCCACAGCCGACACACTGTCTCTGTGGACTCTTTCTTTTACCGTTCATGGAATCACGCTCCGTTATGAATTACTGCTGCGGCTCCGTATCATATCCGCCGTCATTCTCTGCGCAGTCTTCCCCATAAGCTTCCCCGTCATAATCGCCCTCAGCGTAGCCTTCCTCATAGCCGTAATCCTCATAGCTGTCGTACTCGCCTTCCATGCCTTCCTCGTAGCCGATCTCCTCCAGAAGGCCGGACTCACGGGCCTGGGTCTCACTCTTTATATCAATCTTGAAGCCGGTCAGTCTGGCTGCAAGCCTTGCATTCTGTCCTTCCTTGCCAATGGCCAGAGAAAGCTGATAATCGGGAACAATGACCTGTGCGGTCTTCTCATCGTCGTCAGCCACAACGCAGATCACCTTGGCCGGACTCAGTGCGTTCTCGATCAGAAGGGCGGAATTGTCACTCCAGTTGATAATATCGATCTTCTCGCCGCGAAGTTCTTCAACCACGGCGCCGACTCTCGCTCCGTTCAGTCCCACGCAGGCGCCTACCGGATCCACATTGGGATCATTGGAATATACGGCCATCTTCGTCCTTGAGCCTGCTTCTCTGGCAATGCTGCGGATTTCCACGGTACCGTCCTTCACCTCTGCCACCTCGGATTCAAAGAGACGCTTCACCAGCTCCGGATGGGTTCTGGAAACAAGGATCCTGGGACCCTTTGTCGTATCCTTCACCTCCAGAATGTAGACCTTGATCCTCTCGGTGGGCATGAAGGTCTCACCCTTCACCTGTTCATTTTCATTCAGCATGGCATCGACCTTACCCAGATTGATACTCACGTTCCGTCCCAGATATCTCTGGACGATACCGGTCACAACCTCTTTCTCTTTGCCGTAATACTGATTAAAGAGGACTTTTCTCTCCTCCTCACGAATCTTCTGAAGAATCACATTCTTGGCATTCTGGGTTGCGATCCGTCCGAATTCCCTGGATTTGATCTGGACCTGAGCCACATCGCCGATCCCGAGGCGGGGATCGATCTCTCTGGCTTCGTCAAGGGAAATCTGGAGAACCGGATCCTCTACGACCTCCACGACCTCACGCTCCGCATACACGGAGAAATTGCAGGTCTCCCGGTCAACCGTAGCCTTCACATTGTCCGCTTTGCCAAAATGAGTCTTACATGCCTGAATCAAAGAATTCTCAATGGCTTCCAGGAGAGTTTCCTTGCTGATATCCTTCTCCTTTTCCAAAAGCTCAAGGGCTTCCTTCAATTCCTTGTTTTCTTTCATCTTTCCGTTTCCTCCTCTTACTATTAAAAATCAAAGGCCAGACGAATCAGAGCAATTTCTGCACGCTCAAAGGTAATCTCCTCATCATCCTCAGTCCTGATGGTCACTGATGTATCGTCGTAGGCAGTCAGGGCACCCTCAAATTCCCTTTCATGGTTTCTCGGACGGTACAGACGGATCTCCACATCCTTCCCCATGCTTCTTGCAAAATCCTTTTCCTTTTTGAGCGGTCTTCCAAGTCCCGGTGAGCTGACCTCTAGAATATAGCTTTCTGCAATATAATCCTCCTTATCCAGAAGATCGCTCAAAGCCCGGCTTACCACCTCGCAGTCGTCGATAGCAATCCCGCCCGGCTTATCAATATAAGCCCGCAGATAGCGGTTTCCGCCTTCCTTCACATACTCCACATCAAAGAGCTCAAACTGATGAGCTTCCACAATCGGCATAAGAAGCTCCTCGGTCCGCTTTTCAATGTCCTCTCTCCTTGTCAGCATGACCTGACCCCTTTCCTTTCAAACTTCAAAAACAAGGAGTGGACCTTCGCCCACTCCTTATCCTGTCATATTCTTATCATAATAACTCTAGCACATTTTTTCAGGGATTGCAAGCCTTTTTTGATTTTCCTACCCCACAAAACGGACTGCCGTTCCCGCTGCCAGAATCTCCGCTCCACCGCTCACAATAGTCGTGGAAGAAAACCTCACGTTTACGATTGCATCCGCTCCCATACTCTGAGCCTGACCGATCATTTTATGAATGGCACGCTCCTTGGCTTCCTCCATCATCTCCGTGTAAGCCTGCATCTCGCCTCCCACCAGGTTGCGGAAGCCTGCGCCGATATCCTTGCCCAGATTCTTGCACATGATGCAGCAGCCTGTCACCAGGGAAATAACCTGATAATTCTGCCCGGGGATCTGTTCCGTATTTACCACTATCATACCCTGCTCCTCCTTTTCCATAAATGAAAGCCTCCCAATACCGCTTTCCTTCTGAATCTAAAATATCATATCCATCAGAAATTGTAAATGCCTGCAGACTTGTTCAGTTTTTTATTTTAGCACTTGACTATTTGAAGGAAGGTGCTAAAATAGAGAGGTACGGAAGCATAGCTCAGCTGGGATGAGCGTTCGCCTCACACGCGAGAGGTCATGGGTTCGAGCCCCATTGCTTCCACTTTTTCAAAGCCCTTGATTTTATGCGGATCTCCGGAATAGGCCCGCAGAGTCAAGGGTAAATAGTGACAAGTAACTATTTTGCCGCAGAGAACGGTGTGACCCAAAGGTCACGCCGTTTTTCTGTTTTCTGCGTTCATAGGTTGTTTTGTGATGATAGGCTCGGAAATAACGGGAATATCCACATCATCCACGAAGTTGAAATAGATTTTTACCTTCTGTACCCACCTGCCACTGGATTTGTCCGGCGCAAACACCTCAATCTTCTTGATATACTCATTGACCATCGTAGGTGTTAATTCCGGCACATCCGCATACTTCTGGGTCAGAGCGACAAAGGCATCTACATCTGCACTCATGGTTTCCTGCGTTTCCAGCCATTCTTTCGTCACTTCAATTTCGAGTTTTAACCGTTCCCGATCGGAGCGGCGGCATTGCAGCCACTCCTCCTGAAAACTCTCCACGTCCTGCCGGATATAGGCATTGACTGCTTTTGTAGCTGGAGCATACATAGTGGTCTTGCTTACCGTCAAAGCTCTTGCAGGTAGCAAAGTGCAGCTTATTCCCACAATCGGGACAGAACAGAAGCCCGGAGAATAATCTCTGCCGCTGGGCTTTTGTGGGACGGCGTTTGTTTTTTCGCAGCTCCTGCACTCTGTCCCACTGAGCCTGAGAGACGAATGCTTCCTGCGTATCAGGGAAAATACACATATTTTCGATGGCATTGGGAATCCGTTTCTTCCGCTTGTAGGACTTGGAATAGGTCTTGAAATTGCAGGTACAGCCGGTGTATTCCATCCATTGTTCTTCTTTTGCAAAATCAATGATTTTTTCCAGATCGCGGGCGTTATAAGGCGTCAGGCTCCTGTTCAGCTTGACTGTAATCCCGGCCTCCTTTAACAGGTGGATAGCCCTTATAACCTGCGTAAATCCATTGGGATTCCTGCAAAGACGGACGTATGTCTCATTGGACGCCCCATATAGGGTAAGATTGACCCTGGTCGGCGGAGTTTTCTTCAACCATTCGACAACCTCTTCGTCGATCAGTGTACCATTGGAGTTGATGGAGATGATAAATCCCATTCTGTGCAGACCGGAAAGGATTTCACGAAAATCCGGTCTGGAGAAGGGCTCGCCGCCGGTCAGGAGCAGATATAGCATGCCGCGCTTTTTCGCTTCCTCTCCCAGAGCAAGCCATTCCTGCGCAGTACGCAAAGGACAAATGGCTTCCTGCTGCTGCCTGCTCATGCGAACATAACACATCCGACAATCCATATTGCACAGCGGAGTCAGCTCAAAGGTGCAGTTGAGAGGAATCCGTTTTTGGCGGCTTTGGCATACAGGTATTCCGTGATCGGCGGCTCAACAGGTATATTGACCATCCGAATCATCCTCCTCCAATATATTTTTAACCAGTTCTACTGCCTCACGATCGGGCCGGCATTCCAGCAGATAAACAGGAACCATCGCCGTCAAACTGGCCAGCAGATCGACAACCGTTTCTGTAAAGCTTTTGTCCCAGCGATGTACAGCGGTCTCCGGGTAGAGATGCATGATGGCTTCCCTGGGATGAAGCAAACGGAGCTTGTTTTCCTTTGCCTGGCGAAGCACAATTATGGCCTTGGCCGGTGCAGACTCGTTGCGATAGATCCCGGAAGACCCAGCATAGGGCAGACCGTAGCTCTCCCAGTGCCCATCCTGCAAACGCAGGCCAGCGCGATCTCCGTTGATAATCTCAGCGTGCTCATATTCCTCCCACAGTCCGGCCTGAGTGGACTTTCCGGTTCCGGAGGGAGCGGTAAACAGTATCCCCTGATGCTTCCAACGGACAAATGCCGCGTGGAGCATTAGCGCGTGGAATTGCAGAAAAACCGTTTCCATCCCAATCAGATCGGAAAACTGCCGGGAATATTGAATCCTGGACTCATTTCCGGCTAGATAAAGGCAGTCGAACCGCTTTTCTTCCGCATTTTGAAGGGTACAGGCGTAGGGCTGGTCGCCTCGAACCCGCAGCATGTGCATAACCACATTTCCGCCGGCTCGGCTGTACAGACGCCCTTGCTCAAAAACTGCGTTCTCCGGGGCGGGCGGCAGCTCCTCTACCTTGGTCAAACGGACGTTCAGATCATATGCGGTGAAATCTATAGCAGAAGTTCCTGCATCTCTGCCGAGCAGATGCAGGAACTGAACCGCTTCTTTCAGAATTTCGATCTCATAGGGCAGCTGGCAGAGAATGCGCAGTCCCAAAATTGAATATTCATAGAATTGCATGGTCATCTGTTGACCTGGTAAATTTGGATGTCATCCCCACGGCCTGCCACAATCCAGCCGGTTTTCGTGGTATAATACCGCAGCGTATAGGTTCTGGAAATCACCTTGGTGGTGACACGAAGTCTGCCGTTAGAATCGCTGGCCGTCACCGTCCAGACAAATGGATCGTCCTGCAGGGCTATCTTATAGCCGCCGTTTGTCAGGTTTTTCGTTCTGGCGAGGTATTTGGTCTCCCCGTTGATTTCAGCGGAAATGGTATATCCTTTATCCTGCTTTGTCAGCGTCCAGATCAGATCCGCAGGCACCTCATCTTCCTTCGTCAGGCGGATAGTCCCTGCGGAGATCGCGCCGCTTTCACTGTGGTTCAGGCTATAGGGAATGGCAGATGGAAATACAATTGCATACTTTTCGCCGCTGATGATTTCAGTGGTCGAATCCCCCAGAGTATAGACGGGCTCCGCTCCGGTCGCAGCGTCCGGATCCGGATCACCGCAGCGAGTACATACGCCGTTTTCATATGCATGTCCCTGCGCGGTGATGGTCTCAGTATAGCTGTCGTCGCAGGCAGAACAGGTATAGGTCTTGCTGCCCGGCTCAGTGCAGGTGGGGGCTGTTTCACTGGTGAGGGTGTAGCTGTGGGTGTGCTCTTGCCCCTTTACGGTATAGGCAAAGTCCACCAGAATAGGCCAGTGATCCGCCAGGGCAGTTCCCTCTGAATCGGTGAAAGTCGTCACAACACTGTAGCTATTGGCTGTCAGGGTGACGGCGCTGTCGGTATTGTTGATGTAGAACAGCTTGTCAACAATCTCGGCCTCCGGGTAGTCATAGCTTCCGCCCTTGTCCTTGGCCACGATGGCGTCCGCGCCATAGGTGGGATAAACGCCGTTACGAACCTTCTCCACCCAGGCGTCCTGAATGGTAAAGCGGCTGTCGGCATTGATTGCGTCGATAAACAGAGTCTCCAGGTGCTCACGCGTATACCGGCAGTTGGTATCCCCCATGACGATGATCGGATTTTTATTATCGCTGGCCTTGATTGCGTCCGCCAGCTGGGTCAGCTGGCTCTCACGGGCGCTAATATCCCCGGCATCCGAGTCCGCGTCCATGTGGAGAATGTACACGTCAACAGTCACACCTTCAGCAACTGTTGCCTGATAAAAGCGGTAGCCCTTATCGATCATGCCGTCAGCACCGTTGCCGGTGCCAAAAATTCCGGTGCTGTAATAGGTGTTCCAGGAGGTCCATTTCTCCCCGGTTACGCTGATCGTGTTTTTCCAGAGCAGGTTCAAACCATCTGTATTATTCCTCAGACCGGAGATGCCGCCCCGATGGGTGCCGCTGCTATAGCTGCTCAGGGAAGAAAGCAGTTCGGTGTTGTAGTTAAAGTCCTCAGAGACGCCGATGATATCCCACTGCATCTCATTGAGCTTGGCGCTGATCGCTTTGGTTCCATCAGAGCCGGGACCATCGCTGTTAATTGAAATGCCCAGAATGGAATTTGGCAGACCGTCCACATTCATGGACGCCGCCGTAAAGGTTCCGCTGTTGCCCTGACTGTCCACGGCATAGGCGGCGGACGGCAGCAGGGAGAGCATCAGACAAAGCGCCAGCAGGGAACCCAGGATTTTTTTGATACTCATATTAGTTCACTCTTTTCTCCATCAGTTATAGAAAGGGCGGCCACGGTTTGTGCCGTGGCCGCCAGCTGCTGTTTGCCAATCGGCTGCTTGGTTAAGGCAGATCAGGAAGCAAATATCTGCTGTGAACCAGAGGGGGCGTTGTAGCAGCCCTCGCTAACCTGAATATCTTCGCCGTAAGAACCATCGCACGTCGGCGTTGAAGTCCAATAACGCTCGCCGCTTGCATCCACCCAGGCACAGCTATAGATATCTGCGTGCGTGGGTTTGCCATAGAATTTGTCGGAAGTCCAGCCGCAACTTTGTGCAATGGACTGGCTCAAAGTGAAGTATTCCACCGTGATGCAGGGTTTCACATACATTTTTTTCATAATACTCCTTCTTTCCTCCTTCAACGCCAAATGATATTACGGATTGCCCGGAACAACTCGGCGATCCAGCTGTCAGAAACCGGCGAGGAAGGCTTTTCCTGAGTGGGCTCCTCCGGGGTTTCGACGACCACGTCGCCCTGCTCAGGCTCCTCCGGGGTTTCGACGACCACGTCGCCCTGTTCAGGCTCCTCGGGCTCACCGGAGTTGTCCGCCTCCGCATCCATCAGGGAATAGGTCACCACGGGCAGGCTGTCAAAGCTGTTGGCGTAGGACATCATGGCGGGCACATCCATAGAGAAAGCAGTGGTCTCGATGCCATCTCCGCTCATCTTCAGCTTGGTGACAGACAACAGCTGCTCCCCGGTATTCTTGATGATGACGTAACCGTCCGCGTTGGGCGCAATCTTATAGTACTGGTCAGAAGCGGCATTGATAGCAATGGTACTGGTGTTCTTACGGTTGGTGACCTGCGCCTCGGTCGCGCCGCTGGGCGCTTTCAGGCCCACAGAGAGCTTGGAAACCGCAGTGCCCACATTGAGCGCGATCGCCTGACCCTTTGCAAGATAGACCTCATTCTTGGGGCCGTAGTCCTCGTAAGTCTTAATGGTCATAGTAGTGGCGGTGTCTTCTTCAGTGTTTGTCACAGGGTTAAAATCGATAAACACAGCGCCGGAGACATTCTCCGCCTTGCCTTCCAGGCTCTCCGCGTCGAGAAGGATATCCCGAACCGAGCAGAAGCTGGCGCCGATCTCATCGCCGTAGGCTTCCTGGACAATGTCTTCCTCCTCCCGCTCGGCAGACAACGGGTTGTAGACCCGGATGCCGTCCAGGTAGTAGGTGGAGCGCTCAGTACCGGTCGTCTTGCTGGTGGAGGCAACCGTCAGCTTGACGGTGTAGATGCCATACTCAAGGCCGATAAAGGATGCGGTGGGAATCTGATAGTAGTCTCCAGACTGGGCCAGGTTGTCAACCGTCAGAGACTTCACCATAGCGGCCGCGCTGGTGGTGTTCTCACCCTTGTACAGCTTGGCGACAACCAGACCTGTCTCCATATTGGTGCGGCTGTAAATATCCACGCCGGTGCCGGTGAAGGAGAAGGTGGCGGTTGCGCCGGCGGTGCCGGTGGCTGCGGTGCCGTCGCTGTAGGTCGTGTCGTTATCCATGCTGGCGATCCAGCCGTGCTCGTCGTTGCTGGCGTCGCCGGTGTTGGCGCCTTCGGTGGTAGCTGTCTTCCACTTATCTGCAGAGTACACAATACCGACAGTGCCTGTGGTTTCATTGGTGACAAAGGTATCCTCGTAGTAGACGTTGTTGGCCGGGAGGACGGAGACCTTCGTCCAGGTGTTGTTTCCAGTTGTTACGCCTTCCGGTGTGGTGTTCCACTGGCCGAAGATATAATAATCATCATAACCGTTCCAGAGCGTTGTGGCCGGCGCATAAGAAGTACCAGCAGCCTTACCGTAGGTCATGTTCAAACTGGTTACGGCAGTGCTGAACTTGTGCATCCCATCCGAATCCATATGCGTCAGCGAGTTGGGAATGCCTGTCAGTTCTGTGCTCTTGGCATAGTCCATAACATACACTTTGCTGGACAGCTGCGTTTCGGGCTGGGGGAATACAGCAGTAGGATTTTGGGAATCAGCATTCTCATAAATGCCGGAGAGGGCGTTATTTGTGGAAACCAGTCCGTTGGTCACAGCAGCGTCGGTTGCCTCTACGCCGGTAATGGTAACAACTAGCTTTTCGCCTTGCGCAGAGTCGCCGTCAACCAGATACTTTTGGGAATAATCAAAACCGGTAACAGAAACAACCGTTTTATCATCGTTGATTGTCGCTGTATAAGGGGTCTGCGTTTCTCCAAAGGTACGGTTTCCATTGGCATCCTTTCCGGTGTACGGAACGCTGTATGCTGTCGCCGCGGAGTGAGCGGTTAGGGTAAATCCATCTCCCATGATATCCTTGATTACCGCGTTCGCATTCAGAGTGACATTGGAATAGTTCACATCTTCGCTGATGCTGGTGAAAATGTTATTCAATTCCTCCGTATTCGCAGCAACTTTGTAGTAGCCCTGATTGCTTCCCTGTCCAAGATCTGTGTAGGAATTCGCTTTAGGGTAATTGCTGGACATGGCATTCATATATGCGTTGGTATTTGTAGTGGTATCATCGGGATTTGCGTTATCGAACACACCGATCGTATAAATGGAAACACCGCTGCTTTTCAGCTTTTCGGCGGTGCCAATGGCAGCGTTAGCAACATTGCCCTCGAAGCTATTAGAATGCGTGGGAGCGCCGTCTGTAAATACGATGACTACCTGCTTTCTGTCCGCACTGCGTACAGGGTCGAGAATAGACTTCGCATACTCCATACCGTAGTCAACGGAGGTAGCGCCAGCTGCGGAGAAGCTGTCGATATCTGTATTCAGCTTTGCTGCGCTTTCGCTGTTGACAACCGTAAGTCCATCCACAATCTGCGTGTAGTTGTAGCCGCTATCATTGAAGTTATTGCCGATCTTATCGTTTTTCTCGCTTGCAAACTTCACGATGGACACTCTGTGCTGATTGTCGGGGTCGTCAATCGCGGCATTTCTGGCAGCAACTTCCTGGATAAACTGCTTAGCCGCCATCTGGAGAACCTCCAGCTTGTAGGCGTAATGAGAACCCTTCTTGTAAAGCGCCCAGCCGTCCTGGTCTTCAATTTGAGAAGGGTTAGCAATTCCAAATGTGTAATTCAAGCTTCTGGTGACATTGCAGTGGTCGCATGTAAAGCGAATATGTCCATTACCTAGCCAGCTTCTTTCATCTGTCCATTTGACCGTACTGTATGTACCATCCGGGCAGTGATGGTATACATCGGTCGGCATATCAGAAACTTTACCTGTCGCCGGGACATAGCCATCATCAATTCGGGTATTATCCAGCTGTTCTTTCATGGAACCGGACACATCCAGAACCAGGACAATGTCTGTGGGGGTCTGTTTCATAACAGTCAGCGTTTCGCCCGTGGAGAAAGCCTCCAACTGAATGGAGTAAGTACCGTCATCCTCCAGGGTCGCGGTCTTGTTCAGCACAAGGTCACCGCTGTTGTCTCCCGGTGCGGCAAATGCAGCTGTCGGAAGCAGGTTGAGCAGTATACCAAGCGTAAGTACTGAGGAGAGAACACGCCTGGCGAGTTTTGATTTCATAATGTTTTCCTCCTGACTTTTGATTTTGGTTGATCTATGTAAAATTGCTGATCGCAACGGATAGCCATTAACATCGCAAATGACTTTCCAACAGGTACCAGAACAGCCTCGCCCGCAGCCTCACGATAGATATAATCCGGATTCCTTTGAAAATGTACCTTGTCATCCATACGTACTGCCCTCGAATCCCTGTCTAATGCATAATTTCTAATATGTATTGAAGCATCATCCAATTATATATTACATAGCCCGATCCAATTATAGTCAGTTTAGCAC
Source organism: Fusibacillus kribbianus (assembly GCF_030053595.1). Lineage (GTDB taxonomy): Bacteria > Bacillota > Clostridia > Lachnospirales > Lachnospiraceae > Lientehia > Lientehia kribbiana. Next base: position 25,246 of record NZ_JASGBQ010000005.1, read on the forward strand.
AGGGGGCAAGAAAAATCAAGAGCTGGCAAAGGGGAAACCCATAAATTATCAGGGAAATTTTGGTTGTAAACTGAGACCGAATCAAGGAGCAGCACAAATTCACCCTCAGCTCTGGTTTTTTGGAAAAGTGAACGAAGACGTGTATTTCTGCGTCCGAAACGCGGGTGCTTTTGCATGCAGGACGGACAGTCCGGATCATTCAGCAGGCTGTTTTTATAGGACATCATCAGTTCCTTGGTCACGTTTTGCTGACCGGTATAAACAAGAAAAGCACGCGCGTCCCGGATTATATATTTTATATTTTTGCAAACAAAATGACCGCCCGCAGATTTTTTCCCACGGGCGATGCGACTGTTAAGTCAAGGGTTTTTCGTTTTTGTATTTCAGGGTGTCATGCAGCACGAAATCAGCCCTGACCAACATAATCCTTGCTTACCCAGCCGATATGAGTGCCGGCTGTCGGATTGCTGATGCGGATGTTATAGTACCCGTCCCGCTCGCCCATGACCGATACTATGTTGCCATCATACAGTTTGGGATAGGCAGTCAGTCGGTCATAGCCTTTGCCGGGGCCGGTGCGGACGATCAGACCGACCGGATTGACATCGTGTACCTGCCCCGCCCACTCGGTATAGGTCGGTGCCGGTGCCGGCGTTGGCTGGGATCTCTCAGTGATCTGAAGATATGAGGCGTTGACATAGCCTGTATATTCCCGGATCAGCACTCTGGCCCAGCCGTTGGAATACAGCTCCGCCACATCCACCTCATTTCCCTCTGCCAGCTCCGGCCACGCCGCCAGCCGCATAGCGTCCGCATCCGGCAGTCATCCGGCCCGGCTGTGCCCCATCAATGTGTTTTTTTGCGTCTGCCCTGAAATCCTCCATGCTCTTGCCAAACCGCTTAAAATAAGGCTCCGGGTCGCTGTGATTGGATGCGATTTTCTTATCATGTGCCTCGCAGTGTCCCAGGATCCTTTCTGCACCAAGCCTGTACTTTTTGCAGAGCGCCGCGTATCTGCTTACCGCATTGTCCCAGACCTTCGCAAATTCCCCTGCCGATGACAGCTCACACAGCTCATAGCCGATGGTACGGGCGTTTCCATAGTTGTTGCCGATATGCCAGCAGGCCATTGTTTCCGGGGCGAAATTGTAAACCCCGGTATCATCGATAAAGCCATGTACCAGCTTTTCCACGCCCGGCTTATTCCACCGCTTATACCAGCCGCCGCCTGCTCCGGACCGTACCCGTATGATGGTCGGATATACGGCAGGGCTGTGGACGATCAGGTACTCCACCTTTATGATTTTCGCACCGGCTCTATAGCAATCGTTGTCTGTACAATACAGATCCATATCTACTCCTTTATTTAAGATACTGCGCTGACATGATGATTGCTCCTGTTCCTCCTGCTCCTTTGCCACACACTCCATGTTATTTGACGGACGGCCGGCTGCCAGAGCCATTGTCAGGCAGCGCTTTCTTTTTTTGCAGTACTCATTCCATAAATGCTGAATTCAAAAAGACAAAAAATAACCCCCTCTCCGTTAAGAGAAGGAGCAGCTATTTTTCCGATGTCATTTCCGTTTTTTCAAGTTATAAGCTATTTATTATCTTCCTCATTTGTAATGCGTATCACCGCCTGATATATTTTCGGATGCGAAACCAGATTGCAAAGATCCACTTGCGGATTGGAAACAGAAACATCCAAAGCCGGCATATCAGCCTATATTTTCGACTGCAGCAATCAACAATTTTTCCCTTTCGGATGAAGCGGACAGCTCTCCCAATAATACATGTATTCGAGAACCAACCATCCCGAAAGCAATTGCCATCGCCGGTTGTCTGAAACCGGCCGGTCCGAAGAGCGGTGACGCGATGGAGCATATAATTTCCCAGTTCCGTTTGGAAAAGGAGAATATCCCCTGCCTTCAAAGTCTCTGGCGTACAGACATCTAACACTGCCTGATCCCTTCCATGACAGAGAAACGGCCACATACTCATTCCTGTTACTGTAAAGGCTGCCTGCCGCCCTTCGGCAAGCTGCTCCTTGATCACAGGGAACAACACTCGTGCGGAAACAGATTTTACAGTACCTGTTTTTCGTTTTTTGAAATCTTTCATAATTATTCACGCAATTATTATCTGCAAATACACCGTATCGCCTTTTCTAATATGTCTGCTGATTCCGGATCCGGTTTGCAGTAAAAATCCAAAATCGGGAGTTCTGAAGCAAGCTCCTCACAGTAAGTAAACCCCTGATTTTGAAGTTGGCCCGGCCACGCAGGTGCAAAAATCCGCTGCATGAGACGAATACTTCCGTCAAACGTTGATAAAGGATAGACTGTATTTTCCGAGCCGCGGTTCAAATTAATAATACAGGAAATGGGTACCCGGCGATTGATGTATTCTCCTGACGATCCGGACCAGGGCATTCCATAGGCGTACCAGACGCCGTCCTTCTTCCGGCACAAGCAGCGGTCTCCGTTGAGAATCAATGCATTTTTATAGTCTCTCCACATTCTTGTATGTGTGGTCTTTCCTGTTCCCGCAGCGGCTACAACTAAAATACCCATACCGTCATATTCCATGACGACCCCATGCAGCACACAGGCATGATAATTCAAAACAGCATAAGAGAAAAGGGAACCAAACTCACGAAAAGCCCGCTCCCCCTTACTCCCGGTGTGGTCCTGATACAAAACAAATTGAGTCCAGTCATTGCTGATGCGAAAAGACATTCCCGGGCTTCTGTCTTTTTGTCTGGTGATCCAGTCAAATTGCCCACTGTTTCTTTGATACAGGAAAGTGGGGATGGAGAATTCCTCCGATCCCCAGAGCAAAGTCCCGCTATCATCTGTTTCCTGTTCCGCAATAAAAAACCGGAAATCTGCAGTCTGTTCTTCCGGGTGATAAAATGCCATCCCCGCAAATGGGATCTCCATCCGAATTTCTGTGCTATGCTTCTGAAATGCGATTGAAAAATCTCCGATGAAAAAATACTTCGGCCTTTTTCGAATGCGGTTATCCTCCATAGTCAGCTGTTGGAGCCAATAACCGATTTGCTCAATGTATTGGTAGATACATCTTCGTCAGTCAGATCCACTCCAAAAACTTTTTTAAAATGATCTTTCAATACATCCCTGGCTGAACTCCCCTGACATCCATTAGGTCCGAGTCCGAGAGATGCTAACACAACTCGTTCCCCATCATCAATTACGCCGTCTTTATCTGTATCATACCAGGCATATGCGTATCCCCAGCATTTGTCAGCAATCTTCTCTGTCAGCCGCATCTCCTCAAACTCGAACCTCGGACTCTCATAGGTTCTCTGGTTCATCCTATCCCTTGACATCATTTTTCCCTCCTTTAATCATCTATATGACATGCATTTCTTTCAGCATGTCATAGACACATTTTGCTTCCCTGCAGAAATATTCCGGCTTTCCAAAAAAATCTCCGGTCTCCGCCTTCCTGACAGCAGGGCAGGATTCACAAAAAGGCTCATATTCACATTCTTCACATACCTTCATTGACCGACTCTGCGGATAGCAGTCCGGAAGCTCTTCCCAGGCCTTCTGAAAGCCAATGGCAAAAGGCTTTGTACATCCTTCCGGCATCAATTCGCAGGCATACATACTGCCATCCCAGGTGATGGTGTATTGATCGATCCCCGCTCCACAGTGCTGAAAAAGACAACCGTATTCCGGTAAGGCGCGGCGCTGCCGGAACGAAAATTTTTCCACAGGCTCCGGCAATCGGACCTCGCCGTTCTTGACCTTTTGATAAAGCCCCGCCAAGCCGCTGTAAATCATGGCAGCATTTTCTTCCGATGTCAGTCGGCACTGCCCGGCACAGGCGATTCCTCCCCGGATGCTCTTTGTAACAAAACGGCTGATCTGAAGAGGCTTGTCAGATCCGAATTTCTGCTTCGTAAATTGCTGCATAGCCCGAAGATCGCACCAGTTATCCTTTACGATGGTGGTTCTGATCTCAAACAGGGACGGCAATACAGACAGCCGCTCAATCCCCTCCGTAAAACGGTCATATCCATCGTTACAACCACAAAGCTTTTGATAGGTATTGTTTGATGCCCCATACATGGTAACGCCGATTTTGTGAGGCGGATATTTCCGAAACAATTCCATCACCCGATCTGTCACCAGAGTGGCATTCGTATAAACGGTAATGAGAAACCCCATCTGTGCAATGGCTTCATATATTTCACAGAAATCAGAACGAAGCAGCACCTCTCCGCCTGTCAGCAAAAGCCCAAGTGTTCCGGCCTTTGCAGCCTGTTCTGCCATGCCGATCCATTCCTCAGCAGTTCGTTCCCGTGACCCAAGGCATTGTATTTTCTGCCGGTCAACTCTGATCAGGCACATCCTGCAGGAGAGATTACACCTTCCGGTCAGCTCAAACGTCCCGTTCAGAGGCTTCCTGCTCTCTGCGCTACTCACAGACGATCATCCTTTTTTGAGCAAGAAGTTCCAAAGCTTTCTCGATATCACTCTTTGCCTGTTCTTCCGGAATATGGAAAGCATCTGCTAACACCTGAATCAGATCTTCCTTTGTTGCTCCATTCTGCAATGTATTCCAGATCACTTTTGCAGATGCGTTCAGTTTTACAATTCCGCAAAAATCAGCGACGCCGTCACCAACAGACACCAAAATGGATTCTCCTGCAATCTCACGCATAATATAATGCGGTTTAGAACGGTAAATGCAGGAATTATTGAACTGATATCCTGCCTCTTCCATTTTTACTGCCAACTCTTTATCAGACAATTTCCCTGCACCTCCAGCTTTACTTATGTCAGGATATTCCTTAAAAGAGATATCAATCAAATGATATGCTTATAACTGCAAATTTATGTATGTCATGATAATGTATATCCTGCTGAACAGCAAGCATTTACGGGATTTTATATAGTTTTTGTATCGTTTTTATAGAAACGCTGTGGAACCGAAGCCGGTGCTCTCCATGGCAGCATAGCGGCGCTCTGACCGGGAAACGGAACCGGTCAGAGCATTCCAGAGAGAGGTTTCGTTCATTCTTGTTTTCAGGATCACTTCGTTTATCTCACCCTTGACCGGGATCATGATATCAAAATCACCGGTCTCAAAGGATCCGAACAGGGCACTGAACCGAAAGCCCACATAGAGCTTTCCGTCCCGTTCCTCGCTGTAACAGCCGCAGAAGCCTTCGGGAAACGAACCGGGATAAAAGCCTGTGATATGCACCGCCTTCTCGCTGACTTCCACAGACGTAATACCCGCACCCTGACAGGCGCGAAAGCCAGCCAGCTTCCAGCCATAGCGTCCGGCCAGGAAAACTGCCATCAGAATCATCGCAAGTACCAACAGCACAACCAGCACTTTTTTCATTGCTTTCATTCTCACCTTCTCTTACAAAGCTGCAAGCAGCTCACAGCCTCTTTTTTTCAGCCCGAAATACAGCACGGCGCACAAAGTCAGAGTTACCGCTCCAAAGACGCCCATATACCCGGCAAAGCCCAGCTTCCATCCATTCAGAAGCATAAAACCGACACACAGCAGGGCGGTGTATGCAAAACCGCTGAACAAAGCGATTGTCACACAGGCGCTTTGCTTAATCGGCGTTATCTCATTTGTCCAGTTCACATTCGGCATTTTCAGTCCCAAAAACAGTCCGAACAGTGCGGAAAACAACACATATACCATCGGAACAAACGCGGTCAGAACCAGTTCCGGAATCGAAAACGGATAGACGAAGGCAATGCAGATAATGCAGAACAGCACCGGTATGCCGGTCAGAAGCAGCTGCACTCCCAGCTTCGCTCTCAGCACCTGCCACGGCGTCACCGGCAGAGACTGCACAAGCCACAGACTCCTGCCCTCCAGGGAGACGGATGGCGCCGCCATATCATTCATAGATGCAAGCATACATAATACCGCGCAAATAAGTACCTGAGTACAGCCTTCCCGCGCGCCGAACAGCCCGTTCAGTACCGAAATCACCGTTCCGCCCTTAAAGAGTAGCAGCACACCGCAGATCGGAAGCAGCAGAATACCAAGCCCGCAGTTTAGCATATAGTTTGGGCTGGAAATAAAACGGCCAAATTCTTTTGTCAGAAGTGCTGAAGCGATGCTTTTTTGCTTCATGGCAGTTTCTTTATATGCCTTCCTGGCCGTATGTCCGGAGGCCGTGGCAATTTTCAGGAAACTGCGGGAAATAAGGACCCACATCAGCGCAAATAGCGCCAGCACCACTGCCGATACAGCCAGTACCGCAAAAATGTCACCGGTAGCAACCCTTCCAAACAGGTACAGCGGATAGGCGGCACCTTTGATTTTTGCCCCGTAAACAGCAGCATTTGCAACCAGATTCTGAATCAGCATCTGAGCTTTGAAATAAAAGAAATAATATCCGATAATAAACGCCAGGGATACTACAACCGTGATGAAGCTCTTGTTCTTCAGCTTCAGGCTGATTTTAGCCACCACCCATCCCAAGGCACAGGAAAGCGTCAGAACAAAGACCGAGATCAAAAGAATCAGAACCAGACCGCCGAAAATCGAAGCTGCTGACGCTGCTACCGTGAACCAGTACACAAGGACTGCCGGCAGAATAACAACCGCCGAATACATGAGCCCCATCAGATAGACGCTTAGCAGACGGGAGAGCATGATCACATTGACCGGGATCGGAAGCGACAAAAGAAGGTCATTGTCTTTCGACAGATACAGACCGGAATAAGTGTTAAAGACGCTGCCGAAAGTCCCCAGCACCACAGACAAAAGTCCCATCAGTACAAAATAAAGCCAGTCCATGCCTGCGTCAGCCAGCGCTCCGCATATCGACAGAGAAACGAATGTAAAAATTCCGCCCAGCAGAACTACCATAATTCCCAGAAACAGGACGATATAGGCAGCCGTTCCCCCTTTGGAACGGGAACGGTTCTTTTTGGCATCGTAAAAATAGCCTCGGAATATCTCTGACATCTGTTTTTTCAAAAGAACACTCAGCATGATTCGTCCTCCAGTTCGAGAAATACTTCTTCCAAAGAGTCGTCTCCCTTAACCTCCTCCATCGTACCGGAGCGGATAAGCTTTCCGCCCTTGATAATTGCCACCTTATCACAAAGCTTTTCAGCCACCTCAAGGACATGGGTTGAGAAGAAGATCGCGCCGCCCTCGTCACAGACCTCCCTCATCATTCCCTTGAGCAGATGAGACGCTTTTGGATCCAGACCCACAAAGGGTTCATCCATGATAATGAGCTTCGGCTGATGCAGCCACGCGGCAATGATGGCCAGTTTCTGCTTCATACCGTGGGAATATGCGGCTATGGGCTGCGCCAGATCTGCAGTCAGTTCAAAAAGATCCGCGTATTTGCGGATTCGATCCTGCCTGTCTGCGGCGCTGACTGCGAAAATGTCGGCAATGAAATTGAGATACTTTATACCGGTCATATAATCATACAGATCGGGATTATCCGGAATATAGGCGATTTCCCGTTTGCATTCCAGGGGAGAAGTCCGTACAGATTTTCCATCGATCAAAATCTCTCCCTCATCAAATTGCAGAATGCCCGTCACCGCTTTCAGAGTTGTGGTTTTACCGGCGCCATTGTGGCCAATAAATCCATAGATCTCACCGCGTCTTATCTGTAAGCTCAGATCGTCCACGGCTTTCTTTTCGCCGTAGGTTTTTGTCAGATGTTCGATTTTCAGCATTTCTCTCTCCTCCCAATGGATCTTCTTTATTTCTGCGTCCGGTCTGCCGTCCGGCTCTGTGCTCCTCGTACTCCCGAGTATTCATGGCTTCTTTTGCAGCTTATCTTATATCTATCTTGTATTCTACAGGATAATTCCGTCTGCATATAGGTATTTATTTCATCTATATGTGTTCATTTTGTAGGTTTCCGTGTTGTTTTCTATGTATCAGCACCAGTTAGCATCGGTGAACAGAGGATGAAAGCCTCAAAAGGGTTAAAATATTTCCCATCCGGAAAATGATAAGTAAAACAAAAAAACCCGTAAACACATTGTTTACGAGCTTTTTCTTATTTTCAGTAGCCTGTAGGGGAATCGAACCCCTGTTTCCGCCGTGAGAGGGCGGCGTCTTAACCGCTTGACCAACAGGCCATAAAAATGGAGATAATCGAGGCGACAAGATTCGAACTTGCGGCCTCCGCGTCCCGAACACGGCGCTCTACCAAACTGAGCCACGCCTCGACACCTCTGATAGTATACCTTGAATTTTCTATATTGTCAAGAAAATTTTTTCAATTTCTAAAAAAAATTTTTGAGGAAGAGAAATGGAACAATTAGCATCCTGTTTACTTCCTATTTCATCAGCTTCTGGATCGTCCTGCAGAGCTCATCCACCGACTCTTCCCTGCCCTCCCGGATATCCTCCACCACACAGGTTTTGATGTGGCTGGAAAGAAGGGTCCGGCTGAAAGCATTGAGCGCCGAGCTCACTGCCTGGACCTGCGTGAGGATATCCACACAGTATCTGTCCTCCTCCACCATGGAACGGATTCCGCGGATCTGCCCCTCCATCCGGTTGAGCCGATGGATCAGGTCCTTATATTCTTTTTCGTCGCGGTGTTTCATCTTTCCGCAGCTGGCACATTCTTTTCCGCACTCCATGGGATCCTCCTGTTCCGAAACAAAAGTCTGTCGTCACCTTATTATTATATCCGACTCCGGCCGTTTCTGCAAGCACAAAACCTCCCCGGGCCGGAGAGCCCGGGGAGGGGAGAGAGACAGCCGGAGCCCTTCCGGCCGCATGTTATATCACCATATCAAACAGCGAAAGCTGATTGCTCCTGGGAAGATCTCCGAAAATTCCCATTTCCGCCATCACATCGATGGTACCCTTCGGCACCTTCGTCTTCTGCCAGAAATCCTCCAGGGAAAGGAATTTTGCTCCTCCCTTCACAGCCTCCACCACAGCCTCCGCCGCCTTGCCGCCCAAACCGTCAATGGAGCTTAAGGAAGGCATCAGCTTTCCGTCAATGATCTGGAACCGGTCGGCCTTTGCCCTGTAAATGTCGATGGGAATAAATTCAAACCCTCGGGCATACATTTCCTGGACGATCCTCATATCCCGAAGAGTGCCCTGCTCCTTCTGGGACAGGCTGTCGGCCCGGTTTCTGTAATCCTGCAGATGATACTCCAGACGGTCCCTTCCCTGACACATGAGCTCGTAGGAAAAGCCTGAGGCACGGATGCTGAAGAAGGCCGCGTAATAAGCCAGTGGATAGAACACCTTACAATAAGCGATTCTCCACGCCATCATCACATAGGCCGCCGCATGGGCCTTGGGGAACATGTACTTGATCTTTTTACAGGAGTCGATGTACCACTCAGGTACGTTGGCTTCCCGCATGGCTTTCTCCCATTCCGGTTTTAAGCCCTTGCCCTTTCGCACTGCCTCCATGATGGTGAAGGAAAGACTCTTATCCATCCCCATGCCGATGAGATAGATCATGATATCGTCACGGGTACAGATGGCCGTCTGAATAGTGGCCTGCCCAGAAAGGATCAGGTCCTGGGCATTACCCAGCCACACATCAGTACCGTGGGCCAGACCGGCGATCCGCACCAGGTCGGAAAAACAGGTGGGTTTTGCATCGATCAGCATCTGCATGGCAAAATCCGTGCCGAATTCCGGGATTCCAAGGGCTCCCAGCTGGCAACCGCCAATATCCTCCGGTCTGATTCCCAGCGCCGAGGTGTTCTGAAACAGGCTCATGACCTCCCTTGAATCCAGAGGAATCTCCCTGGCATCAAGGCCCGTCAGATCCTCCAGCATACGGATCATGGTCGGATCATCGTGTCCGAGAATATCCAGCTTCAGAAGATTGTGGTCAATGGAATGATAATCAAAATGAGTCGTTATAATGTCCGAGGTCATATCGTTGGCGGGATGCTGCACAGGTGTGAAAGTATTGATCTCCTCCCCGTGTGGCATGACCACAATGCCGCCGGGATGCTGTCCGGTCGTCCTTCGCACACCGACACAGCCCTGGACGATCCTGTTGATCTCCGCACTTCTCTTTCGCTTCCCCCGCTCCTCGAAATAATTTTTCACATAACCGTAAGCCGTCTTGTCAGCCAGCGTACCGATGGTGCCCGCCTTAAAGGTATGGCCTTCCCCGAAGATCACTTCCGTATAGGCGTGGGCCTTGCTCTGGTATTCCCCGGAGAAATTCAGGTCGATATCCGGCTCCTTATCTCCCTTAAAGCCCAGGAAGGTCTCAAAGGGAATGTCAAAGCCGTTCTTTTTTAATTTCTTTCCGCAGACCGGGCAGACCTTATCCGGCATATCGCAGCCTGCTCCTCCGGCAAATTTCTTTACATCCTCCGAATCGAAATCAGAATAATGGCGTTCTGTGCAATAATAATGGGGAGGAAGCGGATTCACCTCAGTGATACCGGACATGGTCGCCACAAAGGAGGAGCCTACGGAACCACGGGACCCTACCAGATAACCATCATCATTGGACTTCTTTACCAGCTTCTGGGCAATGATATACATAACGGCAAAGCCGTTGGTGATAATGGAGTGAAGCTCCTTTTCCAGCCGTTCCTCCACCACCTTCGGAAGCTCATCACCGTAAATGGACCTGGCCTTCTCGTAGCACATGGTACGAAGCTCCACATCGGAATTTTCAATGACCGGCGGACATTTTTCCCGGCGCACCGGTGCGATCCTCTCACACATATCAGCAATTCTGTTGCTGTTGGTCACGACGATCTCATAGGCTTTTTCAGGGGAAAGATAAGCAAACTCCTGCAGCATCTCCTCCGTCGTGCGAAGGTAGAGGGGAGGCTGGTTGTCACAGTCTTCAAAGCCCTGACCCGCCATGATAATTCTCCTGTAGATCTCATCCTCCGGATTCAGAAAATGCACGTCACAGGTAGCCACCACCGGCTTTCCGAACTGCTCTCCCAGCTCGATGATCTTTTTATTCAGGTTCTGGAGATCCTCCTCGCTTTTGATGCCGTGTTTCCCCTCCCGCAGCATAAACGCATTATTGCCGATGGGCTGGACCTCCAGATAGTCGTAAAATTTCACCAGCCTTGCAAGCTCCTCGTCGGGCGCTCCTCCGAGGACTGCCTGGAAAAGCTCTCCTGCCTCACAGGCGGACCCGATGATCAGTCCCTCCCTGTGCTTTTCCAGCTCACTTTTGGGAATCCTCGGTCTTCTGGAAAAATAAGTAAGATGAGACATGGAGATCAGGCGGTACAAATTCACCCGCCCTGTCTCATTCTTCGCCAGAATAATGACATGGTAGGTAGGCATTTTGCGGATATTCTCCACAGACGCCGCCCCCAGCTTATTGACATCGTCCAGGGTCTCCACCTGTTTCTTCTGAAGCCGTTTCACGAACTCCACAAAAATATGGGCCGTTGCCTCAGCGTCATCGACCGCCCGATGATGATTTTCCAGAGATACGCCAAGGGCCTTGGCCACCGTATCCAGCTTAAAGCGCTTCAGCTCCGGCAGAAGGATCCTGGCAAGAGCCACAGTATCCACCACCGTCGGCTTATAGTCCTGTCCCAGAAGAGACGCATTGTACTCAATAAAGCTCATATCAAAGGACGCATTATGAGCCACCATGACCGCATCCCCGCAAAACTCCAGGAAATCCGGCAGCACCTTCTCAATGGTGGGCTCTCCGACGACCATACCGTCATTGATGCCTGTCAGCTTTTCGATCTCAAAGGGAATGGGAAGCTCCGGGTTCACAAAAGCCGAAAAGCGGTCGGTGATCTCCCCCTGTTCCACCCGGACAGCTCCGATTTCAATGATTCTGTTGTTTTTGGCAGACAGACCGGTGGTCTCAATATCGAACACCACATAGGAATCCAGGAGCGACTGGTTTTCCGACCGCACCACCACTTCCTTCAGGTCATCCACAAGATAACCCTCGACGCCGTAGATCACCTTGAACGGGTCCGTCTTGATCGTATCAAACTGATTATATTCAAAAGTATGGAAGGCATCCGGAAATGCCTGAACGCAGCCGTGGTCCGTGATGGCCAGAGCCGGCATTCCCCAGGATTTGGCCCGCTTGATGATATCCTTCACATCAGAAACGCCGTCCATATCACTCATCTTTGTGTGACAGTGGAGCTCCACCCGCTTGACATCGCTGTTATCCTGGCGTTTGGACGTAAAGTCGCCGCATTTTCGGATACCGGACACGGAGGCCAGAGTCAGCTCTCCGTCAAATTTATCAATATTGGTGACAGCCTTGACCTTGAAGAAGGCTCCCTTTTTCAAGAATCCCCGCACTTCATCAAGCATCTCCGGCTTAATAAACATTTTCACAGTGATAGTATCTGTAAAATCCGTCAGATCAAAGATCATGATGGTCTTGCCGCTTCTGAGCTCCCGCTCTTCCAGACGAATCACCTGGCCGCAGACCACCACCTCTCCCATCTCGCCGATAATCTGATTCATGGGGACCTCATCCCCGTCATCAAAATCATATCCGAAGAGCACATCGTCGTGATGAACCTTGACCTTTCTGCTGTAATGACTGTTCTTTTTGGCCGATTTTCCCTCTTTTGCAGGTTTATCAGGCTTCACCGGCTCTTTCTGCTCATCCAGTTCCGTGAGCTTTTCCTCCTCCGGTACAGCAAAAGAAGACCGCTCCACCACCCGGGCCGCCTGCTTTCTGGTGAGTTGTTCCTTCTCCCGCTCATGCTGGCCAAGCTCACATTCTTTATAAAGATAACGAACCTCAATGCCAAACCCGCATCGTTCATTGAAGATCTTCTCCAGAACCCGTTTCAGCTCGTCCACCCTGCTCTTCGTGACAATATCGTTTTCCACCGTAAGGGTCAGAATGTCCGCTTCGGTAAATTCCCACTCCGCCTTCCGGAATACATTGTATTCGATCAGACTGTATGTCTTAAGCTCCAGAAGAATGCTGTCCCGATAGACCTGCATCAGCTTTTCCGGTGTATACTGTGCTGAAAGGCGGTATGTTTCATGGATTTTGATCTCCGTCTGATAGCCGGAAAACAGCTGCTTTTTTATGCTGGCCTCCAGTATGTAAATATTCCGTTTATGAATGAGACGCTCGGAGACAATATAGATCCGAATGGAGCTTCTGTCTTTGTTCGCAGCCACCTTTTCCACTGTCACCAGATCAAGAAGCTCCCGCATTTCATCGGAAACCTTAAGTCCGGGAAGAACCTCCCAGAATTTTTTCGCCATGTGCCGCTCCCTTCTGTATCCAGTCAAAACGTTCCTTCTTTTCAGGGTCGAGAGCAGCTTTTATTTCCAGTGAAGCAGTTCCTCCCTGAGGGTTTCCAGAAGCTGATCCTCGGGTACCTTTTTTACAACCTCTCCCTTTTTAATGAGAAGTCCCTCGCCGACTCCTCCGGCGATCCCGATGTCGGCTTCTCTGGCTTCCCCGGGGCCATTGACCACGCAGCCCATGACGGCCACCTTCAGATTCAGATGATCCATACCGGCCACCATCGTTTCCACCTGATTGGCCAGCTCAATGAGATTGATCTTCGTTCTTCCGCAGGTGGGACAGGAAACCACCTCAATGCCGCCCTTCCGCAGCCCCATGGTGCGGAGGATCAGTTTGGCTGATTTGATTTCCTCCACCGGGTCGCCGGTCAGCGATACCCGGATCGTATCACCGATTCCCTGGTAAAGAATGATTCCCAGACCAAGGGCCGATTTAATATTTCCGGAAGTAAGAGTTCCCGCCTCTGTGATTCCCACATGGAGCGGGTAATTTATCTTCTCTGCAATGAGCTCATGGGCTCTGGCGCACATCAGCACATTGGAGGATTTGATGCTGACCACCAGATTGTCATAATCCATGTCCTCGATCATATGCACCTTATCCAGGGCGCTTTCCACAATACCCTCCGCCGTAACGCCGCCGTACTTTTCAATGAGCGGTTTTTCCAGAGAGCCGCTGTTTACCCCGATGCGGATGGGAATATTCCGATCCTTTGCCGTCTTAACCACAGCCTCCACCCGCTCTCTGGCGCCGATGTTGCCAGGATTGATACGGATCTTATCAGCCCCGTTTTCCATGGCGGCTATGGCCATCCGGTAATCAAAATGAATGTCTGCCACCAGGGGAATATGGATCTGCTTTTTGATCTCCCCCAATGCCTTTGCCGCCTCCATGGTAGGGACCGTACAGCGGATGATCTCGCAGCCGGCCTCTTCAAGACGCCTGATCTGGGCCACCGTGGCTGCCACATCCTCGGTCCTCGTATTGGTCATAGACTGGATGAGCACGGGATTTCCGCCGCCGATGACCCGGTCGCCGATAGAAATCACCTTTGTTTTTTCACGATATGTCATGGAAACTCCTTTTCTTTCTGTCTACCGCAGAATCTTCAGTACATCATTAAACATTACAAATACCATGAGCGCCATCAGAAGAAGGATCCCGATGGTATGCACCATCCCCTCCTTTTCCCTGGGCACCGGTTTTCCCCGGACAAGCTCGATGAGAATAAAGACAAGCCTGCCGCCGTCCAGTGCCGGGAGAGGCAGAAGATTCAGTACCCCCAGGTTAACGCTTAAAAGAATGCTGAAATTCAAAATGTTCAAAAATACATACAAAGCACCGTCTGATTTGCTCTGCTCCACCACCTGGCCCACCATATTGACGATTCCCACAGGGCCTGACAGATTCTCCACGCCGACTCTGCCCGTCACCAGCATTTTCAGGGAGGTGAGCGTATAACTCATCCAGTACCGGACCTCGGAAAAGCTGTTTTTCACCACAGCCAGTGCCCCCGCCTCCTTATTGCGGTAGGCAGTCGCCGACATCCCCAGAGTATTCGCCTCCTGATAAGCCGGTGTGACAGTCACGGAAAAGTTTTTTCCGTCCCTTTCCAGGGTAATCGTGATCGGTGTATCCTTCTCAAGCGGATGCTCTTTCAAATAGATGCTCAGCTCCTGTCCGGTTCCGATCGCAGTTCCATCCACGGCAGTGATGATATCTCCTGCCCGGACTCCCTCCTTCTCCATGGCAAGGCCTTCCGTCACCTCCGTGATGACAGCCCGGTCTTCATTGGCATAGTAGGAAAAACCGGTCAGATAAGCCTCATAGGACGGATCCAGCAGCGTGGTCAGGATCTCCCCATCCCGCTCATATTCAATGGTAATGGGCGTTCCGTCCATGGGATGATTCAGAAAATAGAGCTCTATATCTCTCCCTAAAACGATCTTATGGCCGTCTATGGACCTGATCAGATCTCCTTCCCGAATGCCAGCCGCCTCGGCTCCATAGCCCTCAGCTACATGGTATACCCGCGGCTCATTGATTCCCGCCAGGGAAAGAACCACCACAGATAAAATCAAAGCCAGCAGAAAATTGAACAGCGGCCCTCCCACGACCACGGCAAACCGCGCAAAAGGCGATTTGCTGTTGAAGGAATCCTCGCTGTCATCCTCCTCATCCTCCCCCACCATCTGACAGGAGCCTCCAAAAGGGACCGCCTTCAGGGAATACCTGGTGCCACCCTTCTCAATGCTCCATATGCGCGGCCCCATACCCACAGAAAACTCCACGACGCCGATGCCGTTTTTCTTTGCCAGAAGAAAGTGCCCGAATTCATGGGACACCACCAGCAGGCTGAACACAAGAACTGCCAGCAAAATGTTTAATACCATGGTTCCTACCACCTGTCCTTAATACTTGCTTTCAATATAAGAATATGTCTCCGCCTCTGTCTGAAGAATTTCCTCCAGACAGGGATTTTCCTTCCATCTGTGATGTGCCATGGCTTCACCGATGATATCCGTGATCTCCAGATAACCGATCTTTCTCTTTAAGAAGGCAGCAACCGCCCACTCATTGGCCGCATTGAACACAGTCGGCATAGTGCCGCCCTTTTTCCCTGCTTCATAGGCCATGGAAAGTCCCGGGAAGTTTTCAAAATCCGGTGTCTCAAAGTTTATAGAGGAAAGACTCCAGAAATCCAGCCGCGGCCCGGGCATGGTCCGCCGCTCCGGATAGAGGAGGGCATACTGGATGGGCAGCTTCATATCCGGAACTCCCAGCTGGGCAATGACCGCCCCATCCTCAAACTGTACCATGGAATGAATGACGCTCTGGGGCTGAATCACCACCTGAACATCGTCCATTTCCACCCCAAAAAGCCATCTTGCCTCCATGACCTCCAGGCCCTTATTGACCATAGTGGAGGAATCAATGGTAATTTTATGGCCCATAGCCCAGTTGGGATGCTTTAAAGCGTCCTCCAGCCTTACCTGTTTCATCTGCTCTCTGGTCCATCCCCGGAAAGGTCCCCCGGATGCCGTCAGGAGGATCTTATCAATCTTATTACCGGCTTCTCCGTTTATAGACTGAAAAACAGCACTGTGTTCGCTGTCCACCGGGAGGATCCGTACCCCCTTCTCCGCCGCCAGCGGCATGATCAGGTGGCCGGCCGTCACCAGGGTCTCCTTGTTGGCCAGTGCAATATCCTTGCCTGCCTCAATGGCTGCAATGGTGGGACGAATACCGATCATTCCAACCACTGCCGTCACTACAATATCCGCCGTCTCTTCCACAGCCGCCGCCATAAGGCCGTCCATACCGGACAGCACCTGAATATCCGTGTCTGCCAGACGCACTGCCAGTGTTTTTGCCCCTTCCTCATCCTGCAGTGCCACAAGCCGGGGATGGAATTCTCTGGCCTGTTTTTCCAGAAGGTCAATATTATGCCCTGCTGTCAGAGCTGTCACCTGCATATCGGAATTCTCTCTCACCACCTCAAGGGTCTGTGTCCCAATGGAGCCGGTGGAGCCAAGTACCGCGATCTTTTTCATTTTCAGTATTCTCCGTTATTTTTCAAATTAACCGTTTCCGAGGCTCTATGCCAGAAACCTGGCCAGAGCTTCTGTTCCTTCTGTCAGAAGCACAATCGTATAGTAGATACCCGGCGCCACAAAGATCACACTGTCAAACCGGTCAAGGATACCGCCATGGCCGGGGATCAGAGTCCCGTAATCCTTTACCTTGTGATTTCTCTTGATCGCAGAAGCCGCCAGATCTCCGATCTGGGAGATCACCGCTCCCACCATACAGATGATCGCACAGTCAAGAACCGGATTGGAAAGTGCTGCCGAAAGTCCGCCTGCAAAAACCGCTCCGTAAACAGCGCCTAAAATGCCGGCACCAACCACACCGCCGATGCCTCCCTCCACAGACTTTTTGGGACTCAGCTTCGGAGCCAGCTTATGCTTTCCGATGAGCATCCCTACGCAGTATGCACAGGTATCACAGCCCCAGGAGCTTAAGAACACCAGCCATACGAGAAGCACTCCGCCGCTCATTGCCCTGGTCCGGTAAATATAGGACAGCATCACCGCCACATAGATGAGACCAAAAAAGACCGTCATCACCTGTGGGGCCTGGTATTTAGGAAAAGTGAGCACATATACAGCCATAACCGCCATCAGAACTGCTACGAAAAACACCACCGGAAAGGAATCCACCGTCGGATTCTCCGAAAAAACAAGAAGCAGATAATAGGCTGCTGCCGCCAGATAACCTACGGCCCCAAGTCCCGTTTTTTCCGCCGATACAGTCCGGTAAAGCTCATACATACCGATAATGGAAATCAGAGCCAGCCCTGCGGCAAGCACATTGCCGCCCGGGAAAAGGAGGCCGAAAATCACAGCCACCAGCACGATACCGCTGATCAGTCTTGTCTTGAACATACTCACACCCCTCCAAACCGTCTGTCTCTGCCATTGTATTTTTCAATGGCTTTTACCAATTCCTCTTTGTTGAAATCCGGCCAAAGCACATCGGTAAAATAGAATTCCGTATAAGCCAGCTGCCAGAGCAGGTAATTGGAAAGCCGCTGTTCCCCGCTGGTCCGGATCAGAAGATCCGGGTCGGGAAGCTCCCTTGTATCCAGATATCCCGCGATCACCGACTCATCCACATCCTCCGGAGAAAGCTTTCCGGCCTGACAGTCAGTCATCATCCGGCGTACCGCCCTGGTGATCTCGTCCCTGCTGCCATAGTTGACCGCAATGGTGAAGGTCATACGGGTATTGTCCTTCGTTTCCTCCTCCAGCCGGTTCAGACCCTCAATGATGTCCTCATCAAACCGGCTCCTCTCACCGATCATAATGACACGCACATTGTTTTTCTTAGCCACCTTTATAAGCCGTTTCATATAGTAGCGGAAGAGCTGCATGAGCGCTCCCACTTCTTCGGCGGACCGCTTCCAGTTTTCTGTGGAAAAGCCGTAAACCGTCAGATATTCGATGCCGAGTCTGGCCGCATCCTCCACCGTCTGCTCCACGGTCTTGCAGCCCTCCACATGGCCCATGTTCCGGGGAAGTCCCCGTTTCTTTGCCCATCTGCCGTTTCCGTCCAGAATAATTGCCACATGACGCGGTATTTTCAAAGTTTTTTCCTCTGCCATAATCCCTCCACAAGCATAAAAGGGGCAGGAACCCATCGCACCTGCCCCCTGCTATTCAAGTTTTTCTATACAGTCAGAATCTCTTTGGTCTTAATATCGATTTCCTTATCCACCTTGTCGATGAATTTATCGGTCATCTTCTGAATCTTCTCTTCCAGCTGCTTCTGATCGTCCTCGGACATCTCGCCTGCCTTCTGCTGTTTCTTGATCGTATCATTGGCATCGCGGCGGATATTGCGGATGGCAACCTTGGCATTGTCACCCTTCTTTTTCACATCCTTGGCCAGCTGTTTTCTGCGCTCCTCCGTCATCTCCGGAAAGATCAGACGGATCACACTGCCGTCATTGCTGGGATTGAGTCCCAGGTCAGAGGTCAGAATCGCCTTCTCAATGCTCTTGATCAGACTCTTCTCCCAGGGCTGAATAAGCAGCATCCTGGGCTCCGGCACGGACACGTTGGCCACCTGCTGAATTCCGCTGGGGACACCGTAATAATCTACTGTAAGCTGATCCAGCACATGGGGATTGGCACGGCCTGCACGAATGGTCGCATAATCACTGCGAAGAACGCTAATGGCCTTCTCCATCTTGTCCTCAAATACCTTTAACTTGTCATCCATATCTCAGTTCCTCCCTTTCTACACCGTCACCATGGTACCGGTGATATTGCCCTTGAGGGCATTCGCAATACTGTCCTTCTCTCCCAGTCCGAATACCGCCATAGGCATATGATTTTCCATACACATGATCGATGCGGTGAGATCAACCACCGCCAGCTTCTTTTCTATAACCTCTTCAATGGAAACCGTATCGTATTTTTTTGCTTCCGGATTGCTTCTGGGGTCGCTGTCATAAACGCCGTCCACCGCCTTTGCCAGCAGGATCATATCCGCTTCCATCTCAATGGCCCGCAGCACGATTCCCGTATCGGTGGAAAAATAGGGATGTCCCGTCCCTCCTGCAAAAAACACGACCTTTCCCTCTTTGAAACATTTATTTGCCTCATCCTTGGAAAAGAGCTTCGTCATGGTACCGCAGGCAAAGGGTGTAAAGATCTCCGTCTCCATTCCCTCGGATCGGAATATCTCCGATACATAGATACAATTCATCACTGTGGCAAGCATACCGATCTGATCTGCCTTGGGGCGGTCAATGGCATTGCTGGAACGTCCTCTCCAGAAATTTCCTCCGCCAATGACGATGCCGATCTGAACTCCCTCTGACGCAGAGGGCTTTACCTGCCTTGCAACAGCCTTCACCGTAGCCTCATCAAAGCCTTTTCCCTGAGGCCCTGCCAAAGCCTCGCCGCTGAGCTTCAGTAATACACGTCTCGCTTTATCCATGGTTTCCCTCGCTTATACTTATAAATTATCTTATATAGTATACCACACTCCCCCCTCAGTGTACAAGTTATAAATTCAGCAGTTTTACTGCAGACCGACATGAATTGAAAACAAAGAAGAGGGCCCCCCTCCAGTCATCATCTGACTTTTGGAATGCCCTCAGCCTGTTATTTCTTATTTTTTCTGTTATTCCGCCTCATCGGCCTTGATCACATATCCGCAGTCGCATACAGCATCCTCGACTACCCGTCCCTTCACAACAAAAACCTCGATGTCTTTCCCGCAGACGGGGCAGGTTCTCTCTTCCGGAACCGGTGTCTTGTGCTGATCTTCACATCCGATTGCCATGGCTCTCTTCCTCCTGTCGTTAATATTTCCCGCTTTCCGTATTTTATTCTCCGAGCACTTCCACATCAATATCCATCATCTTGCAGATGGTCTTAAGCTCCTCGATATGGTCACCGTAAACGGCATGGGCATGATTTGCATCGAAATTATCCAGGAATACATGATAATCAAAATGCAGCTTTGCAAAGTTGTGGGGCCATTCCTCATTGGTCAGCTTTTCTCTTTCCTTAGGCATGGAAACAAGCTCGGCCGTAAACATCACCATGCGGTATCTGCGTTTTCCGTTTTCATCCATGGAACGGCACAGTCTTGCAATGGTGCAGAGACCGGGAGCGGTCTGGCAGTTTACATGGCATCCGCCTCCTGCATAGATATCCAGGCAGGGATACAGAGTCACATGCTTCAGATTCTCATCGGGATCGTCGCTCTTTGCTGCGTACCAGGTGGACTCAGAACCGCAGTTACAGAACTCCAGAACCTGATTTTCCTCATCCCAGTGACGAACATCCATAAATACAACAGGATCGTTGGTGAGAAGCTTCAGCATCTGCATGGTCATGGCTGCATCAGAATCAGCCTCGCAGGCGTAAACCATAGGCTCCTTGGGACCATCCCAGTCATAGGGATCGTTCATGAACGCAGCCGCGATACATTCCGTACAATAATGGCAGCTCATGTCATAATGACATTTCACGCCTACAAAATCAAAATCATTTTCTTTCTGGATCCGCTTGATCGCTTCATAATGACGGATCTGTGTCTTCAGCTTGTCGGGAGTCAGCTTGCGGCCGTCATATTTGATTTCCTTACACTTTTCAGTCAGCCAGTTGAATGCCTTTTCTACTTTCTCATCCGGTACTTCTTCAGCCAGACGGACGATCTCGCTCTCGTCACAATGCTCCACATCCACGCCGAATTTATCCTGCCAGTCCTGCATATCTACCGTAGCGCTGTACATACCCAGGGAACGACCGCCGATCAGGCCGTATTTCTGTCCGTTTAAGCTGTTCACCACATGGGCACATTTTGCAAAGGTAATAATTCTCTCCAGCACCTCAGGATCATTGAAGTCGCCATAGGCGCGGAAATGAGTAATTCCCTGCTGATTAAGAGCACCACCCGCTGCCAGCATAGCTACCATGCCCGGCCAGTCAGGGTTCAGCTGAGCTGCCAGAAGATAGGGGCCCTGTCCATATTTAGCGGCAACTGCTGAGAAATTCGGCCACGCAAAGACGCCATAGGAAAAAATTGTTCCGTCCACGCCCTTCGCCTTCAGCTTTTCCGCCTCCGCTCTTGCAGAAGCTACAGAGCTCACAAGATTATCTGCCACAACCACATCCACGCGGCCGTCCCTTAAAAGTGCCTCTTTGATAACATCCAGCTGATGCTGAACAATGTCCTTGCTTTTCTCATGAACGATGGGATCACCATCGGACAGACCCATCAGACCTAAAAGAGGTTTTTTCACTGCCATAGAAATACCTTCCTTTCCATTAATTGTAATAACCGCCCTATGTTATTTCATATATGAAATAACTTGTTTCATATGTTGTAATTATATCATATTTTTTTTAAATTGACAATCATCTGAATACAATCTTCAGGATCGTAAATCAACTTATTTTGAGTAGAATTCCTCTGCATTTTCAACAAACAGGTGATTTCTGCCTGAACAGGCAATGAATGGTTTCCAAAGATCCGGCAAAAGGCAGGCTGAATTCTTTCGGCCTGCGCCTTCGCCATCAGATATGATTCGTTGTTTTATTTTGCTTCCGGTTTCATTTCTTTTGTAAATTGCTCTACCGAAGCTGCCCGGGCAGCCAGCTTATGCCACCTTCGCAGGCAGTCCAGATCCCGCTCCGTTAGGATCCGCTCCTTCAGTTCCTCCGGAACTGTCCCGCAGTCTTCCAAAAGCTCCAGTACACTTTCCGCCTTTCCGAGGGCATGTCCTTCCTCTCTTCCTTCTGCCTTTCCTTCTGCCTTTCCTTCTGCGCGTTCTTCCCGCAAAAGCTCTTCCAGCCGCATAAACTTCTCCTCCATTCTCCGGCTTCCCTTGATTCGACGTACAGATTCCTGGAGCTGTCTTACAAATGCATCTCCGTATTCCTCTGTACTTGCCGGCAGATCCGCTCCTGCATACTTTAAGAACTGTACCAGAGATTCCGGCGTTTCCTCCTCATTCTTCCCGCAGGTGCTCAAAAAAATACTGGTGCTTCCGTCATTCAGCACCAGTTGATGATCCTCCTCACAGATGGGCTGAAACGTATAGCAATAGCGTCCTGAACCAAACGGGTCGAAATCACAGATAAAGATCACATATACGTCCGGCAGTTTTTCATACTCCTGACCGGATAACAAAGCTTCCATATCGATCTGACTGTGATAGTATCGGACACGCTTTCCGATCTCCGGCTTTGTCCTTAACTGCATCTCCACGTTGTATCGTTTTTCTTCATTATCTTTTGCATATACATCCAGCCGCACGCCCCGATTTTCCGGGTGGTACGCCATGGTTTTCTCCCGGATCACTTCAATGCGCCCGATGGGGAAGCCCAGAACCAGCTCCAGAAAATCCCAGCAGTTCTTTTCCTCCGCCATCACTGTGCCAAACATAAAGTCATCCTTAAGCGTAAGCTCCTGAAGTGTTTTTCTTGTACTCATGTTCCTCCGTTTCCGCAGAGGAATTCTATGAGGAGATTATAGCATATACAGAATCGTATTGCAAACAGAAAGTCAGACATGCCATGAACGTTTTGCTCAGAATGACATGTCTGACTGTGACTTTACATAGTATGTTTAATCTTTAGAACTTGCCGGCCTTAGCAGCTTCTTCAATGGAAACAGCTACTGCAACAGTCATACCAACCATCGGGTTGTTACCTGCGCCGATCAGGCCCATCATTTCCACATGGGCAGGTACGGAAGAGGATCCTGCGAACTGTGCATCGGAATGCATACGTCCCAGAGTATCAGTCATACCATAGGAAGCAGGGCCTGCTGCCATGTTGTCGGGATGCAGGGTACGTCCGGTACCGCCGCCGGAAGCTACGGAGAAGTACTTCTTGCCTGCTTCCAGACGCTCTTTCTTGTAGGTACCTGCTACCGGATGCTGGAATCTGGTGGGATTGGTGGAGTTTCCGGTGATGGAAACGTCTACGTTCTCTTTCCACATGATGGCTACACCCTCGGGAACGCTGTTTGCGCCGTAGCAGTTAACCTTTGCACGAAGGCCCTCAGAATAGGATTTTCTGAATACCTCCTTCACCTCATTGGTGTAAGGATCATACTCGGTCTCCACATATGTGAAGCCGTTGATTCTGGAAATGATCTGAGCAGCATCTTTTCCCAGACCGTTCAGGATAACACGGAGAGGCTTCTGGCGAACCTTGTTTGCCTTCTCTGCGATACCGATTGCGCCCTCTGCTGCTGCGAAGGACTCATGACCTGCCAGGAAGCAGAAGCACTCGGTCTCCTCTTCCAGGAGCATCTTGCCCAGATTACCATGGCCAAGACCTACCTTACGGGTATCAGCTACAGAACCGGGGATACAGAAAGCCTGAAGACCTTCGCCGATGGCTGCAGCTGCATCAGCTGCCTTTTTGCAGCCCTTCTTGATGGCAATGGCAGCACCTACCGTGTATGCCCACTTTGCATTTTCGAAGCAGATGGGCTGAATGCCCTCTACCATCTTGTATACATCCAGACCGGCAGCCTTTGTTACCTCAGCAGCCTCCTCGATGGAGTTAATTCCATACTCCTTTAAAACAGCAAGAATCTGTTTCTCTCTTCTCTCATATGATTCAAATAAAGCCATTTTATACGATTCCTCCTAATCTATGTATGTTCGCATTTATAACCGGGCAGAAATTACTCCTGTCTGGGATCGATGATCTTTACTGCATCAGCAACACGGCCATACTGACCCTTTGCCTTCTCCCATGCAGTGTTGGGGTCATCACCCTTCTTGATGAAGTCGGTCATCTTTCCGAGGCTTACGAACTGATAACCAATAATCTGATCATCTGCATCCAGAGCGATTCCGGTCACATAGCCCTCTGCCATCTCCAGATAACGGGGACCCTTTTTCAGAGTACCATACATGGTACCAACCTGGGAACGAAGGCCCTTTCCAAGGTCCTCAAGACCAGCACCGATGGGAAGTCCGTCCTCAGAGAATGCACTCTGGGTTCTGCCGTAAACGATCTGAAGGAACAGTTCTCTCATGGCAGTATTGATAGCGTCACATACCAGGTCCGTGTTCAGAGCTTCCAGAACGGTTCTGCCGGGCAGGATCTCGGAAGCCATAGCTGCGGAATGGGTCATGCCGGAGCATCCGATGGTCTCAACGAGAGCTTCCTGGATGACACCCTCTTTTACATTCAGGGTCAGCTTGCAGGCGCCCTGCTGAGGAGCACACCAGCCTACACCGTGAGTCAGACCGGAGATATCAGCGATATCCTTAGCCTGAACCCATTTTGCCTCCTCAGGAATAGGAGCAGCACCATGAGCCACGCCCTGGGCTACTGTACACATCTTCTCTACTTCATGTGAATAAATCATGTTAAGACTCCTTTCAGAATATAAATATTCAATACATACTCTGTCTTATTTTCTCACAAAATGGCTGGTTCGTCCAGATGTTTTTTTTCTAAAAATTGCATAAAATATTAAGAATCTCTTCCACGCAAATATCAAATATGTTAAAATAAGAACAGGGATTTTTTACCGAAAGGATTGGAGAGGTAAATATGATAATTACAGTTACGATGAATCCGGCCATCGACAAAACTCTGGATGTTGAAAATTTTACAGGCGGTGCCATCCACCGCGTGACCAAGGTCATCCAGGATGCCGGAGGAAAAGGCATCAATGTATCCAAGACGGTTCATGCCCTGGGCGGCGAAACGATCGCCACCGGTTTCCTCGGCGGAAGCTCCGGCCGCATGATCGAAAATGCTCTGGACGACATGGAGATCCGCCATCAGTTCGTACATATTGACGGAGAAACAAGAACAAACGTGAAGGTAGTGGACGTGACAAAAAAAGGCTTTGTCACCGAATTCAATGAGCCCGGCCCCACAGTCACACTCAGGGATATTGACGAGCTTTCCAGGACTCTGGAAACGTATGCCGGTCTTTCCTCCATCTATGTGTTTTCCGGCAGCGTGCCCGCCAGCATCGACAAGGAAATCTACGGTTATTTTACAAGAAAGCTGAAAAAACGTCAGGCTACAGTCCTGGTGGATGCCTCCGGCGAGCTCCTTACCGAAGCCATCAAGGCACGGCCTTATCTGATCAAGCCCAATGTCTACGAGCTCACCAGATATTTTGGTCTGACGGAGGATGTAAACGAGGAAACCCTCATTGATCTGGGGAGGGAGCTCATAAACAAGGGAATCCATACCGTTGCCATTTCCCGCGGCCAGAAAGGAGCTCTGTTCCTGAATCACGAAAGTATTTACAAAACCGATGGCATTCAGGTTCAGGCCCACTCCACGGTCGGCTCCGGAGATGCCATGCTGGCAGCCCTGGCCTACGGTCTTGACTGCGACATTCCCTTTGGAGAATGCGCGAAGCTTTCCATCGCCACCTCAGCCGGTGCCTGCACGACACTGGGTACGAAACCGCCTGCCAAAGAGCTGGTGGAGGAGCTGGTCAAGGAAGTCCGCCTGACCATGGTTCCATTTGCTTAAACACGATTTTGCTGAACCAAATTCGAAGGCTCCAGGCCTTACCTTCCGGTAAAGTCTGGAGCCTTCTTTTGCAACGGCACACAGCCATTATTTTTTGATCAAAAGAGACTTTCCTGTCATTTCCTTCGGCTGCTCCATTCCCATCATCTCAATGAGGGTAGGTGCAATATCCGCCAGACAGCCGCCCTCTCTCAGCGTATAAGCCTCGTCATAGTTCACAAGGATAAAGGGCACAGGATTGGTCGTATGGGCGGTAAAGCTTCCGCCGTGAACATAATCGATCAGCTGCTCTGCATTTCCGTGATCGGCGCAGATGAACATCTGTCCATTGACCTCCTTGATGGCGTCAACGGCTCTTCCCACGCAGGAATCCACAGCCTCCACTGCCTGAATTGCGGCAGTCTCCACGCCGGTATGTCCCACCATGTCCGGGTTTGCAAAGTTGATGATGATCACATCATACTTTGCAGATCGAATGGCCTCCACCAGCTTGTCGCAGACCTCGTAAGCACTCATTTCCGGCTTCAAATCATAGGTAGCTACCTTGGGAGATTTCACCAGAATCCTGTCCTCACCGGGATTGGGCTCCTCTACGCCGCCGTTGAAGAAGAAGGTCACATGGGCATACTTCTCCGTCTCAGCGATTCTGGCCTGAGTCATGTTGTGGGCTGCCAGGAACTCACCAAAGGTATTGGTGATCTCCACCTTGTGGAAGGCAACCAGCTTGTTGGGAATGGTCACGTCGTATTCCGTAAAGCACACATAGGTGGTCTTTACCCGCTCGCCACGGTCAAAGCCTGTAAAATCATCGTCACAGAAGGCTCTGGTGATCTCTCTCGCACGGTCAGGACGGAAATTGTAGAAGATAATGGAATCGCCGTCCTTGATGGTTGCCACAGGTGCACCATTTTCCAGGACCACGGTAGGAACCACAAATTCGTCGTTTACTCCCTTATCATAGGAAGCCTGGATAAGCTCCACAGGATCTGTTCCGGTGTTGCCCTCGCCCTTTGTCAGAGCCTTATAGGCAAGCTCCACTCTGTCCCAACGGTTGTCTCTGTCCATAGCATAATAACGACCGCTGACAGAAGCCACCTTGCCGACACCGATCTCCTTCATTTTCTCCACCAGCTCAGCCACATAATCCTTGCCTGATGTGGGCGGTGTGTCACGTCCGTCCAGGAAGCAGTGTACATAAACCTTGGAGAGTCCCTCCCATTTTGCCAGCTCCAGAAGACCGTAAATATGAGTATTATGGCTGTGTACGCCGCCGTCAGAAACAAGTCCGTAAAGATGAAGGGCAGAATCATTCTTTTTGCAGTTTTCTACGGCTTCCTTAAACGCCTCATTTTTAAAGAAATCCCCATCCTGAATTTCTTTTGTGATCCGGGTAAGCTCCTGATATACAATACGGCCGGCTCCCATGTTCAGATGACCAACCTCAGAGTTTCCCATCTGTCCCTCAGGAAGTCCCACTGCCATGCCGCTGGCATTTCCCTTTACAAAAGGACACTCTGCCATCAGCTTGTCCATCACCGGAGTCTTTGCCTCAAAAACAGCATTTCCGTCGTGTCTTTCATTGAGGCCGTAGCCGTCAAGAATCATCAGCACTGTAGGTCTTTTGCTCATTTTCATTCTCCTTTATCTCTATTTTATGAGTGAAATTGTTATCAATCTTCCGATTTTAGATTGTACCTTATTTTTCTCACATGTGCAAGACCTCCGGGAAAATTCCTGCTTTTTTATACACGAAGGGCACCTCCCATCAAAGGAAGGTGCCCCGATTCTTAACCCCTGTTTCTATATCTTCTCCCTCAAAGAGCCAAAATCATGATTCCCCAATCACGAATGCCCATTTGGCGCTTTATTTGCCGATCATGATATTCAGGATCTCCACATCGGTTCCCTTCATACCTTCGCGGCCCATACGTCCAATATTTCTGATGGTCTGCTCCATATCCTCGACGACCATACCTTCGCCGGGCTTGAAGCTGCGGTCACGCTTTGCAAGCTCATAACCCATAAGACCGGCCTCAACCGCGCTGGCGATCTTTGCTGCACAGGAGGATTTCGCACCGTCACATACCATGCCGCCGATGGTGCTGATGGCATTGATAATGGTATGTCCGATTACTTCCAGAGAGGCATCGTCAATATAGGCAATTCCACAGGCAGCGGAGCATCCTGCACTGGTTGCGCCGCAATAAGCGGAAAGATTGCCGATATAACGCTTCTGATGAAGGGACAGCAGGTTTGCCAGAGTCAGTGCACGGAGAAGCTTCTCCTCGGAGCACTTCACCTCATTGGCATACTCAAGAATGGGCATGCTGACAGTGATACCCTGATTGCCGCTGCCGGAATTGATCACAACAGGCATCGCACAGCCACTCATACGGGCATCGGAACCTGCTGCTGCCGCAGCCTTTGCTCTCACACGCCAGTCGGAAGTTCCGTTGACCTCAAGAAGGGTCTGACCCACACAGGAGCCCCAGGGATTCTTAAGTCCCTCTTCGGAAATTGCCTTATTGTAATTCAGCTGACGCTCCATGATCGGTCTGACATCTTCCAGATCCACAGTATTTGCGAACTCATAAATGTCTTTCAGATTCAGCTGGCTCTTGTCGCCCTGAGAGCTGGTTTCAATATCATCCTGAGCGAACAGAATCTCACCATTTTTCTCGATGCGGGAAATATGGTTGTGTTTTGTCTTTACTTCAACCACAGCGCTGTCTTCTCCGGCAAATACCTCTGCACGGATATACAGATTCTCTTCTCCCTCAACAAGATGGCAGTCACAGATACCAGCCTTTACAAGCTCTCTCGTCTTCTCGATCTGCTCCTCTGTTACGCTGTTCACTACTTCCAGCTCCAGATCTTCCCGTCCGCCGACAACGCCTAAAACAGCTGCCACGTCGATTCCCATCTGTCCGCCGGAATTAGGAACTACTACGCCCTTTACGTTCTTGATGATATTGCCGCTGCAATACATCTCAATACGTTCAGGCTGCTTTCCCAATACAGCCCTTGCCTTGGCTGCTGCGAATGCCACGGCAATGGGCTCCGTACAGCCCATAGCCGGCAACAGCTCTGCCTTCAAAATTGTCAGATAGTTGTCGTATACGTTCCTTTCCATTCTTTTTACCTCTCTGTTGATAAATTTATGAATTAAGCGCCAAGATACGCTTTCTTCACCTCAGGATTTACAAGAAGCTCCTGTCCGGTTCCCTGCAGGGTAATGTTGCCGGTCTCCAGGACATAACCACGGTCTGCGATAGAAAGAGCAACCGATGCGTTCTGCTCGATGAGCAGGATGGTCTTGCCCATGTCGCGAATCTTCACAATCAGTTCGAATATATCTTCGATAACAATGGGTGCCAGACCCAGGGAAGGCTCATCCAGCATAACGATGTCAGGATCCATCATCAGGCCTCTGGCAATGGCAAGCATCTGCTGCTCGCCGCCGGACAAGCTTCCGCCGGCCTGCTTATAACGCTCCTTCAGTCTGGGGAACAGGGTATACTGCTCTTCCACCAGTTCCTCGAACCGTGCCTTGGTCATCTTCTTGTTGCCAAGGGCACCTGCACGCAGGTTCTCATATACACTCAGAGCCGGGAAAATCTTACGTCCCTCCGGTACATGGCTCATACCCATATGTACGATCTTGTTGGGCGCCATCTTGGTAATATCCTGTCCCTTAAAGGTGATCTTGCTTCCGGGACGCTTTTCCACCAGACCGGAAATCGCCATCAGAGTCGTTGTCTTGCCGGCGCCGTTGGAACCGATCAGAGTAACGATCTCTCCCTTGTTGATCTCCAGATTGATATTGCTCAGTGCGATAATATAGCCATAATTTACGGCCAGGTTTTCAACTTTCAGAATCGTCTCAGCCATTTACCTTCACCGCCTCTCCTGCAACGATGCCCTTGCCAAAGTAGGCCTCCTGCACTTCCTTGTTTGCCTTGATCTCATCAGGAGTTCCCTCACACAGCTTCTGGCCGAAGTTCAGCACCAGAATCCGGTTGCAGGAGTTCATGATGAATTTCATATCATGCTCGATTACGGCGATGGTATAACCCTTGCTGTTCAGCATCTTGATGAATTCCATCAAGGAAGCGGTCTCGTTGGGGTTCATACCTGCAGCCGGCTCATCCAGAAGAAGGATCACCGGATCAAGAGCCAGAGCACGGGCAATCTCTACCTTTCTCTGCATACCATAAGCCAGATTTCCGGCCATGGTATCCTTGTAATCAGCCAGTCCGATGGATTCGAGAATCTCAAGACTCTTCTCCACCGCATATTTCTCATCTCTTTTATAGCGCTTCGTATGGAGAATCGCGTCAGCGATGTTGGATTTTGTCTGAATATGGCAGCCGATCTTTACATTGTCCAGAACCGTCATGAACTTGAACAGCTGCAGGTTCTGGAAGGTACGTGCCATTTTCTTTCTTGCGATCTTATCGGGAGACATCCTTGTGATGTTTTCTCCCTGAAGGAAGATCTCGCCCTTGGTCGGTGCATAAACACCGGTACACATATTGAAGAAAGTGGTTTTTCCGGCTCCGTTAGGTCCGATGATGCCGAAGATATCGCCCTTCATGATCTTCATATCTACGGCTTCTACTGCCTTGAGGCCGCCGAAATATTTGCAGATGCCTTTTGCTTCCAATACAGGAACCTCACTCATTTCGCGTCTCCTCCTTTCTTCTTCTCTTCCTTAACCTTGATCTTGCCGCCGGCCAGCATGGAGTTGGAGGCACCGATCAGACCCTGTGGACGTACCCACATCATGCCGATGATCAGCAGAGCGTAGATAACATATCTCCAGCTTTCCAGGAAACGGAGTGCCTCAGTCAGTACGGTAACAACGGTAGCGCCGAGGATGGGGCCTGCCAGGGTACCCTGACCGCCGAGAACCACCATGGCCAGAACATTGAAGCCTGCGTCTGTGGTAAACTGAGAAGCCTCGATGTAGTTTACGAAAGGAGCGTAAGCAACACCGATCACTCCTGCCCAGAAAGCACCGTACATGAAGTTGGTCGACTTGTAAAAGCTGGTCTCAACACCCAGGGACTTGGATGCGATCTGATCCTCACGGATGGACGTCCACGCGCGTCCCACACGGGAGTTGAGCACGCGGTTGGTCACGAACAGGAACAGGACCAGAAGAGCCAGGAAAATGTAATAGTAGTACTGGGGCTTGAACATATCCAGACCGAAGAAATTCGGATAGGGGATCTGCTTGATACCCAGGGAACCGCCGGTAACAGGCGTCCAGGTCTGAGCAATGATACGGATGATCTCAGATGCGCCCAGTGTAACGATGGACAGATAAATACCGGAAAGCCGCAGAGTCGGAAGGCTTACGATAAAACCTACGATCATGGCAGCGATACCGCCGATGATCAGAAGCGGCCAGAAGCTGATGCCAAAGTTTTTGGAAAGAGCAGCTCCCGTATATGCTCCGATGGCAAAAAAACCTGCCTGTCCCAGGCAGAACTGTCCGCTGTAACCGTTGATGGCATTCAGAGAACCTGCCAGCGTCGCATACATCATAATATTGCACAGATATCTGATATACAGGGTCTTCTTGATAACCAGGGGCAGGATCGCCATGACTATCGTAAGAGCAATCAGAATAAATACTTTATACTTTGCATAAAACTCTTTTACTTTTGCCATTATACTCTCGCCCCCTTCTTGCTTACAAAGCCCTGAGGCCGGATGATCAGGATCAGAATCAGGAAGGCAAATGAGAATACATCACGGAAGGTTGCTGATGTGAGAATGATTCCCAGGTTCTCAATGATACCGATACACAGACCGCCGAGAGCTGAGAAACGAATATCCACCAGACCGCCGAGAACAGATGCCGCAAATGCCTTTGTACTGTATGAGGAGCCCATGGTAGCCGATACGGAATAATAGTAAATAGCCAGCAGGATACCGGCGATACCGCCGAAACCGCAGCCAATGCAGTTACCAAGGAGAGCAGTTCTTTTTACGTTGATACCCATCAGATAGGAAGCATCCTTGTTCTGGCTGACAGCACGGAGCATAACGCCCCATTTTGTCTTATTAAAGAACAGGGTCAGAGCCACTGCAAATACGATTACCAGAACAATTACCACGATCTGAAGGAGCTTGATATTTAAGTTTGCTCCGAAAAGATTCAGTATAAAGGTTTTATTATCAATAATGTTCAGAACCGGCTTTGTTTCAGGTCCAAAGATAATCTGAGCCAGATTCTTGATCAACATACTGATACCAATGGTACATAAAAGGGAAATATGTCTGGGTGCGTTAAAGAAACGCTCATAGCAAAGCTTGTACACGACACTTCCGATAATGAAAGATCCGGCAAAAGCGGCGGGAATTGCGATCAGAAGATTGTTGCCCAGTCCCACAAAAATGTAATACGCGGAAAAGGCGCCGATCATCATAATCTCGCCGTATGTAAATGTTACCATACCTACTACGCCTACGATAACAGAATAGCCAATCGCCATCAACGCATAGATTGCACCCTGACAAATTCCGTTAAGGAGCTGATTAAGAATATACTCCATACCCTTCCTCCGTTATTAAAATACGGGGCGGCGAAAAACCCACGCCGCCCCGCTTTCACGTCTTTTAATTTGTCAATGGTTCAATTTAAAAGCCTGCAGCGCCGTACTCAAAGCCTTCCAGTACTTCCCACTTGCCATCTGCGACACCGCAGATCATGTACTGACGGTTGATATCGCCATCGGGATTGAACTTGATGCTTCCGGTGATTCCGGTGTACTCAGGCAGATTAGCAAGAGCTTCCTGGATAGAATCACGGGTAACTTCGCCGTCGATGTTCTTAATAGCTTCAGCGATCAGGTATACGCAGTCATATGCACAGGCCGGATGAATGGTAGGAGCGAAGCCAGCCTCACCCTCGAACCACTCTGCCCAGGCAGTCAGCTCAGCATCGTTAGGATCGAAGAAGAAAGGAGAGGTTACGATCAGGTTGTTCTGATCGGTAAGCTGTCCTGCAACCTGCTCAGAGGTTCCAGGCCCTAAAGCTACGTGCTTGATCTCCCAGCCTGCAGCATCTGCCTGGTTGAAGATCTGAGCAACAGCATCGCCCTGATCCATAACTACGAGAGCATCGGGATTCTCAGACTGCATCTTGGTGATCAGGGAGCTGAAATCCTTCTCGCCTGCAGCATACTTCTCAACTACAACGTTAAGGCCTTCCTTTTCAGCCTGCTTGCTGAAATTCTCGAAGCAGGAAAGACCCCAGTCACTGTCCACACGGATAACAGCAACCTTCTGTGCACCCAGATAGCTCTTAAGAACATACTTTGCAAGGAAAGGAGCCTCAACGTCCTGACGTCCCATGATACCGAAGCAGTATTTGCTCATGGAAGCATAGTCAGATGCGGAAGCAGTAGGGCTTAACTGTACAACTCCGTAACGGTCGCAGATCTCAGCGTTAGCCTTGCATGCGCCGGAAGTGAAGTCGCCGAGGATAGCCATGATCTCATCGTCCTCAGCATACTCAGTTGCCATGGTAGAGGAAACTACTGCATCGCCCTGGGTATCCTTGATGTCAGCCAGCTCTAAGGTGTAGCCATTTACACCGCCTGCATCATTGATCTCTTCGATTGCTTTCTCGAAACCGATCTTGAAACCTTTGCCGTACTCAGCATAGTTTCCGGTCAGAGGAGCCAGAGCGCCCAGCTTGATAACGCCCTTGGACTCACCGTTGGATGCAGCCTTGGTCTCTTCCTTGTTCTCCTGTGCCTTGGTCTCGCCAGACTTGGTCTCAGGAGCCTTGGTCTCTTCCTTCTTGCTGCCGCAGCCCGCCAATGCAGAAACAGCCAGAACGAGAGACAGTGTCAGTGCTAAAACTTTTTTCTTCATTTCTTTCTTACCTCCCTTTTATTTGTTCAAGTATACTGCTCCAATTCTATTTATGGAAATGAAGCTTGCATACAGGACATCCGCTTGCGATCGTATCTGTCAGATCAAGCTTAAGGCCCATAGCCTCTGCGATTCCCCTGTCGCCATCCATTGCCATGTCGCAAAGCTTTGCGCAGGTTTCATCATCAAATCCCTGCTTCTTCCATGCGGAAAGCAGAGGGCAGTAATGGAACTCAATCTTCAGATCATCCTTGGTGCACTCAGTGATATCCATCTGGAAAGTGGACTTTCCAAGGTCATCCAGGAATGCACCTTCAAAGTCTCTCAGATCACTGGGATCTGCACAGCTTGCTTTGAAACCGGTTCCATGGAAATTTCCGGTTCTCTTGATTGCTCTTCTTGCGATGCCTTCTGCATCAACACCAGCCTTCACACCCTCGTCATATGTAAGTCCCATCCAGGTAGCCCGATGCTCAATTGCTTTTCTGTTGATGTTTACCTTCTCATCGTAAACAAGAGACACATTTTTAATTGCCATGACTCTTTTCCTCCTTATTAACACTTGCCTGTCGTTCTGTATTTGCGCGCAGAATAACCGCAAATATGTTTATGAACTAATCATATCAGTCTCTGTTAGCTTTGTCAATAGCTTTTTCCGTTTTTCCCCTCTCTCATTGTCTCTTTGTCAAATTTGGATATTTTCCGATTAATATTTTTGTGCATGTTGTATATGAGTTGACAAATTCATCCCTTTGGATTATACTAAAACGTAGATTCGGCTTTTTATGCAGGAGAACATTCATGAATACTAATAATACCAGTTTAAAGAATCAGATTTACACCTCTATTTTAAATGACATCATCCTCGGTAACTATCCCCCTGAACAGGTGATCAACGAAAAAGGACTGATGGAGCGGTTCAATGTGAGCCGGGCCCCTATCCGCGAGGCACTGATCGAGTTATGCAATGAAAAGATCCTTTACAGTATCCCCTATTACGGCTACAAGATCACGCCGCTGACTGACGAGGATGTAGCAAATACGAAGTCCTACCGCTGCGTTCTGGAATGCGGCTTTATGACAGAAAACTGGAGAAAATTCACTCCGGAGGCACTGGATAAGCTGGAAACCCTCCATACATCGATTTTATCATCAAAAGAGGAAAGCGATGCCATTACTCACTGGAACAGCAACATCACGTTTCATCTTGCTTTTTTTGAAATATATGGAAATCAATATGCCTACCAGCATCTCCGTTCTGCCATGTCTCTCCAAACGAGAGCTTATGCACAGACCCGCTGGTCCGAGTGGCATTCTCGTCTGTTCCACGATGTACCGGCCTTTCACGGCCCCATCCTGGAGGCCATCCGAAACAACGATATGGACACAGCGCTCCGGCTTCTGCGGGCAGACATCATCAGCATCTAAAAAGCAAAACAAAAGGCGCCGTTTAAACGGCGCCTTTGCTGAGCGGAGACGGTGGGATTTGAACCCACGTGCCCCGGAGGGCAACTCGATTTCGAGTCGAGCTCGTTATGACCACTTCGATACGTCTCCCAGTCACATGAACTTATTTTACCCGCCAGTGGTCCGATTGTCAACCAAAAAATTAAGAGCCTCTTCATGCCGGCACAAAGCAGGCAGAAAGAGGCTCTCTTCATTTCATACGACTGTCATACAAATAATGTATAAACCGGGATTACTCCATCACGTAGCCGCCGCAGAGGATATGACGAACAGGCTCGTCCTCTTCGATGGTCATATGAAGCTCTTCTGTGAAATGGTTGTCCTTGGCATCATCGTTTACCTTGGAAACCTCGCCTACGATAAGGGGACCGCCCTCTGCGTAGAACAGATGGTATACATAGGGAGTCAGGGTGATGCTGTTTCCGTTGGATACCTTTACAACGCCGCCGGCAGGAACCGTGATGGGCTGTCCGTCGCAGTACAGATGTACATCGGATTCCTTGTCAACCTTGTAGCCATCCTCTTCGCTGGTGGAGTTCCAAACCTGCACGCAGAGAGTTCCGCCGCAGCGATTGATGATGTCCTCGGTCTTGTCATAATGGAAATGGCAGGGGAGAATCTGGCCGTCCTTCATAGCGATCATCTTCTCGCAATAAGGACGTCCGGGATCTGTCATGCTTCCGTTTCTCAGAGTAAAGAGTACAGCGCCAACCTTATCGAAATCACCACTGCAGTAGTCGGTAACATCCCAGCCAAGGCCAACCTCTACCATACGATCCGTTTCCGGTCCCTTTTTTGCTTCCCACTCTTCCGGTGTCCAGAAAGCGAAGCTGGGGAGGTTGAAATTCATCTCCTTGCAAAGATCCATTGCCCATTCAATGTTGGAATTGATTAATGAACGTTTCATTTTTTCCACTCCTTTTTTTTAGATTCATACTTCAAATCCATTGTAAAACATTTTTCCCAAAAAATCCATAGAAAGCCACAGTTTTTTTCAGCGTTTTTTCGGTTCGTTTTTAACCTGTTCTGCTTCAGCAGCCAGTTACCCAAAAAGCCCGTTCCCCTGGACGATTATATCCGCAGGAAACAGGCTTTTTCTTCACAGCCAGGCTGTGCAGGATAGTTTATTTCCAGTTTACGATCTTGCCGAAATCAGGCTTCAGAGCAGCGCCGCCTACCAGACCGCCGTCAATGTCGGGCTGTACGAACAGCTCGGGAGCAGTCTTGGCATTTACGCTTCCGCCGTACTGAATGCGGATCGCCTCAGCAGTTGCCTCATCATAGATCTCAGCGATGCACTTACGGATACCGCCGCAAACCTCCTGTGCCTGCTCGGTTGTGGCAGTCTTGCCGGTTCCGATGGCCCAGATGGGCTCGTATGCGATCACAGCAGTCTTAGCCTGCTCAGCAGTTACGCCGAGGAATGCGATCTTAACCTGCTGACGGATGAAATCCATGGTCACGCCCTGCTCTCTCTGAGTCAGAGTCTCACCGCAGCATACGATGGGAGTAATGCCGTGCTCGAATGCCTTGAGAACCTTCTTGTTTACGGTCTCGTTGGTCTCTGCAAAGTACTCTCTTCTCTCGGAATGTCCGATAATTACGTACTTCACACCCACATCGGTCAGCATTGCAGGAGAGATCTCGCCGGTATAAGCGCCCTTCTCCTCAAAGTACATATTCTCGGCACCGATCTGGATGTTGCTTCCCTTTGCTGCCTCAAGAGCGGGAATGATATCGATGGCAGGTACGCAGAATACCACGTCAGCCTCATCTGTCTCAACAAGGGGTTTCAGAGTATTGATCAGTTCTACGGCCTCACTGGGAGTCATGTTCATCTTCCAGTTGCCGGCAATGATTTTCTTTCTTGCCATTTTGATTATCCTCTTTTCTTAAAAATGATTATTTATCGTCTGCAGCCATTACGCCGGGCAGTTCCTTGCCCTCCAGGAATTCCAGAGAAGCGCCGCCGCCGGTGGAGATGTGGGACATCTTATCGCCGAAGCCCAGCTGGTTGACAGCCGCTGCAGAATCACCGCCACCGATGATGGTCGTTGCATCTGTCTCAGCCAGAGACTTGGCAACTGCGATGGTACCCTTTGCAAGGATGGGATTCTCAAATACGCCCATGGGGCCATTCCATACAACGGTCTTTGCGGACTTCACGGCATCTGCGTAGAGCTCAGCAGTCTTGGGGCCGATATCGAGCCCCATCTTATCAGCAGGGATCTTGTCGGAATCCACAGCGGAAACCTCGATCTCAGCATCGATCGGATTCGGGAAAGCTGCTGCGATGGTGGTATCAACCGGCAGAAGAAGCTTCTTTCCAAGCTTGTCAGCCTTTGCCATCATTTCCTTGCAGTAATCGATCTTCTCGTCGTCCACAAGGGAGGTACCAACTTCATATCCCTTTGCTTTCAGGAAGGTATAAGCCATACCGCCGCCGATGATCAGGGTGTCGCATTTCTCGAGAAGGTTTGCGATAACGTTCAGCTTATCGGCAACCTTTGCACCGCCCAGGATCGCAACAAAAGGTCTTACGGGGTTTTCAACGGCATTGCCGAGGAAGTCGATCTCCTTCTGCATCAGGTAACCAACCACATTCTCACCGCCCTTGGCTGTGATGAATTTAGTTACGCCTGCAACAGAAGCATGCGCTCTGTGAGAAGAACCAAAGGCGTCACATACATAGATATCTGCCAGATCGGCCAGTTCCTTGCTGAAAGCTTCGCCGTTCTTGGTCTCTTCCGCTCCGCGGAAACGGGTATTCTGAAGAAGGACAACATCGCCGTCCTTCATGGCCTCCACTGCCTTTGTTGCAGCTTCGCCGGTCACGTTGTAATCAGCCACAAAGTTTACAGGCTGTCCCAGCTTCTCGGAAAGTCTGACAGCCACAGGAGCAAGAGACTCACCCTCGTTGGGGCCGTTCTTTACCTTGCCCAGATGAGAGCAGAGGATCACCTTTCCGCCGTCAGCGATCAGCTTCTTAATCGTAGGAAGCGCTGCCACGATACGGGTCTCGTCGGTGATCTGGCCATTCTTTAAGGGAACATTGAAATCGCAGCGGACAAGGACTCTCTTGCCCTTTGCGTTGATATCGTCTACTGTTTTCTTATTTAATGCCATTTTATACCTCCATGGATGAAAAAACGGGCCCGGTCCTATTATAGAACCGGACCCGCCGTAGGTTCTTTTTTACTTGCTTGTCCCGATTATGCTAACTCAGCAAAGTATTTGATGGTTCTAACCATCTGGCTTACATAAGAGTTCTCATTGTCATACCAGGAAACAACCTCTACCTGAGTCTTGCCGTCAGCAAGAGGAGATACCATGGTCTGAGTAGCGTCGAACAGAGAACCGTAGGTCATACCAACGATATCGCTGGATACGATCTCATCCTCGTTGTAGCCGAAGGACTCAGTCTGAGCAGCCTTCATAGCGGCGTTAATCTCTTCCTTGGTAACAACCTTGTCAACTACTGCGAACAGCAGAGTGGTGGAACCGGTAGGAGTAGGTACACGCTGAGCAGCGCCGATGAGCTTGCCGTTCAGTTCGGGGATTACCAGGCCAATAGCTTTTGCAGCACCGGTGGAGTTGGGAACGATGTTTACAGCACCTGCACGGCTTCTTCTCAGGTCACCCTTTCTCTGAGGACCATCGAGGATCATCTGATCACCAGTGTAAGCGTGGATGGTGCACATAATACCGGACTCAACGGGAGCCAGGTCGTTCAGAGCCTTAGCCATGGGAGCCAGGCAGTTTGTTGTACAGGAAGCTGCGGAAATAACAGTATCTTCCTTGGTCAGAGTTGTATGGTTTACATTGTAAACGATGGTAGGAAGGTCATTTCCGGCAGGTGCGGAGATAACTACCTTCTTAGCTCCGGCTGCGATATGAGCGGAAGCCTTCTCCTTGGAGGTGTAGAAGCCTGTGCACTCAAGAACTACGTCTACGCCAAGCTCACCCCAGGGCAGATCCTTTGCATCCTTCTCTGCGTAAATGGTGATTTCCTTGCCATCAACAGTGATGGAATTGTCAGAATAGCTAACAGTGTCAGCCAGAGCATACTTACCCTGAGAAGAGTCGTACTTCAGCAGATGAGCCAGCATCTTGGGGCTGGTTAAATCGTTGATTGCTACAACATCATATCCGGGAGCGTTGAACATCTGTCTGAATGCCAGACGGCCGATACGACCGAAACCATTGATCGCTACTTTTACTGCCATTTTGAATTCCTCCTAAAATATTAAAATATTTTTTAGTAGTGCTTTTGCTTTTAGCTCATTAGCTATTTTACATAATCTGTTAAAAAATATCAAGTTATTTTTTTCCTTTTTTAAGTGTCGAAGCTTCTTTTGTTCATAATCTATAATTATTCCCTTTTAAACCGCTCATATCCGGCATTTTGCTAAAAATTTCACATAAGGTTTTCCGGATTCAGACCGAATAGTTCGGGAACCACGAAGCGCCCATCCTTCCGGATCAGCCGGCCGTCGAAATAGATCTCGCCGCCGCCGTATTCCGGAGTCTGTATGCAGACAAGATCCCAGTGAATAGAGGACCGGTTTCCGTTGGGTGCCTCATCGTAGCAGTTGCCCGGTGTGAAATGGAAGGAGCCCTTGATCTTTTCGTCAAACAGAGTATCCTTCATGGGCTTTGTCACATAGGGATTGACACCGATGGCAAATTCTCCCACGTAACGTGCGCCCTCGTCCATATCGAAGATCCGATTCAGCTTCTCCGAATCGTTGGCCTCTGCCCTTACGATCTTCCCGTTTTCAAAGGTCAGACGGATATTCTCAAAGGTAAAGCCCTGGAATACAGACGGGGTATTGTAGGAAAGCACCCCGTTGACCGAATCCCGCACCGGAGCTGTGTAGACCTCTCCGTCGGGAATATTCATGGTTCCCGCGCAGGGAACCGCCGGAATTCCCTCGATAGAAAAGGAAAGATCCGTGCCGGGCCCGACGATCCGGACCTGTTTCGTCTCATCCATCAGCCGTATCAGCGGCTTCATAGCCTCTCCCATTTTTTCGTAATCCAGGCAGCACACATCAAAATAGAAATCCTCAAAAGCCTCCAGGCTGGTGCCCGCACTCTGCGCCATGGAAGGCGACGGATAACGGAGCACTACCCATTTTGTCTTCGGAACACGGATCTCATGATGGACCGGCGTCGTATAAAGAGCACTGTACAGGGACATTTTTTCCGAGGGGACATCGGAAAGCTCGGTGATATTGTCCCCGCCCCGGATCCCCAGATAACAGTCCATCTGAGCCATTTCCATGGCGTCCACCTGAGCCATCAGCTTAAGCTGCTCCTCCGTACAGGAAAGCAGCATTTCCCTCTGCATTCTTGTATCGGTAAAGTGCGGAAAAGGAATCCCTCCTGCCTCGTAAACCTCCTTCACCACCTGTCTTGCCAGGGCCTCCGTATCCATGCCCGTGTAATGGACATACACCTTTTCCCCCGGCTGTACCCGGCA
The DNA here is from genome assembly GCF_030053595.1 of Fusibacillus kribbianus. GTDB lineage: Bacteria > Bacillota > Clostridia > Lachnospirales > Lachnospiraceae > Lientehia > Lientehia kribbiana. Next base: position 65,912 of record NZ_JASGBQ010000005.1, read on the forward strand.
GGAATAATTTACCAGGCTGTGTGCCAGTCTCTTAATTCTCTCGTCCATGATTCTCTCCTTCTTTATCCATGAAAATAATTGTCCCGCCCAGGCTTTCTGCCTCCGCCCGGTCATGGGTCACAAGAAGGACCGTCCGTCCTTCCCTGTGCCGCTTAACATATTCTGCAGCTTTTTTCTTTGTCACCCCGTCCAGACCGTCAAATGGCTCGTCCAGGAACAGAATGCCGCTTTCTGCCAGCACGGCCCGCGCGAGAGCCACTCTTCTTCGCATTCCGCCTGACAGCTCCAGGACCGGCTTTTTCAAAGCCTCACCGGTAAGCTCCAGCTGAGAAAGATGCTCCCGGATGGCTTGTTCATCCGCGTCTTTCCCCAACGCCCCCTTCAGATTCGCCACAGCATGAAAGGCTTCAAAGAGCCTGTCCTCCTGAAACACGGCGCTCATGGCCTTCGGTACACCGCTCACGGTTCCGCTGTCCGGCTTTTCGAGGCCCATGAGAAGTCTTAACAGAGTTGTTTTTCCGCAGCCGGACCGTCCCATGAAAACGGTCACCTCACCGACCGGAAGCTCCGCCGAAAAATCCGAAAGCACCGGCTCTCCTCCATAGCTTTTACATAAATGGCTGATTATAATCTGTTTCATGCGCTCTCCAATCGGGCAAAGCCCTTTTTCATTCCCCAGAGAAACAGTTTTTCAAACAGAGCACTCAAAAGGACGATCACAAGGGTCCATGCAAAAAGATCCGCGGTGTCGAGATAAATCTTTGCCTCATAGAGCCTCTCGCCGATGGAGCCGTCCGGTATGCCGATGACCTCGGCGGCGATCCCCGCCTTCCAGGAAATCCCGAGAGCCGTCCGACAAGCTGACAGTAAAAAGGGCTTTACCTGGGGCAGATAGAGATATCTCATCCGCCTTCCCCAGGGAATGGCAAACACTTCCGCCATCTCCAGAAGCTTTCTGTCAGTACTCTTCATTCCTTCCAGCACATTGAAATATACAATGGGAAGAACCATCAGGAAAGAAATAAAAACAGAAAGCCCCGATGCGCCCAGCCAGATCAGGCTCAAAATGATAAAAGACGCCACCGGAACTGATTTCACAGCCGTCATAAAAGGCCATATCAGGATCTCCAGCAGCGAAAAACGGGCAGCAGCAGCGGCCAGCACTGCTCCCGCAAAAAGACCCAGAAGGAAACCGGCCTCAATGCGGAGGAAGCTGTAGAGCACCGTCCTCCAGAAGCTCCCTTCCAGAAGAAGACTGCCCAGCCGGACTGCCACCTGAATGGGAGACACCAGCAAAAGCCGCTGGGAAAGGGCCATGGCGGCCGCCTGCCAGAGCATCAGTGCAAAGGCTATGGCAGCCGCCCTTTTTAAATATTCATCCCGCTTCTGATTTTCCCTTTTCATGAGCCAAGATAGAAATCACTGCCGGGGAGCTTGCCGCCCACCGCCTTGGGATTTGCTTCAAACAGAATGTTGAGATAGCCGTCCACCGCCGTCTTCATCTCGTCGCCGTCCAGGTATACCACATTGCAGGCAGGAATGGCTTTTTCCGCCACTGCAGCCTTGACAATGCCGTATTTCTCCACCAGGGCAGCCCCCTCGGTCACATTCGCATTGAGGTATTCGGTAGATGCCTTGTATTCCTCCAGGAACTTTGCCAGCTGCTTCGGATATTTCTCTGCAAACTCCTTGCGGACAACGAGTCCTGCTGTGATGAAACGGGTTCCGTTGTCCAGCTTTTCCCATTCCTCCGTGAGATCAAGAGCTACCTTAAGCCCTTCAACCTGTCCCATGGCTACCGTCACAAAGGGCTGGGGCAGCATGGCAACACCTTCTGCTTCCTGTCCGAGAACAGCTGCCACCTCTGTCGGCTCACTCTTCCACTCAATGGTCACATCCTTGTCCGGATCCAGTCCGTTTTCCCCAAGAAGATACCGAAGGGCATACTCCGGAGTCGTTCCCTTGCCTGTGGCATAAATGGTCTTTCCCTTGAGATCCGCCACACTGTTTACGGTCGTTCCGCCCTTTTCCACGATATAAAGAACGCCCAGCGTATTGACAGCAGCAAACCGGACTGCGCCTTCCGAATTGTTGTACAATACGGAGGCCAGATTGACCGGCACTGCCAGAATATCCATCTCCCCCTTCAAAAACTTCGGTGTCAGTTCATCGGCTGCTGCCGCCATGGTGAACTCGATCTTACTTTCTGTCTTTCCCTTTTCCGCATCATCCAGAAGCTTGACCATGCCCATGGATGTGGGACCCTTCAGGCCTCCCAGGCGGATAACGGTCTCCTCCTCCTTTTTATCGCAGCCCCCAAGCGCTGCCATGACCAGCACTGCCGACAATAAAATCATCAAAAACCTTTTCATCTCATTTCCTCCTCCTTCTTATTCTTTATCCGCAGAGGATCCCTCCTCTTTACGTTTCCTTAGCCTGCTCCTCTGTTTTCGGAAATTTCTTTCCGCAGTATACAAAAATTGCGATTCCTGCAATCAGCATAAATATGGCGATAAACTGTGAGGTGGACAGAGGGCCCACGCTGCCTCTGGGATCATCCCGGAAGCACTCAATGATGAAACGGCCGATGCTGTAAAAGATCAGATACAGGCCGCCCACCTGCCCGTCGCTCTTTGTCCTCCTTGCCAGAAACAGGAGCGCAAAGAAATTGAGAAAATTGGCGGCACTGGAAATCAGCTGGGTGGGGATCAGAGGTACTCCGCCCGGTGCATAACCGCAGTCCGCCGGGAAAATAATATGAAAGGCTCCCGCCGTTTCCTTTCCGTAGCAGCAGCCTGCCATCAGACAGCCAAGGCGGCCGAAGGCCTGAGCCAGTGCAATGGACGGCATCACCAGATCAAAATATTTCAAAAAGGAAAGCTTTTTTATCCGGCAGAACACATAACCGGTGAGGATTCCACCGATAAGTCCGCCGTAAACAACAAACCCACTGGACAGAGTCGTGAGGAACCACTCAGGATCTGCAACAATGGCCGGAAGCTCAGTGATGACAAACAGCACCTTTGCTGCAAGCCAGCCTCCCACCAGACACCAGATACCAAGCGAAAAGATCTGATCATCCCCCACCGCGTACTTTTTCTCCCGATACATTCCCACAAGAAAAGCTGCAACCACGCCGATCGCGATCATAAAACCATATCCATATACGGTAAACGGACCAATGCTGAATAAAACCTCTTTCATGTCAAACTCCATTCCGCCGCCGCAGGGCGGCACTGTCATTTCTTTGCAGACCAACATTAATTTTATTATATCAGGGTTTCTCCCGGTGCGCAATAAGAGCCGGGGCTGATCTGCCCTCTTTCTTATCCTTCCCTTCCAAAAACTTTCTAACACAACTATAAAGTTTTTATTAAATGTTAATATTTTATTGACATTCAACAAAATCTTGCTATACTAATAGCAAAACAAAAAAGAGGTGAATCCATGGATTACAAAGAAGCAGCCCAAAAGGAACTGTCCTCCGTCCCCGACCGACTGGCAGATTCCTTTACCCATTTTATTGTCACCCTGTATTTCCGGATCCAGGAGCACCCGCTGACGATTTCCTGTATCAAGCTGAACTCTCACAGCTATCACGTTCTGTACATTCTGGATACAAGCCCTGACGGGCAGGTTCCCATGACAGAACTGGTCACCAGGATCCGCCGCACCAGACAGCAGCTTTCCAAGCTCATCAGCGATCTGGAGGATGCCGGTCTTGTCACCAGGATCCATAGTCGTGAAAACCGCCGGCAGGTTTATGTGGCTCTGACTAAGGAGGGCCGGAAACTGACAAACGAAATCTTTTCCTGCATGTCGGGAGCCATGAAGGACTATCTGAAAACGCTTCCGCCGGAAAAGCTTTCCATCATTCAAGACATCACAGAGAATCTCCATGCGCTTTCCGCGCAGCTTTCGGATTTTTCTGTTAAGGAGGACACCTAATGAAAGAAGTGAAATCACCCAAAAAACCGATCCTGTATTACTATTTCATCGCTCTTATCGTTCTTCTCCTGCTGAATGCCCTTTTCTTCCCCAAGCTGTTCAGTGCAAAGGTAACCGAGGTGGATTACGGCGAATTTCTGTCCATGATCGACAAAGGGCAGGTCAGCCAGGTGGAGATCAATGAAAACGAAATTATCTTTGCCGACAATAATCCCGATCCCAATTATTACAAAACCGGCACCATGAACGACGACAAGCTTATTGACCGGCTTTATGATGCAGGTATCACCAATTTCGGCACCCCCATTATCGAGGAAATGTCACCTATCCTGAGCTTTCTTTTAAGCTGGGTATTCCCCATCGTCATCTTCGTTGTCATCGGCCAGCTCCTTTCCAGAAGCCTGATGAAAAAAATGGGCGGTTCCATGGGCAATGCCATGACCTTTGGAAAGAGCAATGCAAGAGTTTACGTGGAATCCAAGACCGGCATCAAGTTTTCTGATGTGGCAGGCGAGGACGAGGCCAAGGAGCTTCTCCAGGAGATCGTGGATTTCCTCCACAATCCAAAAAAATATACGGAAATCGGTGCCAGAATGCCCAAGGGCGCTCTTCTCGTAGGCCCTCCCGGAACAGGAAAGACCCTGCTGGCAAAGGCTGTGGCCGGCGAAGCCAATGTTCCCTTCTTCTCCATTTCCGGCTCCGAATTTGTGGAAATGTTCGTCGGTATGGGTGCCTCCAAGGTCCGTGATCTTTTCAAGCAGGCTGCCGACAAGGCCCCCTGTATCGTTTTCATCGACGAGATCGATACCATCGGAAAGAAGCGTGACGGAAACGGAATGGGCGGAAACGACGAACGGGAGCAGACCTTAAACCAGCTCTTGACAGAGATGGACGGCTTTGACGGCACCAAGGGCGTCATGATCCTGGCGGCCACCAACCGCCCCGAATCCCTGGATCCGGCCCTGCTTCGTCCCGGCCGTTTTGACAGGCGGGTGCCTGTGGAGCTTCCCGATCTGGCAGGACGTGAAGCCATTTTAAAGGTCCACGCAAAGAAGATTCGGTTAAGTGACAATGTAGACTTCATGGCCATTGCCAGAACTGCCGCCGGTGCCAGCGGTGCAGAGCTTGCCAACATGATCAATGAAGCTGCTCTCCGTGCCGTCCGCGACGGAAGAAAATTTGTGACCCAGGCCGATCTGGAGGAAAGCGTGGAGGTCGTCATCGCCGGATACCAGAAGAAGAACAGACTCCTCTCCGACAAGGAAAAGCTGATCGTTTCTTACCATGAGATGGGGCATGCGCTGGTGGCCGCGCTCCAGACAAACTCGGCACCTGTCACCAAGATCACGATCATTCCCCGCACCTCCGGTGCTTTGGGCTACACCATGCAGGTGGACCAGGATCAGAAGAATCTGATGTCCAAGGAGGAACTGGAAAACAAGATCGCCACCCTGACCGGCGGCCGTGTGGCCGAGGATCTGGTGTTCCATTCCATTTCCACCGGAGCCTCCAACGATATTGAGCAGGCTACCAAGGTGGCGAGGGCCATGATCACCCGCTACGGCATGAACGAGGAATTCGGCATGGTGGCCTTCGAGACCATCCAGAACCAATACCTGGGCGGAGACACCTCCCTTGCCTGCTCCGAGACCACTGCGGCACAGATCGACGAAAAGGTCATCGGTCTTGTCCGCAGACAGTATGAAAAAGCCGAGGAGCTTCTCCGATCCAATATGCCAAAGCTTCACCAGCTTGCCAAGTACCTCTATGACCATGAGACCATCACCGGTGACGAGTTTATGGAGATCCTCCATACCCCCGTTCCGAAGCTTCCCGATTGACAAAAGTCCCCTCCTCTATTTACAATAGAATACGGTGCCGGAGCATCCGACACCGCAGAAAGGGGATTGCAACATGAATAAAAAAGAAATTTCTGAAATAAAAAAACAGTTCACCCAGGAGCGCTGTACCATAACGCGGATCTGTGGCTGCTATGTGGACGGAGAAAAAGAGAGGAAGGCCGAAATGAAGGAGGCCTTCCTCTCTCTGCCGGAGGAAGAAATGTTCAAATACTTTGAACTCTTCCGCAAAAATCTGTCCGGTACCCTCGGAAAAAATCTCATCAATATGGAATTTCCGCTGGCTGCTGAAAATGAAGGCAGCGCTCACGATCTTCTCATGCGTCTGCGTGAATCCCGTCTTACGGACGACATTCTTCTGGACACCTTCTACGATAAAATACTGGACAGCATTGACCTGGAGGGGAGCTTTCTCATCCTTCTGATCCATGCTGTCTATGATATCCCGGGAAAATCCACTGACGGACAGAAAATGTTCGACGCCTCCGATGAGGTTTACGACTATCTGCTCTGTACCGTCTGTCCTGTGAAGCTGACAAAACCGGGGCTTTGTTACAATGCAGAGAGGGGAGCCATTGAAAATCGCATCCGCGACTGGCTGGTGGAGGCTCCTGCCACCGGCTTTCTCTTCCCTGCCTTCAATGACAGAAGCACCGACATTCACAGCCTTCTTTTCTATTCCAAGGATGCCGATCTTTTTCAGGCACGGCTCATTGAGGACGTGCTCCGCTGCACTCTTCCCCTTCCTGTCACCGGCCAGAAGGAGACCTTCAATACACTGGTGGAGGAGACCCTGGGCGAGGACTGCGATTTCGACACGGTAAGAGCCATCCATGAGCGGCTGGCGGAACGTCTGGAGGAGACAAAAGACGCAGCAGAGCCTCTGACCCTCTCCGCTCCCGATATGAAGCGGCTCCTCTATGAGAGCGGCGCCGATGAAGAACGGCTGTCCGGTTTTGATGACCGATACGAAGAAGCGGCCGGAAAGCACACAGCTCTCCTGGCCGCCAATGTGACAAGCACAAGAAAATTCGAGGTCCGCACTCCCGATGTGATCATCCAGGTGAGTCCCGACAAGGCGGCTCTTCTGGAAACCCGCATCATCGACGGACGTCAGTGCCTGGTGATCCCCATGGACGAGCATGTGGAGGTCAACGGGATCTGCGTCCATCCGAAGGCGGAATAATCTGCTGTTTTCATTTTTTCAGCAGCTCCTGAAGCTTCCCAAGGCGGGAAATGGCCTCATCGATAGTTGCCTCTTCTCTTGCAAAGTGAAGACGGATCAGGTGATTTACCTCCTCCTTGAAGAAGCTGGAACCGGGCACTGCCGCCACACCGATGTTTTTGATCATCCACTCACAGAATTCCAGATCCGTATAGCCGGCAAACTGAGGCAGATCCAGAAATTCCTGAATGTCGATGAGCACAAAATATGTTCCCTGGGGCACATTATGCTTGAGGCCGATCCTGTCAAGGCCTGCAAGGAAATAATCTCTCTTCTTTGTATAGGTTTCCAGAAGGGTATCGTAGTAGGACTGAGGGAAGAGAAGTCCTGCCACAGCCGCCTCCTGCAGAGGTGCTGCCGCTCCCACAGTCAGGAAATCGTGAACCTTTTTGGCTCCCTCGATGACCTCCTCCGGCCCGATCAGATATCCCAGTCTCCAGCCGGTGATGGAATATGTCTTGGACAGGGAATTGCAGGTGATGGTGTGGTCAAACATCCCCGGCAGAGATGCCATGCAGGTATGATGATAAGGAGCATAGACCATATGCTCATAAACCTCGTCGGTCACAACGAAGGCATCGTACTGGAGAGCGAGACGTCCGATGGCCATGAGCTCCTCCCTGGAAAACACCTTGCCGCAGGGATTGGAAGGATTGCAGACAATGATGGCCTTTGCCCCCCGCTTAAAGCCTTCCTCCACAAGAGAAATATCAAACTTATATTCCGGAGGCACAAGAGGAATGTAAATAGGCTCCGCCCCGGACAAAATCGCATCCGCCCCGTAATTTTCATAAAAAGGAGAAAACACCATGACCTTGTCACCGGGGTTCACAATGGTCATCATGGCGCACATCATGGCCTCGGTCCCGCCGCAGGTAACAACGATCTCTTTTGCAGGATCGATCTCTCTCCCGATGGCTCTTCCCTGCTTCTTTGCCAGCGCCTCTCTGAAATTCTCTGCTCCGAAGGTCACCGAATACTGGTGAGGGCCTGCATAGGCTGCCCTGGCAAGAGCGTCCATGATCTCCTTCGGCGGATCAAAATCAGGGAATCCCTGGGACAGGTTGATGGCTCCGTATTCGTCGCTGATCCTCGTCATCCTGCGGATCACGGAATCGGTAAAGCTCTGTACTCTTTCACTTAAAACCGGCATATCAAATCCTCTTTTCTCTTATCTATAGTTCTGTATTCATGTTGTCCTGTATCCGTGAAAAAGACACGAAGGCTCTTTAATAATAAATGCACCTTCGCTCTCCGTCAAGAGCAAAGGCGCATAAAAATACATCTACTGTTTATTTGCCAAATCGGAATTTCATCCTTCTCCAAAGCTCCTGGACCTTTTCCAGTCCCATGGTCAGATATCTGAGAAGAGGTTCCGTGGCAACGGCGAACACGCCGAACAGCATGGCGCACTCCAGAGAGATCTTTGTAATGGCAAAGAGCTGCGGGAGAAGCACACCGGCCAGAATGAGGCCGATAACGCAGCCGCACCAGACTGCCCCACGGAATTTATTTATGGGTTTGCATATTTTAAAGAGGATCATAAAGCCCACAATGGCCAGGAGCATAGTAGCTGCCGTGGAAATTTCGTTGGGATCCACATGGAAGGTCTGTCCGAACACCACAAGAGCTCCCACTGCGATCACATCGGCAAGACCACCCGGCAGAGCCTTTTTGATCACATTGGACATGAAATGCCCCTGGATCCGCTCCTTGTTGGGCTGAAGAGCCAGGAAAAACGCCGGCACGCCGATGGCAAACATACTGATCAAAGAGATCTGCGCCGGCTCCAGCGGATAGGTGATCATAAAAGCCATGGAGAACAGGGACAGGAGGAAGGAGAAAATATTTTTCACCAGGAACAGACTGGCCGATCGTTCAATGTTGTTGACCACCCGTCTTCCCTCCAGAACCACTTCCGGCATGCAGGAGAAATCAGAATCCAGAAGGACCACCTGGGAGGCCTGGGCCGCCGCCTCGCTTCCCGATGCCATGGCTACGCTGCAGTCGGCGTCCTTCAGTGCCAGCACATCGTTGACGCCGTCCCCTGTCATGGCAACAGTCCTTCCCTGAAGCTTTAAGGCTCCCACAAACTGACGCTTCTGATCAGGTGTTACGCGGCCGAAGACCGTATATTCCCGCATGGCCCGGCTGACCTGCTCCGGTGTCTTCAGAGTGGAGGCATCCACGTACTTCTCCGCACCTGCCACTCCCGCCTCCTTTGCAGCTTCCGATACCGTCAGCGGGTTGTCGCCGGAAATCACCTTGATCTCCACCCCCTGCTCCGCAAAGTAGGCAAAGGTCTCCGGTGCCTCTTTACGGATGGGGTTAGCCAGAAGCACATAGCCCAGAGGAGTCACCTTTCCTGTCAGAGCCTTTCCGTCCAGCTCCCCGTCATAGGAGCCAAACACCAGCACCCGGTAGCCTTTGGCCGTATGGGTCTGGATCTGAGGCCGCAGCGCCTCAAAATCCTCTCTGAGAACAAACTCCGGAGCCCCCAGCACATAGGCTCCGTCTGCAAAAGTCACTCCGCTGTATTTCACTGCGGAGGAGAAGGGAGTGATCCGAATGGGAACAGCCCCTGTCTTCTCCTTAAAGGTACTTTTTATGGCCGCCATGGTAATATTGTCGTTGCTCATGGCGCCGGCAAAATCACCCAGCAGCTTTTTCAGAGGCGCCATAGTCTCCGGGTCGTAACCGGGAGCCGGAATCACCTCCCTGACACTCATCTTATTTTCCGTTATGGTTCCTGTCTTATCCACGCAGAGCACATCGACCCTGGCCAGAGTCTCAATGCTTTTCATGTCATGGAGAAGAACTCCCTTGCCTGCCAGACGCATGGAGCTGACAGCCAGTGCCACACTGGTGAGAAGATAAAGCCCCTCGGGAATCATTCCGATGATCGCCGCCACCATGGAGGTGATGCTGTTGGTGATGGTTTCTCCGTTGAACAGGTAGCTCTGAACAAAAAGGGCCACCGCAATGGGAATAAGGGCAATGCCCACCACCTTGAGAAGCTTGTTTAAGGAGCGCATCATCTCCGACTGCTCACCCGTCTTCATCTCCTTGGCCTGAAGGGTCAGCTTGGAAATGTAGGAGGAACGGCCCACAGCTGTCAGCACGGCCCGGCATTGGCCCGATACGATGAAGCTGCCGGAAACCAGCTTATCTCCCGGTTTTTTTGTGATCTCATCGGCTTCTCCGGTAAGAAGAGACTCATTGACCTGCACCTCGCCCGCCACCACCGTGGCATCGGCACAGATCTGATTGCCTCCTTTGAAAATCACCACATCATCCCGTACCAGCTGCTCGGAATTGACGCTCCAGACCTTGCCGTCCCGAACTGCCGTGACCTTTATCGCTCCCAGCATATTCATCTTCTCCAGGACCCTCTTTGCCCGGATCTCCTGTATAATACCGATCAGCGTATTGACAATGATAACAGGAAGAAAGGTCAGGTTCCGAAAGGATCCCACCATACAGAGAAGCACCGCCAATACGGCAAAAATCAGATTAAAGTAAGTAAAGAGATTCCCCTTTATAATATCCTTTGTGGAACGGGCTGAGGAATCCACTGCGACATTGGAAAGTCCCTGCGCCATCCGCTCCTCCACCTGGCTTCTCGTAAGGCCCGTCTTATAATCCACTGCCTGCCGGACAGAAGTCCGCCCGGCGGCCTGCACATTCGGTATGCGCATCGTCTCCTCCAGAATCCGCCTGGGACGCCGTTTTTCACTCTCATTGTATCTGTCCTGATTCATCATAAAAAGACCTCCGTATAACACACGATTATACCTCGGCCTTTTTATTTTTTCTATAAAAAAACTATGAATTTTTTCTTACATTACCGAAAGAATCGTTTTAACAGTTCCGAACAGCTGCAGCAAGCTGATCCAGCGCTTTCTGAAGCGTTTCCCTGGGACAGGCGATATTGACCCGCTCAAAGCCCTCTCCGTCCGGTCCGAACATGGCACCGGAATCCAGCCACAGACCGGCCTTTTCTTCGATCAGCTCCTGTCTCTGCTCCTCGGTGAGCCCCAGCGCCCCAAAATCCAGCCACACCAGATAGGTGCCCTCCGGTTCCACCAGACGGATCTCAGGAAGGTTTTCCTTTAAGTATTCCCGAAGGAAACAGAGATTTCCGTATATGTATTCCTTCACCGCCGAAAGCCATTCCTCCCCGGTCTCATAGGCCGCCTGGCAGGCCAAAAGCCCCAGCAGATTCACCTGGCTGTAGCCAACTGCATCCACCGCCTTCTGAAACCGCGCTCTTAACTCCGGATCAGGGATGAAAATATTGGAGACCTGAAGGCCGGCGATGTTGAAGGTCTTGCTGGGCGCCGTACAGGTGACACTGATGCGGGCAAATTCCGGAGACAGGCCTGCGAACACATGATGGGCAACACCCGGATAGGTAAAATCGCTGTGGATCTCATCACTGACCACAAGAACGCCGTGCTTCACGCAGAGCTCTCCGGCCTTTTTCAGCTCCTCCTCAGTCCACACACGTCCCACCGGATTGTGGGGACTGCACAGAAGGAACAGCTTCACCTGATTCTCCGTGATCTTCCGCTCCATATCCTCAAAATCCATCTCATAGCGGCCGTTCACCTGCTTTAAGGGACTGTTGATCAGTACACGCCCGTTATCCCGGATCACCTCGCTGAAGGGATAATAGACCGGCTGCTGGATCAGAACACGGTCCCCTTTTTCCGTAAAGGCCCGGACAGCCGTTGCCAGAGCAAAGACCACACCGGGAGTTTTGATCAGCCACTCTTCCTTTGTCTCCCAGCCAAACTTTTCTCTGTACCAGGAGGAGACTGCCGCGAAATAATCAGCCTTCCCGTCGCTGTAGCCGAAAATTCCATGATCCACCGCAGCCCTCAGCCGTTCCTGAATGCCGGGAGCCGTCTGAAAATCCATGTCCGCGACCCAGAGGGGAAGAATGTCCTCTTTTCTGCCCCGCTCCACCGCGAAATCATATTTGAGACAGTTGGTACCCCTCCTGTCTATCACCTTATCAAAATCAAATGTCATACTTCTCCTCCTATTCCAGAGCCTGTCTGAGATCTGCGATCAGATCCTCCGCCTTCTCAATGCCCACCGACAGCCGCAGGAAGCATTCGGTAATGCCGAGACGCTCCCTCACCTCCACCGGAACATCACTGTGGGTCTGAAGCATGGGATAAGTGATCAGGGATTCCACCCCGCCCAGACTCTCTGCAAAAACGATCAGATTGACCCGTTCCAGGATCCTTCTCGCCGTCTCCTCCGTATCGGTGGTAAAAGAGATCATGCTGCCGAAGCCGTCTGTCTGGCTCTTGTTGACCTCATAGCCGGGATGATCCGGCAGTCCGATATAATACACCTGTTTGATCTTATCCTGTTTCTTCAGCCATTCGGCGATCTGCATGGCGTTTTCCTGCTGCCGCTCCATCCGGACTGCCAGAGTCTTGATTCCGCGCAGGGTCAAATAGCTGTCAAAGGGGGAAAGACAGTTTCCCACAGTCTTATAGAGGTAACGGATCCGTTCCTTAAGTTCCTCCGTCGCCGTACAGACAAAGCCTGCCAGGGTATCATTGTGTCCGGCGAGAAATTTTGTACCGCTGTGAAGGACAATATGGGCTCCAAGCTCCATGGGCCGCTGGAAATAAGGACTTAAAAAGGTATTGTCTACAATAAGAAGCAGATGGTACTTGTCCGCCAACGCCTTCATGGCACGGATGTCCGTGATCTGCATGGTGGGATTGCTGGGCGTCTCAATATAAAGGGCCTTCGTGTCAGGTCCTATGTTCTTTTCCACCAGCGCTGCATCGGCAGTATTCACATAAGTAAATTTCAGCCCTCTTCTCTCACCGACTGCAGAAAAGACACGGACCGATCCGCCGTAAAGATCCTCCGAGCAGATCAGATGATCCCCGGTGTCAAACAGCTCCAGCACAAGTGAAATGGCAGCCATGCCGGTGGCACAGGCCACCGTATCAAGGGCACCCTCCAGAGAAGAAATGGTCTGCTCCAGCTCATCTCTGGTGGGATTGCTGACACGCGTATAATCATGCCCTGTGGATTCTCCGATCCCTCTGTGTGCAAAGGTCGCCGTCTGATAAATGGGAACACTGACAGCCCCAAACGAATGCTCCTTTACGATCTCCGTAACTCCGTGACAACACCGTGTTTCAATCCCGTATTCCATAATCTCGTCTCCTTGCTGTTTGATTTACATACTATTTTAGTAGGATTATAACACTCTGTTTATCTGCCGTCAACCGAGCGGCGGATATAGGTTAAAAATTCTCTGGCCGCATGGGAAAGTGGCCTGCTTTTGCTCCAGATCAGCACATAGGAGGCCGTCACCTCCGGTTCCACGATCCGTTTTGCCCGGAGTCCCCGTACCACTCCCGAGTACAGATCTGCACTTCTGGAGGCCGCCGGATAAATGGCGATCCCAAGGCCCTGGGACGTCAGCTCGTAGGCGTTGAGCACATGGGCCATCCGGCAGCGGACATTCGGCACCCTTCCGATCCCGGCAAACCAGCCCTCGATCTCCTGAAGCCTGGACTGTCGGGAGGGAATGATCAGGTCATAATCCACCAGCTTTTTCAGGGATACGGAATCTCCCGGCTCCTTCACCAGCGGATGATCTGCCGGCATGATCGCAACCCAGGGCTCCTCAAAAACCTTCAGGCCGTGAAGCCCCTCCGCATTGTACGGCTCCATGATGACCGCCAGATCACAGAGTCCCTTCATGATCCGGTTGGTCACGTCATCGGAATTTCCGTTCCATAAATTATACTGAATATGGGGATGACTTTTGTGGAAGCCTGCGATCCAGCCAGAAAGCAGATGGGGCGCCGAGCCGTCCACCGACGCCAGGTATAAGGTTCCCTGAAGCCCTTTTTTCAGTTCCCGAACATCCTCGGTGGATTTGTCTACCAGCTCCATGACCCGGACGGCATACTGGCGGAACACCTCACCCTCCTCGGTGAGCTGAAGCGCACGGGGCTTTCTGACAAAAAGCTTTGCCCCCAGCTCCGCCTCCAGATCCTGGATCTGCCGGCTTAAAGGCGGCTGGGCCATGGCAAGCTTCTCTGCCGCCTTGGTAAAATTCAGTTCGTCTGCCACAGTAAGAAAATACCGGATATGTCGAAGCTCCATGAGCCCCCTCCTTTCATGCGTTCGAAACCTTCAGCTTTTTCGCCGTTTTCTTAAGACAAAGGATACAGGTGGGAATCAGATACAAACAGGCCGATACCCAGGCTGTCTGGTCTGCAAAACAGATGGCTGTAAAGCCAAAAACCCCCACAAAGCCCAGGCTGACCACGCTTCTCGCGATCATTTCAAATACTCCGGCAAAAACTGCTCGTCCGGCATAGCCCAGTCCCTGAATGCTCAGCCGGACCACGTTTAAAAGGCCCAGAGTCCAGAAGAAATATCCCATGCACCGGAGATATTTTGCCGCCGCATCGAGGACTGCCGTCTCATCACCGCTCACAAACAGCATGGAGAGGGTCCTCCCTCCGAGAATGAGAACTGCTCCTGCCGCAAGCCCGTAGCCGATGGCGATCAGTGACGCTTCCTTAATTCCCTGTTTGATACGCTTAAGCTTTCCGGCGCCCAGGTTCTGCCCGCAGTAAACGGAAATGGACGTGGCAAAGGCATCAAAGGGACACATGGTAAACTGCTTGATCTTTAAGGCTGCCGTGAAGCCCGAAACGTAAATGCTTCCCAGACTGTTGTTGGCCGACTGCATCACCATGCTTCCGATGGCCGTGATGGAAAACTGGAAGCCCATGGGAAGTCCCATGAGAAGGAGATCCCGGGATACCATCCCGCTCATCCGGCAGTTTTCTCTGGCCGGATGGAGGATCTCCACCTTCTTTTTAATAAAGATCAGACACAGGATCCCGCTGACTGCCTGGGCCACAACGGTTGCAATGGCAGCTCCCGCACAGCCCCATTTCAGGACAACGATGCAGAACAGATCCAGAACGATATTCAGCACCGTAGAGATGAGCAGAAAGAAGAACGGCGTTCTGCTGTCTCCCACTGACCGGAGAATGCTGGCCAGCAGATTATATAAAAAGGTAAAGGGCAGTCCCAGAAAGATCACCAGAAGATACTGATGCGCATTCCGGTAAAGCTCCTCCGGCACCGAAAGAATATGTAAGATCCAGGGACAAAGCAGGCCGCAGAGCGTCGTCAGTATCGCTGCCACCGCAGCTGTCAGCACCAGGCCGTTGAAAATATAATCTCTCATCCGGTCCAGGCACCTTGCACCAAAGCATTTGGCTACGGGAACGCCAAAGCCGGTACAGGTCCCCATACAGAAGCCCAGCACCATAAACTGGACGCTGGAGGTGGCTCCCACACTGGCCAGCGCATTGGCTCCCAGGATCCTGCCCACAATGGCTGCATCAATGATATTGTAGGTCTGCTGAAGTATGTTTCCGATTAGCAATGGAGTGGCAAACTGCAACAGCAGCTTGAACGGCTTGCCCTCCGTCATGGTCTTTGCCACAATAGTCATCTCCTATACTCAAAAAGTATTATCGCACCCTCATTATATGTATTTTACATTTTACTGTCAACCGATTACAATAAAGACAACAAAAAGAAGTCAGGCCGGACCTCTAAAACAAGTCAAAGCAATCGTTCTTAACCGGAAAAGGAGGATGCATTATGAAGAAGATGTTAGAGAGATTTGAAGAGCTGCTGGAAGAATATTACGATAGTTTTTCCCACAAATAAATTACACCATCTACATTTTACAGTTTCCCTTCGGGAGGACATCTGACAAGATGCCCTCCCCCCTTTGTTTTTCGGGAATTATTTTCTGCTCTGCTTCCGCCCGCGGCAGAAAGCTGCCTCCACCGAATAATCTTCATTTAAAACAACGATATCCGCATCATACCCGGCACACAGCTTTCCCTTTCTGTTGTCGATTCCCAGACATTCCGCCGGATTGACTGTACAGGCATTGACTGCAGTATCAAAGGGGACAAGCGCCTCCTCCACCAGGATCCGAAGGCCCTCATTCATCCGCAGCGTACTTCCCGCAATGGTATCGGTTCCCGTAAGTCTGGCCACCCCCTGTTCATCCACCGTCACCGGATGACCGCCCAGACTGTAGCCGTCCCCCGGAGGCAGTCCCTTGGCTCTCATGGAATCTGTGATCAGAATTCCCCGTCCTCTCTCCTTTTCGTGGAAAAAGGCATTGATGGCAGCCAAATGGCTGTGAAACCCATCGGCGATGAGTTCCCCGTAAAGCTCCCGGAGACGGAAGGCCGCCCCCACAAGCCCCGGTTTCCTGTGATGATATCCTGTCATGCCATTATAGACATGGGTCATGGAGGTGACGCCATTGGCCACGGCCATAACCGCCTGTTCAAAAGAGGCGGAGGAATGGCCCATGGAAACCACAACTCCCGTCCTTCTGCAGTACTTCGTGAGAGCATAGTCCTCATCGTGCTCCGGTGCCAGGGTAATATAACGGATCATGCCTCCCGCAGCAGTCTGATAGGCCTGAAACTCCTCCACCGAGGCTTTTGCTACGGCCTCCGGCGGCTGGGCGCCCTTGTATTCCATATTCAGGTAGGGCCCCTCCAGGTGAACTCCCAGGATCTCAGCCCCTTCATATCCCGTTTCCGCCACCGACGCTACATTGGCAAGGGCTTTTTTTAACACAGGCAAAAGACTCGTCACCGTGGTGGGAAGAAAGGACGTCACTCCCTCCTCCGGGAGACGCCTGGCCCATGCCTTTAACCCCTCCGGCTCTCCGTCATTTGTGTCAAAGCCGTAGGCGCCGTGAGTATGAATGTCGATAAACCCCGGAAGGATCCGTCTGTCACCGTAATCTTCATCGGCCGCTCCTGTATGATAAGACAACACCTGCTCAATTTTCCCTTCTGAAATCACGATCCGGGCCGGCATAAACTGTCCCGCCAGCCAGACCCGTCTGCTCTTGATCACCCTTGTCACGAAAACGCCTCCTTCTCTGTCCGCCTGAACCATCTTCCTCTGAATCAAAGCATGTCCCGCACCTTCCAAAGAGCCTCCTCGTCGGCCACCACCACCGCATCGGAATGGATCTGAAGGACAGAGGCCGGTACCTTTGGAGTCACCGGACCGAAAAAGGCGGTCCTTACCATAGCGGCCTTTTCTTTCCCGCTCACAGCCACCAGTACCTTTTTTGCCTGCATGATCGAACGGATCCCCATGGTATAGGCCTGTGCCGGCACCTCCTCATCCGGAGCAAAAAAGCGTCGGTTCGCGGAAATGGTGGATTCGCTTAAGGAAACGCAGTGGGTGTCCAGTTCAAACCGGTCGGAAGGCTCATTAAAACCGATATGGCCGTTGTGTCCCAACCCCAGAAGCTGCAGATCGATGGGACCCAGAGCCCGAAGAAGAGCCTCATAAGCCCGGCAGGCCTTCTCTGCATTTTCCTCTGTCCCGTCGGGCAGATGACAACGCTCCGGCAAAAGGTTGACATGCTTAAAAAAATTCTCATTCATAAAATAATGATAGCTCTGTTTGTTCCATTTGTCCAAGCCTTTATACTCATCCAGGTTGACCGTTGTCACCCGGGAAAAATCCAGATCTCCCTTTTCATACCATTCAATGAGCTTCCGATAGGCTCCCACCGGTGTTTCGCCGGTGGCCAGCCCCAAAACGCTGTCCGGCTTTCCGATGACCTGGGCCGAAATGATATTGGCCGCCTTCCGGCTCATATCCTGATAATCCTTTGCTCTTATGATTCTCACAGGTCTGCCTCCTTTCTCCCGTCTGTTTTTTTTACAGCAGCTTTTTGATCTCCTCCGCCACAAACTGTACTTTGGTTCCGACCACCACCTGGACCGAATACTTTCCCGGGCGGATCACCCCGGCTACACCGGCGGACCGGATCTTTTTCTCGTCCACCTGGGTATAGTCCCCGATCTCAAACCGCAGTCTCGTCACACAGTAATCCAGCTGCTTCACATTTTCCTTTCCGCCGATCCCTTCCAGGATCCGTACAGCCACAGCTGCAAAATCGCCGTCGGACAGCTGGACACTTTTTTCCGCTTCCGTATCGTCATCCTCACGGCCCGGCGTCTTCAAATCAAACTTCACAATAGCAAACCGGAATACCACATAATAGATGATTCCCACCACCACGCCGATGGGAATCACCATCCATGGATTCCGGGCCAGCGGCGTAAAAGAGCTCAACACCAGATCAATGGCGCCTCCGGAAAAAGAAAAACCGGCGCGGACAGGCAGAGCCGCCGTCACTCCCATGGTAATACCGGCAAGGGCCGCATGCACCAGATAAAGCCCCGGCGCCAGAAACATAAAGGCAAACTCGATGGGCTCCGTCACTCCTGTAAAAAAGGAACAGAAGGCTGCCGACAGAAGAAGACCGTAGGCGGTCTTCTTCTGTTCCGGCTTTGCCGTATGATACATGGCAAGGCAGGCAGCCGGAAGACCGAACATCATAAACGGAAAATAGCCGCTCATATACATGCCCGTCTGACCGTAAACACCGGTATTCCCCCAGAAATTGGTCAGATCCGCGATTCCCGCCACGTCAAACCAGAACACGGAATTCAGAGCATGATGGAGGCCGAAGGGAATCAACAGACGGTTGAAGAACACATAGATGCCGGCGCCAAAGGCTCCCATTCCCACGAATGCCTTTCCAAGGGCCACCAGACCGCCGTAAACCAGGGGCCATACGAAAAACAGGACTCCGGATGCCACAATGGAAAAGAAGGCTGTGACAATGGCAACCGCCCGCTTTCCGCTGAAAAAGGACAGGGCATCGGGAAGCTTTGTCTCCCTGAAGCGGTTATAGGAGCCGGAGCCGATGAGACCGGCCAGGATCCCCACAAACTGGTTTCCGATCTTTGCGAAGGCGGCATCGGCCTCCGCACCGGTCAGAGCCGCCACGGTACCGGTACTCAGAAGACTGGTGATCATCAGATAGGATACCAGGCCGGAAAGGGCAGCCGTTCCGTCATGATCCACCGACATACCAGCGGCAACACCGATGGCAAACAGGATAGCCATATTGTCGATGAGCGCGCCGCCTGCTTTGATCAGAAATACACCGATCGTATAGGCAAGGCCTCCTGTCGTAAAGCCTGCCACCTCACCGGCCATGGCAGCCGGAGCAAGAATATAGCCGATGCCCATGAGAATCCCGGAAACGGGCAGAACCGCAACCGGAAGCATCAGAGATTTTCCCAACCGCTGAAAATATTTCATCATAGTCGTTCCCTCAGTCTTTCTTACAGATTTTCTTCCATGAAGGAAAGAAGGCCGGCTGCCGCCTGCTCTTCATCCTCTCCCTCCACTGAAAATTCCACCGTCTGTCCCTGTTTTACAGCCAGGAGCATCACGGACAGGATCTGTTTTGCATTCCCCTGTTTTCCATTAGCTTCCAGACTCACAGTGCTTTTAAATTCCGATGCCCTTTTCGCCAGAAGCCCAGCCGGTCTTGCATGGATCCCCAGCTCATCGGTAATCGTATACGAAAATCGCTTCATCCCGCTTCTCCTTTCTGTCCAATGGCCCGTACGGCCCTCCGTACCTCCAGCACGCTGGAAACAGAAACGGAAAGCTCATCGACCTCCATATCCAAAAATGCTTCTGTCAGGCTGGTGTCCGCAGCCAGTTCGCCGCAGATACCGGCCCAGATACCGGCACGATGGGCGTTTTCCACCGTCATGCGGATCAAACGCAAAACCGCCTCATGGTGAGGATCATAAAAAGGCTCCAACGCCTCATTCTGCCTGTCAATGGCCAGGGTGTACTGAGTCAGATCATTTGTTCCGATACTGAAAAAGTCCACCTCTCCGGCCAGAATATCGCTGATGAGAGCAGCTGCCGGCGTCTCAATCATGATACCGATCTCCACCTCTCCGACAGCCCTTCCTTCCCGCAAAAGGCTCTCCCTGACTTCCCCTGCCAGCTTTTTTACCTGTCTGATTTCCACTTCTGAAATGATCATGGGAAACATGACTGCCGCGTTTCCGTACACAGCTGCCCGGTAAATGGCCCGAAGCTGGGTCCTTAAAAGCTCCGGATCGGAAAGACAGAGGCGGATGGCCCGAAAGCCCATAGCCGGATTCTCCTCCGTCTTAAGGCCCAGATAATCCACCTGCTTGTCGGCTCCGATGTCCAGTGTCCGGATCACCACCTTCTTTCCCGCCATACAGGAAAACACCTCTTTATAAATTTCATACTGCTCCTCCTCAGAGGGAGGCTCTCCCCTTCCCAGATACAAAAATTCGCTGCGGAACAGACCGATACCTCCGGCGTCCTCCCTGAGGGCCAGCCTTGCATCGGAAGCACTTCCGATATTGGCAAAGATATCGACAGACCGTCCGTCTGAAGTGATGTTTTCTTTTCCCTTCAGCTCCTCAAGACCGCTCCGGTATCTGTCCGCTTCCATCTTTTTTTTGACAGCCGCTTCCAGAAGCTCCTCCGCCGGTTCGATCAGAAGCGTTCCTTCACCGGCATCCACCACGGCACGCTTCCCATGATATTCCGGCTTAAGCTCCACCTCCGTCTGCACCAGAGCCGGAATATTCATGGACCGGGCCAGGATCGCCGTATGAGAGTTGGCAGAGCCCTTCCTGGTCACAATGGCTAACAGCTTATTTTTGTCCATCTGCACCGTCTCACTGGGCGAGAGATCCTCTGCCAGCAGAATCACCGGCTCCGCCGAATCCAGGCTGCCGCCGCCAAAGCCCGTCAGGATCCGTACAAGCCTGGAGGCAATGTCCAGCACATCGGCGCTTCTTGCTTTCATGTACTCATCCTCCATGGAGGCAAAGGCCTCTGCAAAGCTTTCTCCCGCCTGATGGACGGCATATTCCGCATTCACATGGCCCTGAAAGATGGCGTCCCGGATACTGTCCAGAAAGCTTTCGTCCTGAAGCATCATGCTGTGGATCTCAAAAATCAGGGCCTCCTCGCCGCCGATCTCCTTCCTGGCCTTCTCATAAAGCTCTGAAAGCTCCCTTGCCGCCTCTTTCCTGGCCTCCTCAAACCGGTCCAGCTCCGATTTCTCGTCCTCCACAAGCCTTTTATTTAAAACGGCATTTTCTTTCTCGTAAAGATACAGCCTGCCGATGGCAATTCCTTTTCCCACACATTTTCCCGAAACTCTGATCATCCTGTTTCTCTGCCTTTCTTCCTGTCACTGATTTCATTTCGTAAGCTCCAGGCAGGTCTCTCCTGGCCGTTTCCTGCCGGTTTTTGCCTCCACGGAAGAAAACTCAGAGGTGTTGCAGACGATCACCGGAGTGATGCTCTCATATCCTGCATTCTTTATAAAAGAAATATCCGCTTCCAGAAGAAGCTCCCCCCTTTTCACCCGACTTCCCGCCTCTGTCCTCACAGAGAAGCCGTTTCCCTCCAGCTTCACCGTGTCCAGTCCCACATGGATCAGGATCTCAGCCCCCTCATCAGAGGTGACTGCCACCGCATGCCCGGTGGGAAACACAGTGGTCACCGTTCCGTCGCAGGGAGCGTATATCCTTCCCTCCGCCGGAAGTACCGCGATGCCCTTTCCCAGAATTTCTTCCCGAAAGGTGGGATCCGTCACTTCCTTTAAGGAAACATACTCCCCGGAGACGGGAGCCCCAACCTCTATGACGTTCTTTTTCCGAAAACTGAATAATCCCATGCGCTTTTCCTCCGCGTTCTGTCAATTGCCGCCGGCAGCCGCCTGCAAATCCTGTATTATTCTTTATCAGAACAGCACAAATCATTCATTTGAAGGAGAAGAATTTAAAATTTTTATTTTTGCACAGCAAAAAGGAGCCATTGCTCCATAGATGAAGTAATCACCCATTTTGCAATGACTCTGTTCCGACAGTTTCCCTGTCATTTACAGCTTTGTTTCCTTTTCTCTTTTTCTTCCAGAAGCCGAAGATAGTGGTTCGCCTCCCGCAGCACATGGTCCGCCAGCAAAGGAAGGATCACGGAGCGCACGCTGCAGCCGGTGATCCCATTTGTGCCGGCAGCCTTGAAATCTCTGTATTTCTCTGTGGTCTCCCGGTTTTTTCCGGTCAGTTCCTCTCTTACCCTTGAATCCTGTCTGACGGCGGTCTCCAGAAGAATTCCGTACTCTCTGGCAAAATCATTGGCTGTGTTGATCAGCTCACATTCTGTCGGATCCAGGAGGCCGCGGATGAATTCCGCATGCTCCATCATGATCTGATTCCAGAATGCCTCCATGTTCTGGTTTTCCTCCTCTGCGCATCCCTGTTCGATTTCTCCGAGCCTTTGCCGGTACCATCTGGCCTCCCGCAGGATATGCTCGATCAGTAACGGATAATTGGAAGTGTAAAGACGGCAGCTTTCCACATCTGCAAGGATCCTTTCCTTCAGTGAGATCAGTCCTTCCAGAAGGACAAGAACCCTTCTGTTGAGATTCCGGACCTGCATAAGAAGTCTTCTGTTCTCCGGACAGGAATCCCTCTTATCCGCACCTCCGGGCCGCAGCCTCTCCTCTGCTCTGGTGATTCGGCTGTCAATGGGAATGCCGGTGAGCTTCTGTGTCTGCCGTTCTGCCTTCTCCGTATATTCCGTAACAGCCTCGCCGGACCTGAGAATTTCTCTTCTCACCATTCCGTCGGACAGGCGTACCGTTACATCCAGTGCACGCTCAAACTGCATTCTGTACCAGTCGGCCTGCTTTCTGTAATTCGTTTCCTTCTCCGGAAAGGATGCCAGAAGAAACAATGAATGCTCCTTCATGATCCGGCCAAAAAACAAATGAGTTTCCAGGGATCTGACAATATAGTTTTCCATATTTCCGAATTTCAATGGGTTTTAATTCTAATGTATGCAGCGTCGGGGCGGTTCGTTCCATCCCGGCAGTCTGCAGGAAGTGCGTTTATTCCTGCTTTACCATACAATACCCGATTCCCACATGGGTCTGAATACATTTATTCTCTCTGTCCTTTTTCTCAAGCCCCATCAGATTATGAAGCGCTGGGGATTTCGGCATCTGCATAAGAGCCTGTCCGGCCAGTCTTTCTCCCTCTGAATACTGTTCATCTTCCATGCATTTTTTTATTTCACTGATTACTTTTTCTCTCTTCAAAAAAAGCTGCCTCCTTATACATTTCTCGCATGAAAAATACTAGCATTTTCATGTTTAAAATGTATAAAGAGGCTTTCAGGTCCTGTTAAGAATCTTTAAACCTTCTTTTTGCAGAAGGCCTGCAGCAGTACAAAAATTTCCAGTCTTCCGAGTATCATCCCCATGATCTCAATGAGGAGACAGATAGAAGAGGTCGAAGCATTGGTAATGCCGATGGAAAGTCCCACTGTCCCCAGGGAGGAGGCAAATTCAAAGGCTCCCTCCAGCAGGCTGCACCCGGAGAAAAAGGTCAGCGCAATGGTTCCCGCCACATAGATCAGAAGATAGCTTTCCGCATAGGTGGATGCCTCCTCCACCTGCGCAGGCTCCAGCGGCGCCTTTTCCGTTCCCCTCCGGTAATAAGCCAGAGTTACGGTCCTGTCCGGGATCATTTTCTTTTTGATGTTCCGTGCCAGATTTTTAAGCAGCATGCAGACCCTTCCCAGCTTGACGCCTCCTGCCGTCGAACCGACCCCTCCGCCGATGACCATGAGAAGGATCATAACTGCCAGCGCCGTCTGCGGCCAGTTCTGATAGCTGCAGGTGGAATAGCCTGTCGTCGACAGGGCAGAAAATGCATTAAACAGGGAAAGCTCGATTCCTTCCCCCACCGCTGTTCCCTGATGGATCAGGAAGAGACTCATGAGCGGCACCGTCACTACCGT
This sequence comes from Fusibacillus kribbianus, assembly GCF_030053595.1. Taxonomy (GTDB): domain Bacteria; phylum Bacillota; class Clostridia; order Lachnospirales; family Lachnospiraceae; genus Lientehia; species Lientehia kribbiana. The sequence goes on from NZ_JASGBQ010000005.1 coordinate 89,747, forward strand.
AAGCCCTGCCAGGAACCGTATCTCGCTGGATTTGAAGAAATCCCGGAACCGTCCCTTAAACAGGAGTAACAGCAGCGAAAAGTTTGTAGTACCGATCAGCATCAGAAGGATCGTGATCCATTCGATCGGAAGGGAGTGGTATGCTCCGATGCTGTCCAGCCGGTTGGAAAATCCGCCGGTGGAAAGGGCGCACATGGTGTGGACGAGGCTGTCAAAAACAGGCATTCCGAACACCGTATAAAGGATCGTTCCCACCACCAGAAAGAAACCGTACATCATGGCAATGACCTTAGCCGTTTTCCCGATGTTGGGCATCAGCTTATCGGGATGGCCCTCTGCCTGGAAAAGTCCTACGGAATCCTTGCCCTGGATAAAAATAAGCATCATCAGCACAAAGCCCAGACCACCCACATACTGCAGAAAGCCGCGGTAAAAAAGAAAAATATGAGGAGTCCGTTCCACATCCAGAACAGAAAGGCCCGTCGTGGTAAAGCCGCTGACCGACTCAAACAGCGCCTGAATGGGATTTACATTTCCATACAGCCAGAAGGGGACCGCTGCAAGGACAAATCCATACATCCACGCAAATACCACGATCCGGCTGCTGGTTAGTTTTCTTTTTTTTCTGCAGCAGACCAAAAGACCCAGCAAAATGGAAATCACTGCCGGGAGAAGGAACTGCCAGAACAGGCCGGCCTCGCCGGGATAAAAGAGCAGTATCAGAAGAGGGACAAGAAGTATCATTCCCTCCAGAATCATCATCCTTCCGGTTACCGGTATCTCATCATGATGCAGCATATTCTGTCAGCTCCTTTATCTCTTCCAATTTGCTTTTGTCCGAAGTGATGATCAGAAGGACATCGCCCTCCCTAATCCTGGTATCACCTCTCGGTATCAGACTCCGGTCTCCCCTAAGAATGCAGCCGATGATAATCTCCTTGGGAAGATTCAGTTCCCACAGTTTTTTGCCTGCCATTGCCGAATTCTTTAAGATCGGGATCTCCATAATGTGGATCCTGTCCTCGTCAAAGGGAACTCTGGTCGTCATCTCATCCATGAGAGCCTGCTCTTCCATGATGCCGGTGATCATATTCAGTGCGCAGACCACCCGGTCGATCCCCATCTGGTAAAAAAAGTTCGTCTTGGAGGGATCGTTTAAGAGTGCCACCGTCTTTTTTACATGGAAAAACTGTTTGCACATTTCACAGATAACCAGATTGGTCTCATCGCTTTCCGTCAGCGCGATGGCCACCTGACAGGTATCCGCCCCCGCATCCTCCAGAATGAACCGTTTGCTTCCATCCCCGTAGATCACATTCAGCTTATGGATCTCCGCCAGCTTTTCGCAGGCGTCGTACTCTTTGTTGATCACAGTCACCCGGTATCCTTTTTTCAACAGGGAATTGGCCAGGGATCTTGCTTTGTTGAAGCCTCCGACAATCAGAATACTTCCCTGTTCTTTCCGTTTACCCAACATGCTTCATCCCTCCGATTTCAATGTAATTGGAAATTTCTTTTTCCGAAAGCTCCGACGGACAGATCGTATCGATTCCCATGCTTTTTACAAGCTCCGTCTTCTCTTCGTCGTAGATCCTTGCCACGACCTTCGGGATCTGAAAGACCTTTTTTGCGATCTGCGCCGCACAGATATTGACGCAGTCATAATCGGTAACTGCAAGAAACACGGAGGCCTCCTTCAAATTTGCCGCCGTCAGCTTCTCAATATCAGTTGCACCAGCGGTCATTGTCAAACCCCCGTAGGAATAAGGCAGCTTCCGGAAAGCCGTTTTATCACAATCCAGAATCATAACATCCTTTTTCTCATCGGAAAGCTTTCCGGCAATGCTGGCCCCCAGACGGCCGCAGCCTGCGATCACTGTATATTTCTTTTCCTTTTCCATCCTTGCTCTCCTCCTATCTTCTCAAAAGACGTCCCACATGATGCTCGTCATAAACAAGCGTAAACCGGGGATCCTCCTGTACCGGACAATCTTCTTCCGTATAGGCATAACGGCCTGTCGGCTCCAGAGTTCCATACCGATCCATATTGACCCTTGCCGGCACATAAGCCGGATCCAGCTCGTATGCCGCGCGAAAATGTTTCATGGCAAGGACGTGATTTTTCTCCCGCTCCATCAGGATCCCCATCAGATTATGAGGAATTGCGGAATGCGGATTTTTTGCCATTGCCTCTCTAAGTATACTTTCACATTCTTTATATTCCCGTTTATCCATCAGCGTTCTGCATCTGTTTTCCAGCCTGCCTTCCATAATTCCTGCCTCCTCTTTTCTTTTGCAACTGCAGTATAGCGTTTTTTCTGTGAAAACAGTGTGGAAATTCTCTGTAAGCCTGTGAGAATCCTGTGAGAATTTCCCAAAAGCATCAAAATCCTGTGACTTTCGTTCTTTCCTGTAAAAATGGCATAAAAAATACAGCTCAGATGTTCCTGAACTGTATCTTACGGATTCTCTGTAATTGCTTCAATGCTCCCGCATCCGGTATCCGATGCCGATCTCCGTCTCAATGTATTCCGGTTTTGCCGGATTTTTCTCGATCTTTCTTCTTGTGGAGGCCATGACAGAACGGAGCACCTGGGTATCCTCTCCATAGCCCTCTCCCCAGATTTTCCGGAGGATGGTGTGGTAAGTCAACACTTTTCCGGGATTCTGCATAAATAAAAGAAGCAGCTGATACTCTGTGGGCGTCATATGAATTTCGTTTCCGTCCTTATAGACAACATGCGCTCCGTTATCCAGCTTCAGACTTCCGTTGATATAAACCGTATCATCCGGCTTTTCTTCCTCTCTTGCCCCGCTCATCCGGTAATAATGCCTGAGAGCAACACGGATCCTGGCCATCAGCTCTGTGGCCGAAAAGGGCTTCGTCAGATAATCGTCAGCCCCGTCGTCCAGAGCCGCCGCTTTTTCTTTATCCTGGTCCCTCGCGGAAACAATGATGACCGGTACCTCTGACCATTCCCGTATCCTGTGAAGGACATCCATTCCATCCATATCCGGCAGTCCCAGATCCAGAAGGATCAGATCAGCATTTTTCCTTATCATATAGTCAATGCCGTCCTTTCCGTTGACCGTACCCGCCACCGCAAAGCCTGCATTTTCCAGCGTATAGATCATAAAGTTCTGAATCTGTACATCATCCTCAATGACCAGTATTTTTTCTTTGAACATCTGCTTTTTCTCCTTCCTCCAGAGGCAGAGCAAACAGGAATTCTGCACCTTTTCTGTCTGTCCTGTTGCGGCCTACAATGGTTCCTCCATGGGCTTTTACAACAGTCTCACAGATGGCAAGTCCCAGCCCGATTCCCCGTTTCACATCAGCGGAACGCGTTTTGGAGGTATAAAACAAATGGAACAGGTTTGGAACATCCTCCTCGGCAATGCCTTCCCCCTCATCCCGGACCGTAATGACCACGCTGTCCTCTGTATAACGGGCCGACACCAGGATCGCCTCACCGGGGGCCGTATGCTTGACCGCATTGTCCAGAAGATTGGTGATCACCTGCTCGATGAGCTTCGCGTCCATGGGCACCAGTCGGAATTCCTCCGGCGTCTCTACCTGGATCACCCGATCCGGAAAACTCCTCTCCACATGGGCCACCGCACAGCCGATGATCTCCTCCACCGCCTCCGGTTCCTTATGGATCAGGATCTTTCCATCCTGAAGCCTTGTCAGACTCAGAATATTCTCCACCATGGCCTTCAGCCAGTCCGCATCCTGATAAATTCCCTGAAGAAGGGCCTGCCTTTTATCCTCCTTCTCCGTCATATCCATCAGCATTTCCGACGTTCCCATAATACCGGAAAGTGGAGTCCGAAGATCGTGGGAAATGGCCCTCAGAAGATTGGCCCTCTCCCTTTCCCGCTCCATATTTTCCCTGTCCCGCACTCTCTCAATGGTGATCTCGATCCGGTCCAGAGCCATAGCGATATTTTCCAGAATAGAGTGGAGAAATTTTTTCTTTTCCTCAAGCTCCTCCGTCCGGACCGCCTTGTCGATCTCCACCACTGCCAGCAGATGCTCCCGGCCATTGACCGGATAGTACCAGGCGTCCTCATCTTCCAGATACTCAGTCCGCAGATTGGAAAATTTCCCGCGCAGCTCTGCCGGTTTTTGCACACTTCTGTGGATCTGCTCTCCGCCTACCTGCTGGATATAAACCGGCGCTCCCTGCCGTCCCACATAAATGCAGCCTGCATTTTTCTGAAACAGGAGGCTGATGCTCTCCGCAGCGATCCTCAGCACTGCCTCTATATCAGCCGCATCGGAAAGACGGCTGGAAAGCATATATAAGATCTGGCTTTCCTCTCCCCGTTCCTTTGCCTCCTTCGTCAGAAGCTTTTCCTTTGTGGTCATGGCACTTGTCACCAGCGAAGTCACCAGCATAATGACAAAGGTAATCAGGTAACTGGAATCATTGACTGCAAAGGTATGATATGGTGCTGTAAAATAATAATTATAACACAGCAAAGAGGCCACGGCAGATAAAATACCGTACTGATACCCCTGAGTGAACCTGGCCACCAAAAGCACAGCCAGAAGATACACGACCACGATGTTGGTCTCCGGGAACCCCAGAGCCACGAACATTTTTCCCAACAGCGTCGCGCCCAGCACAATACCTGCCAGCTTTATGATGTTTTCCGCAAATTTTCTCTTTTTTTCCATAGCTTTTTCCATAACGACAGTCCAGCGCAGATCTACGGCTGCAGTTCCACTTTTCCCAGCTGCAGCCGTACAATTCAATAAGGGGCAATTCCCCCCTCTCGTACCACCGTACGAAGTCAGTCTCGCAAGGTCAAAGAGTGTTGCCCCTGACCAGAAATCATTCTGATTCCAGGTCATTGTGCAACACTCCCCTCATAAAGTATATCATAAATATTTATATTTTCAATCCATCATGGAAAAAGACTCATGATCAACAGGTGGCTCCGCCTTCCACATCCTTGTCCAGGATCGCAGATTTATCGATCTGCGTATTCAGAAGCTTGTCCTCCACATATTCAAATCCCAGTCTCTGGATGGTGTCAGCAAACCGCTCGCCGGAAATTCCCTCATCCCGGAACAGAAGGATCGCCTTCTCCACCAGCTCCAGTACTTCTTCTTCGGAGGTGAAAATTCTGTTCAGAGGACGGCCGTTGGCGATTCGTTTGCCCCAGCGTCCGCCGATGTAGATCTTGTAGCCCTCCTGATAATCCTCCACAGCGCCGAAAGGACATTTTCCCTTGCACCGTCCGCAGTTGTTGCAGGCATTGGGATCGATCTGGATCTTTCCGTCCACAACCTTGGCCACATGGACAGGACAGCCTGACTCCACCTGACATTTTTTGCAGCCGCGGCACTTGGTGTAATCGATCATCGGTACTCTCTGACCCACGATACCCAGGTCATTGAGATCCGGCTTCACACAGTTATTGGGACATCCTCCCACAGCAATCTTAAACTTGTGAGGAAGAGTCACACCGTGATAGCCGATATAGAAGCGCTCATGAAGCTTTTCCGACAGTCCGTAGGAATCCAGCAGACCGTACTGGCAGGTAGTACCCTTGCAGGAAACGACAGGGCGAACAAGAGATCCTGTACCTCCGGTCTGAAGTCCATGGGCCTGAAGGAATTCGATCACATCGGGAATGTTATCGTAATGAACTCCCTGAATCTCAAGGGTCAGTCTTGTGGTCATGGTAACGGCTCCGCTTCCGAACTTCTCGGCAGCCTCAGCAATGACCCGATGCTCCTCAGAAGTGATCTTTCCGTTGCGGGTAATGACACGGACATTGAACACATCCGGATAACGCTTATCCTGGAGGCAGCCCAGACCCTTGACCCGCTTGATCTCCGCCGGGCTCAGCTTTCTGCCCTCCAAAGAAACCTTCACCTTATTGAAGAAGGCTCCGCCTTCCAACACCCTCGTATTCGTATAACCAAAAGCCTTCAGCCGGTTCTGCAGGAAATAAGCTCTCTTGCCCTTGGTGCACACCAGAAGAAGCTTTTCGTCAGGATCCAGACCATCCACAGGCCCGTTTACAGTTGTCAGATCGACCCAGGCTGCTCCGGGGATCTTCGGCTCGGGCTGTACGTCAATGACCTTGTAGCCCTTTGCCGCACCGGCCGCATACTCTGCCGGAGTAAAGGATTCCAGCTTGCCGGAGAGCTTGTTCTCCAGAATATAGCAGGCCTGCACAAAAGGATGGATCGCTGTGGAGAAGGGAGGCGCATAGGCAAAGTCCATCGTGTTAAAATCTTCTGCCTTAGCCTTCATAGAAATGCCTGTCACGGCAATATCCACCATTTTATCCACCGCTCCGGCACCGATTACCTGGATACCCAGCAAACGATGGCTTTCTCTGTCGGCGATCAGCTTTGTCACAAAGCTGGAAGCTCCGGGATAATAATGAGCCTTATCGTCGGTGACACAGGTAATGGTGACAGGATCAAAGCCCGCCTCCTTAGCCTGTGACTCGGTCAGTCCGGTACGTCCTGCATTCATGTCCTCCGCCAGGCGGACCACGCCGGTGCCCAGACATCCGCCGTACAGTGCTTCCTCACCGGTCAGATTTTCGGCAAGGCACCGTCCGGTGATATTGGCAGTGGAGCCCATGGCAGACCACTGTCCCTTGCCGGTGATCCTGTTATGTACCTGAGCACAGTCTCCCACCGCATAGATATCAGGAAGGTTTGTCTTCTGATGACCATCCACCACAATGGTTCCCCTGTTCATTTCCAGGCCGGAATCAGAAAGGAAACCGGTTGCCGGACGAACACCGATAGCCAGCACCACCACATCCCCCTGAATGGTACCCACGCTGGTACGGATCCCGGCAGCATGACCCTCGCCGGTGATCTCCTCCAGGGCCGCCCCGGTAACGATTCGAAGCCCCTTCTCCTGAAGCCTGCGCTTGATATAATCGGCCATTTCTGCATCAAACAGATTAGGCATCACCTGATCTGCCATATCTGCCACAGTTACCTTAAGTCCCTGAGCCATGAGATTTTCTGCGATCTCCAGTCCGATGAAGCCGCCGCCCACAACGACCGCACTGCGGCAGTGGTTATCCTCCACATAGCTTTTCAGACCGATGGCGTCATCCGGCGTCCGTATGGTGAACACTCCGTTGAGCCCTGTTCCTGCCACATTGGGCACAAAGGGTTCTGCTCCGGTGGCAATGATCAGACTGTCGTACCCCTCTTTTCTCTCGCCGCCGTTTTCCAGATCACGAAACGTAACGGTTTTTCCTGCCGCATCGAGAGCAACTGCCTCCATACCGGTCTGTACCTCTACTCCGGTAAGAGCAGAAAACTTAGCAGGCGTATTGACGATCAGAGCTTCTCTGGACCTGATTTCTCCACCCACATAATAAGGAAGGCCACAGCCGGCATAGGAAATGTCCTTTCCTTTGGTATATACAGTCACCTGAGCAGAACGATCCTGCCGCTTCAGTTTTGCAGCTGCCTTTGTACCGGCAGCCACACCGCCAATAACAACAACTTTCATGATTTCCTTCTCCTTTTTCATGAATTTTCCTTTTTCTTAAGTTGATGTTATCACAGTTTTATGATAAAATCAATTTATCGTTTTTTATGATTCGATAAATTAATTTTATGATACGAGGTGCCTATGCTGGACTACCGGATGAATACTTTTCTGACTGTATGCGATACCATGAATTACCGAAAAGCCGCGGAGCTTCTGCATATTACCCAGCCTGCCGTGACCCAGCACATTCAATTTCTGGAAAAAGAGTATCAGTGTCATCTGTTTCTCTATGAAAACCGACGTCTGGTCAAGACAGAAGCCGCCTCCGTTCTGGAACAATATGCCAGGGCCATGCGCTACAACGAAAGCTCCATTCGTCAGGAACTGCGAAAGAGCTCTGTCAGAGAGCTCAAGGTGGGAGCCACCAAGACCATCGGAGACTATGTGATCCTGGATCAGATCCATCACTATCTGGCAGATCCGGACCATGCCCTGACCCTGATCGTAGATAACACCGAGCACCTATTGTGGCTTCTGGAGGAAAACCAGCTTGATTTTGCTGTTGTCGAAGGGTTCTTTGACAAAAGAGCCTTTGAAAGCAGATGCATCCGAAAAGAACCTTTTGTAGGGATCTGCCGGAAGGGTCATCCCTTCGCCGGACGGAATATTACGGTGGAAGAGCTTCTCAATGAGACCATCATCCACCGGGAAGAGGGCTCCGGCACCCGGGCCATTCTGGAACAGAAGCTCCGGGGATACAATGAATCTCTGAACCAGTTTCGGCGTCACATCTGTATTTCCAGCTTCAAACTGATCCTGGAACTGGTCAAAGCCGGCCTGGGCGTATCCTTCGTTTACAAGGTTCTGGCCGAAAGCGCTCCGGAGCTTGATACCTTCAGCATCCAGGGCGAAGCTATCGTCCGGGAATTCAATCTGATCTGGCTTAAAAATGCTCACGTTCAGGATAAGATCGACAGCTTCTTCACGGCAGGAACGATCCCGTCCCTTCCTGATGATCTGCTATGACACTATCGACACTGTCCATGAAATAAAAAGGAGGAAACAGATGAAAAAACGTTATCTCATTGCCTTTTTATCATGTCTGGCCTTGGCAGTCATTATCGGCATACAGTTTATTCAAAAGGATGACTTACAACGCCTTTCAAAACCGGACAAAATAGAACTTGATATAACAATAACGAACCATCATTATGAATTCCTGCCCGGGGACAAGAACTATGAGGAGCTCTACAATCTGATTAAAAAAGACTGGGACAATACCAGAAAACTTGATAACGGAGAACTGGTATGTCTGCAATTAGACTATCTGGATGAGGAAAGAGACAATACAGGAACCGCAATTCATCTTTATTATGAAAAAGCCAAAAACCCGGGAAGAAACAGCATAATAGAACACGGACACTATTATAGTTTCTTTCCATATACCCTTGAATTTGCGGCTATCACAGAAAACAAAGATTATTATAAGGCAGCTATTTTGCCGCACTTTATACCCAGCGGTGAACTACAAGGTTATATAACCAGTCTGAAATGGGATTAAGAGGAACATTATCGGCAGCCGTGCAAAACCACGCATAGCTGCCGAAAAAAACTATTGGCTTCCTCCTTCTATCTGTCCGGTTCTGCGATATGAAAACGGTCGTATGTCCCATAACAGTCCAGACATACCTTCTTACCGCCCATAAGACGGATCCAGTTGGCACCGGTACTTTCACCGCAGCATTCGCACACATAAGAGTCGAACAGGCGGGCCTGCCCCGGAAGCCGAATTGTGGTTTCCTTAATATCAAACATCTCTTCCGGCGTGCAGCTCTGATAGTATTGGAAGGATTCGTCACGAGTCATCTCACGCGGTTTAGGTTTGAGCACCAGCCGAAGTGACTTGCCGTTTTTACGGTTGTAGAACGAGAAGGCCTGTTTGCCGCGCATATGGAAAAGCAGATTCCCCTTACCAATGCTGCATCCTAAAATCACTTGAATGGCATCCACGCTGCAGGTGTCATTTTCAGATATACAAACAACCTGCTCGTCTTTTGAAAAAGTCAGATCCAGCAATTCGATTGCGTAAAGTGCCGCCCGATAGCCAATGGTCAGACCACCGCAGGCATGGCCGTGAAAGGCCACTGCTTTTTCCCATAATCCTTCTTTTCTGATGGTGTAATTCATCGCCTTCTCCTTATTCTCCCGTTTTTACATGAACCACTTCCGCTGTGATGTTTCTTCAGTTAACGTACCACACAAAGTATATCAATATGAGTTCAGTATATATAGACAGATATACCACCGGAATGACTATTGATTCTTTATTTATCAGCTGCTCGATCAATCTGGCTATCATCGGCCAGACCAGTACCCCACCGATAATGATAAGTAATACAAAAATCCCAACCATCCTCATACCCCCTCGTCTTTAACATGTCTTATTATTTTAATGAATTTAACAATTTAACAAACTCCTGAATATCATTTTCACTGACACTGAACTCTCTGCTGATGATTCCATGATATACTATAATATTTCCAACTATAGAAATCTCTTGTCCATTGGAACACGACAGCCAGACCTTCCAGCCTTTTCCCGAATGAAAACCGGCGAAATCCTTTTCAATCCCATTTAAGGCTTCACATATAAGCGAGATATCTTCACCAGATACATCCCATTTAGTCATCCCGTTCATCTGAAACTGAATGTTCATCTCAGTGATTTTATCCTGCTTTAATTCAGGTGCCGAAGCCAGTTTGAGTGATGTGAGAACCGCAATGACTGCTGCAACAATGGCTACAATCAAGATGACCCATTTCTTTCCGGACATGACATCCTCTCCTCCCCCCGTGTTAAATAATCTTCCGCTGCAAAACAATGATTCAGCCTATATCTTTTCCCCTTTCCCGGATACAGTCCCCATAAATGGTCCTACAATTTCATCGCCGGTTTCCGGCCCGTCATACATCGGAGACAAATTTAAAGAAAAAACAGCCTGAAAATCCACTGCATTTCCATCTTTCCTGAGTGCAAAGGTTGTTGCGTCACATACTAAACAGTCAATATTCCTCTCTCCCAGGAAGCAGCCCACATTTAAACCAGGATTTTCGTAACTGACTATTTCTCCTGTGCTGCCTTCAAACTGACAGGTTCCTGTTACACTGTAAGCAATTTCAAAGAGCTCTGTTCCATCTGATAATTTAGGCGTCCTTGCCAGGGCATAAAAATCATCTTTGTATGTCCGGATTATTATATCATTTTCTTTTTTCTCATCCTGATGCCATGTTTTCCATTGAATATACAGCAGTTCGTCTGATATAGCATCAGAAATGGTCTGATATTCCTGTTTCTCATATGCAGTTTTATACTGATCATAGAATTGTTCCGTTATATCATGCCCGTCTTTGTCAACCGCACGATACGTTCCTGATGGTGATCCAAAAAAGCTCGTACACACTTCAAGATACGTCCTCGATAACCCTATGGTATCTTTATTGCTCCCTTTTGAGCCTAATACAAGCACAACAGACGAAATAACTATGATCATTGCACAAACCACTGATAACCCGATTATTATTTTCTTCATCCTTCCCCCTCCTCATTCATATAACAAGCCATAAGCGACACTTCCGGTTATGGGATTCCCTTGCGTGTCTCCGGATTGTTCCATATACCGTCCTCAGCTTACAGCAAGAAAAAAGTTCCAGTGCCCCCGTACTTTTGCAGTATTATTGAACTATATAGGTCCCTTCGACTTTTGCCTCAGAAGTACTCTTATTTTCTATAAAGATCCTATAACCTTCCGTCTGATCCAATACAAATTTATGAGAAATATACCCGCTATCCTGAACATATCTTCTTGTTCCATCCGGTTCAACAATCCCGGCACTTACTGTTGTGTCTGACGGCTTAATAAACACTGTAATTGCGATACTTTTTCCAGAACCTACACGAAATGTTCCTGACCTATACATCGTTTTACCTGCTAAAGTCCAATTAAAAACAGTCGCCGCTCCCGTCCCACTTTCCGAGTCCATATCTACTACAGCAATCCCATCTTCAACACCAGAATCTGTATATTCTACATAGGAAACTTCAATGTTCTCCTCCTCAATATCAACTACCGTATTATCATAAAGCGTTTCATATTGCTCTACAAAATTTGCGGAAGCTGCATATACCATCCCTGAACTTGCAAATAACATAACCATACAAATTCCCATTGCAACTTTCAAAGATTTTCTCTTGTACAAATGATTTTTCCTCATATGCTCCATCCGTTCCGCCAGTTCACACTTATTTTCAACCAAACGTGATATAAAATAGGAATCGAGTTTATTTATATCTAATACAATTTTTGAAATGATAATAAAATATTTCTTTATTCCACCTACGATCTGACAGGATTTATCATCACACGAATATTCACTCCATCTTCGCAGCAAACCATGAAGCCACCATACTACCGGATTAAAAAACTGGGTAATCAGTATGATCGTCACCGCTCCCTTAAGCCACGTATCCCTCTGCTTATAATGAATCAATTCATGAATAAACATAACCCGCAGTTCTTCATCGGAATACTGTTCTACCGGCAAAACAACTTTCGGTCGAAGTATTCCTCCAAACTCAGAAATATGTACATAATAACTCTGGCTCAGTTCGATCTTTCCTTCCTTGATCCCGAGCTCCCTGCAAATTTCATTAAAAAGTGTTTGTTTGTAAAGATCGCATGGAAAACACGTTTGATACCTTCTATTGAGTTTTTTTAGTTCATAGACATACTTTCCCACCATTACACAGACACCCAAAAACCAAATGAAACAGAAAACCCGGCTAACCACCAGTATGAACGGTGTCAGCAACAGAATACTGCCTTCCTTTGATAATATATAACTGTCATAATATATAATCAAATATGCCAATGGAAACAAAAAGAGAAAAATAATCAGATATAATATCCGATAAAGAATATTGATATATCCTATCCTCTCCAAAAAGCGTCCAATCCAATACCAGGTTCCCAACAATATACTTCCGGTAATTGTAGTTAGTAACAACATTACCATGAAGTTAATCGTCCAGCTCATCCAAAATACTCCTTATTTTTTCAATATCTGCTTTTGACAGTTTTTGTGTACGTGTCAGTGTCATCATCAGCTCCGGGGCACTCCCTCCAAACCACAAGTCAGCTTCTTCATGAATTAATCTGTTTTTATATTCCTCTTCTGTCTTGAGTGCACGCACATAAGATAAATAACCTTTTCGGTACGATTCCGCAAATCCTTTTTCGGCTAATCTGGTTAAAAATGTCGCTATTGTAGTCCGTTTATAATCCTTATTGAATCGTACTCGCAATTGTTCCATTAATTCCGGAACAGATAAATCTTCCTCTGCATCCCAGACCACTTTCATAATTAACGCTTCGCAGCCGCTCAGCATTTTTTCTTCAGATTTCTTTTTATCACTCATAGCTCTCCTTTTACTACATTTGTACTTGTTCTCATTTTACTACGTTTGTAGAATTTTATCAACTGTTTTTGGGCAAAAAATCAGTTTTCAGATTTTTTAGATGTTACGTGCAAATTTAAATACCCATTTATCAAACAACACCGCAGCCCCGGATCACGCACATCGTGAGAATCCGAAAAGCTTCACCAGTTGACCTTCCAAAAGAAAAAGGGCAGTAGGTATTACCCTCTTCCGCGACGAAGAACTGCCATTGCCGGCTTGCTTACCTACTACCCGATATGTACTTCTAAAATGGTACTATCCATAATATGGACACCGTTCTTTTATACATTGCTCATTCCGATTTGAATATTCGCATCTCATATGCTCGTATTCCAAAGTCACTCCATAATGGTTATTTACATACTGGATGCAATTTTTTAATGCGATCACTGCATCTCTTTTACAGCAGCGCGGACCATTGATTCTACCAAGTTCTCCAATTGCATTTGACGTAAACTGCATATGATTTCCCCACGTTCCGTCTGCTGATAATGGACCGGTTCCGTCAATAATGGACAAGGCAGCTCCTAAAGATGTAATTGCACCGCAAACGCCCCATAAACCGCACATCGCTCCGGGCATACGGAGACCTTCCGCCATGAGTTTTTCAAGAGCTTCTTCGATATCTATTTCTCCTCCGGCATTCTTATATGCTACAAGCAGACTTGCACCATCCAGTATGTGATGTTCCGGCCCATGAATACTGATATATTCTTTCTGTGCAATATTCTTAAAAATGCGAACCGGATTTGTCCCTGTTTCCTGTATTATATCCTTTACTATTTGTTCAGCTTTTTCTTTTATCGTCATCTTTTTTCTCCTAAATATCTTGTGCAAAGCATCTCAAATATATCTTCCTGCATAATTTTATATACATAGATATATGTCAATATGAAATCGCCCTTTGCATATAACCTCTCACCGACGGCTTTCCAAGATAACAGCCGTATGTCTCTATTGCATCTGAATCGAAAAAGCCAGCCATCTGATCCGGTTTTAAAGCCAGTATTATTATTTAATAGAAATCAACAGTATATTTTTCATTGCTCATTTGCCACATATAAAACCCTGAATAAACAGTATCCAACTCGGGATGTGATTCTAAATATGAGAATCCCCATTCCTCCGCTTCTTCTAAGGTATCAAAGGCCATACCGCTGTTCCCATATTTTATTGCTTCTGTAGTCGTGGCCTGTGTGGATGCCGCAGTGGTCGGAGCTGCCGTCGGTGTCTGTGCCGGAGCTGCTGTCGCAGCATTGGTTCCTTCCGGTTTCGTACCGGCCCCTTCACTATTTGCAACTGTTGTCTCTGCTGCAACCGTTGCTTTAGTTCCACTCAGATGACCTGTTCCGGATTCTGTTTCCGGTCTCTTTCCTCCGCTTTCCTGCTCTGCAATGGCATTCTCTCCGGAGACGGAAGCGGCTTCTGCATCCGGATTCTCATGGACTTCTGCAGCTACAGACTCTTCCATGTCTCTTCTCACAGTTTCACTGTCTTCTGTCGATATATCAGTTTTGCCAGGAGCATGGAATCCTTTCCCCCGGAAATACAGACTGCAATCCGGTCACCCTCCTGTATCAGCCGGTACTCGTTCAATGCTTTCGTAAAAGGGCGCCAAACACTCTTTCGGAATTTTTTAATAATGCTTCTCTCAATCTCAATTGTCTTTTCTCTGCACTTTTCTTCCGATTCCTTCCTCATATATCTGGAAAGTGACAGTTTCAGATATGCCCGATATCCGCCGCTTACGTTAACAGCATCATATCCTTCCTCTTCCAGCTTTTCCGTATAAGCCTGGCTGCGTTCGCCGGTATGGCACAGGAGATAAACAGACTTTTCTTTCGAAAGCTCCCTTTTTCTTTCATCGAACTGTTCCATAGGAATATTGAAAGCGCCCGGGAAAGTGCCTCTCTTATACTGATCTTCCGGTCTGATGTCAACTATACAGCATGTTGACGGATCTACCGTTTCCAGTTCTTCAATTGTAATAGCTTTCATCGTTTCTCCAATTCTCTATCCATATAAGTCAGATCCTTCACTACCTCACCGGCTATAATAAGACCTGCCACAGATGGGACAAATGAATCGCTTCCCGGAATATCTCTGCGTTCCGTGCATTTATGTTTCGCACCCGGCGGGCAGATACAGTGAGTTCTGCAGCTAATGGACATATCTTCCAGCGGTCTGGTGGGTTTCTCTTCAGAATAAACAACCTTCAATTGCTTCACACCACGTTTTTTCAGTTCTCTTCTCATCACCTTCGCCAGAGGGCACATTATTCTGTCCGTAAAAAAGACAGCAACGGATGCTGATAGCAACATCCTTGCCGTCTTTACTTTTCTGTAAGGCTTTCCGGGCCTCCTAAAAATCTCATCTCATTTCACCAGGCTACAGTGTCATCTCGTGTCCATAAGCTTCTGCAATATTTATTTTCCTGTTTTTCATGAATAAGCCAAAAAAGGCCCGAAAATCTTTGTGGGAGCCATAAATACAGCATCCAAAAGACTTTTCGGGCCTTCATAAATTATATTTCATAAAATTTGAAAACAGAAGATTACATCATCTGCTTTGCAACTTTTTGCAATTACCTTTTTAATACATAGATTATGTTTTTTTGTTGTGCCAAACAATTTGAGTAGTATGTAAACCTTCTCAAATCATCCTTTCTTTAAATTATACTTATATTTTGTATCTTGTGCAAGCTTTTTTTACAATTTTAAACATTCAAAAAATCTTTATATTGCTCCACCGCCTTTCTTATTGTATCATCTGTGACATGGGTGTATGTGACTGTTGTGCTGTAATTCTCATGCCCCATCAGATCCTGAACCAATTTAGGGGGCATATTTTTTTCAAAGCACCTGGTAGCAAAGGTATGCCGCAGCGCATGTGGATGAACATTTTCAAAAGTTATCGGATCATCCAGAGCTCGTTCGTAAAGAAGATACTGACGGATATCATCTGAAATGTGCCTCAATTCCTTCTCCGCTATATGTCTTCCTACTGGGGATCCCAGTCTAGTGACAAAAACGAGATTTCCAAATTCATCATTTTCTCTCCACAGATAGCCCTTTTCTTTTTTTTGTTTTTCTGCCTTTTTTCTCTGGCTTTTTAGAATCGCCTCTGTTTCTCCAAAAAACGGGATTCTTCTCTTCGAGTTTTCTGTTTTGGGTGACATAATCTTATACTCAGATTTTCCCGTTTCATGGTTTCTCATATAACTGAGGCTTCTCTGTACATGAATGATTTTGGAATTAAAATCGATATCTTCCCACCGTAAAGCACCGATCTCGCCGATTCGCATTCCGGTCACAAGCATAAATTGGTACATTTCTTTATACCAGTTTTGTGTCCTTTCCAGATAGTCCAAAAACAATTTCTGTTCTTTCTGAGTCAATACCCTTCTTTCTGCAGTTTTGCCTTTCATAACGGTTACTCCCATAGTCGGATTATTGGTGATCATACCATTACCCACGGCTGCATCAAAACACTGTCTGGTTATTCCAAGACCGGTACGAATATACCTTGATGATCTCCCTTGATCAAACAGATCAGCGATCGCAGCCTGAATATCCATCTGAATCACATCAGACAAGTATTTCATTCCTATGTACTTGCCAAACGTATTGATAAACGTCCGCTTATAGGATCCATCCTTTCCATGCTTCAGATTCGGAGCCTTATAGGTATTGAACCACTCCTCATACCATTCATTCACGGTGACAATACTTCCCCGCCTGACTGGGAGCAGCTGCCTGACTTTCACTTCATTCACCAGCACCGGCAGCTTCTTTTTTAACTCCTTCAGATTAAATCCATAGATGGCTATGGTTTCTCCGTCTACCATGGCACGCGCCATATAACGCCCATCACGCCGTTGTGAAAAACCTTTCCCAAGTTCTTTTCCCTTAAGATCCTTTCCCATTTGTCAGTATCCTTTCAAAATAATTACTCAGCCTGACATTTCCGGCACTTTTGAGGTATTCCTGTATTCAGTTGTCTCTATCATACTAAAAAAAACCGATTCTGCAAATATCAATTAAGCCGTCAAATGTCCAGGCCGTATTTTGCCGCTTTTTTCAGATAATCATCCAAGAGTTCTTTATGAACCATGACCTTCCGGCCGATCCGTACAACAAACCTATAATTTGGATTCCGTGTCAATTCCCGGCCCTTCGTTCTACCAATCTTAAGATAAGCCAGAAATTCCTCAAAAGTCATAAGCGGCGATTCATATTTTTGATCCCGGGAAGGATCAGTTTCCTTCCCGGGAACAGTTTCATAACTCATTAATCATTCTCTCCACTTTATTACATTTTTGATACTTATTTGAATGGGTATAGATATACCCGGCCAGTTCCCCCGGATTCATCTGCTGCTTGAATTGCAAATGATAGTCAGGATATTTCGTTTTTCTGGAGGCTGAAGAATAAAACAAATTCGAGTGGAAAAGCATGACCTGTATCTTTTGTTTATCCGGCAAATACTGATATTCTATGATCCACCGTTCCAGGCCGTTCTGAATGTAGGTTCCATAATCACGATCCTGATAACTGATATGATATCCCTTAAGATATCCATAGAACTCTTTACAATATTCCCGGATTGCCTGATCCGCCCGCATTATGGCATAATCCTTGATGCCGCCTTAATTAAATGGAAGACCGTCGTCGTCCACATTATCCGGAACATTCATAAACCCATCATCGTCCGGATTAGAAACAGGCTTGTCCATTTCAGCATTTTTCTTTTCAACAAATTCCTGTTCTTCCACTACCACATCTGTAGTATAGACCTTCTGACCTTCTCTATTGGTGTAGCTTCCGGTTTGGATTCTTCCGGAAATCGCAATTTTCATTCCCTGCCGTAAATACTTTTCAGCGAACTCGGCGCTTCTTCCGAAGGCTACACATCCAATGAAATCTGCCGTCTGGTCGTTTCCGTTTCCGCCGCTTCTGGAAAAACGCCGGTCAACAGCCAGCGTATATCTGGCAACAGCCGTTGCTTTTTCACCCTGAGAATAACGGACATCGGGATCTCTTGTTAATCTACCCATTAAAATCACTTTATTCATAATCCTGCTCCTTCCTCCTGATTTGCAGTACCTTGCATCATACCTGGCGGCGGCGCCGGATCAACATCCACGCTACCACTCCAGCTGACACGATCATAGAAAGGACCAGGTAAATGATCGGTGCTGCATCTCCAGTGAATACGGATGATATGGAGTTCGAGAACAGCAGCGTCACGGTTTTATCGTTGTCCTCAGTCGTGGTCCCTCTCCAGTCTCCGGTAAGCTTGATATTATTAACCAGCTCTTCACTAGCTTTGGTTCCCTCCTTAACCGTTACAAAATATACCGGTTTAACCTCTCCGATTTTAAAACCTTCAGGAACTGTACCAAATTCGTACCGGAATGCGGTCACCTGTTCTCCGGATGCCAGGGAAAGATTTGTAAAGGACAATACCTGATCCTTTCCGGAATCCAGATCGGCAGCCAGAACATGCCATTCTTCAGAGGCATTTGTCCTATAAGCAACCGTATAAGTCAGATCATGGCTGAATGTACCCGTATGCAATTCCTTCATAATCACCTGGCTGGGCAAGAAATCTGTACAGGTAAAGTTCTCGAGTTCCGTATTAGAGGCATTGGTAATATCGGTAATGGTATATTTATAAGTATCTCCGGCCTGCGTCCGACGGATCGTTTCTTTCCCAACCTCCAACTTAATCACAGCCAATTCATCCTCGATAGCTACCGTTTGCACCTCGCCTGTATCAGCCACTGTAAATTCCACGTCAGAAGCCGTCAAATAGCCCTCTGGAGCCTCTTTTTCGTGTAATACATAAGTTTCTCCAGCGATCAATTTTTCGATCATTTTCGGGTCATTTTCGCTGATCCATTCCCGTACTACAACGCCGTCCTTGTCGATGATCTGCAGGGTTGCTCCTGGAATCTGCTTTTTATCAGACACATCCAGTTTCGATACTTCGACCTTTGTAGTATCATCTTTCATTTCGATCTTTTGGATCTCACTGGTGTCGTCTATTGTGAACTCAATGGATTCTGCAGTGGAATATCCATCTGCAGGAATTGTTTCTGTCAGAGTGTATTTTTTTCCAACAACCAGATTGGTAATACTATGCGGCGTTTCTTCCGATACCCATTCGTCAACCTTGTTTCCATCTTCATCAGTCACCGTCAGGGTAGCTCCGGGCAGCTCCTCACCAGTCGTAAGATCGGTTTTGGAAATCTCGATCCGGGTGATATCATCTTTCATTTCGATCTTCTGAATCTCACTGGTGTCGGCTATTGTGAACTCAATGGATTCTGCAGTGGAATATCCATCTGCAGGAATTGTTTCTGTCAGAGTGTATTTTTTTCCAACAACCAGATTGGTAATGCTATGCGGTGTCTCTTCCGATACCCATTCGTCAACCTTGTTTCCATCTTCATCAGTCACCGTCAGGGTAGCTCCGGGCAGCCTCTCACCGGTCGTAAGATCGGTTTTGGAAATCTCGATCCGGGTGATATCATCTTTCATTTCGATCTTCTGAATCTCACTGGTGTCGGCTATTGTGAACTCAATGGATTCTGCAGTGGAATATCCATCTGCAGGAATTGTTTCTGTCAGAGTGTATTTTTTTCCAACAACCAGATTGGTAATGCTATGCGGCGTCTCTTCCGATACCCATTCGTCAACCTTGTTTCCATCTTCATCAGTCACCGTCAGGGTAGCTCCGGGCAACTCCTCACCAGTCGTAAGATCGGTTTTGGAAATCTCGATCCGGGTGATATCATCTTTCATTTCGATCTTCTGAACCGTTCCTGTATTAGCCACAGTAAACTTGATCGAAGAAGCACTAGAATATCCGGCTGCAGGAATTGTTTCCGTCAAAGTATAAGTCTTGCCGACAGTAAGTTTTTCAATCCGATGCGGAGTAGTTCCAGATACCCATTCGTCAACCTTGTTTCCGTTTTCGTCGGTCACCGTCAGGGTAGCTCCAGGCAGCTCCTCACCAGTTGCAAGATCCTTTTTGGAAATTTCGATTCGGGTGATATCATCCTTCATTACAACCGGCTGTGCATTTTTCGCAGCCGTAAATGTGATGCTCTGTGCAGTCACATATCCAGGTGCCGGTATAGTTTCTGTAAGGGTATATTTTTCATCCACAATCAGACCGTTGATGCTATGCGGCGTGCTCCCGGATACCCATTCGTCTATTATTTTCCCGGAAGAATCTGTAACTTTCAGTGTTGCTCCCGGCAGCTCCGCGCCGGTCGTAAGATCCTGCTTGGAAAACTGAACGGAAGTTGTTGCCGGAGTGACAGAAATATTAAGGGCTGCATACACTGGATCGTAGTAACCACAAGTCATTAAATCTTGCAGTGTATCATCTGTAAAAACAAAATTTGTTCCCTCAATCCCAGCCGGAAGCGGTTTTTTTAATCGGACAAATGCTGTTCCAGCTGATGTTCCCGTAGCTGTAATAATAAGCTGATTTCCGTTTTGTGAAACCTGGATTGGGCCGCCGGTTGCAGCCACCGTCATGTCTTTTAAGACACCATTAGTATCTGTTACAGTGATACTTTCACCAGCCTTAACTGTTTTGGTTGTTCCATTAAAGCTCGGTTTTGTAAGATATGTATTTACTTTGGAATAAACCGAATTGTAATAATTCTGCATTGTTGCCCGGTCAGGAATGTTTGGTGTTATCATATACATTTCACCAGTTTCCCCATTCCGACTTACAATTTCAGTCCAGATCATAGATTGGCCAACAGCCCATCCATCATTACCCCAGCCAGAATTCATGCTAAAATATGCAATCAAGGATAATTTGTTTGCAAAATCTGTATCACCGAAATAAGATGATAGAGACGTTCTGGAATTATGGGCTCCAGATACCGCATTTGCATGGGGTTCTACACAAAACAGATATCCTCCAGAAAGAGAATCCATATAGATCCCGCCCACTGGATTTGTCTGAATGTGTCCATCTGTGTGGTGGATCTTCCAGCCGGTCTGTCCTGTATAAGTGACATTGGCTGTCTCCCCATATGCCTGTGATACCATTCCTGTCATTATGCTCATTACTGCGATTAGACAGGCCAAAATGAATCCCGTAAATCTTTTTTGTTTCATTTTCTCCTCCTATCCGGAAGGAAAACGCAATCTAATAGAAATCGACCGTCCATTGACCATTTTCCATGGTCCATGCCCTGTATCCATTTATTGAAAAATCTCCTTCATAGGCTTTTTCAATAACATAGTTGTCAGCCCATGCATCCGCTTCAGCTAGGGTATCAAAAGCCATCCCGCTATTCCCATAGGTCAATTTGGGTGGCTCTGTCGGGGCCGCTGTCGTAGGCGCTTGAGTCGGGGCCACTGTTGTAGGGGCCTGAGTGGGTGCTGCCGTGGTCGGAGCTGCCGTCGGGGCCTGTGTCGGAGCTGCTGTCGTAGCTTTGGTTCCTTCTGGTTTCGCACCGGCTCCTTCGTTCTTTGCAGCTGTTGTCTTTGCTGCAGCCGTTGTTTTGCTTCCGCTCTGCGGACCTGTGCCGGCTTCTGTTTCCGGTTTCTTTTCTCCGCTTTCCTCTTCCGCAACGGCGTCCTCTCCGGAGACAGAAGCGACTTCTGTCTCCCGGTTCTTAAGGGCTTCTGCAACCGCAGACTCTGCCATGCTTCTTCTCACAGACTCAATGTCTTCAGTCGATATTCTATCTTCTCCGGTTTCCATCATGGATTCCGGTTCTGTCTTCCCTTCCAGGGTTGTCTCTGCTTCTGCAGCCGCAGAAACAGATTCCTTTATATTTCCACTTTTATTTCCACAGCCGCTTAATATACTCATGGCTGTTAATAAGATACCCATTGCACATGCAATATTCTTTCTCATATCGTTCTCCCTTTCTTTCTGTATATTCGAGGGTCCCCCGGGGACCTTTCTGTTATAGGCTTCAAGTGGTGCACGGATGAGAATTGCATATGCGCTTCTTTCCTTCCATGCTTTCACTCTTTATCCAGAGTTATATAATCCCATTATCCGTCCTCCTTTCCTACATTTCAACTCTTATTTTTTACTCCCATTTCTGCTTCGATTTCTGTAAAAAATACACCATAGGGACTGACAATCCTTGCCTGACGGATTTTGCTTTTCAGAATCCCTTTGGATGGTTTTAACAAAATGGATTCTTTACTGACTATCGGTATCGTTGTGAAATCTGTCGGTATTTTAAATTCCCAGACCCCATTCTTTTTCTTTGCATAGATATGGCCCATGTGAATCGGCTTTTTGTTTCCACGCACATATAGTTCAACCGTATTCTTCCGGCGTCGGAAGAAGAAAAAGACGAAAAAAGCACCAATCAATACTGCCCCGGTTGCACCGCCTACAATTACCGCCGGTAGAACTGACGGTTCTTGTACGATTGATGCCTCAGTTCCCACCAATTCATAGGTGCATCTTGCAACAACCTCTTTTAATACTTTCTCTGTCTTTGTTCCGGCATATGTGGCCGTTGCTGTCCATTCCACAGGATTTTCTTCTTCATACTCTATATTCGTCGCATATCTGCATCTGGCTGCATACTCTGTAGGAACCCCAGACTCCGTAGCTTTCGTTACACTGTATTCTACAGATATAAGATCCAAGGTCTTCCCATCTTTTGTGATCTGTTTCGTCAGTCGTTCAATATCATTGTCCGGCAGAGTATAAGTCACATATTCTTCCAGGATATCCGTTCCCGTGATGGTTTCGCTTCTGCTCACCGTCACTGTCACACTGGCCTCATCCAATTTGTATTCTATGCCATCCCGGGTTATCGTTCGGGGAACCTGAGAAATATCATCCGATTCCAATACCGTTTCTTCCGTGAGGGTGACTTCTTCCGATTTGTCCTCATATATTTCCTCATATTCGGTATCAATATATTGATATATTTTCCCGTCAGTTCTTATCCGATCCGGAAAATCCGGTAGTCTGTCTTTGGTTTCTGCACGATACTCCTTTATTAAATCTGATCCTGCAGCTCCCGTTTCCTCTTGCTGTTTCATACACGATCTCCTCCTTTTTATTTGTTTAAGATAACATGGCAGAATTCCTTCCAGCATACTGATTCTTTATGTTTTTCAATTCCATTCCATTTTTTACTTCATCCATATCATTCGCAAACATAGATTTCCTCTACCTCAGGGTCACCCGGGGATCTTCATTAAAAGGCCGCTGTAAGTGCCCGAAAAAATGTATCTCTTAAATAACTGTTACAAAGCACAGTCAGTCCGATACTGGCCAACACAAATACGATTGCGATAAATAAAACTTTGACGCCGATCCGTAAGGCTGCACCGAAAAGTTCCAAAAACCTTGCACCCGCCGGGATCTTTGTTACCACTATTTTTTCTTCATCTGCTCCCAGCTCTTCTGATATCCGCTCGATTTCGTCTTTTTCCTTCTGTTCCTGCAGATATTTCATATACAAAACCGGTGCCTTATGCTTTTTCCTCATTTTTTTCATCATCCTTTGTTCCATTTAAACAGGCCTTTCTTTTTCTTCTCTGGCTCAATCACCTTCGGCAGATAATTTTTAAAAATCTCATCAACATCTGGGAAAGAACCTTCATAGAATGGATCCTGTGTATAAGGCAGGAAATGAACCCGATCTATTCCGGCCATTCCCTCCCGGATCCCTTTTTCGTTTTCCGGTGACACAAAGTTAAAGCAGAAATGCAAAGAATCCAAAGTCCCCTGAATGTGAAACGTATCATTTACTTTTGCAAGCTCCCAGGGCCTTGATCCGCATATGAGGAGCTTTATTTCTGATTTGTGATAGGTCACCAGATCGCAGGAATTATATTTGCCAAAATCTGCAATTACAAAATTGTAGCTTTTTGCAATAATCTCCGCCAGATGGGCGGCATGTCCACTGTCCGGCTGCGGATCCGGAGCCGGGTAATAGTCCACTCCATTCAGATTGAAATACCGTCCATCAATCAGAGGTTCATCGAAGCTTGATCGTACTGCCTCAAACGCTGCGGAGTTATTGCACTCCACTACCGCCACCAAAAACCCCCGTTTACGCAATGTGTTGGCAAGGGTAATACAGTGATGAGTTGTTCCAATCCGCTCCTGGGATCCGGCCATCCCGACCATGACCTTATTCACAACCCGGCGGATCTCCTGTCGGAGAACCGGTTTGTCCTTTTTGGCATCCTTAAATACGGATGCAGCCTTAAAGCTCTTTCCTGTCGTGATGCAAACAGCCAACTCATTTCTGATAACTGCAAAATCATCACTTTGTACGATATTCCAGATCCCCAGATGGAAGCATCTGGTTAAAAGCTCATCTCCAGGATACCGGTTGGCTGCCAGAATGATGATCCGTATCTTATCATTCAAAGTCCTGAGTGCTTCAAGGGCAGATATGATATCGTCATCCGGATCCCTGCAGGCTGACAGGTCAATCACAATGCTGTCCACATTGTTTAATTTGGTTATAGCACTGGTCTTGACAAATTTGAGTAGGTAAATATCATCTCCGATCTCAACCCCTGATACGACCGCATTTTCTTCTTTTAATACAGACTGTATTGTCTGCAGATATACCTCGCTGCATATGTAATACGTCACCATGATTGTCTCTCCCTACTGTTTCAGTCAACCTCTGGCACCGGATCCTGAACTCGTTCTATATCAGCCTCTGGTGTCGATGCTGTAAGTTCCTGATCGGCCAGCTGGTTAATGATCCCAGCCAAATACTTTCCCTGTTCTTCAGAATAAGATTGGTCTTCCAGCTGCTTCAACATTCCTTCCACGATACATGCTTCCCCCGTCATGGCAGCATAATCCTTGATATCCTTGATAAGCTGATCGGTCGGCTGATATCCATTGCTTCGTAGATCCTTTTCAATAGCAGCCGTCTGGATCCGGTCCATGTATGCTTCATAATTTTTCATCAGCCGTTCGCTTGATCGGTCCGCTTCCCTGCAGGCCCGGAATAAAGCGTTGGGATCGTCAGTCAGCATCTGGATCCATGATTTGATATAAGCACTGTTATTCTGCAGGCCCTCCGGTACTGTAACTCCAAGATCTGCCTGGACAAATACAGCCGAAAACTCTGCCACCAGCTCTTCCCTGGCATAGTTTTCTATGCTCCTATCATCTGACAGGCGGTTAAGTCTCGATGGATGGCCGGTGGAATGTGCCATTTCATGGATGCCGGTTGCCAGAAATTCTCCGGTTGTCTCAAAATATTTTTCCTTTGGCAGATAGATTTTGTCTTCACTGGGACGATAAAAGGCTTCATCTCCATCCGTATATTCGATTTCCACCTCAGCTGACTTCATAAAGTCATAAGACAACTGTTTAAGCTCTTCGTTGGTATGTTCGTAGGTTTTTCTTTGCAATTCTGGTATACCAGAGATCTGTTCTGCGTTAAATACATAAAATAAATTAACCTTTGGAGAATCCAGTTTTTTTATCTCATAATGGATCTCACCTGTTTTTTCATCCTGTACTTTCTTCCGCTCTTCAAAGATCCACTTTTCCAGACGGATCCCTTTCTCTCCCTTTTTCACACTCCAGCCTTTACTCTTTGCGTGATTAAAGGTCATCCACCGGTTATCCGTATATCCCTTAAGATAACTCTGGATCATTAACCGGATTACATTTCCCGCCTTATAATAAGTCCCCGAAACTGGATTATACGGACGGTTTACTCCGGCAGTGGACCATCCCCGCTTCCAGGTAAGGCCCTCGGTTTCCATAAGAGATACGACCTGATCCACCAGTGCTTTCCGGTCATGATTCAGTTCTTCGTAAACACTCATCATCCACCTCCGACAGATCTATGGTTATATCAATGTCTTCTTCAGATAGCTCCAGATCCTCTTCCACACATCCATATTGTTTGATCCATTCTTCCTTCGTCATTCGTCCGCTCCTTTGATTATATTTTTTTCCATGCCTCTTAAAACAAGCACTTCAGCTACTCGACAACGGGAAGTATTTGCCTGATTTGCCAGCTCCTCAATTATTTTTACTTCTTCCAGAGGGAAATAAACAATATGCTTTGCCGCTCCCTTAAGAGCCCTTCGCCTATTTCGGGCTTCTTCTATGATCTCCGGATTCGTTGTGATTTTGTCGAAATCCCGGAATGCCAAAAATCTTAAATACGTGGGGAATTGCATGACCCGTTCAAAACTGTCCACATAATTGTTTTCCAATCTTTTCGATTCTTCCAGAGAAAACGTCAGCCTTATTTGCTTATAATTCATTCTTTGTTCTCCTTTTTCGGAGTCCTTCGGGGACTTTCCTTCTTTAATATCGTTCAGGGTCACCCGGTGACCCTGCAGCACCCGGCTGCCTGTTTATTCAGTTCTTTCTGTAATTTTAAATTCGCACTCATCTTTCAGCATGTTGTACCTAGCTATATAATTTTCATCCTTTCCGGCCAAATACAAGGTGATCGAATTCCCCGCCACTTGTTTGGATGCAATCAACACACTATCTTCTACAATACCCTGGCTTTTAAGCCAGCCTTCAAACTGTGTCAGAAATTCCTTGACCTTCGTATCCTCAATGGGAAGATTCTCAAGGACCTCTTCATTTTCAATCTGCAGATTGAGTACCTGAGATTCCTCTGTTTTGTTTCTGTTAGCAAAGAACTCCCGAAATTGGAACACCAAACCAACAGCCGTAAGCAGCAGACAAACCGCAATAATTAAAATTTTCATTCCTTTCCGGTCCATTACCTTCTCCTTTCAGGGTCCCCCGGGGACCCTACTATTTCCAATATCTCCAATACCCCTTTGCACAGGCATCAATAAAGCTCGGTTCAAAAGATAAGGTCAGATTGGTTAATCCATTTCCTCCGGGGTCATTTACCAGAATCTTCCCGTCAGAGGTAAGTCCGCGCAGAACCACAAAATGACCGGCAGATCTTGCAAAGTACGTTCCTTTCTTCATACTGGCAATGCAGGGTTTTCCTTCTTTTAATGCCTGTATTACAGATGTAATGCCAGAGATCCGTTCCCCGTGGAGACCGTAGTGCTCAGCTGCGTCCGTCAAAAGTCCCCAGGTTGTTCCAACTCCGTCTTTGTAGTAAGTGTTTCCAGCCCAGGCAACCACATCCGGCGGTGTTACGGTCTGGCCGGTAAGATAGGAGATCACCATGGACAAGCTGGTAGGACCACAGGCACTGTTCCCTATATTTCCACCATCCGTACCATATGGTATGCTGCCCCAGGTTGATGATCCCTGCAGGTAAAGCGGGATCGGCATCCCGCTGTCCGGTATGATTCCGTCCCCTTCGCCTAATGTCCCGCCGATAAAGGTATAATTTCCATTGGAACTGTCTATGGATCCAGTCGCTGCTGTCTCGCCAAAGAATTCCAAATACTGTTCATAGGATGCAGTAAACAGATCTTTCCATGCTTCATCCGTATATAACAGCTCTGCCACCTGTTCTGCTGTCTTATTCGTATTGGTAATAAGATAGCCGGATCCGTTCTGAAGCACCCTTATGTCTGTGCATTTCTGCAGAAACTCTTTCACCTCAAATGTTGATGGAATAATAAGACTTTCCATCTGATCAAACTGAGATACGCCACTTTCCTCTTCCGCATTTTCGTCTGAAGGAGCGGACGTTTCTGTTTCAGGGGAAGTTTCCGCTGTTTCAGCTGTCGATTCGTCCAGTAGAACATCTTCGTTATTCAGCACAGTGATCCAGGCAAATACCATACTGAATCCAACTTCATTGACCTCCACTTCCGCTTCCACGCCCGGGATTGTTTGCTCATTTCCGTTCTCATCCGTAACCGTTTCTTCTTCCTTCCGGTAAGAATCCGCTGTGGTATTCATGTCTGCCCGCAGCTCTTCGATAAATTCCGTGTAGGTAGGAAGGATCTCCGTATACGCATAAGTCTGACGCGGATCAAAGGTATCATCGATGGCATCATCCGTAAACAAAGCAACGATGCTGCCAAGTAAAATGACCGGTATTAAAATTAAAAACACTGCTGTTCCCAGGCATCCTGCTCCGATTTTAAGCCCCAGCTTATTGTTGCTCTCTTCCATTACCGTCCTCCGGCTGATCCAAACATGGCCAGGAACCTTTCATTGATATCCACCCGGAGTTCAAGTCTGGTGCTGCCAGCGATCAGAATTCCCTGTCCTCTCTGTTTGGATGCCAGGATATTTTCTTCTTCGTCCGATAACTTGAACAGTTCCTTCGTTTCTCTCAGGTTTTTTCCATCACATCCCATCAAAAATTTGTAGCAGGCGCTATCAATGAGGGACTGGCCCAGACGTTTTACCTCTGGCTCCAGAATGTCTCCGACCGCATGAGTTATAAACATAATACCCGCTTCATATTTCCTGCCACGTTTACTCATATTTCGCACATACTGGAAGGTTTCTTTCAATTCCGGGTCGGCCACCAGATACCCTTCGTCCAGAGCCATGATCACTTTTTCTTTCCTGTCAACTGCCATTTGCTGCCAGCACCACATCATGATGTTATGTAACTGTGCATTCTTAACATTTTTGTCTGTTTCCAGAAGTGCGGACGCATCCAGCACGACAAACGATGATTTCGGATCTACAGTCGTATGTCCATTCCACATGAAGCTGTCAGCTCCCATGGCTGCTGATTTTAAATCTTCCTTCAATTCCTCAAAAAGTGTTTTCCGCCGATCTGATTCTTCCGAACGGTCTGAAACTTTTTCATCAATGGTATTCCACAGATCCCGCATAATCGGGAATTGCTGATTCGTAAGTTTGGAAATATCCGTGTCCCATGTAATTCCAAATTTTTCATAAGTTTCGATCAGCGCTTCTTCCAGAAGAACCTTTTTTCTATTGTTATAAGACTCTCCCAGATACAGTTTAAAAAAGGTTCTCAGGTTCTGAATGTGCAGGGCTAAATCAGATATTCCATGTCCTTCGTCCTGGTAAATGTCCTCTGATTCCAGACTGGCATGATCCAGATCTTCTTCCTCCAGTTTTGGAGAATAACGGACCTGTAACGGGTTGATCCTTCCAGTCTGTCCACCGGCACAATCAATCACATCTCCTTTGATATCCTCATGCCGCGCAAGGTCAATGTATTCCTGCTCCGGGTCAAAGACAATGATCTTTGTCCCGAACGCATTCATTTTGACAAATAGATCTTTCATGGTGGAAGATTTTCCGACCCCGGGTATTCCTGTGATGATCCAGTTGGAATTCACGCGATCCTTGTCTCTCTTCCACACATCCAGAATCACCAGTCGATTCCGTTTCGTTTTTCCAAGATAAAATCCCTGCTCGTCATAGATCCCGGCGGCCGCCATGGGAAATCCCCCGAAAAACGTTGAGATCGGCATGTTCCGGTTTCCCTGATTGGATACCATCGGATTAGGGATTCCATAAGGGGATGCGGCCTGTAATGCTTCGATCTGCCGGTATTTCAGCGACCGCATATTGCAGCCGGTGACGCCGATCACACCAGACACCTTTTTTATCCGGTTATCAAGCTCCGGCAGACTCCCAGCCTGGACATGAAACATTAAATTCAAATAACCAAACGGCTCATTCCGAATGGAGATCCGGTTAATCATCTCTTCCAGATCTTTGATTGCCTTTTCATTTTTCTGCCGTTCCGATTCGTCCTTGATTGTCTCCCGATTGCTCCTGAACTCTTTAATTTTATTATTGAAGACCTCGATCATGGCAGCCGGGCTGGTATTGCGAAACTCGATACAGGTTGTAGTCCCTTCGAGGTTACAAAG
Source organism: Fusibacillus kribbianus (assembly GCF_030053595.1). Lineage (GTDB taxonomy): Bacteria > Bacillota > Clostridia > Lachnospirales > Lachnospiraceae > Lientehia > Lientehia kribbiana. The sequence continues at coordinate 119,524 of NZ_JASGBQ010000005.1, forward strand.
AGGAGCCAGCCATCCATAATCAGGGTTCGCCGGAAACCGGGTGGCAGAATAAAATTTGCCGTAATTTTCTCCCAGATTGCAGTAGGTACTGTCATAATCAATTCCTGCCGGAGTGATCGCATTTAACAGGATTTCGTTAACTTGTACTTTCTTCTCTGGCTGCGCCTTCTGTTTTTCCTGTTTCTTCATGATACCCTCCTTAACGGATAACGGAAATGGGAAGATAGCTGCTGTCATCGACATGCTCATACGTTGCCTGCAGCGCATTGCCAAACAGGTTGCAGAGCTTGATAATCTCCATCTCTGTCAGAATCTCCGTTTTGATTCCTGCCCGGCTAAAGCAGTTTTTCAGCTCCCCGGCTCTCTGCATAAGCTCGATTTCACTTCTGGATTTATCTTTTCTCTTCCGAGTCCAGATTTTCAAAAAGTGTTGATGCTCAAAATTTTCTCCGGAAAGAACCAAATCCGAAGATTCCCGGATCATTTCTGCCAAAATCCGCTTTCTTCCGACACTCACGATCTCACTTTCATATAACTGTTTTAAATGCACATTGTATTTTTCCAGATCGATCTCTCTGGGATAAGACACATATGCAAAATCTCCTCTTCCGTCCTGAAATGCAGCTGCCAATGTATTGGTTTTCGCCCTTTTCTCCTCTATTGTTATGAGGTCCAGATTAAAGGGATAGATTCTCAGATATGCAATCAAATATCCATCTTTGGTTTCCAGACAACTGCCGGATATATCGGCCACATTGGTAAACTCATTGGCCGTCAGCTTCTTCTCTATCGTCTTCTTCATATATCTCTTCTTCTTTCATATAGGGATCCGTATAATGATAAATATACTGTTTCTGCGCTTTCCGGTAATTCAAAAAGATCTTAAGCTGTGTGATCAGATTCTCACCGGCCCGGTTGAGCCGTACTGTCACAATCGTTATTGCAATCGCAAAGCAGCTTCCCATGATACAAAAGATCAGATAATCCGACCGGTTCAATGCAGCAAACAGGCAGATCAGAATCATCAGCCCTGATACTGCTCCCACAATCGTCATTTCTTCCTTCCGGAAACCGCTTATAATTTCCCGCCGGTCTGGTACATATTCCGGAATATATAAATCATGCTCTTTTTTTTCTTCCATACGGTCTGCCTCTCTATGTATAATATCTTTGGATCAGCTTGATAAATGCTGACAGACATAAAACAATGACTCCAACCATAAGGTATTTTTTTTGCCGCCTGATAATTTCTTTCACCGGCATATCCTCTTCCCGGCATTTATGGATATCCAAAATGCACCGGATCAGCACACCTCCAGAAACCAGCCAGGTGCTATAAATTAGATATTTATCTAAAAAATTTACACTCTGATATACTGCCAGAAATCTCACAAACCACGCCCTCCTCTAAATGCCATCATTCGGAGCATTCCCCGTACTGTACCGCCTCCCTGTCTTGCAAGCCCGGAAGAATAGGCAAAACGTTCCAGCCATTTGGGAGCCCGGAGCATCAAAACCGCCCATCCACAGGTAGCAATCACCGCTGTACCAAATTTACCGGCCTCAATATAAGAAAAGCTCCTGGTAAACATTTGAAAGCACAAGATCTGAAGCGCATATCCAACAAAGCAGATGATATATGCGGAGAAAAAGTTACTCCATCGTTCCCTCGTTTCCGTCACATAATCTACGGCAAAAATCGGAAACAGGATCTTCATGAGCACAAGCTCCGCCCCGCGAATCCCGGCCACGACCATAAACGCAAAATATGAAATGATGATAATGAGAAAAAGGATCACAAAAACCAATAATGCCGGACCAAGGCTGTCTCCAATAGAAGCCAGGATCCCTTTTCCCATTTCTGTCACTCCCTGATCGACCGAAGAGGTGACATCCTGAGACAGTGCCTTTGAGAAATTCATAAGCTCACTGAAAATCCAACCATTACAGCTGATAAGTGCCGTAGCAATGCTGGCTTTCACCACATAATCCAACGGATCCGATTCCGCATCGCCAACTGTCTGCAACAAATAAACATTGAAAAGCTGTTTGATCGTCATTAATATCAAGAGGGTAATTGCCAGTGTGGTTGTAAACAAAACGACAGAGCTTATGATTTCATTGTCGTTCATATCAGCGATCTTAAAAAAGATGTTGTCCAGAAAATCCCCGAAATAATCCAGCATTCCTTCAATAAGATTTAACAGAAATTTTCCGATCTGTTTACTTACCCAACCCAACATTCGTTATCCTTCTTTCCAATTTTTATTGATAGTAGCTAAAAATGAACGGGACAAGTGCTGTAAGAGAGATCACCACAATTCCTGCTACAATCGTTCCAGTTAAGGCTTTTCTTGCCCTCGGTTTTTCCTCTTCTTCTGCTTTCTGCCATATGATCCCTCTCCAGATTGCAAGTACAACCGTTATAGCGACTTCCAATCCAATGAGCCATCCCTCTACATCACTTAAAAGTTTCTGCGTACCGGTAACTAACGTAGGGCTGCTGGCAAAACATACGCTTCCCAAAAGCATAGTCATAAAGATAACTCCTGTTACTATTTTTTTTACTTTGTTCATGGTTCCTCCTTTTTGTGATCCTTGACAGGATCCGGTTCATCATTTTTATACGCAATGCAGATTCTGCATTTTCGTTATCCTAAAAACATCGATCTATTTTTTTCCGGCTTCTCCAATTTCTGTTTTGCAGCACTCATGGCAGCTTCTTGTCTCCGATTATTCTTTGGCTCCGGATTTTCATAATCCTTCCATACCATCCATAAACCGATACTGTCCATCCTGACTTCACGGGCCGATCTGTCATTCTCCTGACTCTGCATGAGCTTTCGATTAAACTCTTCATCTCCCAGACCATAATCATCATTAATCGAGTATTCGCTGAGATCCGGAAGATTAGATATCAGCGGATCGACTCCCGTTATTTTACACAGAGCATAAGGAGCATGGATTTTTCCGATTTCGGCTGGTTCCAAAAGACTTCTGGATGTCATATTGGAGCTGGATGAATAACTGGCCCCTCCATGCTTTCCTCCGGAAACCGAAGAGGACACGGAGGGGGATTCCACCGTATAGGTTCCCAGATTCTCCGAAAAGTCTTTTAAGGTCTGTGTATCATCAGTTTTCAGATACATCTTAAGCTGTGCATTCGATTTAATGTTTCTAAACTCTTCTTTATAATTTCTTTCAAGCTGTTGATAATCCTGAATAATTCCGTTCACATGAATTCCCCTGGAACGCCCAGCTGAATACATCGTAGACAGTACCGGAATATAGGGGAAATTTCCCAGTTCATCCAGGTCATAATCCACGCCGACCGGCAATTTGGTTCCATATTCGTTCGCCACTTCTACCTGGATTCCATATGCTTGTGTGATAAATATTGATACCAACGGATATAATGTCTTTTTCTCATCCGGGATCATAATATAAAGCATGGTTTTTTCTCGGCATATAGTATCAAGTTTAAAATCAGATCGTGAAGTCATATCAGCCACCGAAGGGCTGGTAAACAGCCGCAGTGTTGATAGAGCACTTGTAAAAAAGCTTGCCCGGGTCTTTGACGGAGCAACCTGCGCCAGTGCAAATACCCCCTTTGCCGGATGGGTATCCGGCAGCATCTTTAAATAATCATTAAGCGGCAGACTTCCATCCTCTCTCGGCTGGCACATATAGGCAAGAAAATAGTATACGTTCACACAGTTTCTGTGTTTGGGTGGAGCGTCTTTTGCAACGATCAAGATCGCTGCAGCGATTGTTGCCATTTCACCGTTATACCAAAGTGGTTCCCCACTGGATTCCTTGACGATTGCCGATACCAGATCCCAGGTGGCATCCACGGCTTTTGAATCATTTCCGGATTCAAAAGCATCCAGAATCGGTTGTAAAAAATTGTAATGCACACTTTTTTCCGGACGCCGGAAATCCAATGGCAGAATATGATATCCTTGATTTCTGGCAAATCTATTTGTGTAATAATACAGTTCTCCTTTGACATCCGAACAGATCACAGACACGCCCGACAACATTTGTAAATACATAGTCTCCAATAGGATCCGTCTGGTCTTTCCTGCTCCAGTTGCACCTACGACCAGAGAATGAGGCACCATAGTATTGTAATAGATCTTTTCTTTCGATCCATTCCTTTCCATGTGGACAACCAAACCTGCAGGGCCTTTGAATTCCGATCCTGTCCTGTAAACAGAAAAATACTTTTCCAAGTCCGATTTTTCCATAAATTTTGCAGTTCCATACTGCCCATTACCGACTGCTACAGGGATTTCAATGTTATCTGTCACGCGGATAGTTGTGACATCCTTAACCTTTCCCTGTACCGGCATCAACCAGTACAGATATATCATGGCTACACCAAAAACCATCTGCAGAATCAGCCACCAGATTTTCACCTGTTTCACTGTAAAAAGTAAGATCCATGCTTCTTGATAGCTCAAGGGCTTTAATCCGTTGGCAGTTCCGCTCCCCGATAGTGTTAAAAGCGCATGTATAATTGCTGCTATATATGGAGAGATAAGTAACTCTGCAACCAAAAGAAACACAAACAGCAGAAAATTTGATATTTTCTTTTTTTTACGACCATTTTTTTCAAGAGTTGCCATAATTCCCCTTCTATCTTTACAATAAAGAGAGACAATATAAATATTTTGTCCCATTATTAATATCACATTTAAGGAGGTAACTATGAGAAAAAACGAAGAACGTTTAAAGTACCTGGCACCCAGAGAAAAAGAAGCCTTATTTGATGTGATCAATCAGGATCATTCTCTCCACGCCATCCGTAACCAGGCAATTTTTCATATTGCAAAATATTGTGCTCTCAGGGTCAGTGAAATAGGCTTGTTACAGATCAGTGATTACAATCCATACCGTAACAGCATACATTGTCAAAGACTCAAAGGATCCTGTTCCAACACGCTCAGAATTATAGATCCGGTTGTTAGCGACGTCCTGAACCGATATCTCCAAATTCGGAAATCACTTAACACATTGAGTCCATACCTATTTCTTTCACAATTCAATGCTCCTATCTCCCGGAAACGTTTAGATGGTTTGATAAAGCAGTATGGAGAGCAAGCTCAAATTCCTCCAGATAAATGTCATTTTCATGTATTGAAACATACCCGTGGAGTAGAGCTTGCAGATGCCGGTCTGGATATGCGTGAGATACAATATTGGTTGGGGCATAAAAACATGGCAAACTCACAACGCTATCTCAGTTACACAGACCGGCAGTATGAAAGAATATATACGATTCTATTAAAAGAATTATAAAAAAAATCGTCACCCATAGCCGATACTATGAGTAACGATTTTTTGTTTTGATATTCTCAGGGTCACCGGGTGACCTTCATTACATGACCGCCCTCAGGGTCCCCCGGGGACCTTCATTACTTTTAAGATCCCTAGGCCCCTATCCCAACAAAATTACAACTCGAGTTCCTCCATATGTGTTCTTCTTTTATGTTTCTTCTTTTTTTGCATTGAATGAGAATGAACTGCCTCTCTCTCCTGGCGTCTTCTATTGCAATGAGAAAATGCACTTCGGAATAGTGCATAGGCAAAATTAACCGCTCTTCCACTTTCAATATTTCGCATTACATTTAAAGATTCTATTGCTTCTTGGTTTCCCTGATCCGCAAGATCTTGTAACAGTTGCTTTCCAGCTGCAGGATTATTTTTCTCTTTCTTGTCATTCCACAGTTGCCATGCGAGAGCTACGGTCTTTTCATTTTTGTCAAAATCTTCTTTTGCCGTTCCATCAATTTGATTCTGTATATGAGACTCTTCTACACTTCCAGCATCTTCAGTGACCCCCAATAAATGATCTGGAATATCACAAACCTTATACTGTTCAATTTCTAATGTTTTTCTGATAATAAGATTGCCGATTCTCTTATTCAAATCCTCTTCTGCAGACTGTGTTACTCTTGAAGCTTTACCTTCAGTAGACGAATATGTTCTGCTTATATTTTCAGCTGCAGCTTTAAATGCACGATACTCTTTTGCAATATCGCTTCTTTCCAAAAGCATTTTTGTAATGAGATCTATTTTTTCCTTCACTTCTGGCGGCATATATTGGTAATACTTTCTTCCATTCGTAGGAATACTCTGCTTTAACTCCAGCATTTTCTCCGCCAGTTTTTCACAATCCTCCATGGAGGTGCGCCCCAAAAAATGATCTACTCTATCACCTGGTATTTGTGACAGAATTCCGGTTTCGTCGAGCGCTGCTTCCACCTGGGTTAAAGTTGCATTCCGCTTCAAGGTCTTTTCTGTAATCAGATTCTCTCTTTCTGCTTTGAATATTTCCCGTGAAAATATTTCTCTGCAGCAATTTTGTGTTTTGACTGAAATAAACTTATCTTTCAACTGTTCTTTTTCTGACCAAAAAACAATATGTACATGAGGATGGCTTACTTCTCTGTGATAGGCAGCGATATACCGGATGTCCCGAACGGATATGTTGAATTGCCCTGCGATATCCGGCATTACTGCATTAACCATATTCATCCATGGTTTTTTATCCGTATATCCCAATTCTACAGCGTCCTGAGGAGACAAAGATACTATAGCCCGATATACCAGCTGATTATCCTGTGATTTTTCATAAACCTGGCTGGCAACATCAAGATAGTTTTCTGTGTCAATATTACCCCACAATCCGCTGCTTCTGGGACGCTCCGCAATATATTTGGTATAAGTATAATTATCCGACATCGGGCTTAAGTCCACTCCCGGTCTGGTAGCAATATACTTCACATATTCCCGGTTGGCACTGGCATATGATTTATTGCTTCTGTCAAACACTCGGATTTTTGATACCACCGGTCTATACATCCTCAGTCCAATCCTTTTCTATTTTGATTTTTGTAATCTCAACTGCTCTTGCTTTTGCCTTATTATATGCCTCTTGTATATCCATCTGCTGGTCCACATCTACAAATCTGCTTATAGTCTCCGCATTTAGAAGCATAGAGGTCGCACCATACAAGGCTCCCTTGGCAGATAACGCTGCCAACCGATCAATATAAGGCTCAATCACATTGTTAAGCTGTTCCCTGATTATCTTTGTAATAAGATCGATATTATCTAATCCAACTTCTCCCTTCAAGCCAGCTTCAATATATTCAGCCGCCACCTCAGACATGCTTCTTCCCTCTTTGTGTGCATACAGCTTAAGTTTTTCATAAGACTCCGGCTTCAATGCTACCGGGATTCTCGGTGTCCGTGCCATTTAATTTTTCTCTCCTTTCCCTTGTTTTTTCTATTATGATACACCTATTTTCCTTGTTTTACATGCTTTTTTGAACTTTTTATTGAAATGTGAATCACCATTTCAGTAGAAATCAGTCATGTGAATCACGCAATAAATCCTTGTAACAGCAGGCTTTGACTGATGTTGTGTCCCGCGGGTGAATCCCGCTATTCCTGCCTTTTACTCGCGGCAGAGTTTTTAAGGACATTTTTGTCCCATGCGGCGAGTAAAATGATTCCGGGTGACCTTCACTTTCTGGCCGCCCTCAGGGTCACCGGGTGACCTTCACTTTCTGCCCGCCCTCAGAGTCACAGGGTGACCTTCACTTTCTGCCCGCCCTCAGAGTCACCGGGTGACTCCGCTACAATCCTTATTTAGGGCCGATATGTTTCCATATCAGCCCCGACATTTTATGTACTTTCTATGCTTCTTTTAATGCTCCATCAAAGTAATAAATACTATCTGACAACCTCTCATTTATCTCAACATTTGTTTCATTCATTTCTCGTACCAGCCATTTCATATAAGATATTTCATCTTCTCCAGTCGGCGGCTGAAACAAAAGTATTTCATGAATGGAAGAAGGAATAATAAAATATTTACCTGTTTGCTCATAAACAGATTTTAAAAACTTTTTGTTCAAAAGTACACTGGAAGCTCCATTGTTTTCACCAGTTGAAGTCATTATGAGATTTCCTTCTTTCAAATATTCTTTTATATCTGATAAAGTAATTTCGTGAAACCCAACAATCCTCTTTGAATCCGGAATTATAGAAGTCATATGTATATTTTTCTTCAAAGAATGGTCTAAAGCGATTTCAAAAATTTCGCTTTCTGTAAGCCCCACTGTTTCGATAAGATTATAAGAAACCATGATATTCCCTTGCATTAAGTCAACAACTGGGTACATCACCATATCTCCCAAAAAAAACCTTTTCGGAACAGGGAGTTTTTGAACGCGTTTATTATTTTGTGCTATTCTCACCTGCAATCTTGATTCTACCAATCCTCTGATACTATTACATCCGGTAGCACCAAACGTTTTATCCAAATACTGCATTACTTCCTGTTCATTGTTTAAATTAATTGTAATTGCCATATCCTATCTCCTTCTCCCCGTTGAGCCGATGGGTCAGCTTGCTTTTTACATATCCGGTAATGTTTGTTCTTGAGTTGGTGGGGGAAGGTTTTTCACCCGGTATCGAACGTATTCATGTATGGTTCACCTCCTATCTTTTCATATCCGTATAAAGTCTGCCTGTCGTCGTATGGGGTTTTGACAGCTGTTAATGAGGCGAAATGAACAGGTTCTGCAAGGGGTGAAAAACGATACCGGAGCGAAGTGAGGATAAGGAGTGTTCCCTTGCAGGTTCTGGAAATAGAGCTAAAATAGCAGCATCAAAACCCAGTCGACAGGCAGCATGATGAAAAGAAGGAAGCGAGAACAGGAATACGTTCGATATCGGGCCGCCGGAGGTATAAAAGAAACCGGCACAAGCCGGTTTTCCACCCTCAGGGTCACCGGGTGACCTTCACTTCCTGCCCGCCCCCAGGGTCACCGGGTGACCTTCACTTCCTGCCCTCAGGGTTACCGGGTGACCTTCACTTCCTGCCCGCCCTCAGGGTCACCGGGTGACCTTCACTTCCTGCCCGCCCCCAGGGTCACCGGGTGACCTCCACTTCCTGGCCGCCCCCAGGGTCACCGGGTGACCTTCACTTCCTGCCCGCCCTCAGGGTCACCGGGTGACCTCCACTTCCTGGCCGCCCCCAGGGTCATCGGGTGACCTTCACTTCCTGCCCGCCCTCAGGGTCACCGGATGACTTCCACTTCCTGACCGCCCTCAGGGTCCCCCGGGGACCTTCACTCCATGACCACCTCCAGGGTCCCCCGGGGACCTTCACTCCATAGCCGCCCCAGGGTCCCCCGGGGACCTTCACTTCCTGGCCGCCCCAGGGTCCCCCGGGGACCTTCACTTCCTGGCCGCCCCAGGGTCCCCCGGGGACCTTCACTTCCTGGCCGCCCCAGGGTCCCCCGGGGACCTTCACTTCCTGGCCGCCCCAGGGTCC
>NZ_JASGBQ010000006.1 GCF_030053595.1 Fusibacillus kribbianus
TGTACTTGACATACTTAATTATACCACGGATGCGGGTCCTTTTGGGGCCCGTTTTCTGTTTTCGTACAAAAAAGGAGCTGCTGCTCCGTAGATTATTACTCTACTTTTGCAACAGCCCCTTCTGGATTTTTATAGAAGGTCTGCCTTGGCTGGAGTGATAAACCGGACGCTGTCAATCAGAGCTTAAGAAGATTTCATTCTTCCGGTGCTCGTTGTCGAATAAATGATAATACTGAATGATCTCATAATCCTCCAGAACATCGGCGAGCTGATCGTATTCGGAGGAGCTGTAGAAATTTCCGTCCGCATCAATGGCAAAATTGGCGGTGATGACGGGAAGCTTTTCGCGAAGCTCACTCAGGAAGTTCTGGTAGGCGGACTTGGGAAGTCCGGCGGCATCCATCAGAAGGGTGCTCAGGTAATTGGCACTGATGTCCACATTTTCGGCCTCTTCGATGTCGTAATTGGCCCAGAGGACAAAGGGAGTCTGATAGCGGAGCGCCAGCTCCTCAGGTGTAAGCTCATCGTAATCCTTGCCGTAAAGCTCTTCCAGAAAACCGGTTTCCACGTTGGGCTGGTGATCGCCGAACATCAGGATGATGGTCTTCTCGTCCACAGCTTCATAATAGGAGATCAGATCCCGGAAGGCGTCGTCTGTGACCTTTAAAAGGGTCAGATAAGCATTGATCCTGGAAAGCTCATCGTCCTCCCGGCCGGAGACGGTGATGGTCCGTTCGAAACCGTTCCATTCCTTGGCGTAGCCGCCGTGGTTCTGCATGGTTACCAGGAAGGAGAAGAAAGGACCCTCCTCGTCTTTCTCTTCGTATGTACGAATGATCTCCTGAAAGGCGGCTTCATCGGTGATATAGCCGCGTAGCCGTTTCTGATAATGGAAGGTTCCATTGTAAAGGAAATCATCGAAGCCCAGAAGGGGATAAACGCTGTCCCGCCGCCATCCGTTGGAATTGTAGGGGTGGAGGGCTGTGGTGGTATAGCCGTATTCCCGAAGAAGCTCCGGCAGGGCAGGAAGCTCGTCGGAAATAAACTGCTGATAGGGAATGCTTCCGGTGGGAAGGAAGGCCATGGTGTCGCCGGTGAGAAATTCAAATTCCGTGTTGGCTGTGTTGCCGCCCAGGACAGAGACGAATACGTTGCCGGAAATGGTGTTCTCGCTTCCGTAAAGGGAGCGGAAGAAGGGCATGTAATCCTCAGAGGCCTGGAAATCGCCGATGACCGACAGATCGGAAAAGGCCTCGTTCATGACGACGATGATGTTGGGCATATCCTCATCCCGGGAAACGAAGGAGGAGCTAAAGCTGCGGGAAAGAGGTCTGGCTGAGACTGCCGCCGAAGAGCTGCTGCCTGAGGCTGCCCGGTTTCCGGCTTCTTCGTTTCCGGTTTCTTCACTGCCGGACTTTTCGCTGCTGTCATTATCTGCGTTTTCAAGAATCTCTTCCGCACGCTCGGGCGAATATTCCTCCGGTTTATCCACCTTCAGATATTTGGTGTTGACCAGAAAGCTTACGAAAAAGCCGTTCTGCTCATAGGTGTAATCCTGGGTGAAGGGCATCTCGTAAACATCCAGGGCATTCATAATGGAATCGCTCTGGAGGCAGAGTACATAGAGGACGGACAAAGCGGCGGTCAGGCCAAGGCCCGCCGCCCGTTTTTTCCACTGACCTTTCATGCGGACGGACACCTTCACGGAAAGAAGAAGCATGATCAGCCAGGCAAACAGGATGCCGCCCAGCCGGGCCGTAAACTGAAAGGAAAAATGGTCGGCCACGGAGAGAGCTGTCCCCGCAGAAGCAATATCCCAGGGAAGAATGGGGGACTGGCGGAACTGGAGCACAAAATAATTGACGGTGCCGAGGACCGCGATGAAAAGCTGCATCAAAATCAGCGCCAGATTCATCCTTCCGGTAAAGAAAAACAGAAGCCCTGTGAGAAGATAACAGAACAGCCAGCCCAGAAGCTGAAGCTGAAACGGGATCTCAAAGGGGTTGTGGGTCATGAGCTCCATCAAATAATAGGAAAGAACAGGAACCACGACGATCAGAACAGCCATAAACCATCGGGGATACCGAGCTTTTTTGATCCGGGAAATAATCAAAATCGTTACCTCATTTCTATGTAAGATCCATGTAAAAATTTTTATAATGCTGCATACGCTCTATTCTATAACAAATCTGTGAAAAATCAATGAAAGAATTGATGGAATTAACAGGGAATGTCCGCGTGCGCCGGCCTTACCTTGACAGGTTTTTGGCAAAGTTATATAATAATAGAGGCACTTTTTGTAATGACTGGGTTGTTGCGAAAGTGCCTTTTATTGCTGGATATGACAGAGAAAAGAGGAAGATACGATACCATGAAATGGGATTTTAAGAAAATATCGGCGGAGGATGTGGAGATTCTGCCAAGGTATTTTGCAATGCGTTCCAATAAGACCTGCGACAGCGTATTTCTGGACAGCTTTTTATGGAAGGATTATTATCATGTGGAATACTGTATCTGTGACGGGGGCAGAGCAGTCGAGTGGAAGATGAGGATAAACGGAGAGCCCTTCGCAGCGCTTCCCCTGTGCAAAGCAGAAGATCTGCGCCATTATTTTTTCGATACAAAGCAGTATTTCAATGAAGTCCTCGGGCAGAAGCTTAAGATCTATCTGGCGGACGAGGCTGCAGTGGAGCTTCTCAAGCTGGACCCGTCGGAGTTTGATGTGATAGAGCAGCCGGATGCGGCAGATTATCTGTATGACGGGGAGGCCCTTCGGACTCTGGCCGGAAAGAAATATCATAAAAAGAAAAATCACGTCAATGCCTTCATGAAAGAATATGAAGGCCGTTATGAATACAGGACTCTGTGCTGTTCCGACAGAAGCGATATGTGGCGGTTTTTGGACCGTTGGAGGAGCATGAAGGGAACCCAGGTGGAGGGAACCCTGGATCCGGAGGTGGAAGGGATCCACAGTATCCTGAATCAGTGCAGCATGCTGGGCGTGCGGATGGGCGGCGTCTATGTGGACGGGCAGATGGAGGCCTTCTCCATGGGAAGCTACAATGCCGCCGAGGATATGGCGATCATTCACATTGAAAAGGCAAATCCCGACATCCGGGGAATGTATCCTTTTATCAATCAGCAGTTTTTGATCCATGAGTTTCCTCATGTGAAGCTTGTAAACCGGGAGGATGATGTGGGACTGCCGGGACTCAGAAAGGCAAAGCAGTCCTATAATCCCATTGGCTTTGCGAAAAAATATAAGATCAGGGAGCGGTAAATGTCGGACAGACACGATGCAGGGAAAGAAGCATATGAATTTGGCTCTCCGCGTCTTCTTTGCGGAGAGGAGAAGCGGGAATGCAGGAGTCTCTGGGAAAAGATCTTTGCGGAGGACTCCGCCTCCTTTCTGGATTATTATGACAGATGGAAATATACGGACAATGAATGCTACGGCATTTATGCCGGGGATACGCTGATTTCCATGGTTCAGCTGAACCCTTACCGGATGGAGGTAAGGCCCTGGGGAACGGCGGGACATACGGTGGAGAGCCGCTATATCATCGCGGTGGCGACCCGTGAGGAATACCGCCATCGGGGACTGATGAGGAGACTGCTCCACAGAAGTCTGGAGGACATGAGGAAAAAGAACATGCCCTTTGTATTTCTGATGCCGGCCAGCGAGGCGATTTATTATCCCTTTGGCTTCCGTTTCTTTTATGAGATGAATACCGGTCGGCTGAAAACAGAAGAGCCTGTTCCATGCAGCCGCCTGAAGGCCCGCCTGGCGGAGGCTTCGGACATTCCGGCACTGGTTCGGCTTGCAGAAAAGCTGCAGGACGGACAGTTTGATTTTTATACAAAGCGTGATAACCATTATTTTGAGATGCTCTTTGATGAGCTTGCCAGCGAGGGCGGCGGCCTTCTCCTTTTGGAACGGGCGGCGGCAGAGGACGACGGACCGGAGCAGACGGGAAACATCGGAAGGATGGATAGGATGATGGCGGCAGTTCCCTTCTGGGGAAGGGAGCCGGTGGAGATCCGGGAGATCCTGTGCAGGGCAGAAGACAGGGAGGACATTCTGAGGGCTCTTCGCCGATGGTTTTTCAATGGGCAGGAGGCAGAGCTTCCTGTTTCCGGCGCAGCCTTTTCTATGGAAGGAACGAAACCGATCATTATGGGCCGGATCACAGATGCGAAGGCGTTTCTGGAGCTTTTTTCGGCAGAGAAGGTCATGGAGCTTTGCATTTCTCTCACCGACAGCTTTCTGGAGGAGAACAGCGGCCTTTACCGGTGGAAGCTCGGGCCGGAAGGAAGCAGGGCAGAGCGTCTGGAGGACGGTCATGCGGATGTAAGCTGTACGGCGGAGGAGCTTTTTCTCTGGCTTGCCTGCGGAAAGCGGGCAGCGGGGTTTCCGGAGGACGTGCGGATGTGCAGGCGGCCTTTTATCAATGAGATCGTGTGAGCTTAAATCCCCGGGGGCATTCGTCAATGCATGACCTGCGGGCTGCGCACGTCATGCGATAAGGAAGGGAGGAATAAAATGAACCAGGTTGAAATCTTAAGGGAATGGGTTTTGAACAGCAATAACATTGTGTTTTTCGGTGGGGCCGGTGTGTCAACGGAAAGCAATATTCCGGACTTTCGCAGCGTGGACGGCCTCTACAATCAGGAGTATGCGTATCCTCCCGAAACGATTTTAAGCCACAGCTTTTATCAGAGGCATACCGATGAATTCTATCGCTTCTATAAAAAGAAGATGATCTTTAAGGAAGCGAAGCCCAATGCGGCCCACTTGGCTCTGGCGCGGCTGGAGGAGCAGGGAAAGCTTAAGGCGGTGATCACCCAGAATATCGACGGCCTTCATCAAATGGCCGGAAGCAGAGAGGTGCTGGAGCTTCACGGCTCCGTCCACCGGAATTACTGTACCAGGTGCGGAAAATTTTATGATGCGGATTATATTCTGGAATCGAAGGGGATTCCGCTCTGCGAATGCGGCGGGATCATCAAGCCGGACGTGGTCCTTTACGAGGAAGGGCTGGATTACGGGACCATGCAGAAGGCGATCTCCTATATTGCGGCGGCGGATGTGCTGATCATCGGCGGGACCTCCCTGACGGTCTATCCGGCGGCCGGACTTGTGGATTATTACCGGGGAAGGAAGCTGGTGCTCATCAACAAGGGAGCGACGCCCATGGACAGCCGGGCCGATCTTGTCATTGCGGAACCCATTGGAAAAACACTGCAGATATTTCTTGAGTGAGGAGGTCTTTATGGAGTTTGAAATCGGCAATATCGTAAAGCTGAAAAAGCCTCATCCCTGCGGCAGCAGCGAGTGGGAGATCCTTCGGGTCGGCATGGATTTCAAATTAAAATGCATGGGCTGCGGCCACCTGATCATGGTACCCCGGAAGCTGGTGGAAAAAAACTGCCGGGGCATCCGGTAAAAGAGGAGAAAGCCGCAGAAAGTCTGCGAAAACACTTGCAAACCTTGAAAAAACATGGTAGAATCTTGATTTGTGACAGTATTTCATATTTCCTTGCTCCCTGATGGAAAAGCGGGGGGCCAGAGACCAAAAGGAGGTAAAACAGCATGAACAAATATGAATTAGCGCTTGTGCTGAGTGCAAAGCTGGAAGAGGAAGAGAGAGCAGCCGCATTGGAGAAGGCGAAATCTTACATTACCCGTTTCGGCGGCACCATCACAAATGTGGACGAGTGGGGCAAGAAGAGACTTGCTTACGAAATCCAGAAGATGAAGGAAGGATTCTATTACTTCATCCAGTTCGAGTCTGATTCCAACTGCCCTAACGAAGTGGAAAGCCATGTTCGTATTATGGAGCCCGTAATCAGATATCTGTGCGTAAGACAGGACGCGTAATCGGAGAAAAGAGGGGATCGCATGAATAAAGTTATACTCATGGGAAGACTGACCAGAGAGCCCGACATTCGCTATTCTCAGGGTGAGAGAGCGACGGCGGTTGCCAGATATACGCTGGCTGTTGACAGACGTTTCAGCAGAGGCGGGGACAATGGCGGAGAGCAGACAGCAGATTTCATTTCCTGTGTCGCATTCGGAAGAAGCGCTGAATTTGCGGAGAAATATCTGCACCAGGGCACGAAGATCGTGGTTACAGGCAGGATCCAGACCGGCAGCTATACCAACAGGGATGGCCAGAAGGTCTATACCACAGATGTGGTAGTGGAGGATCAGGAGTTTGCGGAGAGCAAAAATGCGTCTGCACAGACGCAGAATGCCGGCGGCTTCTATCGTCAGGAGTCCAGACCTCAGCCCAGCGCGGCTGTGGATGACGGCTTTATGAATATTCCCGATGGAGTAGAGGATGAGGGTCTCCCGTTTAACTAGACAATATTCGGAATAAGGAGGTTTTAACCATGGCTTACACAAAAGGTGACAGAGCAGATTCTCCCATGAAGAGAAGAGGCGGACGCAGAAGAAAGAAAGTCTGCGTATTCTGCGGTGATAAAAATGGCGTCATTGATTACAAGGACGTAGCAAAGTTGAAGAGATACGTATCTGAGAGAGGCAAGATTCTTCCCAGAAGAATCACCGGAAACTGCGCAAAGCATCAGCGCGCACTGACCGTTGCCATCAAGAGAGCAAGACATCTTTCCCTGATGCCTTACACAATGGAATAAAGACTCTTTGTCAGAAATTGAGAGTCCTGCATAAATTCCCCTTTTTCGGTAATCCTTCTGTATAGAAGGAATCGGAAAAGGGGGATTTTTTTATGGAACGACTGGGGAAAAAGCCGGGGCTCAGACAGAAGCTTCTTCTGGCCTTCCTGCTCCTTGTCATCATGTGTTTCCTTGCAGTGCTGCAGGCGGTGGGACGGATGGAGGAGCCCGGAGAGACGGTGTTTACCGCCTTCGAGAAGGCCAATTTTGCGGAGCTTTCCTGCTATATTCACCGGGAAGGGTATCTGGACGACGCCTTTTATCTGCAGGAGGAAAAGGACGCGTTCCTTGAGAATGCTTACCGGAGCTGGGAGGACGGAGGACTGACCCTTTCCTTCCTGACGAAGGAAGAGCCGGCGGGGGAATGTGAGGTCAGGCAGAAGAATTACATCCGGGCGGAGCTTCAGATCGGGGATCTGACCGGACAGGGCGGCGCAGAGCGGGCTTTGGAGGAGCGGCAGAGGCTTCTTGCGTTTACGGACCGCTTGGGCATCGGCGGAACTGTTTATCTGGAGCTTACCGGCAGCTTTGCGGGGCAGCTTTCCGGGGAGGAGAAGCACATCGCGGCGGAGTCCCTGCTGGAAAGCATGGGGGCAGAGCAGATCGCCTCTGTGGACGTAGAGGACCTTTACACGGTTTACGCCTATGCCGGGGGAGCAGGGGAGACGAGAGAGCTTCCGGAGGGAGCGGTCAACCTGAATCTGGCAGTATCCTACGACGAGGTCCTGGACCGGACCGTATTCCATCTGGGCTGTCCGATGATCGCAGTCGATTACTGAACCTTTGGCTGCCGTTTTGCATATGCTGTAGTATAGTATGAGAATAAGGTGGCAGTCAGATGGCAGAACGATACAGTGATTTTATTTGGGACTATTACGGGGGCCGTCCCTTCCGGCATTCCTATCCCGGGACCCTGGCCGGCCCGGCCGCCTGGATGCGGGCATCGGAGCTGGCCGGAAAGAACAGGCGGTCCGGTGATGTCGTCGGGCTTTGGGACGATAACCGGGAAACCGGTCGGGATATGGAGTATTTTCAGGCTATGTATCCGGAACGGATGAAGCGGCTTCAGATGAAGGTTGGGGATCTGTGTGATACCATTGACTATGAGGGAAGCATTCTGTATGACGAATATCCCGACCGGATCGGACTCAGAAAGCTTTGCGACGAGCTTTACCGCACCGAGATCACCGAGGACACTGACGAGAGGGAGGCGGAATGGCTCCGGGCTGCCATCGAGGTGCTCTTGTATCACGAGGTGTGCAGACGCCGGGTCCACCGCAGGGGCTTAAAAAGAAAATACTGGTGAGATCTTAAGAAAAAAATCAGTTGTGGTTTCAGAGGATTGCTTTTACAATATAGTCATGGTAAACTTGCCATGGCTATATTTGATAAACAGGGAGTGTACCCATGAAAAAAATACTGAGACGCATCATGATTCTGGTTCTGGTTTTCGTGGCTGCAGTGGCTGCAGTCCTTTTTCTGACCAGAAAAAAGGAACAGGAGGTCGTATACGCGGTGATGGACGGCGCCACCCTGCCGGTGGTGGTTATGGATTTTGAGGGAAGTGCCGTCAATACCCTGCACGGCTATACTGCCGCCATGGATATTCCGTCCATGAGAGATACGATTACCCCCATTCCGGCCGACAGGAAGCTGCCTTTTTGCATAAAGACCTATGGAAATAAGATCAAATCGGTGGAATACGACGTGCGCAGCCTGGACGGAACGAATCTCATCGAGTCCAAGGCGGTGGCAGCTCTTTCCGGCGACAGTGAAACGGTCCGGGGAGAACTGATTCTTCAGGATCTTCTGGCAAAAGATACCGAGTACGTTCTGGTCATAAAGGTCACCACAGAGAAACGGGACGATATCTGTTATTATACCAGGATCCGTTATTATGAGGACACCCACATCGGTGATCAGATCGCCTTTGCCCAGAATTTCAGCGAGCTGGCATTTTCCAAGACGGTCAACGAGGAGCTGACCATTCAGCTGGAGAGCAGCAATGACTCCGACGACAGTTCCCTCGGGTATGCGGACATCCGGTCCAGCTACCGCCACGTGACCTGGGGAGATCTGGATCCCAAGCGTTCCGGCGAGATCCGTGTGGACATCAAGGAAATGAATGAAATGGTCGGCTCCATCCAGCTTTCCTATAGCGTGACGGCGGAGGGAGATTCCGGAAAGGTGGAGACCTACCGGGTCAAGGAGTTTTTCTGCGTCCGTTATGTGGACGGCAAGCTGTGGCTGATCTCCTATGAGAGGACCATGGACCAGGCCTTTGAGGCGTCCGATGCCACCGTGCAGGACGGAAGCATTGATCTGGGAATTATAAGCCCCTCCAATCTGCCCATTGAGCTTCAGAGCGCCGGAGATTACACGGCCTTTGTGGCCGACGGCGAGCTGTGGGGCTACAACAAAAAGGAGAATGAGGCGTCGAAGCTGTTTTCCTTCGAGGAAAAGAATGACGATGGCATCCGGACTCTTTATGATCAGCATAAATTCCGCATCATCAATGTGGATGACAGCGGAAATGTGGCTTTTACCGTATACGGCTATATGAACCGGGGCAGCCATGAGGGTGAGTGCGGCCTGGCTTTTTATCAGTATACGAGAAATGACAATGCCATCAATGAAATTTTCTATATCCCGTCCGATAAGCCTTATCAGGTTATGAAGGAGGAGATCGGTACGCTGTCCTATGTGGGCAATAACCAGCTGTTTTACCTTATGTTCGGAAACAGCATTTATGCCATCGATTTTTCCGGAGAGGAATACGTGGAGCTGATCAGCGGCATGAGGGAGGATTCCTTTGTCATCAGCGGCGATTCCAGCGCTGTGGCATGGCAGGAGGAGGAAGACATTTACGGCGGGAAGACGATCCATGTCTTTTATATGGACGACGGTACGACTTATACCATTGAGGCGCCGCAGGGAGAGGTCATCCGTGCCCTGGGCTTCATTGACGGGGATTTTATCTACGGCAGAGCAAAAGAGGCGGACATCGAAAGAGGAAATCTGGTGGTCAATTATCCCATGTATGCCATTGAGATCATGGGGAAGGATCAGAAGCTCCAGACCACCTATCACAGAGACGGAATCTACATTCGTGATATTCAGGTGGAAGAGGGAAAGATCCAGCTGTTCCGGGAGGTGCGTGATGGGGACGGCGCCTGGGTGGCGGCGGAGGATGACGCTCTGATCCAGAATCAGATCAATGAGGAAGAAAAGTCGGTGGTGGTGACCCGGGTCTCAAAGATCAAAAAGACCACCTACGGGCTGGATCTGGCTTCCTCCGACAATAAAACGAAGACTTTGAGCATTACCACGCCCAAGGAGGTGGCCGGAAACGACAGCCGTGTGCTGAAGCTTACGTCTACGGCAGACGCGGGAAAAACAACGGAAAAGTATTACGCGTATGCCAATGGAAGGCTGGAGGGCGTTTATTATTCGCCGGCAGAGGCCATCGACAGCATTTATGATTCCATGGGAGTGGTGATCGGCAGCAGGCAGAATTACGTCTGGACCAGGGCAAACAGAAAAACGGAGGCGCTTATTGATATGGAAAGTGCGCCCACGGCAGCGGCAGAAGGAGACCGGCTGGCAGTCTGCCTTTCGGCGATGCTGTCTCTGGAGGGCCGCACGGCAGATACAGTCGGGGAGCTTCAGGCGGGAAAGAGTGCCTGGGAGATCCTTAATGAGACCATGCCGGGCCAGGCGGTGGACCTGGAGGGCTGTATTCTCAACCAGATGCTCTACTATGTGGACCGGGGGTATCCGGTGCTGGCCGTGACACAGGGCGATAAGGCGGAGCTGATCGTTGGCTACGATATTTACAAAAATCTGATCATCTACGATCCTCTTGCCGGCGGAACGTATCTGATGTCTGAGGAGGATGCGGAGGAATATTACGGCTCCTATGGGTATCCTTTTGTCAGCTGGGTCCGCTGATGCACAAAAAATATTAAGGAATTCTTACAAAAAGTAAAAAAGATTTTACAAATTGGAAAGAGATTGCTATAATAGACCACAAGGTAATAGTGCAAACTGGAACTAAGACGAGTTTTCGTTGTTTGAATAAAGGAAATGTAGATGAGGTGTCATCATGCAATATGTGATTAAGGGCGGAAACCCGCTGGTGGGCGATGTCGTGATCGGAGGCGCAAAAAATGCGGCGCTGGGAATTCTGGCGGCTGCCATCATGGCGGATGAGGATGTGACCATAGAGAATCTTCCGGATGTGCGGGATATCAATGTACTTCTGGAAGCTATCGAGGGGATCGGTGCAAAGGTCTGCCGGCTGGATGCCCACACGGTTCGCATCAATGGTTCTTCCATAACAGCAGTTCGTGTAAATGATGATTTTATCAAGAGGATCAGAGCGTCCTATTATCTTCTGGGAGCGCTTCTCGGAAAATACAGGAAGGCGGAGGTATCTCTGCCGGGCGGCTGCAATATCGGCAGCAGGCCCATTGACCAGCACCTGAAGGGCTTTCGCGGCCTGGGCGCCAGCGTGGCGGTTGAGCACGGCATGGTGGTGGCTGAGGCAAGACAGCTGACAGGCGGCCATATTTATCTGGACATGGTGTCCGTGGGCGCTACCATCAATATCATGCTGGCGGCAGCTTTGGCCGAGGGCAGTACGATTCTGGAGAATGCGGCCAAGGAGCCCCATATCGTGGATGTGGCAAACCTGCTCAACAGCATGGGTGCCAATATCAAGGGCGCCGGTACCGATGTGATCCGCATCAAGGGTGTGCCGAAGCTTCACGGAACGACGTATTCCATTATCCCCGACCAGATCGAGGCGGGGACGTTCATGTTTGCTGCAGCGGTCACCATGGGTGACGTGACTGTAAAAAATGTGATCCCGAAGCATCTGGAGGCTATCTCTGCCAAGCTTAAGGAGATGGGCTGCGAGGTCATCGAATTTGATGATGCGGTCCGCGTGGTCTGCAAATCAAGACTGAAATATACCCATGTAAAGACGCTTCCCTATCCCGGTTTCCCCACGGATATGCAGCCTCAGATCTCTGTGGCCCTGTCTCTGGCTGAGGGTACCAGCATGGTGACTGAGAGTATTTTCGAGAACCGGTTCAAGTATGTGGATGAGCTGGCACGCATGGGCGCCAATATCAAGGTAGAAGGCAATGTGGCTGTTATAAGCGGTGTGCGCCGCCTGATGGGAGCCGATGTGAGCGCACCGGATCTTCGTGCCGGGGCAGCGCTGGTTCTTGCCGGACTGGCTGCCGAGGGGCACACGGTGGTAGATGAGACCAAATATATCCTGAGAGGCTACGAGCGCTTTGATGAAAAGCTTCGCGCCCTGGGAGCCTGCATTTATCAGGCGGAGGACGATAAGGATATTTCCCGTCTGAAGCTGGAAGTGGTCTGAAGAATTAAGACCGGACTGCAGACCGGGACGGCAGATGGCATTTTCTGACACTTTTTCAAATGTGTCAGAAATCCCTTGACACAGCCGGAAAACTGCGTTATTTTAGAGGAGCAGCTAGCCGTGAAAACGGTTGAAATTTCATATGGAGTCCGCAATTCCCTTATTCAGAGTGGTGGAGGTACAGAGGACCTGTGAAGCCACGGCAACCCCCTTAGTGGAAGGTGCCAACCTGAGCGAGCTATCGAACAATAAGAGGATTAGATACGATCATATCGAGTCCGCTTATGGCGGACTCTTACTTTACGCGAAAGCTACAAGCCGTGCACCAGGAAGCTCCTAGTGCAGCGCGTGCTTGCACGCTGATGCATCCGGGGGCTTCCTGGTATAGGGCGCCAGCCCGCGACCGACAGGCCGGAGGCGTGGAGGGCGGCACGGCGTGAAGCAGGCGTGGCGCGCACGTCGCAGAGGAAGCGGAAGCGCCAGCCCGCGACCGACAGGCCGGAGGCGTGGAGGGCGGCACGGCGTGAAGGGCGGCGTGCACGTCGCAGAGGAAGCGGAAGCGCCAGCCCGCGACCGACAGGCCGGAGGCCTGGAGGGCGGCACGGCGTGAAGAGCGGCGCGCACGTCGCAGAGGAAGCGGAAACGCCAGCCCGCGACCGACAGGCCGGAGGCCTGGAGGGCGGCACGGCGTGGAGAGCGGCGCGCACGTCGCAGAGGAAGCGGAAGCGCCAGCCCGCGACCGACAGGCCGGAGGCGTGGAGGGCGGCACGGCGTGAAGAGCGGCGCGCACGTCGCAGAGGAAGCGGAAGAGCCAGCCCGCGACCGACAGGCCGGAGGCGTGGAGGGCGGCACGGCGTGGAGAGCGGCGCGCACGTCGCAGAGGAAGCGGAAGCGCCAGCCCGCGACCGACAGGCCGGAGGCCTGGAGGGCGGCACGGCGTGAAGAGCGGCGCGCACGGAGTGTAGAAAGAGAAAGGAGAAACCATGGAAAAGTACTTATTTACTTCTGAATCCGTTACCGAGGGACATCCCGATAAAATGTGTGACGCGATCTCCGATGCGATCCTTGATGCTCTTCTGGAGCAGGATCCCATGAGCCGCGTTGCCTGCGAGACCTGCTGTAATACAGGCTTTGTTATGGTAATGGGAGAGATTACAACAAATGCGTATGTGGATATCCAGAAGATCGTCCGCGATACGGTTCTGGAGATCGGTTACAACAAATCCGAATATGGATTTGACGGCAACACCTGTGCGGTGCTGACTGCCATCGATGAGCAGTCCGCCGATATCGCCATGGGAGTAAACAAAGCGCTGGAGGCAAAGGAAAACAAGATGTCCGACGAGGAGATCGAAGCCATCGGAGCCGGCGATCAGGGAATGATGTTCGGTTATGCCACCAACGAGACGCCGGAATATATGCCCTATCCTATCGCTCTGGCCCACAAGCTGGTCCGCCAGCTCACAAAGGTGAGAAAGGACGGTACCCTCAGTTATCTCCGCCCCGACGGCAAGAGCCAGGTGACAGTGGAGTATGAGGAGAACGGAAAGCCTATCCATCTGGATGCAGTCGTTCTTTCCACCCAGCATGATCCGGATGTAACGCAGGAACAGATCCATGAGGATATTAAGAAATATGTATTTAAGCCGGTGCTTCCGGCGGAGCTGGTGGATGATAACACCAAATTCTTCATCAATCCGACCGGACGCTTTGTGATCGGAGGCCCCCACGGCGACAGCGGTCTCACCGGACGAAAGATCATTGTTGACACTTACGGCGGCTATGCAAGACACGGCGGCGGAGCTTTTTCCGGCAAGGACTGCACGAAAGTGGACCGCTCTGCAGCCTATGCGGCGCGCTATGTGGCGAAAAACCTGGTAGCAGCAGGACTGGCAGACAAATGCGAGATCCAGCTCTCCTACGCCATCGGTGTGGCACAGCCCACCTCCATCATGGTGGACACCTTCGGAACCGGAAAGCTGTCCGATGAACGTCTGGTGGAGATCATTCGGGAGAACTTTGATCTTCGGCCTGCCGGAATCATTAAGATGCTGGATCTGAGAAAGCCCGTTTACAAGCAGACAGCGGCTTACGGACATTTTGGAAGAAATGATCTGGATCTTTCCTGGGAGCGTCTGGACAAGGCGGAGAAACTGAAAAAGTATCTGTAAAGAACAAATAGATCCGTTAAGGGAGAGGGAGGTTTTTTATGGGAAAGGTATACGCAGGAGTGGATTTAGGCGGAACAACAGCGAAGCTGGGGCTTTTTAAGGAGGACGCTTCTCTGATCAGAAAGTGGGAGATCCCCACCAGAAAGGAAGACGGCGGGAAACATGTAACGCCCGATATTGCCGATTCCATAAAGAAACATATGGAAGAGGCAGGAATTGCCATGGAGGATCTTGCGGGAGCCGGCATCGGTGTCCCCGGTCCTATTCGTCCCGACGGATATGTGGAAGTTATTGTAAATATCGGTATGCGGGACTGGAATCCGGTGAAGGAGCTCTCTGAGCTTTTGGGCGGAATCCCTGTAAAAGGCGGAAATGATGCCAACGTGGCTGCCCTCGGTGAGATGTGGCAGGGCGGCGGCAAGGGATATCGCGACGTGGTGGCAGTTACCCTGGGAACAGGTGTCGGCGGCGGCGTGATCCTGGACGGACGTATCGTGGCAGGCAGCAAGGGGATGGGCGGCGAGATCGGTCATATGGTCATGGACTGGAACTGGCCGGAGCCGGAGGCCTGCAACTGCGGAAATTACGGCTGCCTGGAGCAGATCGCTTCGGCGACGGGCATTGCCCGCATTGCCAGACGGTTTATGAAGGAAAGCGACAAGCCGTCTGTTCTTCGTGAGAAGGAAAACGTAACAGCCAAGGATGTGTTTGATGCGGCCAAGGCGGGAGACGAACTGGCGGAAGAAGTGGCGGATTACTGCATGCTGTATCTGGCAAGGGCTCTGGCGTACATATCTCAGGTCATCGATCCGGAAATCTTCGTAATCGGCGGCGGCGTGTCCAAGGCAGGACAGTATCTGCTGGATCTGATCCGGAAGCATTATGACCCGCTGATCGTTCTCACCAAGGAGAAGGCAAAGCTGGCTCTGGCCACCCTTGGCAACGATGCCGGCATTTACGGGGCAGCGAAAATGGTCATGGATTCTCTTGAATAATACGGCGATTTGTGTTATGATAGCGGAGTACCGGCAGAAATCCGGTCCAATGATGTGTAGAAAGGGACTGTCATTATGAGTCAGCAGAAAGTAGATAAGTATAAAGAGCAGAAGGCCAAAAGAAAGGAACTGGTTGAAAAGGAGCGCAAACAGAAAAAGCTCATGAGACTGGTGACCATTCTTATCGCAGTGGTGGTGCTGGCCGGGATCGGAACCGGAATCGGAATTACCGTGCGGAACCAGTACATCAAGGCACAGAACGCCAAGCCGGATTACTCCAGCAGCTCGCTGGTGGTTCAGGATATGGCCGGGATCCTGACGGAGGAAACTGCGGCAGACGAAGGCGAAGAAACAGAGGCTCAGGAAACCGAAGGAGAGACAGAGGCTTCCGAAGAGACCAAGGCAGACTGACAGAAAGAAAGCGGAGGGTGCTAGGATACGCCCTCCGCTTATGTGCGTTATCGGGAAGAAAAAGAGCAGGGTACCTGTTTGTGCAGATTATCCAAAAAAGAAAACACTTTCCCCTAAAACGAGGAGTTCCCGGAGCATACGCCCCGGGATAATTATGAAAAATCTATATGCATTTTGACGAAAAACCTTTTTAATTCGTTTCTTTTTTATATAAATAGCATAACAACGAAATGTGAACAAAATATGAACACACAGTGAACAAAAAGTAAACAATACCCGCCGGATAAAAAGACGGGACAAGCCCGCAGATGACCGTAAAGGGTGAGGAGGAAGAGGAATGATACAGGAAAAAGGGCGGAAAATTATCGTGGTTGGCCACAGGAATCCGGATACGGACTCCATTTGCTCGGCCATTTCATACGCGAGACTGAAACAGGCACTGACCGGAAACGAGCATGTGGCATGCCGGGCGGGCGTGGTGAATCCTGAGACCCAGTACGTGCTGGAAAAATTCAACATTCCGGTGCCGGAGCTTATTGAGGATGTCCGCACTCAGGTGAAGGATATTGAGATCCGGAAGACAAAGGGGGTGCGTTCCAATATTTCTTTAAAGAAGGCCTGGTCTTTGATGAAGGAGCTGGGAGTGGTCACTTTGCCCATTACCAGGGACAATCATCTGGAAGGCCTGATCACCATTGGTGACATTGCCAATTCCTATATGAATGTGTATGACAGTGCGATTCTGTCGGCGGCCTGCACCCAGTATGTCAACATCAAGGAGACGCTGGAAGGAATTGTGATCGTCGGTGACGAGAACGCGTATTTTGATAAGGGAAAGGTACTGGTGGCGGCAGCCAATCCGGATCTGATGGAATCCTACATTGAGGAACACGATCTGGTGATCCTGGGGAACCGGTATGAATCCCAGCTCTGTGCCATCGAAATGAATGCAGGCTGTATCGTGGTCTGCGACGGAGCGCCGGTATCCATGACCATCAAGAAGCTGGCAGAGGAGCATCAGTGTACGGTGATCTCCACGCCCTTTGATACCTTTACGGCTTCCAGACTGATCAATCAGAGTATGCCCATCGGGTATTTTATGAAAACGAAAGATATTATCAGCTTTGATATTGAGGATTATACGGATGATATCAAAGATGTTATGGCCAGCAAGCGCCATCGGGATTTCCCGATCCTGGATAAGGACGGCCATTATAAGGGGATGATTTCCAGACGAAATCTGCTGGGCATGAAACGGAAGCAGGTGATCCTGGTGGACCACAATGAGCGGGCTCAGGCGGTGGCCGGTATTGAGAGTGCTGAGATCCTGGAGATCATTGATCATCACAGGCTGGGAAGCCTGGAAACCATTTCCCCGGTGTTTTTCCGCAATCAGCCTCTTGGCTGTACCGGAACCATCATTTATCAGATGTACCGGGAATCCGGGGCAGAGATCGGACCGGAGGTGGCGGGCCTTCTCTGCAGTGCCATTGTGTCTGACACTCTTCTGTACCGTTCTCCTACCTGTACTGAGGTGGACCGGCAGGCGGCAGAGACGCTGGCATCCATTGCCGGAATCGACACGAAGCAGCTGGCCCGGGAAATGTTTGCTGCCGGCAGCGATCTGAAGCAGAAAACGGAAAAGGATATTTTTTATCAGGATTATAAGGTCTTTGACATGGATGGTACGACCGTGGGAATTTCTCAGATCAGCTCCATGGATGAGGAGGAGCTGGAAGACCTGAGGGGGCGAATGATCCCTTTTCTGGAGCAGATGAAGGCAAAGCACAAGGTGGACCTTTTGTTCTTTATGCTGACCAGCATTCTGGACGAGTCCACGGAGGTGCTCTGCGACAGCATAAGCGGCGGACAGCTCTTAGAGCAGGCCTTCCCCGGCTGCAGGCCCCAGAACCAGGCGGTGGTACTGCCCGGAGTGGTGTCCAGAAAGAAGCAGTTTGTACCGGCACTAATGATGGTACTGCAGGGATAGGGGAATCATACGATGAAAAACAACTGGAATAACATTACCATGATCGGTATGCCCGCATCGGGGAAAAGTACGGTGGGCGTGCTGCTTGCAAAGCGGATCGGGTATAAATTTATCGATTCAGACCTGCTGATTCAGGAACAGGAGGAGCGTCTGCTGAAGGAGATCATTGCAGAAGATGGCCTGGAGGGCTTCCTCGCCATCGAGGAGAGGGTAAACCGGGAGATCCATACGAACCGGGCGGTCATTGCACCGGGAGGAAGCGTGATCTACGGGCCTTCGGCCATGGAGCATCTTAAGCAGATCGGAACGGTAGTCTATTTGAAGATCAGCTATGAGGAGCTTAAACGGCGGCTGGGAAATCTGGTCGATCGGGGTGTGGCCCTGAAGGACGGCATGACCCTGCTTGATCTGTATCGGGAACGGGTTCCGCTCTATGAAAAATATGCAGATATTACCATCGATGAAACAGGAAAGCAGAGCGGCCAGGTGGTCGATGAGCTGCGGGCATTGGTGGAGCAGCAGAGAGGTAACCGGATTTCGTGACTTGCATTTAAGCTTTACTTATGGTATAGTAATACCTCGGTGAGTTCGAGACCTTCCTCACCTAAAACAAAACTAAAGGAGAACTGAATTATGAAGAGAAACACTGTATCCTCCAGAGCCGTTTCGTACACGGTTCAGGGCGCGATGATCGCAGCCATTTATGTGGTGCTGACCATGGTATTTGCCCCCATTGCTTTTGGACCGATCCAATTCCGGATATCGGAAGCCCTTGTCATCCTGCCGTATTTTACTCCGGCAGCGGTGCCCGGTGTGTTTGTGGGCTGTCTGTTGTCCAACATTTTAGGCAGCTGCGTGGTTCTGGACGTTGTCTTTGGAAGTTTGGCAACATTGATCGGCGCCGTTTGCTCCTGGCTGCTCAGAAAGCACAAGCTGCTTGTCTGTGTACCGCCGATCGTTTCCAACACGCTGATCATACCGTGGGTGCTTCGTTATGGTTACGGAGCTCCGGACCTGATTCCCTGGATGATGCTTACAGTGGGGATCGGAGAGGTACTGGCCATCGGCGGCCTCGGAAATATCCTGTTGTTTGCTCTTGAAAAATACAAGCATGTCATTTTTCGCACACAGACAGCATGACATTGCATAAGGAAGACGCTGAAAGACAGTATTGGAAGATACTGTCTTTTGTGTTATACTGGATAAAATGAAAAACGAAGGAAGGACATCGGCATGTATCAGATAGATTTTCAGAAACCCATAGCAGTGCATTTTATCGGAATCGGCGGCATCAGTATGAGCGGCCTGGCGGAGGTACTGCTTTCCAGAGGCTTTCGGGTAAGCGGCTCCGATTCGGTTGTATCGCCGCTCACCGAACACCTCCAGCAGGATGGAGCGGTAGTCTATGAGGGGCAGAGAGCGTCCAATATCACCGATGACATTGACGTGGTGGTTTACACGGCGGCAGTCCATGAGGACAATCCTGAGTTCGCGGAGGCGGTCCGCCGGGGAATTCCCATGATGACCAGGGCAGAGCTTCTGGGACAGATGATGAAAAATTATCAGGATGCGGTGGCGATTTCCGGAACCCACGGTAAGACCACGACCACCTCCATGGTGGCGGAGATCCTGCTGGCGGCTGAAGCAGATCCGACCATATCCGTGGGCGGCATCCTTCACAGTATCGGCGGAAATATCCGCATCGGTCATTCGGGCTGCTTTGTGACGGAGGCCTGTGAATATACCAACAGCTTCCATTCCTTTTTCCCGACCATTGCTGTGATCCTGAATATCCGGGAGGATCATCTGGATTTCTTTAAGGATATTGATGATATCCGGGATTCCTTCCACACCTTTGCGAAGCTTTTGCCGGAGAATGGCCTTCTGATCATCAATGCCGATATTCCTGACTACAGGAAGCTGATGGGAGATATTGCCTGCCGGATGGTGACCTTTGCCCTGGAAAATGAGGAGGCTGATTACCGGGCGGCAGACATTGTGTATAATGAAGCGGGCCATGCCTCCTTTGACGTGATGAAGCGGGGAGAAAAGCTGGTTCATCTGGAGCTTGAGGTGCCCGGCGAGCACAATGTGGACAACGCGCTGGCGGCGGTGGCTGTGGCAGAGGCCCTTGGAGTGACCGGGGAGGCCATTGAAAAGGGACTGGACGGCTATACGGGGACGGAGCGCAGGTTCGAACTGAAGGGAGAGCTGGGCGGCGTGACCGTGGTGGATGATTATGCCCATCATCCCGATGAGATCCGGGCGACTCTTCTGGCGGCGAAAAAGCTTCATAAGAAAAAGATCTGGTGTGTATTCCAGCCCCACACTTATACCAGAACGAAGGCTCTCATGAAGGAGTTTGCGGAGGCTCTTGCTCTGGCAGACGAGGTGGTACTGGCAAAGATCTATCCGGCCAGAGAGACCGATACCCTTGGTATCAGTTCGGCGAATCTTGCTGTCGAATTGGAGAAACTGGGAAAAAAGGTTCATTATTTTGAATCCTTTGATGAAATAGAAAATTTTCTGCTGGAAAATTGTGTCCCCAATGAATTGTTGATAACTATGGGGGCGGGAGACGTTGTAAAGATTGGAGAAAGCCTGTTAGGCCTGTAGTTATCCACAAAATCCACATGCTTATCAACAATTAGTGGAAAAAAGCATGTGGATTTTTTTGTGGAAAAACTGAAATTGACAATTCTGTAACTATCCCGTAAAATCGACATTTTTAGGGATTTTTGGAGGGGAATGTCGAACCTTGTCCACAATATCCACATTTTCCACAAGGAGGTCACTGAGGAGGGGGCTCACGGAAAAACAGGTTCTCTTTTCATTTTTCCTATGTTATAATGGGAGCGAATGAGAGAGGTGAGAGGCATGGCGGGACTTGTTGTGACGGACCGGCGGGATTGTGGGGTAACTATGGTGTCCAATCGGTTTATTGACCGGTTCCTTCCGGAGGCCAACGGGGAATTTGTGAAGGTGTATCTGCTGCTCCTGCGGCAGATCTCCGAGGGAAAAGAGGTATCGGTTTCCCACATGGCCGATGGGCTGAACAATACGGAAAAGGATGTGCTTCGGGCACTGAAATACTGGGAAAAGATGAAGCTCCTGAAGTTGGAGTACGGAACAGATAAACGGCTTTCGGGCATTGTCCTTCTGGAGGAGGAGCCTGACAGCAGGATGGAGCTGCCTGTAAATGGAATGGCTGCCGCAAAGACAGCTGCGGTTTCGGAGACAGCTGCGGCGCCTGAGAGGGCTGCCGTTTCGGAGGCGGCTGTGACTACGGAGGCGGCAGTCGCTTCGGAACGGAATTTTGTTCCTGCATCGGCAGGAAAGACAAGAGACCTTCAGGTGCTGGAAAAGGATGAGGATTTCTGCCAGCTTCTGTACCTGGCGGGGCGCTATACGGGCAAAAATCTGACGCCCAGGGACTGTGATGTGCTGGCAAACCTTTACGGAAAGCTGGGCATGTCGGCAGAGCTTCTGGAATACCTGGTGGAATACTGTGTTTCCAACGGGCATAAGAGTATGCGTTACATTGAAACAGTGGCCCTCAACTGGAATGAGAGAGGGATAAAGACGGTGGAACAGGCCAGGGCAGAGACGGTGAGCGGAGGAAAAAATACCTATGCGGTATTGAAGGCCTTTGGTCTCGGCGGCCGGAATCCGGCGGCGGGAGAGCGGGTCATGATTGACCAGTGGTTCCGGGATTACGGTTTTCCGGTGGATGTGGTGCTGGAGGCCTGCGACAGGACCATGAGGGCAATCCATCAGCCCAGCTTTGAATATGCGGACAAGATCCTTCGGGACTGGAAGGAAAAGGGAGTCCTCAAAAAGGCGGATATTGCCAGGCTGGACGGAAAGGGCCCGGGAAGAGAGGGCCGGGAACCGCGAAAAGAGCGCGGGGAACAGACTTCGGAGCGAAAGCCCGAGGCAAAGCGTTCCAATAAATTTCATAATTTCCCGCAGCGGGATTATGACTGTGACGAGCTTGTCAAGGAACTCAACGGATTTTAAAGCAGGGAGAGAAGGGAGGCAGCCGTGGGACTGAACAATTCTCAGTATGACGCGCTGATGCGCGTTTATCAGAAGCGCCAGATGGAGAACCGGCACAGGCAGGAGGAAAGGATCCGGGAGGTTTACCGGGCGCTGCCCCAGCTTGAGCAGTTCGACCGGGAGATGGGAGCGGTCTCGCTGGAGCAGGCGAAAAAGCTTCTGGCCGGGGATACCG
Source organism: Fusibacillus kribbianus (assembly GCF_030053595.1). Taxonomy (GTDB): domain Bacteria; phylum Bacillota; class Clostridia; order Lachnospirales; family Lachnospiraceae; genus Lientehia; species Lientehia kribbiana. Next base: position 21,896 of record NZ_JASGBQ010000006.1, read on the forward strand.
GGGCCATGGAGCAGCTCAAATTCAAGCTGAAGGAGCTTCGGGAGAGCCGGGAGGCCCTTCTTGCTGTGGGAGGCTTTTCACCGGATTATATGGAACCGACCTATACCTGTGCGGCCTGTCGGGATACCGGTTATGTGGACGGAAAAAAATGCAGATGTCTGCGGCAGGCGGAGATCCGGATCCTTTATGGACAGTCCAATCTGGAACAGGTCCTGGAACGGGAAAATTTCGACCGGGTCCGGTATGATTTTTATGACCGGGACCTGATCGTAAATCAGAAAAAGGGCATCAGTCAGTATGAATATATGAAGGCGGTCATTGAAGAGTGCAGATCCTATGCGGAGCATTTCCGGGAAAAGGGAGGCAACATTCTTTTCACAGGCCCTGCCGGTACGGGCAAAACCTTCCTGACCAACTGCATTGCCAAGGAGCTTCTGGATCAGGCGGAGGCAGTGCTTTACCTGACTGCGGCAGACCTGTTTCAGATCCTGACGGACAAGCGGTTTGACCGGGGAGATGAGGCTCGGGAAGAACGGTACCGGGGCATTCTGGAATGTGACCTTCTGATCATTGACGATCTGGGAACGGAGCTCAACAACAGCCTGGGAAATTCAGAGCTTTTCTACTGCATCAATGACCGGGGATTAAAGGGACGGGCTACGATGATCTCCACAAACCTGCCGATGAATGAACTGAGAGACAATTATTCTGAGCGGATCTTTTCCAGGATATTCAGCAGCTACCGCATTATTCCTCTGTTTGGAGAGGATATCCGCATAAAAAAGAAAATGGGGGAAAGAAGGGCTTGACTTTCCGACGGCCGGATGATACCCTACATAACGTACAGAGGAATGAAAATACCGAAACACGCTGATAAGCATGAGGAGGAAAAAGGAATGCGGGAAGAGCATGAATTGAATACGATACCGGTTGGCCCTCTGGGGCTGATACCCATTGACGGCTGCCAGGAGCTGGGACGGAAGGTGGATGCCTATCTGGTAGAGTGGAGAAAAGAACGACAGAATGAAAATAAGGCCTCCGTGCTGTTTTCCGAATATGAAAAGGACAGCTATATCATTGACTGTCATGTACCCAGGTTTGGCACCGGCGAGGCCAAGGGTGTGATCGACAAATCGGTCCGCGGTGACGATCTGTTTATTATGGTAGATGTATGCAATTACAGCCTGACCTATTCTCTCTGCGGACGTGTGAACCATATGTCCCCGGACGATCATTTCCAGAATCTGAAGAGGATCATTGCCGCAGTGGGTGGCAAGGCAAGAAGAATTACGGTGATCATGCCTTTCTTATATGAAAGCAGGCAGCACAGAAGAACCGGAAGGGAATCTCTGGACTGCGCGCTGGCTCTGCAGGAGCTGGTCCACATGGGAGTGGATCATATCATTACCTTTGATGCCCATGATCCGCGGGTGCAGAATGCGATCCCCCTCAAGGGCTTTGAGACGGTTCAGCCCATTTACCAGTTTATCAAGCATCTTCTGCGCCATGAAAAGGATCTGCAGATCGACAGCGATCACATGATGGTCATCAGCCCCGATGAGGGCGGAATGGGAAGAGCCATTTATTTTGCCAACGTGCTGGGACTGGATGTGGGCATGTTCTACAAGCGCCGGGACTATACGAGGATCGTCAACGGGAAGAATCCCATCGTGGCCCATGAGTTTCTGGGAAGCTCCGTGGAGGGTAAGGATGTGGTCATCATCGACGACATGATCTCCTCCGGCGACAGTATGCTGGATGTGGCCAAGGAGCTGAAGCGGAGAAAGGCAAGGAAGGTCTTCATCTGTGCGACCTTCGGTCTGTTTACCGGCGGCCTGAAGAAATTTGATGAGTATTATGAGAACGGCCTCATCGACCGGATGCTGACCACCAATCTCGTCTATCAGACACCGGAGCTTCTGTCAAAGCCGTATTACATTGATGTGGACATGAGCAAATATATTGCGCTCCTGGTGGATTACATGAATCATGATGTATCCCTCAGCGTGCTGCTGAATCCTACAGACAGGATCAACCGCCTGCTGGAGCGTTATCGGAACGGGGAAATGAAATAGAATACTGAGACATACAAAAGAAGGGACTGGCGGACAGTCCCTTTTCATTTTCCTGTTTTCCTGTTGTAACCGAACAGATCCGACGGGATCTGCGCTTTTCCGAAGATCCGATACGCAGCTGCATAAGCGAATAGATTGTTCATCAGCTCAGCGCCACCAGATGGTAAGGCATGTTCATCCTTGAGAGGAAAGCAGCCTCCCGTTTGTGGCAGGTGAAGAGAAGCACCTGGCCGGGGTAATGCTCTGCCAGCCATTTTAACGTGTTGTGAAGACGGGCGTCATCATAATAGGCGAAGGTGTCATCCAGAAGGATCGGCAGGGACAGACCGGGATAGAGGATATCCACGGCGCTCAGCCGCAGTGCCAGATAGATCTGTTCGATGGTGCCGCGGCTTAAGGAATCGAGAGGAATTGTGCGTCCTCCGCTCCTCAGTGTGACAGTCAGATTTTCGTCGATGCAGAGTCTGTCATAGATGCCGTCGGTGATGGCAGCTATGATTTCAGAAACCTTGTCATTCAACACAGGGCTGAAGCTTTCATGAATTTTCGAGGACAGTTTTGCAATGGTATCCTCTGCCAGAGCAATGGAACAGAGCCGTTCCTCCGCCAGCTTGTTTTTCTCTATAATGTGAGCCAGGGCTTGTTTTTCTTCTTCCAGTTTCGACAGGTGCTTACAGGTCTGCTCAAACTCCCAGGCCTCCTTCTGGCAGCGGCTCATTTCAGTCTGTGCATGGCGAAGCTCCTCTTGAAGGGCGACCGTAATTTGGAGGGAAGCGTCTGTCAGTGCGTGGTTTTCTTTCAGTGCCTTCTGAAGCGCAGTATACTGTGCCAGTTTTTCTTCCATGGCAGCCAGGTTCTCTTCGGTGATTTCAGAGTCGTTCAAATGAAGCTTGAATGCATTCTGTAAGAAAAGTTCAGTCTCTGCGGCCATGGCTTCAGAATCGGAATCATCTTTTCTGGACCGGGCGAATAGAATAATAGTGACAAGCAGGGAAATGCCTGCCCCGGCAAAAAAGAGGATCAAAAGGGGAAGCTTTGGCAGAGGGAACGGTGTATTGGTAAAGGGAAGCTGTTCATAAAACAGGCTGCCCAGACCAAGAAGCAGAAAAAGTACCATAGCTGCCAGTCCGGAAATTATGTCGCGCGTCCGGAGAGAATGGCGGGCGTGGCGCTTGTTTTCTTCCGCGGCCAGCCGGTGGGCGGCGTAGGCATCGTGGATCCGCTCCTGGTAAATATCCGCATCCCGGACGAGGAACAAGCTGTGGGATTTGATGGCAGCTTCCGTATCGGCGGCGGATTTTTTGAGGTTTTCCCGTTTCTGCTTTTCTTCCTCCAGCCGGTTTTCCAGCTCCCGGATCTGCTTTTCCAGCTGGTCGGGCTGATTACCCATGGCCTTCAGCTTATCCTCCGTCTCACAGATCTCCTGAAAAACAGTCTGGTATTTGGAGGAAGCCTCCTCGTTGATCTGCTGTTTGAGGGCTTTTTTCTTTTCCCGGAGGGAGGCAAGCGCTTTTGTCACATCCAGCGTGGAGGTGCCGGAGAGGGCAATGCTGGAAAGATGATTTTTTAAACCGGCAGCAAGGGAACCGTCAGTGGCCGCCTTTAGCTGCTCAATACTGATGGTATTCCGGTAAGTCTCCTCTGTGATATGGCCTATGAGGCTGTCCAGATCGGCCTGTTCCGTGCCGATCAGCTGACCGCTTCCGGCTTTACGGATCGTCAGAGAACGGTTTTTGGTGTCCAGACACCGTTCGATGAGGTAATCCTCCTCGCCGTCGGAAAAGGTCAGGGAGCCGCCGTAGGGAGCCTGGGAATTCCAGGGGTAATAATGGGAATAGGCGTCGGTATGGGCCGCCTTTCCGCGGCCTCGTTCCATGCCGAAAAGCATGCTCTTCAAATAGGTATGGAGAGTGGATTTTCCTGAGCCGTTTTCACCGTAGATAATATTGATGCCTTCGGAAAAGGACATGCTTTCATGAGTATATTTTCCGAATCCGGAAATGTCGATGTCTTTTAAAATCATTTACTGGTCTCCTGTATCTGCGTCAAAGTTGGAAAGAAGGGCATCCAGACCGTAATAAAAGGCCTGTTTTTTGACAGGGTCCGAAAGAACCACGTCCGGGTCAGGGAAATTGCTGTCACCCGGGGCATGGGAACCGTCTGCAGACGGGCTGCCCAGAAAGGCGTCGATATAATCTCCGATGATATCATGACGGTGGTTCCGGAGCAGAGCCTCCATATCATAAGCGGGGACGGTCAGATCCCGGAAAGAGATGATCTTTCCTGCCGTTCGAAGATATGCTTCGTCAAAAATGATGTCAGCGTCCCGCTTTCCGGTCAGTGTCAGCTTATAGATATTGGAGGAACCGTATTGCTCCATGAATCTGGAGATCGTCTGGAACAGAGACTGGTTGGTGGTCTTTTCAGTCACTTTCACCCGGCACGGAATATAAGTACGGGTGGGAAGAGGGACGAAGCGCAGGGAAAGAGCTCCGGGGCCGCCTTCGGAGGACTTGGTCAGTTCTCCCAGGACATAGCCGTGGCTTCCCGTCTCCGTGAGATCGATGGGGCTTAGGGATCCGGGAAAGGCAAAACGTTCTTCCGGACACAGCTTCGGTTTATGAATATGGCCAAGGGCTGTATAGGAAAACCCGGACTGGGAAAGCTTTTTCCTGTCGATGGGAATATGCCTTTCGTCACCGCCGTGGGCAAGAAGAATGTGGAATTTGCCGTCTCTGGGAGCCGTGAGACCGTCGTAAAGCGGTTCGGGGATCTCCCTCGTATGGTAGCTGAAGCCGTGGATCACAGTGTTAAGGGTGGGGAATGAAACTTCCGTAAGATCACGTTGCGATAAAAAGGTCACATTGGGAGACCAGGAAAACTCTGCCAGGGAAGAACCGGCACGGACACAGTCGTGATTTCCGGCAATGAGCACCACCGGGATCTGAGGGATATTGGAGAACAGGGCGTCGGCCTCCTTTAACTCAGCCGGCGTCGGCTGGCGGTGAAACAGATCACCGGAGATCAGCAGGAGATCTGCCTGTTCCTTTTTGCACGCAGCGATGAGATCACGGAAGGCACTCAGGATATCAAAGGAGCGCTCTCTGGACCAGGGAAAGCCCCGGTCGGGCTGACAGCCCAGATGAATATCTGCGGTATGGATAAATTTCATGGGAAAATCCTTTCTGAAAAGATAATCGTAACGGATGAACTTCTGTCCCGGCAAAGCCAGAAGCTTCTGTTCCGGCAAAGCCGTAACTTTCATTCCGGCAAAGCCAGAAAAGCCTGTCGGCTTTTCCGGCTCGCTTCGCGCGCCGGATACCAATTCAGCCTCCCGTGTCATCGGATGCAAGCATCCGATGACACGGGAGGGCTGAACTGGTGCCTGGCTTTGCCCTTTCCGAACATTATACCATACCTGGAGGGGAGAATCAAAACAATGAGTTTTATAAATTGCATAAAATTTATAAGAATATAGTGAAAAAATTGTTTATTTATTCCAAAAAGTGTGCTACACTGTTAGTACAACTAATTATAACAGCAAGAGGTGATAGCGTGGTTAAGAAAGAGATGATAGCAATGCTGCTGGCAGGCGGACAAGGCAGCAGGCTGGGAGTGCTGACGGCAAATGTGGCCAAGCCGGCTACGGCTTTTGGCGGTAAATACCGTATTATCGATTTTCCGCTGAGCAACTGCATCAATTCCGGCATTGACACGGTCGGCGTACTGACGCAGTACCAGCCGCTGCGGCTGAATTCTCACATCGGGATTGGTATTCCGTGGGATCTGGACAGGAATATCGGAGGAGTGACGGTCCTCCCTCCTTATGAGAAGAGTACAAACAGCGAATGGTACACCGGTACGGCCAATGCCATTTATCAGAACCTGCAGTACATGGAATCCTATAATCCTGAGTATGTTCTGATCTTATCCGGCGACCATATTTACAAGATGGATTATGAGGTAATGCTGGATTATCATAAGGCAAACAATGCCGATATTACCATTGCGGCACTCCCGGTACCCATCGAGGAGGCAAGCCGCTTTGGAGTGGTCATTACCGACGAAAACAACAGGATCACCGAGTTCGAGGAGAAACCGGCTCATCCCAGAAGCAATCTGGCTTCCATGGGTATTTATATCTTCAGCTGGAAGGTCCTCAAAGAGGCTCTGATCAAGATGTCCGATGAACCGGGCTGCGATTTCGGCAAGCATGTGATTCCTTACTGCCACAGCAGAGGAGACAGGATCTTTGCTTACGAGTACAACGGCTACTGGAAGGATGTAGGAACTCTGGGCTCCTACTGGGAAGCCAATATGGAGCTGGTGGATATCATTCCTGTATTCAATCTGTATGAGGAATTCTGGAAGATCTATACCAAGAGCGATATCCTGCCTCCTCAATATGTTTCCGCAGATTCGGTGATCGAGAGAAGCATCATTGCCGAGGGTGCAGAAATTTACGGTAACATTTACAATTCTGTCATCGGTGTCGGCGTTAAGATCGGAAAGGGAGCGGTTGTCCGCGATTCCATTCTCATGTCCGGCGTGGTGATCGGAGACGGAACGGTGGTGGACAAGGCCATCATTGCCGACAATGTGGAGGTGGGCGCCAACGTCCGCCTGGGTGTGGGAGATTTTGCAGTCAGCAAGTTAAATCCCAAGGTCTATGCCTTTGATTTGGTGACCGTGGGAGAGGATTCCTACATTCCCGATGGTGTATCGGTAGGCAGAAATACCGCAATTTCCGGTGTGACGGAAAGCGCAGATTATCCGGACGGAAAGCTTGACAGCGGAGACTATATTATAAAGGCAGGTGGCGAGAAGTGAGAGCAGTAGGTATTATTCTGGCAGGCGGAAACAATAAGAAAATGAGGGAATTGTCAGAGAAGCGCGCGATAGCCGCAATGCCCGTTGCCGGCAGCTACAGAGCCATCGATTTCGCCCTAAGCAACATGACAAATTCCCATATCAAGAAGGTGGCAGTGTTTACGCAGTACAATTCCATCTCCTTAAATGAGCATTTGAGCTCCTCCAAGTGGTGGGACTTCGGCAGAAAGCAGGGTGGACTTTATGTATTCACGCCTACTCTGTCGGCTATGAACAGCAACTGGTACAGAGGTACGGCAGATGCCCTCTGGCAGAATCTGAAGTGGCTGAAGAGCAGCCACGAGCCCTATGTGGTGATCGCTTCCGGCGACGGCATCTACAAGCTGGACTACAATAAGGTTCTGGAATACCATATCGCAAAGCAGGCAGACATCACCGTGGTCTGCAAGGATATGCCGGAGGATGCGGACGTGAGCCGCTTCGGTCTGGTACGTACCAATGAGGACGGCCGGATTGTGGAGTTTGACGAAAAGCCCATGGTGGCAACCTCCCATACGGTGTCCTGCGGTATCTATGTGATCCGCCGCCGTCAACTCATTGAGCTTATTGAGAAGTGCGCGGAGGAGGATCGTTACGATTTCGTACAGGATATCCTGATTCGTTATAAGAATATGAAGCGGATCTATGCGTATAAGCTGGAATCCTACTGGAGCAATATTTCCTGCGTGGATTCTTACTTTAAGACCAATATGGACTTTTTGGATCCCGAGGTCCGCAATTATTTCTTCAATACTTATCCCGACGTGTATTCCAAGGTGGACGACAATCCGCCGGCCAAGTACAACGTGGGGGCTAAGGTCCGCAACAGTCTTGTCTCCAGCGGCTGTATCATCAATGGAGAAGTGGAAAATTCAATTCTGTTCAAGAAGGCATATGTTGGAAACAACTGTGTCATTAAGAATTCCATTATCCTGAATGATGTTTACATCGGTGACAATACACGGATCGAGAACTGCATCGTCGAGAGCAGGGATACGATCCGGGCCAATATGACATATATCGGCGCTCCCAATGATATTAAGATTGTTATCGAGAAAAACGAAAGATTTGTGCTTTAAGCTTTGACAGCAGGAGGACAAAGGAAGGGGACTATGTAAAGATGCAGATTACAGATGTGAGGGTTAGAAAGGTATCCAAGGAAGGAAAGATGAAGGCCATCGTTTCCATTACTCTGGATAATGAGTTTGTGGTACACGATATCAAGGTGATTGAGGGGGAAAAGGGCATGTTTATTGCGATGCCCAGCAGAAAAGCCGCCGACGGTGAGTACAGAGATATCGCTCATCCCATCAATTCTGAGACCAGAGATAAGATCCAGGCTATCATTCTTGCAAAGTATGAGACCACGCTTCTGGAAGCAGGGGAAGAGGAGTAGGTTTAAGTATGATAAGGGCAGGCGCTGATTTTTCAGCGCCTGTTTTCATTTGACTAAAGAGACGGGTATTTCAGAGGTTAAAATAGCGGGAAAGTGTTGCGGTTTCCCGGTTTCATTTATATAATAGAGGGAGTATTACACTGGTGCCCGGAGGGCAGACAGGAGGAAGGAAACATGAAGATCCTTATTGTTGGAATCGGCAAGGTGGGCTATACACTGGCAAAGCACCTGTCCGCCGAGGATAACGATGTGGCAGTGATAGATAAATCTCAGGAAGCAGTGGATCGGGCGGGGGACAGTCTGGATGTTCTTTGTCTGAAGGGAAGTGGGCTTTCCGCCAGTGTTCTTCTGGAGGCGGGGGTCCGGGAGGCGGATCTGATCATTGCAACTACACCCGGCGACGAAATCAATATGCTGTGCTGCCTGACCGCCAAGCGTTTGGGGGCGAAGAATACGGTAGCCAGGATCCGTGACCCGGAATATGCCAGGGAGGTATCGGTGCTGAAGCAGGAGCTGGGGATCAACATGATCATCAATCCGGAGCTGGAAGCAGCCAATGAGATCGGCAGGGTGCTCCGTTTCCCCACGGCCATCAACGTGGAGACCTTTGCGGGCCGGAAGGTGGAGCTGATCGCCTTTCGTGTGAAGCGGGGGGATAAGCTGGTGGGCAGACCTCTGTCCCAGGTCATGGGCGAGATCCGACTGCCGGTGCTTTTCTGTACTGCGGTCCGGGGGGAGGAGGTCATCATTCCCGATGGCAATTTTGTTCCGCAGGAGCAGGATCTCATGTATATTGCGGGCAAACCCTCTGCAATTACGGATTTCTTTAAATATGAGGGAAAATATCAGAAGCGGGTGAAGCATGCGATCCTCATCGGCGGAGGCAGGATCGCCTACTATCTGGGCCTTGGAATGAGCCAGATGGGTATGAAAATCACCATTATCGAGCAGAATAAAAGACGGTGCCAGGAGCTTGACGAGCTGCTTCCCGACTGCACCATTATTCACGGTGACGGCACCGATGAACAGGTCCTGGAGGAGGAGCATGTGGAGTCGGCTGGAGCCGTTGTGACGCTGACCGGAAGAGATGAAGAAAATCTCCTGACGGCTCTGTTTGCCAGCAGACTTCAGGTCCCGAAGGTCGTGGCAAAGATCAACCGGGGAAACTATGAGGGTATCATCAAAACCCTGGGTATTGATTCCGTCATCAGTCCGAAAAATATCACGGCAGCCCAGATCATCCGGTATGTGAGGGCTCTCCGAAACACTATTGGAAGCAATGTGGAGACGCTTCACCGGATCGCCGACGGCAAGGCCGAGGCGCTGGAGTTTGTTGCAAGAGAAGGAAGCCGGAATCTGAGGGAGCCTTTCCGAAATATCCGCTTTAAGAAGCATTTTCTGGTAGCGGCTATTGTGCGGAACGGCGCGATCATTATTCCCACCGGTAATGACTGGATCCAGGAGAACGACAGTGTCATTGTCATTACCAGATCCTCCAATGTCAATGATCTGAATGACATTTTTGAGAACTGAGGCAGGAGGCTGAGCTTTGAATATTTCGTTGGTATTGTATGTCGTCGGGAACGTGCTCTTCTCTGAGGCGGTCCTTATGCTGCTGCCTGTTTTCGTGGCGCTCCTTATGGGAACCGGCGACTGGATCTATTTTATTTATACAATCGTTCCGCTGGCCCTTGTGGGCTTCCTTCTGCGTCTGAAAAAGCCGAAGCTTTCCCGGATGCGGACCAGAGAGGGACTGGCAGCGGTGGCTTTTTCCTGGATCTTTCTGGCGGCCTTCGGCGCACTGCCCTTTTATTTCAGCGGCTATTTTGCAGGCTACGTGGACTGCTTTTTTGAGACCGTGTCCGGTTTTACCACGACGGGTGCTACGATCCTGACGGATATCGAGGGATTTGGAAACGGCGGCCTTATGTTCTGGCGCAGCTTTACCCATTGGGTGGGCGGCATGGGAATCCTGGTCTTTGTGCTGGCGATCCTTCCGAATATGGACGGCTCCACGGTACAGCTTCTGCGGGCGGAAAGCCCCGGACCGGAGCCGGGTAAGGTGGTGCCGAGGCTGAAGGAGACGGCCAGGATCCTGTATCTGATCTATTTTGGATTGACGATTTTACATATTCTGTGCCTTCTGGCTACAGGTATGCCCCTTTTCGATTCGGTGATCCATTCCATGGGAAGTGCCGGAACCGGCGGCTTTTCCAATATGAATGCCAGTGTGGGTGCTTATCAGAATCCGGCGGCAGAGTGGGTCATTGCCGTGTTCATGCTGCTGTTCGGCGTGAACTTCAGCCTCTATTATCTGCTTCTCAAAAAGCAGGTGAAGGATGTGCTTAAGAACGAAGAGCTGAGACTTTATCTGGGGATCATTGTGGCTGCGGTGGTCTGCATCACCCTGAATGTGGCAGGGAAATATTATGAAGGCTCCTGGCCGGATGCTATCCGCACGGCCTTTTTCCAGGTGTCCTCCATCATTACCACCACCGGCTACAGCACGGCAGATTTTAATCTGTGGCCCACCTTCAGCAAAATGATCCTTGTGGCACTGATGATCGTCGGCGCCAGCGCCGGTTCCACCGGCGGCGGCATCAAGATCAGCAGACTTCTCGTGCTGGCAAAAACCGTGAAGGCGGAGTTTCGCCGTCTGATCCACCCCCGTATGGTTCGGGCGCCCCGGATGGACGGGCGGATCATTGAGAGCAGTACCGTGAAGGGAATCTTGATTTTTTTCTTTACCTATATTATGATTGCCGTGTCGGCCATGATCGTCATTTCTGTCGACGGTTATGATTTTGAGACGACGGTGACGGCAGTGCTTTCGGCACTGGGGAATATCGGTCCCGGTCTTTCGGCTGTGGGCCCTATGGGAAATTTCAGCGGATTTTCCGTTTTGAGTAAGCTGGTGCTTTCCTTCTGTATGCTGGCCGGCAGGCTGGAGCTTTTCCCCATGCTGATTTTGTTTATTCCTTCCACCTGGAAGAAATCCTATTAAAGGCGGGAATTTTTATGTTTGTGATTGCAGGTCTTGGGAATCCGGGTCTTAAATATGCCGGTACCAGACACAATGTGGGCTTTGGAGCCCTGGATGAGCTGGCGGAGGCGTATCGGATCAGTGTGGATACCGGGAAGCACAGGGCACTCATCGGAAAGGGAGTTATTGAGGGGCAGAAGGTAATTCTTGTGAAGCCTCAGACCTATATGAATTTAAGCGGGGAGAGCATCCGTGAGGTCATGGAATACTACAAGCTTTCTGTGGAAGAGCTTTTGGTGATCTACGACGACATTAATCTGGATGTGGGACAGCTCCGGATACGGGAGAAGGGAAGCGCAGGCGGCCACAATGGCATGAAGAATATCATTGCCTGCCTCGGCTCCGATCATTTCCCGAGGATCCGGGTGGGGGTCGGTGCAAAGCCGCCCCGTATGGATCTGGCTGATTATGTGCTGGGACACTTTCCTTCGGAAGAGCTGCCTTCTGTGAGAGAGGGAATCAAACATGCAGCTGAGGCGGCAGCCATGATCGTAAAAGGGGAGATGGCTCCGGCGATGAATCAGTTCAATGCAAAAAAGAAATAAATCGTACAGGAATGACAGAGGTGATTGAATGGCAGGTTCATTTCGCAGTCCGCTGCCGGAACTGAAGGAATTTGTGGATACAAAAGAGGACCTTTGCAGGGGCAGGGGTCCTGTTTCTGTCAGTGGAGGCACCGACTCTCAAAAAGTCCATGAGATGGCAGAACTGGGGCGGGAATTCCCACTGAAGTTAGTTGTGACTTACAACGACAGCCGCGCAAAAGAGATCTACGATGATTACAGGACCTTTGACCGTGAAGTGTTTCTGTATCCGGCCAAGGATCTTCTCTTTTCCGGGGCCGACGTCCAGGGACGGCTTCTGACGGGAAAACGGCTTACGGTACTGAAGCAGATCCTGGAGGAACGGCGGGGAACGGTCATTACCACGGTGGACGGGTGCATGGACCATCTGATGCCCCTTTCCGCCTTTGCTGACAGCGTCATCCTTTTGGAGGAGGGGCAGGAGCTTAAACTGGATGAACTGAAGGAACAGCTGGTGGACATGGGCTACGAGCGGTGCGCCCAGGTGGAACAGGGCGGACAGTTCTGTATCCGGGGCGGGATTCTGGATGTATTTCCCCTGACGGAGGAAAATCCGGTCCGTATTGAGCTTTGGGGCGATGAGGTGGATTCCATCCGGTCCTTTGACGCAGAGAGCCAGCGCTCCACCCAGAGGCTTGCGGAGATCCATCTGTATCCGGCCAGAGAGGTGACTCTGTCTCCGGACAGACTGAAAAAGGGTCTCGAGAAAATGAAAAAGGAGCAGGAGGCTTCCGTTCAAAAGCTGAAGAAGCAGGGAAAGCTGGAGGAGGCTCATCGGCTTGATACGGTGGTAAACGAAATGACGGAGGAGCTGTCGGAAGGGTGCTTTCTGGGTGCTCTGGAGGGATGCATCCGGTATTTCTGTCCGGAGACGGTGGCCTTTACCGATTATTTTGGACCGGATGTCCCGGTCTTTCTGGATGAGCCGGCCAGAATCACAGAGCGGGCGGAGGTCCTGGAGGCGGAATTTCGGGAAAGTATGCAGACAAGGCTGGAGAAGGGGTATCTGCTTCCCGGCCAGACCGATATCCTGTATTCGGCGGGCCAGACGGAGGCGGCGCTTTCAGGGGCCAGGAGCGTTTTGTTTTCCGCCCTGGAACAGAAGGCCATTCCCGTAAAAAAACGGTACAGCAGGACTGTGAAAAACGGGAATTCCTATAAAAACGGATTTGAGCTTCTGATCAATGATCTGAAAAAATGGAAGCGGGAAAAATGGCGGGTGGTTCTTTTCTGCGGTTCCAGAACAAGGGGGGCAAGGCTTGCCGGGGACCTGCGGGAACAGTACGATCTCAGAGCCTACTATACAGAGGATGAGAACAAGGAGATTTTGCCCGGTGAGATCTGCGTGCTTTACGGAACGCTGCACCGGGGATTCGAGTATCCCATGATCAAATTTGTGGTGCTTCCCGAGAGCGACATGTTTGGCGCGGAGAAGAAAAAGCGGCGGAAGCGGACCCATTATGAGGGACGGAAGATCCAGAGCTTCTCAGAGCTTTCCGTGGGAGATTACGTGGTTCATGAAAACCACGGACTTGGCATTTACCGGGGGATCGAGAAAATCGAGGTGGATCGGATCGTCAAGGATTACATCAAGATCGAGTATGCGGGAAACGGGTGTCTGTATCTGCCGGTGACGCAGCTTGACATGATCCAGAAATATGCGGGCTCGGATGCGAAGGCGCCAAAGTTGAACCGTCTCGGCGGCCAGGAGTGGGGAAGGACCAAGGCAAAGGCCAAGGGGGCAGTCAAGGAGATCGCGAAGGATCTGGTCAGGCTATATGCAGCCAGAGAGCGGGGAGAAGGGTTCCGGTACGGTCCGGATACCGTGTGGCAGCGGGAGTTTGAGGAGTTGTTTCCCTATGAGGCGACTGAGGATCAGGAGGCGGCCATTGAGGCCACCAAGCGGGACATGGAGAGCGGGAAGATCATGGACCGGCTGATCTGCGGGGATGTGGGCTACGGAAAGACGGAGATCGCCATTCGGGCGGCCTTCAAGGCGGTTCAGGAAAACAAGCAGGTGGTTTATCTGGTGCCCACCACCATCCTGGCCCAGCAGCATTACAATACCTTTGTCCAGAGAATGATGAATTTCCCGGTGCGGGTGGATATGCTGTCCCGATTCCGAACACCGACGGAGCAGAAAAAGACGCTGGCGGATCTGAAAAAAGGGCTGGTGGACATTCTCATCGGAACCCACCGGGTCCTTTCGGACGATGTGACGTTTAAGGATCTGGGGCTTTTGATCATTGACGAAGAACAGCGATTTGGCGTAGCCCACAAGGAAAAGATCAAAAAGCTCCGGGAAAACGTGGATGTACTGACCCTGACGGCAACCCCCATTCCCAGGACTCTTCACATGAGTCTGGTGGGGATCCGGGACATGAGTGTTCTGGAGGAACCACCCATAAACCGGGTGCCTATCCAGACGTATGTCATGGAATATAATGAGGAAATGGTGCGGGAGGCCATCGAACGGGAGCTTTCCAGAGGCGGCCAGGTCTATTATGTGTACAATCGGGTAAAGGATATTGAGGAGATCACCGGAAAGATCGCCGCATTGGTCCCGGAGGCCGTGGTGGTCTATGCCCACGGGCAGATGCGGGAGCAGCAGCTGGAACGGATCATGCTGGATTTTATAAACGGGGACATTGATGTTCTGGTGTCCACTACCATCATTGAGACGGGACTTGACATTTCTAATGTCAACACCATGATCATTCATGATGCTGACCGGTTTGGGCTGGCTCAGCTTTATCAGCTCCGGGGGCGGGTGGGACGTTCCGGCAGGACAGCATATGCCTTCCTCATGTATAAGCGGAACAAGCTTCTGAAGGAGGAGGCGGAAAAGCGGCTGGCGGCCATCCGTGAATTCACGGAGCTGGGCTCCGGTATCCGCATCGCCATGCGGGATCTGGAGATCCGGGGGGCGGGAAATCTTCTCGGAGCCGAACAGCATGGCCATATGGAAGCCATTGGCTATGACCTTTACTGCAAGCTTTTGAGCGAGGCTGTGAAGGCCCTGAAAGGAGAGGGGGAGGAGGAAACCTTTGAAACGGTCATCGACTTTAACATCGATGCCTATATCCCCCCTGCTTATATCAGAAATGAGGTCCAGAAGCTGGAGATCTACAAGCGGATTTCCTCCATTGAGAATGAGGAGGAGGCCATGGATATGCAGGATGAGCTCATTGACCGGTTTGGAGATCTGCCGAGGCCGGTGGAGAATCTTCTTGACATCTCCCTGCTCAAGGGGCTGGCCCACAGCGCCTATGTGACAGAGCTTTCCGGCAGCATGCGGGAGGCCCGTCTTATTATGTACAGCAGGGCTCCTTTCCGGGTGGAGAATATTCCGAAGCTGGTGTCGGATTACGGCGGCGCCCTGAAATTTACCGGAGCTGATCAGCCGTATTTCACTTTGACAGACAGGAAGAAGGAAAACAAGGAGCCAAGGCAGATGCTGGAAAAGGTGAAAATCCTGTTAAATACCATAAAAGAGTTGCTTGTTTGACAGTTTGGTACTATAATAACAAGTGCCTGCGGTCTGCAGGTATCAGAGGAAATGTTATAGGAGGATACCGTTATTATGAAGAAAATTACGAGGCGGCTGGCCGCCCTTTGTGCTGTGCTTCTTATGGTTGGGGCTCTGGCAGGCTGCGGACGCACCAGGGTGACTCTGGAGAAATATCCGGACACTGTCGTGGCGACTCTGGGAGATCAGAAGGTTTATCTGGATGAGGCAAATTTCTTTGCCATGACCAGCCAGTACACCACGGAGCTTTATTACACCATGTATGGCATGGATATCACCGACATGTGGAGCGCTGACATCGGAACAGGAGCCACCATGGAGGATTACACGAAGGAAAGTGTGATGAAGGGCATCTGCCAGACCTATGTGCTGAAGGCCAAGGCAGAGGAGCTGGGCCTTTCCCTGGATGACAGCGATCTTGCCAAGGTGGAGGAGGCTGTGAGCCAGACCATGGAGCAGATGGATGAGACTGTGAAGGAGGCGACCAACATTACCGAAGAGCGTCTTCGTGAGATCGTGACCACCAATGCCCTTGCCATGAAGGCATATCAGTATGCGGTGAAGGACGTGGATACAGAGGTCAGCGATGAAGAGGCAGCTCAGCGTACCATCCGTTACATTCTGGTAAAGGACGGTGAGGATGCAGAGGCAGCCAAGACTCTGGCAGAGGAGATCAAGGGACGCGTGGAGGCCGGCGAAAACAGCGAGGAAGCAATGCAGGCCATCGCGGATGAGAACGAGAATGCCAGCTGCGTTACCAATACATACGGTGCGGGCGATTTCGACAATGCAGTCGGTGATCTCGGTATGACCTTAAAGACCGGAGAGATCGGCAGCACTTACGATTCTGGCTACGGCTGGTATATCGTATACTGCGTGACCGATTTTGACGAGGAAGCAACAGAGAATGAGAAGCCTTCCATTGTGGAACAGAGAAAGAGTGAGCTCTTCCAGACTGTTTACGCAGAGTGGCTTGGAGATATGCCGGACTTTAAGGTAGACGAAAAGGTATGGGCTGTCGTTACCTTTGATAAGACCCTGTTCGAGGTGCCTGAGACGACTGCTGCAGAGACGGAAACGGCTGCAGAGGAGACAAGCGCAGCTGAAACTGCTGCTGACTGAGAAGCGGAGTTCGATGAAACAGCTGATAAATAGTGAAGAGAGACTTCTTCTGTAAAGGAGCCTCTCTTTTTTCATTGTGCTTTCTCATCTTCCCGATTGGAGCTTGGAGGACTTCGGACATCTGTGTCAACAAATTTTTTTCATGCACAGGTAGAGACAACCGTATGAAAATTGTATATAATAGGGGAGAAGAAGGAAGTCGCTCTCTGTGTTCTGTTATATGCATGAGGAGAGGCAATGGTGAGACGCAGGTTTATAGCGGTATAAAATGTCTGCGTCAGGAGGAAAATATGAAAAATAAATCTTCAGGAGTACCGGGTATTGTTGTGGCAGTGGGGCTGGTCATTCTGTTTCTTTTTTCACGGCGCTTTTTCCCATCGCTTTCCACGATTCTTCTGGTCGGTTTTGGTATCATACTGGCACTGGTGGTGCTGATCGTGGTGCTGGTGATCTATTTTTCCAGAAAAAAGCCGGATAATAAGGATGGAAGTCAGCCTGCGGAAAATGTCAATGCGATCCTTTCCAAAGGCCGGGCAAATCTTATGGAGCTGAGGCGGCTGGGAATGCGTATCAAAAATCCGGAGGTCCGCGGATTGGGAGAAGAAATCTGCAGGATCATTGACAGGATCCTTCGGACACTGAAGGATCAGCCGGAGGACATAACCCGGGTGCGCCGGTTTTTTAATTATTATCTGCCGACATTGGGAAATATTCTTCTGAAATATGTTCGGGTGGAGGAGAGCGGGATTTCTGCTCCGGAAATGACAGAAAGCACGGTGGCCTGTCTGCGGGACATCCGGACGGCCATGGAGAAGCAGTATCAGAATCTTTTTGAGGATGACATTCTGGATCTTTCGGTGGAGATGGAGACCCTGACCCGGATCTGCAGGCGGGACGGTCTGCTGAGTGACGAGGAGCTGAAGAATGGAGACAGCAAGATCAATCTGATCTTATAGAAACTGATGGAAGAGGCTGCGTGCATAACAAAGCCTCCCATTTCGCAGGGGCACTGAATTCCTGCGAAATGGGAGGCTTTTCTATAGGTAAAGTGTTGGGAGATAAGTTGCATATTTTAACAGACAACCGGTTTTCCTTCCGCTCCCGTAAAGCTCCTGCAGCTGCGGAAATTTTGGGAAAAGGACGTTACAAGCTGAAAACCGTATGAAATCGTTGTCATTATTATAGAACAAAATGTTTAAAAACGCAATAGTTTTTTTTGATTTCGATTTCATAAAATGAAAAAGCAGGGAAAAGGCCGGAAAACGGCGGTTTTGGGGCTTTTCTGAGAAAAAATCATGGGTCAAGCCGTCGGAAGAGTGTGTTTTATCGGAATAGTTTTTTTGAATGAAAATGATTTGCAAACGTTTGCATTATATGAGAAAAAGACATTTTTACGCCCACTCAGAGGAAATACAGAGACAAAAAGGAGATTTGGTTCGGGATAAATCATAATTTAATTGAGCTATGAACGAAATTCTATGTGCAAAAAGGATATAAAAAAAATATAATGAGACAAAAATTTAATGGGAGATATTGACAAATGATAACGTTTGCAATATCATATGACATGTATAGGCAAGAACGATAAAAAAGCACGACAGAGATCATAAGGCTTCCAGTGTATTCAAAGCTGTAACAGAGATCCCCGCTCTGTATTCGGCTGTCAGGGGCTTTCTGCGGACATGTGGCATGAGATCGGATTTGGGGTGCCTCCAAACAGGTCTGCAGGTTCTTCCAGCTGTGCAGGGGATAAAATAAAGGGGCTGCCGTTTTGTCGGCAGCCTTTTTACCAGAAAATTTTCTATATTTTTCGGGAGGGAATGGAAATGGATTTAGGATTGAAAGGGAAGGTAGCAGTAGTATTCGGCGGAACCACCGGAATCGGGGCGGCAGCAGCGCTCCGCTTTGCAGAGGAGGGCTGCCAGGTGGCAGTATGCAGCCATAATCCTGATAAGGTGGAAGCATTTAAGGTTCGGGCAGCACAGGCCGGATATCCCGATGTGGTTGCAGAGCAGGTGAATGGTACCGTTTATGCGGAGCTTGAGGAATTTGCAGACAGAGTTGTAAAGAAATTCGGCAGGATCGATATCTGGTTGAACTGTGCAGGCGGAAACAAGCACGGCCCTCTGCATACGCTGCCGGAGGAGACCTTCCGTGAGATCATCGATCTGAATCTGACCAGCTGCTTCTTTGGCATCAAGGTGGCTGCTAAATATATGGTTCCTCAGAAGAGCGGCTCTATCGTCAGCATCTCTTCCCTGGCATCCAAACAGCCGGTGGATTACAGAGTCACCTATGGCGCTGCAAAGGCCGGTGTAAATCTTCTCACCATCGGAGCTGCAGCCGAGCTGGCGCCCTACGGTATCCGGGTGAATGCAATAGCCCCCGGTGTGATCGATACGGCATTGATGACAAAGGCCATCCATGAGCAGGCGGATTATATCAATTCTCTGATCCCTATGCACCGCGCCGGTGAACCGGAGGAGGTCGGTGATGTTATGGTCTGCATCGCAAGCGACAGGTTCAGCTATATGACAGGAACTCTGGTTTCTGTGGACGGCGGAAAAGGAACTGTGGAGGACGCTGCCCTGGTATGGAACAAGCCCTGGGAATAAGGAAGTCCATTTGTAAATGACGGACGGCATCTGGCCGCCGCAGATTTTGAATCAGCAGAAAATAATTACAACCGCTTTGTTTCGGCAGCCCGCCGGGGTAAAGCGGTTGTTTGGCTGTTTACACCTTGACGGACACTGGTGCCCTGTGGCAGAATATGGAAAGAGAACGATCTGCCGTAAGAAAATGGCAGAGAAAGGAGAAGATTATGAAACGTGCTATGGAAATAAACGGACTTCACATAGAAGCAGAATATTCCGACCGGGCGATGGAAACCATATTTTTACCGATGCTTCGTCATCTGACAGAACTGCAGAAGGAAGCCGGCAGGAGGATCCTGGTGTTTCTTGCGGCACCGCCTGCAACGGGAAAAAGTACTCTGGTGAAATTTCTTACGGATCTTTCCGGGGAGATGCCGGGACTCACTCCCATTACTGCCGTGGGTATGGACGGCTTCCACCATTATCAGGATTATCTTCTTTCTCACAGGGTCATTCGGGACGGACAGGAGATTCCCATGACCCTCATCAAAGGCGCGCCCATCACCTATGATCTGGATGCTTTCCGGGAGCGGCTTTTGCGGGTACGGAAGGAACGGGTCTGTCCCTGGCCGGAATACAGCAGGAAGCTTCACGATCCGGTGGACAATGCGGTGGAGATTACCGGTGATATCGTTCTGATCGAGGGAAATTACCTGCTCCTTGATGAGGAGGGGTGGCGGGATCTGAAGTCTCTGGCCGATTATACGGTACGGATCCTGGCCGACGAAAAAGATGTGAGGGACAGGCTGATCTGGCGCCGGGCCAGCAATGGTACCCCCATGAAGGAGGCTGAATATATGGTCGACAGCAATGATATTCCCAATGTGCGCCTCTGCATGGAAAAATCCATGGACGGGGATGTGACTCTGAGGCTTACGCCGGAAGGAGATTATGTGTATGAAAAGCAAAGTATGGAAAAATCGGATTCTGGATCTTGTCTGTGACATTGTCGGAGGGCTTTTGTATGCTACGGCTATCTACAGCTTTGCCAAAATGGCCGGCTTTGCACCGGGAGGAATCTCCGGTCTGGCCATTATCATCAATCATCTCTGCGGTGTGCCCATCGGCGTTATGACACTGCTCTTAAACATTCCGCTGATTCTTGTCAGCTACCGGGTGTTGGGAAATCGGTTTTTGCTAAAATCCGCCAGGACCATGATCATATGTACGATTTTTGTGGATACAGTGTTTCCCTATACGCCGCCCTACACCGGCTCGCCCCTTCTGGCGGCTCTGTATTACGGCGTGTGTCTCGGAGCCGGACTGGCAATCTTTTATATGCGAGGGACCTCGTCGGGGGGAGTGGATTTCCTGACGCTGTCGATTCGGGCAAAAAAACCGCATCTTTCCATGGGAAAGCTGATGATGGCCATCGATTTTCTGATCGTCAGCCTGGGATGGCCGGTATTCGGCAATATTGATTCCATTCTTTACGGTCTGTTGGCCACCTTCGTGACCTCCGCGGTGGTCGACAAGATCATGTACGGTATGGGGGCCGGGACTCTGGCTGTTGTAGTTACAAACAGAAGCGCAGAGGTGGCGGAACGAATCTCCCGGATCATTGACCGGGGCTCTACGGTACTGGAAGGGGTAGGAAGCTATACAGGCGAGCATCGGGATATCCTGCTGTGCGCCTGTTCCAATTCTCAGTCCTATATGGTGAAAAATTCAGTGCTGGAGGTGGACCCGGCAGCCTTTGTCATGATGACGGAAACCAGTCAGGTGTTTGGTGAGGGATTTTTGCGATAAAAAGAAAAGGCTGTCACAGGAGAGACTGGACAGCCGCAGTTTCAGGGCGTTTCCGGCAATGGAAATTCCCACTTTTGAATCGATTTCAGATGGTTTAAGAAGGCCTGGAGGAGGGGAGAGTTTGTTTTTGCCTTCCGCCAGGCAATGGCGATCGTGCGCTCGGTGTTTTTCAGAGGAATACCGAGCACTTCGTCGGAGGTGAAAAGGTCGGTGAAGAGTTCCGGGAGAATGGTGATTCCCAGATTCTGCCTGACCATGGATACGGCTGCGTAATCATTCCGCATGATCATCCGTATCTGGGGACAGATTTTTGCTTCCCGGAAAATGTAACCGATATTGTAATCGCTTCCCTCTGCGGGAAGGATAAAATCCTGGTTCTCCAGCATGGAAGGCGTAATTTCATGCTCTTTCGAGAGCGGATTCTGCGGGTTCACGATCACCATCATCCGCTCTTTGAACAGCGGAATGGCGGAAAATTCTCTGCGGGCCGGAAACGTTACAAAAGAACAATCGGTTGCATCATTTAAAAGCGCCTGTTCCACGTCATAGTAAGATCCATTGTTCACCGTAATGGTTATCTGGGGGTGGAGCCTGCTGAAGTCCTTGAGGATCTGGGGCAGATAGTTTATGGCAATGCTGGAAATGGTGCCGATCCGGAGACTGCCGGTCTGAGCGTCCAGCAGGGTGGACACCGTGTCCCGCAGCGCCTGTTCGGTATCTACAATTTTTTGAATATAAGGGAGCAGCAAACGGCCCTCGGGGGTCAGTTGCGCTCCTTTTTTGTTTCGCACCAGCAGACACAGACCGGTTTTCGATTCAAAGGAAGCAATCAGATGGCTGATGCCGGACTGTGTATAACCTAATTGAGTGGCGGCGGCGGTCAGGCTTCCCAGCGTGGCAACTGACAGGAAAGCCCGATATTCATTCATTGACATGAGAATCCTCTTTGTATGAGAAAATGTAATGTAAAAATGCAAAAACCTTTAGTTTACACGATAATTATACTCGTCTATACTGAAATTGTAAAGAAAATATACGGAAAAC
This sequence comes from Fusibacillus kribbianus, assembly GCF_030053595.1. Classification (GTDB taxonomy): domain Bacteria; phylum Bacillota; class Clostridia; order Lachnospirales; family Lachnospiraceae; genus Lientehia; species Lientehia kribbiana. Next base: position 43,961 of record NZ_JASGBQ010000006.1, read on the forward strand.
TACGAGGTTTATCCGTACAAATTGAGGGGTTCCTATAAAAAAGACGATAAAATTCAGAATGAAACCGTCGGAAGGAGCATAGCGGGGGGAGCAATATGCAAAGATATGCGAAAGTTTCTCATGGATTCAGGTCTGTGGCGGAACCGGTAATCACCATTGTGCTGATTATTGGTTTTTTTGCGGTTTTTGCGGTGCCTATGGGTATTGCAAATATGATGAATACATTGATGAATACGGCCTTTGACCTGTTAATGAATACTGTGTTTTATATTATGGCAATTGCGGTGATCGCAGGTGCCCTCTCGGGGCTTATGACGGAGTTTGGCGTGTGCGCGTTGCTGAACCGCCTGCTGTCGCCTTTGATGAAGCCGCTGTTCGGTATGCCGGGAGTGGCGGCGCTTGGTATCGTCACTACCTATATATCGGATAATCCTGCGATTCTTGCGCTGGCAGAGGACAAACGCTACTGCAGTTATTTTAAAGCGTATCAGATTCCTGCCCTGACCAACCTGGGGACGTCCTTCGGGATGGGATTGATCGTGACGACTTTCATGCTGGGACTTTCCGGAATGCTTGGCAAAGGAGCATCCCTTGCAGTTCTGTGCGGAAACCTGGGCGCAGTGGCGGGGAGCATCGTGAGTACCCGTCTCATGCTCCAGTTTACGGCAAAGGCGCTGGGAAAGGAAGCAGCGGTCGTTCTGGAAGCACCGGAAGCAGAGCAGAAGGCGAAGGAGCAAAAGGGCGGTATGCTGCGGGTCATTGATGCTCTGATGCACGGCGGGAAAGCCGGAGTAGAGGTGGGGCTTGCTATCATTCCCGGCGTACTGGTATTCTGTACGATTGTAATGATGCTGACCAACGGAGCTTCCGCTGACGGAACTTATACAGGTGCCGCCTATGAAGGAATCGCACTTCTGCCAAAGCTGGCAGCCAGGTTTCAGGGAATTTTAAAGCCCTTGTTCGGATTTACCAGCGCGGAAGGAATCGCGGTTCCGATCACGGCGCTGGGTGCTGCCGGAGCAGCCATGGGAGTGGTGTCCAAGCTGGTGTCTGTAGGAATGGCAGGCTGCGTGGATATCGCCGTATTCACGGCCATGTGTATGTGCTGGAGTGGTTATTTAAGTACTCACGTTTCCATGATGGATGTTCTGGGCTGCAGCCGCTTTACGGGAAAGGCGATCCTGTCTCACACGGTCGGAGGGCTTTTTGCCGGAATCTTTGCTCATTGGCTGTTTGTCCTGCTGCAGATGATTTTTTAACCACTGGTTTCACAGAAAAGAGGGATGCTGCAAAAGCAGATTCGTGCGATCTGCTTTTGCAGCATCCCTCTTTTTTAGCATGCAACCGTACACTTCAGGGCGGGTCCAGGCAGGAGTACGGCTGCAGATCCCGTTTCTCCCACTGCAGTCGTACAGTTCAGCGAAGGACTGCCGCCGCTCATAAAACAGCTTGCTTATTTCTTCGGTCCAAACTTGGATAAAGGATTCGGTTTGCAGGGCAGCATCTGCAAAACGGACACATATACATAAAAAAAGAACCTATATGAAGCCGCAATCTTTTTGTAGAATATAGGGTGTAAGCTGCTGTATGAAGGAATGAGAATAAGATGGAAGCTGCATCAAAAAGGAAACTCGGGGTGAAGACAATGACGAAAAGGAATAAAGCTGTTTTGGCCGTGCTTGGACTTCTGGTTTTAGCGGGGATTTTCGTGTTCCGGTTCTGTTCCGATCGGGAGGGTTTCACGGGCAGCCGTGTCAAAAATCCGGACGCCTATTTGCTGGATATTAAGAAGATGAACGGAACTGATCTGCACACCCTTGAGCTGCATAAGGAGGATGTTCTTCAGATCCGATTTGAAACGGTGAAGGGCGAACTGTATATGGAGATCAAAGCGCCGGACGGAACCGCAATTTATCGTGGAAACGGAAAAGAAACCACTGATTTTAACATAAATATTCTGGAAAGCGGCGTCTACACGATTGTTGTGGAAGCACGGCACGCAAAAGGAACCATTTATATTCAGCTAAAGGAGTAATACAACAGGAAAGAACCCATTGACAAAGTCTGCCTGATAAAAATGAAAAGATCAGAATTTCAGGAGAATGCCTATGAAGTTTGAAATTTTCCCTTTTAATACCTTTCAAAGCTATTTTTCCGCAGACGTTATGGCTTTGTATAAAGGAAAGTGGTTATTCTGCATGCACAAAGAGCGTACCGCCTGGGAACATCCAAGCGGATGGATTGAAGAGGGTGAGACACCTTTAGAAGCCGCAAAAAGAGAATTGTATGAAGAAACAGGCGCAGTTGCGTTTGATATAGAACCATTATGCGACTACTTTATCGACGGAGAACTGGGGGGTTATCACTATAACGGAAATGGACAGGTGTATTTTGCAATCGTGCATGCTTTAGAGGAAATCCCGTCAAACAGTGAAATGGGAAAGATTGGGCTGTTCGATTCGCTGCCGGATGAATTGACATATCCGATTCTGCGTGACTGTTTTGAAATTGCAGTTCAAAAGAAACAGTCGAAGTTTCTTATGTATGGCGATACAGATTCCTTCTCGCCTGCATTAGAATAATTGGCACACAATTGGTATTTTGGAATGGAGGTTAGCATGAAAAAGAAAGCTTTGGTCGTGATCGACCTTCAGAATGACATCACAAAAAACTACAAAGAGATCATTGAGGCTGTTAATCAGGCAATTGATTGGGCTTTTGCAAACAATATGGATATTGTTTACGTGCGCCATCACAATCTGTCTGCCGGAACGAGGACCTTCAAGCCAGGCACTCGCGGCGCAGAGCTTGTTCCGGAACTGAAAATCGCATCAGAACACATTTTCACAAAAACAAAGAGCAACGCTTTGACCAGCGAAGAATTTGCCGCCTTTGTCCAGACACGCGACATCTCCGAATTTTTTATTGCCGGAGCAGATGCCACAGCTTGCATTAAATCCACCTGTTACAATATGAGAAAAGCCGGCTTTACCGTCCATGTGCTGTCCGACTGTATCACCAGTTATGATAAAAAGAAGCTTCCTGAGATGCTTGAATACTATGCAGGCAAGGGCTGTCGTGTTGAGGGAATCAAAACGGTGTTCTGAGTTTACAAAATAAGCTGCCATAACACATAAAATAGAAGGGCAAGGGACTAATAAACCTGCGAGAAGTCCTTTTGCCATTCCCATTGATTCCACATTGAAAAGGGGATGTACATCTGTTATAATTGGCATATAAATCAATCTGGGAGATGGCAAGTCTGTCATGGAGGAAATGTTCCACCGGCCTGCCATGCACTATGAATTTTCCCCGGACGGATTTCTGCCCCGGGGAGAAAAGCAAACAAAACGGAGAAGCAAAAAGGAGAGGAATGAGTATGAAAAAACGGTTTTTAGGTATTCTGCTGTGCCTCTGCATGGTGCTGTCCCTTATGCCGGCAACGGTATTTGCTGAGGAGACAATGTATGATCTTTGGATCGGAAGCGAGAGGTTCACGTCCGGCAAAAAAACCATATCTGTCGGCGGCGGCACGGCCACCTTCGATCCCGACAATTCGAAATTAACGCTGAACAATATCACTCTGACTTATAATGCAGAAAGTATGTCTGCGATTCAAAGCGATATCTCAGATATTCAGATCGAACTTATCGGGACGAATACCATTAACATAGCCCGTGACGGAATGGCCGGCATCTGGCTGGACAGCAGCAGTAAGGCGACGATTACGGGAACCTCCGGAAGCAAGCTGATCATCAACTCCAGCGGTAAAGAAAATGTGGGCATTACCACGAGTTCGGGCGTTAGTCTGACGATGAATAACACGAACCTGACAGTCAATGACAATACGACGACCGCAACCGCAAAGGGATATATGGTTGGTCTCAAGCTGGGCGGTGATTTGACGATGACCGGCGGCAGCTATACAGCGGTCGGCGTCCAGAACGGTATTGAAATGTACACGAATTGCGCCGCAAATCTGTCCGGTGTGAGCTTCAATATCTCGTGTACGCCCCGCCAGAGCTTTAACAGCACCATCCCCAATGAGATGTCGATCGGTTTGTGTCTGGCGCCGCTTTCGACAGGCAGACAGAACGTGATCACAAACTGTTCGGGAAGTATTTCCGCTCACTATCCTTTGTATACAGACGGTTTGACCGCGCTGAATACCAGTAATAATCTCACACTGACGACGGACAATTATGACGCAGTATATGCAAATGCCGATCTGACGGTTTCCGGCGGTATACTGAATCTTACCTCAACGGGTTCCTCCGGCAGCGGATTCAGCGTTTTGAAAAGCAGCAGGCTGGTATTTGATGGGGCTCCCAATGTGACCGTGAATGTGGGCTATGTGGCTGTTTACCTGGTCGGCGATACTGCGTCTGCAAAGATCAACAGCGGTACGCTGAATACGACAGCCAGGGCGGGTGTGCTTCTCAGCAAAGCCGGCAATACCTTTACCCTTGCAGGCGGCACGCTGGAGATGACGCCGAAGGCCGGCGAATCTCCGTCCCTCGGTATCCAAAGCTATGGTACGGTCAGCATTGAGGGCGGCAGCCTGAAAACCGCGGCAGGGATGTATAGCGCCATCCAAAACGTCGGTACAAAACCGTTCAGTTTTTCCGGCGGTACGCATACACTGAGCAACAGCGCCGGCACCGGCTCCGGCTACCTGGATACCGCGGATGGCACCTTAAACATCAGCGGAACCGCTGATGTGACATTCGACGGCTGGAGCGACGGCATGGATGTGCATGGAGCGCTGAATCTCAGTGGAGGCAAACTGACTGTCAGCAACGCCCAATACGGCATCGATACATACGGGACGCTGAACCTGACCGGAGGCACGCTGAACACCAGCGGTACGCTGGTCGGTGTTTTGACAGAAGACGGCGGCCTGGTCAAATTCGCCGGAACCGACGCGACTCTCGCAGGGGAAACAGCGGGCTGGGCGAAAACAAGTGGTACCGGCGCCTATAGTGTCACGGGCGGCAAAGTGGTTTTCAAAGGCGGCAGCTACGCAGCCGGCACCATCTATTCCTCCCTTGCTGCAGGCTACAGTGTCTATGCCGGCACCAGCGAAAGCGACGCGACGCGGATCGTCTCTCCCTCGGGTGCTACCTTTGTGAATAATAAATATGTTCGAATAGAAGCCAACGTAGCGGTTACGGGCGTCACCATCGACGAAACGCTTTCGGTTATTACCGGTGAAACTAAAACTCCCTCTTACACCGTTACCCCCGCCAACGCCACGAATAAAGCAGTTTCGTTTACATCCAGCGATCCAACCGTTGCCACTGTAAACGCGGCAACCGGTGAAGTCACCGGTGTTAAGAAAGGTACTGCCACGATCACTATAACAACGGAGGAAGGAAACTTCACCGATACCTGTACGGTAACGGTGTCCTGCGGACACACGAACAAGACTGATATTTCCGAAAAGCCTTCTACCTGTAAAGAACAGGGCTGGGATGCCTATTCCGTGTGCGACGACTGCGGACAGCTCTTAGACAAGGACGGCAATGAGATCAGCGCCATTCCTTATCTTCCCCTTGCGGAACACACCGAGTCCGGCTGGCAGGGCGATGCGGAAGGTCATTGGAAAGTCTGTACAATATGCGGCGCGATCACTACTGCGAAGGAAGAACATGTTCCGGATCATGAAGGAAATGCCACTGAGGAATACGCCATCAAGTGCAAGGAGTGCGGCTGGGAAATGGAAGCGCAGCTTGGCCATACCCACAGCCTGAGCAAGGTTGAAGCAACAACGCCTACCTGCACAGAGGACGGCAACATCGAATACTATAAGTGCTCCGTCTGCGGCAAGCTGTTTGCAGATGCCGACGCTGAATCTGAAATCAAGGAGGCCGACGTCGTTGTTAAAACGGACGGTCACCAATACGAATGGATCGTGGACAAGGAAGCTACGGAAACCGAGGCGGGTTCCAAACACGAGGAGTGCAAGGTCTGCCACGATGCGAAGGATCCTGTTGAAATACCGCCTGTCGGAACACAGACCGAAAAGCTGCAGAACCTGCTGAACGCCGGCGGCAAAGTGACACTGGATCAGGACTATATCCTCAGCAAGACGCTGGAGATTTCCAAAGACGTCACCCTTGATCTCAACGGTCATGTCATCAAGATGACCGGCAGCGGCAGTGTGCTTCAGATCAACTTCAAAAAAAGCCTGACTTTGGAAGACAGCAACACGACCGCAGCACACTCTGGGCTGCCTGACGGCGGTGTGATAACCGGCGGCAATGCCTCAATAGGCGGCGGCTTATATATCGCCCACTCTGGCAGCTTTACCATGAACGGCGGCACCATATATAACTGCGCCTCCTCAATAGGCGGCGGCGTGTACTGCGATGCCTATTCCAACTTTACCATGAACGGCGGCACCATAGATAACTGTACTGCCACGTCCAACGGCGGCGGCGTGGCTATCATGGAGAAGAATAGTCTGTTTACCATGAACGACGGCGCCATCCGGAACTGCAGCGGCGGCGGTGTGTATGGCGGGACTGGCAGCACCTTTACCATGGAAGGCGGCATCATTGAGGGCTGTACTTCCGGAAACAAGCAGGCAAACGGTATCATGGTCGGCAAGGTCATGAACGCCAACGGCGGTATAGTCAAAGATACTGTGGCTGGCGGCACGATCGAGAGCACAAGCTCCGATGGCGGCACCAGATTCTACGGCGCGGTTTTCAATTCCGGTACCATCAACGGCGGTATCTACTACGACAAGCTCCTGAATTTTTACGGCACGATCAACGGCGGTATTTTCTACAGAGGAATTGTGAATAAAAACGGTACGATCAACGGTACGTATTACACCGTCAGCTTTGATCTGAACGGCGGAAGCGGTTCCGTCACGTCCCAGTTGTTTGTCAATATCAGTACGGGAACGGCACTGCAGCCCGATGATCCCACATGGTACGAGCATGCCTTCGCCGGTTGGTACAACGGTGATACCAAATATGATTTTACTGAAGCTGTTACGGGGGATATCATGCTGAAAGCGAAATGGATCTCCGGCAACGTTTCCTCCGAGGCCGGGCTGCAAGAAGCTCTGGACGCAGGAATTACCTCTCTCAGGCTGAGCGGCGATATTCAGCTTGCAACCCCCCTCGACCTGAGTGACAAGAGCCTGACTCTGGACCTTAACGGCCATACACTTGCAGGCAATATCAAGCTGTCTGATACTTCTGCGGATCCGGATTCCATACTGACCCTGGTCGACAGCAATCCCGCCGGAGGCGGTGTGCTGGACGGCAGTATCGAACTGACCGGAGAAAGCGGCAGCGTAAGCCGCCTCTACGCCAACGGTGGTACGGTAACGGGAATGGTATCCATGACCGGAAATGCCGGCGGCATTTTCTGTACGAGCGGTACCCCTACGGTCTTCAAGGGCTATGCCGGCGATCTTGGCGAGATCCATGGCGGTATCTTCTACGGCGGTATTCAGAAGAACAGCATCAGGGAAAACAGCGTGACCTTCCTGAAGGACGACCAGGCCTACGCCATTGAGGTCGTGGCAGCCGGAAGCAAAGTGGCCGCGCCCATCGAACCGTCCGTGCCGGAGGGGATGAAGTTCACCGGCTGGTACACGGACGATGCGTTCACTGAACAGTATGAATTAGGCGCCGACCTGCACGAGAGCATCACCCTCTACGCAGGCATCATGCCGATCACCTACACCATAACCTATGATCCCGGCGAATACGGCGAGGGCGACGTCAAGACGGACGTCAAAGTCCACGGCGTGGATCTCACCCTGCCCGGCGAGACCTTCACCCGCGAGGGCTACGTCCAGACCGGGTGGTCGTATACAGACGGCGGCGATCTGGCCTTTGAGCCTGGCGAAAATTATTCCATGGACGAGGCTGTGACCCTGTATCCTGTGTGGGATGAGATCGTTACCCTGACTGTGGACTTCACCACTTCGGTGACCCTGGGCGATAACGGCGTTCCCGGAGAGACTGTGTTTACGCTGGAGATCATGGATGCCAACGCGGGCGAGGAGACCTACGCGGACGTGACCGTCTCCGGTTCCGTCGCCACCAACGGTGCGGGCAGCTATGAAGGCGTCATGACCTTCACCGGCCCCTTTGGGCAGCTTAAGAAGATGCTCTGCGAGGGCGCGTTTGTGCAGCAGGTGGACGCAGGTGAGGAAGGCTGGACCTATGACGATACGGTTTGGGGTCTGTGTCTGGAGGAAAATATAATTGCTTTGTTATCTCTGGAAGATGTGCCGGAATATATCCTGAACATCTACCCGACGATCTGCGAGGAAACGGATGACGGTACAGCATACTATCATCTGGATCAGAACGCTGAGCCACTGGATGAGATGAGCTTTGTAAATGTCTACACCGCCCACGTCCACGACTACACCCAGAAGCACGACGAGACCGACCACTGGGATGAGTGCGGCTGCAACGATGTGCAGAACAAGGAAGCCCACAAGTACGGAGACTGGAAGGTAACGAAGGAAGCCACCGAGACGGCCAGGGGCGAAAAGGAGCACACCTGCACGGTCTGCGGCTATACGGAGACGGCAGAGATCACAAAGCTTCCCGCCGCGGATACGCCCAAGCCGACGGAAAGTAATCCAGACACTGGGGCAGCGAAAAGCCCGCAGACCGGTGACAACAGCATGATGTGGATTTGGTTTGTTCTGCTGTTTGTATCCGGAACAGGGATTGCCGAAGCAGCTGTTTACAGCAAAAGAAAAAAGGCTGAATAAAACATAAATGCGAATATTTGCAGAACATTGCGGCTGTATCCGTCTGGGTATGGCCGCTTCATTTTGAAGTCAATCTTTAATTTGAGAGAAGGATGTGTGTATATGAACAAGAAAATTACAATTCGCCCGGAAGAACATAAAGATTATAAGAGTATTGTTTCTCTGATTTTGCGTTCGTTTCAGGAAGGGACAGATTATTCTGATGGAAGCGATATTATTGCATTGGTAGAGGAAATCAGAGATTCAAAATATAATAAAGTCGGATTTCAAACATCATCAGAGTACAATATTTTTCCGACGAGTGGAAGGCCAATGGAAGAACCGCGATGCATGATGTGTCAGGAAACGTATGAAGGAGAGAGACAATGAAAAATATGTAAGCCGCCGTTTATAGCTGATACCATAGCGGCGGTTTTTTGATGTCTGAGTTACCTCATTCTCTCAAAGGATTTTCTGAAAAACCTCTTGACTCTCACGTTACGTTATAGTGTATCATAAGACTATGTTCGGACATGAGAAAACAAAACGGAGGATTTGGGGCAATGAAGATCAGCGACGTGGCAAAGCTGACAGGTGTTACTGTCCGCACTCTGCATTATTATGACGAGATCGGTCTGCTGAAACCCGGTGAAGTCACAGAAGCAGGCTATCGGGTTTATAACGACATGGATCTGGATGTTTTGCAGCAGATTTTGTTTTTCCGGGAGCTTGACTTTCCATTGGAAGATATCAGAAAAATCATGCAGAATCCCGATTATGAGAAAGACAGTGCTTTGCGAAAGCAAAAAGAACTCCTTCTGCAAAAGCGAAGCAGGCTCGACAGCCTGATAACCCTTGTGGATAAGACCCTGAAAGGAGAACAAGATATGAGTTTCCGGCAATTTGATACGACAGAGTTTGAAGAAACGAAAAAGAAATACGCCGAAGAAGCGAAGGAGCGCTGGGGCGATACGGCTGCCTACGCCGAGTATGAAAAAAAGGCGGACCGTTACAGAGACGCACAGAAAAAAATGATGGATGGTGAGGGGGCAGGGATTCTGAGTGAGTTTAGCAGGAATCGTTCCCTTGCCCCGGACAGTGCAGAGGCACAGGCACTTGTGAAAAAGTGGCAGGCATATATCACTTCCAATTACTATACCTGCACGAAAGAAATCCTTTCCTGCCTCGGCCAGATGTATATCGCCGATGAGCGCTTCACGCAGTACATTGATGGATACGGCGAAGGCACAGCGGCGTTTATGGCGGCGGCGATCGAGATTTATTCCCGCTGAACCGTGGCTTGACAAAGCGGATGAAAAAATGTATATTGTAACCGACAGATAGTCGGTAATCAGCCTGGCGGTAAAGGAAAAGGGTTATGCGGATCGTAAAGGAAGCGGAAGAAAGAAGAGAAGAGATTCTGGATGCGGCGGAAAAGCTGTTTGCCGCGAAGGGCTTCGATAACACCAGCACCGGCGACATCCTGGATGCGGTGGGAATCGCCAGAGGGACGCTCTATTATCACTTCAAGTCGAAGGAGGATATCCTGGACGGCGTCATCCAGCGGGTCACAGAACGGCTGATGCAGGATGCGGGCCGGATTGTCCGGAAGAGGGAGCTGCCTGTGCTGGAGCGTCTGATAAAGGCGATCATGTCTCTGAACGTGGAGTCAAAGATCGGCTATGAGATCATGGAGCAGGTACACCGCCCGCAAAATGCGCTGATGCATCAGAAGATGCAGACGATATTGCTGGCGGGGATCAATCCGATCCTGACAGAGCTGGTGGAAGAAGGAATCCGGCAGGGGATCTTCCATACGCAGTATCCGGAATCGATGGTGGAAATGGCAATCCTCTATGCCAATGTCGCCTTTGACGAATTGAATATGGCCGGTCTCAGCACCGAACAGCGGGAGCGGAAGATCTCCGGGTTTATCTACAATCTGGAGAGGCTTATGGGAATGGAGGAAGGGAGCCTTCAGGAAGCGATCATGGCAATCTTTTGCGGAAGCAGACTTGGAAGCGGCGAAAATTAAGCATATACAAATGTAATAGAAAGCACGAAAGCAAGCTTTCTATTATATTTTAATACGAACCGACAGACAGTCGGTCTAAAAAGAAAGGAAAAACGATATGGACAGAAAATATAAATTTCATCGGTTTCTTTTGTTATGGGCAGGAGAATTGGTATCCTCCGTCGGAAGTGGGCTGACCAGCTTCGGCCTTGGTGTCTATGTGTTCCGGCAGACGGGCAGCGCTGCGGATATGGCGCTGGTGAGCCTGCTGGCCTTTCTTCCTACTCTGCTTTTAAGCGTTCCGGCAGGCGTGCTGGCCGACCGCTATGACCGACGGATCCTGATGATGGCGGGAGACGGCTTCTCCGCCCTTGGAATCCTTTATATCTTCTTCTGCATGCAGACAGGCGGCGCCAGCCTGACGCAGATCTGCATCGGTGTGACCGTCAGCTCCGTGTTCTCCTCCCTTCTGGAGCCGGCCTATCGGGCCACCGTGTCGGACATTCTGGAAAAAGAGGATTATTCCAGAGCCAGCGGCCTTGTCAGTCTGGCCGGCAGTGCCCGATACCTGGTCTCGCCGATTCTTGCGGGGATACTGCTGACGGTTTCGGATATCCGGCTGCTGTTGATTCTGGATATGGGGACTTTCTTTTTGACGGTGACCTGCACCGGCGTGGTGCGGCATGGACTTGAATCGAAAGCGGCAGAGAGCAAAGAAGCGTTTTTCACGCTGCTGAAAGAAGGATGGCAGGCGGTTGCGGAGAAAAGAGGAGTGCTTCTGCTGATTTTAGTATCCTCCGTTATAACCTGCTTCATGGGCGCGTTTCAGATTCTGGCCGAGCCGATGCTCCTTGCTTTTTCAGACAGCGCCACATTGGGGATCTGCGAGACCATCTGCGCCAGCGGGATGCTTTTTTCCAGCCTGTATCTGGGCATTCGGGGCATCCGCAAAGGCTATGTGAAAACCTTGTCCCTTTCTCTGATGATTGCCGGCGTGATGATGGTGGGCTTCGGGCTTCGGGAAAACCTGGTTTTGATCTGTGCGTCGGGCTTTGGCTTCTTCGCCATGCTGCCCTTTGCTAACAACAGCCTGGATTATCTGGTGCGGACCAACATTGCGGAGGAGCTGCAGGGACGGGCCTGGGGACTGATCGGCTTTTTGAGCCAGATTGGGTATGTGGTCGCCTATAGTCTTTCCGGTCTTTTGGCAGACGGAATGGGCAATCGGCTCCAGACCGGCGTCGGGCGGGGAGCCGCCGCTGTCATCATGGTCTCCGGGGCGCTGCTCGGCGTCATCGCGCTGGCAATTTATCCCATAAAAGCAGTACGTGAGCTGGAGAAGGGAACCTCCGGCACCGGCGAAAGGTAGGACTACGGCTGCAGATCCATGCCTTCTTTAAGGCTGCACGATGGATATTCTACCGGTATTCGACACTTCAGCATTGCCGTGGAGTGTCTTTTTTTATATAATAGGATTGACGGAAAGAAGGTGGGATTTCATGAATGATTACACTTTCGGAAATAAAATTTCAGAGCTGAGAAGGGGTCTTAATCTTTCCCAGAGAGAACTTGCCGAAAAGGTTGGTGTCACCAATAAGGCAGTATCGAAATGGGAAACGGGGAAATCAAAGCCGACAACGAATGTAATCAGAAAACTGGCATCACTTTTCAATCTTGATGTTGAAGAACTGTTGTGCATGAGAGAAGAGGGAAGAGAGATGAAAATTTCAAAGATTGTGATTACTGGTGGTCCGTGTGCAGGTAAATCCACAGCAATGAGTTGGGTGCAGAATGCATTTACTCAAATGGGATATACCGTTTTGTTTGTTCCGGAAACGGCAACGGAACTGATTACCGGAGGTGTGGCACCATGGACTTGCGAAAGCAATGTTGAATATCAGAAGTGCCAGATGAAATTACAGATTGAAAAGGAAAAGATTTTTGAGCAGGCAGCACATACGATGCTGAATGACAAAGTCCTTATCGTATGTGACCGCGGCATGCTTGATAATAAGGCTTATATGAATGATCTTGAATTTTCTGAAGCAGTCCGGTTTATCCAATCAAATGAGGTGGAACTCAGAGACAGCTATGATGCCGTATTTCATCTTGTTACTGCAGCAAAAGGTGCAGAAGAGTTCTATACTACGGCAAACAATTCTGCAAGAACCGAAACTGTTGAGGAAGCTGCAGCATTAGATGATAAACTGATTTCTGCATGGACCGGGCATCCGCATTTCCGTGTGATCGATAATACAATGACTTTTGAAGATAAAATGAAGAAACTTGTTGCAGAGATCGCTTCTTTTCTGGGAGAACCGGAACCGTATGAAATTGAGAGAAAATACCTGATTGAATATCCGGATATCAAATGGCTGGAAAATCATCCTTCCTGCCAGCGGATTGAGATTATTCAGACATATCTTAACAGTGCTGCTGATGAAGAGGTTCGTGTGCGTCAGCGCGGCATCGGCGGAAACTACATATATTTCCAGACTGTCAAACGAAAGGTATCAGATGTAAAACGTGTCGAAATTGAACGGCGTCTTTCGCAGGCAGAATATCTCAAACTTCTGATGGAGGCAGATACAACCAGACGTCAGATTCGGAAGACCAGATACTGTCTTACCTATGAAAATCAGTATTTTGAAATTGATCTTTATCCGTTCTGGAACGATAAGGCGATTGCTGAAATCGAACTCAGCGACGAGAACACCAGCATTGTGTTTCCTGAGCAGATTAAAGTGATTAAGGAAGTCACGGATGATGATGCATACAAGAATGCGGCGTTGGCCAAATTATGAGGTGAAAATATGGGATTATTGGATGTGATATTTGGAAAGAAGGGAAAGGGGACAACACCAGCCCAGCCTGCAGTTTTCACGGAGAAAATGATGACATCTCAGCTGCCGGCCCTGTATTTACAGGAGAACCAAACGGTTTATCGCAACAATTATGTCAGACGCCTGGAAAGCATTGGCTTCAAACAGAAAGATGCAGAAAAGATGTTTGATTTTGAATGTGAAGTGATCCGTAAGTTTAATAAGCAGTATTTATTACATCCCCAGTTTACGAAAATGTGGTTTTTCGGTCTTAAGCAGCCATTTTTCCGGCAGTATCCCAAAACGAAGGCGGATATTCTGAAGGAACGATATTTGACTGTGAGCGAATTGTGTAAGATCATTGATGAGGCGGAATGGCATTTCTGGAATAGCCATGAACAAGAGCTTCCGGATGGTGTATGGGGAGAAATCTGTGAATGGCGCCTGAAAGGACCGGGAGCGGCTTTTGCAATCCGGTATTTTGAGATGATTGAGAAAGAGACTGGTATTCCGGGAGAAAGTATTGCAAAATTATCTTCAGAGCAGGGAAAACATTTAAATCTGTATAAATGGCATTAATCTGCGGGTGCATAAAATCCCCCTGTTTACAGATACTATTTCCAGCGATGGAAAGTACAGTAAATGGAGGAATTTTAATATGAAAGCTACAGGAATTGTGCGCCGCATCGACGACCTCGGCCGGGTGGTCATTCCCAAGGAAATCCGCCGTACCCTGCGGCTCAGGGAGGGAACTCCCCTGGAGATATTCACCGACAGGGAAGGAGAGATCATCCTGAAGAAATATTCGCCCATGGCGGAGCTTTCGAGCTTTGCAAAGCAGTATGCCGATGCGCTGGCTCAATCCACCGGACTTGCGGTGTGCATTACGGACAGGGATCAGGTCGTTGCGGTAGCCGGCGGTCTGAAAAAGGATCTGCTGCAGAAAAGCATAAGCAAAACACTGGAACAGTCCATCATGGAGAGGAACAACGTGGTGGCGGATGGGACCGATGGACGTCTGATTCCCATTACCGATGAGGATGCAGACGGGTATTCCGGTCAGGTGACGGCGGTCATTTTGTGTGAGGGGGATGCCATCGGTGCCGTGATCCTTTTGTCGAAGGATCCCCAGTACAGGGTAGGGACCCTGGAGCAGAAGCTTGCGCTGACGGCGGCCGGTTTTCTGGGAAGGCAGATGGAAAGCTGAGTGAAAAGCAGAGGGAAAGGCTGAGGGAAACGAGGACAAAGAGATAAAGCATGCCGAAGGGCAGGAGGATAAGAGGATGGAGACAAAAGAATACTATACCTTTGAGGAACTGGAAGAGATCATTGCAGAACTCCGATCGGACCATGGCTGTCCCTGGGACAGGGCTCAGACCCATGAATCTCTGAAAAAATGCCTTCAGGATGAATGCGATGAGGTACAGGCAGCCATTGATAATCAGGATATGGAAAACCTCTGCGAGGAGCTGGGAGATATTCTCCTGCAGGTGATGCTCCACAGCAGGATCGCGGAGGAGGCGGGAGACTTCACGGTGAGGGATGTGATTTCCGTGCTGTGCAGGAAGATGATACGGCGCCATCCCCATGTTTTTGGTGGGGAAAGCTGCGGAACTCCGGAGGAGAGCAAGGCACGGTGGGATGAGATCAAACGTCAGGAAAAGGAAGCCAGAAAAAACGGGGTTAAGCTTTAGGAATGAAGGAATTTCCTTGACAAATCGCCTGTATGAGTTTATAAATAATTGGAGAGCAATATTGATTTCCATGAACAAAACCGTAGGAGGAACAGTTACTATGAACAAAACTGAGTTGATTGCAGCCGTAGCTGAGAAGGCTGAGCTGTCTAAGAAGGACGCAGAGAAGGCAGTTAAAGCTTTGACTGAGGCTGTTGCAGAAGAGCTTAAAAAGGGTGGAAAGGTTCAGCTGGTTGGCTTCGGTACCTTCGAAGTATCCGAGAGAGCTGCCAGAGAGGGAAGAAATCCGCAGACCGGCGCTGCCATGAAGATCGCTGCTTCCAAGATGCCCAAGTTTAAGGCTGGTAAGGCTCTGAAGGACATGATCAACGCATAATCTGCACAGATAGATGAAACGCAGAGAGTAAGGCTGCCGCAGGCATTGCGGCAGCCTTTTTTTCGGAGGAACAGGCATGAGACTGGATAAATTTTTAAAGGTATCCCGCATTATCAAGCGCCGTACCATTGCCAACGAAGCGTGTGACGGCGGCAGAGTGCTTGTCAATGACAAGCCGGCAAAGGCATCTCTCAACGTCAAGGTGGGGGATATCATTGAGGTACAGTTCGGGAACCGTTCGGTGAAGGCGGAGGTGCTGAAGGTTCAGGAAAGCACCAGGAAAGAGGATGCCGGAGAAATGTTCCGTTATCTGTAACAGGAGGCCCTTCATACCAGACGCTTTTTTTGCATAGAATCCCAATAGGAGCTTGTGCAGAAGGGAGCGGTAAAATGGAGGAACAGAGACAGCGGATCAAGGCTCACAAGATGATGGTGGATAAACGTTCCAATGCCATGATAAGCGGTGTGGACGATGTGGTTTCTTTTGATGAAAAGACTGTGATCCTGGAGACGACCCTCGGGCTTCTTACCATCAAGGGCGAGGAACTGAAGGTGAACCGGCTGACGGTGGAGCAGGGTGAGGTGGAACTGGGAGGACGGATGGACAGCTTTGTCTATACGGAGGGTCATGGAAGAAGGGGCCAGGGAGAATCCATCTGGAGCAGGCTGTTTAAATGATGAGCATGATGATCCGCGAAGAAGCAGATTTTCTGCTGGTATCGGTGCTGTGGGGCGTTGGCCTGACGGTTCTTTATGACGGTCTTCGGATCCTGCGAATCGCGGTGAGACACGCCGCCTTCATGACGGCCATCGAGGATCTTCTGTATTGGATCGTGACTTTCTTTGCGGTTTTTCTGCTGCTCTTTTCCATGAATGACGGAAAAGTCCGCTGGTATGCCCTGGCCGGAGCCCTGGCGGGAATGTGGCTTTACCATATTACCGTGAGCCGTTTCCTTGTAAAATGGCTGGGGACGGCTCTTGGATTTGTTCTCAAATATCTGGGAAAGCTTCTGGCCTTTGCCGTAAAGGGACTTGCCTTTCCGGTGAAATCCGTCGGGAGGCTATTGAAAAAGCCGGTGAGATGGCTTACAATAAAAAAAAGAGACATAAAAAAAGACAGAGCAGCAGGGGAAAGGAGCCGTGAAGGAAAGGGTGGCAGCAGGCGGAAGAAGAAAAAAGTACCGGAAACAAAACAAAAAGGTCCTTCTGGGGATCGTACTGGTGGCGGCGCTCTTCGGCGGGATCCTTCTTTACAGGACAAAGCTTCTTCAGGCCAGAGACGCCGACTACGCGGCCAGAGAGGCCGAGCTTCAGGCTCAGATCGACGATGAGCAGGAAAAATCGGAGGAGCTTAAGGAGCGGGAGATCTTTGTGCAGACAAAACAGTATATCGAGGAGATCGCAAAGACAAAGCTGGGGCTTGTAAAGCCGGGCGAGATTTTGATAAAACCAAAGAGCGAGGAATAAGACGAGGAGTGTTGTACAATGATCTGAAATCTGAATGATTTCGGGTCAGGCGCAGCGCTCCTTTTTTGTGCGGATTTTGCCGTCGAAATATTTTCATGAGGGGCTCTTACGTTTCGACAGTCTTCCCGCAGGAGGAACGTTATAATAGTTTCTCAGGGAGGTATTGTCATGAAAAAAGAGACATTTATCCGTGCGGTCCTGGCCCTGCTCACGGGCTTTGTGCTCACTGCCTTTCTTGTCCAGGGGAAGACGCTGGCAGCGGTGGTGAGGATCGCCATGTATTTCAGCGTTTTGTTTGTGGGCTACAAGTACGGCGCAGGGGTCGGGGCTGTAGCCGGGACAGGCTGCGGAGTGATAGAAACGATTCTGCAGGCGGATGTTTCTGCCATGGGGATCCTGTGTCTGACGGGGGTTCTGGCCGGAGGATTCCGAAGCCTCGGAAAGATGGGAAGCACCCTGGGATTTCTGGCCGGTGCAGCGGCTCTGGGGATACTGTATCTTCCGGCGCGCGGCGTCGGGGAAATGGGAGAGCTTGTGACGGCGGCGGCAGCATTTCTTCTGGTGCCGGGAAGCCTGTGCCGGCAGACCCGGGTAAAAAAAGAAACGGTACGCCCGTTTTCCATATATATGCCGGGAAAGGAACGAACAGCGGCCCAGAGGATCCGGTCTGTTTCTGATTCCATGGAACGGCTGGCAAAGACCTTCTGTCAGAGCGGCGGAGCTTATGAGGAACAGGATGAAAATGTTGTGGAGGAGGGAATACCTGTGATTGCGGGAGATACGGCGGCGCTTCCTTTGGAGGAGCTTGTGTGGAAAAACCGGTATGAGGAGTGTCGGGGAGTCATGGCGGAAAGCTTTCGGGAGATGGAACGGATTCTGGAAGAGCTGTCTACGGATATTGATGCCACCGGAGATGTTTCCGGGCAGTATCGGGACAGGCTTAAAAGAGAGCTTAAGCTTCGACGGGTAAGGCTGGACAACCTGATGCTTTTGGAAAAGGAAGGAGAGAAACGGGAAATTTACCTGACACTTCACGCGGCGGGCAACCGCTGCATGACCGTGAGAGAGCTTGCCGAGACCGTAAGCCGGGTCATGGGAGAAAAATTCATTCCCTCTCTGGACTGCAGAAGGATCGTTACGAGGGAGAGCTGTACGGTGCGGCTGATCAAGGCACCAAAATATATGATGCTCCACGGGATCGCCAGGGCGTCGAAGGAAAGCCGGGAGCCGTCCGGAGATAATTTTACCTTCTGCCAGCTTCCCGGTGGCAGGATGCTCTTCGGCGTGGCCGACGGAATGGGCTCCGGAAGCAGAGCCTTCCGGGACAGCGAGGTGGTCATGGAGCTGGCGGAGCAGCTTCTTTCCAGCGGCTTCGGCCTGACGCAGGCGCTGAGACTGGTCAATGCAGTTCTGCTTCTGAAGGAACAGGAGCAGAGGCCCATCACCGTGGATCTGGCTGTGGCTGACCTTTACACCGGCTGCTGCCGGTTTGTAAAGGCGGGCGGAGTCACCACCTTTATCAAAAAGGGAAAACGGATCGAGGCCATCCGGGCCGAGGGGCTGCCGGCGGGAGTTCTCAAAAATGCCCGGCCGGAATATGTGGAGAAGGATCTGGAGGACGGGGATAAGATCATCATGGTGACCGATGGAGTGCTGGACGCCCTTACCGGAGACGACAAGGAGGAAACCATGCGGGAGATCCTTTCCTGTATGTCCGGCGAGAATCTTCAGGACACAGCCGATGAGATCCTGCATTATGCCAGACTTTCCGAGGAAAACTGCCGGGATGATATGACTGTGCTGGCAGTGGGAATCTGGAAGGCCTGAACTTTCACATCCGCCGTTATTTGACGAATATTTCAATATAGAGTATGATAGAATCATAAAAAACGGTGGACAGCCGGTGGAAAATGAGGGAGCGGCATGCTTCAGAAGGTATTGGATATCATAAAACAGGAAGAGCTGATACAGGCAGGGGAGACCGTTGCCGTCGGGGTGTCCGGCGGGGCGGATTCCATCTGCCTGCTTTCCGTACTTTGGGAGCTTAAAGAACGGCTTGACATCCGGGTGGCGGCCGTTCATGTCCATCATGGGATCCGCGGGGCGGAGGCAGACCGGGACGAGGCTTTTGTGCGGCGCTTCTGCCAGGAGAGAGACGTCCCCCTTCTGGTATATCACCGGCAGGTGCCAAAGCTGGCGGCCGAGCTTGGGCTTTCTGAGGAGGAAGCGGGGCGCATGGCGCGCTATGAATGCTTTCGTCAGGCAAAAAAAGGCCTGCCGGCAGATCGGATCGCTGTGGCTCACAATCAGAATGATCATGCGGAGACAGTTCTCTTTCATCTGTTCCGTGGGAGCGGCCTGACAGGACTTTCCGGCATGGCGGCGAAGGCGCCGCTGCCTTTTGACGGTACAGAGAAGTGCCTGATCCGTCCGCTCCTCAGAGTCACCCGCAGGGAAATAGAAAACTATCTGGCAGAGAAAGGGCTGTCCTGCTGTCAGGACAGTACAAATGCCTCAGAGGAGTATGCCAGAAACAGGATCCGAAACAGGATCCTGCCGGAGGCCTGTCGGATCAATGAGGAGGCTGTACAGAATATTGCCAGGGCGGCGGAGATGATCGCTGCCGCAGACCGATGGGTGAACCGGCAGGCCGGGGAATGGATAGGGAAGCATGTGATATTCGGGGAAAACCGGGCAGAGTTTCCCTGTGAGGAGCTTCTTGGCCTGGAAGAGCTTCTGTCAGGATGTGTGCTTCGCAGCATTCTCGAGAGGCTCACCGGAAGTCTTAAGGACATCACAAAACGGCACACGGACAGCATTCTTAAACTGGCCGGACAGCAGACCGGGCGAAAGCTCACGCTGCCGGGCGGTCTGGAGGCAGTGCGGGTGTATGAGAAGCTTCAGATTTCCCTCAGAGAAAAAACGAAGGCCGGCGGGACAGAGGAGACGGAGCTTTCTCAGGCCGGAGCAGAGCTTTTTCTGAAACCGGAGGAGGAATGGAAGACGGCAGAACTCTTTGGTTTTTGCTTCCGATATCGGATTTTTGAGCGGCAGCCGGGGCAAAAAATTCCTGAAAACAGGTATACGAAATGGTTTGCTTATGATAAAATAAAAGGTAATCTTTCGCTGCGGGCAAGGCGGACAGGCGACTGGTTCCAGGCGTTTTCAGACGGCAGGAGGCAGACGGTCAAGGCCTATATGGTCAATGAAAAGATTCCGTCCGGGGAAAGAAACCGGCTTCCTCTTCTCTGCGAGGGAAGCCATGTGCTCTGGGTAGTCGGCGGCCGCACCTGCGAAGGGTGCCGGGTGACGCAAGAGACCCGATGGATCCTGGAGGTGTCGGCCCGGACAGGCAGCGAAACGGCGGAAAGAAACGGGTCAGTCCCGAAGATACAGTAAAAAATCAAAAGAAAAGGGGATATCGATTATGGAAGATAAGATCAGGATTCTGATTCCGGAGGCAGAGGTGGATGCAAAGGTCGAGGAGATCGGCAGGAAGATCAGTGAGGATTATGCAGGCAAGTCGGTTCATCTGATCTGCGTGCTGAAGGGCGGCGTATTTTTTACCTGTGAGCTGGCAAAGCGGATCTCGGTTCCCGTGTCCCTGGATTTCATGTCTGTGTCCAGCTACGGTTCAGGAACCCAGTCCAGCGGCGTCGTAAAGATCATTAAAGACCTTGACGAGCCTCTGGCCGGAAAGCATGTTCTGATCGTGGAGGATATCATTGATTCCGGAAGAACGCTCAGCTATCTGGTTGAGATCCTGAAGCAGAGGGGACCGGCGGATATCAGGATCTGTACTCTTCTTGACAAGCCCTCCAGACGGGTGAAGAAGGAAGTAGAGGTGGATTACACCTGCTTCAGCATTCCCGATGAATTTGTGGTGGGATATGGACTGGATTATGACCAGAAATACAGAAATCTGCCCTACATCGGCGTGGTAGAGGTATAGAAGGAGGCCTGGATTTGCAGCAGAAGCAGAAAAGCGGGCTGGGGTTCTATCTGGCAATCATCATGATAGTGATCCTGGCATTCATGTGGATACGTAAGGATTTGTTACAGGAAGAGGAATGGCCCTGGCAGGAATTTGTCAATGCCGTGGAGCAGGGCGTGGTCACCGATGCGGAGATTTATCCCAACAAGGAGGTTCCCACCGGCTCCGTCCGTCTGTATTTCAATAACGGCGTCAAGTCCAGAACCTGGAATGTGGAGGACGTTAAGGAGGCAAAGCAGTTCCTGACAGACCATGATGTTTCCGTTGTCATGGGAAGTGTACCCGAGGAGGATACCTTTTTTACCATTGTGGTTCCTATCCTGGTGGGCATGTTGATCGTGGCAATGCTGGTCATGATGATGATCAACCGTTCCATGTCCGGCGGAAGCAATCAGAAGATGATGAATTTCGGAAAGAGCCGGGCAAGGGTCACCCGGGACGGCAATGGCGTCAACTTCAAGAAGGTGGCCGGCCTCGAGGAGGAAAAGGAGGATCTGGCGGAGATCGTGGATTTCCTGAAGAATCCGGGAAAATACATGAAGGTAGGGGCCAGGATTCCCAAGGGCGTGATTCTGGTGGGCCCTCCCGGAACAGGAAAGACACTTCTTGCCAAGGCGGTTGCGGGAGAAGCCGGAGTTCCCTTTTTCAGCATTTCCGGTTCCGATTTTGTGGAGATGTTTGTAGGTGTCGGTGCGTCCCGTGTCCGGGATCTGTTTGAAGATGCCAAGAAGAATGCGCCGTGCATCGTGTTTATTGATGAGATCGACGCGGTGGCCAGACGAAGAGGCACCGGCATGGGCGGCGGCCATGATGAGAGAGAGCAGACTCTGAACCAGCTGCTGGTTGAGATGGACGGCTTCGGTGTCAATGAGGGCATCATCGTTATGGCGGCAACCAACCGTGTGGATATTCTCGATCCGGCGATTCTACGTCCCGGCCGGTTTGACCGGAAGGTGGCGGTGGGCAGGCCTGACGTGAAGGGCCGTGAGGAGATCCTTCAGGTTCATGCGAAGGATAAGCCCCTGTCTGAAGATGTAGACCTGAAAAAGGTCGCACAGACAACAGCCGGCTTTACAGGTGCGGACCTTGAAAATCTGATGAATGAGGCGGCGATCCTTGCTGCCAAGGAAAACAGAGGCTTTTTAAAGCAGGCGGATATCGAGCGTTCCTTTGTGAAGGTGGGCATCGGTGCAGAAAAGAAGAGCAAGATCATTTCCGATAAGGATAAGCGGATCACGGCTTACCACGAAAGCGGCCATGCGATCCTGTTCCATCTGCTTCCGGAGGTGGGACCGGTCCATACGGTTTCCATTATCCCGACGGGAATCGGTGCAGCAGGCTATACCATGCCGCTTCCGGAGCAGGATGAGATGTTCAATACCAGGGGAAGAATGCTGCAGGAGATCGAAGTCAGCCTGGGCGGCCGGATCGCTGAGGAGCTGATCTTTGATGACATTACCACCGGTGCTTCCCAGGATATCAAGCAGGCCACGGAAATCGCCAGAAATATGGTGACCAAATACGGCATGTCCGACCGGATCGGCATGATCTGCTACGGTGACGATGACGATCAGGTGTTCATCGGCCGGGATCTGGCCCATACCAGGAGCTATGGTGAGGGGGTCGCCTCCACCATCGACGAAGAGGTGAAGCGGATCATTGATGGCTGCTATTCCAGGGCAAAGAAGATGCTGATGGACAATATGGATATTCTTCACAAAAGCTCGGCTCTTCTTCTGGAAAAGGAGAAGATCGGCGGCGAGGAATTTGAAGCGCTGTTTGAGAAGAAATAATCTGTTCAAAAAGGCAATTGGAAAAGAAAACACGGGAGAAGGGGACTTTTTATGAAAAAAGCATGAGATGTGTGAAGGTGTTGAGAAGAGATGCCGTGAAATCTGCTAAAAAAAAAATCGATTTTAGTGAAAGTTTGTGCACACTTAAAATACACCAAATGCTATAATAAATATCGTAAAAACCCCCCCCAATACATTTTTATATAGTTTTGCTACACCCCATAAGAAAGAAATACCTTCTCCTAAAACGGACAGCGATGAGCTGTCCGTTTTACTTTGTGAAGGAAGGGATCTGCCGTCACAGACAGATCAGATTTTTGGGGGAGGCGGTGATGTCCAGACAGCCGTCTTTTTCATAAACGAGTACATCCTCGATCCGCACGCCGAAACGGCCGGGCAGGTAAATGCCGGGCTCAGCAGAGACAACTGCATGGAAGGGCATGGGAGCGTCGTTTCTCAGGCTGGCATTGGGGGCCTCGTGGATTTCAATGCCCAGGGAATGGCCGAAGCCGTGACCAAAGTAGTCTCCATAGCCGGCCTTTTCGATGACTGCGGCGGCAGCATTGTGGATATCCCTGCCGGAAATGCCGGCCTTTGCTGCAGCGATACCGGCTTTCTGGGCTTCCAGCACCGTGTAGTAGACCTTTTCCATTTCTGCACTGGGACTTCCCACACAGATGGTTCTGGTCATGTCAGAGCAGTAGCCGTGGTACATGCAGCCAAAATCCATGGTGACAAATTCCCCGGTGCGGATTTCCTTTTTCGTGGGAATGGCATGAGGCTTGCTGCCGTTGGCGCCGGAGGCCACGATGGGATCAAAGGAATTTTTCTGTGCGCCGTACTTCATCTGAAGGTAGGTGAGTCTGGCGGCCAGCTCTGTTTCCTTTACCCCGGGACGAATGTCATTGAGAATCTCAGTAAAGGCCCGGTCTGTGATCTCCTGAGCCTTTTTCATCAGAAGAAGTTCAGCCTCATCCTTGGTCTCCCGAAGGGAGGAGAGAAGTCCTGACGCCGGAATAAGCGTTGTCTGAGGCGGAAGCACTTTTTTCAGAGCCTGATACATGGCGAAGCTTACCGCGTTTTCCTCAAAACCGAGGGAACGGATATCGAGAGCGCGGATACGGTCCGCGGCCAGTGTCAGATGATCATGGCCCGGGGTGACCGGACAGAGTTCCACGTGTTCGATGGACGCTGCCGCCTCCAGATAACGGCTGTCGGTGGAATAATAGCTTTTGCTTCGGGTAACGAGGACGAGACCTTCTCCGTGAAAACCAAGGGCATAGTATTCTCCGGGTTCGCTGGTGATCAGCAGGGCATCCAGATGATAGTTTGACAGTTCTTTTGTGATCTGCAGTAAATGATTCATGATTGAGCCTCCTTCTTCCTTCTATTATAGGAGCAAAGTGGTGGAAAAGTAAACGGGTTTTCAATATGGTGTTGCGGTAAAGCACGATTTGATATAGAATAGGAACAGACAAAAACCAAAGAGACAGTTAGGAGTGTTGGTATGTGTCCTGTAAATGGGATCAACAGGCAGGCCCTTTTCAGCGATGAGACGGCAGATTACCGATGTCCCATGGAACCGGAGGCGGGCGAACAGGTTTTGATCCGGTTCCGCACGGCAGCAGACAATGTGGACAGGGTATATCTGGTCGGGTGCGGAGGAACTGTTGAAAGCAGGATGATTCTTCGGACGAAGGGACCGGTATTTGATATATTTGAGACGGCGCTTTCTCTTACGGAGGCGTCTTTTGCGTACTGCTTCCGCGTGGAGCGGGAAAATGAAATATGCTGGTATAATAAGCTGGGGGTATCGGATACGCCCGGCTATGAGTATGCCTTTCGGATCACGCCCGGGTTCCATACGCCGGACTGGGCGAAGGGGGCTGTGATCTATCAGATATTTGTGGACCGGTTCTGCAATGGAGATAAGTCAAATGATGTAAAGGACGGCGAATATCTTTATGTGAACGGGCAGCCGGTCAGTCAGGTAAAGGAATGGGGGCAGTATCCCTCTGCTCTGGATGTAAATAATTTTTATGGCGGAGATCTTCAGGGCGTTCTGGACAAAATGGATTATATAAAGAGCCTGGGGGTCCAGGTTATTTATTTTAATCCGCTGTTCGTCTCTCCCTCCAATCACAAATATGACAGCCAGGATTACGATTATATTGATCCCCATTACGGGAAGATCATCAACGACGTGGAACGGCCGGTGAGGGACGGGGAGACCAACCGGGATGCCGCCGGATATATTGCACGGGTGACGGACAAGGTCAATCTGGAGGCCAGCAATGCTCTTTTTGCCCAGGTAGTGGAGGCGGCCCATGAGCGGGGAATGCGGGTGATCCTGGACGGAGTGTTCAATCACTGCGGCTCCTTCAACAAGTGGATGGACCGGGAACGGATCTACGAGGGCCAGGAGGGCTATGAGAAGGGCGCCTACGTGGCGGAGGACAGTCCTTACCGGAGCTTTTTCAGGTTTACCGGCGGCCAGTGGCCCTACAACAATCATTACGACGGCTGGTGGGGCTATGAGACGCTTCCCAAGCTGAATTATGAGGAATCAAAGGAGCTTTATGATTATATTATGAGGATCGGGCGCAAATGGGTGTCCGAGCCCTACAACGCCGACGGCTGGCGGCTGGATGTGGCTGCGGATCTGGGTCGCAGCGAGGAGTTCAACCATCAGTTCTGGCGGGATTTCCGCCGGAATGTGAAGGAGGCCAATCCTGAAGCCATCATTCTTGCGGAGCATTACGGAGATCCGGGCAGCTGGCTGCAGGGGGATCAGTGGGATACGGTGATGAATTACGATGCCTTCATGGAGCCTCTCACCTGGTTCCTCACCGGCATGGAGAAGCACAGCGATGAGCGCCACGATGAATTCTTTGGAGACGGCGAACTGTTTTTCCGGACCATGCTCCATCAGATGAGCCGGTTTCATGTTCAGTCTCTCCAGGTAGCCATGAATGAGCTTTCTAACCATGATCATTCCCGCTTCCTGACAAGGACCAACCGCACTGTGGGCCGCACCGGGACTCTGGGGCCTATAGCGGCTGAGACCGGTGTGAAGAAGGGGATCCTGCGGATGGCGGTGGTGGTCCAGATGACCTGGCCCGGCGCCCCCACCATTTATTACGGCGATGAGGCGGGGATGTGCGGCTGGACGGATCCGGACAACCGGCGGACCTATCCCTGGGGCAGCGAGGATCTGGAGCTCATCGAGTTCCATAAATATATGACCGGAAACCGCCGCAGGAACCCGGCCTTAAAGACCGGTTCTTTAAAACTGCTGGCGGCTGGTAAGGGCTTCATTGCCTATGGACGTTTCAATGAGAAGAACAGGCTGGCGGTGGTTCTCAATGTGGCAGAGGAGGAGCTTCATCTTGAAATTCCTGTGTGGGAGATCGGCGTCTCACCTGACGGGGTGATGGAGAGGCTGATGCTCACCGCCGACGACACCTACAACAGCGGGCGTCTGTCGTTTCCGGTGAAGGATGGTATTCTGACGGTGGACATGCCGCCGGAGAGTTCCATGCTGTTTGTGGAGATAAAAGAAGAGGAGTAGCTGAGTGATCAGACTGCTTCTCTTTTTTTATTCCCAAAAGGCAGTTTATTCCTTCGCTGTTTGGTGCATCCTAAGAGCGGAGGTGAAGACAATGCAGTCATTATGGACAGCAACGGCAGCTCTGCCGGAATACGAGGCTTTAAACGGAGACCGGAGGGCAGAAGCTGCCGTAATCGGAGCGGGAATGGCCGGAATCCTGACGGCCAGGCTCCTGAAAGAGGCGGGGGTCGATGTGGTGGTTCTGGAGGCGGACAGGATCGGGAGCGGCCAGACGAAGAATACCACGGCCAAGATCACATCTCAGCATGGGATGATCTACCATAAGCTGGCGGAAGTATTCAGCGCAGAGGCGGCGGTCCATTACGCGTCAGCTCAGGAAAAGGCCATAGGAGAATACCGGCGTATCATTGCGGAGTACGAAATTGATTGTGATTTTGCGGAGTGCAGCGCATACCTGTATTCCCGGAAAGAGGCCGGGCCGCTTCTTAAAGAGGCTGAAACGGCGAAGGCGGCAGGAATTGACGCGGCATTTACGGAGGAAACAGAGCTTCCTTTTCCGATAAAGGGGGCGGTCCGTTTCGGAGGACAGGCCCGCTTCCATCCTCTTAAATTTCTGGGAGGAACAGCGGAAGGGCTGACCATATATGAGCATACGCCGGTCCTCACCGTGGAGGGGAACCGGATCAAAACCGGGCGGGGAACGGTAACGGCGGAGCATATCATATTTGCCTGCCATTATCCCTTCATCAATGTGCCGGGCTATTATTTCATGAGGATGCACCAGGAACGGAGCTATGTGAAGGCTCTCGAGGGAGCTTCATTGCCGGAAGGGATGTATTACGGGATTGACGAGGGCGGTCTGTCCATCCGCAGGGCCGGAAACCTTCTGCTTCTCGGCGGCGGGAGCCACCGGACGGGGGAAAACAGGGAGGGAGGACGGTACCGGTGGCTTTTGGAGCAGGCCAGGGAATACTGGCCTCAATGCAGGGAACGGTTTCGCTGGTCGGCCCAGGACTGCATGCCTTTAGACAATATCCCATATATCGGACAGTTTTCCGGCGACACACCAAACTGGTATGTGGCCACCGGTTTTAAAAAGTGGGGGATGACCGGCTCCATGGCGGCGGCCATGATGCTGAGGGATGCTGTCACCGGCAGGGAAAATCCCGATGCAGAGCTCTTTTCTCTCCAGCGGTTTACCCCCTCTGCTTCGGCGGTGAGCTTTGTATCCGAGGGAGCCCATGCCGTAAAGAATCTGACCCGGCGAATCTTTGCGCCGCCGAGGGCGGAAACGGAGGAGCTGCCCTGCGGCCATGGCGGTATTGTGGAATATGAGGGAGAAAAAGCTGGAGTATATAAGGAGGAGGACGGAACGCTCCATGTAGTGTCCGTTAAATGTCCCCATATGGGATGTCAGCTGGAATGGAATCCCGATGAAAAGACCTGGGACTGCCCCTGCCACGGCTCCCGGTTTGATTACCGGGGAAAGCTTTTGAATAATCCGGCTCAGGAGGATCTGGAGACGGCGGAGCAGTAACGACGGTTTACCATAAGATAATAATCCTGCCGCGGAGGGGACTTTTCCGGGTAATGAAACGGAATATCCGCTGCCGCTGTGAGTGCGCCTGCAGGAGCATGAAACAGTGGTAGGAAAAAACGCTCCCGGAGAACGTGAGAAACAGTTGGCTTTTCGCATTGATTCGGTTATAATAGGAGCAGGAAAAGTACGGATCTCACAGATGAAGGGACGAGGAAGCATGGATGGAAAAGAGCGCAGACAGGGGATTCTCAAGGTGATGAGAGAGGGGGAGGGGCCGGTGTCCGGAGAGAAGCTGGCGAAGCTGTTCGGCGTCAGCCGGCAGGTGATCGTTCAGGATATCGCTCTTCTTCGGGCGGCGGATTATGAGATCCTTGCCACAAACCGGGGATATCTCTGTATCAGTCAGGCAGAGGCAGGCCGTGTGTTTCACGTATACCATAAAAATGAAGAGATTGCGGAAGAACTGAACAGCATCGTGGACTTCGGAGGAACTGTGGTGGATGTATTTGTGGAGCACGAGTCCTACGGGGAACTGCGGGTGCCGCTGGATATCCACACCAGGCGGGAAGTCACCGAGTTCGTGGAAAACATCAGGAGCGGAAATTCCAGTCCACTTATGACCATCACCTGCGGAGACCATTTCCACACGGTGCGGGCAGCCTCGGAAAAGATCCTGGATGAAATTCAGGAGGAGCTGGGAAAGAAAGGCTTCCTCAGAGAATAGCATGCGTTACAGAATTTGCCTGTCATATATAATTAAAAGGCGGTCAACCAACTGCGGTTGACCGCCTTTTCGGTGTGCGCCCTCCAGGCGCACGCCGCATAAATTATAATTATAAAACATCTAAACCGTTTCTCCTGAGCCTTTCATGTCCTCGGGCAGCATATCGAGGATCTTCTGCCTCGTATAGGAGCCCAGGAATTTCTTCTGTTCCTTGTCCAGAGCCTTGATGTCAATGGGCTCGCCAAAGGTGACTGTCACATGGGAACGCTTTACCCATGGGATATGGCTCTCAAAAATTTCCGCAGTGCCGGTAAAGGCGACCGGGATAATGGGGCAGCCTGTCTTTTCTGCGATCTTCATGCTGCCCTCCTTGAAATCCAGCATTCCCTTTCCCTTGTTTCTGGTGCCCTCCGGGAAGATCCAGATGCTGATGCCGTTCTTCACGTAGTCGATACCGGTCAGGATGGTTTTCAGGCCCTCCTTGATATTGGAACGGTCGAGGAACAGACAGTGAAGGTTTTTCATCCATCTTCTGAGAAACAGAATCTTTTCCATTTCCTTCTTGGCGACGAAGCCGCATTCCCCTTTGATCAGCCGGTAGCCGATGACAATATCAAAATAGCTTCTGTGATTTCCAACATAAAGTACCGGTTTGTCTTCAGGAATATGTTCGCGGCCCCGGACCTCGATCTTCGTTCCGGCGAGGAACAGGATCAGGCCGAAGGCGTGCTGAACCAGCCACAGGGAGCTTTTTGACCTGGCCGTGGGATTGATCTTTCCGATGATCCATTCCACCAGGAGCGCTGGACTGAACACAATAAGATACAGAAACAGAAACAGGCCGATCAGTATCAGTCTTATCATGGCAATCTCCTGTTATAGATTCTGCTGGTGGGTCATATTGTCGACGGCCTCCAGCAGGCTGTTTTTCGTGGCATAGAGCTTGGCTGAAAGATCAATGTGTGCCCGGTGGGGGTTGATGAGACGCTTTGCCTCATCCCAGAGGGTATCCAGCTCCTGCTGGCAGTAATCGCGGATCTCCATGACAGAGGGCGATTCATAAACGCATTGACCATTGTCAAAAACCTGTACGGGAAGCTCGCGGATGGTGTAGGTGCCGGGAGCCAGATGAGTCTTTTTCCAGGTGTCCACCGGATCAAACAAAAGAAGCGGCTGGCTGGCCGAATATTCCTCATCGGTGAGGGCAATCAGGTCGGCGATCATCTTGCCCGTATCGGTTCCGTAGATCCGGTAAACCGTCTTGTTGCCGGGATTGGTGACCTTCTCGCTGTTCTCGGAAAGCTTGATCTTGGGGATAAACTGGCCGGTGGCCTCGTCCTTCAGTGCAACCAGCTTGTACACACCGCCGAAGGCAGGCCAGTCGCTGCTGGTGATCATGTTGGTGCCGACGCCCCAGGAATTGATGGCGGCGCCCTGAGTCTTTAAGCTGTTGATCAGGTTTTCGTCCAGATCGCTGGAGGCGGAAATGATGGCGTCGGTAAAACCGGCCTCATCCAGCATCTTTCTGGCCTTCTTGGAAAGATAAGCCAGGTCGCCGCTGTCCAGACGGATGCCGTAGCCCTTGAGAGGAATGCCGGCTTCCTTCATTTCCTTAAATACACGGATGGCGTTGGGAACGCCGGAGCGGAGCGTATCGTAGGTGTCCACCAGAAGAATGCAGGCGGTGGGATACAGCTTCGCATAAGTACGGAAGGCAGTCAGCTCGTCGGGAAAGCTCATGATCCAGCTGTGGGCATGGGTGCCCTTCACCGGAACATCAAAGAGCTGGCCGGCCAGCACGTTGGAGGTGCCGATGCAGCCGCCGATCATGGCAGCCCTTGCTCCGTAAATGCCGGCGTCGGGACCCTGGGCACGGCGCAGGCCGAACTCCATGATTCCATCACCGCGGGCCGCATGGACAACACGGGCCGTCTTGGTGGCGATCAGGCACTGATGGTTGATGATGTTGAGGATGGCAGTCTCCACCAGCTGCGCCTCCATGATGGGGGCAATCACCTTGACCAGGGGCTCTCTGGGGAAAACCACGGTGCCTTCGGGGATGGCATAGATATCGCCGGAGAATTTGAAGTTTTTCAGATAGTCCAGGAAGTCCTCGTCGAAAAGACCGGTGCTTCGCAGATAATCGACTTCCTCTTCTCCGAAATGCAGATCCTTGATGTATTCAATGACCTGCTCCAGACCGGCCATGATGGCAAAGCCGTTGCCGCTGGGATTGGTTCTGTAAAAAACGTCGAAAACCGCCGTCTGATTTGCTTTTTCCTTGAAATAGCCCTGCATCATGGTAAGCTCGTAGAGGTCGGTCATCAATGTCAGGTTTCGGGTACTCATAGGTATCTCCTTTCGGCTGAGCCGCTGTCTTTGCGCGGTTCGGTTCTTTCCTGTCCATTATAGCACGTTTCAGAATTTACTCAAGCATTACATAAAAGTTTACAGGTGACAAGACTGAGAAAACGGGCATGCTATAATTTTCTATTAAGAATGCCTTGACTTCTATAACAATATGTTATGGCTGAAATTCCTTTCTTGTATGGGCGATTCCCGGGAAAATCCCATGTACAGCTTGAAAAACAAAGAAAAATAAGATAGTATAAAGGATAACTGAATGAAGAAGGAGAGGGAAAGCTCATGAATTACAACGTTGCGGTGATTCCCGGTGACGGCATCGGACCGGAAATCGTCACAGAGGCCATGAAGGTGCTGGACAAGGTCGGCGCTGTCTACGGTCATACATTTACATATAAGAAGCTTCTCATGGGAGGCGCGTCCATCGATGTTCACGGCGTCCCGCTGACGGAGGAGACCCTGGAGGAGGCGAGACACAGCGATTCCGTGCTGCTGGGTGCGGTCGGAGGAAATGTGGGAAATTCCCGCTGGTACGACGGACCGCCTCAGACGAGGCCTGAGGCAGGGCTTCTGGGGATCCGCAAAGGGCTGGAGCTTTTTGCCAATATCCGTCCGGCATGGCTTTATAAGGAGCTTGCTGATGCCTGTCCTCTGAAAAAGGAGATCATCGGCGACGGGTTTGATATGGTGATCATGCGGGAGCTGACCGGCGGACTGTACTTCGGTGAGCGCCATACGGTGACGGAAAACGGCGTGAGAAAGGCCACAGACACTCTCGTATACGATGAGAACGAGATCCGCCGTATTGCGGTCAAGGCCTTCGAGATTGCCAGAAAGCGCTCTGGAAATCTGATCAGTGTGGACAAGGCCAACGTTCTGGATTCCTCCAGACTCTGGAGGGCAGTAGTCAACGAGACCGCGGCAGAGTATCCAGACGTGAAGGTGAGCCATATGCTGGTGGACAACGCGGCCATGCAGCTGGTCATGAATCCCGGTCAGTTTGACGTGGTGCTGACAGAGAACATGTTCGGCGATATTCTTTCCGACGAGGCCAGCGAGATCACAGGCTCCATCGGCATGCTGCCCAGCGCAAGTCTGGGAAAGACAAAGCTGGGGCTCTACGAGCCCAGCCACGGCT
The DNA here is from genome assembly GCF_030053595.1 of Fusibacillus kribbianus. GTDB lineage: Bacteria > Bacillota > Clostridia > Lachnospirales > Lachnospiraceae > Lientehia > Lientehia kribbiana. The sequence continues at coordinate 76,192 of NZ_JASGBQ010000006.1, forward strand.
CCGCACCGGATATTGCGGGAAAAGACATTGCAAACCCTCTGGCGACGATCCTGTCGGCGGCGATGATGCTCCGGTATTCCTTTGATCTGGATGAGGAGGCAGACGCCGTGGAGGCGGCGGTGCAGCAGGTGCTGACCGATGGCTACCGGACCGGTGATATTTACTCCGAGGGCTGCATAAAGGTGGGTACAAAGGAAATGGGAAGCCTTGTGGCAGATCGTATCCTTATCAGATAGTTACAGGATCATTTAATTAAAGAAAGAGAAGGGAAAATAGATGAGAAGTGATGCAGTAAAGAAGGGGATGCAGCAGGCTCCCCACAGATCTTTGTTCAATGCACTGGGATTTACCGAAGAGGAAATGGAAAAGCCCCTGATCGGCATTGTCAGCTCCTACAATGAGATCGTACCTGGTCATATGAATCTGGATAAGATCGTGGCAGCTGTAAAGCAGGGCGTTGCCATGGCAGGCGGTACTCCGGTGGTATTTCCGGCCATTGCCGTGTGCGACGGCATTGCCATGGGCCACACCGGTATGAAATATTCCCTGGTGACCAGAGACCTGATCGCCGATTCCACCGAATGTATGGCACTGGCTCATCAGTTCGACGCCCTCGTCATGGTTCCCAACTGTGACAAGAATGTGCCCGGACTTCTGATGGCAGCGGCCAGACTGAATATCCCCACCATTTTCGTCAGCGGCGGCCCCATGCTGGCGGGACACGTGAAGGGGAAGAAGAGAAGCCTTTCCAGCATGTTTGAGGCAGTCGGCTCCTACAGCGCAGGCACCATGAGCGAGGATGAGGTCAGAGAGTACGAGAATAAGGTCTGCCCCACCTGCGGCTCCTGCTCCGGCATGTATACGGCCAACAGCATGAACTGCCTGACGGAGGCGCTTGGCATGGGACTTCCCGGCAACGGAACCATCCCTGCTGTATATTCTGAGAGGATCAAGCTGGCAAAGCATGCCGGCATGAAGATCATGGAGCTCCTGGAGAAGGATATCAAGCCCCGCGATATCATGACAGAGAAGGCATTTATGAATGCCCTCACCGTGGATATGGCCCTGGGCTGCAGCACCAACAGTATGCTCCATCTGCCCGCCATTGCCCATGAGGCAGGGGTGGAGCTCAATGTGGACATTGCCAATGAGGTCAGCGCAAGGACCCCCAACCTGTGCCATCTGGCTCCTGCAGGCCCCACCTATATGGAGGACCTCAATGAGGCCGGCGGTGTTTACGCGGTAATGCATGAATTAAGCAAGAAGAACCTGTTATATACCGACCTGATCACAGCAACCGGAAAGACAGTCGGCGAGAATATCGCAGGCTGTGAGATCCGCGACAAAGAGGTGATCCGTCCTCTGGATAATCCCTACAGCCAGACCGGCGGTCTTGCCATCCTGAAGGGCAACATTGCCCCCGATTCCGGCGTGGTGAAGCGCTCTGCCGTGGTTCCTGAAATGATGAAGCATGAAGGCCCCGCAAGAGTGTTTGACTGCGAGGAGGATGCCATTGCAGCCATCAAGGGCGGAAAGATCGTGGCCGGCGATGTGGTCGTGATCCGTTATGAAGGCCCCAAGGGCGGCCCCGGCATGAGAGAAATGCTGAATCCCACCTCTGCCATTGCAGGCATGGGTCTGGGCTCCAGCGTGGCCCTGATCACCGACGGACGGTTTTCCGGCGCTTCCAGAGGCGCGTCCATCGGCCATGTATCTCCCGAGGCGGCAGTCGGCGGTCCCATTGCCCTCATTGAAGAAGGCGACATTATCCAGATCGACATCGATGCATGCACCCTGAACGTGAAGGTTTCCGATGAGGAACTGGCGGCAAGACGGGCAAAATGGCAGCCCAGAGAGCCGAAGATCACCGAAGGCTACCTGAAACGGTACGCCAGCCTGGTAACATCCGGAAACAGGGGCGCAATTCTTGAGCTTAAATAATGAGGAGGAAAACTTATGAAGCTGACAGGTGCGGAGATTGTAGTTGAGTGCCTGAAGGAACAGGGAGTCGATACGGTTTTCGGCTATCCCGGCGGTACCATTTTGAATATTTACGATGCATTATATAAACATTCCGACGAGATCCATCATGTGCTTACATCCCATGAGCAGGGGGCTTCCCATGCGGCGGACGGCTATGCGAGAGCGACCGGAAAGGTGGGCGTCTGCCTGGCGACCTCCGGTCCCGGAGCCACCAATCTCGTCACGGGAATCGCCACCGCTCAGATGGATTCGGTTCCCATGGTGGCCATCACGGCCAACGTGGCGGTGAACCTGCTGGGAAGGGATACCTTCCAGGAGGTGGACATTGCAGGCGTGGTCATGCCCATCACGAAACACAGCTTTATCGTCAAGGATGTCACCAAGCTGGCGGATACCATCCGCAGAGCCTTCTACATTGCAAAGGAAGGACGTCCCGGCCCGGTTCTGGTGGATATCACCAAGGATGTGACGGCGGCGGAGACCGAGTACACACCGGTGAAGCCGGAGAAGGTGCTTCCCAGGGTGGATACCATCAAGGAGAGCGATATCGACCGTGCTATCGAGATGATCGAGAAATCGGAGCGGCCCTACATTTTTGTGGGAGGCGGAGTTACCATTTCCGGAGCTTCCGAAGAACTCATGGAGTTTGCAGAGAAGGTGGATGCGCCTGTGGCTGATACCCTTATGGGCAAGGGAGCCTTCCCCGGAGAGCATGAGCGCTATACGGGTATGGTAGGTATGCATGGTACAAAAACCTCCAATCTGGGAATCACAAAGAGCGATCTTTTAATCACCATCGGAGCCCGCTTCAGCGACCGGGTGACCGGAAATACCAAGCGGTTTGCCAGAGATGCGAAGATCCTTCACATTGATGTGGATGCGGCAGAGATCAACAAGAATATCCTGACGGACGCTTCCATCGTGGGAGATGCCAAAGAGGTTCTGAAGCGTCTCAATGAGCGTCTGAGCCAGCAGGATCATCATGAATGGGTGGCTGAGATCGAGGCCATGAAGGAGCGTCATCCGCTGACCTACAATCCGGAGCTCCTGACAGGACCTTACGTGATCGAAACCCTCTACCGGCTGACAAAGGGAGACGCCATTGTGACCACCGACGTGGGACAGCATCAGATGTGGGCGGCTCAGTTCTATAAATACAAGGCTCCCAGGACCTTTATCACCTCCGGCGGTCTTGGTACCATGGGCTACGGTCTGGGCGCGGCTATGGGAGCAAAGATGGGAAGACCCGATGTTCCCGTGTTCAACATTGCCGGCGACGGCTGCTTCCGTATGAATATGAATGAGATCGCATCGGCGGTGCGAAATAACATCCCCGTCATCGAGATCGTCATCAACAATCATGTGCTGGGCATGGTTCGTCAGTGGCAGACCCTGTTCTACGGAAAACGGTATTCCAATACGATCCTGCAGGACAAGACGGATTTTGTGAAGGTGGCAGAGGCCATGGGCGCAAAGGGTATCCGGGTGACGAAGAAGGAAGAGGTGGAACCGGCCATCAAAGAGGCCATGGCAGCAGGAGAACCGGTGGTCATCGATGTTCAGATCGACTGCGACGACAAGGTATTCCCCATGGTTGCGCCGGGCGGAGCCATTGAAGAGGCCTTTAATCAGGAAGATTTGGATGCAAAACAGGCATAAATGCCGGGAAAATGGTAAAAATTTGACAAAATTGAACCGGGTAGCTTTACAGCCGCCCGGTTCGTGTATTATACTTATAGGCGCATGAAATACGGCATTGCGCGAGGAGGATTATGAAATGAGCAGAGTATACAATTTTTCGGCGGGCCCGGCGGCGCTGCCGGAGGAGGTACTGAAGGAAGCGGCTGCAGAGATGCTGGACTATGCAGGAACCGGCATGTCTGTCATGGAGATGAGCCACCGCTCCAAAACCTTTGATAAGATCATCAAGGATGCAGAGCAGGATCTCCGCGACCTGATGGGAATTCCCGACAATTACAAGGTCCTGTTCTTACAGGGAGGCGCCCATCTGCAGTTTGCCATGGTTCCCATGAACCTGATGAAGAACGGCGTTGCAGATTACATTGTGACCGGCAACTGGGCAAAGCGTGCCTGGAAGGAAGCGTCCAAGTTCGGAAAGGCCAACTGTATTGCTTCCAGTGAGGACAAGAATTTCAGCTATATTCCCGACTGCTCCGATCTGCCGGTGGATGAGGATGCAGATTATGTTTATATCTGTCAGAACAACACCATTTACGGAACCCAGTTCCACACCCTTCCCAACACAAAGGGAAAGACGCTGGTAGCGGACGTATCCTCTTGCTTCCTGTCCGAACCTGTTGATGTGGAAAAATACGGAATGATCTACGGCGGCGTCCAGAAGAATATCGGACCGGCTGGTGTGGTCATCGCCATCATCCGCGAGGATCTGATCACCGAGGACGTATATCCGAACACACCTACCATGCTTCAGTATAAGACCCATGCCGACAAGGATTCTCTTTACAATACACCGCCGGCATACGGCATTTATATCTGCGGCAAGGTATTCAAGTGGTTAAAGAAGATGGGCGGTCTGTCTGTGATCAAGGAGCGCAATGAAAAGAAGGCAGCTCTTCTGTACGGCTTCCTGGATGAGAGCAAGCTCTTTACCCCCACCGCAGAAAAAGGATCCCGTTCCTATATGAATGTGGATTTTGTGACCGGTGACAAAGAGCTGGATGCCCAGTTTGTGAAGGAGGCAGAGGAAGCAGGCCTCTCCGGTCTGAAGGGCCACAGAAGCGTGGGCGGCATGAGAGCCAGCATTTACAATGCGGTGACGGTGGAAGCCGTGGAGGCTCTTGTGAAGTTCATGAAGGAATTTGAAGAAAAGCACAGCAGATAAGATACAGAATACAAAGACGATCATGTGGAGGGAAAAAATGAGTAGAAAGATTCACTGTCTGAATCCGATTTCCCAGACGGGGCTTAAGCTCCTCACGGCGGATTACGAGCTGACAGATAAGGCAGAGGAAGCGGAAGGAATTCTGGTCCGGAGCGCTTCCATGCATGAGATGGAGCTGCCGGCCGGCCTGGAGGCCATTGCGAGAGCCGGAGCCGGAGTCAACAATATTCCCCTGGATAAGTGCACAGAGAAGGGAATCGTGGTATTCAATACGCCGGGAGCCAATGCCAATGGCGTGAAGGAGCTGGTTCTGGCCGGAATGCTCATGGCAGCCAGAGACATCAACGGCGGAATCGAATGGGTAAAGGAAAACAAAGAGGACGCTAATATCAGCAAGGATATGGAGAAGAGCAAAAAGAAATTTGCCGGAACGGAGATCAAGGGCAAGCGTCTCGGTGTCATCGGCCTCGGCGCCATCGGCGTTCAGGTGGCCAACGCCGCCGCTGACCTCGGCATGAAGGTTTACGGTTATGATCCGTTCATTTCCGTCAACGGTGCATGGCAGCTCTCTCCCTTTATCGAGCACGTGACAGATCTGGATGATATCTATAAAAACTGCGATTACATTACCGTTCATGTGCCTCTGCTGGACAGCACAAGAGAGATGATCAATAAGGATGCCTTCGCAAAGATGAAGGACGGCGTTGTAATCCTCAATTACGCCCGTGATCTTCTGGTCAATGATGACGATATGCTGGAGGCTCTTGAGAGCGGAAAGGTCCACAGATATATGACCGATTTCCCTAATCCGAAGGTCACCCATATGCCCGGCGTGATCGCAACGCCCCATCTGGGCGCATCCACGGCAGAGTCCGAGGACAATTGTGCCGAGATGGCGGTCAAGGAACTGATGGATTATCTGGAGACCGGCTCCATCCGCAATTCCGTCAATTATCCGGCCTGCGAGATGCCTCCCTGCCGGGGAGCCTGCCGTCTGTGTATTTTCAACGTGAATAAGCCCAACATGATCGGCCAGTTTGCGTCTGTGCTGGCGGAGGAGGGCGTCAACATCCCCGACATGCAGAATAAGAGCAAGGGTGAGGTGGCTTACACCATTATGGATGCGGATCAGGAGGTTTCCCAGAGAGTCGTGGACCGTCTGATGGAGATCGACGGCGTTTACAAGGTCCGCGTAATGAAGGCAGAGTAAGGAGAAGACCAATGGCAGCAGTGAAGCCCTTTTTGTGTATCCGCCCGGAGGCCTCGGTGGTTTCCCGGGTGGCGGCCCTTCCCTATGATGTGTACAGCCGGGCAGAGGCAAAGGCGGAGGTTCAGAGAGAACCTCTTTCCTTCCTTCGGATCGACCGGGCGGAAAGTCAGTTTTCCGACGATGTGGATACGTATGCCGACTGTGTCTATGAGAAGGCCAGGGAGCTTTTGGACGGTATGATAACCGACGGGCTCCTTATAAAGGACGAAACCCCCTGTTATTATATTTATCGGCTGACTATGGACGGGCGGGCCCAGACAGGCATTGTGGCCTGCTCCTCCATTGACGATTATGCCGACGGCACTATCCGGAAGCATGAGAATACGAGAGCTGACAAGGAGCTGGACAGGATCCGCCACGTGGATGCCTGTGATGCCCAGACCGGTCCGATTTTCCTGGCCTATCGGTCCAGAGAGGAGATCAATGCTCTGGTGGCGGAGGTCATGAACGAGTCCCCTCTTTATGATTTCCTGGCCGATGACGGCGTGGGGCATACCGTATGGAGAATCAGTGAACCGGGACGGGTGAAGGCGCTGGAGGAGAGTTTTTCCAAAGTGCCCAATACCTACATTGCCGACGGCCATCACCGGGCTGCATCGGCGGTGAAGGTCGGCTTTAAGCGCAGGGAGGAAAATCCCGGTTACCGGGGGGATGAGCCCTACAATTACTTTCTGTCGGTGCTGTTCCCCGACGATGAGCTTTTCATCATGGATTACAACCGGGTGGTGAAGGATCTGAACGGTCTTTCCGAAGCAGAATTTCTGGACCGGATCACTGAGAGTTTCCAGGTGCAGCAGATGGGAACAGAGCCCTGGAAGCCGGAGAAAAAGGGTCAGTTTGGCATGTTCCTTTCCGACTGCTGGTACTGTCTGACGACAAAGCGGCCCATGAGCGGGGATCCGGTGGAGGATCTGGACGTATCGGTGCTGCAGGAAACGCTGCTGGCGCCTGTTCTGGGTATCGGCGATCCCAGAACCGACAGCCGGATCGCTTTCATCGGCGGGATCCGCGGCCTTTCGGAGCTGGAGCGCCGCTGTCATACGGATATGAAGGTGGCTTTTTCCATGTATCCCACCTCCATCGGCGAGCTTTTCCAGGTGGCGGACGCGTCCCGGCTGATGCCTCCGAAATCCACATGGTTTGAGCCCAAGCTGAGAAGCGGGATCTTTATACATAAGTTGTCGTAGAAAACGGCGGAGGAAAACGGATCGATTTGACCGCCGTTTAAAAAGGGGCAGCCATGGAGGCTGCCCCTTTGTCGCATTTAAGGAAATGAAGAAATTCTTTGAAAGGCCGGGGGAACGAAATGAAGGAAGAATGGAGAGTTTACGGGAAAAAAGCAGACTTTAAGGGACTTTCCCAGCATCTTGGCATCGATCAGGTGACGGCGCGGATCATCCGGAACCGGAATGTGGAGAGCGGTGAGGAGATTTATGCCTACCTTTACGGAGGCTTATCTGACAGCCCTTCTCCTTTTCTCCTGAAGGACATGGATGAAACGGTGGATATCCTGGGAAACAAGATCCACGACGGGAAACCGGTCCGGATCATCGGAGATTATGATGTGGACGGAGTCTGTGCCACTTATATTCTGGTGACAGCGCTTAAGCGTCTGGGAGCTGTCGTGGATTACGACATTCCGGACCGGGTGAAGGACGGCTACGGGATCAATGTGAACATCATCGAGCGGGCAGCTGATGACGGAATCGATACGCTGCTCACCTGTGACAACGGCATTGCGGCCTGGAGCCAGATCACCTATGCCAGATCTCTGGGAATGACGGTGCTGGTTACAGATCACCATGAGGTTCCCTTTGATGGGGAGGGGGAGGGAAAGACAGAGGTCCTTCCGCCTGCTGATGCAGTCATCAATCCTCATCAGGCAGCCTGCCCCTATCCCTTTAAGCTGCTTTGCGGCGCGGCTGTTGCCTACAAGCTGGCAGCGGCTCTTTATGAGACCTGGAATATTCCTGAAGAGGAGCTTTCTCCCTTTGTGGAGGCGGCGGCCCTGGCTACTGTGGGAGATGTGATGGTCCTTCAGGGGGAGAACCGGATCCTGGTGAAGGAGGGCTTAAAACGGATGGCTCATTCCCGGATCCCGGGCCTGAATGCTCTTATGGAGGTCAACGGGCTGGATCCCCGAAAGCTGGGCAGTTATCATCTTGGCTTTGTCATCGGTCCCTGCCTCAATGCCGGCGGCAGGCTGGACACGGCAAAGAAATCTCTGGCGCTGTTTCTGGCAGAAGGACAGGAGGCAGAGGCCCTTGCCTGGGAGCTCAAGGAGTTGAATGATCAGCGGAAGGATATGACTGCAAAAAATGTGGAAGCAGGTATCTATTATATAGAAGAAACAGGGATCAAAGACGATCCTGTCTATGTGGTCTATCTGCCGGACTGCCATGAGAGCCTGGCGGGAATTGTGGCCGGAAAGCTGCGGGAGCGGTATCAGCATCCGGTCTTTGTGATCACAAAGGCGGCCTCGGGCCTGAAGGGCTCCGGGCGGAGTATTCCTTCCTATTCTATGTATGAGCGCCTGGCAGCCTGCCGGGAATATCTGACGGCCTTCGGCGGCCATCCTATGGCGGCGGGGCTCTCTCTGCCGGAAGAGAATCTGGAGCCTTTGCGGGCGGCTCTCAATGAAAACAGCGGTCTTTCGGAACCGGATTTTGTGAAACGACTGTGGATCGATGTGCCCATGCCTTTTGAGTATGTGACGGAGAAGCTGATCGAGGAATTCAGGCTTCTGGAGCCCTTTGGAAATGGCAATGAGAAGCCGCTGTTCGCCCAGAAAAACCTGACTGTGAGGACAAAGAACCTTTTTGGGAAAAACAGAAACGTGCTGAAGCTTCTTCTTTCTGATGAAATGGGGAGGAATATTCCCGCAGTTCTGTTTCAGGATGCAGAAAAGGCGGAGGAGCGGCTGTTTTGCGGAGAGAAGATTTCCGTGGCCTATTATCCCGACATCAATGAATATATGGGGAGACGGAGCCTGCAGATGGTGATCCAGAGCTGGTTTCCCGCAGAGTAGAAGACTTGTCCCATAATGGGGAGATTACCGGTTGCCAATCTGCCGGTGGGATACTATAATAAAAATGTATGCGGAAAGATCAGGCCGCAATAAGAAACGGAGGGTAAAAGAATGAAGAAAATAGAAGAATATGTGAGAAGTATTCCGGATTTCCCGGAGCCGGGAATCATTTTCCGCGATGTTACATCCATCCTTCAGGATGCGGACGGCCTTCATCTGGCCATCGATCTTCTGCAGGACACCCTTAAGGATGTGGATTTTGACGTGGTGGTGGGACCGGAATCCAGAGGTTTCATATTTGGCGTGCCTGTTGCCTATAATCTTCACAAAGCCTTTGTTCCCGTCAGAAAGAAGGGAAAGCTGCCCTGTGAGACGGTGGAAATGGAGTACGATCTGGAGTACGGCAGCGCCGTCATCGAGATGCACAAGGATTCTATCAAGCCCGGACAGAGGGTGGTGATCATTGACGATCTGATCGCAACCGGCGGTACCATCGAGGCTATCATCAAGCTGGTGGAGAGCCTTGGCGGTGAGGTGGTAAAGATCAGCTTTGTGATGGAGCTTGCAGGTCTCAAAGGCCGTGAGAGACTTTCCGGCTATGATGTGTCCAGCGTGATCCGCTATGAAGGAAAATAATATATGGAAGAGAGAATAATTTCTCCAAGGCGAAAGAGAGGGCTTTCGACCACCAGGATCATTGCACTCGGCTTCGTGGCGGCGATCCTGGCGGGGGCGGTGATCCTGATGCTTCCCGTCTCTTCTGCCGACGGGACCTGGACCCGGCCCATTGACGCCCTGTTTACGGCTACCACCAGTATCTGCGTGACGGGTCTGGTGACGGTGACCACGGCGGTTCACTGGAGCCTGTTCGGCCAGATTGTGATTTTGATCCTGGCGCAGCTGGGCGGTCTCGGAGTCATTACCGTGACCATGTGTGTGCTGATCCTTCTCGGAAAACGGATCACCCTGAAGGACCGCATGCTGATTCAGGAGACCTACAGTACAGATACCTTATCCGGCCTGGCCAGGCTGGTGGTGCGGATCGTAAAGGGTACCTTTCTTCTGGAGGGGCTTGGCGTGATCGGCTATGCGACGGTATTTATTCCCGAGTTCGGCTTCTGGCCGGGACTCTGGAAATCCATCTTCAACGCAGTTTCGGCCTTCTGCAATGCGGGAATGGACGTGGTGGGGGAGGCAAGCCTGCGGGCGTATGTAAATAATCCTATCATCAATATCACGACCATGGTTCTGGTAATCCTTGGAGGCCTGGGGTTTGTGGTCTGGTGGAACCTTCTGGATGCCTGGAAAAAACGAAAGGAAAAAAACAGGGGGTTTGTCATGGGACTCAGCCTTCATACCAAGCTGGTTCTTGTGATGACGGCTGTGCTGCTCCTCGGCGGAGCGCTGCTCTTTTTCCTGTTTGAACAGGGCAATCCTGACACCATCGGAGAGATGGGATTGGGAGACAAGATCATGGCCTCTGTGTTCCAGTCGGTGACAACGAGAACAGCCGGCTTTGAGACCATTCCTCAGGCGAATCTGACGGAGGGCTCGACTCTATTGACGATGATCCTCATGGTGATCGGCGGATCTCCGGCAGGTACGGCCGGCGGTATCAAAACCACTACAGTGGGGATCCTGATCCTCATGATCCTGTCGACCATCCGGGGTAAGAAGGAAACGGAGTTTATGAGGCGCCGCATCTCTGCGGAGGCAGGGCGGACGGCCCTGACCGTGGTGGGACTGGCTTTTATGGTGGTGGTCACCGCGTCGCTGCTTTTGTTTGCCAGCGACGGCCTCGGTTTCCAGGATACCCTCTATGAGGTGGCCTCAGCCATGGGCACGGTGGGGCTGACAAGAGGAATCACTGCCGGCCTGTCCACAGCAGGAAAGCTGGTGATCATTGTTGTCATGTATATCGGCCGTATCGGTCCTGTGACGGTGGCCTTTGCGCTGGCCATGAAGCGGAAGGGAAAGGATGCCAATTTCTCACTTCCGGAGGAACGGGTGTTGATTGGATAGAAAGAAATAATTATCTATGAAAAGAAATAAAAAAATTTCCTGACAGAAACGATTGCAGATAGAATCGACAGAATAATCAAGCCGATGAAGAATGAGAGAGGGAGACAAATGGCAAAAAAAGAATTTGCGGTGTTTGGACTGGGAGAGTTTGGAAGCAGCATTGCCATCGCGCTGGAGGAAAACGGCTGCCAGGTCCTGGCCGTTGACAGCAACCAAGAAAAGGTCCAGGAGATCTCAGCTTATGTGACCCATGCGGCCTGCGCCAATGTGGCGGATCAGGCGGTGGTCCGGTCGCTGGGGATCCACAATATGGACGGCGTGATCGTGGGAATTGGTGAGAATCTGGAATCCAGTATTATGGCGACCATCTGTGCCAAGGAGTGCGGTGTTCCCTATGTGCTGGCCAAGGCCAACAGCGATATCCATGCCACCGTGTTGAAGCGGGTGGGAGCAGATCAGGTGATCTTTCCCGAGAAGGCCACGGGCATCCGTCTCGGACGAAACCTGGCCTCGGGAAATTTCCTGGAAACCATCGAGCTTTCCAAGAAGTTCAGCATGGTGGAGATCGAGGTGCCGAAGAAGTGGATCGGGAAAACCATCCGGGAACTGAATCTTCGGAGTAAGGGGATCAATATCATTGCAAGAAAGGGCGATCTGGAGGACCTGGTCCTTATCGTGGATCCGGACAGCGTCATCCAGGGTTCTGAGACCTTTATTATTATCGGAAGCAACAAGGATCTGGAGCGGGAGCTTTTATGAGGATCGAGAGCAGCAAAAGCGGGCAGGTGAAGCATGTGGCGGCCCTGCAGAAAAAGGCAAAATACAGGAGAGAGCAGGGGGCCTTTGTGGTGGAAGGACTGAAAATGGTCCTGGAGGCTCCGGCGAACCGGGTGATTTCCATCTACGCCTCCGATTCTTTTGTGAATCAGGGAGGACGGGAGCTTTTAGCCGGACGTTCTTTCACGGAAGTGTCAGACAGTGCCTTCCGGGCCATGGCCGACACCCAGACGCCTCAGGGGGTCCTGGCTGTCATAAAATCCATGGCCTGGGCTGAGAGGGATCTGTACAGGGGAGGAGCGGAGCCGCCGCTTTTAATGATTCTGGAGAATCTTCAGGATCCCGGAAATCTTGGGACCATTATAAGGGCCGGCGAGGGCGCCGGTGTGACCGGGGTCATTATGAGCAGGGAAACGGTGGATATCTACAATCCGAAGGTGATCCGTTCCACGATGGGTTCCATTTACCGCGTTCCCTTTGTCGTGTCTGAGGACCTTCCGGGGGTTCTTTCCAGGTGCCGGCAGGCAGGGATCGTTTCCTACGCAGCCCATCTGAGGGGAGAAAAAAACTATGAGGAAGCAAACTACCGGGGACCGTCGGCATTCCTGATCGGAAATGAGGCTGCGGGGCTTTCGAAGGAGCTTTCCGACGCTGCAGATTTTCTTGTAAAAATTCCTATGAAGGGCGCGGTAGAGTCCTTAAATGCGGCAATTGCAGCATCTGTTTTTATGTACGAAACAGCCCGTCAAAGACGGGCATAAAAGGGAAAAAACGGGGCTTTGGGGCCTCGTTTTTTCTGAAAGGGCCGCGGAGGTCCAAAGCACATGATATAGTGCTGAGGACTCCCGCGGCCTTCTATATGTGGTGGAAGATGTAACAAATTCTTTACAATTTGATGGGCGGGAATTTTGTCGAAAAACAGAAAAATTTGGAAATGGGAGAGAAGTGGTGGAAAGGAACTAAAAATAGGCTGAAAAAAAGAGCAAAGTGGGAAACAGTTGACAAAATAAAAAGTTGGTGCTATGATGGCGGTGTAACAAAGTTGTAACAATTCGAATATTGGCTTAATATTTAGGCCCATATCCGGGGGAAATTGTTACAGCAGGAAACAAGGAGGTATACAATGTTAACCAAAAAGAAAAGCATCGTTTCATGCTTTGTTGCAGGTGCATTGCTTTGTACTCTGACTCCCTGCAGGGATCTGATGGCGGCAGCCGCAGGAGACACTCTGACTGTGGCATCAGCAGAAATCAGCCTGGGATCCGGCCTGGGGGCACAAGACATCAGGAAGACCTCACTGGAAGAGAACATACGAGAAATTGTAATAAAGAGTACAGAGAAGGGCAGTCAGCAGTCTGTCGGGCCGGAAACGGCTGCGGCGCGGATTGCCGGAGCATCTGTGGCAGGCGGTGCCGCCGATTTTGGCTGGGCGGTACAGAACGATCAGCTCGGACAGACGACAAAGCAGTCGGCTGAAAATACGAAAGAAACGACTGGAGCTGAATTGCAGAATATGTCGGCTGCGGCACAGGATAACGGAGCGCTGACGGCACAGGCTGCAGAGGCCGGACAGGAACAGGGCGCACAGGCTGTTGCCCCCGAGCTGCAGAACAAGGCTGTTACGACTGTGGACACATATCAGAATATCCGTCAGGAGCCCTCTGAGGAGAGCGAGATCGTCGGACGTCTCTATGAGGGAAGTGCCGGTGATATCCTTGAGACAGGAGACGGCTGGACGAAGATTTCATCCGGCGGCGTCGAGGGCTGGGTACACAATGAATATATTGTGTCCGGAGAAGCAGCACAGGCCTTTGCCGAGGAAACTCTGGAGCTGGTGGCGACGGTGAAGGAAGACGGCGTGCGGGTAAGAGCAGGCGCTTCCGTGGATTCCACCTGGATCGGAGTTGTCAATGGCGGCGAGGTTTACAGGCTGGTGCCGGAAGAGACGGCGGAAGAAGCAGAAGAGACGGAAGAAAGCAGTGAGACTGCTGAGACGAAGGAAACGGAGACTTCTGCGGCAGCGGAAACAGGAGAAAGTCAGAAGGAGACCGCACAGGCTTCGGGTGCTGAGACGGCAAGCTGTTCCGGCGAGGCTTTGGAGGCTGTGGCAGAGACTGTGACGGAGACCGTTCCCGTACAGGGAGCTGCTCTTCAGACAGAGGGCCAGACAGATCCGGCTCAGAGCGCAGAGAGCCTCGAAGCGGCAGAGCTTCAGTGGGTAAAGATCGTTTACGAAGATGATACAGAAGGCTATGTGTGTGCAGATTATGTGACCACCTCATTCCGTCTTGGCGAGGCCAAGTCCATGGAGCAGGTCCGTGCGGAGGAGGAAGCTAAGGCACAGGCTAAGGCACAGGCAGAAAAGGAAGCAGCACAGGCTGAGAAAAAGAGCAGCCAGTCTGCGGCCGCCGAGTCCGGTTCTGGCTGGGTATCCCTCGGCGAGTTCAAGATCACTGCATACTGCGGCGGAGCATGCTGCAACGGTAAGTGGGCAGGTACCACAGCTTCAGGGGCAACCCCTTCTGAGGGACGCACGATTGCTGTGGCACCCTGGATCATTCCCTATGGTACACAGGTCAAGATCGAAGGCCTGGACGGCGTTTATGTGGCGGAGGATACCGGCGGCTTTGCAAACAGCAACCCGTATCAGATCGATCTGTTCATCGCGGATCATTCCCGTACCGGAAGCTGGGGCGTGAGATACAGAGAGGTCTGGGTTAAGCGGTAAAACAAAAACCAGTGAGACAGACAACAGAATATGGAGAAATTAAGGGAACCGGTGCCTGGGCGCCGGTTCTTTTTGCTTGTAATAGCGGAGAAAATGGGTTATACTGTTTCTGTAAAGTACTGCGCTTTTGATGAAAGGAGTGTGTGCTGTGACAGCGGTGTATTGGCTGATAGCGATTATTGTCCTTCTGGTCATCGAAGCTGTGACCATGGGGCTGACGACCATCTGGTTTGCCGGAGGCGCTCTGGCGGCATTCATCGCCTGCGTGGCAGGCGCAGAGCTCTGGCTGCAGGTGGTGCTGTTTATTGTGATATCTCTGATGCTCCTGTTTTTTACCAGGCCCTTTGCGAAGCGGTATATCAACAAGGAGCCGGAAAAGACAAATGTGGAGGGGCTCATCGGAAAAGAAGCGCGTGTGACGGAGAAGATCGACAACAGGCAGGGAACCGGGGAAGCGGTGGTGAACGGACAGTTCTGGGCTGCCAGATCTGCCGATGATGAGATCATTGAGCCGGAGACCATGACCGTGATCGAGGAGGTCAGAGGAGTCAGGCTGATCGTCCGGAAGCTTTGATGAAGATCTTTAAAACAAGGAGGAACAATTATGAGCAGAGGATTTTTGATCGGTGCGGGCAGTATGGGAGTGATCATTGCCGTTGTCGTTCTGGCAGTGGTGATCCTGTGGATCCTTGCCTCCTGCATTAAGATCGTTCCGCAGGCGAAGGCGGTCGTGCTGGAGCGCCTGGGAGGTTACCGTACCACATGGTCAGTGGGACTTCATGTGAAGGCACCTTTTATTGACCGGGTGGCAAAGAAGGTAAATTTAAAGGAGCAGGTCATTGATTTCAAGCCCCAGCCGGTGATTACGAAGGATAACGTAACTATGCAGATCGATACCGTCGTCTTTTTCCAGATCACGGATCCGAAGCTGTATGCCTACGGTGTGGAGAATCCGCTGATGGCCATTGAGAATCTGACGGCTACTACCCTGCGTAATATTATCGGCGATCTGGAGCTGGATCAGACTCTGACCTCCAGAGAGCTGATCAATACAAAGATGCGGACCCAGCTGGACGTGGCGACAGATCCCTGGGGGATCAAGGTAAACCGCGTGGAGCTAAAAAATATCATTCCGCCCAGAGAGATCCAGGATTCCATGGAGAAGCAGATGAAGGCGGAGCGTGAGCGCCGGGAAAAGATCCTGCAGGCAGAGGGCGAGAAGAAATCCACCATTCTGGTGGCAGAAGGCAAGAAGGAATCGGCGATCCTGGATGCAGAGGCAGAAAAGCAGGCGGCGATCCTGCGGGCTGAGGCAAAGAAGGAAGCGACGATCCGTGAGGCCGAAGGCCAGGCTCAGGCTATTTTGAAGGTGCAGGAGGCCAATGCGGAGGGCATCCGTCTCATTAAAGAGGCCGGTGCAGACAGCGCAGTGCTCCAGCTCAAGAGTCTGGAGGCATTTGCGAAGGCGGCCGACGGACAGGCAACAAAGATCATCATTCCCTCGGATATCCAGGGAATTGCAGGCGGAATCAAAAGCCTGGTAGAAGTGGCAAAGGACTGACAGGACGGAGGATAAGACAACGATGGAGATTATGAAAAGTCTGAAGGGAAGAAATTTCCTGACACTGAAGGATTTTACCCCGGAGGAGATCCAGAATTTTCTGGATCTGGCAGCCGATCTGAAGGCAAAGAAGAAGCAGGGAATCACCGGCAGCAGCCTGAAGGGAAAGAATATCGCACTGATATTTGAAAAGCCTTCTACAAGAACCCGCTGTGCCTTTACGGTGGCGGCCAATGACGAAGGCGGTTTTCCCACTTACCTGGGCAAGGGGGAGATCCAGCTGGGAAAGAAGGAGAGTGTCGAGGATACGGCCAGGGTCCTCGGACGGATGTTTGACGGAATTGAGTTCCGCGGATTTCTTCATTCCCATGTGGAGACGCTGGCAAAGGATTCCGGCGTCGTAGTCTGGAACGGACTTACCGACGATTATCACCCTACACAGATCCTGGCGGATTTTCTCACGATGGAAGAAAACTTCGGACATCTCAAGGGACTGAATTTTGTATTTATCGGCGACGGACGGAACAATATGTCCAACAGCCTGATGGTTGGCTGCGGCAAGATGGGCGTCAACTGCACCATCATTGCGCCGAAGGCTCTCTGGCCGGAGGAGGCTCTGGTGGAGACCTGCCGCGGTTATGCGGAAGAAGCGGGAAGTACACTGACGATCACAGACGATACGGCGGCGGTAACGGGAGCCGATGTGATCTATACAGATGTATGGTGCTCCATGGGCGAGGAGGACAAGGCGGCAGAACGCCTGACTCTGCTTAAGCCGTATCAGGTGAACAGAGCCCTCATGGAAAGCACCGGAAAGGCTTCCACCATCTTCATGCACTGTCTGCCTGCTGTTAAGGGCAATGAGGTGACGGAGGAGGTCTTTGAGTCGGAGCAGTCTGTGGTGTTTGATGAGGCAGAGAACCGGATGCATACCATCAAGGCTGTGATGGTGGCGACCCTCGGAGATTGATGCTCTTCACGGACTCAGGCTTACGAAAGAATCTGGGAGATAGAAGCTTCATGTATAACAGAACAAAAAAGAACCCATATACAAAGCAGACGATTTTTGATGTGTTGTCTGTGGCGGCAGGGCTGGCAGTGATCGGACTGGGGGTCTTTACCCTGATCAAACCGGAGGAAAACAGCTATCTGTTTCCGGTGGTATTTCTGCTGGCGGCAATTTTTCAGTGCCTGGCAGCTGTTCCCAGAATGATGGGCGGCTACGGAAAGGGCAGCGGAAAGAAAAAGGCGCTGGGCATCGGCCTGTTCGTGGTGGCGGGGATCATGCTCCTGCTGGCGGCGGTCAGTGCCATCTGCCTTTGGAGGTAGGTTTTGAAAGCGAGAATATTACAATTACTGCGGGAGCAGGAGGGCTATGTGTCCGGTCAGGATATCTGCCGGCAGCTGTCTGTCTCCCGCACTGCCGTGTGGAAAGCCATCGGCCAGCTGAAGGAGGACGGCTATGTCATTGAGGCCGTGCAGAATAAGGGATATCATCTTCTGGAGGCGCCGGATGTGGTCACGGAGGCGGAAATCCTGTCCAGGCTTCACACCGCATGGGCGGGACATCCCACGGTATTTCTGGAAAAAACTGATTCCACCAACAATGAGGCAAAACGCCGCGCGGAAGCCGGCGCTGCTCACGGGACACTGGTGGTGGCGGAGCTTCAGGAGGCCGGGAAGGGCCGCCGCGGACGGTGCTGGACATCCCCGGGAGGAACCGGCATCTGGATGACTCTTCTTCTGAAACCGGATTTTTCGCCCTCTCAGGCATCCATGCTGACCCTGGTGGCAGCCATGGCGGTGGCTGATGGGATCGGTCGGGCGACCGGTCTGGATGCGGGGATCAAATGGCCCAACGATCTTGTGATCGGCGGGAAAAAGGTCTGCGGAATTCTGACGGAGATGAGCGCAGAGCCGGATTACATCAACCATGTGGTGATTGGAATCGGGATCAATGCCAATATTGAGGAGTTTCCCGAGGAGCTTTCCGAAAGGGCGACCTCCCTTTTCCTGGAATCGGGGAAGAGGGTATGCCGCGCAGAGGTCATTGCCCGGGTATGGGAAGCCTTTGAAAAATATTATGAGGAATTTTTAAAGACGGCGGATCTGTCCCCTCTGAAGGAGGTCTATGAATCGAGGCTTCTCAACATGGATCAGGCAGTCTGCGTGCTTGACCCCAAAGGGGAATGGAAGGGAATTGCCCGGGGGATCGATGAAAACGGCCGTCTTCTGGTGGAGCCGGAAAACGGCAAAAGAATAAAAACAGTGGACTCCGGTGAGGTATCGGTCCGGGGCGTATACGGGTATGTGTGATATGTATGACAAAAAGGTGCTGTGTGGGGCCAATTCCTACACGCAGAAATATTATTTCAATGAAGAGTTTTCCCTGCTTCCGGAGAGCATCCGTCAGGAGCTCCAGGTCCTCTGCGTGCTGTATGTGGAGGACGTGGGAGGGATCCTGACCCTTGAGTTTGATGAGGAAGGGAATCTGGAGCTTCGTGTGGAAAACGAGGAGGCGGACTATCTCTTTGATGAGATCGGAAGCGTTCTCAAGATCAAGCAGATCCAGCGGGAAAAAACGGAGCTCCTGGAATCGTTGGAACTGTTTTACAAAACCTTTTATCTGGGGAAGGATTCATGAACGAAAGGAAAAAGCTGGTGATCGGCAGTGTGGTCCTGGACACTCCGGTAGTGCTGGCACCGATGGCAGGCGTGACAGACCTGCCATTTCGCGTCCTCTGCAGAGAGCAGGGCTGCGGGCTGGTATGTACGGAAATGGTCAGCGCCAAGGCTGTTCACTATAACAACAAAAACAGTGCCCCTCTTCTTGCTGTGGATGACAGGGAACGCCCGGTTTCCCTGCAGCTGTTCGGCTCAGAGCCGGAGCTTTTGGGAGAAATTGCCGCTCGTTTGGAGCCGGGGCCCTATGACATCATTGATTTCAATATGGGATGTCCTGTGCCGAAGGTGGTGAATAACCATGAGGGCTCCTCGCTGATGCGGGAGCCGAAGCTGGCTGGAGAGATCCTGCGGGCCATGGTACGGGCGGTCAAAAAGCCGGTTACCGTGAAGATCCGAAAGGGCTTTACAGAGGCAGAGTCCAACGCCGTGGAGATCGCTAAGATCGCGGAGGATGCCGGGGTGGCGGCCATTGCCGTTCACGGAAGGACAAGAGAGCAGTATTATTCCGGAAAGGCCGACTGGGAGATCATCCGCAGGGTGAAGGAGGCCGTGTCCATTCCGGTCATCGGAAACGGAGACATTTTTACTGCCGGGGATGCGGAGCGGATGTTTCGTGAGACCGGCTGCGACGGAGTGATGGCTGCCAGAGGAGCCAGAGGAAATCCCTGGCTTTTCCGGGATATCCGGTTTCTTCTGGAGAGCGGACGGATACCGGAGCGTCCGACTGTGGCAGAGGTGCGGGAGATGATCCTCCGCCATGGAAAAATGCTGGCGGATTTCAAGGGAGAAGCCATGGCCATGCGGGAAATGCGGAAGCATGTGGCCTGGTACACGGCAGGCTGTCCTCATTCTGCATCGCTTCGGGAGGCGGTGAACCGGGTGGAGACTCTGGCACAGCTGGAGGAGCTTCTGGCAGAGCGGCTGAAAAGCCCGGAAACTGTATAGAGGAAGCGGCAGAAATTATTGACAAGGACTGGCCTTTGGGATATAATACGTTGAATGTGGAGGCTTATAGCCTTTTCCATATCAACGCTGAAAAAGAACATTACAAATGACATATACTATACAACATGATGCGCTGAAAATTTGAAACAGAAAGGGATTTAAGTGGTATGGCAGAAACAAAGAAGAACATTTTGACCTACGCCGGACTCAAGAAATATGAGGATGAGCTGGCAGAGCTTAAGGTGGTTAAGAGGAAGGAGGTTGCCCAGAAGATCAAGGAAGCGAGAGAACAGGGAGACCTTTCCGAGAATGCCGAGTATGATGCGGCAAAGGATGAGCAGAGAGACATTGAGCTTCGCATTGAGGAACTGGAGAAGCTTCTGAAAAACGCAGAGGTCGTTGTTGAGGATGAGATCGCACTGGATAAGATCAGTGTAGGCTGCGAAGTGAAGGTTTACGATGTGGAGTACGAGGAGGAAATGGATTTCCGCATCGTCGGTTCCACCGAGGCCAACAGTCTTCAGAATAAGATTTCCAATGAGTCACCGGTAGGCAGGGCCCTGATCGGCAAGCGTGTGGGCGATACCGTGGTGGTTGAGACTCAGGCCGGAGAGATTGAATATAAGGTGCTTGATATCAAGCGCGTGTCATAATAGAGAACGGCTTTTGCTGCCGGAGCGGAGCCGATAGCTTTTGAAACAAGTAGGATAAAACGACAGTAAAAGAGGGAAAACATGGCAGAGCAGAAAAAAACCCAGGAACAGGATATTGGACAGCTTCTCAAGGTGCGCCGGGAAAAGCTGGCGGGACTTCAGGCAGAGGGCAAGGATCCTTTTCAGATCAGAAAATATGGCGTGAGCCATCACAGCAGTGATATTAAGGAGCAGTATGAGGAACTGGAGGGTAAGGAGGTTTCCATCGCGGGCAGAATGATGTCCAAGCGTGTGATGGGAAAGGCTTCCTTCTGCCATGTTCAGGATCTGCCCGGAACCATCCAGGTGTACGTGGCCAGAGACAGCGTGGGCGAGGAGCCTTATGCGGCCTTTAAAAAGCTGGATATCGGTGATCTGGTCGGCGTCAGAGGAACGGTATTCAAGACAAAGACCGGCGAGATCTCCATTCATGCGGAGGAGGTGACTCTTCTTTCCAAGAGTCTCCAGATCCTTCCGGAGAAATATCACGGCCTCACCAATACGGATCTGCGTTACCGTCAGCGGTATGTGGATCTGATCATGAATCCGGAGGTCAAGGATACCTTTATCAAGCGTTCCAGAATCATCAGCACCATCCGTCGTTTCCTGGACAGCCAGGGTTTCATGGAGGTGGAGACCCCCATGCTGGTTTCCAACGCAGGCGGTGCGGCTGCCAGACCCTTCGAGACCCATTTCAATGCCCTGGATGAGGATCTGAAGCTTCGGATCTCTCTGGAGCTGTATCTGAAGCGTCTGATCGTAGGCGGCATGGAGCGCGTCTATGAGATCGGCAGGGTATTCCGCAATGAGGGCCTTGATACAAGACACAATCCGGAATTTACCCTGATGGAGCTTTACCAGGCTTATACCGATTACCACGGTATGATGGATCTGACGGAAAATATGTACCGGTATGTGGCTCAGGAGGTGCTGGGCACAACCACGATCACATACAACGGAATCGAGATGGATCTCGGCAAGCCCTTTGAGCGTATCACCATGGTGGATGCTGTCAAAAAGTATTCCGGCGTGGATTTCAATGAGATCCATACTCTGGAGGAAGCAAGGGCCGCAGCAAAAGAGCATCATGTGGAATATGAGGAGCGCCATAAGAAGGGCGATATCCTGAATCTGTTCTTTGAGGAATTTGTTGAGGAGCATCTGATCCAGCCGACCTTTGTCATGGATCATCCGGTTGAGATCTCTCCTCTTACCAAGAGAAAGCCGGAGAATCCGGATTATGTGGAGCGCTTCGAGTTCTTTATGAACGGCTGGGAGATGGCCAATGCGTACTCCGAGCTGAACGACCCCATTGACCAGAGAGCGCGTTTTGCAGCCCAGGAGGAGCAGTTTGCCCAGGGCGACGAGGAAGCCAACCATACAGATGAAGACTTCCTTAATGCACTGGAGATCGGTATGCCTCCCACCGGCGGTATCGGCTACGGCATCGACAGAATGGTAATGCTGCTGACCGATTCGGCGGCGATCAGAGATGTTTTGCTGTTCCCGACGATGAAGAGCCTGGATCCCAAGCCTGCTGCAAAGAAGACTGAGACAGAAAAGACTTCCGCTCCTGTTGTGGAGGAAAAGATCGATTTCTCCAAGGTTGAGATCGAGCCTCTGTTCCAGGACTGCGTGGATTTTGAGACCTTCTCCAAATCCGATTTCCGTGCAGTGAAGGTACTTGCCTGCGAAGCAGTGAAGAAATCCAAGAAGCTGCTTCAGTTTACACTGGATGATGGAACAGGTGTAAACCGCACGATTTTAAGTGGAATTCATGCTTACTATGAACCGGAAGAGCTGGTTGGGAAGACCTGCATTGCGATTACCAATCTGCCGCCTCGTGCCATGATGGGCATTGAGTCTAACGGTATGCTGATCAGCGCCGTACATCAGGAAGAAGGAGAAGAGAAGCTCCATCTGCTGATGGTGGACGATCATATTCCGGCTGGAGCAAAGATGTACTAAAAAACGGTGCAGAGAATACAAATAGTATAGTTGTCGGTTTGGGCTCCTGAGAAGCTTCGGCTTTTCAGGAGCTTCTTTTTATATCAATTATTTTTTGAATGTGAGAGTTGCAAAATATCTTAAAAGGTGGGGTAAAATTCATATATCAGATAAAATATACGGAGGATGGCATCAAAATTTATTTTAATCTGCCTATTGCTTTCTGATGATACAGTGTTTACATTATCCATAATGGGCTTCTTTGTTTATATTATTAATGGCTTCGAACACCTTAATATCACCACAATGGAGGCTTTTTTTCATTCACTTGACAGGTGAAAAGCAGTATTCCGTTAAAACACAGGAACTATGCGGCTTTCGGCCTTCTTCATGGCTGTGCCGTGAAGAATCCAGGTTTTATCAGACAATCAGAAGAAACAAATAGAAGGAAAGCGGCAGCAGGGGAATGTGCCGGAAAGGACGGTGGGGGTTCTTTATGAAGAATCATTCATTTAAAAAGAGGGGATTGGGGATTGCACTGAGTTTTGTTCTGTTCATCGGATTTGCGTTTGGGACTATCTCTGTGGTACATGCCGGATCCGGTGAAAAAACGATTGCAGGATTTGGTACGTCAATTATCTCAAATCCGGAAGCTCCGAAAGATCAGGATAGTAACTGGGTGGGAAGTTATGTGTACTTTGGTACCTATAATGGAAGTCCCATGAAATACCGTGTTCTTGATAATAATACAGGTGTATTTGGCGGAACGACCATGCTGCTTGACTGTGACAGCATACTCTATGCGGTAGGCTTTGATAAATATGACGGCGGATCGAATGTCTGGAGTACCTGTCAGTTAAGGTCTGAATTAAACAGTACCTTTTTAGCAAACAGTTTCTCCGGGATTGAGCAAGGTGCCATAGCTGCAAGCGTTAAGGCGAATCCGGATACGCAGGATAAGTCGATTCCATATGCAACCTTTGCGCCTCTTACCGGAGAGAAAATATTTGTTCTGGATGCGGCGGAGGTGACGAATACAACCTATGGATATGGCGATAGCAATAAACTGCAAAGCAGAACGAAAACGGGGATTCGACCGTCCTGGTGGCTGCGCTCTCCTTTAACGAACAGCGGTGGAACTTCTTCCGCAGCTACAGTCGGACAATATACGGCTGGAGTGATCGTGGCAAATTTGGTTTATGAAAAAACTCCCGGCGTATCTCCTGCTCTGAATATCGATTTGTCCAAAATTCTGTTCTTATCCGTTGTTGATGGAACCGCCGGACAGACGGGTGCGTCCTATAAAATGACACTGTTAGACAGCAGCAAAAAAATTCAGCTTACCGGTGGAAAGAGTGTCACCTATACACCGGAAGGCGTGATTACCGTTCCTTATACTTATACCGATGGGGCAACAGCGGACGCAGAAAAAGTCAATAGAATTTCTTATATGATCACAGATAAGACGTATACGTCAAATAATGCTCAGGTGCTGGCTTATGGCGCTCTGCAGAATATCAAAAATGCGAATGGAGAGAGCTCTTCTGCTGCAGACGCGGCTACAGGGACAGGAACCTTTGTATTATCCAGTGATTTAATAAATAAGGAATTAGGAAAAGATTATCATCTGTACATTTTTGCAGAGCATGTGAATGACACTTCTGCTACGGATTATGCCTGCAGCCCGGTGGAAATTACGGTTTTTCGTCCTGCACATAACCATACCTGGACATATTCTGCTTCAGGGAATGAAGTGAAGGCATACTGTGTGAACACAGTAAATACAGAGGAGTGCAGTTATCAGCGGGATCATGCTCTGGCAGTGTCTGTTACAGCAGTGGATGCCCTGTATTCCGGTAAGCCGTATCAGAAGGCAACAAAAACCGATGAGATTTCTTCTGTTACCGGAGCGAATGTCAGTGGTATCAAATATTACAGTATTTCTGAGCAGGGCGCGGAAAGTGCTCTGGCCGGTGCGCCTGTCAATGCAGGAAAATATAAGGCAAAGGTGACAGTGACAAGCGACAACGGCATTTTTACAGCCGAGCAGGCCTTTCGTATTGATAAGGCGTCAATCACTCCAACGGTTTCCATCACCGGATGGACGTATGGGACGGAAAAACATGAGCCTTCGGTTACCGGGAACACAGGCAACGGAACAGTGACCTTCACTTATAAGGTTAAGGGTGCCTCAGACAGCACCTATACCGAAAATGTTCCTGTCAATGCAGGTGAGTACACGATTCGTGCCAGTGTTGCGGAAACGGATAACTATAAGGCAGGAAGTGCTGCCGCCGATTTTACCATCAATCCTGCTGCGGTTACTGTATCCGGTATTACTGCGAAGAACAAAACCTATGACGGCAATGATACAGCCACTCTGGATTATTCCGGTGTGACCTTTGCCGGAAAGCTGGAGGGGGACACGCTGACGGTTACTGCAGAAGGAAACTTTGATGATGCAAAAGCCGGTGTAAAGAAAAATGTTGTACTTAAGAATTTCATTCTGGCCGGTGCCGACAAGGATAATTATGTGCTGGCAGCAGAAGGAAATCAGGCTTCTGCAATGGCTGACATTGAAAAAAAGGAGGTTGGTGCTGTCCTTACTGTGTCCGAAAAAGCTTATGACGGGAAAACGAATGCGCAGGTAGAAGCTTTGGTAAATCAGGAGAACCTGATTCCCGGAGACAGTATTACTATTTCCGGCCTGAAAGGATATTTTGTAACGGCAGATGCGGGAGACAATAAAATCGTTAATATTGATTCATCCGGCAAAACGATCACAGGAACAGGTGTGGACAACTACAACGTAAAGCTTCCTGATCATGCGGCAGGAGCGATCAATAAAGCTCCTTTGACCGTAACCGCCAGGGCAAACACGATCATCTACGGTGATGAACCGGCCGATAATGGTGTTGAATACAGCGGTTTTGTGAATGATGAAACGGCAAATGTGCTGGGAGGTACACTGAAATATAGCTTCGATTACAATCAGTTTGATAATGTGGGCAATCGCTATAAGATTACCCCGACAGGTCTGACTTCTGTTAATTATGATATCCATTTTGTTGACGGTATTCTGACCGTAGAGCAAAAAGAGATTTCTATTCAGTGGGATTCTTCCGGACTTACATACAACGGAAATCCGCAGATCCCAAAAACGACGGTGTTGGGAACAGTGGGAGATGATGCAATTTCTCTTACCCTGTCCGGGGAACAGACGAATGCGAATGCCGGTACAGAGACATCTTACACAGCAGCTGTAGAGGCCATTACCGGAGCAAAAGCAGGAAATTATAAATTACCTGCGGATGTGACAAAGAATTTTACGATCGATCCAAAAGAAATTACAGCTTCTATGGTAGAAGCGCAGAAAGAATTTCTGCATACAGGTGAAATAATCACGCCTTCCATTCGAGTAAAAGATGGAGAGAACGAGCTGAGTAAAGATGAAGATTACGTATTATCCGGAGATCTTTCATTCATTGAAGTCGGAAGCTATATGACTGTAGTTGAAGGAAAAGGGAATTATACCGGGACCGTAGAGGTGCCTTATAAGATTGATGACAGAACTGCTCCGTCCGGAAAAATAAAAGCAGGAACAAATGAATGGACGGATATTCAGAATAATATCAATTTTGATGAGATCTTCTATCGGCAAAAGCAGACCGTGACCATTACAGGGGAGGATGGTGAAAGTGGAGTAGATAAAATATACTATTTCCTCAGTTCCAGTGAAACAGTTATGGGGGAGGATGAACTGGCAGAGCTTTCCGACGATCAATGGACAGAACTGAAGGAAGGCAGTTTTGATCTGTATCCCGATAATAAGTATGTGGTCTATGCAAAAATTATGGATAAGTCCGGTAACATAACCTTTGTTTCTTCGAATGGTATCGTTTTGGACAGCACTGCTCCTGTAATTGCAGGAATCGAAAATGAAAAGACCTATTGCGGTGGAGTTACATTTACTGTTTCTGACAATGGGAAGCTTAAAATTGTGAAGATTGATGGCAGGATTGCGGAAGTGGCAGATAATGGAAATTATATGATTTTTGCAGGTGATCAGAAAGAAACTCATGCCATCGAGGCTGAAGATAAAGCCGGAAATATAAGCTTATGCACGATTACGCTAAATGCAAAAGGAACACATATTTTTTCGGATTGGGAGGAAATAAAGCCGGCCGCTTATGGAGAAGATGGCGTCAGGAGTCGTTTCTGTCTGGCCTGCGGGTTGGAAGAAACAGAAAAAATTAAGGCATTAGGAGCGGAGGATCCGCCTGCTGAGGATAATAACGGAAAGGGTTCCGAAACGAGTACCGGAACAAATACCTTAGGCACGGCGGATACATCAGATCCGACAAGTATGGTATTTATTATGTTTTTGATGTTGTTTTTCCTTTCATCAGGAACAATGGCAGTAATGACTTTACGCAGAAAACGCGGATAAAATAATTATAACGAGCCGCAGGATGATGGAAATAACTTGAGAAAATCGGGATTGGTGTAGTTTGCAATGCAGTCCGAAAACTATGAGAAATGAAAGAAGGGGATGTTGCACAACTAACAAAAATTAGTTGTGTAGCATCCCTCTTTTCATACCCCAAAATCAGTAAAAAACAGAAAAGCAGGTTCCGAAGAACCTGCCCTCTGTGGTATTGAAGAAGCAGACTGCTACGTCTGTACCCAGGGCCGGATCCTGTGGAATGTAGGAAAGAGGAAAAAGACCAGTGTTACCGGGTATGAATCCAGACAGGATATATACCGGTGTGAGGATTGC
>NZ_JASGBQ010000007.1 GCF_030053595.1 Fusibacillus kribbianus
CTAAGTAAAAGTCAGCCGCCCGTTTTCGGGCGGCGAATCCACCATTATCTATGACAGGCAGTTAAGCAATCTGATGACAATTCGTGTGAGCAGTCTGGTGACAGCTCATGAAATCATTAACACCATTAGTACCACAAAATTTCTTATTGCAGAATTAGCGGTTGCAGATTATAATTTCCATAGGTGGACAAGCAAACCGACAGAATATTATTCTGTGAATAGCAAACCAACCTGCAAACCACCAGAACTGCACACAATAATGAAAAAATGCAATGGTACTGGAATGGTACTAAAAATATGTGAAACGAAAAATAATGTGTGGAAAAGACACATATTATCAATACAAAACAGTATAGATAACCATATTAAAACAACCAGAATCAAACCAAACTTTGCGAGTTTGAGTAGGAAATGGACTGAGAACAGTCATAAAATAAAGAAAGTGCCAACTGCAAGCTTGCTTGCATGTTGGCACTTTCTGATTTTTGAAATGAACTTTACACGATGACAAGTCGATGGTTTATAAGTACTATTGACACTATCCTCCATTGGATATTACGATGCGGCGGAGCCGCCAGTCTGGTGTGGCGGGAGCCACCTGTCCGGACTAACGGAGCCACCTAAGTTAAGCTGCCTATAGGTTACTGTGCCTGTGCTGGATCAAGACCGTAGACTTCTCTCATGAATCTGTCCTGAGTCTTATCGATGTACTCGATGTTGATCTTGTAGGAGTCATAGCAGATGCGATCCATGAGAGCATCTGCCAGAGTGTTTTCACCATTGCAGATCTGGCTGTACCAGTCTTTCTCCTCGAACTGAGAGCAGAAGATGGCCTCAAGATCGCTTAAGCACTAGGCATTGATCCACATGAGCTTTTTACATACGAAAATTTTGAATGACCCGCCCAAAATGGTGCATCGTTCAACGAATCCGGAGACGAAGAGCGGGGAGAATTCCAAGTAGAATTTAGTTGGGTGCTTTTTATCGGATTGCAGATTGGGCTCCGGGAACAGGAGATTTCCAGGATGTCCTTTGGGGCCTGGTGCGACCTGTTCGACCACTGGAAATCCTACCACAACATGAAAATACGGAAGTTGTTGTTTGAAGAAACAAAGAAAGAGAATTCCATTCTGGACCTGTAAATGGTATAATGGAAGATAGAAGGGAGTCTTTGCTATGAAGAATAAAATCAAACGATATGCAAGGCTTTTGTGGAAGTACAAATGGATTGTGTTATATGTGACATGTTTGATATTTGTCACGGCAGGAAGCAAGGAAAGTGATTTTAGCTTTTTCGAGGGATTATTTTATGACGGAATCCTGGTAGGACTGTTTGTTGGCGGAATGTGGCTGCTTGTGTTATATATCCGTTTTACCATTTCTTATTGCAAGGATGTGATTGATCTTAACAAGTATCTGGATGAAGCAACGTTTGAGAGCCGATACCAAAGGGAAGTGGAACGGAGAAGAAGAAAAGCAGAAAAGCGGATGAGATTAAAGAAAAAAATACAAATGTTACAGAACCGTCTGTGATGAAAGCAGGCGGTTTTTTCTTGAATGACCCGCCAAAAGAGTGTGTGAATTCTAATCCGAAATTCCAAGTTCAGCTTTTGTGAAATGTAGTGATATAATCTATATAACGTTCCTTTTCGCGAAAAACACAGATTATGTTATGAATAGATTGATTCAAAATACCATAAAGGGGGAACAAGAAAATGGCATTAAAGAAGTTGGGAAATTCAATTAGTAATATTGCAGGAGAAATAGGAAAAACAGCAGTAAATGCATCTCAAAAAGTGGCAAGCAATATTTCAAAAATAGATAAAGATAAAATCAATGAGTTAAGAGATAATGTAACAGATAATGCTCATAAATTGGTGGAAAAAGCATCTTCAAAGGTTAAGGAAGGGGTCAATAAATCAACAGAAATCGTAAATAATGTTATGGATGTAAATGGAGATGGTCAAGTTGATATTGAAGACGTGATCATCATGGGATTAAAAATACCGGGAATATGCATCAAACGAGAGGAGTTTCTGCGTGGAGAGTTTATGAAAGATTTTCCACAAGAGACAATAGATGATGCAATAGCATTTAATCCAGCGCATGCGGGAATTACAACAAAAGAAATTGAAAAGTATGCGGATGAAGTTATCAAGTATGAGAGAAATTGTGTTTCAGGTATTTCAGCAGCCTTATCAACACCTGGCGGCTTTGCTATGGCGGCAACAATTCCAGCAGATATTGCACAATATTATGGTTATATGTTAAGAGTAACGCAAAAATTATTGTATTTGTATGGATTTCCGGAAATTGACGTTACAGAAAAAGGAAAAAAATTTGATACTGAGACATTGAATATCTTGACCCTTTGCTTGGGAGTCATGTATGGAGTCGCAAGTGCTAATAATGCATTGAAAGCAATAGCGAAAGCTCTTGGTTCAGGGGTTCAGAAACAACTTATGAAAAAAGCATTAACCAAAGGTACGATATATCCGATAGTAAAGAGCGTAGCTAAATGGTTTGGTGTCAAAATGACAAAAGAGGTTTTTACGGGCTTTTTTAAGCATGCAATACCAGTAGTTGGAGGGGTTATTGGAGGTGGATTGACTTATGTATCCTTCAAACCTTGCTGCGATAAACTGAAAGCATCTTTGCAGGATACGCTTCTGAGCAATCCAGATCATGAGGTGACAGAGGAAGAAAATGCTTTCGATTTTGAAGATGCTGAAATCATAGAGTACGGTGAGGAAAGCGAAGAATAAAAACATGAGCTGTAAAATTTTAAGTTGAATTTTACAGCTCTTTTGCGTATAATAAAGATAGAAATAATAATGGTTAATCAAGGAAGGAGACAGGTTTATATGGCGAACATTTTACCAGTATCTGATTTGAGAAATTATAATGAGGTTTTAAAAAATTGTCGGACAGGAGAACCGGTGTTTTTGACAAAAAATGGAAGAGGACGCTTTGTAGTACTTGATATAGAGGATTATGAGCGTGATCGTGCAGAGAAGAAACTATTAATGAAACTGCAGGAGGCAGAGGATGCGGTCAAAGACGGCGAAGGTTGGCTCAGTTTGGATGAATTAAAAGCACTTGTGGGGGAATAACCTATGTTGAAATTGCGAATTAACCCATTAGTTGCATCAGATTTAAAAGAAATACGTGATTATATTGCCGAGGATAATGTAGAATATGCGGCAAAGACGATAAAGGAAATCTATGGTAAA
Organism: Fusibacillus kribbianus; assembly: GCF_030053595.1. Classification (GTDB taxonomy): domain Bacteria; phylum Bacillota; class Clostridia; order Lachnospirales; family Lachnospiraceae; genus Lientehia; species Lientehia kribbiana. The sequence goes on from NZ_JASGBQ010000007.1 coordinate 3,234, forward strand.
TTTGAAAATATTCAACTGTTTCCTGGGATGGGTACAGATCTCTCCAAAAGAGTTAGTTTCCGAACAGATTACAAGTATGCGGTTTGGGAAAATTATGTGATTATATATAAAGTTGGAGAAGAGTATGTGGAGATTTACCGGGTGGTGAATCGGTATCGTGATATTACGAAAATTTTTGATTTAGGAGAATAACAATGAAATTAATATCGTGTCAAGTTGCGTTATTTGCGATGGAAAAAATTAAACGACCGGATTTGCTTTTGAATGAGATAAATGCAAAGTTATCTAATCTTTTTGATGCTGAATCTGACAGAAGATATTCCTGACGAAATCCCAATTGTACAATCAAAATCGAATAATGGGAAATATATATTAAATATTACACGAAATAGGGTTGCTTTATTGTGAATATAGAAGAGTCATAAGACATTTCCCAGATGTACGAGTTCCTTTAACAGTATCAAGCTCGACTACAGAAGCATCAGGGTGGTGCTCCATATAGAATTCAAAATCCTTGTAAGTCCGCTTATTTCGATAAAACTGATTAAGGTGTCTACTGTCTGGTTTGCTGTCGGAACGACGCTTTTTGTAGCGTACACGACGGTGTAAGTCGATGTTTCTGGCTGCAAAGACACGCCGATCCAGATAGTTGTAAAGCGTTCTCATGCAAACAGGGATATCATCAGAATGGACAGCAAAGATATGACTAAGCGGCTGACCCTTCTTTATTAGTGGAGAGAGTATTGCATCAAGTTCGGCAAGTTCTTCAGGAGTCATATTTATGCCTTGACGTGAAGTAGTAAGCGTGGCTTCATATTCTGCCTGAGCTTTGGCTGCATGATAATAATGTTTCTCTAAATGGCAATGGTTTCTTTCATCGAAACCGTTACAGACGTAAGGCGGTTTGAATGGAGCATCACACGTGTACTGGTTATCATCAGGGCAATTGTGGTGATGTTGAAACAGGTTGCACGACTTACATTTTCTTTTGCAGGTTATGCTGCCACACATATGTTGAAGCGTACATTCCTTGTAATTCCGACAATTACTGCAACCGTGTGCACTTCCGGAGGCTTTACGTGTTTCCATATGAAGTTTTATTTCTTTAGCAATAGTAGAAGGAGCTTTGCCAAGTGCTTTCCCAATGTCAGTGAAAGAGGACCCTTTTACCAGTTCTTGCTCAATAAATGTTCTGTCAGTAAGAGAGAGATGACGTTGTTTTTTCTTTTTGCTTGCCATAAGTATTCCTTTCTGGCAGACAGATAACCAACATCATCATGAATCAAATAAAGAGTTTGTGCAAGACTTACTTCCAGTCCAAGAGAAAAAATCATGGTTTGACTGGAAATAAGAAATTCATTCTACAATTCTACGTTCAATATTTCAGCCAATAAAAAAGACGGAACGTTTGATCTGGGAGGTTTATTGGACATCCGGGGGTGTAAAATATGAACATATCAAAGGACTGAATGTTCATGTTTTTTATTATTTGTATTGAAATAAGATGGCTGATCATGAAGCGGATGATGTAAAAGGCCATTCGCCGGGCAATTGTGAAAGGAGAATCATGATGAAAAAAGAATATGTATTGAGCATATTAAGTATCATTGCGGTTGTGTTCGCAGTTGGTTTTGGAATGTATCTTGATTACTCGCATCGTCAGGAAGTAGAAAATGCATATGCGGAAGCGGGAAATCTGATCGATCAGGAGTACTATGAAGCAGCAATTGATGCATTGAGCGTTATCGAGCATGAGAACTATGAAGACACACATGAACTCATGGAATATTGCCGAGCGCATATTTCTTACGATTCCGGAAACCTGGAAGCAGCATATGAGAATTTAAAATATGGGATGTACGAAAACCAGCCGGTTGAGAGAAAGCAGAAAATGGCTGCATTTAAAAACCGGGTAGAAACGGAGTATGATGCATATTGCGAAGCGGAGAGGACAAGGGAGCGGGAGGAGGAAGAAAAAGCGTATCAGCAGAAGGTCAGGAGTGGGGTTCCGTTTGTAGGAATGCGGGAAAGCGATATTTCCAATACAATTATCGGAAGCCCATCTCCGAAAACCAGAGGAAATCATGAGTTTATCAATGGAAAACAGTATAAAGCTACCCTGTATGACTTTATGAAAGATGGCCGCGTGATATTTACTGCCCGATGCATTCGGGGAAAGGTAACAGAAGTATGGGATAAACGGGACAATCCACATGAGCCGTATGGATCCATCGGATCGAAATCCAGCAGCAAGCCAGGTAAACTTGATTCGTACGATGATGGTTACGAAGATATATACGAAAATGGTGACTACGACTGGGACAGATATCAAACAGATTTCGATTATGCGGATGGAGTAGACGAAGCGATAGAAGATGATGAATATTAAAAGTAATAAGTAAAGGAGCCTTGAGTGATATGAGATTTGAGACGGATAGATTATTTCTTCGTCCGTGGACAGAAGATGATGCAGAAAGTTTATTTGAATATGCGAAAGATCCTGCTGTTGGACCGATCGCAGGTTGGCCGGTACATAAAAGCGTTGACAACAGCAGAGAAATTATCAGGGGAGTATTATCGGCCGATGAAACATATGCGGTATGTCTTAAAGAAGACAATCGTGCAATCGGAAGTATTGGGCTGATTCCGCCGGCACAGTCACATACAAAGGCGGCCGATGATGAGATTGAAATCGGTTACTGGATTGGAGTTCCGTTTTGGGGGAGGGGATTGATCCCGGAAGCTGTGAGACGGCTGCAGGAGCATGCTTTTTTTGATCTTGGCTGCAGTGCCATGTGGTGTGGATATTATGATGGAAATGAAAAGTCTAAAAAGTGTCAGGAGAAATGTGGATTTACCTATCATCATACGGAGAAAAATAAGCCCTGTGTATTAATGGGTGATGTCAGGACTGAGCATTTTACGAAAATTACCAGGGATGAGTGGATGGCCGGACGGAAAACAAATGAAGTAGTCTTATACATTCATGGTAAAGGCGGCAGCGCAGATGAATCAGAGCATTACAGACAGTTCTTTCCCGGAACGGATGTATATGGATTTGATTATAAATCAGATAATCCCTGGGAGGCGAAACAGGAGTTTGCGGATAAGGCTGCTGAATTATCCGAAAAGTATCATAGGATCATTTTGATAGCCGGAAGTATTGGCGCGTATTTTTCAATGAATGCCGGTATCGGCAGATTTATAGATAAAGCATTTTTTATTTCTCCGATCGTTGATTTTGAAAAGTTGATATCCGATATGATTGACTGGGCCGGGACGAGTGAGTGTGAGCTGGAAAAGAGAAAGATAATACCTGTAGATTCTGGCGAAGATCTGTCGTGGGATTATTTGCAGTATGTAAGGAATCATAAGATCAGCTGGGATGTTCCAACAGAAATCCTGTATGGAAGCAATGACCATTTGCAGTCGATTGATACCATACAGGAGTTTGCCATGAAAGAAGCTGCGAAACTGACGATCATGGAAGGTGGGGAACACTGGTTTCATACAGATGAACAGATGAACTTCTTGGATCAATGGCTGAGGATGAAGATTTCGGAATAAACATTGGCGGATTTTAGTTTTGAGAGCTGAAAATGCTGCGGGACGTTGCCTGTCTCAATTGCATTGACCGGGATTTTCGTGTTATACTGAAACAAAATATCAGGAGAGATACCGAGTATGGAAATCAAATCAGAAGCCAGATTAACTACATTTGAGGCAATCAGTATGATCGTGGGCAACAGTATAGGAACCGGAATTATTGCGGTGCCCTATCTGGCGACGAAGAACAGCATGCTGGATGTGGTATGGATGGTGGCGCTTGCTTATGTTGTTAATGTGGTTCTGCATCTGATAATCGCAGAGCTGTCTTATAATAACGGAGGAGTACAGCTGGTCAAAAGCTTTGAAGGCGAACTGTTCCATGGTGCGGCAAAGAAAATATTCAGCTGGATTGTATTTGTTGTGTATGGATTGGCGATAATGCTTGGTGTAAGCGGGAACATTAATGGTGGGGCCCAGATATTCACAAACTGGTTTGGAATGCCTTTGTGGTCAGCGCAGCTTGTATATTATGTTATTGCAGGAAGCATAGTGTTCATGGGAATGAAGGCAGTTGGAATTGCACAGAAATATGCTGTGGTACTTCTCATGGGCATCGTGGCGGTCATGACAGCCGGAACATTTATGCGTCCGGTAAATGCACTGTATACGGCGACGTTTCACTGGAACAATCTGCTCGCACTTTACAGCATGGTAGTGTTTGCAACTTCAGCGAATCAGGCAGTAATTCAGGTGGTAAAGGGACTTGATGGGAATCCCGGCAAGATAAGAAAGTCAATATTCATCGGCTTCGGTCTCTCCTCTGTGTTTGTATTGATCGTGACAATGACGGTGCTGCTTGGGACAAAGGGGGAAATCAATAAGGAGCTCGCATATATGCAGCTTGGTGAGAGTATCGGAAAATGGGCAGTTATCCTGGCTGGAATTTTCTCGCTGTTTGCATTGCTGACTACTTTCTGGTCAAATACATTGGCTCTGCGTGATGTGGTCCATGAGCAGGTCGGCATTGGAAACCGTTTGAGCTGGCTTGCTGCCACGATTCCATGTATCCTGTTTGCCGTTTTTGGAGTAAACAGCTTTATTATTCTGACACGGATCATGAGTGGTGTTGTGATTTTGGTCAGTATCATGCTTGTGCTTACCTATGGCAAATCAAGACGAAAAGCCGGCGCGAGTCCGATTTGCGGTGTGATAGGAAGTGTGCCTTTTCAGGTACTTATGGTTGCTTCAACGATCGTGTCGGCTGTGGGATCCCTCATTCCGTTAAGCTAGGAGGCTTTTGTGTATAGTTCAGATAAGATAAGACAGATAGATGATGAAACCTTTCAGGTGAGAATACCGGCAGACAGGGATTTTCGAATTTTGCAGCTGACGGACCTGCATTTGGGCTTTGGGCTTATATCGAAGGGCAGGGACAGGCTTGCGCTGGATGCTGTACGGATAATTATAAAAAGATCCAGACCGGATATGATAGTGCTGACCGGGGATTCTGTATTTCCGTTTTTACCAAAGGCAGGGACCTTGAACAACCGCAAACAGGCAAAGAAGCTGATGGCGTTTCTGGATGGTTTTCAAATCCCTTATACGCTGGTTTTTGGCAATCATGATTGTGAAATGGGATCGACCTGCAATAAGGAAGAATTGGCACAACTGTTTAAAAAAGGAAAGTATTGCATATTCACAGAAGGCAGGAGGGCTCTTACAGGTGTGGGAAACTTTCTTATCGAATTAGTTGATAATTCCGGGAAAGTGCTTCTCCCGCTGGTTATGCTTGATTCCAATATGTACAGAGAGGGCGGCTGGTTTTACAGTGGGTTTGACTGTATTAAAGAGGATCAGGTCGATTGGTGTATGGAGCGTCTTAATGCACTGAAACAGCAGGATCCGGATATAAAGGCTATGGCATTTTTTCATATGCCGCTTCGGGAATTTAAAGAGGCATATGAAAAAATGAAGCTCGGTGACAAAAGTGTCCTCTACCGGCATGGCAGTGTTGGCGAGAAGAATGAGTATTTTGGTATTTCAAAGTATGAGGGAACATTTTTTGACAGGGCAGCAGAGAATGGTGTGATAAAGTGGATGTTCTGCGGACATGATCACTTAAATACATTGTCGCTCATATATAAGGGCATTCAGATGACTTATGGAATGTCAATCGATTACCTTGGTTACAAGGGCATAAAGAAAAGCTATATACAGCGAGGCGGAACGCTTATTACGAGGAAAGTGAACGGAAGCGTGGATATCAAAATGGTACCCCTTGGGGCGGTGGTGTCGACAAGGGTCAGAGGAGTGAAAGAAAAAACAGCCGGTTTGTAGTGTGTAAAGTGTTATACTTTGGATTTTAACAAATCAAAATTCCATAAAAGCTGCTTTGTTGCTCAGATCAAGGCATTGGTTTCTGTAATCCGGTTCATCCGGTCATAGGCCTCGTCCGTGTTCAGCAGTATTTACTTCAGACTCTTTCCCTCAGCATAACTGCCATAATCCAACTGACCGATCTCTTTATTATGGTTTGCCTGCTTCTTCAAAAAAATGTACATGGCAGAAATGATTTTTTCCTTAGAAGAAAAATGACTGTACTACGAGGATTCTTGGTATAGTCAGAAACAAAGACTCCTGCTATAATAAAATCAGAGCTGAATGGAATTGGCTTTGTAAATGGAGAAATGGATGTTGCCTGTTTGGGCAGAGGGGGGACGGGGAATATGGTTGTGGCGATTATTCTTGGTGCAATAGGTGCCCTCTTCCTCGTACTCGGTTATTTATTATGGAAAAAAGAAAGAATTTCGCTCCTTCATCAATATCATTATGATAAAGTATCGGAGGAGGACAAGAAGGCTTTTTGTGCAGTTTCGGGAAAAGGTGTGACGGTGATGGGCGCGGGAAGCCTGATCAGCGGCGTGCTGGTGGGGATCACTGGTTCAAAATGGAGTATGATTGCGTTTTTAGTCGGTTTTCTGGTGGGACTTGGAATGCTGATCTATGCAGGAATCCGGTATAATCAGTGAAGAACAGGCCAGATGAAAAGTGAGGGACGATTTTGTCAAATGGATAAGACTCAATTGATTGAAAATGTGATTGAACAGATAAAGGAGATCCAGCTTAAGCTGGGATTCGCAAAAGAGACTACAAGGCTGTATTTTCCGGTGGAGTCTTTGTGTCAGCTGCTGCGGACGGAACCGATGAACGGGGCAAAGCTGCTTTCCATATTGGAGAGTGACAAAAGTTTCGATGAAACGGTGCTGGGCCACATCCGTTTTTTTCTTTGTAAAGGGGAAAGGATGGAGGTGCGGATCCCTGCAGAAGGTGCCGCTTATGTGCATGAGTCTGTGCCGGATCCGCCGTTTCTGGTAAGTATGATCGGGCTGTTTCAGGAACATCATCATTTGACCATAGACGAGATCTGCACATGCTTTGCGGCGTTCAATGAACATTATGTCTGTGAAAAGATGCAGCCGGGAGCTGATTTTGACTACGTACTGTATTTTCCTGATCAAAAGCCGGATCCCTGGCATTACTGTATCCGGATGGAAATGGGACATACCATTTATCATCGGTTTACGGAGGCGGATTACCGAGCAATCATAAGTCCAGGGTCATAACATGGCAGGAAGAGGCAGCGGGGAAGCTATCATAAGCAACAGTGAAGTGGAACTTGCTGAGCAGGGCGGATGCGTCCATGTATCGGAAAAAAACAGGAGTATGGAATAATAGCTTTGAGCGTGGGGGGGGGTAAAAATGAAAAAACGGGAAGCTTTTCGTTCCAGATGGGGATTTATTCTTGCCTGTATCGGATCGGCAGTGGGAATGGGAAATATCTGGATGTTTCCGACCAGAGTCTCTCTTTATGGAGGCGGATCTTTTATTATTCCCTATCTGATTTTTGTTGTGCTGATCGGTTCGACCGGTATTATCGGTGAGATGAGCTTTGGCCGTGCGACCAGATCGGGCCCGGTGGATGCCTTTGGTTCTGCCTGTGGGCGGAGAGGAAAGCGGAAGCTGGGAGAAGGTATTGGCCTTATTCCGGTGCTGGGGTCTTTGGCCATGGCAATCGGCTATACCATTGTGCTTGGCTGGATTCTCAGGTATGCAGTGGGAGCCTTTATGGGGACAACGCTGGCCCCGCAGGACATAGACGGCTTCGCAGCTGCGTTCGGAACCATGGCCTCCGCTTTTGGAAATAATGGCTGGCTGTTGGGAGCCCTTGCCATCGGCATGATTATTCTGATGTTTGGTGTGGGAAAAGGAATTGAGAAGGCCAATAAGATCATGATGCCGATCTTCTTTTTCCTGTTTGTTGTGCTCGGCGTTTATGTGGTTTTCCAGCCGGGGGCGGTGGAGGGTTACCGGTATATTTTTCGGGTGGATGCTAAGGCTCTGGCCGATCCGGTTACCTGGATCTATGCTCTTGGACAGGCGTTTTTCTCTCTGTCCATTGCAGGAAACGGAACTTTGATCTATGGCTCCTATCTGTCAGACGAGGAGGATATTCCAGCTTCGGCAGCGCGGGTGGCTTTATTTGATACGATAGCGGCAATTCTGGCGGCACTGGTGATCATTCCGGCCATGGCAACGACAGGAACCCGGCTGAATCAGGGCGGCCCGGGGCTTATGTTTATCTTCCTTCCCAATCTGTTTCGATCCATGCCGGGCGGCACTGTGGTGGCAATGATCTTTTTTGTGGCGGTACTGGTTGCCGGTATGTCGTCACTGATCAATCTGTATGAGGCACCGATTGCCACTGTACAGGAAAAATTTGGCCTGGGACGCGTTTCAGCCTGTGCAGTTGTGGGCATTTTCAGCGGAGCTGCTGCTGTTTGTATCCAGGGAATTGTTTCCGGATGGATGGACGTGCTTTCCATTTATATCTGCCCCCTCGGCGCCGGACTTGCAGCAATCATGTTCTTCTGGGTGTGCGGAAAGCGATATGTGGAGGAGCAGGTCAATCTGGGAAGGAAAAAGCCGGTGGGAAAGATGTTCTATCCCCTCTGTAAATATGTATTCTGTCCGGTCTGCTTCCTGGTTTTGATCCTGGGTATCGTACTGGGAGGGATCGGCTGATCGATCATGATGAAAGAAAACAATTATTACTATAATCAGATGGACAAAAGACAGCAGAAAGCCTATCAGGCCATGAGGACCGGGCTTTGTTCGCTGGCACCGTCTTTTCCGGTACCATGGCTGGAGACCGGAGAACTGAATGATATATATTTCCGGCTTCGGCTGGACCATCCGGAGATATTCTGGACCTCTGGCTTTCGCTATCGGTATTATCCGGATTCGGAAAATGTGGAGCTGATGCCGGATTATCTTTTTAAGAAAAATAAGATCATGGAGCATCAGAAGGCCATGGAAGCCAGAGTGAGGAAGCTGGCAGGACAGGCAGAAAAGCTGGATGAAAAGGGAAAAGAGCTTTTTATCCATGATTTTATTTGTCAGAATGTCCGCTATGACAAGCTGAAAAAGGCTTATTCCCATGAGATCATCGGCCCTCTTGGTCAGGGAGTAGGAGTGTGCGAGGGGATCGCAAAGGCAGTTAAGATCCTCTGTGATACCCTTGGCATCTGGTGTATGATCGCTTTATCCGGTTCGAATCCGGAGAAGGGCATCAAATACCGCCATGCCTGGAATGTTGTCAGGCTGGGCGGAACCTATTACCATCTCGACGCGACTTTCGACAATACCATCAGCAAAGAGCATGGAATCCGTTACGATTATTATAATCTCAGCGATGGGCAGATTTTTCGGGATCACGAGCCGGTGATCTGGAAGGTGCCGGTCTGTGATGACGGGGCTCACAGCTATTATCGGGAGAAAAAATTAACTTTCACGAAGTATGAGGATGTGAGGAAGCGGAGCGCCCAGGCGGCAAAGAAGGGACGGGAATTCGTTTTTCAGTGGCGGGGCGGTTATCTGACAAAAGAGGTTCTTAAGGAGCTTCTGGCGATCCTGGAGGAAGAGGCGGAAAAACAGGGAAAATATGCACTTTTGTCGCTTAACTGGCCTCAGGCGGTACTGCGGATTTCCTTTGAAGCTTCGGTTCCGGAAAATCAGATCGTGGTGGAGGAACAGAATCCGGAACTGGCAGAAGGGGATATGCCGCAAAACGTGGAAGAAGCGGAATAAGGGCTTTTACGGATGGGATAATCCGATACAATAAAGGCAAATATACAGAAACAACAAAGGAGAGGGAAAATGAAACAGGATATGATTGTAATTTTGGATCTGGGAAGCACGGAGAATACGGTGCTGGCCCGTCAGATCCGTGACTTGGGCGTCTACAGCGAGATCCATCCCCACGATATTACGGTGGAGGAGCTTCGCGGGCTGGATAACGTGAAGGGTGTGATCCTGAATGGTGGGGAAAACCGGATCGTGGACGGAAAGCCTGTAGTGGTTCGTCCGGAGCTGTACAACTGCGGATATCCGATGATCTCTGTGGATTATCCGGAGTCAAAATGCGAAAAGCAGTATGAGGAGCTTCCGACAGAGGAAGAATTGAAGGCTTTTGTATTCCAGGAGTGCCATGCTGAGCCGAACTGGAACATGAAAAACTTCATTGAGGATCAGGTGGAGCTGGTGCGCAGGCAGGTGGGAGACAGAAAGGTTCTTCTGGCCCTGTCCGGCGGTGTGGATTCGTCGGTGGTTGCGGCGCTTCTTATTAAAGCCATCGGCAAGCAGCTGGTGTGCGTCCACGTCAACCATGGTCTGATGCGTAAAAATGAATCGGAGAGCGTGGTGGAAGTTTTCCGCAATCAGCTTCATGCCAATCTGATCTATGTGGACGCTACGGAGCGTTTCCTCGGCAAGCTGGAAAATGTGGCGGATCCGGAGAAAAAGCGCAAGATCATCGGCGGAGAATTTATCCGCGTGTTTGAGGAGGAGGCAAGAAAGCTGGAGGGAATCGATTTCCTGGGACAGGGAACCATTTATCCCGATATCATCGAAAGCGGCACAAAGACAGCCAAGATGGTAAAATCCCATCACAATGTGGGAGGTCTTCCTGAGGATCTGCAGTTTGAACTGGTTGAGCCCTTAAAGCAGCTGTTTAAGGACGAGGTGCGTGCCTGCGGCATCGAACTGGGACTTCCGGCTTCCATGGTATACCGTCAGCCCTTCCCCGGACCGGGACTTGGCGTCCGCTGCCTGGGCGCGATCACCAGAGATAGGCTGGAAGCAGTCCGTGAGTCCGATGCCATCCTCCGTGAGGAGTTTGCCAGAGCAGGGCTGGACAAGAAGGTATGGCAGTATTTTACCGTTGTGCCGGATTTCAAATCTGTCGGCATGAAAAATCACGCCAGATGCTTTGAGTATATGGTCATTATCCGCGCCATCAACACGGTCGATGCCATGACTGCCACCATTGAGAAGGTAGACTGGGAGGTTCTGGAGCGGATCACCAACCGGATCCTGGCTGAGGTGGACAATGTCAACCGGGTGTGCTATGATATGAGCCCGAAGCCGCCGGCTACCATTGAATTCGAGTAGAACAATTGATGCTTTCCGAACTCTACGCTCCGCAGGTTGCCGTTCTTTATGAAAAGAGATATGATTTTTCCATAAAGGAGGAAGCATTATGTGTTATGTAAACGGAAAGACCATCAGGGAATTGCGGGAGAAGCGCAGGTTCACCCAGAGGGAACTGGCGGAAAAGATCTGTGTCAGCGATAAAACGGTATCGAAATGGGAAACCGGAAAAGGGTTTCCGGATGTGGTGGTTATCGAAGATCTGGCGAAGGCTCTGGGGGTATCCATCGCCGAGCTGCTGACCGGCGATCTGAAGGAAAATGAAAATCCGTCGGGAAATATGAAGAAAATGCATTTCTTTGTGTGCCCGATCTGTGGAAATGTGATAACATCAGTGGGACTGGGCTCTTTTTCCTGCTGCGGAGTCACTCTGCCGGGCGAGGAGCCGCAGTCCTGCGATAAAGAGCATGAAATTCATCTGGAAGAGGTGGATCTGGAGTATCATTTGTTCCTGGATCATCCCATGGAGAAAAAGCATTATGTGTCCTTTGTGGCCTATGTCACAGCGGAAAGCGTGGAGGTCGTGAAATTATATCCGGAGCAGGATATTTCGGTGAGATTCAGAAAAAAAGGGCACGGATTGCTGTATGTTTACTGCAACAGACATGGAATGTTTCAGATCCGGGTCTGAAAAAAGAAGGAGCAGCGCTCCGGCGGAGATTCTTTGATCTCACACCGGAAGTGCTGCTCGATTTTTTGCAGAATCAGAATTTACAGCTTTTCGCCGGTCAGCATCTCATAGGCCTGGAGATACTTGCCGATGGTCTTGTCCACGATGTCCTGGGGCAGGGTCCAGTCGTTGCCGGGGTTTGCCTTCAGCCAGTCGCGGGCGAACTGCTTGTCGAAGGAGGGCTGTCCATGGCCGGGCTCATATCCGTCGGCAGGCCAGAACCGGGAGCTGTCAGGGGTGAGCATCTCGTCGCCGATGACAATGTTACCTTCCTCATCGAGACCAAATTCAAATTTGGTGTCGGCAATGATGATGCCGCGGCTCAGGGCATAATCGGCGCATTTTTTGTAGAGGGCGATGGTACAGTCGCGGAGCGTGGAGGCGTACTCCTCACCCTTGCCGGGGAAATATTTCTCCAGATGGGCAATGCTCTGCTCATAAGAGATATTTTCATCATGGTCACCGATCTCTGCCTTGGTGGAAGGGGTATAAATGGGCTCCGGCAGCTTGTCGGATTCCTTTAAGCCCTCGGGCAGGCGGATGCCGCATACGGTGCCGTCCTTCTGATAGCTGGCCCAGCCGCTTCCAGTGATGTAACCGCGGACGATGCACTCCAGAGGAAGCATGTTCAGCTTTTTGCACATCATGCTGTTTCCGTCGAATCTGGGCTGCTGGAAAAATTCAGGCATATCCTTCACATCGGTGGAGATCATATGATTGGGAAGAATATCTTTGGTCAGGTCAAACCAGAATTTGGACATCTGGGTCAGGACCGTTCCCTTTTTTGTTACAGTATTGTTTAAGATCACATCAAAGCAGCTGATCCGGTCGGTAGCGACCATGATCAGGCTGTCGCCGTTGTCGTAAATCTCACGGACTTTTCCTTCCTTCATGGGTTTCATGTGGTACACCTCGCTATGATATTCTTAAATTAATTACTTATTACTATACAATAGATGAAGGGATTTTTAAACAAGGAATCCGCGGATTTTGAAAATTTGTGTAAATTTATGTGGTGCAAGGGATGGGAAAAGCGCTTTTTGGGCATTTTTGCGCCGGAGCATTGATATCCGGCGCAATTGTGATTATAATAAGAAACGGCAGAAAATTTTTGCAGAAGGAGACGAACGTGATGAAGGGAATTTCAGAAGAAAAATTTGACAGAATAGAAGAAATCAAAGAGCAGGCAAAGGCGGTTTTCGATGAGCTGTGGGATGCGGCAAAGCTGGAAGAGGGAGATATCCTGGTGGTGGGCTGCTCCTCCAGCGAGATTGCCAGCCATAAAATCGGCTCCTGGTCCAGTGAAGAGGTCGGGAGAGCCGTTTTTGAGACGCTGTATCAGGCCTGTCGGGAAAAGAAGATCTATCTGGCAGCTCAGTGCTGTGAGCATCTGAACAGAGCGCTCATCGTGGAAAAAGAGGCGGCGAAGGCATATGGCCTGCCCAGGGTCAATGTGGTACCTCAGCTGAAGGCGGGCGGTTCCTTTGCAACGGCTGCTTATTACGGTATGGAATGTGCCGTTTCCGTGGAGGAACTGAAGGCTCAGGCGGGAATCGATATCGGCGATACGCTGATCGGCATGCATCTTGCCCCGGTGGCAGTTCCGGTACGCACCTCGGTAAAAAACATTGGAGCAGCCCATGTGGTATGTGCCCGCACAAGATTAAAATATATCGGCGGAGAGCGGGCGGCCTACTCACCGAATCCCAGATAGATACCGGACGATTCACCATAGCTTGATGGCCTGAACGGACAGGAAAGACAGGCTTCCTCCTGAGTGACCGCGAAGAAATGACAAATGACCGCGGGAGATTGACAAAACTGCTTGAATAATTGGAGTAAATACGATATGATTTTAATCAGTATGAATTTTCAGGAGGAAAGAATCAATGTATATCACATGTTTGGATCTGGAAGGCGTGCTGGTGCCGGAGATCTGGATCGCATTTTCAAAGGCCAGCGGAATCCCTGAGCTGAAACGGACGACGAGGGATGAGCCGGATTATGACAAGCTGATGAAATGGCGGCTCGGCATTTTGAAGGAGCACGGTCTGGGACTTAAAGAAATCCAGGATACTATTGCAACGATTGATCCGCTGCCCGGTGCGAAGGAGTTCCTTGATGAGCTCCGTTCCTTCACCCAGGTGATCATTATCAGCGACACCTTTACCCAGTTTGCCACACCGCTTATGGAGAAGCTGGGCTGGCCCACGATTTTCTGCAATTCGCTGGAGGTGGCTCCCGGCGGGGAGATCACCGGCTTTAAAATGCGGATCGAAAATTCCAAGCTGAGTACGGTTAAGGCACTTCAGTCCATCGGATACGATACTATTGCGGCGGGGGACAGCTATAATGATCTGGCGATGATCCGGGCCGGCAAAGATGGATTTTTATTCCGAAGCACCGAGCAGATCAAAAAGGATAACCCAGATCTTCCTGCCTTCGAGACCTTTGAGGAGCTTCTGGCAGGAATCAGACAAGCGATGAAATAGGGCGCCGTCGTCTTCGGGGAGTCTGCGGCGTTCATTTGACAAGGAGGAATAGTAGTATGAAAAACCTGATTAAAAAATGGAACAGCATCAGCCTGATCCTGCGGATCCTGATCGGAATGATCATCGGTGTTGTTCTCGGACTTTTGGTCCCTCAGTTTAAAGTGGTTTCCATTCTTGGAAGCGTGTTTGTAGGAGCATTGAAGGCGATCGCGCCGGTTCTCGTATTTGTACTGGTTATGAGTGCACTGGCCAATGCCAGTGTCGGTATCGGCGGACGGTTCCGGACCGTGATCATTCTGTACATGCTGAGCACTCTTCTGGCTGCAGTGGTGGCTGTTGTAGGAAGCTTTCTGTTTCCTGTCACCATCAAGCTGGATGTGGCGGCAGCCTCCAACACTCCGCCCAGCGGCATCGGGGAGGTCCTTACAAACCTGATCAATAATATGGTGGCAAACCCTGTTGCCTCCCTCATGAACGCCAACTATGTGGGCATTCTGTTCTGGGCTGTTATTTTCGGACTGGCCCTCAAGAAGCTGGCGGCCCCTGCAACCCGAAAACTTGTTTCAGACTTTGCAGATATGGTTTCCCAGGCGGTGCGCTGGGTGATCCAGCTGGCGCCCTTCGGTATTCTGGGTCTGGTGTTTGACACCGTTGCAGAAAACGGTCTTGGCATTTTTACCGATTACGGAAAGCTGCTGCTTCTTCTGGTGGGATGCATGCTGGCGGTGGCTCTTATCGTAGATCCGCTGATCGCCGCAGTTTTCCTGCGTCGGAATCCCTATCCCCTTGTATTCCGCTGCCTGAAGGAAAGCGGTCTGACGGCTTTCTTCACAAGAAGCTCTGCAGCCAATATTCCCGTCAATATGACCCTTTGCGAGAAGCTTGGACTGGAGCCTGATTTCTATTCGGTTTCCATCCCACTGGGGGCAACCATCAATATGGACGGTGCTGCCATTACCATTACCGTCATGGCACTGGCCGTGGCACGTACCATGCAGATCCCGGTGGACATTCCGACGGCATTGATTCTGAGCCTTCTGGCAACCCTGGGTGCCTGCGGCGCCTCCGGCGTGGCCGGCGGTTCCCTGCTGCTCATTCCCATGGCCTGTGCGCTGTTTGGCATCAGCAATGATATTGCCATGCAGGCGGTTGCAGTTGGCTTTATCATCGGCGTGGTACAGGATTCCCTGGAAACAGCCATCAATTCCAGCGGCGATGTCATGTTTGCAGCAGTCGCGGAGTTCCATGACCGTATGAAACGCGGTGAGGAAGTGAAATTCTGAGGTTGAAAGGAGACAGCCATTCATCTTTTCCGGAAGGTGGATGGCTGTTTTAGGAAAGGTTATGAAACGTTATCAGATTAAAAATGAGGAGCTGACACTGGAGATCGATTCTCTGGGGGCAGAAATGAAATCTCTGAAGTACAATGCCTCCGGGCAGGAATATTTGTGGCAGGCGGATCCGGCCTATTGGGGAAGAACGTCTCCTGTCCTGTTTCCGTTGGTGGGAAATTACCGGGAGAAGAAGACAGAATATGAGGGGACATATTATACGCTGTCTCAGCATGGCTTTGCGAGGGACATGGAATTTTCCGTGACCGCAGAGACAGATGGAGAGATCTGGTTCAGTCTTTCCGATACAGAAGCGACGAGGGCAGTCTATCCCTTCCGTTTCAGGCTGGAGCTGGGGTACCGTCTTTCCGGAAGAGAGGTGGAGGTGCTGTGGAGGGTAACCAATACTGATGAGAAGACGATGTATTTTTCCATCGGCGGCCATCCGGCTTTCCTGTGCCCGTTAAATCCGGAAGAGAGCCAGACTGACTGCAGACTTGGCTTTGATGCGAAAGGGCCGTTGATCTGCAGTGTACTGGGAGAAAGTGGCCTTGTGTCCGAAGAAACCAGGGAATTTGTCCTGGAGGAAGGGCAGCTTCCCATTGAAAAGGATCTGTTTGACCGGGATGCGCTGATCATTGAGAATCATCAGGCACACTGTGTTTCTCTGGCTGGGAGTGACAGAAAGCCGTATGTGGAGGTTTCCTTTGATGCGCCGCTCTTTGGGATATGGTCCCCGGCGGGAAAGCATGCTCCCTTTGTCTGTATTGAACCCTGGTATGGAAGGAGCGACCGGGAGGATTTCTCCCAGAAGCTTTCCGAGAGGGAGTGGGGCAACACACTGGGGCCGGGAGAGGTTTTTGAGAAGAGCTACCGGATCCGGATCATATGACAGGAGCTTGAAGAGGACAGATCATGGAAATCATTGCCCGTATTTATACGGATTTTGCGGAAAAATTTGGAATTCCCAGGCAGAGCGGTCTTGTGCGGGAGCTTACGGGAAAAATCGTATTTGAGCCGAAATACCGCTGTACCGATGCGGTCAAGGGTCTGGAGGGATTCGATTATATCTGGCTTTTATGGAAGTTTCAGGGGACAGAACGGGGGCACTGGTCGGCGACGGTCAAGCCGCCCCGGCTGGGAGGAAATACCCGCATGGGGGTGTTTGCCACCCGATCGCCCTTTCGCCCCAATCCCATCGGGCTTTCCTCAGTGAAGCTGGAACACATCGAGTATTCGGAGGATGGGCCGGTGCTTTTTGTATCAGGGATCGATCTGAAAAACGAGACGCCGATCTATGATATCAAACCGTATCTTCCCTATACCGACTGTCATCCGGATGCCAGAGAGGGCTTTGCCCATGCAGTGAAGGAGTATGCTCTTCAGGTGGAGTTCCCGGAGGAGCTTTTAAAGCTGTTTCCCGCTGAAAAGCAGGAGGCCATCATTGAGGTTTTAAGGCAGGATCCACGGCCGTCCTACCATGATGATGAAACAAGAAAATACGGCGTGGCTTTCGCCGGCTACGATGTACATTTTCGTGTAAAGGGAGATGTGCTGACGGTTTTTGAGGTGGTCCCTTATGTCGGCTGAGGGAAAAAAAGAAAATTTTTTGCCGAAGGGAGAAAGAGGTTGTACCCCGGTACGGCACGTGATAAAATGAAAAGAAAACACGGGAGGGTATGAAAAATGGAAGCAAGAAAGATCATTCAGGTGGAAGAAAAGGTGCCCATAAAGATGTTGATTCCGCTCAGTATTCAGCATATGTTTGCCATGTTCGGCGCATCGGTGCTGGTTCCTTTTCTGTTTGGAATCAGTCCTGCCATTGTGCTTTTTATGAATGGCGTGGGAACACTCATCTTCATCGCGGTGACAAAGGGAAAGGCGCCTGCCTATCTGGGCTCCAGCTTTGCGTTCCTGGCTCCGGCAGGGATCGTCATCAGCAAAATGGGCTATGAATACGCGCTGGGCGGCTTTGTGGTCGTGGGCTTTCTGGGCTGCGTCCTGGCACTGATCATTTATAAATTCGGCTCTGACTGGATCGATATCGTGCTTCCTCCGGCAGCTATGGGTCCGGTGGTGGCTCTTATCGGGCTGGAGCTTTCCGGCACTGCGGCCAGCAATGCAGGCCTTCTCGATGAGGTAGTTGATCCGAAAAACGTCATTGTATTTCTGGTGACTCTTGGAGTTGCCGTGTTCGGAAATATTCTGTTCCGGGGCTTTTTGTCGGTCATTCCCATTCTGATCGCGGTGGTGGCCGGATATGTTGCGGCGCTCTGCTGCGGTATCATTGATTTTGCTGCTGTGGCGGAGGCACCGATTCTGGCAATGCCCAATTTCCAGACGCCCAAATTCAATCTTGAGGCGATCCTCATTATCATGCCGGTCATTCTTGTCATTGCCTCGGAGCATATCGGCCACCAGGTAGTCACCAGCAAGATCATCGGACGGGATCTGCTCAAGGATCCCGGACTTCACCGTTCCCTGTTCGGCGATAATTTTTCTACTATGCTTTCCGGTCTTATCGGTTCCGTGCCGACGACCACCTATGGAGAGAATATTGGCGTCATGGCGGTGACCAAGGTTTACAGCGTGCGCGTGATCGCGGGAGCAGCGGTGCTCTCCATCATTTGCTCCTTTGTAGGAAAGCTGTCCATGCTGATTCAGACCATTCCCGGTCCCGTGATCGGAGGAATTTCCTTCCTCCTTTATGGAATGATCGGAGCATCCGGTCTTCGGATCCTTGTGGATTCCAAGGTGGATTACGGCCGTTCCAGAAATCTGACCCTGACCTCGGTGATTTTTGTAACCGGTCTTTCCGGCATTTCTCTGAAGCTTGGTAATGTGGAACTGTCCGGTATGGTTCTGGCCTGCGTGGTTGGCATGATTCTGAGCCTTATGTTCCATATCCTTGACAGATTGAAGCTGACCAACGATCAGGAGGAGTAAAGAATGGCAGTACGATTGAACGAAGATAAGGAGCTTGTGGCGACGATCCGGGAAGGGCTGAAGCAAAAGGGCGGTTACTGCCCCTGCCGTCTGGAGATCACAGAGGACAACAAGTGTATGTGCCGGGAATTCCGGGAGCAGATCGCTGATCCAGAGTTTGAGGGCTATTGTCACTGCATGCTCTATTATAAAAGCAAAGATTGAAACAGAAACGAAAAAGCCGGGCTTCCGGCTTTGGAGTAATAGAAAAGGACGTTTCGCCGACAGGCAAAACGTCCTTGTTTCAATCATCACACTACCGAAGTTTTGGAAAAGTCAATACTTTTTTCGGAAAAAAGTATCTGAGTTTTCGCTTATTCTGCCAACGTGGATTCTCCTGTTTTGTAATCCAGGGAAATACCGGGCTGGACATTGTAACAGAAGACACAGAAGGAAATTTCCTTTCCCTCATCTTCCACGGATTCTGCTTCCAGAAGAACACCGGAGGCCAGAAGATTGTCGTCTTCAAATACCGGTGTCACCCGGTACAGAACATGATTTTCCGTGAACAGTACATAATCGGCAATTTCATTTTCAAAGGGAAGCATTCCTTCCACGTTCAGATATCTGGTTCCGGTGATCAGATTCTTTTTGTTGGCGTTTTCACCGGAGAGCTGATAACCGATGAGATGACAGCGATTATAGAGATATTTTCCCTCCACACAGTCATACTTGACCGTCTGCCAGCCGGTAGGACGGACATTTCCGATGTTTCCGCGCTCCTCAGTGGGCATCAGATCGAGTCCGATGCAGGCAAAGGCAGGACCGCACCGTCCCAGACTGTCCAGTTCGCTGTAGCTTTCAAAGATTCCTACGATATCGGTGTCTGATGCCAGAGCCCGTTCTTCCTCAGTGAAGGAGGGGACATTGCCGTTCACCTCGATCCAGGGAGAACCGGAATAGGGAGGCAGCTCATCGAGAGATAAAGAACCGATGGATGAGTTTTGGGTATCTGCGGTTTCGGAAACTGCCGGTTTGATTTCGGGGACATGCTCATTGAGAGCCGGAATGCCCAGACCGAAGATCAGTGCCAGAGCGGCACAAATGGATGTAATAAGAGGCACCTTTGCCGGTTTCCGTTGTTTGGAAGACATCTTACGATCAATCCTTTCTGGTGAAAAATCCGATAAGGTTATGGAAAGCTGGTCAGTTTTTAACCGGGAATGGCCATCTCCGGCCAGGTGAGGATCAGATCAGCGATCTCTGTCTCGTAATCACCGAGGATATCTTCACTTTTCCCGGCACATTTCACATTGGTTTCAACGCCGTAGGTCTCTCCGTCAAGAAATTCCCAGATATGATAGCGGAGCCCCCGAAACTGAAAATCAAGGCTTCCGCAGTCATCTTCCTCGTGATAGGTGAAATTGATCTTTTTTGTGATAAGGGCATGCTGTATTTTTTTGAGCCGCATAAAAACCTCCTTGTCTGCAGGATTTCCCCGGACAGCGCCGGCTGTGAACGGGGAAACAGATCTCTTTATAGAGTATAAGGCATCGGGCTGTTTTTTTCAAATCCTTCGGACAGAATTTCTTCTTTACATATTCGAAAGATTGCGCTATCTTTAGAGGGATATATTTCTATACCCCGAGATACGCGTCAATGCATGCCACGTGGGCGGGCGCATTTTGTGCGGTAAAGTACACCAACAGGAGCGGATAAGCAGATGGAACAGCAGGCGAACAAAACCAGTGATTTCACAGAGGGCAGTATTGCAGGTAAGATGCTGAAATTCATGATACCCATTCTGGGAGCCCTGATTCTTCAGGCTATGTACGGCGCGGTGGACGTTCTGGTGGTCGGCCGGTTTGGCACGACAGCGGGAATTTCCGGTGTGTCCACGGGAAGCAATATTGTCAATCTGGTGATTTTTACGATCACGGGCCTGTCCATGGGTGTCACGGTGCTGATCGGTCAGTACATCGGCGAAAAGAAGGAGTCACAGATCGGAAGGCTCATCGGGGGAGCTATCTGCTTTTTTGCAGCACTGTCTGTGGTCCTTGCAGCAGTCCTTCTGATTTTTGCAAAGTCTTTTGCACTCCTCATGCAGGCGCCGGAGGAGGCGGTGGAGCTTACGGCTCAGTATGTGCAGATCTGCGGCGGCGGGATCATTTTCATTGTGGCCTACAATGTGATCAGCAGTATCTTCCGGGGAATGGGGAATTCCCGGCTGCCCCTTGTCTTCGTGGCCATCGCCTGTGTCGTCAATATTGTCGGCGACCTGTTTTTTGTGGCGGTGCTCCATATGAATGTGGTGGGCGCTGCTCTGGCAACCGTTATGGCTCAGGCGGTCAGTGTCGTTCTGTCATTTGTGATTATCCGCAGGCAGAAGCTGCCTTTTGTCATGAAGCGGAGGGATATCCGGTTTAACAGGGAGATCAAAAGCTTTGTCCGCGTGGGAGCCCCTGTTGCCTTTCAGGAGGTCATGACGCAGCTTTCTTTCCTGGCGCTGTGTGCCTTCATCAACCGGCTGGGGCTGGATGCCTCCTCCGGCTACGGTGTTGCCAATAAGATTGTTCGATTTGTTATGCTGGTTCCCAGTTCTCTCATGCAGTCCATGTCTTCCTTTGTTGCCCAGAATGTGGGGGCCGGAAAGGAAAAGAGAGCCAGACAGACCATGTTCACCGGCATGGCTGTGGGCTGCAGCATCGGAATCGTGATCGCTTCACTGGCTTTTTTCCGCGGGGATATCCTGGCAAAAGTGTTTTCCGATGACGGGGCAGTGGTGGCGAGAGCCGCCGAGTATCTGAAGGGCTTCAGTCCGGAGGCCGTTGTCACCTGCATTCTCTTCAGTTTCATCGGCTATTACAATGGCCACGGACAGACGTTTTTTGTGCTGCTGCAGGGCCTTGCCCAGACCTTCCTGGTGCGGCTGCCCATGTCTTATTATATGAGTATTCAGGAGAATGCCAGTCTGATGCACATCGGTCTTGCCGCGCCCTGTGCCACTGTCTTTGGCATTGGTATCAATGCTGTGTTTTTTGCATATTGTATGAGAAAAGAGAGAAAAAAGAAAAATTCCTGACAGGGTTGACAAATCCTGACGGGGTCATTATAATAAAACACAACTGAATAGCAAAAAACCTGTGACGGAGAGAAGTATCCGGCAGATGAACTTTCAGAGAGCCCCCGGTTGGTGTGAGTGGGGCAGGAAATCGTCGGTGAATGGGCTTCGGAGGGCGGACCGAAAGGGGCAGACCTGAGTAGGAACCGACGGGTATCCCACCCGTTATCCATCGGGACGCGTATAGATGGTACGTGTGAGCGAGAGGACGTGAAACGTCAATTTGGGTGGTATCGCAGAAGCAGAGGCTTTTGTCCCATGTGTGGGGCAGAGGCTTATTTTTTTTAAAAAGAAACTGCAATCCCCTTTTTGCTCCGGCGAGGCAAAAAGGCCATCTGCCGCTCAAAATGAAAAATATGGAGGACATCAAAATGAAAAAACACAGCCTGGTAAAAAAAGTAATCGCAATGACAGCAGCTATCGCCATGAGCCTTTCTCTGATTGCCTGCGGAGGGACAAAAGCGGAGGAGACAAAGGCAGAAACAAAGAAGGAAGAAACCACTGAGAAGGAGACAGAAAAGGGAACAGAGGCTTCAAAGGAGACTGCAGCACAGACTGAGAAGAAGGATCTGAAGATCGCCATCGTAAAACAGATGGATCACGCTTCCCTGGATGAGATCGCAAATGCCATCGCAGCCGAGCTGGATGCCATTGCAGAGAAAAACGGCATTACCATTGATTATGAGATCTATTCCGGTCAGGGAGAACAGAGCGTTTTGAAGCAGCTGGGAGATCAGGCCATTTCAGATCAGGTGGATGCGATCATTCCCATTGCCACCATGGCAGCGCAGGTCATGACCGTATGCGCCGAGGAGACAAAGACTCCCGTCATCTATGCAGCCATTTCTGATCCCATTGCGGCAGAGTTGACCGGCATTGATTATGTGACAGGAACCAGCGACGCTCTGAATGTGGAATTTATTATGGATATGATGCTGGCCCAGAATCCGGATGTGAAGAAGGTGGGTCTCCTGTATTCGCTGTCCGAGGTCAATTCTGCGACTCCCATTGCCGAGGCAAAGGCTTATCTGGAAGCAAAGAACATTGCCTATACGGAAGCAACCGGAAATACCAACGATGAGGTCATCGCAGCAGCCAGCGTTCTGGTATCAGAAAAGGTGGATGCCATCTTCACTCCTACGGACAATGTGGTCATGGCAGCAGAGCTTGCCAACGCAGATACCTTTATCGAGGCAGGCATTCCCCATTATACCGGAGCGGATTCCTTCGTGAGAAACGGTGCCTTTACCACCTGCGGCGTCAACTACACCGATCTGGGAACAAAGACTGCGGATCTTGCCTATGAGGCAGTTACCGAGGGAATGGATGGCCTGGAGGATTTCTATAAGATGGACGGCGGTATCATCACTGTCAATACAGAAACTGCAGCGGGTCTTAACATTGATTATTCCGTATTCAAGGATATGGGAGAGCTGGTTGAGGTGACGACCAGCGAGGAATAGTTAAAAAGAAAGGGGAGTTCTCATGCTTTTCATCACGCAGACAGCCCTGGAGCTGGGCTTCATGTACGCACTTGTTTCCATGGCCCTGTTTTTGAGCTACCGGGTGCTGGATATTGCTGATCTGACCACAGACGGTGCCTTTGTTCTGGGAATGGCGGTTTCGGTTTCTCTTGCAGCAGCCGGACATCCGTTCCTTGCCATACCGGCTGCCATGGCAGCGGGAGCCTGCGCAGGGTTTGTAACTGCTTTCCTGCAGACAAGGATGGGAGTGCCGTCCATTCTGGCCGGCATTATCACCAACACGGGCCTGTATACGGTCAATCTGATGGCTATGGGCTGGAGCTCCAATGTGAATCTGCTGAAGCAGCAGACCATTTTTACCATTTTTAAGAAAACGGGAATCGGCGGCGACTGGTATGAATTTATTCTCGCCGCGGTGGTGACAGTTCTTGCGGGAATTTTTATTATCTGGTTTCTCCGCACAAGGCTGGGGCTTTCCATCCGCGCCACCGGCGACAACCGGGATATGGTGAGGGCATCCTCCATCAATCCGGCGGTAACCGTTACGGTAGGACTATGTATTGCCAATGCCCTGACGGCTCTTTCGGGAGCCGTCGTTGGGCAGCTTCAGAAATCGGCTGATATCAACGGCGGTACCGGGATCGTGGTCGTCGGCCTTGCCTGCCTCATCATCGGTGAGACGGTCGTGGGGCGTGGAACTGTTCGTCGGGGCGTCGTTGCCGTTGTGGTGGGAAGTGTCATTTACCGGTTTATTTATGCCGTTGTGCTGAAAACAAAGGTGGTTCCCATCGAATGTCTCAAGCTGATGACAGCAATCATCGTGGCACTTGCGATTGCTGCACCGTCTCTCAGGGCATGGGCGGCCCTGAAACGGAGAAAGCTGGCTGCCAGACAGAAAGGAGGCCGGTGATATGCTGAAGATCACAAATATTTCAAAGACCTTTAATCCCGGCACGGTCAATGAAAAAAAGGCCCTGTCCGGGCTTTCTCTCCATCTGGCACCGGGAGATTTTGTCACTATTGTGGGCTCCAACGGAGCAGGAAAATCAACGCTGTTCAATGCGGTTGCCGGCAGCTTTTATGTGGATGAGGGCAGCATTCAGCTGGGAGGGAAGGATATCACCTTCGACCAGGAATACAGAAGGAGCCGATACATCGGCAGACTGTTTCAGGATCCTTTAAGGGGAACAGCTCCCCACATGACCATTGAGGAAAATCTGTCCCTCGCTTATCTTCGCACCTCAAAGGGGGCAGCGCCCTTCAGCTGCATTTCAAAAAAGGATAAGGCGCTCTTTCGGGAGAAGCTTTCTCTGCTTGACATGGGACTGGAGAACAGGATGTCCCAGCCGGTGGGCCTTCTTTCCGGCGGACAGAGACAGGCGCTGACTCTTCTTATGGCGACCATTGTTCCTCCCAGGCTGCTTCTTCTGGATGAACATACGGCAGCCCTGGATCCGGCGACGGCGGAGAAGGTTCTGAACCTGACAAAGGAGATCGTGGCAGAGAATAAGATCACCTGCATGATGGTCACTCACAACATGAACCAGGCGCTCACAGTGGGAAACCGTACGCTTATGATGGCTGACGGGTCCATCGTCCTGGATATTTCCGGGGAAGAGCGGAAGGGAATGACCGTGGAGGATCTGCTCCACAGGTTCCGGGTCGGTGCAGGCTATGAGTTGGATAATGACAGAATTCTTTTGTCGGAATGAGGATTGAAAATCTCAAAAAGCTGAGTTATAATAGCCCATAAGAAAAATTTACCCGCTGGCAGACAGCAGAATGGAGAAATGTGATGGAAAAGAAGAATATTGACTGGGGCAATCTTGGATTTGCCTACATGGAAACCGACAAACGATATGTTTCCTATTACAAGGATGGTACATGGGACGAGGGCGCCCTGATCTCTGACGCAACAGTCACCATGAGCGAATGTGCCTGTGTTCTTCAGTATGCGCAGACCTGCTTCGAGGGTCTGAAGGCATATACCACGGAGGATGGCCATATTGTCACCTTCCGTCCCGACCTGAATGCAGAGCGTCTGGAATCTTCCGCAAAGCGTCTGGAGATGCCTGTATTCCCCAAGGATCGTTTTATTGATGCAGTTGCCCAGGTAGTAGCGGCCAATGAGGCTTATGTTCCGCCCTATGGCTCCGGTGCGACCCTGTATCTGCGTCCCTATATGTATGGCAAGAACGCCGTGATCGGTGTTAAGCCTGCAGATGAGTTTGAGTTCCGTATCTTCTGTACACCGGTTGGTCCTTACTTCAAGGGCGGTGTGAGACCTCTGACTCTCTGCGTCAGCGACTTTGACCGTGCAGCGCCCTGCGGCACCGGCCATATCAAAGGCGGTTTAAACTATGCCATGAGCCTTCATGCAGGGGTTACTGCCCATGCAGCCGGCTATGATGAGAATATGTTCCTGGATCCCAAGACAAGGACCAAGGTTGAGGAGACCGGTGGAGCCAACTTCCTGTTCGTGACCAAGGACAACAAGGTGGTTACTCCCAAGTCCAACAGCATCCTGCCCTCCATCACCCGCCGCTCCCTGGTATATGTTGCCAAGGAATATCTGGGACTTGAGGTTGAGGAGAGAGAAGTATTCTTTGACGAGGTCAAGGATTTCGCAGAGTGCGGTCTTTGCGGTACTGCAGCTGTTATTTCTCCTGTTGGCAAGATCGTGGATCACGGCAAGGAGATCTGCATGCCCAGCGGTATGACCGAGATGGGCCCTGTTACAAAGAAGCTTTATGAGACTCTGACCGGCATCCAGATGGGACGCATCGAAGCTCCTGAGGGCTGGATCAAGGTTATCAAATGATCGGCAAGGATATGCTCATCAGTGAGCTGATCGAAACCTATGAGGAGGCGGCTCCGCTTCTTGCCCAGGCCGGGATGCACTGCATCGGCTGTGTTTCCGCTGGGGGAGAGACCATTGAGGAGGCTGCCCTGGAGCACGGAATAGATCCGGTCCTTTTGGTTCGGAAGCTGAATCTGCATCTGCTCCACACAATATAAAATTATCAGCTATATAATTATCAGAAGTCCGGCCTCAATGCCGGACTTCACGATTTTCCGGATTGCAAAAAATTGTGGCAGCCGAAACCGATTTATAAACCTGTTGTCCCTTGCTTTTCGAGATGTCCCCATAAAAAGAGGAGTAGCCGGTGCGTTGGCACCGGCCGAGTATGAAAAAGACAATCTATATAAATGGTAGTTGTTGTTTGGCGAAGCTGACAACGGATGCGCGCTTTTGAATTGTTATCAGCTCCTTTTGATGATTTTAGTATACCGGACAATTGTGACAAGAGTTTGTATGGTTTCTAAAAAAAACGTGAAGATTATTAGGGATTTCTTTACTTTCCTTTAGAGCCTAATGGGGTGTGCCCGTTTGTCCATGGCCGTGCACCTCTCTTTTTCCCTTAGTATATGAAAGAAAACAGGAATTATGCACATTGAGAATAAAAGATATAACTAATAGGTATGGAAATACCGGGGAAATATAACAAAAAAAGGGGAACAGCGATTGAAATTCCCAAAATGGTGTGATATTATTGGAATAATCCGTTGAAGAATTGGCGAGAAGGAGGATGCCTACAATGAGAAGAGCAGTGTTCTCACTTTTGATGGAAAACACGCCCGGAGTCCTTAGCAGAATTTCAGGGCTTTTCAGCCGCAGAGGCTACAATATCGACAGTCTGACCGTTGGCGAGACGGAGAATCCGCTGTATTCCAGGATGACTGTGGTGGCCAGAGGCGACGATGAGATTCTGGAGCAGATCCACAGGCAGCTGGAGAAGCTGGTAGACGTCATTGAGATCAAGGAGTTGAAATCCCATACCACATCGGTATGCCGGGAACTGGTGCTCCTGAAGGTGGAAGTGAAGCCGGAGGAAAGAGATCAGCTTCTGTCCATCGTAAATATTTTCCGCGCGAAGGTCATCGATGTGGCGGAGGAATCCATGATCATCGAGCTGACAGGAAATCAGGCGAAGGTGGATGCATTCCTTCGTTTGATCGGAGGCTTTGCGGTTCAGGAAATGGCAAGGACAGGTCTTACGGGTCTTGAAAGAGGCAGCGTATCACCCATAGATTAATTATTATCACATTTTATTATTACCACACTTTGGAGGAATGTATTATGGCAAAGATTTATTATCAGGAAGATTGCAATTTATCACTGCTGGAGGGAAAGACAATTGCAGTTATCGGCTACGGCAGCCAGGGACATGCACATGCACTGAATGCAAAAGAGTCCGGTTGTCATGTGATCATCGGTCTTTATGAGGGAAGCAAATCCTGGGCAAAGGCTGAAGCACAGGGATTTGAGGTATATACTGCTGCAGAGGCAGCAAAGAAGGCCGACATCATCATGATCCTCATCAACGATGAGAAGCAGGCTAAGATGTACAAAGAGTCCATCGAGCCCAATCTGGAGCCCGGCAACATGCTGATGTTTGCTCATGGTTTCGCGATCCACTTCGGACAGATCATTCCTCCGAAGAATGTAGATGTGGCTATGATCGCTCCCAAGGGACCGGGCCACACCGTAAGAAGCGAATATCAGGCCGGCAAGGGTGTTCCCTGCCTGATCGCTGTTCATCAGGATGCAACCGGCAAGGCTCATGATATGGCACTGGCATACGCTCTGGCCATCGGCGGCGCAAGAGCAGGCGTTCTTCAGACCACCTTCCGCGAGGAAACTGAGACTGACCTCTTCGGTGAGCAGGCAGTTCTCTGCGGCGGCGTGACTGCCCTGATGAAAGCAGGCTTTGAGACTCTGGTTGAGGCAGGCTATGAGCCCGAGAGCGCATACTTTGAGTGCATCCATGAGATGAAGCTCATTGTAGACCTGATCTATGAGAGCGGTTTCGCAGGCATGAGATATTCCATCTCCAACACTGCTGAGTACGGCGATTACATCACCGGACCGAAGATCGTGACCGAGGATACCAAGAAGGCCATGAAGAAGATCCTGTCCGACATTCAGGATGGTACCTTCGCAAAGGATTGGCTGACCGAGAACCAGGTAGGCGCTCCTCATTTCAAGGCTATGAGAAAGAGAGAGGCTGCTCATCAGCTGGAGGCTGTCGGCGAAGAGCTTCGTAAGCTTTACAGCTGGAACAATGACGGCAGCAAGCTGATCAACAACTAAGGCTGGCTTTATTAAAGAATATAGGAGGAGCTGTTGTTCCAGGCAGAGAAATCTACCGGAGCAGCAGCTCCTTTTTTCGATTATCGGAATGGAAAAACGATCCGGCTGACCAAAACTGAAACTGTCTGGTTTGCCTGCCGCCGATCATGCATTCTGATAAAAATGCCGGTAATATTTGATAAACATATTGAGCGCCTTGGAATGGGAGGACTGGCTGTTGTATACGAAGCCGATGGAACGCTTCGGAATGGGAGGCGTCAGCGGGATCTCCACAAACGTACCGTTTTTGATTTCCTCCCGGACAAAATTTTTAATGACACAGCCGGCTCCGAGACCGATCCTTGCAAAATCAATGATCAGATCCATGGTGGAGACCTCCAGCAGATGGTTGGGCTCTACGTGCTGCTCGCGGAAATAATCCTCAATGTAGGTGCGGCTGACATTGCCTTTTTCCAGCATCAGGACCGTACCGTTTTTGAATACGTCGGACTGGAGAGCGCCTTCCCTGAGCCGCATGTTGGTCAGGTAAGCGGGAGTGGCAATGAATCCGTCCTCGATATCCGTTACCTTGTCAAAGATGATGTTTTTTTTGTGGGAGGGCTCCGCCGTCAACCCCAGATCGATCTGCTGTTTTTCCAGAAGCTCCAGGGTCTGCAGGGTCGACTGGCAGTGGATGGTAAATTTTACATGGGGGTACCGGGCCACAAATTCCTTCAGGCAGGGGAGGAGCACATATTTGCACAGCACAGTGCTGACACCGATACGGATGTGGCCGACGCCCAGCTCCATCATCCGTTTCAGCTCGTCTTCGCCGTGATCCAGCATTTCAAAGGCAGCGCGGACGTGTTCGAAAAGAATGGCACCTTCCTCTGTCAGCTGGACTCCGCGGGAATTGCGGATGAACAGGGGAAGATGGAGATTGTCCTCCAGCTTGCTGATGGCCTTGCTGATGGCCGGCTGGCTGATGTAAAGATTTTTGGCGGCCCGGGAAATGTTTCCGGTCTGGGCAACCTCAAAGAAAATGCGGTATAAGGATAAATTTTGTTCCATGGCAGCCTCCCGATTAAAAAATCTGTGATTTCTTTCAGCATACCATAACTTCAGTTCATAGTAAACATGCAAAATCCGTATTTCAATTATAATGCATGGGATGGTATAATGAGCTGTGAGTTGAGGCGGCGGCCTCGTGTGCAGAAATGAAGGAGGATACATACTATGGGAATGACAATGACGCAGAAGATTCTGGCGGCCCACGCAGGCCTTGAGTCTGTGGAAGCAGGACAGTTAATCGAGGCCGATTTGGACCTGGTTTTGGGAAATGATATTACATCTCCTGTGGCGATCCATGAGATGGATGGCAAAATGAAGGACAGCTCAGTATTTCATAAAGATAAAATTGCTCTTGTTATGGATCATTTTGTTCCTAACAAGGATATCAAATCAGCAGAGCACTGCAAATGTGTGAGAGAATTTGCTGCAAAGCATGAAATCACCAATTTTTTCGATGTGGGAGAGATGGGCATTGAGCATGCACTGCTTCCGGAGAAAGGACTTGTGGTGGCTGGCGATGTGGTGATCGGCGCCGATTCCCACACCTGTACCTACGGTGCTCTCGGTGCTTTTTCCACCGGCGTGGGAAGTACGGATATGGCGGCTGGTATGGCCACCGGAAAGGCATGGTTCAAGGTGCCCTCCGCCATCAAGATCGAGCTGACCGGCAAGCTTCAGAAGTGGGTCAGCGGTAAGGATGTGATCCTTCACATCATTGGAATGATCGGTGTGGATGGTGCTCTTTATCAGTCTATGGAATTTACCGGTGACGGTGTGGCAGAGCTTTCCATGGACGACCGCTTTACCATTGCCAATATGGCCATTGAGGCCGGCGGCAAGAACGGAATTTTCCCGGTGGATGAAAAGGCTGTCGCTTATATGAAGGAACATTCCATGCGTCCCTTCAAGGCCTATGAAGCCGATGAGGATGCAGAGTATGCGCGGGTGATCCGTCTGGATCTGGGAAGCATCCGTCCGACGGTGGCATTCCCTCACCTTCCGGAAAATACACGCAGTATTGATGAAGTGGGAGATGTGCCCGTGGATCAGGTGGTCATCGGTTCCTGTACCAACGGTCGGATCGACGATCTGAGAGTGGCTGCGAAGATCCTGGAAGGGAAAAAGGTGAAGAAGGGAGTCCGCGTCATTATCATTCCTGCAACTCAGAAGATCTATCTGCAGGCAATGGAAGAGGGGCTTATCCGCACCTTCATTGAAGCGGGAGCCATTGTAAGCACTCCTACCTGCGGTCCCTGCCTGGGCGGATATATGGGAGTTCTGGCCGAGGGCGAGCGCTGCATTTCAACCACCAACCGGAACTTTGTAGGCCGTATGGGCCATGTGAAATCAGAGGTTTATCTGGCAAGCCCCGCAGTGGCGGCGGCAAGCGCTGTGACCGGAAAGATCTCCGGACCGGAAGAACTGGGAATGTAGGAGGGAGGACACATCATGAGAGCACAGGGTACTGTTTTTAAATATGGCGATAATGTGGATACCGACGTGATCATTCCGGCAAGGTATCTGAATTCCTCCGACCCGGCGGAGCTGGCGACCCATTGTATGGAGGATATTGATAAGGATTTTGTAAATAAGGTGAAAAAGGGTGATATCATCGTTGCCGCAAAGAATTTCGGCTGCGGCTCCTCCAGAGAGCATGCACCGCTTTCCATCAAGGCAGCAGGCGTCAGCTGTGTCATTGCCGAAACCTTTGCCAGAATTTTCTACAGAAATGCCATCAACATCGGGCTTCCCATCATTGAGTGCCCGGAGGCATCGAAGGGAATCGAGGCAGGAGACGAAGTAGAGATCGATTTTGACAGCGGTATGATTTACAATAAGACAAAGAATACCCAGTTCAAGGGACAGGCATTCCCGGAGTTTATGCAGAAGATCATTAAAGCTGAGGGCCTGATGAATTATATCAACGAACAGAAAAAGTAACAGAAAAATGAGACGGCCCCGGAGCAGATATTCTGCTTTCCGGGGCCTTTGTAAAGTTGAAATAAGAAATAAGCAAATCAGTTGGTTTGTGAGGCAGCCTTTTTCATCAGTCTTTCATGCATGAGGATCATCAGAAATATAAGCAGAAGCAGATAAAAGGGAAAAAGCCCGATGAGAACAAGTCCTGCAAGGGACAGCCTGGATCAGGGCAACGGAGCGGTAGCCTGCGGTCCAGCCAAGCTGCCTTGTCATGGCCCAGCCCATGAGCACAGGGCCGATGGAGGCACCGACGCCCCACATACAATGAAGCCAGCTCATGTGGCGGCTGGCAAAATGGAGAGCCACATAATTATTGAGGGCAGCATCGATGCTTCCTGCGCCCAGTCCGTAGGGGATGGCCCAGAGACAGAGCACGGAAAAGGATCTGCTCATTGAGAAGCCGAACAGGGCAGCCATGGTCATCGCTACGCTGAACAGCGTTACTTTTCCGACTCCCAGCCATTTGATCAGCCGGTCACTTTCAAGACTGGAGAGTACAGTGCCGGCGGCGATGATCATGGAAACGGTTCCTGCATAGGAGATAGGGACACTGAAATCCTGATAAATGCCGGGCCAGGCAGAGCCAAGCAGAGAGTCCGGAAGGCCCAGACTGATAAAGGTGAGATAAATAATTGCAAGAAGCAGAGTCATCATCTTGATTTCCTCCTTGTTTTGTAATAGGATTATATCATCAAAAATATAAGTATGTTAGAATAAAAACTGCAGAAATATAAGATAAAATCCTCAAAGTAAGAGAATTAAAGAAAGGAGCTGCAGCGATGCCCGTTAATATATTCGGTGAGCTGGATGAAAACGGCCGGGAGATCATAAACCGCAGGGCGGGAGAATTTCCGGCGATCATCTGCAATGACGATCTGACCTTTGATCCGGTTCCCTGGCATTGGCACGATGAACTGGAAATCAATGTGGTAAAAAAAGGAAAAATCCTGTTCAAAGCAGGGAAAAAAGAAATTCTCCTTTCAGAAGGAGAAGGATATTTTGTCAATGGAGGAGTTCTCCACGCAGGAGAGAGAGGAGACGGGACAGAAACGGATCCATGTCTTCTCCGGGCAGTGGTTTTCCATCCGCAGCTGGTGGGAGGAACCATGGACAGTGTTTTCTGGCAGAAATATCTGCTGCCGCTTCTGACCAGCCGGACCTTGCAGGGAATGGTGCTTTCTCCTCAGGTGGAATGGCAGAGAGAGGCGATAGAAGCCTCCCTGCAGGCTTGGCGGGCAATCAACGAGAAGCCCGATGGCTATGAATTTACGGCGAGAGAGCAGCTTTCCCGTCTTGTGTATCTTGTGACCGCCCACCGGCCGACAGCAGAAACTGCGTCCACAGAAAAAGTATTCAGGGATAACCGGCGGATCAAGGCAATGCTGCAGCACATTGAGACTCATTTCGGTGAGGAGCTTTCCATGGGGGAGATTGCAGTCAGTGCCGGAATCAGCGAAAGCGAATGCCTGCGCTGTTTTCGTTCGGTGCTGAACGTGACGCCGATCCAGTATCTGAAGAAGTATCGGATCGGCCGCGCCGCCGGGCTTCTGACTTCCACGGATGCCAGGATTTCGGACATTGCCGTCCGGTGCGGCTTCCAGGAGATGAGCTATTTTGCAAAGGTGTTTAAGGAATTGTACGGGAAGACTCCGTCGGCATACCGGAGGGAGCTGGCAGGGGAACAGGATTGTACCGAAGGAAAAGGGGAATAAGGATATGACAGAAAAATCGGTAAAAACAAATGCAATGCGTCTTTTGGAGACAGCGGGGATTCCTTACCGCACCGCCGAATATGAGGTGGATGAAAACGATCTGAGCGGCGCCCATGTGGTGGAACTTCTGGGGCTCGACAAGGATATGGTGTTCAAAACCCTTGTGGCAAGGGGAAAGAAACGTGGTATCCTGGTATTCTGTATTCCCGTCTGTGAGGAACTGGATTTAAAGAAGGCTGCGGTGGTGGCAGGAGACAAGCAGGTGGAAATGATCCACGTCAGGGAGCTTTTGGGGCTGACCGGCTATATCCGCGGCGGCTGTTCTCCCATTGGAATGAAAAAGAAGTATCCTACTTATATAGAAGAAACAGCGCAGCTTTTTGACGAGATCGGGATCAGCGCAGGGGTGAGGGGCTGCCAGATCTTTGCTGATCCGGAGAAGCTGGCCGGATATCTGGAGGCGGAATTCTGCAGTCTGGTGAAAGAATAGGGAAAAAGGACTGAAAACCGGGGTGACAAATGAAAAACCCTGTGATATGATGAAACGTGATATGAAAATATGTCAGTTTTTGACTACAGAGAGAGGAAAATCAAATGGCTGAATTATTATATGAAAGCACAAGAGGGGCAGGCGGCAAGGTGACTGCTTCCCAGGCAATTTTAAAGGGACTGGCTGAGGACGGAGGGCTTTTTGTACCTGAAACCATTCCGGCTCTCCCCATGAGTCTCAGGGAGCTTTCTCAGCTTTCCTATCAGGATACGGCATTTGCTGTGATGAAGCAGTTCCTGACAGATTTTACTGATGAGGAACTTCGTTCCTGCATTACAAATGCATATGACGAAAAATTTGATACGAAGGAAATCGCACCGTTAAAAGAAGCAGATGGTTCCTATTATCTGGAGCTGTTCCACGGCTCTACCATTGCTTTCAAGGACATGGCTCTTTCCATTCTGCCGTATCTGATGGTGACTTCCGCGAAAAAGAATCAGATCAAAAATGAGATCGTGATCCTGACTGCCACCTCCGGCGATACAGGAAAGGCGGCGCTGGCAGGCTTTGCCGATGTGCCCGGAACAAAGATCATCGTATTTTATCCCAAGGACGGTGTAAGCCCCATCCAGAAAAAACAGATGGTGACCCAGAAGGGAGCCAACACCTTTGTGGTGGGAATCCATGGAAATTTCGATGATGCTCAGAGCGGGGTAAAGGCCATGTTCGGGGACAAAGAGCTGGCAGCGGAGCTTGACAGCCACGGTTATCAGTTCTCCTCGGCCAACTCCATCAACATCGGACGGCTTGTTCCCCAGGTGGTCTATTACGTTTATGCGTACGGACAGCTTCTGAAAAAGGGAGTCATCACCGAAGGTGAGGAGATCAACGTGACTGTACCCACCGGAAATTTTGGAAATATTCTGGCAGCTTATTATGCCAAGCTCATGGGTCTGCCCATCGGTAAGCTGATCTGCGCCTCTAACGAAAACAAAGTGCTTTTTGATTTCTTCCAGACAGGCGCTTACGACAGAAACAGAGAATTTCTTCTGACCAGCTCACCGTCTATGGATATCCTCATTTCGAGCAATCTGGAGCGTCTTGTGTACCGGATTGCCGGAAGCGATGCAGGAAAGGATGCGGCTCTTATGAAATCCCTTTCCGAAACGGGACGCTACGAGATCACCGATGAGATGAGAGCACAGCTTTCTGATTTTTGCGGCGGCTTTGCAAGCGAGGAGGAGACTGCGAAAGAAATCAAAACGGTATACGAAAATACCGGCTATGTCATTGATACCCACACGGCTGTTGCTTCTTTTGTAGCCAGAAGCTATCGAAAAACATCCGGTGACAGAAAAAAGATGGTCATTGCTTCCACAGCAAGTCCCTATAAATTTACGAGAAGTGTCATGAAAGCCATTGACGCCAAATATGATGAAATGGAAGATTTTGCACTGGTTGATGTGCTGTCGGAGATTTCCGGCACAGCGGTACCTGCAGCCATCGAGGAGATCCGCACAGCGCCCGTGCTTCATAAGACTGTCTGCGAGACGGCTGAGATGAAGAATACGGTAAAAGCCTTCCTTGGAATCGAAGCATAAGAAAATTGTCATATTTTGTTAAGTGTATCTTTAAAAATATGTGCTATAGTATTGATACAGAGTGAGGCGCTTGCGGCGCAAATATAATTTTGAAAGAGGATGAAAGCATGTCACAGGAGGGGAAGGATGAGAGAAAGCTGGAATATATCCAGCTTTCCCACAGATCCAGAAATAATTCTCAGACTGGGGCCGGCCGCAGGGCGGCAGGCAGCCAGTCTGGCAGAAACGGTGCTTCAGAGGATATGACTGCCAGAAGGCGTCCGGCATCCGGTCAGCGTCCGGCATCCGGTCAGCGTCCGGCATCCGGTCAGCATCCGGCATCTAGTCAGCGTCCGGTATCCGGTCAGCGTTCGGCATCGGTGCAGCGTCCGGTATCCGGTCAGCGTTCCGTGCAGGGTCAGCACACGGCAGGAGCTCAGAGAAGTCAGGCTGTTTCCGGCTGGGAGCAGGAAAAGCGCCGGATGAGGGAAGAACGTCTCAAAAAGAAAAAGAGAATGAAAATTATGATCGCAGTTCTGCTGGTTATTCTGGCAGTGCTGGTTGTGGTGGCAGTCTGGATGCTGCGGAGCGGTTCGGAAAAAGAAAACAAACCGGCAGACGCTTCTGCCGGGGCCAATGAGTCCGGTTCCGTTTCAACGGCCAAGCTTACCGAACAGGATTTTCAGTTTACGGTGCCGGCCGATCAAAAGGAGCTGGGTACGGTTCAGGAAAAGAAGGAAATCGCAGATTATGAGGGGTATATTCTTCATTATCCGGCCATAGGAAATGAAACCATTGATGCTGCGGTTGCTCAGCGTGCAGACGATATCATTTCTTTATTTAAGAACCAGGTTCAGAGCCTGCGCACCGACGGAAGGACCAGGATGCTCATGACCGTGGATTATGAGATCTATCAGACCGATGAGGCGCTCGTCTCCGTGAAATTTAATATTCATCGGGAGCTTCCTCAGGAAAATCTGTCCGGGGACAGTGTGGAAACGTATACATACCGCCTCTCTGACGGAGCGGAGATATCTCTTTCCGACGTGATGAAGGAGGGGTATCTGGAGCTTCTGGCACAGAAAACGGAAGAATTCGCGGGAAACCAGACCGGTACTCTGAAGACGGGTGCTGCTGCGGCAGCAGATGTGAATTTCCAGTATTATACCTGGAATGAGGATGGTCTTACCCTGTATTTCCCCGGAAAGACCCTGATCGAGGAGACGGTAGAGCTTCTTTCTTTTACCATCCCCATGGATGAGGTTCGGGATTACCTGACTTTGGATCTGGGAGGCGAGCAGGCTGCGCAGGGAACAGTGACTTCCGGAGTGGATCCTGCAAAGCCCATGGTATGCCTTACCTTTGATGACGGTCCGAAGGCATCAACCACACCGGAGCTTCTCGATATTTTAGAGGCTAACGATGCCAGGGCAACATTTTTCGTTGTGGGCTCTTCTTTGAAGTCGGATTCTGCTGAGCAGATCGTGAAAAGAGCCGTCTCTCTTGGCTGCCAGATCGGAAACCATACCCTGGAGCATAAAAACTTCAAGGATATTTCTGACGATGAGATCACCCGTCAGATCGATGGGGTCAATGAGATCCTGGAGGGATGGGGGCTGTCTGCCTGCGGAACGGTCCGTCCTCCTTACGGCGGATGGAACAACCACGTGATTGCCTACGTGACGGATTATCCTTTTGCACGGTGGAATGTGGATACGGAGGACTGGAAGACGAGAGACGCTGAAGCTACCATTAACACAGTCCTTTACGACGAGGATCTGAAGGCGGCCGATGGCGACATCATCCTGATGCACGATATCCATCCGGAAACCATTGAAGCCTGCAGAACGATCATACCGGAGCTCAAAGCCAGAGGTTTCCAGCTAGTGACCATGGAAGAAATGTTTGCCGCTAAAGGGATTCCCTATGAGGGAGGTCACGTTTATTATTCCAGCGGCGACATCCGAACAGATTTTGGTTCATAAATGATACAAACAGCCGTCTTGTGTTTCTGGTCGACATAACCGGAAATGCAGGACGGCTGTTTTGGTGGAGAAGAATGGAATTATAAATAGAAAAATGTATATGGAATAGAGGCTTTGATGCATGATGTGCCATTACATTTGCGGCCTGATCACAAAATATCTGGAAAATTCATGGTGATTGTGCTACCATTATGATAAATAAGGAGGTTTTATGGGTGAGAGAATTCTGATTGTGGAGGACGAGCCCTCAGTTCGTGAAGGCTTGATCGAAGCACTTGCCTGGGAGGGCTATGAGCCCTGCGGCGTGGAAACCGGTGAGGAGGCATTGGAAAAATTTCAGGGAGAGAAATGGGATCTGTGCATCCTGGATGTGAAGCTGCCGGGAGAGAGCGGATTTGAGGTGTGCAGAAAATTGCGGGAGCATTGGCAGACTCCTATTCTTTTTTTAACGGCTTTTTCTGACGAGGCGAATACTGTGCGGGGATTGGAGCTGGGCGGAGATGATTATGTAGCGAAACCGTTCCGGTTGAAAGAGCTTTTGTCACGGGTCAGATCCCTGATCCGGAGGGCACGGATGGGACAGGAAACGGAAGAAGGAAAGTATCTTACCAGCGGTGCCTTCAGCCTGAATTTAAAAAGCAGAAAGATAGAACAGAATGGTGAAGAATTGATTTTCACACCGAAGGAATGCCAGATGGTCTATCTGCTCATGAATGCTTGGCCGGATAAGGTGAGCCGGCAGGAGCTTGTGGAGGTGGTCTGGGATAAGAACGGAAAATATATCGAGGACAATACCATTCGTGTCCACGTGAGCAGACTGCGGGAAAAGCTTGGTACCTTTGAGGGTAAAACCTATCTGGAGACAGTGCGGGGTGTGGGCTACCGCTGGAATCTGCCTGTGAAACGGCAGTGAGGAGGTTTTCATGGGAGAGGGAAAATATCGGGAAGAGAAAGCATTGGAAAGAGGATTCCTGCTTTTGGCAGTGTTGGTGATGGGAGCGTGGGTACTGGCTCTGTGGCTCAGTTTTCGATCAGAACGGAACAGAATTCTGGATGTTCTGACAACGTTATACGGAAGAACGGATGCCGCCCGTTTTTCCGCTCTTCTTGACGGGACGGCCCACAATCGGATCTGGCTTCTGGGCCTTTTTCCCATGGGGGCTCTCCTGGGCTTCTATCTTTATGGAAAAAAGTGGCTGATGAGACTGGAAAAGGAAATCAGCAGATTCAGTTTCTGCCTGGAGCAGCTGACTGCGGGAAAGGACGTGGCTCTGGCTCAGTGGAAAGAAGGGCTGTTATCCTCGTTGTCCAATCAGGTGGAGCTTCTGTATCGGAGAAATTGTCATATGATCGCTCTTGTCCAGGAGGAAAAGGAGAAAATATGCCGTTTTATGGAAAATATGGTTCATCAGATGAAGACACCGATGACGGCGCTCTGTCTGGATCTGGATCTTCTGGAGGGAAAGCTTGAAGGGCAGGAGGCAGCGCTGGGGAAGATACAAAATTGCCAGGAACAGTGTACCAGACTGAAGGATACCATAGATGAATTTCTGCTTTCCAGTCGGTTTTCGGCAGGAAAAGTGGCAGTGATTCCTGCACCGGCAGACATTGATGTGATGGTCGAGGGAGTCCGCAAAGAGCTTTCTTCTTTATTGGAAAAGCGAAAGATAAGTGTTTCCTATGACTCTCAGTCGAGAAAGCCATTGTTCTGTGACAGCGGCTGGATGAAGACGGCCATAGCAAATCTGGTAAAAAATTCTGTTGAATCTATGAGAGCGGGAGGAACGATCCATCTTCGACATTGGGATGAGGATCGGTGGAAGTATCTGGAGCTTACGGATGAAGGAGGCGGGTTTTCGGAGGAGGCCGGAAACAGGATCTTTGAGCGGTTTTATACGGGAAGGGCAGACAAAGGCGGTACCGGTTTGGGCCTTTCCATCGTAAAAGAGGTCGTGGAGGCCACTCATGGAACGATCTGTGCCTCTGCATTAGAGAAAGAAGGAAAAAGAATCGGAACCAGATTTTTAATGAAATTCAGAATACTGGACGGTCCGGATGCCTACGAAGGCTGAGCGCGTTCTTCGTCTCTTATGAAAAAGCTTACGAAAACGTCACGTGTAAATGGAAAACGTATGTGTTACCATTAAGGCAGATACAGAGAGTACATTTACACGTGATTTTTATTGGGGGGAGGAGCAGCATGGCAAAGAGTATAAAAGAGCTTGCCCGTTTGTCGGGACAGGGCCGCCGCAGAGAAAACACATCCTTATTTATTGTGCTGTTTTTTCTGTTTTTCCTGGTCAGTGCCGGAACTACCTGGTTCAGTATTTCCAGAGAAACGGAAAAGCAGCAGCGGCTGGACGCATGTGGGGAATGGAAGGCGGCCGTCTTTCATGTGGACAAGGAATTTGCTGACGAAATAATTAGCAATCCGGCCAATATACGTATTGGTATCAGCAGAATTGCAGGAATTGTTTTGGGACCTGAGGCTAAAGAGAAAATAAAAGAACTGGAGAAGATCGGAGAAGAAATTATTAAAATGCCGAAGGAGTCCTGGGAAAAGCCGTATCAAAGCCTTTTGGAGGCGGGAATGACAGGTATGGGGATTTCGGAAGGGGAACTGAATGCCTATTTAGGTGGGGGCAACCTTCTTGGTACGCTGGATGAAGGCGCAAGAGAACTAGGCAGGATCACCGTGGAGGAAGGGGCATTTCCGGAGAATATTAACGAAATTGCCATGACGAGGACATGCCTTTTGCGAATGGGGTATGAGGAACGGTTGGGACAGGAGATCAGTTTCCTGGTTTACAGCGGTGAAAACACGGCATCCAACGACAACATGGAGACCAGGTTTCAGGAAAAAAAATACAGACTCTGCGGGATTCTGACAGATTATGGCGGTGGATGGAACAGCAAAGGCTACGATGTCGCATCTGCAATAATTACAGATAAAGCAGCAGAGGCTTATTCATGGGACCCCTTCTATCATGTACTTACAGATGTGAACGGTTCTGTATCTGATACGATTCAGATTTATGGGATGCCGGATAAATCAATGGATACCATTCATCACTTTGCCTATAATTATTATTCCTATGACTTTTTTGGAACAGTGGATTACAGCTATTTAGGCATGACTCTGCTTATCGTTTTTCTGGGATCAGCAGTGGTTATATTCCAGATGATGGGAATCCAGATGAAAAAGCGGAGCAGACAGGTGGGACTATTAAAAGCCATAGGCGCTACAGATAAACAGGTACGGGCAATTCTGCTGAGAGAAATGTCCACAGTAATCGTTCGGGCACTGCCTTTCGGCGCATTGGCGGGATTTATTATTGTTCCGTCAGTTCTATGGCTCAGTGGTATAGCAAGGATACTGGGGCTGGTATTTTCGCTGGATATTCCGTTATGGTGCGGTGGACTTCTGACAGGCTGTCTTATTGCATATATTGGTGCAATGATCCCAATTAAAAAGGGAAGTAAAATTCCGATACGTGGGGAGATCGCTCCCAAAATACGCAGAATAAAGCCGCTTAAAAAAGAGAAGCGTTATACCGGAGGAAAGTTGACAGCGGGAAGAGACAGCGGATGGTTCCGGGTATGCGTAGTGATTCTTATGACGGTTATGACTTTCCTGGTATTTTTTGTCCTGTATCAGACAGGAAAGAAGATGATTCCCTATAATAACGGGGAGCGTGCACTGACTTATGAGCTCTCATTTCAGGGCAAGTACAGCGGGAACAATATGAATGATACCCTGTTGGAGCGGATCAGGAAGATTCCCGGGGTAGAGGCTGTTTATACAGGTAAGGACGATCTGGATTCAGATCTGTATCTTTCTTTTAATGGGGTAGAGAACAATGAACTGGAGAGGCTTCGAAAAAACTGGCATTCCCCGCCTTACAGCTTTCATGAGGATTACAAACAACGAAAAGGAGAGGCTCTTGTTAACCTGAAAGGCATTTACACTGGCTGGGAACAAAATATGGAAGGATTGGAGGAGTGGATTGAAGAGGGGGAATTTGACAAAGATCTTTTTGAATCAGGACAGGAGATTATTTTATTTCTTCCACCTTATAGAGATCGGGATTACCATGCGATGATTACGGGAATGGATAAGGTAGAGATCAATACAGATAAAAGATACAGAAGATTTTTTGAGTTGGAGCAGACAGTGAAGCCCGGTGACGTGGTCACGCTGACTGTTCGTGCCCAGGAGCAGGACGGAAATGGAAATCTTACCTGTTCTTTAGAAAAAAAGATTCAGGTGAAAGTGGGCGGTATTCTTCGGTATTTACCTCAGGATATAAAAAATCCTCTTTGGAATAATAATTTATATTATAATCAATATCATTTAAAACCGTATACAGTCATTGCAGGTGGGGGGCTGGTTGATCAACTTAGGCAGATATCTGTTGAACTGGAGCAGAAATTGAAGATTCAGAATCTGAAAGATAAAAAAGACGCAATAATCTCAGAAGTTGGAGAGGAGATTTATCAGATTTTGCTGGAAGAAGCTATATCAGGGGAATCTGCTTCATCTGTGAATGTGAAGTCCGAAGGAACTCCATATGATTCTGTCAAAATTGTATGTAATAACAGTGCAACGCAGTCTACAGAAGGAACTATTCAAAATCTTTCCAGTCTTTACGGATTTTTGTGTAATGCAAATTATGAAAGCTTCGAGGTATGGAAAGAGGAGTATAATATATCTTTGAATCGATCGATTCTTTTTATGGCGGGAGCTGTCACCGGTGGGTGTGTATTCCTTTGTTTCCTGCTGCAGATGGTAGAGTCACATCTTTCAGAGGATAAACGGCATTTTGGAATTTTTCAGTCTCTGGGAATTCGAAGGAAAGATATGCTTTGGAGCTATTTCCTTCGGGGATTAAAAAACAGCATCCTTGCATTGTCAATTTCTCAGGGATTCTTATTTCTTTGGGTCTGGCTTTCCAACAGGACGATCATCGGAAAAATTTCACCGTATGCATTCAGTGGGAAAACAGAGAAGATACTCTATTGGTATGACACATGTTTTGGAACATATAATTGGTTTTTGCACTTGTTATTCTGTAGTTGCTTTCTTCTGATTGGCATTATCATTTATCTGATGCCCCTTGGAGGAGTTTTGAAAAACAGTCCCGTAGAGAATATCAGAGAACTGGGGGAATAGGAGGGCGTATGAATATACTGTTGGAGACGAAACGGCTGGAAAAAACATATGGAACAGGAGAACGGGCAGTACAGGCGTTGAAGCCTCTTGATTTGCAGATCGAGGAAGGGAAGTTTTATGCAGTTATCGGCAGGAGCGGTTCCGGAAAATCAACGCTTTTACATCTTCTGGGAGGACTGGATAGGCCTACGGCAGGTGAAGTCATTATGGAAGGTAAAAATCTGGCTGCCTTTAATGACAGGGAAGCCGCCATTTTTCGTCGCAGACGAATCGGTTTTGTTTTTCAGGCCTATAATCTGCTCCCGGAATACACTGCCATCGACAACATCCGGATGCCGCTTTACCTGGACCAGAGGGAGATCGATGAAGAATACGAGATCATGCTTTTAAAGAAGCTTCGACTGGTGGGAAAGGAAAAGAAGTATCCAAATGAGTTATCCGGAGGGGAAGCACAGAGAGTAGCCATTGCCAGGGCTCTCATTGCAAAGCCGGCAGTTGTGCTGGCTGACGAGCCTACAGGCAATCTGGACGCGAAGAGTGCGGAGGAGGTGCTGCAGATCCTGCAGGGAACCTGCAGAATCTTTCATCAGACTCTGATTCTGGTGACCCATGATCTTCAGATCGCCAGAATGGCGGATGAGGTATTGACTCTGGAAGACGGGAACCTTGTGACGGGAGAGAAACAGGTATAAAAAGGATAAAAGCAGCAGACGGAAGGCCGGGGCGTTTGGCTCCGGCCTGTTCCTATTTCTTTCCGAGAATATCTGCCATTTTTCGAAGCATATCAATGCGGGATTGTTCCTGAGGGCTCATGCGGCTTTTTAACAGATTGACGATCAGATCTGTTTCTGCGTCACTGAACTGAAGCCCCATGGAGTTGGCGTTTTTGTTGGCGGATATCAGAAAG
This sequence comes from Fusibacillus kribbianus, assembly GCF_030053595.1. Taxonomy (GTDB): domain Bacteria; phylum Bacillota; class Clostridia; order Lachnospirales; family Lachnospiraceae; genus Lientehia; species Lientehia kribbiana. The sequence goes on from NZ_JASGBQ010000007.1 coordinate 46,386, forward strand.
GGAAGAAGGGTATCCATGGATTTGCCGCCGGACTGGGAGGCCAGCTCCGAAAGAAAGGCCAGTTTTTTTAAATCCATATTCTTTAAGGTTGGGTCATTCTGCCAGCCGGCCTGATTCTGAGTGCTGGATTGCCCTTGAAAACCGGCCTGATTCTGAGGGGTGGCCTGCCCCTGGAAGCCGGTTCGATCCTGACTGCCTGATCGGTTTTGGCTGTCGTTTGGCGGACTTTCCTGGCTGTGGCGGGGCTTCTGTTCCCAGGATTGATTTTGAGGCTGGGGATAATCGGGATTCTGGCTTGAGGGCTGTTCCGGCTGCTGACCGGGATATGGATTTCTGTAGGGATTGTAATAGTCGCTCATGACAGACTTCTCCTTTCAAAGAATGATGTATGGACGATTGGACAGACTATGTGTTGTGGAACAGGGATCGGTAGGAATCAAACAGTGCCTGTTTTTCCGGAGGAAGGGAATTACGGATCTGGCTGCCAAGATCGGAATCCGGAGATGGATTGGCCGGCGCACCAGTCGGAGATTCCCGGGGGGACGCTGCAGAGTTCTGGGGAGAAGTCTGAGACATCTGCTCATATAGGCTGGAAAGCTGGATGAACTGCTGAAACTGTTCAAAGGCCTTTTTCTGCTCAGGACTTCCGTAATCCTTGATCTCACTCAGAATATCAAAAAAGCCTCGCTTTGGTACACCTTCTGCGGCAGAGCAGATGCTCAGTGCCTCCATACGGTCAGGGGAAGAGAAAAGCCTAACGGTATTTTGGAGCTCCTGAAGCTTGATCAGAAGGGAGAGAAGACGTCTTTGTCCGGAAGGAAAATATGAAAGAGCCGCCTTCAGCATCTGAAGGTTGTAGCTGCAGGTCATTTTATCAAATTCAGTTGCCTTTAAATCTTCCTGCTGCAACACAGCACCTCACCACTTTCATCTGTTCAGTGTATGCGCAGGCACAGAGGATTATGAGTGCAGACGGAAAAAACGGATTGCCGGGAGCGGGCAGGGAAAAAGCCGCATACAATAGCAATAAGCAGGAATCCTGGAGAGGAGTCCCCATGAAAACCAAGCTTATCATTGATGAAGATTCCGTTTATGAAATAGATGAAGAGTGTGATCAGGTCCGGGAGGAGCAGGAAAGGAACAGGAGAGAAAGAAGGCAGAGATCCGGCTGGCCCGGAAAAAGAAAACGGGAAAAGAGATGAAAAAGAAAGTGGGATGCTGCCCGGTAGATTACATATATCTACTTTTGCAGCATCCCATGACTGTTGTCGGTATCGTTTATTTTGCCAGCTTCAGCATAATATCGTTGGATCGGGTTACAAATTTGCTCATGCGCTCCGGTGACAGACTGCCGTGGGAGAGCAGGGCAAGATCATAAAGCTGTTCACAGAAGGCGGAAGTGTCCTCACCGTCAGCGTGGTCCAGAACGTAGGTCACCAGCGGGTGGTTGGCGTTAAGAACCAGGCTTTCGGAGGCACCGAACATATCCAGATTCATATCACCCATGTTATACATCTTCATCATATCCTGCATCCGGCGGCCTTCTTCGGAAAGGGTGACGACAGAAGCAATATCAGGATTTTTCAGCTTTTCAACCTTGACATCCAGCTTATCATTATCGAGGGCTTTCCGGAAGATTTCTGTCAGCTTGTCGGTCATGGCAGTCATGGATTCCTTATCCTCTTCCCTAGTCTCTTCCTTGAATGCCTTGTCCAGATCGGTATCGATCCTCAGGAAGTGAACATCCTCATTTTTCTGCTCCACGTGGCTGATGAAGGGAGCGTCGATGGCATGGGTCAGGATGACAGCGTCGATACCGGCATCCTTAAACATCTTGATATACTGGCTCTGGGCTTTTTCATCGGTCACATAGAAGACGGTATTCTCATGAGCCTCCTTGTTTTCCTCCAGACACTCAGCCAGGGTCAGATATCTGCCCTCCAGATTCTTGAAGAGGATGCAGTCCTTGATCTTTTCCTCAAATTTTTCATCGCGGATGTAGCCGTATTTGATAAAGGGACTTAAATCATCCCAGTATTTCTCATAGTTTTCTTTCTCGACCTTGTACATGCCGGTCAGCTTGTCAGCCACCTTCTTGGTGATGTAATCAGAGATCTTCTTCACGAAGCCGTCGTTCTGCAGGGCGCTTCTGGAAACGTTGAGGGGCAGGTCGGGGCAGTCGATGACGCCTTTTAAGAGCATCAGGAATTCGGGAATAACCTCCTTGATATTGTCCGCCACAAATACCTGATTGTTGTAAAGCTTGATGGTGCCCTCAATGCTTTCATACTGGGATCCGATCTTCGGGAAGTACAGGATGCCCTTTAAATTGAAGGGATAATCCATGTTCAGATGGATCCAGAACAGAGGCTCCTTGTAATCGTTGAATACGGTACGGTAGAATTTTTTGTATTCCTCGTCGGTACACTCGTTGGGATGCCTGGTCCACAGAGGATGAATATCATTGATGGGGACAGGGCGCTTGTGGATCTTGGCAAGCTCTCTTCTGGGGGAGATCTCCACCGTTTCCTTCTCGCCGTTTTCATTTTCCCGTTCCTCAGTCTTTGCTTCCTCTACGGTACGTTCCACGACCACATCCCTGTCGGTCACTTCGCTGGCATCGATGGTTTCAAACTCCTGGGGAGCGTTGGCCTTTTCCAGATAAATATTTACAGGCATGAAGGAACAATATTTGGTCATAACCTCTCTTGCCTTGTATTCGTTGGCGAATTCCAGACTGTCCTCATTCAGGTAAAGGGTGATCTCGGTACCGAAATCCTCCTTGTCACCCTCGGCCATGGCAAATTCCTGACCGCCGTCAGATTCCCAGTGAACGGCGGGAGCATCGGCACGGTAGGATTTGGTATCGATGGTGACCTTATCCGCAACCATGAAGGCGGAATAGAAGCCCAGACCGAAATGTCCGATGATCTGATCCTCGTTGGTCTTGTCCTTGTATTTTTCCAGGAAATCCTTTGCTCCGGAGAAAGCAATCTGATTGATGTATTCGTCCAGCTCTTCAAAGGTCATGCCGAGACCATTATCCTTGAAGGTGATGGTTTTTCCGTCAGGGTCAACGGTTACCAGAATCTTGAATTCTGTATCCTCCGGAATTTCAAACTCGCCCATCATATCCAGCTTCTTCAGCTTTGTGATGGCGTCGCAGCCGTTGGAGATCAGTTCCCGGTAGAAAATATCGTGGTCACTGTAAAGCCACTTCTTTATGATAGGAAATATGTTTTCACTGTTAATAGATAAATTGCCCTGTTTTTCCGGCATATCTGTCACACCTTTCTTTTAATTTTATTGTCTGAGAGGCTTCTGCCTCAGTGGATTATGATCTATTGTAATACCGACAGAAACAAAAGTCAAGAAAAAATTAGCACTCATCACGGATGAGTGCTAATAATTTTATAAAATTTTCTGTATTTTTGTCATTTACAGTTCCTCAAAAGGGATTTTCCGGGACCGAAAAAAGCGTTTTACCGCGTCATCCCAGATATGCTCCAGGGTTTTATCCATGATGAAGGAGGTGAAAGAGAGTCCGGTGGTGCAGGTAATGGCTCCCTGTTCATAACGAACATTCAAAAACAGACCCCCGATCTGATCAACAGAAAAAGCAAGACCGTTTCCTGAAATCAGTTTTTCTGTGTTGGAACGGGAAAGAACAAAGACAAGCTTAAACTGCTCCGGCAGCTGCGTCCCTTTGATGATTTGAAAACAGAGGGGCTTTAACAGGGACCAGCGGGCCAGATCGTGCTGCTCCATGGCTTCCCACTGGCTGTCAGTGAAATAGTCTTTGTGGAGGGCGCCATCGATGGAAATGGCAGTTCCGGTGGTAAAGGAAGCCTGAGACAGTAGAAAGGAGTCAAAGGTGTCCTGCAAAAACAGCATGGAAGTGAACGTTTTTTTTTCAGAAATATTCAGTGCGATCATGGAAACCTCCTTATTATGTACAGTATAGAAGAAAAACGGAAAAAAGGGAAGTGGTTTCTTCGAGTGGAAAACTGTGTTATAATGGGCGAAGCAGGAGGGCGTAAAAGCCCTGATCGGCGGACTATCTGACAACGGAGGAAACAGCTTATGAACGAAAGAAACCAGAGCCTTGACGGACTTATGGATTATATTGAAAAGGGGGTGTCACCTTTTCACACGGTGCAGAGAGCGGCAGAGGATTTTGCCATGGCCGGCTACGAGGAGCTTTCGCTTTGTGATAACTGGCAGTTAAACAGGGGCGGATGTTATTATGTGAAGGCATATGATTCGTCGTTGTTTGCTTTCCGGATCAACAAGGGCTTCGCCAGACTCCAGAGCTTCCGGATAGCAGCGGCTCACACTGACTGGCCCTGCATGCGCATAAAGAGTGCACCGGATCTGTCACAGGGGACATATGCGAAGCTCAATGTGGAAACCTACGGAGGTCCGATCCTGAATACCTGGCTGGACAGGCCGCTGTCGGCGGCAGGCCGGGTAGTTTTAAGGGGAGAAAGCTGTTTTTCACCGGTAACCAGACTGGTGGACTTTAAACGACCCATCTGTACCATTCCAAATCTGGCGATCCATATGAACCATGATATCAACAAGGGAATTGAATTAAACAAGCAGAAGGATATGGCTCCGCTCATCGGTCAGGCTCTTGCCGGGGAACTGAATCAGAAGGATTATTTTATCCGGATCCTTGCCGAAGAGATGGGAGTATCGCCGGAGGATATCCTGTTTTTTGAGCTTTCTGTTTATAATTGCGACAAGCCGGATATCCTTGGAGGGAAGGGAGAATTTTTGTCGGCTCCCCGCCTTGACAATCTGACCAGCGTGAAAGCCTGTGTGGACGGCCTTCTGGCAGGAACCGAACGGAGAGGCGGCATCGATATGGCAGTTCTGTTTGACCATGAGGAGATCGGCAGCAGGACAAAGCAGGGAGCAGGGTCAGTGCTTCTTCCTATGATAATGGAAAAGATCTGCCGTTCTTTCGGTTATACCGATGAGGACTGCTTAAACAGCAGGCTGAAAAGTTTTTTCCTTTCGGTAGATGTGGCCCACGGAATTCATCCAAGCCAGCCGGATAAGAGTGACGTGACGAATCTGGTGTATCTGAACGGCGGTGTGGCAATCAAGGCGGAGAGCAACCAGAAATACGCCACCGACGGGGAAGCAATTGCGGTCGTCCGCAGTCTCTGCGACAAATACGGGATTCCCAGTCAGTTGTTTGCCAACCGGTCTGATGTGGGAAGCGGCAGTACCCTGGGATCCATTGCCTCATCCTTTGCGGTAATGAGAACCGCAGATATCGGCATTCCTCTTCTTGCCATGCATTCAGCCCGGGAGCTTATGGGGGTCGGGGATGAGGCGGCGCTCACCGGACTTTTGAAAGCCTATTGGAATGAGCAGTAGGGAAAGCCTGACGGCCTTTATGGAATCTTAACACAGAAGTTAAAAAACCCTCTTTTCAAATGCAATATCCTGTGCTATCATAAATAGTAATGAAAACTACATGGAATGGTAAAAGATTCAAATAAAAGTAGTTGGGAAGTACAGGAGGAAAGACGTGAATTACAAAATAATAGTTGACAGCTGCTGCGATCTGACAGAGGAATGGAAGGCAGACAGCCATTTTCAGATTATTCCCCTGACTTTGCAGGTGGGAAACCGCTTTATCACTGACGACGAAAATTTTAACCAGGCAGAATATCTGGAACTGGTACGGACCACACCCAGCTGTCCCAAAACGGCATGTCCTTCCCCGGAGGCCTTTAAAAAGGCTTATGACTGTGATGCGGAGGCGGTATTTGTGGTGACACTTTCCCAGCATCTGAGCGGTACCTACAACAGCGCGGTGCTGGGCCGCAGTCTTTATCTGGAAGAGAAAGGAGATAAACAGATCGCCGTATTCAGCTCCGATTCGGCTTCTGTGGGTGAGGCAAAAATCGCTTTTAAAATCCGGGAGCTTGCAGAAGCGGGAAAAGGCTTTGAGGAGATCGTGAAAGAGGTGTCTGATTTCCGGGATCACATGAATACCTATTTTGTTCTGGAAACGCTGGATTATCTGAAGAAGAACGGCAGACTTACGGGCCTTCAGGCATTGTTCGCCACGGCGCTCAATATCAAGCCGGTCATGGGTGCTGACAAGGGCGTGATCATTAAGAAGGATCAGGCGAGAGGCATCGACAAGGCACTTGCAAAGATGGCAAAGTGGATCGCTGCAGAGGCAAAGGAGGCGGGAAATAAGACTCTTGCTATTGCCCATACCAACTGCCCGGAGCGGGCCCAGAAGGTGAAGGAACAGATCTTAAGCCTCATCAGAGTGAAGGATGTATATATGGTAAATACCGCGGGCGTCAGCACAACCTATGCCGGCGATGGCGGGATTATCATAGCATTATAAAGGAACAGAGCATATGAGCTGTCGTATCGCGGATCTCAGGATCCATTGATGCGGCAGCTTTTTTTGGATCAGAATTATTGACGGCAATGGCTTATTTTGTTATTATTAAAACACATATCTGGGAAAACTTCTAAACCGTTCGGTTGCCGAATCCCCATATGAATTCATTTTAATTTTATACAATCTGACAGGAGGACTATGCCTATGACCAACAACAGGTTGAGAGATCATTTTCCGATGCTTCGGGACAGGGAGGAGTTTTTAAATTTTTGTACGGGAATCCGAGGGGTAAAGGTTCTTTATGACTGCTTTTTTAAAGAAATTTTCAATCCGGATGAGAAACCGGAGCGGCTGGAACGATTGCTTTCCCTTCTTCTTGAAAATGAAGTTAGAATTCTCCATGTACTTCCCAATGAATCAGGCGGAATCGCTGCGGAGGGTGCGCTTCTGGTCATGGACATCGTAGTACAGCTTGCAGACGGAAGTATTGTCAATATTGAAATCCAGCACACCTGGATCCATAGGGTCAGTCCAAGATCCGATACGGGAGTCCAGCTGGAACTTTTGCAGGATTATCTGTTTGTTGCCCTTGACATCTTCCGGAAAAACCTTCAAAATAAAGCCAAGGAAACCATAAATGAACTTGAGGCATGGTTGATTTTTCTGTGCGTGGATGACCCGGAATGGATCACAGAGCTGACGGAATCCAGACCGGAGTTTCAGGCGTTTTACAGGGAAATCTACGAGATGTGCCGGAATACGGAGCGTGTTATGGGATTGTTTTCAGAAGAACTGGCGATTATGGATAAAAATACAGCACAGTACATGATTGACGAAATGCAGGAGCAGCTTGATGAGCAGAAGCGGCTTTTTGACCAACAGGAAAAACTTCTTGGTGAACGGGAAAGGCGTCTTGACGAGCAGGGAAAACGTCTTGACGAGCAGGAAAAACGTCTTGACGAAAAAGAGAAGCTCCTTGATGAAAAAGGAGCAGTAATCGCGAAACAGGAGAATGAGATTCTTGCATTGCGTCAGCAGATTGAAGAGCTTACAAAGCGTTTAAATGAGGAGAAACCATGATATAGCAGGAGGGTGTCCCGGGAGGACACCCTCGGTATTTGTTACCGTTTTCCGGCAAATTTCTTTTCCAGAAGCGAAATGATCCGGTAAAAGATCATGGAGAGGATACAGAGGATCACAATGCTCATCATGACAATGTCCATTTTGAAGACCTGGCTTCCGTAGATGATCAGATACCCCAGTCCTTTGTTGGCAGCCAAGAATTCACCGATGATGACGCCAACCAGACAGAGACCGATATTTACCTTCATGTTGTTGATGATGAGGGGGATGGCACTGGGGACGAGGACCTTGAACAGTACGTCCCGACGATTTCCTCCCAGAGTATAGATCAGCTTGATTTTATCCGGGTCCACCTGCTTGAAGCCGGTGTGAAGGGTCATAACAGAACCAAATACAGCTACGGAAACAGCGGCGGCAACGATGGTCTTTACGTTATTTCCCAGCCACACGATGAGAACGGGAGCAAGGGCCGATTTGGGAAGACTGTTTAACATGACCAGATAAGGCTCCAGAAGCTCTGCCAAAGAGGGAAAGCCCCAGAGAACCATGGCAGTGAAAAGACCGATGACCATGACAAGAAGAAAGCTTCCGAAGGTCTCCGTAAGCGTGATACCGATGTGAAGAAACAGGCTGCCGTCCTTTGCCATTTCAAAAAAAGTCTTTGCCATTCGGGAGGGGCTGCTGAAGATGAAATCATTGAGAAGACCCAGTCGGGCAAAGAACTCCCAGGAACCGACAAAGAGTATAAATAAAAGAAGCTGTCCTGCAAGCACTACATAGCGGTGGCGGGAACGGGCCCGCAGGTAATTGGCCTGGGCCGTGGAAAGAGGCTTATCCATCCGACTTTAACTCCTTCCAGATTTCTTCAAAGTAACCGCTGAAGCAGGGAGCACTTCGGCGCTTTAAGGGGGTATTGTGATTGTCGTCAAAGTGAAGCGGCAGGATCTTTCGGATACGGGCGGGCCGATGGGACAGAATAACGATACGGTCAGCCAGGGTAATGGCTTCAGCCAGATCGTGGGTCACTAAAATGGCAGTCCGTCCTTCCCGGCGGATGATTCCGCCGATGTCGTCGCCCACTTCCAGACGGGTCTGATAGTCCAAAGCGGAGAAGGGCTCGTCAAGAAGCAGGATATCCGGTTCCAGAGCAAGTGTGCGGATCAGGGCTGCCCTCTGGCGCATGCCGCCGGACAGGGCTGAGGGGGAGGCATCCCGGAAGGCTGTGAGGCCATAGGTGTCCAGCATGGAGCAGACGGATGCTTTTGTGTCATGACTCAGCTTATGTCGGATTTCCAGGCCGAGAAGCACATTGTCGTAGACTGTTCGCCATTCAAAAAGATGGTCCCGCTGGAGCATATAGCCGATATTGGCCCCGGAGGTGCCCTGAGCTTTTCCAAAAAGACGGATCTCCCCTGTTTCCGGCAGGAGCAGCCCGCTGATCAGGGACAGAAGCGTCGTTTTCCCGCAGCCGGACGGCCCTACAACGGCAATGAATTCCCCCGGCATGACTGACAGGGAAATGTCGGACAGGGCTGCCGTCTCTCCGTCCATAGAATGGTAGGAAAAGGAAACGTGTATAAATTCAAGGATTGGTTCCATAGGATTCCTCCGTCGATACATACTTTACCGCGTGAAATGCGTCCGCCCGCAGGATAGGAATTGCAGGCCTCTGGCATACGCAGGAAAATCCAAAACACAGTCACCGCGGACGGGCCGCGCTGCCTGTGCCAGGGTATACTTTATCATATGGAAAGGGAGGAAAAGGAGTGAAAGAACTGGTTGACAGGAAGCTTTTCCTATAGTATATTAGTAACGTTGACAAAGCTTTTGAGCTGTGTATCTGCTTCCGTGGCTCAGTTGGTAGAGCAATTGATTCGTAATCAATAGGTCGCCGGTTCGAGTCCGGCCGGGAGCTTTTACGGCAGAGGCGCCGTTTTATAGGAACCTGTTTTCGCGGAAGCGGAGACAGGTTTTCCTTTATTAGTGCTTTGTTTGCAATTTTCAAAAAAACACTTGCAATTTGAACAAAGATGGTGTAGAATACGCAAAGGAAAGACAAGTGTACGTATAGCAAAGACATTCAATAAAAACAACGAGGAGATTATGAAAATGGAAATGAAGGAAAAGCTGAAGGTTGGCGTATTAGGTGCGACAGGCATGGTAGGACAGCGGTTTGTATCCCTGCTGGCAGATCATCCCTGGTATGAGGTGGTGACGGTGGCTGCAAGCCCCAGAAGTGCCGGAAAGACCTATGAGGAGGCAGTGGGTGACCGTTGGAAGCTGGACAATCCCATGCCGGAAAATGTTAAGAAGCTGGTTGTGAAGGACCTTCACAATATTGAAGACGTAGTCGCTGACGTGGATTTCGTATTCAGCGCCGTGGATATGACGAAGGATGAGATCCGTGCCATTGAGGAGGCTTATGCGAAGGCAGAGGTTCCCGTGGTATCCAACAACAGCGCACATCGCTGGACGCCCGACGTTCCCATGATCATCCCGGAGCTGAATCCGGAGCATGCAGAGGTCATCGAGTTCCAGAAAAAGCGTCTTGGAACAAAGAGAGGCTTCGTTGCGGTAAAGCCCAACTGCTCCATCCAGAGCTATACCCCTGCTTTCCATGCGCTTCGTGAGTTTGGCGTGAAGACTGCAGTAGTTACGACTTATCAGGCAATTTCCGGTGCAGGAAAGACCTTCAAGGATTGGCCGGAGATGGTTGACAATATCATCCCCTACATCGGCGGCGAGGAGGAAAAATCCGAGCAGGAGCCTCTTAAGATCTGGGGTAAAATTGAGGACGGCGTGATCAAGAAGGCAGAAGGTCCCCTTATCACCTCCCAGTGTATCCGCGTTCCCGTTTCCAACGGACATACGGCAGCTGTATTTGTAAACTTCGAGAAGAAGCCCACCAAGGAAGAAATCCTGGAGCGTTGGGCAAACTTCTCCGGTGAGCCTCAGAGACTGGAGCTTCCCAGCGCTCCGAAGCAGTTCCTCAAATACTTTGAGGAGGATAACCGTCCTCAGGCCAAGCTGGACCGTGATTATGAGAACGGCATGGGCGTAACTCTGGGACGTCTCCGCGAGGATACCGTCTTTGATTACAAGTTTGTTGGTCTTGCCCACAACACCTTAAGAGGTGCGGCAGGCGGCGCTGTGCTCTGCGCAGAGCTTCTGACAGCCAAGGGATATATTACAAAGAAATAAAGAAGACGAAAAGCTATGCAGGAAAGCTCCTGTGTTCCATGAAGGTGGGATACAGGAGCTTTTTGAATACCAATATGTCTGTTTATCGAGGCCGGAGAGATCAGAGTGATATTGTTGATGTCTGATGGAAAGATCAGAAAGTTATACTAACAATAAAGAAACAATCCTATTGTTAAATAGATAAAGCGCAGATAATAAAATGAATTCAAAGAAGATAATGATAATAAATAGCATATTGTTTGAAAAATATATTGCAAAGCGATTAAAAATATAGTAGTATAAATATAAGATAGTACTGCTCGAGGTGATCGTATGGGACGCTTAAAAAAACAGAACAATTCAAACCTCAGTGAATGTGAGACTCTTATTATGAAGGCAATCTGGGATGCAAAAGAGGACATTTGCGTAGGAGATCTGACGGAGGTTCTTCGTGTGAGATTCGGTAAGGATTACGCTGCACAGACAGTGCGTACTTTTCTCATCGATCTTTCCGAAAAGGGATATATTGAAACTTATCGTAAAGGGAAGCTGTCTTATGCTCATGTATTAAAAAGTGAGGAAGAGTACAGACAGAAGCTACTCCGGGAGGAAATGGAGTTTTGGGATCAGGGCCGGCCGGCAAAGCTGGTGGCAGCTTTAAGCAGTGCCTCAAAGTTTTCAAAAGAGGATCTGGAGGAAATAAGGAGGATTATAGATGCACTGGACGATTAATCTGATGTGTGCTGTACTTTTAACGACGTTTACAGGAAGCTGTATGTTGGCCGTCTGGCACTTGATCGGAAGAGTCCTGGAAAAAATGGGATATCTGGATGTTCAATATCGAATTCTTCAGGCTGTATTATTGTTCTTTCTGATTCCGGCTGTTTATCTTGTCATGAAGTATCTGGATGAACAAAATCGACTAGGGAACGGAACCATATTTCTGCCTACACCCCGGATTCTGTTTGTAAGTCGTGTATTTTTCCTTTTGTGGTTATTGGGAGTAGTTCTTATGAGTGCCAGATATGCCCGTGAGATCCGGGAAATGCATCGGTGCTATCATGATAAAATTTCATGTGACAGGAGAACACAGGCATGTTTTGATGGAATCTGCCAGGAGCTTGGAATCGCAGAGGGTAAAGTTAAGCTGTTTCAGAGTTATCGGGCTACGGTTTCTGAATTTACAGGGCTCTTTCATCCCATGGTGGTGCTTCCGGTAAAGGATTACACGGAAAAAGAGCTTCGGGTCATGTTTGTCCATGAGTTAAGTCACTATCGGCAAAAGGATATCTGGATGAAATACGTGCTGATGTTGGTTTTGATTACTCAGTTTTTCAATCCCTTTGTCTGGTGGCTGTATTTACTTCTGCAAAGATTCAGTGAATATGCCTGTGACGATAAAACACGCGCAAAAATCGGAGAAGAAAAAACATATTACAAAGTGATTGTGAAAATGTCTTGTAACCGTGGAAAGTGGGAATCATTTTTTACTGCCCGACTGGTGGAGGAGGGTCATGAGGTGCTGGAAAGAATAAAACGTATGGAAAAGAATAAGAAAAACAGAAAACGTGGAACGGGAATTGCAGCATTTATATGTGTGGCAATGTTACTTTCGGGATCCTGTATGGTATATGCGTCCGCAGAGGGAATGGCAGAGGCTTATGAATGGCTTTATGTACAGACTGTGAAGGATGAACAGGAAGAAAATCTGATTACGGAGCTTATGGAGTATGAGGATTCCGGAGCGGAGAATGGGATTGTTGAAATAGAAGAAGAGGTAGATCAGATGTCCAGGGCAGTCAGTAGTTTTAATTGGAGTGTCGGAGGACATGTTATGAAGAAAACAAGTACCTTCAATGCAAGCTCCGGAGGAAATATTTCTGTCACTATATACATAACCCCGACGAATAAGACAGTCAGTGTGGGTATTATTGAACCGAATGGGATGAGACGATATGTGAATGGGAATGATTATATTACCCATAAGTTTGTGCTTGATCAGACAGGTAGCTACCGGGTATTCGTGGAGAATAAAAACGATGGAGCGGTGGAAGTGGAAGGAAGTTATATTGTGAGGTAAGGACAGAGTTTAGGGGCCAATCCCCTAAATTTTGGCACAAAATAACCATAAAAATAGAAGAAAATAACAGTGATAATATGAAGTTCGCAATGCATGAGTACCAATTCGTGTAAAACATAAACTGTTTAATTGTAAATATTGCGGGGAAAAACTGAATGAAAAAATTAAAACGATTATTAATAGGATATTTGATCCTGTGTTTTTCCTTGTCGGGATGTGATTCATTGGAAAGCAAGGAGATTGCCGGGCAATTGCGGGACACGGTGAAGCTCAGATGGGCTCTGTTTGATTGGTACGGAAATATGAAGCCGTTCGAAGACAGTGTAAATCGTATACTTGAAAACAATAATCTGCCTTATCAAATAGAATTTGTCAATATTCCGGGCGAATTTGATGGGGATTATGAGAAATATATAAATACATATCTGTCGGAGCTTAAAAAGGGAAACTATGATCTCGTAAGCTGCAGAGGACGTTATGGAAACTGCTATGATGTATACGAAATGGCTGTGGATGCAGGGGTTTTATGGCCGATTGAGGGCTGGCTTGCTGAGGTTGAGAATGGAAAACGGTTGAGGGCGGCCTATCCGGAGCTTGTATGGGAGTCTCTTATTTATAAAAGGCATATATATGGAGTGGGAGTTCCTTCTGTGTCCATGGAATACTATGCTGTTTTCAATGAGGCCTATGCAGAAAAATATGAGATCAATCTGACTGCAGACGCATTTTCAGATCTGGAGGAAGGATTAACAAAAGCGGCTGAAGGGGAAGCTGAAGAGAATAATAGTAAATTTATACCTTCAACGGCCTGGCCATATTTTTTATATGGAGATTATGAGAAGAGCAGATGTGAATTGATTTGTATAAATACGATGGGGGAGAAACTTCATGCAGAGAATATTTTGGAAAACGAATCTTATCTGTCCCATATGAGGCGATTGAGAGACTGGACAGAACAGGGGCTTATTCATCATGATCCGGATTTTTCTCAGATAACAGAAGGAAATTTTTTAGTAACCGGTATCGAGGCATATAGTGAAGCGGCAGCAGAAAGCTTCTGCAGGAACCGTTATAAAATATCCGATGATATTCCGTTGAAAGCGGTAAAACTTGAAGAGTTTTGCAGGCATTATGAGCGGGGAAACGGTGTAAATGGAATTGCGGCAGACAGCAGGCATAAGGAAGAGGCAAAGGATATTCTGGCAGCGATCCATAGCGATGAAGCTCTTTCCAATGGGATTGTTTTTGGAACGGAAGGACTGGATTACGAAATAATAGACGGAAGAGCAGTGATTCCGGAGGAGGAAAAGAATTATTTATTTATCAGGAAGATAAGCTTCGGGAATCCATTTTTAACGCTGCCGACAGAGGAAGAACCGTTGTCAAAATCAGAAGATATGAGAAGAGCAATGGAAAATGCGATTCTGGGGTATTCTTCTGAAATAACCAACTACAGCGATGAACGAAAGAAGCAGATTGCTGCAATTAATACGGTACTGATGGAAAAATATGCGGCTGCGCTGCGGGGGAAAAGCACGGATTGGGAAAATGATTTGGAAAAATTACGTGCAGAGGTAAAGTCGCTTGGAATGGATGATATTCTGGAAGAAATTAACAGGCAGTTACATGGACAATGATAATTACATAAACGGTGAGGGTTGAGAATATGAAAAGAGCAATATGGAAATATTTAGGGATCCTTATAATCTTATGCCTGAATCTGACGGCCTGCCGGGGAGAAAAAAATAGTGTGGAGGAAACAGATTTTTCCTATTGGCGGGTGAATGTATGCTATACAGAGGACGGGCTTTTGTATCATGATCCGAATACAGAGTTTGAAGGATATTTTGACTATGAAACGAAAAAATATTTTCCACTGTGCAGCAAACCGGAATGTCTTCATGATTCCGGGGAGTGTACGTCTGTTGCCATGAAGCAGAAAGCGACGATGGCGGGACGCCTCGGCAGTAGATGGTACTATCTTGCACAGGGGGATAATTCCACATGTGCCTTTCGTTCCTGTGATCTGGATGGGAAAAATGATCGGGAAATCGGAGAATTTTCCCATACCTTCAGCGGCGGTTCATCGGTCTGCCCTTTTTATGAGAACAGTTGTATTTTTTCCAGTTGGGATCCTGTTTACGATAAAGACATGGAGTGGGTTGGCATGACCAGCGGGATATATCGCTATCATTTTGATACAGGGGAGGCAGAGCTCCTTTGTCCGGAGAAAACATACGGTGCATCCGGAGGAGCCTATGAAGTTTATGGGTTATATGGGGATCAGCTCATTTATGTGGAACAGGAGGAAACGAGAGGTGCTGTACTGAAAAAAATGGATCTGAAAACAAATAAGGAGGAAGAACTGTTACGTGCTGATTTCGTCAGTGTGGATACTGTAGAGGGGAATCATGCTGTTTTTCGGATGAGGGAGGGAAACATCTTTAAACTCTCTGAGATTGACCTGGATTCTAAAAAGGTTACTGGAATCGTAGATATTGCAGAAGGGGAGAGTGTTTTCGCCTGTTGGATGCCCGAGTTGAAAATTTATACAGTTGTCAACAAGACGACATCAGGAAGTGAGAAGAAATTTCAATTTAAAACCTGGCAGTATACAGAGGAGGAATCGATACTGATCCGGGAAGGCGGAACTCAAGAATATTTTATGCCTACTGCCATGGCAGAAGAGATTCTCATTGGGCAGGTGAAAGGCGGGCAATATGAGGGCGATTTACTGGCATATATGGACAAGGCTGATTTCCTTTCAGGGAAAAATAACTGGACGGTATTAAGCTATTAAGTACAGATCCACAGAGAAGGTGGTGAAAACCAAATGAGAAAAGGATGCCGATATGGATTTCTGTTTCTGGTCATGGTAATTGCACTCAGCTTTATGAACGGGTGTGGCAAAAAACAAAAGGAAGTACAGTTGAAATGGGTCGTATATGATGTATTTTTCCCGGAGGGCTGGCAGGAAGATTTCAATGAGCTTTTAAAGAAAAAGGGGATTCCGTGCCAGGTGGAATTTGTAAGCGTCAGTGTGAAGGATGAGTGGTATCAGGGGGAAGAGTTTGATTATAGAAAATATCTGAAGCATTATGAAGATGCGGTTGCTGTGGGGAAATACGATATCATAGGGCTGCCCGGAACTCAGGGGTATTATGATTTTTACAGCATATTTGCAAGGGAAGGTTTACTGGAGCCTCTGGAACCATATTTTACTCAGGGAGAGGCAGGAGAAACGCTGCGAATGGTGTATCCGGAAAAAATCTGGAAGACCCTTGAGGTGGACGGAACGATTTATGGATTACTCAATTCCTGGGGGAATTTTAAACGGTATTTTGTATTGAATGAGAAATACCTGGATAAATACGGAATCATTCAGAATGAAACGGTAACAGTCAGCGCTATGGAAGAATTGTTAAAAACGGTGGCAGAGGGAGAACAAAAGGAACAGAACACGTTATTCGTTCCGGTGACAGGATGGAATCCCTTTCGCCAGGTC
The DNA here is from genome assembly GCF_030053595.1 of Fusibacillus kribbianus. Lineage (GTDB taxonomy): Bacteria > Bacillota > Clostridia > Lachnospirales > Lachnospiraceae > Lientehia > Lientehia kribbiana. Next base: position 62,616 of record NZ_JASGBQ010000007.1, read on the forward strand.
GGTTATGAAGACACGCCTTGTGTCATGGTGTCCATTGACACCAGAGGGGAACAGCTTGCTGCCAAAAGTAATCTGGAAATAGAACAGTTTAAAGAAAACTCCAGGCGTCTCCATGAGCTTGAAAAGGATAGAATCGTACAGAATTCGGAGGGAACGCTCAAACAGAAGCAGGAGGGTAATTTCTTTGCGGAGATGATTTACAGCTACAGTACAGAGGCTGCTGTGGAACAGATGAGAAACGGGTATGGATTAAAGGAGGAAATCCGGTTAAAGGCAGTGGAGTGTCCGGAGGGAAACAATCCTTTTTACCCCTGGGGTTATAGAACTGCATTGGCAAAAAACAGTACGAACAAGAAGGAAGCGATTGAGCTGCTTGCTCATATATATGCGGATGAGGAACTTTCAAACGCATTGGCATACGGAAAAGAAGGAAACAATTATCATATTGTGGATGGAAAGGCTGTTCCTGATCTGCGTCGCGGAATAGGGAGCGCATTTCAAATGTATTTTGGAAATAACCTGATTACTATTCCAACAGGTGTGGATTCAAGCGAAAAAAGAACAGAATTGCAGCAGGTCCTGGAAGATATCCCTCCTGCGCGGCAGAGCGGGTTTTATTTTGACATAACAAATGTGGAGGATGAAATGGGACAGGTTCTGCGGACTTATGAAAAATACAGAGGAGTACTTTTGGGAGAAGGAGAGAGTTTTGAAGACGACTGGAGAAGGATGGAAGAAGACTTTGAGCAGGCGGGGCTTTCCGAAATTGTCGATGAGATGAACCGGCAGCTTCTTCAGTTTCAGGAGGAACAGAAGAAAACAGAAATGTGAATCGGAGGCGGGGAAATGCTGAAAAAAAGATGGTTAATATTTGTGGCTGTTTTTATTATGATGGCAGGAACCGGATGTAAAACAGAAAAGGAGAATAAATGGGAAGGATTCGGACAGGGGATGAGTGTGACCGAGTCAAACTATTGTGTGGGAAGTGATGGCATCCTCATTCTTGATTCTGCAGGTATCGTTATGTTTTATGATTACGAAACGGATACTTATGTACCATTGTGTTCAAAACCCAACTGCAGGCATAGGACAACAGAATGCAGTGCAGTCTCTTTGGCGGCACATACAGACAAAATCGGATATCACAGGAATAAAATTTATTATTTTTACGGTGGGAACAGAAATCAAAGCCAATTGTATTCTGCAGATGTGGATGGAACCAATGTAAAAAAAGAAGGAGAGTATCAGCATAGTGTACATTGGGGAAAATTGGTATTTCTAGACGGAAAACTGTATTTGACAACAAGTGACGATCAGTTTAATGAGAATTATCAGTTTGAGGGAGTGCGAAGTCAGCTCATTTCCATTGATCTGGAAACAGGAGAAGAAACGGCTTTAACAGATGAAATTCTTGATGTGCAGCCCTTATTTCGGATCGTGGGTGCCTATGGAGGTTGTTTGTATTACATAGATAAGAATGAAAATGATTGTATGAAAAAGATAAATCTGAAAGACGGACGAACAGAGAATGTGGCAGAACCTGTTTATTGGGCAGAGCTTAAAGAGGATCGGCTGCTGTATTGTATGCGAACTGATTTTTCAGTGACGGAACGCAATCTGGAAACGGGAGGGGAGCAGATGATCGGCAATCATCAAATAGGAGTTTCTTATTGGGATTCTGAACTGCATACCCTTTCCCTGGAAGACGGGGAATATCGATGGACGGAGCAGGAGGGGCTTACTTTTATCAGGCCTTATAATGATGAAAAGCCCTTTGGAATGATTGCCAGAAACAAGGACACTCTGATAGGAACTTATACCGTCAGGGGAACTCCTGGGTTTGCCAGCATAAAGACCGAAGATTTTCTGGCAGGAAAAGAAAATTTCAATCAGCTTTCTCCTCCGGAATCATAAACATACCTGGGATCAAGGAGGATACAAATACAACAGGACTGAATTTATCAAAATTAAAAGAAGAATTAATAAAAAATTAAAGAGATATAATCGGAATAAAAAATTAATTAGAACTTAATTGGGGAAAATATTGCAAAAATAAGACTGATATAGTAGTCTTAATATAAGAAAAAGCCGGAAGGGGAGATCGTATGAGGAAAAAGCGCCTTACAGCAGTTTTTATGTTTTGTCTGCTTCTTTCCGGCTGTGGAAAATCTGTGGAGCAGACAGGGGCAGAAGGCTCTGTTCAGTGGGCAAACTATACTTTTACAGAAGAAGGAATCCTGCATCAAAACAACTCTTATAAAGGAAAGCTGGGATATTTTGATTATCAGACGAAAAGCTATCGGCCATTATGCGGAAGAGTAAACTGCCAGCATGACAGTCAGGAATGTCCGTCGGTGTATTTGGGCGGAACGAATGCGATGGGACGAATCGGTAATAAATGGTATTATCTGATGGCTTCCGAGAAAAATGATGGGATTCCGGAGTTTCGCTGTTGTGATCTGGATGGTCAGAATGAAATGGTAATCGGTGAGTTTCCGCATTATTGCTCGTATATGGAATTGTTTTTTGAAAATTCCTGTGTCATGGCCACACGAGATCCGGTTTTTGATGAAAAAACGGGAGAAATAACAGATCAGGAGGTAAGTGGAATTTACCGATATGATTTTGATACGGGAAAGGAAGAGCTTCTTTGTCCGGAAATAAAAGGCGAGGGTGAAAATTATGTCCTGTATGGCAGGTATGAAAATCTGCTGGCCTATGAGGAACGAATCGGGAAAAAAAGACTGCTCAGGGTTATGGATCTGGAAACAAAAACCATTACAGAGCCGTTTGGAAACAGCGATGTATTCAGCGGTCGGGTCAATGATCGCTATCTGGTATGTCACGTATTTGAGAATGACGTTTATAAAGTGATAGAGATGGATCTGGATTCCGGGGAAGAGAAGCTGGTTTTGGATGGTCTGGATCATGCAGCGAGTATTTGTTGGAGTCCGGAATTAAAACTGCTGACAATTATTGATGATACGGCGGGTGAACTCTATTATCAAACATATCGATATTTGGATAACGGAACATGTGAGGTGGTTCGGGAGGGTGGGAGTAATACTTATTTCAGACCGATCACCATCAAAGAAAACCTGATCGTCGGGCAGTATGAGATGAATGGGGAGCAGGAAAAGAAAGGTTTTGAACTGGCGGTTATGAATAAGGACGATTTCCTCGCCGGAAAAAACAACTGGACCATATTGGAATATTAAAGGGGGGAAACCATGGAGCTGGAGATCCGATCTCTTATAAAGAATTATGGAAAGAAGCAGGCGCTTAAGGGACTGAGTGTTACCCTTACAGAGGGGGTCTATGGTTTCCTCGGCCCCAACGGCGCCGGAAAGAGCACCTTTATGAACATCCTTACCGGGAATCTGAAGGCCACTTCCGGACAGATTTTCTATAACGGTGAGGATATCGGGAAGCTGGGGAGGGAATTTCGGGGAGTTCTTGGTTATATGCCCCAGCAGCAGGCCCTTTATCCCAATTTCACAGCAGCAGGATTTCTTTCCTATATGGCGGCACTTCGGGATATGAAAAAGGAACGGGCAAAGAAGCGGATCCCGGAGGTCCTCTCCCAGGTGGGTCTTTCCGAGGTGGCCGGGGATAAGATCCGTTCCTTTTCCGGCGGCATGAAGCAGCGGCTTTTGATTGCCCAGGCAGTACTCGATGAGCCGAAAATTCTGGTGTTGGATGAGCCTACGGCAGGTCTTGATCCCAAGCAGAGGATCGCCATTCGAAACCTGATCTCGGAAATGGCAGCGGGAAAGATCGTCCTCATTGCCACCCATGTGGTGACCGATGTGGAATCGGTGGCAAACAGGATCCTGTTGATTCGGGAGGGGGAGCTTCTGGCGGATTCTTCCAGGGAGGAGCTTACGGCTTCTCTTTCCGGCATGGTGTGGGAGGTTACGATCCCCCAGGAAGCACTGGAAGAAATCAGTGGACAGTATCTGGTGGGAAATGTTTCCAGAGAAGGTTCTACACTTTTTGTTCGGGTGATTTCGGAGAATAAGCCGGAAAAATGGGCGCCAGCTCCTGTGAGGCCGGGGCTGGAGGATGTGTATCTGTATTATTTTAAAGAATAGGGGGCGGTGAAATGGCAAAGCTCCTTTATTTTGAGATGAAAAAACTGTTTTCCGGGAAGCTGATGGCTTCTCTTCTTCTGTTTCTCTTTCTTTTTAACGGTTTGATGGTTTATCGGGAAAGTCAGACAAAAATCAACTGGAGCTATACGAAGGCCGATGTGGGCCGGGTGTATGACAGCCTGGAAGGAATGACGGCTCTGGAGGCGGAAACATATCTGGCGGAGAGGATCGAGCTTCTTGAGGCAGTGGATGTCTGGCGGCAGTGGGCAGACGGTTCGCCGGAATGGAATAAGGATGAACGGCAGAGCTTTTTGGATTATCACGAAGAGCTGATGGAACAATACCCAGATCTGGATATCGAAGCAGGCTATCTTCTGTATCTGCGAAATTTTTACAGCGAACAGAAGCTGTTAAACGATATGTATGACCAGGTGTCTGCAGTGGCGCATTATGGGGAATATTTAAACGGTCTTGAAGAGGAAGCAAAGATTATGACCTCCTCTTCTCTGTTTGGAAATCCCGGAACTTTTTCCTATCGGAATATTGAGAAAACGCCGCCGGTTTATGAGCATCTGAAGGGAACCGTGCTCCCGGCGGAGGATTCAGAGGGCGTGCTTCTGGCTACGGAATCAAGGATCACCGATCTTTTGCTTCTCTGTCTGATTTTCATTCTGGCTCTGTCTATGCTTATCGGAGAGAGGGACAGCGGAACTCTGCTTCTCATCAAACCGGCCAAAAAGGGATATCTGGAGACGATAACGGCAAAGCTTCTGACGATGCTTTTTCTGGCTGTGACGGGGACGATGCTTTTTTATGGGACTGATTTTCTGCTGGCAGAATGGCTTTTGGGCTTGGGATCTATGGACCGGCCGATCCAGAGCGTGGCCGGTTATCTGACTTCGCCCTATGCCCTTACGGTGGGCCGGTATCTGGTCGTATTTCTGATTACAAAGGTATTGACGGCGGTGGTTTACGCAAGTCTTCTTTTTTGTCTGTGTACCGTGTGCAGAAACGGGGTGAGTGCCTGTCTTTCCATGGGGGCAGTCCTTCTTCTGGAGTTTGTTCTTTATCTGACCATTGGCATCCATTCCTGGTTAAGTCCCCTGAAGGTCATCAATCTGGTGTGTATGGCTGACACGACCTGGTTTTATGGAAACTATCTGAACATGAATGTCTTTGGATACCCGGTCAACGTGGTGCCTGTCTGCGTGGGCGCAGCTTTTATGGTGGCGGTTCTTTCCTGTGTGATTTCCCTGCGTCGGTTTGTTACCGAGGCGTCGGCCCTAAGCGCTGAAAACCGGGTAACAGCCTTCGTCCGCGCCCGGTTAAAAAAGAGACAGAAACGGGGGCGGGGGAAGCTTCGCATCCAGGTGAATCTGTTGGGAAAGGAATTCTATAAGGTATTGGTCATGGAGCGGGCATGGCTTCTTCTGGTGGTCTTTGCTCTGCTTCAGTGGAACAGCTATCGGGGATTTAAGACTTATATGGATTCGGAGGAGGCCTTTTACCGGTATTATATTTCCTGGGCAGAGGATGTGCCTCTCACGGAGGCGGCCCGGAAATATAAAGAGGAAGACGCCCGTTTCCGGCAGCTTGACCGGGCAGTTTCTGATGGGAAGAAGGCGTACGACGCAGGTGAGCTTACCTACGAGGAATATATGGAACTCACCATGGAACTGCAGGCAACCTATAATGCAAGACAGGGCTTTTCAAGGGCCGTTGCCCAATATGAATACGTGCTTTCGCAGGTGAGAGCAGGAGAGGAGGCGGAGCTTTTCTGTACCACCGGCTGGGAGAATCTTCTGGGACCAGCCGGGCAGCGGGAGGATGTGATGAATGCAGGAAAGCTGGCTTTCTTTCTTGCAGTCGGGCTGGCGGCGGTGTTTTCTGTGGAGAAAACCACAGGGATGGAGCTTCTTCTGAAAAGCTCCATACGCGGGCGGGGAAGCGTCTGCCTTCGCAAATACGCGGTCTGTATCCTATACGGGACTGCGGCATTCCTGCTCGCTTTTTTGCCGCGGTATCTGGTGATTTTTTCGGCTTACGGGACGGCAGGGCTTTCGGCTCCTTTAAAGAGTCTGTCTCTTCTTGGGGATGTATCCTGTCATGCGCCCCTATGGGTTTACCTGGTTTTAGTGGGAGTTTCCCGTTATCTGGGAATGCTGGCTGCCGTCGGGCTGATTTTATGGCTGTCCAAAAGGACCGGAAATATGATACATACGATACTGATCTCCGTTCTTTTTCTGCTGCTGCCGGTATTTCTTTTCCTTATGGGGCTTTGTGGAGAAACGTACTTTTCTCTGCTTCCTATGATGACAGGTTATTCCATGTACCGGCTGACGGCGGGCCGTATCGTTTACTGGTGTGCGGTGGCTGCCATCGGTATCTGGTTTTATATTCAGAGTTATGAGGAGGGAAGTGCGTCATGAAGAAGAAATGGGTGATTTTTGCGGCAGCGGTATTATTTGTGGCGGCGGCAGGCCTGGGAGTTTATCTGGGGACGCCTTCCATACCCAAAAAACAGAAGGAAACAGCGGTACCGGTTCAATCTGTTGCGGTGATCACCGGCTATGCGGAAAAAGCAGCCGTGAGAAGCCGTTTTCTGGGCGTTGTCAGAGAAGAGGAGGCTGTGACAGTCCGGCTCGATGAGGGACGTAAAACAGCGGCTTATTCTGTTTCTCCGGGCGACCGGGTTGATACGGGGACAGTTCTGGCAGTCTACGACAATTCCGGGCTTTTATTGGAACGGGAACAGCTTTTGCTTGATAAAGAACAACTGGAATTTTCAGCGGAAAATGCAGGAATACGGATAAAAACCTTAAAGGCAGAGCGGGATCAGGCGGATGCCGGTCAGAAGGACAGCTATGATCTGCAGATTATAAATGCGCAGTCAGAGCTTGATCAGACAGAATTCAGTCTGGAACTTAAGGAGCAGGAGATCGCCCGCCTGGATGAGAAGCTTGCCTTAAGTCAGGTGATTTCTCCCTGCGCCGGTATTGTGACGGAGATTGATGAGGCGGAGGGAAGTTTGTCCATTGTATCGGAAGGGACTTTTGAACTGAGTTTTTCAGTAACTGAATCGGAGCTGGAGGAATTTCGGGCTGGTGACAGGCTTTTTGTGACCAATAGGGATGAAACGCTTTCTTATGATGGAACGGTGAGCCGGATCGAATCGACGAAACCGGAGAACAGTGAGACGCAGACCGGTGCAGCCCGTCCTTCCTCCTATCCGGTTTATGCTGTTTTGGAGGGAGCAAACGGCCTTCTTCCCGGTCAGCATGTGTACGTGGAAAAGCAGGAACCTACAGGGCAGAAATTGGAAATTGGGGAGGATGTGATTCTTCTTCCGGAAGGATATCTTATGGATGTGGAAGGCTCTGCATGGGTCTGGCTGGCAGGAGAACAGGGGACTCTTGAAAAGCGTTCTGTCATTCTGGGTGCCTACAACGACAGGCACGATGCCTATGAGGTGATCGAAGGACTTTCCATGACGGATTATCTGGCGTGGCCCATGGCATCTTATGAAGTGGGACAGAAGGCGGATTTCGGAGAATAAGGAGGGGGACGACAGATGGAGAAAGGCAGAAAAGAATCTGTAAAAAAGAGGCTTCTGGCGTTGCTCCTGGCGGCTGTTGTGGCTTTTTGCGGCTTCCTTTCCGGAATTGCCATAGGAAAATTTGCGGGAACAAAGGAAGAGACTGTATCAGTGTATTCAGTGGAAAGTCTGTGGGATAAAAAGTGGTCCGGTGCTGTGACGGTCTCGGCTGTGGTGGAGACAGGAACTGTGAAGGCATATTATTATGACAGCCGGTGCCCTGTAACGGAGCTTTATGTGACAGAGGGACAGGCAGTGACAGCGGGGACGATCCTCTATCGTTGTGACAGTGCGGAGTTTGACACAGAGCTTTCTGTTCTTAAGATGAGCCTGGATAACGAAAAAGTATATTTGAAGCGTCTGGAAAGCTACATAGAAACTCTTAAAAATACAAAACCTGTTATGGATGGTCTGGGAAGTAGAGGTGGTTTTTATTATGCTTCTTTGGGAGGAGGCCTTCTCAGGGTACCTCTCTCTTTGAAGGCACAGGATGAGCCGGTGGACGAAAGCAGCATGCCTTCGGAGGAAGAGTCATCAGAGCAGAGCAGCGAAGAAACGGAACCATTTTCAGAGAGCGGCGTTGAGGAGACGGAGCAGCCTTCAGAAAACAATGTTGAGGAAGCAGAGCAGCCTTCGGAAAGCAGTGATGAGATGGAACAGCCTTCGGGAGGAAGCAGCGATAATGTGGAACTGCCGGATTTTGATGGTAATTTTGATGATGCAGCGTTGGAAGAAGCACTGGGAGATCTGGACAGTGCGCCCCAGGGTTATACTAAAGAGGAGCTTACCCGTGTCATAAAGGAGCGGACCCTGGAATATGAAAATCTGGAGCTCGCTATCCGAAAAAAGGAAAAGCAGGCGGAGGAGCTGAAAAGGAAGATCGATGCCTGTGTCGTGAAAGCGGAAGAGGACGGCACAGTACAAAGAGTTTTGGATCCGGTAACTGCGGCTTCCCAGGGACAGCCAGTCTTTGAACTGCATGGGATAAACGGCTGCCGTATCCGGGGGCAGTTCAATGAATTTCTGGCATCTTCTCTGGTACCCGGAGCGGAAATTTCCGTGGAGACCGTGGTGAATGGAAAGAAAACATCCCTTCCGGCGAAGCTCCAATCCATAAGCAGGGAGCCGGAGGAGGCAGAAGCTTTTTCAGCATCAATGACAGAGAAGATGGGGCTTTCTGTCAACCCAGCCATGAGCTATTACAGCTTTACGGCATCCTTTACGGAGAATCCGGATACCGCAGAGGGAACGGTAGTAGAAATCATGGTTGCACAGGCTGTGTCTGCAGGCGAAACGGAGACGGGCAGGATCGTATTACCGGACGCGTGGCTTTTTTATGAAGGCGGACAATCTTATGTTTATGCCATGGGCACAGACGGCAGGCTGGAAAAACGTTCGGTAGTTCCGGGAAGAAGTATTTTCGGAGCAAAAACAGAGATTTTGTCAGGCATTTCGGCGGAGGATTATCTGGCAGATCCGCGGGACAGCCTGGCAGAAACGGGGCGAAAGACGAAGATCGTATACGGAAAGGAAATGGAAATCGGGGAAGAAGAAACCCGGGAGGAATAGGGGGTGTTCTGATGAAAAGAAAAGGACGGGCACTTTGGGGAATTCTTTTTGCGGCAGTCCTTATCGGAACTGCAGTCTGTTCCTATCATCTGGGAGAAGAGCAGGGAAAGGCGTCCAGGAGTGCAGAGACAGAACAAGAGAAGACTTCTCCGCTGAATCCGGGAAAGGATTGCGCAGTCATTGCTCCTTTCCTGGGCGGAGAAATATGCGACTTCTCTCAGACGGAACCTTCTCCTGCTGTCGTTTCTCTGGCTGAGTGCCTGCTTACTGAATTGAAAGATCAGATACAGACAGTATCTGTTTTTTATCAGAGAAGCAAAACAGTTTCTGTTTATCATGGGACAGCAGGACTTCCTGATGGAAGTGTTTTTGGCGTGAATGAGGAATTTCTGTCTGCATCAGGACTTATGATCGAAAAAGGAAGAGGAATTACAGCTCACGACGTGTCAGCGGGAAAGCGGGCGGCAGTTCTTGACAGCCGCAGCGCACAGATTCTGTTTCAGGGGACGGATCCGGTGGGAGAGACTGTGGAAATCGAAGGACGCCTATATGAGGTGGTCGGCGTAGCCGGATTCCCGGAACCGGACATGGGAAATGGGTTGGTACTTATAACGGAAAGTACCTGGCCGGAGGTGTATCAGTATGAGGAACCGAGATCGATACTCATTCATGTTTCAAAGGAGGACGGCGACAGGAGCCTTGAAGAGCAGGCCGGATGTGCTGTCAGGCTTCTGAACAGTATGATACCGGAAGGGGAATCGATCCGGTATCGAATAGTGGAGTAGGGCCTGACACAGTCGAAAACGGTGAAAAGAGCACAACGAAGCTCAAAAGCAGGATGGACTTCCGGCTTTATTCTGTCACATGATCGAAGCCCTGGCTTAAGATGGTCATGACATGCTCGTCGGCCAGAGAGTAGAAGACCTGCTTGCCGTCCCGGCGGAATTTCACCAGGCTGGCCTGTTTGAGGATACGGAGCTGATGGGAGATGGAGCTCTGGCTCATCCCCAGAAGCTGGGCGATATCGCAGACACACATCTCATGCTCCAGAAGCACATAGAGAATTTTGATTCTGGTGGGATCCCCGAAAATCTTAAAAAGCTCCGCAAGGCGGATCAGAGTTTCGTCGTCGGGGGTCTGCTGCTTCAGCGCATCAACGAGCTCCTCGTGAACATGGCTGCACTCGCAGACCGGCATTTCAAATTTTTCGTTCTGTTCCATACAGCAGCCTCCCTTGCGCGGCTCAGCCGCAAAATTTATATTTAGTTTACTACCGGGGCCGGAAACTGTCAATGGACAACCCCTTTCCATACTTTATAAAAAGTTTAGACACTCAAAATTGACTTTCTTTTTTTCGTAGAATATAATAAGCACAGATAAGCCGACCGGCTGGTCGGCTTTTGGCTGCTTTTGGTTTTTGGTGATTTCGCAGACCGCGGATTCAGAAAACATTCGGAAAGGGCCGTTGACAAAAATCGAGATAACTAGGAGGAGCAGCATGTTTGCAAAATTCAGTGTGAAAAAGCCGATGACTGTGTTTGTGGCTGTGATTCTGGTGCTGATTTTAGGCGTGGTTTCCTTTACGGAAATGACGCCTGATTTATTGCCCAGTATCAATCTGCCCTATGCAGTGGTTGTGACCACATATCCGGGAGCCAGTCCGGAAACGGTGGAGACAACGGTGACAAAACCGGTGGAACAGTCCATGTCCACTCTGAACAACATTAAAAATGTGATGTCTGTATCCAGTGAAAATGTATCCATGGTAATTCTGGAATTCAATGATGATGTCAATATGGATTCCATGACGGTGGATATCAGGGAGAAGCTGGATCAGATCACCGGATATTGGGATGATTCGGTCGGTTCCCCGTTGATTATGAAGATCAATCCCGATATGCTTCCGATCGTGGTGGCTTCCGTAGATGCCGATGATATGGATGTGAAGGAAATTTCCGAGTATGTGGAGAATACGGTAAAGCCTGCACTTGAGGGGGTAAACGGAGTGGCCAGCGTTACGGCATCCGGCCTTCTGGAGGAGGAAATTCACGTGGTGATCCGGGAGGATCTGGTAAATGAGGTCAACGAGGATCTGAGATCCTCGGTACAAAATTCCCTTTCTGAGGCAGAGGCTGCGTTAAAGGAAGCCGAGGAAAAGATTGCCGACGGAAAAGCAACGCTGGAGGGGCAGACCTCCCAGTTCCAGAGCGGTATGGTCCAGGCGGATCAGGCGCTTTCTGAGGCTAGAATACAGCTTCTCCAGGGAGAAATTGCCCTGGATAATGCGGAAAAGGAACTTTCAGATAAAGAAAAAGAAGTGCTCGCCCAGGCGGGCTTCAGAAGTCTTGATGAGATGGAGACGGGGTTGACGGCATCTCTGGAACAGATCAATACCCTTCTTTCCCAGGAAGGGACCATCCGGGACGGCCTTGCAGCCATGGAGGAGGGCCTTGCACAGCTGGAAGACAGCCTTGCACAGATCGAGGCGGGAAAAGCCGCCCTTGAAAGCAATGCGGAGCTTTCCGCGGCCAGAACTGCCTTTGACCAGATGGTAGCGGAAGGAATCGTGGATGAAGACGGAAATCTTCTGATTCCATCGGATACACCGGGCTATGCGGAAACAGCAGCTGAAGTAACGGCGCTTAAGACTGCGGTGGATACGTATTATACAAAAAAGGCGGAGCTGGTAACCACAGAGGAGCAGCTCACTTCTCAGAAGACGGAGCTGGAAGGGAAAAAGGCAGAGGCGGAGGCAGGACTTGCTCAGATTGAAAAGATCAAAAGCGAAGGAACTGTGGAAACGCTTGAAGAAGGGCTTTCCGGTGTCGAGGCTTTAAGAAGCGGCAAGGCTCAGATGGCGGCTTCCAGAGCGGAGCTTGCTTCAGGAAAGGAAACGCTGCTTGCCAGGGCTCAGGAAGCGGGCATGACCAAATACGAGGCTGAGGCTAAACTTGCCGAGGCCAAGCGTCAGCTGGAAGATGGAGAGAAGGAGCTGACGGCACAGAAGGAGACGTTTGAAGACTCGAAAGAGACAGCTCTGGAGGCAGCCGATGTATCCGACAAGCTCACTGTGGATACGATTTCCCAGATCCTGACGGCACAGAACTTTTCCATGCCGGCAGGCTATGTGACCGAGGCGGGTATTCAGTATCTGGTCCGTGTCGGAAACAAGCTGGAGGATGTGGAAGAGCTGGAAAATCTGATCCTTTTTGACACCGGAGCAGAGGGAATGGAGCCGGTCCGTCTGTCCGATGTGGCGGATGTGTTCAAAACCGACAACAGCGCAGAGATCTATGCGAAGATCAACGGCAATGACGGTGTGGTCCTTTCCATTGAAAAGCAGCCCACCTATGCCACTGCCGATGTGGCGGAAAGCATCCAGGATAAATTCGACGAGCTTTCAGAATCTCATGAAGGGCTTCATTTTACCATGCTGTCCAATCAGGGGGACTATATTCATCTGGTGGTGGATTCTGTACTGAAAAATCTCCTTTACGGAGCTGTCCTGGCAATCATCATCCTTCTTCTGTTCCTGAAGGATCTGCGGCCTACGGCGATCATTGCCTGCTCCATCCCCATAAGCGTGATCTTTGCCATTGTGCTCATGTATTTTTCCGGCGTTACTCTCAACATGATCTCTCTGTCGGGTCTTGCCGTGGGAGTAGGTATGCTGGTGGATAATTCGGTCGTTGTTATTGAGAATATCTATCGTTTGAGAAAGAAGGGTGTGCCGGCTGTTCAGGCGGCAGTCAGCGGTACTGTTCAGGTGGCGGGAGCGATCACTGCTTCGACACTGACTACTGTCAGTGTATTTCTTCCGATCGTGTTTATCAAGGGAATGACAAGGCAGCTCTTTACGGATATGGCTCTTACCATCGGCTATTCCCTGGGCGCCAGTCTGATCGTCGCTGTGACCCTCGTTCCGGCCATGGCTTCCGGAATGCTGAAGAGACCGCAGAAGGAGCGCTCCCACAGACTGTTTGACGGCATGCTTCGCGGATATCGGAAGGCAGCCGGCTGGTGCCTCAGACACCGGGCTGTCACCCTCCTGGCAGCATTGGCGATCCTGGTATTCAGCGTGATTGCCAGCACCAGCCGCGGGACGGCTTACATGCCGGAGATGGACAGCACCCAGATCTCCGTGTCCGTTACCATGCCGGATGAAACAACAGACGAGGAAGCCAGAGAGCTGGCAGATGAGGTCATTGAGCGTATCATGTCCGTAAAGGATGTGGAAACAGTCGGCGCCACCATGGGCGGCGGCGGAATGATGTCTATGATGGGCGGCGGAGCTTCTGATTCTGTTTCGATCTATGCGATTTTGAAGGAAGAGAAGGAAGGAACAAGTAAGGAAATCGCGGCAGAGATCGAAAAGGTCTGTGAAGATCTGCCCTGTGAGGTTTCAGCCAACGGTTCAGCCATGGACATGAGTGTCCTGGGAGGCTCCGGCATTTCCATCAAGGTCATAGGACAGGATCTGGATGCCCTGAAGGAAGCTGCTGATCTGGTGGCCAAGCGGCTTGAGACTGTGGAAGGTGTCACGGCGGTCAACAACGGTATTGAGGATCCGACACCGGAGATTCGTGTGGTCATCGATAAAGAAAAGGCTATGGCTGAGGGGGTTACGGTGGCACAGGCTTACCTGGATCTTCAGAAATCCATGAATTCTTTAAAGGAAGCAACCGAACTTACCGAAGGAGCAGACAGCTATCCGGTGATGGTGGACGATGCTTCCCTGTCAGAAATGACCGTGGAGGATGTGGAAAATTATACATTCCATGTGACCGGCATGGATGGAACGGAAAAAGAGATTGCTCTCAAGGACATTGCTGAGGTGGAACGGACGGAGAGCCTTTCCTCTATCCGGAGAGAGAGTCAGCGCCGTTATCTGACTGTCAGCGGACAGATCGCGGAAGGCTACAATGTGGGGCTTGTAGGAAATGATGTGGATAAGGCCTTTGAGGATATGGAGCTTCCTGTAGGCTGTACTCTGGAATTTGCCGGAGAGAACGAGACCATAACGGAGGCCATAGTTCAGCTGGTTAAGATGCTGATCATTGCTGTTGCTTTTATTTACCTGATCATGGTAGCCCAGTTCCAGTCCCTGCTGTCGCCGTTTATTGTCATGTTCACCATTCCGCTTGCCTTCACCGGCGGTTTCCTGGGGCTGTTCCTTACAGGGAAGGAGGTCAGCGTCATTGCCATGATCGGCTTTGTCATGCTGTCCGGTATCATTGTCAACAACGGGATTGTTCTGGTGGATTACATCAATCAGCTCCGGAGAGAAGGCATGGAGAAGCGGGAGGCCATTATGGAGGCCGGTCTTACCCGTATGCGGCCCATCCTGATGACGGCTTTGACTACCATCCTGGGTCTTCTTACCATGGCTATCGGTGTGGGGACCGGCGCGGAAATGATGCAGCCGGTGGCAATCGTCACCATCGGAGGACTTTTGTATGCAACGTTAATGACACTGTTTGTTGTACCTGTGCTTTATGATATCTTCAACAGGAAAAAGCTGCATGTGGTGAAAGAGGAGGAGCTGGAGGTGCTCGATGAATAAGGGAACTGCTTCGAAGAAGGAGCGTTTATATGAATGCGTCTGGCAGCTTCATCTGAAGGGGACGGATCTGGGACAGATTCGGATGAGTGAGGTGGCGGAGCTTTCCGGAATCCCGAAGGGAACCATCTATGAGCATTTCCGGAGCAAGGATCAGCTGATTGCGGAGTCCGTGGTCTGGTTTCTGGAAAAGGAGGCCAAGGAGCTTCAGCGTCGGATCACGGAGGCGGACAGCTTCGATGTCAGAATGGATGTGGTTCTGGAATGGGTGGCCTCTCCGTCCGGCCGTTCCCTGCTCATGAAGGATTTTGCCGATGACGGCAGACTTCCGGAAGGACTTCGCAGAGAATTTCTCCGCTGCGGACAGGAAAGCGGCATGTGCAGCGTGTGCTTAAACGGTACAGAGATGGTGACAAAGGCGCTGGAGGAAGCGGGAAAAAAAGAGGGAATCCTTACCGACGGAAGCCAGCTGGCCAGGAAGACAGCGTTGTACAGCACCCTGGCACCTGTGGTCATGTACACCATGTTCCCGGAACGATATGAGGAGACCTGCTGGGAGAAGGTAAAGGTTCACGCAAAAAGGATTTTTGTGGCTGCCTTTGAAACGGATTAGAAAAAACCGCCCGGATTTTTGAAAACCGGGCGGTTTTCGGTTCCCGAAAAAGGCGGAATATGGTATAATGAGGACAGCTTTTAAACGAATCAAAACAGGGGAGAAGGTAAATTATGGACAAAATGCTTGCAAAACAGGAGATTATGGAAGGAAGAGCCGTTCTCGGAATTGAGTTTGGCTCCACCAGGATCAAGGCGGTGCTCATCGGAAGCAGTCATGAGCCTCTTGCCCAGGGAAGCTATGAATGGGAAAACCGCTATGAAGGCGGATACTGGACGTATTCTCTGGAGGATATCTGGACAGGTCTTCAGGACTGTTACCGGGATATGGTGCGGGATGTGAGGGAAAAATATGATACTCCGGTGAAGTCTCTGGCTTCCATCGGATTCAGTGCCATGATGCACGGCTATATGGCTTTTAACCGGGCAGGAGAGCTTCTGGTGCCCTTCCGGACCTGGAGAAACGGGACGACAGGAGAGGCGGCGGATAAGCTGATCGAACTGTTCGGCTACAATATTCCGCAGAGATGGACCATTGCCCATCTGTATCAGGCCATGTTGAGCCGTGAGCCCCATATCACGGAGATCGATTTTGTAACAACACTGGCCGGCTACATTCACTGGAAGCTGACCGGTGAGCGGGTGCTCGGCGTGGGAGACGCCTCCGGCGTATTCCCTATTGATACGGAAAAAAATGACTATGACAATACTATGGTGGAGAAGTTTGACCGTCTGGTGGAGGAACAGGGGCTTCCCTGGAAACTCCGTCAGGTGCTTCCGGCAGTCCGCGTGGCAGGAGAGGGCGCAGGGACGCTTACTGAGGAGGGGGCAGCGCTTCTCGATGTGAGCGGAGAGCTTGCGGCCGGAATCCCTCTTTGTCCGCCTGAGGGAGATGCGGGAACCGGTATGGCTGCCACCAACAGTGTGGCGGAACGCACCGGCAATGTATCTGCGGGAACCTCCGTTTTTGCCATGATCGTTCTGGAACAGGAGCTTTCCAGGGTTTATCCGGAGATCGATATGGTGACGACACCCTCCGGCCATCCGGTGGCCATGGTACACGCCAATAATTGTACCTCCGATATCAATGCCTGGGCAGGGCTGTTCCGGGAATTTGCCGAGAGCATGGGGTATCCGGCAGATATGAATCAGATTTTCACCACTCTTTACAGCAAGGCACTGGAGGGTGATGCAGACTGCGGCGGGCTTCTGTCCTACGGATATCTTTCCGGGGAATTTCTGACCGGTATTGAAGAGGGACGGCCTCTTTTTGTCCGCACACCGGACAGCCGTTTTACTCTGGCAAACTTTATGAGGACCCATCTGTTCTCGGCTCTGGGAGCCCTTAAGGTGGGATTGGATATCCTGGAAAAGGAGAAGGTGCAGGTGGATGAGATCCTTGGCCACGGCGGCTTCTTTAAGACGAAGGGAGTGGGCCAGCGGCTTATGGCGGCAGCCATGAACACCGATATTTCCGTTATGGAGACGGCAGGCGAGGGCGGAGCCTGGGGAATCGCCCTGCTGGCAGCCTATATGGTAAAGAAGGCTGATGGCGAGACGCTGGAGGCTTACCTGTCAGAGAAGGTATTCGGCTCCATGGAAAAGGTGAAGGTATCTCCCGACGAAAGGGATGTGAAGGGCTTTGCAGCCTTCATGGACAGCTACAGAAAAGGACTCGTCATTGAAAAGACTGCATCGGAAAACTTTGCATAAGGAATGAGCATGTAAGGCTCCCGCATACCATAGAAAAAAGGGCTGCGGGAGCTTTTTTATGATCTATATCTCCAATCTGATGATACCGGCGGTGGTCTGTCTGATCGTGATATATGGCCTATGGAAGGGAAGACCTATTTTTGAGGATTTTATCCGGGGAGCCAAAGAAGGAATGAAAACGGTTGCAGGCATCCTGCCTACCCTTGTGGGCCTGATGATCGGCACCGGTGTCCTCCGTGCCTCCGGCTTTCTTGATCTTCTGGCAGAGGGATTATCCAGGGTGATTCCTGTTTCGCTTCTGCCTGCCCAGGTACTTCCGGTTATTCTGGTAAAGCTGTTTTCTTCGTCAGCAGCCACCGGTCTTGCACTGGATATTTTCAAGGAGTTCGGGCCGGATTCTCTGTCGGGCCGCATGGTTTCCATTATTCTAAGCTGCACGGAAACGGTGTTCTATACCATGAGCGTTTACTATATGAGTGTGAAGATCAAAAAGACAAGATATACGCTGGCAGGAGCGCTGCTTGCTGTTTTTATGGGAATCATCGTCAGTGTGGTTCTGGCATGGAAGCTGTGAAATGGACAGATTGACATTACAGATTTCCTGTGGTATTATTGTTCGGTGCAAAACAGTTCGGAACGCAACAATTTGAAGGGAAACAATTCGGTGGCGAACAATAAGAAGACAGAAACATAAGAAGGAGGATATGGCTATGGAAAAGGAGGAACCGCGCCACATCGGTTTTGAAATCAAGCAGACCTCAAAAATGATTCACCGTTATATCAACAAGCTGGCTGCAGTGGAGCATGCCAATGAGATGACAGGGACGCACGCCTGGATTCTCCGTTATCTGTGGGAAAACAGAAACCGGGAGATCTTCCAGAAGGACATCGAAAAGCGGTTTGATATCAACCGGTCATCAGCCACAGGACTTTTAAAGCTGATGGAAAAAAACGGATTGATCACAAGAGAGCCGGTGCCCTATGATGCGAGACTGAAACGGATCGTGATGACAGAAAAGGCGATTTCTCTCCACAAATCGGTTAAGGAGGACATTGATCTGGCTGAGGAACGGATCACCAAAGGGATTTCTGCAGAAGAACTGGAACTCCTACGATCGGTTCTGTCGCGAATCAGGGATAATCTGAGCAGTGCGAAGGATATGGAAGAATAGAGGTGGACAGTATGATAAAACGACTTGCAGCATGTATCAGAGAGTATAAACGGAATACGGTTCTTGCGCCCCTTTGTATTGTCGGGGAGGGAGCCATGGAAGTGATCATTCCCCTGTTCATGGCCAGGCTCATCGACAATGGGATTGATAAAGGCAATATGACAGCCATCTGGCAGACAGGTCTGATCCTTGCAGCCTGCTGTCTGGTGTCTCTGACCTTCGGAATCCTTGCGGGGCGCCATGCAGCCATTGCTTCCGCAGGCTTTGCAAAGAATCTGCGCCATGATATGTTTTATAAGGTGCAGGAATACTCTTTTTCCAACATTGACCGATTTTCTACGGCCAGCATTGTTACCAGGCTGACCACCGACGTGACCAATGTGCAGAATGCCTTTCAGATGATCATCCGAATGGCGGTCCGTGCACCGATCCTTCTGATTTTTGCCCTTATCATGGCCTTCGGCGTCAATCCGAAGCTGGCCCTGATTTATCTATGTGTGATCCCTTTTCTCGGAATCGGGCTTTTTATCGTTGTCACCAGAGCCCATCCTCTTTTTGAGCGGGTGTTCCGGACATATGACAAGCTGAATATGGTGGTTCAGGAGAATCTTCACGGGATCCGGGTGGTAAAATCCTTTGTCCGGGAGGAACATGAAAAGGAAAAGTTCGGTGAGGTGTCTCAGAGTATTTACAAGGACTTCAAACGGGCAGAACGGATCGTGGCCTTCAATATGCCGTTGATGCAGTTTTCCGTCTACACCTGTATGCTTTTAATCTCCTGGATCGGTGCGCGGCTGATCGTGGGAGGACGGGGAATGGCAGGAGCCATGACCACCGGGCAGCTCATGAGCATGTTTTCCTATACGATGCAGATCCTGATGAGTCTTATGATGCTTTCCAATGTGTTTGTCATGCTGATCATTTCCAGGGCTTCCGCAGAGCGGATCGTGGAGATTCTTGAGGAAGAAAGCAGTCTGAAGGATCCGGAGAAGCCTCTTCTTCAGGTGGCCGATGGTTCCGTTTCTTTTAAAAATGTATCCTTCAGTTATACGGGAGATGCCGATCGACTCTGTCTGACCGGCGTTGATCTGGATATCAGGTCCGGAGAAACCGTCGGCATCATCGGAGGAACCGGTTCCTCCAAGAGCTCTCTGGTACAGCTCATTCCCCGTCTTTACGATGTTACCGGAGGAGCTGTGTATGTGGGAGGTCATGATGTACGGAAATACGGCCTTGAGGCGCTGCGGAGTCAGGTGGCAATGGTACTGCAGAAGAATGTACTCTTTTCCGGCACCATAAAAGACAATCTTCGCTGGGGGAAGCCGGATGCATCTGAGGAGGAAATGGTACATGCCTGCGTTCTTGCCCAGGCGGACGGCTTTATCCGTGAATTTCCAGATGGCTACGATACCTTTATTGAACAGGGCGGTTCCAATGTGTCGGGCGGACAGAGACAGAGGCTCTGTATTGCCAGAGCGCTTCTTGCCAGACCGAAGATTCTGATCCTGGATGATTCCACCAGCGCGGTTGATACGAAGACGGATGCCATGATCCGAAAGGCTTTCCGGGAAGAAATTCCGGAAACGACCAAGTTTATCATTGCCCAGAGAATTTCCTCGGTGGAGAATGCCGATAAGATCATTGTCATGGATGGCGGCCGGGTCAACGGCTTCGGTACTCATGAGGAGCTTATGAAGACCAATGAAATCTACCGGGAGGTATATGAATCTCAGAAGAAGGGAGGTACAGAACATGGAACAGAGAAATGAAAATGACAGAATGAAAGGTGTACCTCAGAGTGTAAGGGTGAACAGAATGCCGGGGCGGATGGGAACCAGGGTACCCGTGGGAGCCATGCCCGGAGGAAAGAGCGGGCTGAATAAAAAAACAGCCGGTCGGCTGTTCCGGTACATTTCCGGTCAGAATAAAGGACTGTTTGCATTGGTAATTGTCTGCATTTTAATAAGTACTGCTGCCAATGTGGCCGGTTCCATGTTTATCCGGATCCTCATCGACAGCTATATTGAGCCGCTGCTCCTTTCTGGAGAGCCGGTATTTGATGGCCTGATCCGGGCAATCTTTACCATGGGCTGTATTTATCTGGCCGGTGTGGGAGCAACCTTCAGCTACAACTGGATCATGGCGGGGATCTCTCAGCGGGTTCAGAAGCGGATCCGGGATGAAATGTTTGCCCATATGCAGACGCTTCCGGTCAGTTATTTTGATACCCATACCTTTGGTGACGTGATGAGCCATTATACCAA
Source organism: Fusibacillus kribbianus (assembly GCF_030053595.1). Lineage (GTDB taxonomy): Bacteria > Bacillota > Clostridia > Lachnospirales > Lachnospiraceae > Lientehia > Lientehia kribbiana. The sequence goes on from NZ_JASGBQ010000007.1 coordinate 83,195, forward strand.
TGATATCGATACCTTAAGACAGATGATCTCCCAGAGCTTTCCCCAGCTTCTGTCTTCTGTCATGAGTATCATTATGGTGTTTTGTGCCATGCTCTTTACCAGCGTATATCTGACTCTTTTTATTCTGGTGACCATTACCTGCCTGATGACGGTTTCCAAAAAAATTGCCGGAAGGAGTGCTTCGTATTTTATCCGGCAGCAGAAATCTCTGGGAGATGTCAACGGTTACATTGAAGAAATGATAAACGGACAGAAGGTCGTCAAGGTCTTCTGCCATGAGGACGCGTCCAAAGAAGCGTTTGACAGAAAGAATGAGGAGCTTTGCCGGAATGCGGCAAGCGCCAACAGTTTTGCCAATGTGATGGGGCCGATTTCCATGAATCTGGGCAATCTCCAGTATGCGCTTTTGGCTGTGTTTGGCGGGATTCTGGCCGTGAACGGGATCGGTGGACTGACCCTTGGAACGATCGCCTCGTTTCTTCAGCTGTCCAGGAGCTTTACCATGCCCATCAACCAGATTTCCATGCAGCTCAATTCCATTATCATGGCGCTGGCGGGAGCTGAGCGGATTTTTGAACTGACGGATGAGGAGCCGGAGGCCGATGAAGGCTATGTGACGCTGACAAGAATCAAATTCCGGAAAGGAGCAGCGGAGCACGAGCTTCTGGAGCAGATTCCTGCATCCTATGTGGAAGAAACAGAAGAACGGGACGGGATCTGGGCCTGGAAGCATCCTCATGAGACAGGAGAGACTACCTATACCAGATTGACCGGTGATGTTCGGTTTTTCGATGTGGACTTTGGCTATGAAGAGGGAAAGACAGTCCTTCATAATGTGACGCTTTATGCGAAGCCGGGGCAGAAGATCGCCTTTGTGGGGGCCACAGGTGCAGGAAAGACCACCATTACCAATCTGATCAACCGGTTTTACGACATTGACGACGGGAAGATCCGGTATGACAACATCAATATCAACAAGATCAAAAAGACGGATCTCAGACGTTCCCTGGGAATGGTGCTGCAGGATACCAACCTGTTTACCGGGACTGTCATGGAAAATATCCGTTACGGCCGGCTGGATGCCACCGATGAGGAGGTGCGCCAGGCAGCGAAGCTGGCCGGTGCGGATGATTTTATCAGACGGCTTCCCAATGGCTATGATACGGTCATTACCGGCAACGGTGCAAGTCTGTCCCAGGGACAGCGGCAGCTGTTCTCCATTGCCAGAGCGGCGGTGGCAGATCCGCCGGTTATGATCCTGGACGAGGCGACCTCCAGTATTGATACCAGGACGGAGGCCATTGTCCAGAGGGGAATGGACAGTCTGATGAAGGGACGGACCGTATTTGTCATTGCCCACCGTCTTTCCACCATAAAGAATTCCGATGCCATCATGGTGCTGGATCATGGCCGTATCATCGAGAGGGGCAATCATGATCAGCTCATTGCAGAGAAAGGAAAATATTATCAGCTCTATACGGGTGCATTTGAACTGGATTAAAAAAGAAAGGCTCTTTCCATGTCGGAGGAGCCTTTCTTTTGTGAAATGGATTTTATTTTAACACTGCCTTATGATAGACTTTCTTTCCCTTGCGGATTTTTACGCCTTCCTTCAGCTGAGCTTCGCTGAACTGGGTGTCCAGGGAAGTCTTTTCGCCGTCGGCGGTGACGCCGCCCTGCTGAACCAGACGTCTCGCCTCGCTTCTGGTGGGGGCCAACTTACAGGCCATCATCAGGTCGAGGATGCCGATGGAACCGTCGGTCAGGCTGTCGGCGGAAAGCTCGGTGGTGGGCATATTGGAATCATCGCCGCCCCCGATGAAAAGGGCATGGGAGGCCTGCTTTGCCTTGTCAGCCTCTTCCTTTCCGTGTACCAGGCTGGTGAGCTCGTAGGCCAGAATTTCCTTGGCTTCGTTGAGCTGGCTGCCTTCCCACTGATCCATCTTGTCGATCTCTTCCAGAGGAAGGAAGGTCAGCATGCGGATACACTTGAGAACATCGGCATCGCCGATATTTCTCCAGTACTGGAAGAACTCGAAGGGAGAAGTTTTATTGGGATCAAGCCATACGGCTCCGGACGCGGTTTTGCCCATTTTCTTACCTTCAGAATTTAAGAGCAGGGTAATGGTCATGGCGTAGGCATCTTCGTTCTCCGTTGTCTTTTTACGGATCAGCTCAGTTCCGGCCAGCATGTTGGACCACTGGTCATTGCCGCCGAATTGCATGTTGCAGCCGTAGTGCTGATGCAGGTAATAGAAATCGTAAGCCTGCATGATCATGTAGTTGAACTCCAGAAAGCTCAGACCCTTTTCCATGCGCTGCTTATAGCATTCGGCACGGAGCATGTTGTTGACGGAGAAGCAGGCTCCCACATCGCGGAGAAGCTCCACATAATTGAGCTTTAACAGCCAGTCGGCGTTGTTTACCATGATGGCCTTGTCTTCACCGAATTCGATGAAACGCTCCATCTGTTTTCGGAAGCATTCACAGTTGTGCTCGATGGTCTCGCTGGACATCATGGAGCGCATGTCGGTACGGCCGGAGGGATCGCCCACGTGGCCTGTGCCGCCTCCAATGAGGACGATGGGCTTATTCCCAGCCATCTGGAGACGCTTCATCAGGCACAGAGCCATGAAATGTCCCACATGGAGAGAATCGGCGGTGGGGTCGAAGCCGATGTAGAATTTGGCGTTTCCGCTGTTGATGAGCTCCCGGATCTCCGGCTCATCTGTGACCTGGGCAATGAGCCCTCTGGCTTTCAGTTCTTCATAAATTTGCATGAGATTCTTCCTTTCCTGTTTTCTGATGAAATATTTGTCGTCCATGGAGCAGCGTTTCGACGCATAAAAAAACTCTGCCCCAATGGACAGAGGACGAAAGCTTTCGTGGTACCACCTCTTGTTCAGAGATCCCTCACAGGATCTCCCTCAGCAGGAACTTCTGTTTCTCACAGGCATTCCCCGGCGCGGTAACGGGCGCTCACGGTCGGCCCTACTGGCAACATACGGTTCGGGCAGACAGCTCAAGGATGTATTCAGTACGGAGGCGCCTGCATCCTTTCACCGGCCGGATGCTCTCTGGAAGGCGGAACACCGTCTTACTTTTTCCTGTCACAGCTTTTTCTTATCAGATATTGGAATTATAACAGAAAAAAACAAAAATGCAAGAGGGGAAAGAAAATTCACACATTTTCAAAAGACGCATATGGTAATATGAAGCCAGCTTAAGAAGCAGGAGAAAGTTATGGCAGTAAAGGTAATTCTGGATCCCGGACACGGTGGGCGTGATCCTGGAGCTGTTTATCAGGGACGTCAGGAAAAGGACGATGCCCTGGCCCTTGCTCTGGCGGTGGGAAGGATCCTGGAAAACGCAGGAGTGGATGTGGCCTACACAAGAACGGAGGATGTCTATAATACGCCTTATGAGAAAGCAGTCATGGGAAATAATTCTGACGCGGACTATTTTATTTCTTTCCATAGAAATGCTTCGGCGTCGCCCGGCAGTGCTTCCGGTATTGAGACCCTTGTATACAGTAAGGGCGGGGAAGCAGAGAAATTGGCGGGAAACATCAACGAGGAGCTGGAAGCAATGGGCTTCCGCAACCGCGGGATTATCGAGCGGCCCAATCTGGTGGTTTTAAGAAGGACGGAAATGCCGGCAGTTCTCATCGAGGCAGGGTTTATCGATTCGCCGGAGGATAATGCACGGTTTGACGAGGAATTCGATCAGATCACCCAGGGAATTGCGGACGCGGTTTTGAAAACAACGGAAGAAAACATGGGAGTTCAGACAACAGAGCCGGACAGACCGCCGCTCTATCAGGTACAGACCGGGGCGTTTCGAATCCGCCAGTTTGCCGACCAGATGATGGCAGAGCTTCAATCGGAAGGGTTTCCGGCATGGATCGAGGCAGACAATGGATTCTTCCGGGTGAAAGTCGGAGCCTTCGAAAAGCTGGATAATGCAGTCCGCATGGAAAAAAGGCTGCGTCAGATGGGGTACAATACCTTTATTACCGTAGGATAGCAGGCGGGCTGCCCGTTGTATATTGACATCAGGAGGCTTATTGGGGAAGACGGTGTGGTTCACCGTCTTTCTTAAGGTCCTGAGGGAAAACTTTCTGAAAATCTATCGAAACCAAATAGATGTGTTACAATAAAAGCACTTGAGCATATGAAAACTATTTATTCAGAAGTGTGACCGGCTTCTGTGGTTTGCCGTGTATTAGGATGAAAGACTTATCCGTACGGAGGGGGAAAAGAGATGGACGATAAACAGATTCTGGATTTATACTGGGCGCGTTCGGAAAATGCCATACAGGAGACTGCGGACAAGTATGGGCGCTACTGTCATTTCATCGCGTTCCATATCCTGAATAATGTGGAGGACAGCGAGGAATGTGTCAACGATACTTATCTCAGGGCATGGAAGACGATACCGCCGAAGCGGCCGGAAAGACTGTCTGTCTTTCTGGGAAAGCTCACCCGCAATTTATCCCTGGACAGATACAGGCGGAACACAGCGGCAAAACGGGGCTTCGGTCAGGTGGCTCTTGCCCTGGAAGAACTTAAGCAGTGCGTTCCGGCCCCCAATTCTGTGGAGCAGGTCATTGACAATCTGACACTGCAGGAAATTCTTAACCGGTTTCTTGGAGCACTGCCAGCGAAAACAAGAAAGATTTTTATGCGCCGGTACTGGTATTTCTGTTCGGTCAAAGAGATCGCGGAGGATCTGAATGTCAGCGAAAGCAGGGTGAAAATGACTTTGCTGCGGGCAAGAAAGGAACTCAGAACACTTTTGGAGGAGGAGGGAATCATGTTATGAAGGAAAATCGCATTCTGGATAATCTCGGTCAGGTGGATGAAAAATACATCGAAGAAGCAGCTCCTGTCACCAGGCAGCATAAGAAAAAGAATGGATGGGTCAAATGGGGTGTAACGGCTGCATGCCTGGCTTCTGCCGTATATGCAGGAACACGGCTGATTTCGTTGGAGGCACCCGGAGACGGGCCGGAGCAACCGTCCTCTGTATATGAAAGTCAGCAAGCGGAACCGGACGAGCCTTCCACTTCAGCCGGGAATCCAAACAGCGAAGCGGAGCTTCCCATGCTCACCATTGACAAGCTGACAAATGAAGAGATGGGGTTTGAAGGTTATATGGCACATGACATATCGGAACTGGTCAACGGTAATCCATGGAATGAGTCGGTGGAATTGTCTGCATTGCCGGTGTATGCAAATCAATTGGAGTATGACAGCAGATTCATCGTCCGTGGAGACAGGGAAGCGATGAAGAAAATGCTGGAAGATCTCATGGTACAGTTTGGGCTGGATGTCAATGAGACTGAAATAACAGACAATGCACCTGACGCACAGGAACAGGAGATGATCCGTGAGAAACTTAAAGAGGTGGGAGAGGATTTTACAGAAGATTATGCCGAACCGACCGAGGTTATTGCAGAAGGGAACGGAATCAGGATCACAGTGGACAATGAAATGACTGCACTGATCTATTTTGAACCGGCTGTTCCTCTTCCGGATGAATATAATTTTACTTTTTATTCTTCTTATGAAGATATGGCGGCGGTGGCTGAATATCTGAGAGAGGAATATAAGGGTAAGCTGGGGATGGAGAATGCAAAGCTTGCTATTTGCGGAGGTGATTATGATATTTATTCCCGACAGTCCTATCGCATCGGAATGTACAGCGAGGGGGAAACTGTGACGGACCGGATCGTCCGGTATAATTTCAAACAGGCAGTTTTTTATTGTGACGATGCGGGAGATCTTTCTATGATAAGGATCTATAATCTGGATCTGTCCGAAAAAACGGGAGAATATCCTGTGATTTCTGTGCAGGAGGCAAAAGAACTTCTTCTGAACGGAAACTATATCACTACAGTTCCCTATGAAATGCCGGGAAAGGAATATATAGCGAGGGTTGAACTTGTTTACCGTAAGGGTACGTATGAAACATACTACATGCCGTATTACCGCTTCTATGTAGAAGTGCCTTACGAAGAGCGGGAGAATGGATTGAAAACGTACGGTGCCTATTATGTGCCTGCCGTGGAAGGAAAGTATCTCACAGAGATGCCTGTATGGGACGGAAGCTTTAACTGATTGATGATTGATACCGAGAGCGCCCGGACGAAGTGTTCGGGCATTTCCTGCGTAAACGGTAGAATTTATTGTTTTTTTCTGATATACTTTGTTCAGTTAAAGAGTAAGATGATCGGGATTAATAAGCAGTTACAGCCGGTTATTTTTGTTTATATATGACGGTGAGAAACAGTAACTTTATGTTTTGCTATAGACAGAAGTTGAACACTTTATTTCAGGAGCCTATTCGCAGACGAGGAGGAACGGACGGTGGTATCCAATTATGAAATCATGCGCAATCAAATGCGTGGAGAGTTTGTGAAATACGATCAGGAAAAAATGATAAAAAAGTTTTCGCTTAGAAATGATGAAGATTACATTTATATAGAGTTTATGTTAAGGGAATACAGAATTGATCGTAAAACTGGAGTGGTAGAATGGTCAGAAAATAATTTTTCAACAAGTGTTGAGGCAGATTATAATGAATCCATGACGATCTATGACATATTTTGTTATTCGAAAGATGACTGCAGCCTTTCGGGAAATTACTGCACGGTCAATATGCTGAAAGGGACAGTGAAATCGAGTGGTGTTGGCAGCAACATGTTTCAGAGGGCAGCAGACGCTTTCAACGGAAAACGAAAGGAAGTGGAAGCTGTATGTGAGATTTTTGGCGAAAAACTCGAGCTGAAAGGCGATGTGGCAGCAAAATTGTATCCGTTTACTTTTTTACCGGTTATCATCCAATACTGGGAGGCAGATGAAGAATTCCCTGCAAATCTAAAGTTTATGTTTGATGAGAATATTTTGGATTATATGCATTTTGAAACGATTTTTTTTATGACAGGGCATATTGTGAAGCGAATAGAGGAAATGTTGAAAACCAATATCAGTATATAAGTGTTTAAATTGTGTAAAAAAAACATACAAAAGATGTTGACAAACAGAAAGAACCGTGATAGACTATGTTTCGCTGACGGAGATATGACAGTTGACGACAAAAAAGATTAAAATAAATCAAAAAAGTTGTTGACATGACGGCGACGATGTGATATATTAGACAAGCTGTCGCTGATAACTAAATCGAAGAACAGTAAAGCACCTTGATAACTGAACAGTATATTCCAACCCCTGAAAATTCTAAAAAAGAAGTTTCAGAGAACAGATGCGAAAGCATCACCTTTAAGTAAAGTAAACGGGATAAAAGGAAAAGCTAGAGCTTA
>NZ_JASGBQ010000008.1 GCF_030053595.1 Fusibacillus kribbianus
ATTTTTTATACCAAAAGATGCAGACTTGCTCAGAAATAGAAAAATTCATACAAAGAAACGCCAAAACCGACATTTGCCGGAGTTGGCGCTTCTTAATCAGGGACTTATTTTACAGCCCCTTTATTTTTACTGTGACACAAAAAGAAAACGGCGGTTTTGAGTAAATATTTCAAAACCGCCGTTTTATCTGCCTACATTCGGCAGTTTTGTTGTTTTACATAGCATTAAATCGCTATTTGAATTATTGATAATAAGGCGTAAATTTGATATTAAATTTATTTTTCGGAAACGATTTTTTGTAACAGTTTTTGCACGTTTTCTGTTTTCAGCACTTTCCCCGTAGATACTACTTTGTTGTTGACAACAAGAGCAGGTACACTCATAACGCCATATTCCATAACCTTTTTCAAGTCCGTAATATATTCTACTTCTACGGAAATCCCCATTGCTTTAACGGCGGATTGTGTGTTCTCATAAAGAGCATGACAACACCCTGAACCTAATACCTTGATACAGCAAATTCTGCCTTGTATGTCTTGACAACAGTTATTCAAATTTTCCGGTTCAACTGTTTCAGACACGGAACAGTTACCATTGCAAGTACAAACAGGAGCGTTTATTTCTTTTTCTTTCTTCTTTCCAAAACCAAATAATGTCATAATAATTACCTCCAAAAAATTTTATATTCGCTTATATTAACAAGTAAGAAATTGCATTGAAAAAATAGCCTATAAGAATAATTCCTATGGTACAAATTGCAATGAAGATACCGAGCAACTTCGGCTTAACTGCCTTTCGCAACATGATTACGGACGGGAGCGAAAGCGTGGTAACGCCCATCATAAAGGACAGGACAACGCCAAGCTGTGCGCCCTTTGCAAGTAGGGCTTCTGCAATCGGAATTGTGCCGAAAATATCCGCATACATGGGAACGCCCGCAATCGTCGCAAGGATTACGCCAAAGGGATTACCCGTACCAAGCACTTTGACAATAAAATCTTCGGGTATCCAATCATGGATAAATGCACCGATACCTACGCCAATCAGTACATAGGGGGCAACCTTTTTTGCTGTTGCTAAAACCTGCTCCCATGCGTATTTGATACGGTCTTTGAAGTGTAGTTCTTCCTGCGGAACATCAAGACTGTTTCCACCCCTTATAAAATCCTCAACGTAGCTTTCAAGATGTAGTTTTTCAATCAATGTACCACCTGCAACGGCTATCACAAGCCCAAGCACGACATAAGCAACGGCTATCTTCCACCCAAATATACTCATTAGCAGAACAAGCGAACCGAGGTCAACCATTGGAGAAGAAATCAGGAAAGAAAAAGTAACTCCAAGCGGCAGACCTGCACTTGTAAAACCGATAAACAGAGGAATGGAAGAACAAGAACAAAAAGGCGTTACCGTACCAAGGAGCGCAGAAATTATATTTGCGCCGATACCATGAAACCTTCCAAGAATTTTCTTTGTCCGTTCCGGCGGGAAATAGCTTTGAATATATGAAATAATTAAAATCAGAACCCCTAACAACACCATGATTTTGATTGTGTCGTAAACAAAAAATTGAATACTACCACCGATTTTGCTCGTTGCGTCTAATCCGCAAGCGTTAATTAAATTACCTATTAGACGATTAAGCCATGCCATACCTAAAACTTCATTTTGAAAGAAGTTCCAACCTGTTTTTAGCATATCCATAAATAGCCTCCTTGAAATAGAAATATTGAAATTTGTCTATATGTTGATGTTTTGATAAGTCGTGCGGAAAAGTAAGTAAACTTACCTATCACAACACGACTTATTTTCAAATGCTGCACTTGTAATCATAAGCGCTTGTAGACAATCTATTGCATACTGCACGCCATTCTCTGAAATAGAGTAGTGCATCCATTTCCCCTCTTTGCGTCCTATCACTATACCAGAATCACAAAGTATTTTCATGTGGTGGGAAAGCGTTGGTTGCGTAATGTGCATATCATCTAATAGTACACAAGCACACTTCTCTCCTGTAAGCAATAGTTTCAAAATTTTAACACGGTTTTCATCACAAAATGCTTTGAAAATCGTTGGTATTTTTTTTTCATCAAGTTCCATAATCTCACCTCCTGTTGACGTGCTTCTATAAACTATTATATACACAAATTGAAATTTGTCAATATGTTTTTATCCGGCAATAATATGAATTAATTTGGCTAATAGTAGGTACTGTGTAAGCATATCCAAGCAAAGAAAGGAACAGTAAAATGTAGTTGGGTGAATTATTATGGCAAAAAGACCAGTACCTTTGTATGACTTTGCAGCTTTCGGGCAAGCCATAAAAGCAGCGCGGACAGGCAGAAATGAAAGCCGCAAGAAAGTAAGCGACGAAATGAACATTTCCCCTCGCTACCTTGCGAATATTGAAAACAAAGGGCAACAGCCAAGCCTGCAAATCTTTTATGAGCTTGTAACCCGTTATGACATATCCGTAGACCAATTCTTTTTCCCGGATAAGACAGCGGAAAAATCGACGCAAAGGCGGCAGCTCGACACGCTGCTTGACAGCATGAGCGATAAGGGCATACGGATTGTTACCGCAACAGCGAAAGAAATTGCAGAAGTCGAAAACGAAAACTGAATAGGCTTAGGAAGCGTTGTAATCTTTTTGAGATTGCAGCGTTTTTCTTTTGCGTAAGTTTGGCAAAACGGGGCTTTCCGTTGTAGTAGGGAATAAGGAAAAACTTTCATAGCAAGCATATGAATGTCTCCTATTAGGAACACTGTAATATCAAGGCTTTTCGGAGCCTACACCCACAAAAAAATTTAATCAGAGCTATCACATTACGCAAAAAGCCGTCCGGCATGAAAAAACGGGCGGCTTTTTTGCGTGGATAGCCGGGAGGGAGGCGAAAAAATAGTAACAAACTTTTAGCGCAAGATTTGTGCAACATTCACGAAATTAAAAAAGGAGGTAACGAATGGCAGACGAAAAACTGAACACAGGCCAGGAAGAAAATCCCCAGCCCAGCTTGTTCGATGCTGGCCCCGAGGGTGCTCCTGCCCAGGACGCTCCCGCGCCGGAGCCCCCGGCCCCGGAGAACACTCCCGAGCAGGCCGCCGGGGACGCGCCCGCCCAGGATGCCCCCGCCGGGGCCCCCGGCGAGGTGAATGTCTCCGCTGACCAGATCGAAAAGCTGATGGCGGAGCGCCGGGCGGCGGAACGTGCGGAGGTGGAAAAGAACGAGCCGCCCGAACCGGAACAGCCGCCCACCCCGGCCCCGGAGGAAAAGGCCGCTGAGAAAAAGGGGCCCGCCAAAGAGGGCAAGACCGCCGGGGAAAAAGCGCCCGAGCCGGAAAAGCCCAAAGTCAAGCGGGGCCGCAAGCCCAAGGAAGAAAAGGCGGGGCCCGGCGAACCGGGAGGGACGGGGGCCCGCCGTGGCCGCCCGGCCAAGGCTGACAAGGCGGCCACGGACAAGCCCCCGTCCCCACCTCGAGACAAAATGTTCCAAGGCAAGGGCGGAAAGGCCGCAACGGTAAAGGGCACGGAAGAGGCCCCCGCCGCTCCCCCGCCTGCGCCGGAAGTGCCGCCCCAGCCCCGTGACGCGACCCGCGCCGAAAAGGAAGAGATTGTATATCTCAACCTTTCGGAGCTGTTCCCGTTCAAAGACCATCCCTTTGGGGTGCGGGACGATGCGGAAATGAAAGGGCTTGTGGAGTCCGTCAAGGACAACGGCGTACACCAGCCCGCGCTGGTGCGCCCCCGCGAGGGCGGCGGCTATGAAATCATCGCGGGCCACCGCCGCCAGCGGGCCAGTGAGCTGGCCGGGTTCGCAAATATGCCCTGTATCGTCCGCAACATGACGGATGACGAGGCCATCCTCGCTATGACGGACGACAACCTGCGCCACCGGGAAAAGATTTTGCCGATGGAAAAGGCGCAGTCGCTGAAGATGCAGGTGGAGGCCATCAGCCACCAGGGGGCAAAGCTGGAGGGCGTGGCCGCCGGGGACGTGGGAAAACGCTCCACGGAAATCGTGGGGGAACGCAACGGCATGAACTACAAGCAGGTGCAGCGGTATATCCGGCTGACCGAGCTCGTGCCGGAGCTCCAGTCTATGGTGAACGAGAAAAAGCTGTCTTTCACCCCCGCCGTGGAAATCTCGTTCATCAAGCCCAAGAACCAGAGGTTCATCGCCGTTTCCATTGAGGGCGAGCAGGCGTCCCCCTCGCTCTCCCAGGCCCAGGAGCTCCGCAAGCTGGACAAGGACGGGAAACTGAACGGCGATGTGATTGACGGCATTTTGAGCCGTGAGAAAAAGGAGGTAGACAAGGTGATTATTTCCGCCGCTGAACTGAACAAGTATTTCGGCAAGGACGCCACGCCCCGGGAGATGAAAGACCAGATTATGTCCCTGCTGGATGCGTGGAAAGAGAAACAGCCCCCGGAGCGCACCGCGCCGGAGAAAAAGACCAGCCGGGAAAAGTAAGCCTTGAGACATTTTGTCCCAAGGCTCTTTCTTTTTCCCGCGCCCCTCCCCCGCGCCTTGCATGGCGTTCTTTTAGAGAGGGGCTCTGGTGGTATATCCCCCGTCGCCGCCTACTACTGAGCACAGCCGGGAGCGGGCAGTCAAGGGGCGGAACGCCCGCCGCTTGCGGCGGCTTGCCCTTGACGGCCCGCCCCGGCTGTGCCACCCCTCCCGGCGCGGCGGGGGATATATCCTCCAGAGCCGCCCCCTTTCCCATGAATGGGAAAGGGCGGGGGGATAGGGTTGAACGACAACTATCAAAATATCGGAGGTAAACGACTATGAAACGACCCCTTGCTTACATCACCGCCGCTTGGTATGGCGGCGACACGGAAAATGCGGAGCTGGCCGCGCAGTACTGCCGGGCGGTCTATGATGCGGGCTTTGCCCCTATCTGCCCGGCGCTGTTCCTGCCCCTTTTCCTCAATGACGCGGTTCCCGAGGAGCACAAGAGCAGCATCGACATTGGCCGCGACCTGCTCCGCCGCTCCCGGGTGCTGGTGGTGTGCGGGCATACCGTCACCGAGTCCATGAAGAACGACATCGCCGTGGCCCAGCGGCTGGGCATCACCGCCACCACCCTTGAGGGCATCCTGACCGTCAAGGGCCAGGGCCGCCGCTGACGTGGCCGCGCTGTTCGAGGCGCACGTTGCCAACCTCGGGAAATACAACGAGGGAGTGCTGGCCGGGGAGCCGCTTTCGTTCCCCGCCAGCCCCCAGGCAGTGCAGGCGCTCCTAAAGGAGATTGGCGTGGACGGCATACGCTACGAGGAAATTTTCATCGCCAGCTATGACTTCGGCGGCATCCTCCCGGAGCTTTCGGGCTGTCTCGGGGAATATGAAAGTCTGGACGAGCTGAACCATCTGGCCTGCCTGCTCTCGGAAATGGCCCCGGACGATTTTGAGAAATTCGGCGCGGCCCTCAGCATGGGGACACATACCTCCGGCTTGGCGGACATTATCAACCTTGCGGAAAATCTGGATTGCTTTGAATTTTACCCGGATATTGAAAGTGAGGACGATTTGGGCCGCTGCTATGCGGAGGATTTGGCGATACCCGCCGAGCTGAAAGACTATGTTGACTATGAGGCATACGGGCGGGACGTTTCCATCAACGAGGACGGCCACTTTTCCAGCGGAGGCTATATCGTGCGGACTGATGACCTCAAAGAAATCTACCACGGGATAGAGGACATCCCCAAGGAGCACAAGGTTTTTGCCCTCCCTCAGCTTTCCATCCGGGAGCAGATGGCCGCCTATAAGGAAGTGATTGACCGCTTTCCCTCTGCGGCTGACCGGGGCCGCCCGGAGCCGGGCCGGGAGGGGCGGTGACTTCGAGACATTTTGTCCCAAAGGCCGGAGGGCCTATCCACCATGAAAGGAGGCGGTTTTGATTGATTGACGAGGATGTTTCCCGGCGCACCATCGCGCTGTCCATACGGACGGGAAAGCTGACGGCCCGGGGGCTGGCCTATGTGCTCCGGGCGGCTGGCCGGAAGATACAAAAGGAACGCCGGGCCCACCAGACGCCCCACGGCAGGCAGTCCGTGAAAAAGCTGATGGCCCACGGCGCGGCCACCAACAGCATCGAGCTCACCGGGGCCCCGAAAGAGTTTGACCGGGTGGCCCGGAAGTGGAATGTAGATTATGCCTTTTACAAGACCGGGCCGGACAAGTACCTGCTGTTCTTCAAGAGCGGGCAGGCGGACGCTATCACCGCTTGTTTCGGGGAGTATTCCCGCCGGGTGCTGAACAAGGCCAAAACTGACCGCGTACCCATCCGGGAACAGCTCAGACGGGCCGCCGCCGAGATACTGCATAACCCCGCCCACAAGAAAGAACGTATAAAGGAGGCCGCCCATGAGGACAGATAAGCTGAAAAAGTACCTATTGCCGAACCTGCCCTATCTGTTCATCGGCTGGGCCTGCCTAAAGGTGGGGACGGCCTACCGTCTGGCGGCGGGGGCGGATTTGGCCCACAAGCTGGTGGGGATGGTGGCGGCCCTCGGCCCGGCCTTTGCCGACTTCGCGCCGGGGCTCAATCCCTTTGACTGGCTGGCGGGCATCGTGGGGGCCGTTGCAATCCGGCTGATAATCTACCAGAAAAGCAAAAAAGCCCAAAAGTATCGCCGGGACGAGGAGTATGGTTCCGCCCGCTGGGGGACGGAAAAGGACATCAAGCCTTTTACCGACCCTAAGTTTGAGAACAATATCATTCTGACCGGGACGGAATTTCTCACCACCAACACCCGGCCCGCCGTCCCCGCCAACGCCCGGAATTTGAATTGCTGTGTGGTCGGTTCCTCCGGCTCCGGCAAGACCCGGTTCTGGCTCACGCCCCAGCTTTTGCAGGCCCATTCCTCCTATGTGGTGGTAGACCCCAAGGGCGGGGTGCTGGAGCAGGCGGGGTATTTCCTGCAAAAGAAAAAGGGCTATAAAATCAAGGTTTTCAACAGCATTGATTTTTCCCGCTCCATGCACTATAACCCGCTGGCCTATATCCGCAACGAGGCCGACATCCTGAAATTCGTCAACACCTTGATTGCCAACACCAAAGGCGAGGGCAAGGAGGGAGATCCGTTCTGGACAAAATCAGAAACGCTCCTATACTGCGCTCTTATCGCCTATATCATTTTCGAGGGCCCGGACGAGGACAAGAACATGAACACCCTCGTTGACATGATTTCCGGCATGGAGGTCAAGGAGGACGATGACGATTTTATGAACGCGGTGGACTATATGTTCGCCGGGCTGGAAAAGCGCAAGCCGGATTGTTTCGCGGTCAAGCAGTACAAAAAGTACAAGCTGGCCAGCGGCAAGACCGCCCGCTCCATACTTATTTCATGCGGCGCAAGGCTGGCCCCCTTTGACATCCCCCAGCTCCGGGAGATTATGAGCTATGACGAGATGGAGCTTGACAAAATGGGGGACAGACGGACGGCGGCGTTCTTCATCATCAGCGATACCGACACGACCTATAACTTCATCGTGGCCCTTGCCTTTTCGCAGATGTTCAACCTGCTTTGTGAAAGGGCGGACAACGTACACGGGGGCCGCCTGCCCCATCATGTGCGGGTGCTGTGGGACGAGGCCGCCAACACCGGGCAGGTGCCGAACCTCGAAAAGCTGGTGGCGGTCATCCGCTCCCGGGAGGTGAGCCTGACGCTGTTCTACCAGCAGTTAGCCCAATGTAAGGCCATCTACGACAAGAACGCCGAGACGATACTCGGCAACATGGACAGCGTGGTATTCCTCGGGGGCCGGGAGGCCAGCACCATCAAGGAAATTTCCGAGAACTGGCTGGGGAAAGCGACCATCTCCATGCAGACCGAGGGCCGCTCCCGTGGGCAGTCTGAAAGCTACAACCAGAACACCCAGCGGCTGGGCCGGGAGCTTATGACCCCCGCCGAGCTTGCCACCATGCCCGGCGACAGGTGCATCCTGCAACTGCGGGGCCTGCCGCCGTTCTATTCCAAAAAGTACGACTTGAAACTGCATCCAAACTACCGATACACGGCGGAGGCGGATAAAAAGAAGAACGCCTTTTCGCTGGAGCGGCTTATCGACCGCCGCATGAAAACGCTCAACCCCAATGAGCAGTACACCGTGTACGAGGCGGCTGTGCCGGACGAAACGCCCATAGACGAGGACGAGGACATCCTCAACTATGACGATTTGGACGACCCGGACGCTTTTGTATAAACTTTGGGACAAAACGTCCCAAAGCGTCACCTGCCGCTGAATATGGCGGCTTTTTTGTGCCCGGGGATAATCCCCGGAGAAATGGAGGACTATATGGCATTTTTCGCATCCGCTATCACCACTTTGCAGACCCTCGTTATCGCGCTGGGCGCGGGCCTCGGCGTTTGGGGCGTTGTCAACCTGCTGGAGGGCTACGGCTCGGACAACCCCGGTTCCAAGAGCCAGGGCATGAAACAGCTTATGGCGGGCGGCGGCATCATCGTCATCGGCACGACCCTTATCCCCTTGCTGTCGGGCCTGTTTTAAGGGCGGCGGCTTATGGACT
This sequence comes from Fusibacillus kribbianus, assembly GCF_030053595.1. Lineage (GTDB taxonomy): Bacteria > Bacillota > Clostridia > Lachnospirales > Lachnospiraceae > Lientehia > Lientehia kribbiana. Next base: position 8,539 of record NZ_JASGBQ010000008.1, read on the forward strand.
TTCTCACCGACTGGCTCACGGACTGGCTGAAAGAGCTGCTGATTGGCGGCATCATGGGGAACCTTGAGGGGCTCTTTGATACCGTCAATGCCCAGGTCGGAGAGATTGCGGCGCAGGTGGGAACCACCCCGGCGGCATGGAACGCCGGGGTGTTCTCCCTTATCCGCCAGCTTTCCGAGACGGTGATTTTACCCATCGCCGGGCTGGTGCTGACCTTTGTGGCTACCTATGAGCTTATCCAGATGCTCCTTGAAAAGAACAATATGCACGAGGTTGACGTGGCGAACCTCTACAAATGGATGTTCAAGACCGCGTGCGCTGTGCTGATACTTTCCAACACGTTCAATATCGTGATGGCCGTCTTTGATGTGTCGCAGAACGTGATTTCCCGCTCTGCCGGGCTTATCCGGGGCTCCACGGCGGTTTCGCCGGATATGCTGAATAACCTCCAGACCACGCTGGAGGGGATGGACTTGGGCCCCCTTTTGGGGCTGTGGCTCCAGTCCTCGGTCATCGGGCTCACCATGCAGGCGCTGGGCATCATCATCTTCGTGCTGGTGTACGGCAGGATGATTGAGATATACCTGCTGACCAGCCTTGCGCCCATCCCCGTGGCGACCCTCTCCAACCGGGAGGTGGGCGGCATGGGCCAGAACTACCTAAAATCCCTTTTCGCCGTGGGCTTTCAAGGGATGCTGATTTTAGTCTGTGTCGGCATCTATGCGGTGCTGGTGCAGGGCATCGCCGCCGGGGGCGACCCAATCGGCGCGATATGGGGAACCGTGGGCTATACGGTGCTCCTTTGTTTCATGCTGTTCAAGACCGGGACAATCGCCCGCAGCATCTTCGGGGCCCACTGATTTAGCGGCACTTCGGGACAATCTGTCCCAAAGGCCCGGAGAGGAGGTGCGCTGTGCCGAGGCGGTACAAGTTAGGCCCGGAGGGTGAGATGCGCCGGGCATGGGGCGGCAAGCTCCCGGAGGAATTTAGCCAGCGGGATATGCTGGCGTTCATGGCGGATACGGACTTGCTTTTGGGCGGGAGCGTATCTGCTGAAACCCTGTCCGCGATACACGCGGCAGGCTACGACTATACGGGCGGGGCGGTCATCCCCCGCCCCGGAAAGGAGGAACAGGATTTGAATGAAGATGTATTATTGACCCCGGAGCAGATTGCCGCCGAGGAGCGCCGCTGGCTGTTGGAGGCTCCGATTGCGGAGCTTGCGGAAGTTAAGGGCGTTACCATTGACGAGGCGGTGAAGATGCGGGTGGATGCTGCTTTGCAGGAGGCCACTATCCCCATTGAGGTGACGGTGCGGCCTATTGAGCCGCAGAATAAGCTGATAGGCTTTGCCAGCGTCAACTTCGGCGGCGTGGTGGTGGACGACTTCAAGGTGGTGAACGGGCAGAACGGCGTCTTTTTGGGCGCTCCCTCAAAACCCGACCCCACCAGCAGGTCGGGCTACCGGGCCACGGTGCGTATCAACGACCGGGCCACCCAGGAGCGGCTGAACGCGGCGGGGGTGCAGGCTTACAACATGGCGGTGGAGAAACTGCTGGCCCGGGCCGAGGCGGTGCGCCCCGCGCCTATCCGGGAGCAAATGGATAAGGCGGGAAAGGAGGCCGCGCAGAAAAATGCCGCCCGCTCCGCCCCGGCAAAGGGAAAGGAGGGGCGGGATGGCAGATAGCCCGGCTTTGGGACAGAATGTCCCAAACCTCAGACCGGAACCCTCCGGGCTCTACCTTATGGACGGCATCGCGGGCCTGCGCTCCCTCCCGGAGCACTCGGTCGATATGCTCCTGACCGACCCGCCCTATGGCACGACCCGCAACTATTGGGACGTGCCCTTGCCGCTCCCGGAGCTGTGGGAGGCGGTGCGCTGGGCCGTCAAGCCCTCCGGGGCGGTGCTGTTCTTCGCACAGTGCCCCTATGACAAGGTGCTGGGCGCGTCCAACCTCCCCATGCTCCGCTATGAATGGGTGTGGTACAAGAGCCGGTGTACGGGATTTCTGAACGCCCGCCGCGCCCCGCTGAAAAAGACGGAGAACATCTTGGTGTTCTATCAAAAGCTCCCCCTCTACAACCCGCAGTTTGAACAGGGCAAGCCCTATAAGAAAATCGCATCCCACCGCGACCAGAGCCCCAACTATGGGAAGTTCGTCCGCTCCGGCAGCGGCTCGGAGGACGGGCGGCGGTTCCCGGGGAACCTGCTTTCATTCCAGACCGTGGCCCATACCGTCCACCCCACCCAAAAACCCGTGGAGCTGTGCGAGTACCTTATCAAGACCTACACCGCCCCCGGCGAGGTGGTGGCGGACATCTGCGCGGGCTCCGGCACGACTGCGGTGGCCGCCGTCAATACGGGCCGGGAATTTATCTGTTTCGAGACGGCCCCGGCCTTTTACGGCCCGGCCACGGAGCGCATCATGCAGGCGCGGGCGGCGGTGGCCGCTGGCGGAAAGGGGGTGTGACTATCGGTAAATACAGCGTGATATACGCCGACCCGCCGTGGCGGTACGCCCAAAAGGGCTTACAGGGCGCGGCGGAGCGGCACTACCCCACAATGGGGATTGAGGAATTATGCTCGTTGCCCGTGGCGGATTTGGCGGCCCCGGACAGCGTTCTTTTTCTGTGGGCCACGTTCCCCCAGCTCCCGGAGGCCCTGCGGCTTATCAAGGCGTGGGGCTTTCAGTATAAGTCCGTGGGCTTTGTCTGGCTGAAAAAGAACAAAAAGGCGGATAGCTGGTTCTACGGGCTGGGCTTTTGGACGCGGGCCAACGCGGAGGTGTGCCTGCTGGCGACCCGGGGGCATCCCCGGCGCAAGGCCCCCAACGTCCACCAGTTCATCATCTCCCCTATCGAGGGCCACAGCAAAAAGCCGGACGAGGCCCGGGAGAAAATCGTGGCCCTTATGGGGGACGTGCCCCGCGTGGAGCTGTTCGCCCGCCAGACGGCCCCCGGCTGGGACGTGTGGGGGAACGAGGTGGAACCTACGGCGGGACTTCGGGACATTTTGTCCCAAAGGAAAGGAGGCTAAAAATGCCCTATGTGAATGTACCTAACGACCTATCGAAAATCAAGACAAAAATCGCTTTCAACCTCACGAAACGCCAGCTTGTGTGTTTCGGCGGCGCGGCCCTTGTGGGAGTCCCCTCCTACCTGCTGGCCCGGAACGGGCTGGGGAACACGGCGGCGCTGTTCCTGATGCTGGGCATCATGCTCCCGGCGTTTCTGCTGGCGATGTACGAGAAAGACGGCCTGCCGCTGGAAAAGGTGGTGAAGAACATCATCCGGGCCAAGTACCTGCGGCCCGGCGTGAGGCCCTACAAGACCGGGAACATCTACGCGCCCTTTACCGGGCAGGACGGGGCGGGAAAGGAGGCAGTGAATGGAAAACCGAAAAAACAGGCGCGGCAATAGGGCGGCCCTCTCCGCCCAGCAGTCCATCCCCTATGTGGCGATGCACCCGGACGGCGTGTGCCAGCTCCCCGGCGGGCTCTACACAAAGACCGTGGAATATGAGGACATCAACTATTCCGTAGCATCCACCGAGGATCAGTCCGCGATTTTCAGCGGCTGGAGCGCGTTCCTCAACTACTTCGACAGCGCCCTCCCCGTCCAGCTCTCCTTTATCAACCGCCGCTCCCACTCCACCAGCCGCTATGAGGTGAACATCCCCGCCCAGGCGGACGATTTTGACAGCATCCGGGGCGAGTTCGTGGGGATGCTCAAACGGCAGATTGCCCGCTCCAACAACGGCATTGAACGCTCCAAATATATCACCTTTGGCGTGCCCGCCGGGGGGATTGCCGAGGCCCGGCCCCGGCTTGACCGGGTGGAGGCGGACGTGATGGGGAACCTCCACCGGCTGGGCGTTCCCTCGTCCTCTCTGGACGGGCGGGAGCGGCTGGCCCTCTTACACGGCCAGATGCACCCCGGGCGGCGGGAGCCGTTCCGCTTTAGCTGGGCGGATATTTCCAAGACGGGTATGGGGACAAAGGACTTCATCACCCCCAGCGGCGGCTTTGACTTTAGGGGCTCCCGGTTCTTCCGTGTGGGCGGCTTTTGGGGCGCGGCGTCCTATCTCCAGATTTTGGCGTCCGAGCTCTCCGACCGCCTTTTGCGGGAAATTCTGGAGCTGGACGCGGAGCTCACCGTCACCATGCACATCCAGACCGTTGACCAGTTAAAGGCGATAAAGACCATCAAGGGAAAAATCTCGGACATCGACAAGATGAAAGTGGAGGAGCAGAAAAAGGCCGTCCGCGCCGGGTATGACATGGATATACTTCCCCCCGACCTTATCACCTTTTCCAAGGACGCGGCGGAGCTGTTGGGGGATTTGCAGTCCCGGAATGAGCGGATGTTCCTTTTGACGTTCACCGTCATCAACCTCGCCCCCACCCGCCAGCGGCTGGAGAATGACGTGTTCACCGTCTCCGGCATCGCGCAGAAATACAACTGCGCCTTAAAGCGGCTGGACTGGCAGCAGGAACAGGGCTTTATGTCCTCGCTGGCCCTCGGCTACAATGACGTGCAGATACAGCGGGGCATGACCACAAGCTCCACCGCGATTTTCATTCCCTTTATGACCCGGGAGCTCCGCATGGGCGGGCAGGCCCTCTACTACGGCATGAACGCCCTTTCCCACAATGTCATCATGGCTGACCGGAAAAAGCTGAAATCCGCGAATGGGATGTACCTCGGCTCTACGGGCTCCGGCAAGAGCTTTGCCGCCAAGCGGGAATTGATAAACGTCTTTCTTGCCACCCAAGACCGCATCGTTATCGTTGACCCGATGGGGGAATATTCCCCGCTGGTGCGGCGGCTGGGCGGGCAGGTGATAGAGATTGCCCCGGACAGCCCCCACCACATCAACCCGATGGATATTGAAATGGGCATGAATGACGAGGACAGCCCCCTTTCCATGAAAGCGGATTTTCTTCTTTCGCTGTGTGAGCTGGTGGTGGGCGGCAAGGACGGACTGCAACCCATAGAGAAAACCGTCATCGACCGCTGTGTGCGGCTGGTGTACCGGGAGCTTGCGCTGGGGCTGGAGGGCGCAAAAATGCCTTTGCTCCAGGATTTGTACGAGGAGCTCTTGAAACAGCCGGAGCCGGAGGCAAAGCGCGTGGCGACCGCCCTTGAGCTCTACTGTACGGGCTCCCTCAATCTTTTCAACCGCCCGACCAACGTGGACTTGAGCTCCCGGGTGGTGTGCATCGTCTTAAAAGGGCTGGGGGAGAACCTCCGCAAGATTGCGATGCACGTCACCAACGAGTTTGTCACTTCGGCGGTGAATACCAACTACCAGAACGGCGCGGCGACATGGTGCTACTTTGACGAGTTCCACATCCTGTTGCGCGACCCACTGACCGCCAGCTACTTTGTGGCGGTGTGGAAGATGCTCCGCAAAAAGGGCTGTGTGCCCTCGGCCCTCACGCAGAACGTGAAAGACCTTTTGGCCAGCCGGGAGATTGAGAACATACTGGATAACACCGACTTCCTCGTTTTGCTCTCCCAGGCCCAAAGCGACCGGGCCATCATCGCAAAACAGCTCGGCATTTCCGAGCATCAGCTTTCCTATATCACCCACAGCAATTCCGGCGAGGGCCTGCTGTTCTATGGGAATGTGACGATACCCTTTGTTGACCGTTTCCCCAAGGGTGAGATTTACAACCTGCTCACCACCCGCCCGGAGGACATAGCCAATGACCAGAGGAACGAATAGCGCCGGGCCCGCCGGGGACAAGGGCACTTCGGGACAAAATGTCCCAAAGCCCCCGAAAGGCTTGAAAAACAAAAAATCCAAGTTCCGCATGGAAAGCGAACAGGAAAAAATCAGCAAATCCAAGCTCCGCATGGAGACGCGGGAGGACAAGCTGAACCGGGCCCGGAAAAAGCTGGAGGGCAAAAAGCCGCCCAAGCCCAGGGGCCCGGTGCGCCGGGCGCTGGGGGCCGCCGGGTGGAGCGCCCACGGCTTTGTGCATGGCAAGATTTACGAGGTGGAGCATGAAAACGTGGGAACCGAGGGGGCCCACCGCTCCGAGCTGGTGGGCGAGGCCGTCCTCCGGCAGGGGACGCGGTACGCAAGAAAGCGCATCCGGGAGCACCCGGCCCGGGCCGTCCATAAGGCGGAGGCGCAGTACATCAAGGCCCGGGCGGACTACCAGTTCCGGGTGGCCGCCCAGGAGAACCCGGAGCTTGCAAGGAATGTTGTCACCCGCTACTGGCACAAGCAAAAGCTGAAAAAGCAGTACGCCAAACAAGCGCGGCAGGCGGCGAAACAGACCGCCAGACAAGGGGCAAAGGCTGCCGAAAAGACCGCCGCCGCCACGGAAAAGCTGGCGGAGCGGGCCGTGGGCTTTGTGAAACGGCATCCCGTGGGGGTGCTTATCGCGCTGGCCTGCGCGGTGCTCGTCCTCTCCCTCCAGTCCTGCGCGTCCTCCCTCGTCTCTCTGGGGAACGCCGCCGCAGGCGCGGTGGGGGCCACCACCTACCCCGCCGAGGACGGGGATATGCGGGGGGCCGAGTCCGCCTACTGTTCGCTGGAGGCGGAGCTCCAGCATTATCTGGATACCTACGAAAGCACCCACGATTATGACGAGTACCATTACGATTTGGACGCCATCGAACACGACCCCTATGTGCTGGTTTCCATTCTGAGCGCATGGCATGAGGGGGAGTGGACGCTGGCACAGGCCCAGCCTACGTTGCAGATGCTCTTTGACCGCCAGTACACGCTGACCGAGAACGTGGTGCATGAGGTGCGCTACCGGACGGAAACAAGGACGGGGACGCGAACCGTCACCGACCCCGTGACCGGGGAGAGCTCCACCGAGGACTATGAATACACGGTGCAGGTGCCCTACGATTACTACATCTGCTATGTGACGCTGGATAACTTTAACCTATCCCATCTCCCCGTCTACATCATGGGGGAGGACAAGGTTTCCCGGTACTCCCTCTACATGGCTACGCTGGGGAACCGCCCCGACCTCTTTCCCGGCTCGTCCTATGTGGGCAGGTACACCAACCCGCCCACGGACTATGACGTGCCGGAGGCGTATCTGTCCGATGAAACATTCGCGGCGATGCTCTCCGAGGCGGAGAAATACCTCGGCTATCCCTATGTATGGGGCGGGAGCTCCCCGGCCACGTCCTTTGACTGCTCCGGCTTTGTGAGCTGGGTAGTCAACCATTCCGGCTGGAACGTGGGGCGGCTGGGGGCCCAGGGGCTTTACAACATCTGCACCCGGACAGGCTCGCCCCGGCCCGGCGACCTTGTTTTCTTCAAGGGAACCTATGACACGCCGGGCGTCTCCCACTGTGGCATCTATGTGGGGGACGGGATGATGATACACTGTGGCGACCCTATCAGCTACGCCAACCTAAACAGCAGCTACTGGCAGGCGCACTTCTACGCCTACGGGCGTTTACCATGAAAAGGAGGTTTTCAATGGCAATCAGCAAAAGCGCAAAAATCATGGCCGAGATGGAAAAGGTCAAGGCCAAAATCAGCGACCAGCAGGCCCGGCTGAAAGAGCTGGAACAGAAACACAAGGAGGCCGAGAACGAGGAGATCGTGGACATCGTGCGGGGCATGAGCATTTCCCTTGAGGAGCTCCCTCTGGTGCTCCAGCGCATCAAGGCCGGGGACGCTTTGGGACAAAATGTCCCGAAGTCCGCCGGGCCGGAAAAGGAGGACGCGGAATGAAAAGGAAAAAATATCGTGTAGTGGCGGCGGCTCTGTGCGCCGCTTTTTTGATGTGCGGCATCACCACCACGGCCTACGCCGGGGGCGGCGAGGAATGGGAGGACGGTACGGGCGGTACATCGTGGGAGGGGCTTGACCCGGTGGAGCCCACCGAGCCCCCGGCCACCCCGGAGCCGGAGCCCAACCCGTTCACCCCGGACGGCCAGGGGACGATGGTGGATAACGCCACCGACCAGGACGGCAAGGAATTTTTCACCATCATGGCGGCGGACGAGTCCGTGTTCTATCTGGTGATTGACCGCCAGCGGGAGACGGAGAACGTGTATTTCTTAAACGCCGTCACCGTGGCCGACCTGATGGCCCTTGCGGAGCCCTCCCCGGAGGCCGTACCCGAACCGCTCCCGGAGCCGGAGCCCGAACCTACCACCGAGCCGGAGGAACCCGAGCCCGAGCCGGAAAAATCCGGCGGGGCGGGGACGCTCTTGTTAGTGCTGGCGGTGCTGGCCCTCGGCGGCGGGGCCGGGTGGTACTTCAAGATTTACCGCCCGAAACAGCAGGCCGCCGCGCCCGGCGAGGACTTTGACGAGGCGGAGGAATACGGCGAGGACTATGGCGGCGGTGAATATGACGACCTCCCCCCGTGGGATGAGGACGGGGAAGAAACGGAGGGCGGCGAATGAATTTCACAGCGAACCCTTTGGAACGGGAAATGAAACGCCGTCCCCGCCCCCAGCCCCCGCGCCCGGATAAGCCCCCCGAGGGCTCCCGGTGCTGTGGCTGTCCCTACTGGCGGGGCATCCCCTGCGGCTCCTGCTTTCAGTCCCTTTTGAGCAGGCCGGGCGGGAGGTGATGCTTTTGCGCGAGCTGACCCGTGAGGAAAAGGCGGCCATCCGCTCCCTTGTCACAAAATGGTGCGCCAACTATGACCGGGAAATGGGATGCTTGCCTTTGGACTGTGAGTGCTATATGCTGGGGAAGTGCTGGACGGGGGCCTATTGCAGATACTTCCGGGAGGCGGTGCTCCCCTTAAATCCGGCGCTGGAGGCCGCGCTGACGGACGGCCCGGCCCCCGACCTGCGGCCCTGTGCCGTCTGCGGGCGGCTCTTTGCGCCGGAGGGGAAAAAGGCGTTCTGTTCGGCGGCCTGCGCCGAAAATGCGCGGCGGAAACGCCAGCGCGACTATATGCGGAAAAGGCGGCTGGACTGTTAGCTTTTGCCGCTTGAAAACCCGCTTGTATCAAGGCTTTCCGGGCGCGGTTCATGGGGGCCCGGTATGTTCCTATGCCCGGCCCCCGTTTCCCGGCCCAAAAGCTAACATCTGAGAGGAGGTTCCTATGGACAAAAACCAAGGCTATTCAATCTTAACGGCCGTCATGCTGGAGAATGGCCGGGGCTTTGCGCTGGGCGAGCATCCCACGGCCCCGTCCCCCTTTGTGACGTGGGCCTGCTACGATGACAAACACGGCGTAAGGCAGTATGAGTGGGGGCATTATGGCAGTGACCGGGCCGCGCTGGAGCGGGACTTGCTGGAGCGGGTGGAAAACTACCAGCAGCAGTTCTCCGTCAAGGTGGCGCAGATTGAGGCCCCCGGCCTTTACAAGTATTACTCCACCCAGCGGCCCGTTGACATCGGCACGTTCCCCAAGCCTGCGGGCAACGCGCCGGACGAGATCGTAAACTATGACAGGCGCGTACCCGTGGAGGGCGGTGCGTTCCTTGCGTGGGGGCATCTGACCTACACAAAGCCCTTGACGGAAAAGCAGGCGGCGGACTATGAGCTCCGGCCCGCCCCGGAGGTGTCCGGCCTACTGCGGGAGGGCAGGCCCCGCCCGATTGCCGAGCAGATGAAAGAGGCTGCAAGGCTGGCCGGGGAACGGCAGGCCCCCTCCGCGCCCAAGCGGGACGCGCCCGACCGGGGCGGCAGGTAGGCATGGCCGGAAAAAAGCGCCGCCGCCCCGTCCATCTCCATGTGATGGTGTCCGAGGAGGAGCAGGCGCTTATCCGGGAACGCATGGCCCAGGCGGGCATCCGCAACATGGGGGCCTATATGCGGAGGATGGCCCTCTGCGGCTATGTGCTCCAGATTGACCTTGCCCCCGTCCGGGAGCTGGTGTCCCTCCAGCGGCGGTGCTCAAACAATCTCAATCAAGTGGCTATCCATGCCAACACCTACGGGGGCATCTACCCCGAGGAAATATCGGCCCTCCAGCGGGACTACTCCGCCTTGTGGGGCCCTCTGTCTGATTTGCTGAAACAGCTTTCCGCGCTGGTGGAGCTGTGACCTGCTGGGGAGCGGTGCTGTGCCGCTCCCCGGCTTTTCGTACTTCGGGACATTTTGTCCCAAAGTCCCAACGAGAGGAGGTGCTACCACGGCCACGACCTACATCCGGCCCTACAAGCAGGCGGCAGGACTGAGCGCCGTCCAGACGATGGAGGAGCGGTTTGCCTATGGGCTCAATCCCAAAAAGCTGGGGGCCGTGTCCTCCCACCTCTGCGACCCGGCCACAGCCGCCGCCGAGTTTCTGCTGGTGAAAAGCGAATACCAGGCGGCCACGGCCCGGCCTGTGGAGCGCGGGGCCCTGTTCTTCCAGATACGGCAGGCGTTCCCGCCCGGCGAGGTGACGGCGGACGAGGCAAACAAAATCGGCTATGAAACGGCGATGCGCTGGACGAAAGGCAAGTACCAGTTTTTCGTCTGCACCCATACCGACAAGGGCCACATCCACAACCACATCTATTTCAACTCCACGGCCTTTGACTGCTCCCGGAAATTCCATAACTTCATCGGCTCCAGCTTTGCCCTCCGGCGGCTGTCCGACCGGGTATGTCTGGAGCATGATTTGTCCGTGATACAAAATCCCAAACAGCACAGCAAGGGCCGTTTTCTGCATTATGGCCAGTGGGTAGGGGAAAAGCCGCTCTCCGCCCAGCAGCGGGTGCGGCTGGCGATTATCGCGGCCCTTGAAAAAAAGCCCGCCGACTTTGCCGCGTTCCTCCGGCTGATGGAGGAGTCCGGCTTTGCCGTCAAGCGCGGGCGGGGCGGCGTGGTGTCGTTCCTCGCTCCGGGGCAGGACAAGTACACCCGGCTCCGGGCATCCACCCTCGGCGCGGGCTTTGACCCCGAGGACATCCAGGCGGTGATTGCCGGGGAGCGGCCCCTCCCGGAGCTCCCCAAGGACGCGCCGCCCCCGCCCCGGCAGGTGGGCCTTATCATTGACATTCAACAGCGCATGGCCCAGGGCAAGGGCCCCGCTTATGAACGGTGGGCGAAAGTCTACAACCTAAAGCAGATGGCCGCCGCCCTCCAGTTCCTGCAGGAGAACAATCTGACCAACTATGACGCGCTGGCGGCAAAGACCACGGCGGCGGTTGACCGGGCCCACGCGCTGGCCGGGGAGCTCCAGACCACCGAGGCCGCCCTCTCCAAAGTCTCCGGGCTGATGGGGGCCGTGGTGGACTATGCCAAGGCCCGGCCCGTGTTTGACGGCTACAAGGCGGCCCGGTACTCAAAAAAGTATCTGGCCGAGCACGAGGCGGAGCTTGCCACCTACCGGGCGGCCCGGGCCGCTATGAATGAATTGTTAGGCTGTGAAAAGCTCCCCAGAATGGATGCGCTGAAAAAACAGCGGCGGGAGCTGGCAGACAGGAAAAAGGCCCTCTATGCGGAGTACCGGCAGGCCCAGCGGGATATGCGGCAGGCCGTGGCGGTCAAGGCCAACATCGACCATCTGCTCGGACTGACGGACGGGCGGGACGATAAGGAACAGACGCGATAGCGGCGGTGACGCAGCCAACCTCTTTGGGACATTTTGTCCCAAAGAGCCGGGTTTGGGGAGGCTCCCCAACAAGCATTTTTGCGGGCCCCCGGCCCAGCAAAAATTTCGGAGTGTGGCCACACCCGAATTGCTTGCCGTTTGTGCGCTCCCCTAACAGTATGTGAACGATTTTTATTTTACCGACTATTTTGTGCCACTTTTAGGCTATATAATACTTGTTTTATATTTAGATGCTTGCTATAATGAAATCCAGTATAGGAGGAGAACACATATGAATCTACTTGAAATGGTCTGTGCATAGCAAAGGCTATTGCACAAACTGAAAAAGTAATAGCCTTTGCTATTTCCTAAATTCTATTTTTAGGAGGTTAGCAGTGGGCTATATTAAGGCGACAGATGTTTTGCCAGATGAGTTATTGTTAGAAATTCAAAAATATGTAGATGGTCAACTCATTTATATTCCCAGGTGTTCTAAAAAAAAGAAAAAATGGGGAGATAACACGGACACAAAAGGGGTTCTTAGAATACGCAATCAAGCAATTTATCAAGATTGGATAAATGGAATGTCCATTGTTTCATTGGCTGAAAAATATTTTCTTACTGAAAAAAGTATTCAAAGGATTTTGCGGAATATAAAAGAATGACATTAAAAGGGAACTGCAATAGTCGGTTCCCTTTTAATTATAGTTGTTCGTGAGGTTTTTTAATAAATTGAATTGTGATAAATTGTATTTAAAGGAGGTCTATATATGCCTATAAATAAAAATGAATATCCTATTCTGGAATTTGATTATACAGCAACAAGTATAATAAACCCTTGTTCTAACAAAACCGGCTTATTTCCACAAAAATTGATATTTGCTTTTTTACAAGAAGAAATTGAATACTTTGTAAAAAATCACAATGGACAAGAGATAGATAATTTTGAGAGTGTAACAAAAATATATCCTATTTATGAGGTTGAATTTAAAAAAGAGAAAATAGCACTTTGCCAAGCTCCGGCAGGAGCATCTGCTGCGGTGCAGCTTATGGAATATCTTATTCATAGAGGAGCTACAAAGATTATTTCAACGGGGTCTTGTGGAACATTAGTTGATATCCCTGAAAACAAATTTTTAATCCCTATATCAGCATTAAGGGACGAGGGAACATCCTACCATTACCTACCACCATCACGAGAAATACATATATCATCCAAAGGGATAGATGCACTAAAAACGGCATTGATAAATAATAGCATAGACTTTATGCAAGTGAAATCCTGGACAACAGACGGTTTTTTTCGTGAAACAAAAGAAATGGTTATTTATCGAAAACAAGAAGGCTGTCAAGTTGTGGAAATGGAGTGCGCTGCATTAGCGGCTTGCGCTGAATTTAGAAATGTTGTTTGGGCAACACTTCTTTTTTCGGCAGATTCACTTGCAAATTGCAATCTGTATCAAAAAAGAAACTGGGGCAAAGAAAGCGTAAATACGGCTTTATTATTAGCTTTTGATGCCATACGCTTATTATAACAAGCAGGAGGGCTTGAATGAATAACTCAACAAAACTTGTGGATATTCCAATACAGGCAATTCAAGTTGCAGATATTATATGTGAATTATGTAGTCAGGATTTAGCAGGTATATATTTATATGGTTCTGCTGTACAAAGCAAATTACGCCCTAATAGTGATATAGATATTCTTGTAATATGCAAAAAAACTTTATCCGATAAAATAAGAGTCGAATTAACGAAACGGTTATTGGAGCTTTCTGGAAATGTTGGAAACATTGATAAGAGACCATTAGAGGTAACTGTTATCAATCAAAAAGATATTTTTCCATTTCAATTCCCTCCTAAATGCGACTATATGTATGGGGAATGGCTGAGGCCAGAATTGGAAAGCGGAAAAATTCCCACAGCTTACCGCGACCCGGATGTGACTATTTTATTATGGCAGGCACGTAAATACAGTGTTTTGATTAGAGGGAACGATATAAGTGGAATAATTCCGCATATACCTAAAAATAAAGTTATGAAAGCAATAAAAGTCTCTCTGCCAGAACTAATTTCAACTATACATGGTGATGAAAGAAATGTTCTTTTGACATTAGCAAGAATGTGGTTTACTGTATCAACAAATAATATTTGTTCTAAAGATTATGCGGCTACATGGGTTTTGCCAAAACTTCCTCAAGATTTAGCGCCTTTAATGGAATTGGCACTAAATATCTATATAGGGAAAAGTCCAGACACTTGGATAATGTCCGAAGAAAAAACAATTTTGTTGGTAAACTTTTTAAGAAAATCCATTGAAAATGCGATAAGCAGAAAACACAAGTTAGATTATTCGCATGGTTAAAATGATTAAAAAATAATCCTCCACAATAACGGCATATAAAAAAACCGTTGTTATGGCGGCTGATTACCTATGCGCCTAAACAAAATATAGTGGCCTTGCGGCGGTTTTGAAATAACAATTTCAAGCCGCCGTTTTCGTTTAAAATCAAGATACGGAGAGTCTATTAAAGACACCCTTTTTTAAGGACATGGCGGTATCTGGGAGGTATCGTTATGTCCTTTTTGATTTCCACTCTGTCTAATCTGTCAAAAAAAGTATAGCTCCGCCACCGGGTAATTCCGGCCAGGGATGCGAAATTTGCCAGTACATAAGGAATTATGTCATTTCATGCGCCCGCACAGTACAACGCTGTGCGGGCGTTGTCGTTTCTTGTCGGCTCCACTTCGGGACAAACAGTCCCAAGGTGCGGGGCGGCTCCCCCGGGTGCCGCTCCCCGCCGCCCTCCATATCGTTTCCCGGCAATCCAACAACAAAAAACGATATGGAGGTACATACAATGACTATCATCAACTTGCGCGACTTTTACTACTGGTACACCCAGGACGAATACATGGAAGTTTCTGACGATGTGGCTGAGGCGCTCCGGGCCAGCGTCCGCTATGAGGCGGCCTATACCGAGCGGGCCCGCTACAACAAGGCGTACTACTCTCTGGATGCGGATGACGGCATTGAGTATTCCGCCTGCCTGCACGAGCTCACCCCGGACGAGGTTCTGGAGCTCAAGGAGCGGTTTATCCGTCTGTGGAACGCACTGAACAGCCTGCCGGAAACCCAGGGCCGCCGGGTGGACGCCCACTTTATCCTCGGCATGACCTACCGGGAGATTGCCCAGGCCGAGGGCGTGGATAAGAGCGCGGTGCGTCGCTCTGTCCTGAGCGGCATCGCGCAGATGAAAAAATATCTGCAAAAAAATTTCTGATTGCCGTCTCCATTTGCTCCACTTTTCTGGTGGTATATGAGAGGAAGTTTTTTCTTCTCCACAACTGAATAGCGGGCGGCCCCGAGTGAATGCGGGGAGCCGGGCGGCGGGTGCGCTGTGACTTCTCCCACGGGAGGACGAGCGACCAACACCACCGCCGCGAGTGGGGAGCCTGCCAGCCCCACGGCCACAATCCGCGAGGGACAAGCTGGCCGCTTGCCGCTTGGGGCCGCCGCACAAAACAAGGGAACGCCGGGCCGCTACCTGCTGTCTTTTGACGGGCCAAACATACGGGCCCGGCGTTTCCTCTTTCAAGCAAGTTCGAGACAATTTGTCCCAAGGTGGGGACAGGCCAAAGGGCAGCACTTTCGCGGTGCTGTCCTTTCGCGTTTCCCCACAACCCAAAACGCAAAAGGAGGTTTTGCCGTGAGACTGACCGCACAAGAGCTGAAACAAATGAAAAGCGTGGACATCGGCGCGGTGAGCGCGGATGCGCTGGCTGACGTGAGCGGTATGGCCTTTGACCGCACCCTCCCCCGGGAGGAGCGGCTGGCCCGGTTCGTGAAACGGGCCGTCAATCCGTACTGCTTTAGCGTGGGCGGCGTTGGCGTGAAAATCGAATTTGCCGAGGGCGGCCCCTCCCTCCAGGATACGCTGACCGCCTTTCTTATCCGGCAGAAGAGCGGGCTGTGACTGCTGTTGCGGCCCGTTCCCACTTCGAGACAAAATGTCCCGAGGCATCGACATCCTTGTTGATACCCCCGGACAGAGTTATAATATAAGTGTAATGTGATAGGGAAGGAGGAACAATGGCACGAACAAAAAACAGAGGGTATCAGCAGACTTTGACCCCTACCTATACAGCCCGGCTCTGGAAAATGGGCGGCTACATCCGGCTTTCCCGCGAGGACTTACAGAAAATCAACCGGGGGCTTGACGACAGCAACAGCGTGAAAAACCAGCGTGACATTCTGGGCGATTTTCACCATAACCACATTGACGAGTTTGAAAGTTATGTTGAGTATGTGGATGACGGTCACACGGGAACCGATACGGAACGCGAAAGTTTCCAGCGGCTTTTAGGGGATGTGATGAGCGGGAAAATCAACTGCGTTGTGGTGAAAGACCTTTCCCGTTTCGCTCGGAATTACAGTGACGCTGGCAGTCTGATTGACAACCTGTTTGTACAGATGGGCGTCCGCTTTATCAGCTTGGCCGAGGGCGTGGACAGCTACCTAAACCCGGATAGCGTGAACAGCATCATCGTTCCGATAACAAACGTGATGAATGACCAGTATTGTTATCAGACCTCAAAGAAAATCCGGCAGGTTTTCGATTATAAGCGGCGCAACGGCCAGTACATCGGCTCTTTCGCCCCTTACGGCTACATAAAAGACCCCAAGGACAAGCACCAGCTAATCGTTGACCCGGAGGCCGCTGAAACCGTCAAAAAGATTTATGAGATGTGCCTGCAAGGTACGGCCAAACTTCAAATCGTGATGTATCTGAACGACCACGGCGTACCCAGCCCCACGGCATACCGAAAGCTAAAGGGCCTGCCCTACTCCCCGGCTATATCGGACGCTCCCATGTGGGGGAACAAGATTATAACGGATATTCTCAGAAATCCCATTTACACCGGGGATTTAGTACAGGGCCGCCGCCGGGTGAAAAGCTACAAGGTACACCAGATAGAGGCAGTGCCGGAGGATGAATGGGTGCGCGTCCCCGATACCCACGAGGCCATCATCACCCACGAAACCTTTGAACGGGTGCAGGAACTTCTGAAACGTGACACCCGGACGGCCCCTAAAAAGCGGGAGCTCCATTTGTTCAGCGGCTTTCTGAGGTGCGCTGACTGCGGCAAGGCCGTGACCCGGAGCCAGAGCGGGAAGAATGTATATTATTCCTGCTCCACTTACAAGAAACGCTCCCGGACAGCCTGCTCCATGCACTCTATCAAGCACAACCGTCTGGAGGCCGCCGTCCTGTTCGCTATCCAGTATCAAGTGGGAACCGCCGTTTCCTATTCGGAAATGATAGCCCATATCAACACGGCCCCGCTGAAAAAAAGTCAATCCCACCGCCTTAACGACCAGATAGCCGCAAAGGAAAAGGAATTGACCCGGATAACCCGCTACAAGCAGTCACTGTATCAAGACTGGAAAGACGGGGAAATCTCCCAGCAGGAATACCGGGAAATGAAAGCCGATTATGAGAGGCAGGCCGCCGAGCTCTCGGATTTGCTGGCCCGGCTGACGGCTGAACGGAAACAGCTCTCAAACGGCGTTGACCAGCAGCATCCCGCGCTGGTAGCTTTTGCAAAATATCAGAACATCGAAAAGCTGACCCGCGAAATTCTGATTGAGCTGGTAGACCATATCAAGGTTTACGAAAACGGCAATATTAGTGTTCACTTTAAGTTTGCGGACGAGTTCCGCCGGATTGCCGAGTACATTGAAATCAACACCACTGACACCGCCGAGGCGGGCTGACCCCCGCCAAAGCATAAAATCCTTTTGACAGTGTGTTTTCCTAATAAAACGCAATCTTATGCTTGCTATTCAAGTTATTTCTTCTTCGGTAGCTCAATCTTATAGTTGACATACTTCCCGCCCGTATCGGCTAAAATAACCGTTCCGTCGTAGGTTTTACCTGTTTTGGGAGAGTACAGCCCTTTGACTTTCACTTTGCCGGATTTCAGAAGTGCGGCGGCAATCTTCGGGGAAAAGGCTACTTTCCTGTCCTCAAAAAAACGGTCATTTTTCCACATGACAAAAGCGCAGTTCCGGTTAGAGCAGTAGTAGTTTTTCTTGCCCTCATGGACGGGGGAACCGCAGCGGGGGCATTTGCCGATTTCCGGCTTTTCCGTTTTGAAACGCTCCTTGTCGCTGTCGGAAAGGAATGGATAGGATTTCACAAGCTCCCGCGCCATAGCTTCAATGCCGGATAAAAATTCGTTGGGGTCGGCTGCTCCCTTTGCTATCTGCGTCAGATTGTTTTCCCATTCTGCGGTCAGCTTCGGGGAAGTAAGATTGTCCGGCAAAATGCACACAAGGTTATTCCCGTCTTTTGTGGGGATAAGCTGCTTTCCCTTGCGCTCTACAAAACCGCTGCTCACTAACTTTTCAATGACAGCGGCGCGGGTGGCGGGCGTTCCAAGCCCTTTGCGCTCTGCGTCCGGGTCGGTGTCCTCATTCCCGGCGCGTTCCATAGCCGAAAGCAAAGACGCTTCATTGTGGGGCTTCGGGGGCGTTGTGTCGTGTTCCGTTACCTTTGCTGCGGGATTATCAAAGCTCTGTCCCTCGGCAAGCTCCGGCAGCGTTCCGTCTGCGCTGTCCTCGTCGTCTGCTTCGGGCTTGTTTTTCAGCGTTGCCCGGTAGCGGCGTTCAAGGTCTTTCCAACCGCCCGCAAGCACCGTCTTTCCCCTCGCGGTAAAGTCGGCTCCGGCGCAGGAGAAAACCGCCGTAACCGTTTCAAAGATGTGCGGCGCGGCAGTAGCGAACAAAAGACGCGCCCCCGCAAGGGTAAGGATATTCTTTTCGCTTTCCGGCAGCGCGGCAAGGTCGGTCTTTGCAAGCTCCATAGTAGGAATGATTGCATGGTGGTCTGATACCTTTTTGCTGTTCAGCACCCTTGCAATCTCCGGCGAAAAGCTCATGCCCTCCATAAAGGGCAGCGTCCCGCATAACAGGGCGATAACCTTTGCCGCTGTTTCCTCCATGTCGTCGGTCAGATAGCTGCTGTCCGTCCTCGGATAAGTAAGCAGCTTCTTTTCATACAGGGCTTGCGCCAGGTCAAGTGTCTGCTTCGCGGTATAGCCGAAAATACGGTTTGCTTCCCGCTGCAAAGAGGTAAGGTCAAAGGGCTTCGGCGGGGCTGCGCTTTTCTTTTCCCTCACAAGGGAAGTGCAGACAGCCCGCGACGCTTCGCAGGCCGCTTTCAGTTCCTTTGCTTCCTCTGCGGCGCAGATCTTCCCGCTTGCGGCTTCTGCGCCGGATAAATCAAGCCGCACATGGTAATATTTTTCTTTCTTGAAAGTGCTGATAGCAGCGTCCCGGTCTACAAGCATTTTTAAGGTCGGTGTCTGGACGCGCCCCACGTTCAAGGTGCGGTTATACAGGCAGGAGAAAAGGCGGGTGGCGTTAATGCCGATAATCCAGTCAGCCTTTGCGCGGCAGAGGGCAGACGCAAAGAGCGCGTCATAGTCCCGCCCGTCCTTTAAGTTCTCAAAGCCCGCCTTGATTGCGCTTTCTTCCATTGAGGAAATCCACAAGCGGCGCATAGGCTTCTTGCACCCGGCGACTTCATAGACAAAACGGAAAATGAGTTCTCCCTCACGTCCCGCGTCGCAGGCGTTGACGACTTCGGAAATGTCGGTGCGGTGCATAAGCTCCTTTAGGATTTTGAATTGCTTTCCCTTATCTGCGGAAACGGTATACTGCCATTTCTGCGGCAAAATCGGCAAGCTGTCATAGCTCCACTTTTTGTACTGCTCCCCATAGGCGGCAGCGTCGGCAAGCTGTACCAAATGCCCGACGCACCATGAAATGAGGTAGCCGTTTCCCTCGATATATCCGTCCTGTTTCTTCTTTGCCCCAAGCGCGGCGGCGATAGTCTGCGCCACGCTCGGCTTTTCAGCGATAACTAAAATCAATTAAAGTTCCTCCTTTCCGCGTTCCGGCTCCGCGCCCTGTTTCTCCTGTACCTGTTTCAGACAGTAGCCCACACAAGGGGCTTGCCCTTTATAGGGGCAGGAAGCGCAGGCCGGGGATTTGAAAACAGGCGGCGTATTGTCGCGCCGCCCGCATGGTCGTTGTATCATCATCTTTTCAAAGGGATTGTCGGTAAACAGGGTCATGCGTCCTCGTCCTCCGTATCATCTTCGGAAGCGTCCCCGTCTGCGTCGTCCGGCTCCGGCTCGTCCTCGTCGTAGTCCTCAAAATCAAAGTCCTCAAGGTCGGTGCCGCCTTTGACGCTCTGCTTCGGTTTCATAAACTTAAAGTAATAGAACGCGCCCCCGCCGCCAAGAAGTGCCACGACAAGGAAAAGCACAAGCCCACCGGTATTGCTTTTTTCCTGCGACTGTTCGGTAGGTTCTTCCGGCTCCGGCTCGGCTTCTTTGCCGCTGCAAGCGGTCATGTTGGTAGAGCATACCGGGCAGGACGTATTGATTTTCCCGGTTTCGCATTTTTCCGTACAGGTGCAGACAGCGGGGGTCTGCGCTTCGCTGTTTTCCCCGTCCTCCAAGAGCGCGAAAAGGTCTGCGTCGTCCACTTGATTTAAGAAATGGACGGTGTTTTCGCCCTCGTCGTCCCGGTCAATGAGGATATAAAAATAGTTCCCGGCTTTGGTCGTAACTGTGATAAGCTGCTTATTGCCGCCGAAATCGTCAACAAGGGTCGCGTTCCCCTCCGGCGTAAGGGGTGCGGTTTCTTCGGGTTCCTCATAGATAACGCCGCTGTCGTTGGTCGCGTCAGCGGCGGGCTGCTCCGGCGTTTGTGCAAAAGCAGTAACGGAAAAGCCGCCCATGAGCATAAGGGCGGCGCAAAATGCGGTCAGCGTTCTAAGGATTTTCTTATTCATTCTCGGTGTCCTCCTGTTCTTCGTCATAGTCTGTGGTTTCTTCGGGAACGGCGGCAGCCATGCCGGGAATCCCGCCGCCGGACAGCATAGCGTTAAGCTCTGCGGGGGTTAAGCGCATGGAGCGCACAAGCTGTACGATTTCAAGGTTTTCCGCTTCAGTTTTCTGCGCTTCCAGTCCTTTCAGCTTGTTCTGATACTCTGTGATTTTCTCGCGGGTTTTCTGGATTTCCCGGTCGATACGTTCAATCTTACTCATTGCCATAATGTCAATACTCCTTTCATTTTTGCGGTTAGTTCCAGTTCATCAGCCCGTACCCTTTGATACAGGCATAGTCTAAGGGATAGCTTTTGATTTTGCAGGCGTCGCCGGAATTGCCCTCGACGGTATAGACGCGGCTTCCGTCTGTGCCGATAACAAGCCCTACATGGTCTGCACTTCCGTCTAAGTCCCAGTCGAAAAAGATAGCGTCGCCGGGTGCGATATTCTCATAGCCCCGCGCTCCCCATTGCCCGCGTGAAGTAAACCACGGAATACCCTGTGATTGACAGGCGGCAAAACGCGGCTCGGATAAGCCCATTTGCCCGTAGCACCACGACACAAAGCAGGCGCACCACTCCACGCGGCTGTTAAAGCCGTACCAGCTCCAATAGGGCTGCCCGCCCACGTTGCCGACTTGCCGCTTCGCTATATCTACAATCGCGGTATTTCCGGGGCGCGTCCCGTTTACAAACTGTACGCCGCTTAAATCCTCGGACGCGGAAACGTCGGGAGAACCGCCGCCGAAAATCAAGGGCTTGTTGCCGCTTGTTTCCAGATACACCTGGTACATTTCAAGCTGTTCTGCGGTCAAAAGCTCCGATACAAAGCTGTTAATCGGTCTGTTTGTCAGCTTGACATTGAGAATGTAATAGTTATAGGGTACTTCAACAGTATAGGTATCGCTGTGGCTGTTCCCGTCCTCGTCCGTCCATGTGTCGGTGCGGGTTTCGGTGCGGTAGCGCACTTCGATTTCTTCCGTCAGTGTCAAGGTGTACTGCTTATCAAAGACGCGGTTTAGCTCTGCCTGTGCGCTCTGGGGCGTGTAGCTCTGCAAAAGGGCGGTAAGGTAAGAAGCCAGTTCATGCGGGTTATGCCCGATATTGTCAAGGTCGTAGCGGTATTCATCATAGCCGGGATTGTCGCGCTCGATATTGTCAATCCGCTGCTGAAGCTCGGTTTCCTTTGCGGCGTAGTTGTTTTCCGTTGCCACAAGGTCGCTGTCCTCCGACGTGTAGGACGTCCCAAGAACGCCGTTCATCATGCCGGAAAACATAGCCCCGCAGGAAGAAAGTCCCGCTGATACCATGATGAATAAGAGCAGCGCGGCAACGGCGATACCAACGCCCGCCGGGTGCCGCCCCACAAAAGCAACCGCTTTCTTTGTTTCCTCGGCGGTTTTCTTCGCTGCCTTGCGGGTATTCTCGGCGGCTTTCTTTGCGGTAGCTGCGCCGCCCGTCTTTGCTGCCTTAGCATACTGCCGCTTGATTTGCTGCTTCTGCATGAAACGGGATAGGGGGTTACTTGTAAGCTGCGGGTTCTCATGCAGCGTCTTGTGGTACAGGTAATTGACGTTTGCTTTCTCCGCTGCTTTTTCAGCCTTTGCCGCCGCCCGGTAGGGTTTCAGCTTGTGGCTGCGGTAGCCCTCCCGGATTTTCCGCGTCCCGTACTTTGCGCCCTTCTCCGCTAATTCCTCGGATTTATGCGCTCCCTCCACGCCGGAATTATCCTTTTCAACGGAATGTATCTTGTTGTGGACGAAAATACCCGCTTCCTGCGCGGGGCGGGATAGCGGGTTAGGGTGGGCTTTGCCGCCATTTATCGGCTTTTCCTGCTCGGTAAAGCGTAAGCGGGTCTTTGCCTTTCCTGTGGCTTCGTCAAAGGTGCGTTCCCCTACAAGTTTCTTTTCTTTGGGGATAGCTGCCTTTGCCGCGTCCAGACGGTCGGCGGCTTTATCGGATTTTTTGATATACGTTTCAAGCTCCGGCGTATTTAATTCTTCCTCGGTAAACTGCAAGCGGGAAGATTTCTCTTTTACCGTAGCGTCGCGCTGTGCTTTCTGCGCTGCCTTTTTACTCGCTTTCCGGGTCTGGGCTGCGCCAACGCGCTCCATGACGCGCTCGGCGGTAGCGGTGTCCTGCCTGTGGGGAAGCTCTGGCGCAAGAGGAAGCGGGGAAGCGTCAGGAGAAACAGGGGGTAGCTCTGCCACGTTCTGCGCCGCCGCTTCCTGTGCAGCCTGCGGCGCGGGCTGCTCCTGCGGTTTTGAAAAATCCGCTTCCTGTTCCCGGCGGCTTACACGCTCGGCGGTTTCTTTGGTTTCGTTGACCTCGATAAGTCCGTCGCGGGTCATTTTCTGCGTGATTTTATCACGCGGCTTATATTGTTTTATGGCTGCACACCTCCAATCCGCGCCCTTGCAAGGGCGCAATACTCAATATTCAGTTCGATACCGATATAGTGTCGGTCAAGGCTTTTTGCGACTGCCGCCGTTGTGCCGCTGCCTAAAAAGGGGTCTATGACAACGCCGCCTTTCGGACAGCCAGCCTTGATACAGGTTTCCGCTAACTTCGGAGGATAGGCGGCGAAATGCCCGCCGCTGTATGGTACCGTGTTGATAAGCCACACGTCCCGCTTGTTCCGCATGGTCGGTATAAGTGCTTCGTCATAGTAGCCGCCGCTTCTTGTGCGGTTGATACCCTGTACTTTCCCTTGTCCGGGTACTTCATCAGCATACTTGTGTCCCGCGCCCCGCCCGGTGCGGTAACGCGCCGCTGTTGTGGCAGCGATAGGCTCCGCAATGGCGGCAGCGTCATAAAAATATTTCTTTGACTTTGTAAGCAAAAAGATATGTTCATAGCAGCGGCTCGGTCGGTCTTTGCAGCTTTCCGGCATAGGGTTTTCTTTCTGCCAGATAATATCACTCCGTAAATACCACCCGTCAGCGCGTAGGGCAAAGGCTAAAAGCCACGGAATACCGATTAAATCCTTTTGCTTGCAGCCGGGAGCGCGGGCATTTTTCGCAGTCTGCTGTCCGTTTCTGCCTTTCGGGTTCTTTGGGTCGGCATAGTAACCTTTGTTCCCGGTGCCGCAATAGGTGTCTGCGATATTCAGCCAAAAGGTACCGTCGGAACGCAAGACGCGCTTTAGCTCATGGAATACGGCAACAAGCCTTTCTATGTATTCCTCCGGCGTGTCCTCCCGCCCAATTTGTGCGTCAAGCCCGTAGTCCCTAAGTGCATAGTAGGGCGGGCTTGTTACGCAGCAATTCACGCTTTCGTCGGGCAGTTCCCTAAGAGCAAAGAGCGCGTCCCGGTTGATGATAATGTCCGTCTTTAATTCCTCTGTCATGCTTCGCCCACTTCCTCCGGCTTCGTCGTCATTACCCGGTAAAGCTCGGTATCTTTCGGGAAGCGGTCTACAAAGGGCAGTACCACGTTTCCGTAGAAGATAAGTCCCTCGCCCGCTTCGGTGTGGGTAACGTACTTCATCTGCTGCGGGGAAATGTTAAGCTGCTTTGCAAGGATAGCCCGGTCGCCTGCCGCTTGATTGAGCATGAGGACAAAATCAGAGTTTTCAAAGATATTTTCCACTTCGCGGCTGCTAAGTAAGTCTTTAACGTTCTGCGTAATGGCTGTGGGTATGCCGCCCCACTTTCTGAAACGCTTCCAAATCTCCACGCTGTAAGCGGCGGTCTGTTCCTCTTTCAGAAGCAAGTGAAATTCGTCCATATAGTAGCGTGTGGATTTCTTTTCTGCCCGGTTGACCGTTACCCTGTTCCATACCTGGTCCTGCACAATGAGCATACCCAACTTTTTAAGCTGCTTTCCAAGCTGTTTAATATCAAAGCAGACAAGGCGGTTTGAAAGCTCTACATTCGTCCTGTGGTTAAAGACGTTAAGGCTTCCCGATACATAAAGCTCCAACGCCGACGCGATCCGCGCCGCTTCCGGCTCCGGCTGCCGTAAAAGCTCGTCGTAGAGGTCGCCCAAAATCGGCATATTTGCCGGGTCGGGGTTTGCTAAAAACGGGCGGTACACGTTTCTTACAGCGCGGTCAATGACCGTCTTATCAATCGGCTGCAAGCCCTCCTTGCCGCCAATGACAAGCTCACACAAGGACAGGATAAAATCAGATTTCAGCGCAAGGGGGCTGTCGTCCTCGGAATAGTTGAGGTTAATATCCATAGGGTTCACATACTGGGGCTTCCCGTCAATGCCCTTGCCCGTAGACGACAAACGGATAACTTGACCGTTCAGACGCTGCACAAGGGAGAAATACTCGGCTTCCGGGTCGCAGATGATAATATCGTCGTCCGTAATGAGGAAAGCATTTGTCATTTCCCGTTTCGCTGCAAAGGATTTCCCGCTTCCCGGCGTTCCCAAGATAAGCCCATTCGGATTTTTAAGCTGCTTGCGGTCGCAGAGTATCATGTTGTTTGAAAGAGCATTCAGCCCGTAATAGAGGGCTGCGCCTGTCTGGAAAAGCTCCTGCGTGATAAAGGGGATAAAAATAGCGGTGCTGCTTGTCGTCAGCCCTCTTTGAATAGGGATAAGGTTTTCCCCAAGAGGGATAGAGGACATAAGCCCCGCTTCCTGCTGATAGTCAAGGCGCGTCAAAGCGCAGTTATATTTCTGTGCAATGCCCGCCGCTGCGAAAATGTCATTTTCCAGTTTCCGCTTCGTGTCCGCCATGTTTACCACAAGGAACGTAAGAAGAAACATACGCTCGTTTCGGCTCTGCAAATCCTGTAAGAGATTTTTCGCTTCGCTGCCGAAAGTGGCAAGGTCAGAGGGAATAATATCCATGTCATAGCCGCTGCGTACTGCTTTTTTCTGTTCCTCAATCTTCATCTTGTCAAGGTCTGTGATTTTCCGCTTGATAGTCTTGATTGCTTCGGTCTGGTCGATACTGCGGATATGCAGATTGACGATAACGCCCGTTTCCAAGTCCAGAATGTCGGCAAGCATACGGTCATTCAGTTCCGGCGCAAGGATTTCAAGGAATGATACCGCGCCTATTTTTCTACCCATGCGGAAATAGCGTCCCTCGCCAAAATGGAAAGAGGACGGGGCGATAAAGTCCTTTGTACTAAGCCCGGACGGGGCAAGCCATGAAAAATCAAAGGAAAACGGCTTGCCCTCCGGGTGGAATACGCCATGCAGCACGTTCAGCCGTTCATAGCCCGTCATAGGTCGGGCAGACGCGCCAAGTACCTTAAAATTGTTCAGCACGTCGGTTTCAATACGGGAAAGGCGGGCTTTTGCCGCCGCCGGATTGTCTGCTTCGATACTGAATGTGATGTACTTGTGCTTCACAAGCCCGTTGTTGCCTTTGGAAAGCTGATTTTTCAGCATATCCGAATACTCGGTGCGGATAGAGTTGAAAGCGTCGTCCTGCGCGGGAATATTGATAGCTTTCTCTGCCTGCTCCCGCTGCGTCCCTTGATTGATGAAAGAAAGCTGCACCGAAACGGAAGCGTCAAAGTAGTTGAGAAAATCGCACCAGTTTTCAAAAATGGCGGTCTTGTCGTCTGCCTGTGCAAGCTGATAGTTAATATCTTCAAAGGCAATGGATTTACTGTATTTCTTTTCCGATACCTTGCATATCCCGTCCGGGTACATGGTAAGGTAGGGGATTGTCTGCTGCGCGGTGTGGGCTTTCCCGTCGCCCTTTGCCTGCCGGATAACCTCGGCAATCTGCTTTTTCTCGGCGCGGGAGAGCTTGCGGGGCGGGTTAGCCCCGGCGTTTCTTTTTCCCGCTGCCTTTTTTGTAGGTTCCTTTTGCAATCTCTGATACCTCCTTTTCCAATTTTCTCTGCCGTTCCAATACGGCGTATAAATTCTGTGTCTGATAGGGTCGCTCTTTGGGGGCAATGAATTTTGTCTGTATGATGTGCTTTGCCACCACTTCAAGGGGCTGCTCGTGTTTCTCATACATGGCGAACAGGAAACAGGGCAGCATGACCGCAATCATTACCACCGACGCAAGGCTTGTGCCTGCGCTGTCTTTGAGCAAAAAGAAAAGCGGAAGTCCTAAGATAAGGGCAACCGCAAAACAAATGATTTGCCGTTTTGTAAGGTTGAAAGCAACCTTTGTTTTGACTTTGGATAAGTCTTTCGGTACGGGTACATACGCCAAGCGTAAACCTCCTTTCTGCGGGGAAAAGCCCCGCGGTCTTTTAATGTGCGTTGAATATGGATTTTGCCAGTGCGCCGGATTTGAACAGGGAGAAGCAGAGAATAACGGTGTAAGCTGCAAGGGAGAAAATCGCGCTGTGCAGGTTATCCGCTATAATCATGCTGTTTACCAAAACCGCATAAATGCCGACGCATACCATAATCAGAAAGCCTTGAAAACCGATAGCGAACAGGGCTTTTAGGTAGTTGTTTCCTATCTGTCCCCACTCTCGATTTGTCATTGTTGCAAACGGGATAGGCGATACCGAACAGTAAAGGTAAATTTCTATCATTCTGCCGTAGAGGATAACGGTTATCAATACGGACATGATTTTCATGCACAAGCTCACAAGGCTTGTTTCCATGACAAGTAAGAGCAGTTCGGGGATTTCCATTGCTTCAAGCCCGTCCTGCATGGAGCCAAGGGCGGCGGCAACGTCTATATTCGTGTTGCCGCCGATTACCCCCGACGCGCCGGAAACAACGTGTTGCGCCATATCGAACACCGCCATAGTAATATCAAAGGTGTGCGTAACAAGATAGACTGCGACAAACGCCTTGAATATCCACTTGAAAAACATGAACGTGTCAATATCGTGCATATTGTTCTTTTCCGTTACCATGCTGATTAGCTCGTAGCATAGGACATAGGTAATGACAAGCCCCGCAATCGGGACAATCACGTTTTCCGATAACGTCCTTATCATGGAAAATACGTTTGCGTTCCACGCTTGCGGGGTCCTGCCTACCTCTGCGGCGATAGTGCCGACTTTTTCGTTTACGTCCCCGAACATAGATGACAGATTACCGTTTATGGCTCCGATAAGGATTTCCTTTATCCATTCGTTAATCGCGTCAAGTATGCTCTGCATAAGCCTTTACCCGCTTATCTTAACCGAACAGCCCGGAAAGCAGCGGTACAAGGGTCATGCCGATAAGGGCAACGCCGCCGCCCGCCATGAGCTGTTTCATCCCCAATTAGGTGTAAAAACTCTGCTCGATGGCGGGCGGCGGCGTACAAAAAATCTATATGGTGTTGTTAAGAGAACCGTCCCGGCGGGACAGGTCAGGCAGTGACCTGTTCCACCTCCGGGATGGGTTTGAGATTAAAATGAATTTCGATAGAAATGTGTCTTGTTTTATCTTCGTCAATGCGCTCATGCACAACGATTTCTTTGATTAAGCGGTTGAGGGTGGCTGCGTCCAGCTCTGTGATGTTGGCGTATTCCTGAATGGCTTCCACCCATTGTTTTGCATCATTGGCAAGCTGGACTTCATCGGACAGCCGCTTTCTGCCCTCGGACACTTTTGTTTTAAGCTCCGTCTGCTCGGTCTGTGTCTTTTCCAGCATGGTGTTGAAATTCTGCTCACTGATACGCCCTGCAATCATATCCTCATAAAGCCGCATGACCATTTTGTCCAGAACCTCAATCCGTTCCTCGTCCCTTGTAAGGGAGCGTTCCATTGCTTCCCGCTGTTCCCGCTGCTCGGCTTCACAGGTATTGGTCAGGCGGTCGGCAACCGCTTCCCCGTCCATCAGGGCAGCTCTGGCACATTCCCGGATTTTCCGCAGCACATGGCTGTAAAGGGTGTCATAATCAATCCGGTGCTGGGTGCAGTGGTTCTTTCCAAAGGCATTGTAGGTCTTGCAGGAGTAAATCCGCTGGGGATGTTTAGCGTTTGTGTAGCGTACCGTCAGCGACTTCCCACACTCGCCGCATTTTAACAGTCCGGCAAACAGGCTGATTTCATTGGTCTGCCCCGGACGCTGGCGGGATTTCAGCTTGTTCTGCACAATGTCAAAGCTCATGCTGTCAATCAGCGGTTCATGCTGTCCCTCCACCACAATCCAGTCCTCCGGCTTCTTTTCCCCAATCGTGCCGATTTTGAAGCGGTAGTCCTTTTTCTGGGAAGCAATCGCCCCGGTGTAGACGGGATTCATCAAAAGGTCTTTGATAACGGAGAAGTCCCACATATACCGCCCGTTTTCTGGGTCTTTCTTTTCCCATTTGGTGCGGGTATTGCGAAGCCCCCGTTCCCGGTTCCACCATGTAGGGCAGGGGATTTTTTCTTTCTCCAGCCGTCTGCGGATATAGTTCGGACCATGACCGTTCAGGGCATATCCGAAAATCAGCCGCACAATCGGGGCGGTTTCCTCGTCAATGAGCAGATGGTTTTTGTCCTCCGGGTCTTTCCGATACCCAAACGGGGCAAGACACCCGGTAAACTGTCCTTTCTGCGCTTTCAGAAGATAAGAGGAATGGACTTTCTTGGAAATATCCTTGCTGTACATCTCGTTCAGGATATTCTTGAACGGGGCAATGTCGTTGTTATCCCGCAGGGTGTCGATGCCGTCATTCATGGCGATATAGCGGACACCGTTTCTTGGGAAAAAGTCCTCAATCAAATGCCCGGTTTGCAGATAATTACGCCCCAGTCGGCTGAGGTCTTTCGTGATGACAAGGTTGATCTGCCTGCGCTCAATGGCTCTCAACATTCTCTGTAGGTCAGGACGCTCCATGTTAAGACCTGTGAAGCCATCGTCCTGATAGACTGCCACAACCTCCCATCCCTGCTTTTCGCAGTATTTTTCCAGCATATCACGCTGGTTTGCGATACTGGCACTTTCGCCTTGCAGGTCATCGTCCTTTGACAGCCTGCAATAGACCGCCGCACGATAACCCCCGGCAAGTGCCGAACCGATTGTTCTGTATTCCATTTCGTTCATCATAGCCATTTACCCACACAATCCAGACGGTATCTGGCTCTTTTGAACCTCATCTTCATTATAGCCTATATCTTTCTTTTTAGCAAGATATTCTTTTGCATTTGTCTTTCCGTATTTCTGGGAAATCAGGCTGACGAACACATCAGTGGCGTCAAGCTCCCCGTCAAATACAGTGGTCACATGAATCTCTGTTTTGTTTTTTGCCATAGGCAGTTATCCTCCATACATGAAAATAGCCAGACAGAGGGTGTCGGCAACGAAGTCCGGCAACGGACTTCAAAAGACCTTGCAAACAATCTCAATCTGGCGATGGTTACTATTTATACTTTTCTTTTATTTTTTTGTTGTTTTGGTTGTTATAAGGGAGAAAAGCCCGGAAATAAGGGGTTTTTCCCGGCAACCGGCTCGGCAACGGGATAACAACAGGGGGTGCAACGGGCTGTCCTTTTCAGAATGGAAGCTCCATCTGTTCTGTGACCTCCACAAAACCGTCCATCGTTTTTTCAGACGGGTTGCCGGAGTCCGTTGCCGGGTTTTCACGCTCCCAGCCCTTTTGTCTGCCATATTCGGAAAACATTCTTGGGTTTGGGAAGTACCGCCAGCTGGAAATGCACTGGTTCATAATCTCGTTGATTTCCCGGATTTCCCATTGCTTCGGCTCGTCAAAAGCATGGTTCAAGGCTTCCTTATAGAGCTGCTTGGAGCAGACCATGCTCCCGGTGTATTTATCAAGATACGCCTGTATCATCCCGGCTTTGGTGTCCTCCGGCATAAAATCCCGCTGGTGTTCTTTGAGATACCGCTGCATGGCGGGGCTGAAAGCCAGCTTGAACCTGCCGCTTTTATAAATCTCCATCGCTTCCGCCCACATCTGCCCGATATAGGCTCTGGAAGCGGCTTCATCCTCCAAAATGTGAACTTCCGCCTGCTCCGGGTACACCATGACCGGGATAAAGCGGCGGTTGCCGGAACGGTCAAGGGGCAGGAAGTCAAGGGCATTGGAAGTGCCGCCAAACACGCACTGACGGGGGCGGTCTGCCGGGTGGGTTTCATAAGGTATCTTGTAGACCTCTTTCTGCCGGCTTAAAAATGACTTGATTTCCTCAATGCTCTTGGCGTTGGCGGTTGCCATCATTTCCGACATTTCAATAATCCAGTGACCTTGCAGCTTGCGGTACACATTGTCATCGTCCAGCTTCCGCAAATCATCGGAGAACCACTCGTCCCGGACTGCCAGCAGCCGGAAGAAGGTGGACTTTCCAGCCCCCTGACCGCCTACCAGACAGAGCATGATTTCAAACTTGCACCCCGGCTGAAAGGCTCGTGAGATTGCACCCAGCAGGAACAGCTTCAACGCTTCATAGGTGTAATCGTCTGCGTCAGCCCCCAGAAAGTGCCGCAGGCAGAAGCGGATTCGCTCTGTCCCGTCCCACACAAGGGTATTGAGATAGTCCCGGATGGGATGGTACTTGTTTTCATTCGCCACAATCCCGATGGCGTTATCAATCTTTTTCTCATTGGTAAGCCCGTAGGTTTCTTCCAGATAAAGAAGCAGATACTTCATGTCCGTATCGTTCAGGGCGGTGCTTTCTCTGTGAAAACCGATGGGCTTTATGATGTCCTTGCGGTCAGTCAGGATGTTGTATGCGATAGCCCCTGAAAGCAGAGGGTCACGTTGGAATACGGTCAGGCAGTTCCGTATGCTCTGACGGACACCGCCTTTCTCGGTGGTTTCCAGCCCCGCCTTGATTTCCTCAACGCTCTGGGGCGGCTGCATG
Organism: Fusibacillus kribbianus; assembly: GCF_030053595.1. GTDB lineage: Bacteria > Bacillota > Clostridia > Lachnospirales > Lachnospiraceae > Lientehia > Lientehia kribbiana. Next base: position 39,599 of record NZ_JASGBQ010000008.1, read on the forward strand.
GCGTTCATAGTGTTTTTTAGTTCTTGCTGCGTCTGCGGCTGCAAGTTCTGCCATTCGCTGTTCAAGCTGTATCACATCCTTTCCGTAGTCCGTAATCAAATCCGCTTTTTCCTCTGTTTCCCCGAACAGCAGCACATCCAGCAGATATTCCACTTGGGCTTGCTTCTGTAAGGCTTCCACAAACCGGGGATGAAAGGCTTCCTCCGGGGAGTGCGGGGCGTAGTCCGTTCTCCATGCCATCAGCAGATGGAGATAATCGGCAAGAATACGGAAGCAGCGATTCTTTGCTTCCTGAAACTGTTCCTCCGGGGATTTCTGCCGGGTCTTGGGCTTTTTTACCTTTCCCGGCGGTTTCCAGTCCTCATAGGAAAGCCCGAAGTCCTGTGCCAGCTGTACGGCGGCTTCTTTCTTTCCCAGCCCATACAGGGCGGCGGCAAAATCAATCACATCCCCATCCGCACCGCAGCCGAAGCAATGGTAACGCCGATCCAGCTTCATGCTTGGGGTTTTATCGTTATGGAACGGGCAGCAAGCCATCCCGTTCCGACCTACATGGATTCCATAATACTCCGCAGCCTGTCTTGTTGTGACGGACTGCTTCACAGCTTCGAATACATTCAAATCTATCCCTCCTTGAAAATAAGAAAAGCACCTGACATTCTCTAATTGAAAATGGCAAGTGCCTGTTAAAGTTCCATATCCTGTTGTCTGTGTTTCTCCTGTGCCGGGGCGGTTCTTTGTGCTTTTTTCTCGTCAGTCTTATCCTGCAAGACTTCTTTGATGGGCTGCTTCTTGGGCGGCTCTTTGCTTTCCTCTGTGCCGGGTGTGGCTTTCCGTACCCAGTAGCGGATGTCCCGCAGCTTCTTCAAATCCTCCTGTACCTCGGTCAGTGGTACTTTCAGCTCTGCGATTTCGCTGAGAAGCGTTTCCTGCTCCTGTTGCAACTCATTTTTCGTTTTATCCTTATCGTCCGGGTGCTTGGCAAGGTAGTCAGCGGCTTTCTCATACCGGGCAACCTCCGGGTGTTCCTGTTTGAATTTCCCCTTTATTTTCTTAAAAAATATCTTCTGGTACTTCTCATAGACAGCCTTACATTCCTTGCAGTCTGTCCGGCTGGCAAGAATCCCGTCAATCACTTTGCTCCGGGCTTCCTTTGGCTTCATCTGATTGCGGTAATCTGCGGCTGATTTCCCGGAAGATTCCAGAAACGCTTCTAAGTCCTCCACAGTGGAAAGCCCCTTTTGCCGGAGATAGGACAGGGCTTCGCTGACTGCCTTTAAGTCCTGTGAAGTTCCCCGGTTCTGTCCAGCCCTTGTCCAGTCCTTCCGTTCTTCCTTTCGTATCTCCATATACTTCATCAGCAGATTGGGAAGAAGTGTCGCTTCCTCCGCCGCCTTTTGTGCAAGCAGCTCCTTCCGTTTTTCTCCCAGCTCGGTAATCCAGCCTTTGAGGTTTTGGATAAGCTGCCGGATGGACTTCATCAGGCGGTTGGCGGCTCTGATTTCCCGGTTCAGGTTGCCGATATTCGTCTGGATACCTCGCTTTTCCATCTGCCGGACAGCAGTCCCCTCATGGACAGTGGGGACTATATCAAGCCCCTGTCTGGCATAGGAACGCAAGTCCACACGCTCCGGGCGGTCATTGGCGTCCAGATAGCGGTTCTGGATAACCTCCCATTCATGCCGCCAGATTTCACAATACTTCTGGTCGTTCCAGTCCACCGTATCCTCCTTGTGGCTTTTCCACCTGCCGGACGGCAGCTTTATCCGTTCCCCATTCTCGTCAAGGTCATAAACCTTGCGGCTCTTGGGAAGCCATTTTCCATGTTCATCCATTGCCCGCATGGTCAGCAGGACATGGGCGTGGGGATTGTGTCCCGGCGGATGGGGGTCATGGATGGCAAAATCAGCAATCATGCCTTTGGAAACAAACTGCTGTTCACAAAACTCCCGTACAAGGACAGCGTACTGGTCGGGCGGTATCTCTCTGGGAATGGTAAGCACCCACCGCCTTGCAAGCTGGGAGTTCCATTGCTTTTCCACCGCTTCGGCGGCATTCCATAAAGTATTGCGGTCTGCATATTCCTGTGGAGCATTTGCCGGGAGCAGGATTTCATTGTGGACGATACCACGCTTTTCCGGGTAGTGCTTTACTTGCTGGTCGTATTCACAGAACAGCTTTTCGCCGCTTTGGTAAGCAGCGGCGGCAACCGCAGACTGCCGCTGGCTGCGCTGAACAATCGTGATTTCGTTGTGTGGACAAGGCATTTCGTGTCCCTCCTTTCGCTAATTGGTGGATGGGGTGGCGTTTTACCACCTCATTTTGGGCAGAAAAAAAGCAGGAGACCTTTTTCAGATTTCCTGCTCGGTGTGCCACTGTGTGAGCGGCGGGTATTTAGTTGTAAAAGTTCGGGACAAGTTGACCCGATGTAAAGCTAACAAACTGGAATTGCACCAAAACAATCTAAGACAACAACGCTGCCCTACTTGCGATTTTTTCTTGTACTGCGGAAACAGTTTCTTGAATGGAATAAGTGGTCGTATCTATAACATTCGATTCATATATTCCCAGATTGCAAAATTGCTCCCACATGGTTTCTACCAATTCGATATTTGTCTTTCGGTCTAACTTTGAGCGTTCAACAGCTCGCTTCAAGGTTTCTTCCTTACTTGCCCTTAAAATAATATAATGCACCTCATAATGTTCCCGAACAAGACTTTGCCACGGCTTTAAAAACCACGGTCCGATAATACCGTCAACAATTACATCATATCCACCACGAGCATATCGCTTCGCAGCTTCTAAAAACGCTTCAATGACAATCAAATTTTGCTCATTTGATTCTGGCAAATGCGGTGGTATTGCCCCTTTACTCAAATAATGATAAAAGTCATCTGTGTGCATATGCACAGACTTTTCCAAATCTGATTCTTTTGCAACAGCAGATGCCGTTGTAGTTTTTCCTGTCCCCGGCGCACCTGTGATTACAATAATTCTACCTTGATTCATCTATATTTTACCTCCACAAATTACGATTTTCTTAATTCTACAAACTGGAATTGAACAAAATCGCTGCGCGATGGCCTGCCAAGGCTGTGGCGCAGCTTTTTACTTTTTCTAAAAAAGGCAGTGACAGGATTGTCCCAAGATAGTATTGTTAAAGTACCACCAATAACAAACTTCAAACACGGGCTTAGTCCCGACAACTGCCTATGAAAAGAATATCATCTTTAGGCTGCTTACACAAGCAGTTTTATTTTGCAAATGCACCTCCATGATGGGTAATTACTATTGTTATTACCACATTTATTTCATGGAGGTTATTTTATGTACGAATCATATATTAATAAAATCGAAGATGTTGGCAAGCTTAGAAATCTGAAACCCGGCACCATTCGAACTTATAAAAATAATGTCAGAGATTTTCTGAAATTTATCAACAAACACCCTGAAGATCTCACTTGTGAAGACGCAAGAGATTTCCTTTTATATTTAAAGGACAAAGGCGATAAATCATCTACACTTAATAATAAAAATGGATCATTGGTATTTTTCTATAAGCGTGTTTTAGGAAAACTTTGGGATGATAACCTTGTTCCCAGAGCCATCAATGACTATGCTATCCCACGTGTACTGACTCGCGAAGAGGTTGAAAGACTGCTTGATGCTACTCCTAACTTAAAATATAAAGCAATGTTTTCACTTATGTATTCTTCCGGATTACGTGTATCGGAGGTAATTCACCTTAACTATGAGGACATTTCCCGTACAAATATGCAGATTTATATCCGCAATTCAAAAACACATTCCTCTCGTTATGCTATTTTATCCAAAAGAGCTCTCGACATTCTTACTGAGTACTGGTTTAAGTGTGGCAAGCCGAAAGGAATTCTCTTTCCGAATCAGTGGACAGGTGAATATCTTACTCCTTCAGCTACTGGTTTGGAAATGCGTAAATCCGTAAAAAAAGCAGGTTTACCCAAAGATGTACATTCCCATTGTCTAAGGCATAGTTTTGCAACACATCTCTTAGAGGATGGCGTTGATATTCGATATATTCAATCATTACTTGGACATCGTTCACCTAAATCTACTGAAATTTATCTGCACTTGAGCAATAAAACTGTTCTTGGCATCGTCAGTCCTTTTGACAAGGAAGAAGGTGGAGCTCTTGGATAAACCAACGGTACAGGATATCTTTTTGAGATTCTATCCTGGATATCTTGAAAAATACTCACCTTCTCCGGTGCAGTCTAAGGTCGCAAACTGTATCATCAACTGTAAGACCGGTGCCTATGGAGCTAACATCAGTATATGTGAAGATTGTGGTCATACCCAGATTCATTATAATTCCTGTCGTAACAGATGTTGTCCCATGTGTCAGGCTTTACCAAAAGAAATGTGGATGGATAAACGCCGTGAAGATGTATTGGATGCACCTTATTTTCATATAGTATTCACAGTACCTCAAGAATTAAATCCACTAATCTACAGCAACCAACAGCTTCTATACGATACACTGTATCATTCTGTGTCAGCTACAATCAATGAGTTAACAGAAGACACGAAGCATCTGGGTGCAAAGGTTGGATATATCTGTGTATTACATACCTGGGGCTCTGAAATGAACTTTCATCCTCACATTCATGTCATTCTACTTGGTGGTGGTCTGACTGCTAAAAATCAGTGGCGTGATAAAGGTGAAGAATTCTTTCTTCCCGTAAAAGTTTTATCAAAGTTGTTCCGGGGTAAATATCTGAATGAACTTAAGATCTTATGGGAAGAAAATAAACTTCAGTTTCATGGTAGCAGTGTAAAATATCTCAACCACTATGCCTTCAAAGAGCTTCTTAACACCTGCTATGAAAAAGACTGGATTCCTCACTGCAAGAAAACCTTCAATGGTGCCCAGTCTGTTATTAACTATCTTGGTAAGTACACACATAGAATCGCTATCAGTAATCACCGCATCATCCGTATGGACGAAAATACTGTTACATACTATGTGAAAGATTATCGTGAAAAAGGTAAGTGGAAAGAGTTCACCATTTCCGGAGTTGAATTCATCCGTAGATTCCTGATGCATGTACCGCCGAAACGATTTGTTAGAATAAGACACTACGGATTACTATGTACTCGAAGCAAGACCAAGCATCTGGCATTATGTCGGAATCTTCTTGGTTGTAAGCAGTATCTATCACGACTGAAAGATATGGAAACACCTCAGATACTTGAAACCCTTTATGGTATCAAGGTTACTGTTTGCAAATGCTGTGGTGGTCATCTTGGAAAACCACAGCAGAGAATACCTTTGCGCATTTAGAATCGACTAACTAAATAATTTCAAAAAGCCTCAGCAATGAGGTTTATTTGTCGTGCCAAGATTTTGCAAAAGCACCATGTAACAATGCAGAGAATTCTTGTATCTCACTTGTATTCATAAAAAAAGCAAGAATTGAAAATCCATACATATCGGCTACACGGACGCGACTTTGTTCACTTTGGCAAAATCAAACGCGGTGCAAACGAAAGGGCAGTTTTTCTATAGTTTAAGACTGCTTTTTCGTTTACACCGCTATTGATTGTAGCCTAAAGAATTTGAGTCTCTGTAAAGCTGGAATTAACCCATACAATTATTTTAATTTAGAGGTTCTTACGCAATTATCCGTATTTTGTAATTTTTCAATACTGGAATGCCAGTGTAAATCAGCATTCTCCATTTTTATTAAAGCGAAAAACGTAAAATTGCGGAAGAACCAATTTAGATATTCACAATTTTACTTGCCACAGTATCTCGAAAAACACTGTCATGTTCTACCAGGAGCATGGTCGGGGCAAACTCCGTTATGAGTTGTTCAATCTGCATACGTGAGTACACATCAATAAAGTTGAGCGGTTCATCCCATACATACAAGTGTGCCTTTTCACAAAGGCTTTTCGCAATTAGGACTTTCTTCTTTTGCCCGCCAGAAAAGTCTTTAATATCCTTTTCAAACTGTACACGCTCAAAGTCCATTTTCCTAAGAATTGCCTTGAACAAACTTTCATCAAGGTTGTTTTCTTCTGCAAACTCGGAAAGGGTTCCACATAAATACGATGTATCCTGTGGCACATAAGAAATTACAAGCCCAGAGCCAAGTGTTACTGTACCCGTATAATCTATGGACTGCCCGACTACCAACTTTAACAGGCTACTTTTGCCACTGCCGTTCTTTCCATCAAGCACAATGCGTTCTCCCTGTCTTATTTCAAACGAAACGGGTTCACAAACTGAAATGCCATCATAATAAACTACTACATTCGATAATGATGCAAGCAAATCTGTATGGTAATTAAGCGGTTGTATCTTGAGGGCTTCTGCGGTTTCCATATTTTTCAGCAATGCTGATTTTTGTTCGATTGTCTGTTGTTGTCTCGCTTCTATAGATTTTGAACGCTTCATCATTTTGGCGGCTTTATGACCGACATAACCTTTATCTGCTGCCCCAATTTTGGAAGCTTCTACACGTTCAGACCATACTGCAGCGCGTTTTGCCGACTGCTGTAATCGTCTGATGTCCTTTTGCAAACGTTCGTTCTGAGCCAGTTCAAATTCTTGCTGTCGCTCAAAATTTGACATCCATGATGAAAAGTTTCCTCTTTGCACTTCGATATTCGCTCGGTTAATCGATAGAATATAGTCAACACAATCGTCAAGAAAGCGACGATCGTGAGAAACTAAGATGAATCCCTTTTTCTTTTTCAGATATGCCGTCACACTTTTTCTCGCTTTGGCATCCAAATGGTTGGTAGGTTCATCAATCAGTAGGAAATGCCCTTCATTAAGAAAAAGAGCGGCAATCAAAACCTTTGTCTGCTCTCCGTTGGAAAGTGTTTCAAAAGGTCGCCAAAGCACATCGACATCAACATCAAGATAAGAAAGTTCTCGCATAAGTTCCCATTCTTCCGCAAGTGGGCAAATCTCCTGCAATATATCCTCTGTAATACGATTCTTATCTGAAACGGGATAAGGAAAATAATCAAACTGTACGGATGATAGGATTTTTCCACTATACTCATATTTCCCAAGCAGAAGATTCAGAAAGGTTGTTTTACCTCGTCCGTTTCTGCCCACAAAACCAAGCTTCCAATCGGTATCAACCTGGAAACTGACATTTTCAAAAACATTATCATAACTTGTCGGATATGAAAACGTAAGGTTTTCAATTTTAATCATTGACATAAATATTATCCTCCTTTGCATGTCATACGATACAAAGTCGGTTCGGTGAATGTTTACTACGTATAGATTTCACCAAAAGGAACCGACACTATACGGAGTGAATCATGTGTAACTATCTGTTCTGCACTATTCATAAAGCACCTCCAAAACAAAATAAGAGCCACAAGAAAGTTTATCCTTGCAGCTCGTCATAGCATAAAATAACACCACTAAGCAAAAGTGGCAACAGCACTATATTGAGTAAGATAGACATATAACTTTCTTGCAATAGACACAATAATGCCAAAGTATAGCACTACCGCATATTTTGATTTTATTTGCAAGAAAAGTTAATCATCTTCCCACCTCTTTCTAAATTTCAAAATATTATACCATAAATCGCAGGCAAATACAAGTGGTTATAAAAATTTAACAAATCGCTTATAATACAATCATATAACTTTACGCATTCCTTACTGACCGTAAAATTCCGATTTATTGCTGACTTTATTATACTTTATTGCCTATCGAAAAGATAGCATATTTTATGAAACTTGTCGGCTGGGAACAGCTTGCAACGCAAGGTGTCCCCAGATGACAAGTCCACAAAAGGGTAGCTGGCGGTAGCCAGCGCAGGGGAAGCGTAGCGTCCCCTGTATGATTTGGAGCAGACCATGACTGCGAAAAATCACAGCCCTCCGGCAAGGAGCCTTCGGAGAACGCAATGCACCAACCTTTGGGTGGTGTATAATTGCGCCCTTAGTAAACTAAGGGGTTTCCGGCTTCTCACGTTCCAGCAGTTTCTTCAATAGTTCCTGCGTGTCCTGCCTGTGAAAAATGAGTGTCAACAACAGCATGACATCATCATCTGTCAGGCGTTCCGGCTCTTGCAGAAAACTTTCCAGCATACCGCCACGAGTACAGAGCCGGTGTGTCCGTTCTTTTCGGGTAAGCTGCTTTAGCTGGTGCTGCAATGCCTTTTCATCATTGATGGCTTTCCGCAGTTTCTTTTCACTCTTTTCCAACTCTCGGTTGAGCTTTTCCAGCTTTGAGGTATCAGGCAAGGGCAGCGTCCTCCTTTCCCGGTATCAGCACATAAATCCTGTTTGGTTCTCCAACGCCCTGACGCACTCGCATGATCAGTCCGGCGGTTTCCAGTTCATTCAGAGAACGCTTGACCGTCATGGGGCTGCGGGACAGGACTGCGGCAATGGCTGTGACAGGGAAGCAGATAAACAGGATTCCGTTCTCGTCCTCCTGTCCGTTGGATAGCATAGCGTCCAACATCCGGCAGTACATGACCTTTGCGGTGCTGCTGACTGGAAATCCTGTCAACGCTCTGGGAAAGGGCATACAGGGCGGCAACGGTGTGCCTATCGTCATAAATTCAAAATTCATTCGGTGTGTTCCTCCTTTTTCTTTGCTCTTTTGGATAAATAACGGGGGCAGTCAACCACAACCGCCCGGAAGCTCTGCTTGCACCCATGCTTGCATTTCCGGCATAATTCGTTGTAAGTGACACGCCCCCGGTCATTGAGGTAAAAAGAAAGCTCATGCTTCCTCTTTTTGCTCATTCTCGGCATATTGCGTTTCCTCCCGTTTTAGTGTATAGTTTCGGGGCGATTTTCGGCAAAATTACGGTCATAGAGCCGTCTAAAATCTCCAGAAGTATCAGCAATAGGGTAGACTATCCCCCTATCAGATTGTCGTGTTTCGGTATCATTTCGGTATCAGTTCGCCAGTTCTCCCCGGTGTCGTTCCTCCCCTGAATCTCACAGCGGCGTATTGCTCCCTTTGGTACGCTCGTTTCGGTCAGGGTTCCTCCATATCCCTGCCAAAAGTCATGGCGCTACATCGCCGGGGAAGCATATCCCACACAGGCTGGTCATTCGATTGGAATAATCCATCGATGAACTACCTGTATCATAGAACATTTTTGTGCCCTGTGCCGTATGTCCACAAAGTAGGAATTAAGGGTAAAAATCAGAAATTTCCACGATTGCGGAAAGTATGATATAATCCAGTTAAGCGGCAGTAATGAAACCGCCGGAAAGGAGCGTGCGCCCATGAAAGGAGCGACAAGCATACAGGAACGCCTTTGGGAACTCCGCAAGGACAAAGGCTTAAATCTGGAAGAATTATCAGAGCTGACGGGCATTTCCAAATCAGCTCTTGGCAGTTATGAAAAAGAGGATTATAAGGAAATCAATCATGGCAACCTTATCACGCTGGCAGACTTCTATGGGGTTTCCGTTGATTATCTGCTGTGCCGGACAGAGAACCGGGAGCAGATCAACACGCCACTAACAGAGCTGCATTTGAATGATGAGATGGTGGCACTTCTGAAAGGCGGTCGGATTAACAACCGTCTGCTCTGTGAGCTTGCCACTCATAAGGACTTTATCAAGTTTCTTGCGGACATTGAGATTTATGTAGATGGGATTGCCACCATGCAGATTCAAAACCTCAACGCCCTTGTCGATACTGTCCGGCATGAAATCATTGAACGGTATCGCCCCGGCGAAGACGACCCGCATTTGAAAGTGCTGCAAGCCGCCCATATCAGCGATGATGAATATTTCAGCCACATGGTTCTTGATGACCTCAATCTCATTATCCGGGATATTCGGGAAGCCCACAAAAAGGACAGCGAGAGTGCGCCCCAGACCACCGTTGCCGATGAATTGAAAGAAAATTTGGAAGCGGTTGAAAATTTCAAGGGCAGTCGGGATGAAAAGCTGGTTGTCCTTTACTGCAAGCAGCTCGGCATCAACTATAAAAATCTGTCAGACGAAGAATTTCGCTGGCTCATTCGGATTCTACAAAAATCAAAGAAAACAGGAACTCCTATCAGTCAAAGGAAAAAACGGTAAAGAAAAACCGCTGTTGCATGGTTGTGTTTGCTTCCATGTAGCAGCGGTTGGTGCTATACTTATTCAGTTAAAATTTCAAAGCGATAAAGTGGAATTTATCTTAGAAATTACAGCAATGTTATTTTGATAAACTTTCAAGAATTGAAATATCATGCTTATCTTTATCTCTTAATTCATAACCTGAATGGAAAACTCTTTGGCCTTTTAAGGATATACAAGGAATTGTTTTTCCTTCAAAAAAAGCACTACCAAAGTAATCTTTTTCAAACTCATACCAGCCACCCTCTAAATCAGCTTGTTTTGAAGTTCCGTCCTCACTTAAAACGAACGGGTGAATGTCTAAGTAACCAAGTTCATCACTATATAACTCTATTCTAACCGGTTTCCAGTCTGTATCAATTTTATAGCCCAGATTCAAAAGCACATTTAACAATTTTTCCGTATGTTGAGCATCAAAATTTATATCTATATCTCTATGAATTCTTGTTTGTTTACCAGCTAAAATATCTACACCCCATCCGCCATCCAACCAGTATGTAATTCCAGTATTTTCGAATAATTCTATTACTTTCATTAAATCTTCTTTTGTTGTTATTTCTTTTCTACCCATACAAAGTCTCCTTTACAACTTCTAATTTGTAATAATCATTCTACCATACCGTTATGAATAAATCATCTCATGTAAAACAATTTCTTCTGCCCGGTTGTGAATGTTATTGCAACGCTGCACCCATTCCATTTGACGGGTACGCTTCAATTCCTCGGTCACGCCCTCGGCAGCTTTCATCTGCTCCATGATGGTGTCTAACCGTTTCTGTGCCTGTTCGTTCAGGTCTGCAAGATATGTCCACAATTCCCCGGTCAGGGTCAATGTGTGTAATCTGGCTGGGCAGACTTCTCTTAAATATTCCCGGTGCATCCGTCCGTACTTTCCGATGGGGCGGTGTTCCTCCGGCAACTTCAAGTCCGGGATGTAGTAATCTCCAACAAGGATATAATCAATTCCGTTTTCTTTTATTCTTGGTTTCAATTCGCTCATGTTCCTTACCTCCTGTGGAAGCAGGCTCGTCTGGTACTAACTCAATCACATCGGTAATCTCACAATTCAGCGTTTCGCAGATACGGGCTAATGTATCCATGCTGATGTGCTTTCCCTCTTTGCTCATGTTGGCAATCATATTTGTTGTCATACCAGCGGCAAGCCTTAAATCCTCTTTTCTCATATCGCGCTCTAACAGTGTGTGCCAGAGTGGTTTATAGCTGATGTGCATATTGTTTTCCTGCCTTTCTATCCATACCACCGGAGCGGCTGCCCCGGCAGGAACTTTTCTCTTATTATAGCACCAATCTTGTGAAATCACAATTTATTCTTGTAGCCTGCCGCTGATACCGTCTGGATTGGCTTTTCCTTTCTTTTTGTTCCCTTTAATTAGCCATGAACTGCTTCATGCCCTGGGATTTTGCTTATGTGTGATAAAGAAGCAATAGAAGTGCAAAAAATTTTGCCGTTCCTATCCGACACTTGGCCATTGTGTCGGATAGGTCGGGCGGTTATTCGGGCAAGTCAATCTTGCCGACAAAGCTGTAATAAATCTCAATGTCCTGCCTGCGGGTGCCGTTCTCATCATAGCTGCACTCATGCACCACAATTTTCTCGATCATTTCCCGCAAGAGAGTGGGGGTCAGTTCTTCAAAGGCAAGGTGCTTGCGGACAATGCCCATAAATTTCTCGGCGTTGACGGTAGCTGCCTGTGACTTGTCCAGTTCGGCTTGCAGGGCGGCGGCTCTCTTTTTCAGCTCCGCTTGCTCGGCTTCGTAGTCAGCCGACAGTTCCATGAAACGCTCATCGCTGATTTTGCCGTTTACATTGTCCTCATACAGCCGCTTGATAATGCGGCTGATTTCAGAAATGCGTTCCTGCGCCTGTTCAAGCTGCTTGATGGCTGCGGCGGTCTTTCGCTTGCCGCCGATCTCGTTCTGCTGGACAAGTAGTTTCACAAACCGGCTCTCATGCTTGGCTGCGTATTCGGTCACTTGCCGGAGATTTGCCAGGACACCAGCGGTCAACAGATCGGTGCGGATAAAGTGCGCCGTACAGTTGCGGGTGCGCTTCTTGTAGCTGCCGCAGATGTAGCAGTCCTGTTTGCGGTCTTTGTTCTGATACCGCTGCTGATACAGCACATGGCCGCAGTCGGCGCAGAACAAAATCCCGGAGAACAGCCCCACTTCATCGTAGCGGTTCGGGCGTTTGCGCTGTTTGCGTAACTCCTGCACCCGTTCCCATGTTTCCTTGTCGATGATCGGCTCATGGTGGTTCTCGAAAATGGCCTGCTTCTCGACGGGGTTCTCTATGCTGTGCTTGACCTTATAAGAAGGCTTTTCCGTTTTGAAGTTCACCAGACATCCGGTGTACTCTCGGTTTTCGAGGATATGAACGACGGTGTTGGTCGCCCATTTGCACTCATAGCCTGGGTGATAACGGCGGGTGCTGCCTGTCCGCTGATATTCCAGCGTCCCCGGCGTGGGGATTTGCTGCTCCGTCAGCATACGGGCAATCTTGGTCGGGCCGTTCCCGGCAAGGCAAAGCTGGTAAATCTGCTGCACCACCGGGGCGGCTTCCTCGTCTATAATAAAATTCTCGTCCTCGTCCATCACATAGCCGTAAACCGGCTTGCTGGTAACAGGCTTGCCGCTCATGCCTTTTGACTTTTTCACTGCCTTGATTTTCTTGCTCGTATCTCTCACCAGCCATTCATTGAACAGATTTCGCAGCGGGGTAAAATCGTTGTCCATGCCCTCGCTGGCACTGTCCACATTATCGTTGACAGCGATAAAACGCACACCCTTTTGAGGGAACAGCATTTCCGTGTAAAACCCTACCTGCAAGTAGTTTCGCCCTAACCGGCTCATGTCCTTGACGATGACCGTACCCACTTTCCCGGCTTCAATGTCCGCAAGCATGGCTTGAAATCCGGGCCGCTGGAAGTTCGCGCCGGAAAAACCGTCGTCGGTGTACCAGCGCAGATTGGTAAAGCCGTTCTGTTTTGCGTAGGTTTCGAGTATCCTTTTTTGAGACGAGATTTGTCAAGGTGTATTTCTCCAACAAATTTATATCTATAAAATCGATGAAACAGCTCATAAATTCTCCAAAAATAAAATAATCCATAAGCCTTCATCCTAATAGGAAAAATGAAATCTGATGGATTTTTTATAGCTATTTTATTTAGCTTATCTTCGAAATCTCTGAGCGGATGTGATAAAGAATCAAAAAGTCTTTACCGGTTCGTTTCAATACGCTGAATATGTTCCCAGCTTTTTCTGTGCCAATAGTTCATAGCTGTCGCTATTATTTTTATTACAATATTGAGCGGATGAAAAAATACTATCTCAAATATAGAAATCAGAAACAAAATCCATCGCTGTTTGCTGTTAATCGGTTCCACTTTATACCAATTAACAGCACTTACAAGAATTGCCTGTATCCATATAACAATCAACGTATATAGGATAGTTGCCTGTATGGTGAATTGAAGATTCAAAATATCCAGTAAATTGGCTGCGATTAAGGTAGCCACCCCAATGATCTCCAAAAACGGTGCAAGAAGTTCATACAAAATGAAAAATGTACCGGATGTGATTCCAGCCCATCCATAATTTTTATTTCCAAGCATATATTTATGAAATTTCATACTTTGCAGCAGCCCGATATGCCAACGCCGCCTTTGATGATAGTAGTCTTTATATGTAAACGGCAGCTGCGTCATGCACTTTGCTTCCGGAGCATATGCGATGTGATATTCTTTTCCCTGTGAAGCACAAAACGCATGGAGACGCATGGTCAGTTCCATGTCCTCTCCAATTGTATTTACTTGGTAGCCACCAACCCGTTTCACTAAATCAGTATCAAACATGGCAAACGCACCGGAGACAATAATATTCGCATTGATATGATCGAACATTATTCTTTGCATATAAAATGTCCGATAATATTCTAATATTTGGAAAACAACCAGTGCTTTCTTCAAAAAAGTAAGTTTTGGATAATTTTTCAAATTTTCACTGCCAACAGCACCTGCACAAACAATGGTTTTGGGATTCATCAAAAAGCAACTCATCATTATGCGGATGGAGCCTCGTTGAACTTTTGTATCAGCGTCCAGCATAACGCAGTATGGGCTATGACAAATATTTAGTCCGCAGTTAAGCGCATCTGATTTTCCACCGTTTTCCTTATGTATAAAAATAAGCGTTTTTTCATCAAATACTTTTCGATATTGACGAAGAATCGGTTTTGCCTTCAATTCAAATTCAGACAAAACAGGTTCTTTTATCAGTCCGAATCTCTTTACTACAAGAGATTCCATGTTATCATTTGAGCCATCATCTACTACAATAATTTCCAGATTCGGATAATCTTCCTCAAATAAAGCTTCGATTGTTTCTGTTATACAAGCCGCCTCGTTGTATGCGGGAATAATAACGCTAACCGGAATCCGTTTGGCAAATGCGGTGGGAAATAGTTCTCGATTAAGCGTTTTATTTTTCTTATATTTTTCAAGGCGATAAATCGAGATACAGAGACTGATTCCCATTTGGAAAAGATAGATTACTGTATATACAAAAAACAAGACAAATAAAACACGTATCATATAAATCAGCATCATCTTTTTATCCCACCTTACACACAGCCTTTACAGGAACTTCTTCGGAAACTTTATTTTCGCTTAGGCCAATTGCTTTTACCCATGCCTGTTCCAGCTTAGATTGCTGACTGCACTTATAGATGAATTGGTTAATTGTATCCGAATGAATTCCCATTTGACATAGGTATTTCAAAATCAAACATCGTGTCTGCACATCCTCTTTTACCAGAGAGTCAATTTTATATTCCATAAGAGACTGCATATATTTTGACATTTTTTGTTGTTTATGCAATGTATATTGCGAACTGAGTTTTATGTAACATTCACAGATATAAGCGAACAGGAAATCGTCCTGTGCTAACCTCATAATGAGGGATGCTTCTGCAGGTTCTTTTTTGGAACGAAAAAGGAAAAAATCACAAATTATTTTTTTCTTTTTCTCTGCCTTTTTTTCTCTGTTCCTATCCAAAAGCAATTTAACACATAAACAAAGTAAACTATATCCACATAGAGTATACAATATAACCATATAAAAATTATGAATCACCATATCAGTCACCTCCAAACGCTTTTTGAAGCAGATAGTATGATTCCTTTAACCGTTCATGAAACTGCGGGGTTTTCCAGCCTTTTAATTTATATGTACCGAAATCAGTCACGCTTTCCTGATTGTCATAGTAGACAGCCGCATAAATCTCCTCGATTTTCAAACCCTTGATATTAAAATCGTTTTTGTGATAATCATCAATTACCATACATTTAGAAGGGTCATAAAAATTCAGAAGCGCCCACGGGATTCTAACCTCTACGATATCACCGTTGATGCAGTAATCTGCGTTGGAATCATAATTCTCACTGTTCGGATTAGCGTTCCCATGCTTTAACATCCCAACCTTTTCAAGAGGCTTTTCATTCAAAAGGAAGTTATTTACACTGCCACTTGCTCTGGAAGCAACATGAAATGTATCGGTATTATTTTTCAACGGCAGCATTAATTCCTCAGCTTTTTTATAAATTTCGTCAACTGCCGCACTTTTGTTTTTGACTGCAATCGAATAAACAGCCAAATCCGAATCGTCATGAACCAATAGCTTACTGCCTTTTTCTGCATTGATTTGAATCAAAAAATCCACCGGGATGGCAAAGTCTAAGTTTTCTGTATAGGTTGTTCCTGCGTTTGGCAGAACATCCAGTGCAAGATTAATAGAATTGCCACTTTTAATATCAGATAACCCCTGCACCATAAAATAAATATATTTTTCATCCGATTTCATACTGAGTTTCGTATCATTATTTTCTAATACAACATCTTCTTTCGACCATTCTGAAATTTTTCCATCCGGATAGTTTTCAACCTTGCCATCTCCCGGCTCAAATGCAAGCAATCCGTAAAACTGCTCTATACTCTGTGCATTACTCCAGCTTGCTCTGCCATCCGGATCGGACAAATTTTTTTCATTCCATGAACGCTTAAACCATTCGTCCTGCCATGTGAATACCATCCCTCCAGCGCAACCCGCTTTCTGAATATCCTCATACATCTTCAGCAAGGCAATACCTTGTTCGGTTTCGTTATTTCCACCCTGCGATAAATTTCTCCACACATCTTTATATGCTGGGCTTCTGGAAGCAGGAACTCCGTATTCGGTGATAATAACCGGACAGGAATGATGATCAACAAGCTCCATCAGATATTTCCGATAGGGATTTCGATTACCTTCGTCATCAATATACTCCGTATATTTTCCATACTGAAGGCTGGCAGGAAAGTAGGGATAGACATTATAAGAAGCGAACATCCCACTCTCCACCTTATCGGAAAGTTGTAGATTTTCAAGGTCAATAAAGGCTTCTGTATTTTCTGTAACTGATGCAACCGATAGTTTGGGGGATACCTCATTTACCAGTGGATCTGTTTCCGGCCAGTTGGCAAAGGAGAGAAGTTTCTGGGTTCCGTAAGTTTCATCTTCATATTTTAAAAGATAATCTCCCCACTGAGAGAAGAAAATCTCGAAGGCATTTGCCTCCTGCCTACTGGATATATAGGTTCCTTGATAAGGCGCAATCCCTTCATTAAAACGACATACATAATCTACAAACATTTCGTCCCATTCCACGCCTAAAACATATCCTAATACATAGTCGGAAACATCATTACTATAGTAATACATTTTTCCTGTGTCTGTATCAAACGTTATATTTTCCCCATGTAATGCATCAACTGTCTTTTTGGTTTCTTGAAAGACTTTGTTTTTCTGCTTCGGATTCAGCAAATTTTCTTCCGAAAACATCAAATCCTCACTAAAATCTACACCTTGAACGAGATAAATTTTATTTTCATGAGTTTCATTATATTGGGCAAAGGCTTTATAAAACCATGGCGATTGTATTTTATAAACCCGGATCGTATTGGCATTCATTTCCCCGATCAGGTTGAACCATCGAGCATAGGTTTCCTCACTGATACCGAATTCATTTGGAAACACTCCCGGATAACCGGTTCCGATATTGACGCCTTTTATCTCAAAATCCGTCCAGCTTCCATCTTGCAGAATTTCTATTTTTTTCTGATTGGTTCTGAATATATTATTTTTTTCACATTTATTTCCATCAAAACAATGAAATATCAAGCATATACAAATAATACACAAAACAGCTGTCATGACGCTGATTGTAAATCCTTTTTTCATGTTCTTCATCTTCGCTTACCTTACAATCGCTATATATTCTTTAAAATGCTCATCCATCCATTTGCCTCTTTCTATAACGAATGTTTGCATCTTTTCTATATCACCATAATAGAGAGAATAATCTCCATCATACCATTTATCACAATTTCTAATCACTGCGCTGCCTAAGTACATACTGCTCTCGTCTATATATTTAAGCAGATATTCTTCCGATAAAACCGTCTTGCGAAGCTCCTTATAGCGTTCACAGCATCGTTTCACAAATTCAGGATTATGAGTAAGATAAAAATAGTAAAATGTAGCACCTGTTTCTATCAGATCAGGAGTAAAATTCATTCCCGTATAGTTATTAAACGCAGCATCGAAGTCCCACACCGGTCCTATAGAAAATTTACCGCCTAAATTTTTATAGAGATAGGTGGAGCGTGTTCCGGCATCATAATTCTGAAAAAATTCATTGATAATATAATAATCTACAAAGCTGTCCAAATCGGTGCGTTGATTCACCTTTTCCCAATTATCGGAATACTCCGCATCGTAAAGTGTTTTTTCAAATTGGAGTATCTCTTTTTGTATATATTGCAATGAGGAATCCGTAATCTTTTCCACATCAGGATATTCCAAATTGGCAGAATACACATCAACATCATCCGGTTTCAGATGATCGATCCTTGCATCATCAATCCGTCTATTCATCTGCACAACAAAAGAGGTTTCCGTATATTTCGGATTGTAGGGTGTCAAGTCCAATCGTTCTTTCGAAACCTTTGGTTTTTCTATCATGGTATACAGCCCCTGATATTCCAACTCACCGTCTGCATTTGTCAGAAACACCTCGCAAAGTCGGCATTGAGGTGCATAATCCATAATTTCAGAAGAAATATTATACATCATGTAGTTGCGAATTTGGGAATAGTCTATATAGCTTCCGTTTAGTACCCAAGTGGTTTCTGCCGGCATACCGAAAAAAGCTGTTTCCTGCGGAATGCCGGCATCATCTACCGTTCGGATTGCATATTGTTTTTTGGGAAAATAACGTGAAGAATTTCCACGAACGTTAATCGCCATTCTGCCGGTTTGGGTTGGGGCATCGTCTGAACGGTTTAAGTGATTGTTATTGTCAATCACAGCAAATTCACAGTATAATTCCTGATCGGTAGGCCTATCTGCACCCGGAATCACATTGCCGCCCGCTTTTAAAACAATCAGCGGCAGATGGGAAGTCAGAACACCGTTCTCATCAAAACCGGTGATTTCTTTATTTTCCGCTGGATAACTTTGATGCTGATGAACAACAGAGGTATCTACTTTAGGATAAAGGGGCAGGAGCGCAACTATCACACATAAAGTAAGCACCACACCAAGCATAAGCCATTTTCTTCTCATAACAGAATCGCTCCCTTATACACTTGCTTTATCTTCCTGTAAAACAAAGTTTGCACACTCAATTTTTTTGCAAGCATACAATTCTTTGAGAAAATCATCTGTTTTGGTCTTTTCAAATTGTTTCAATTCATAGATAAATTCTGCATATTCACTGGTTGTATTTTGAACTGAGATTCGGCTGTTTTTGAAATAGCGGTAGGTAACCGATTTCACATATTCCATTGCATCAACTTCACAGCGAATAATTAAAATATATCTTCTTTCCTCTTTGACAGCTTTTGCAAGAATAAAGAATAAAAAGAGAACCACCGTGCTGGCAATCGCAATCACATACTGTGCAACTCCGCAGCAGATGCCAACCATAATACTCCAAAAGATGAACATGGCATCACGTGGGTCTTTGATAGCTGTACGAAAACGAATGATTGACAACGCACCAACCATACCCAAAGATAAAGCAATATTATTCGTGATAACTGCCATAATCGCTGTAGTGATGATCGCCATAGCAACCAGTGAAAGGTTAAAGTTACTGTTATAGGAAACCTTGCTTGATGTAAAATAGTATGCAATATAGATAGTAGCCCCAATCAAAAGTGCCATAAAAAGCTTAATGGCAACATCAAAAAAAGACACAGTACTTCCCGCCAAAAGATTTTCAATAATAAATTCCTTCATTTCTACTCTCTCCCTATATCATGTATTTATAAAACATTCTTCCGTTAGAATATTTACTGAAAGATGTGGTGGATTTTTTTACTCCGGCTAACGCCTCTTTTATATATCCAAAAAGGAAGTTATTATATTTTACTTCCATAATCGTCTGATCTGACGAAAGAATTGGATAAGTCAGCAGTTTCTCTTGAAACAAATCAAAATTGCTCTCAGTGGCTCGTATATCGGTGTCAAATGTAATCCTCGTATGATTACCGGCAGCACAGTAGGACACTCTTTTGTATTGTATAATCACTTTCGGTGCCATCCCCTGAGAAAGTTTTATGTAAAAATACATGGCCAGCGGATCATTACTTTGCAAAAGGACGTTGTAATTTCCGACACATAAATTTTCCAATGTGTTTCGATCGATCAACATACTGTCTTTTGTTTGTAATTCTCCATTCTTCCTTTTGCTTTCCAACTTTATGATACGGTCATTCGTTCCGTAAATCCTTGCCCGAATTTTTTCATGCTCTTGCAAGCCTTCTTCTTTTTCAGCGCAAGCTCGATCAGAAAAGGTATCAAAATAAAGCGATCGGATCTCATAGCCGTCCGCCGAAACACAGTAGGGGTCTTTCGGCATAACTGCGCCAATGCTCTTTTGTGCAAGAACACGTTCCTGACTGTTTAATATAAATTTTTGCTCGGTTCTTTTTACCTGCATAGTATCATTCTTTCCTTATCTCGAATAGATTTCCTGCGGCTCAAACTCCAGAATTTTCACCTCAAACATCGCCGGGAACTCAGTATAAGCGTCCGGACTTCCCGGCCAATCTCCTCCTACCGCAAGATTAAAAATAAAATACATCGGTTCATCTGGAACATTCTCCCGAATCGTATAGACTACTTCATCTTCCAGATACCAGATCATTTCTTCCGGCGTCCATTCAAATGTAATACGGTATGTTTCCGGTATTTTATCAACTGGAAAGGTATGTCTAAAAAAATCTCTTGATTTTTCACTTTCCTCCATGTAATGTAGCACTCCATAAAATATGTTGGGTTCATTCCCAATCAGTTCATAAATATCTACTTCCGGATAATCGGAATTGGTATCGGATGGCAACATCCAAATTGCAGGAAACAATCCTACGCCTTTCATAGTATTGATACAAAAAGAAAATCTTCCGTAACGAAAAGCAGATACGGATTCTGCTTTTCCGGAGAGATATACCTCTCCCATTTTATCAGCAGTCATGCGAATATGCGTCTCGTCAATTTGTACCTGTGAAGAAATATACTGCTGAATCTCATTATTGGGTGATTTTAAAGCATCAACGGCAACAAACATCGCATCGTCTTCCGAGGTTTCCACAGCATCTGTAGAAACCTCAGAAAATTCTGTGTTGGACGGCTGTTCCATTTCAACTGTTTCTGCATTTTCATCCATCACAATGACATCTTCATCCTCTAAATGGGATAAACTGGTTCCAATTAAGCAACCGGCAATCACGATAAATAAAACTCCGAATATTAAAACTATTTTGTTCATCCTTATCCTCCTTTTGAAGAGCAAGAAATATTGATATGGCGGTGCATAATAGTCTGTAACAATAATCAAAAGGTGTACCTTCTGATAGCCGCAAATTCGTATAAAAACCCTTATACATTATACTCGAAAAGTATGAATAAATCAAGAATTTCGCTGAAATTATTGAAAATTGTTCGATCTTCAATACAAATTATAACCTCTCTGTTTCACTATGTATTTTGGGGAGAGGTTTGTCAAAAGGTACACCTTCTGATAGCCGCAAGTCGTTAAATCACACTTTTTTCTTGGCTTGCAGTAGTCTGTATTCCCGCAATCTACGGTAAAAAGTAGCTTCGCTCATATTGCATTGCTTCAAAACCTCTGCCAGCGACAGCTTCTTTTGCTCCCATGCTTTCACGATTTTTCCAAAATCGTCGGGTACAGCCTTTTCGGGTCTGCCGAATTTGATGCCTTTTGCCTTCGCTGCAGCGATCCCTTCGGCTTGCCGCTTCTTGATATTCTCACGCTCACTTTGTGCCACAAAGGACAGAATTTGCAGTACAAGGTCTGCAATAAAAGTTCCCATCAGGTCTTTACCGTTGCGGGTGTCCAGCAGCGGCATATCCAGCACGCAAATGTCGATACCGATTTCTTTGGTCAGTACACGCCATTGCTTCTGGATTTCTTCATAGTTTCGCCCCAAGCGGTCAATGCTGAGAATATAAAGCAGATCCCCGGCTTTCAGTTTCCGTACCAGCTTTTTGTAATTTGGACGGTCAAAGTCCTTGCCAGACTGCTTATCCATAAAAATATTCTTTTCGGGTACATCTACTTCCCGCAGAGCGACCATCTGGCGATCCTCGTTCTGGTCTGTGCTGGATACCCGTACATATCCGTAAATATTCATAGTGTTTATCCCTCCATTCAATCAAAATACAAGTAAAAAGAACAGGAACGGCACATTACCGTTCCTGTTCGTGGCGTTTGGGTTTCTTATGCTGCTGTGTCTGCTGTGCTTTCTGTTTCTGCCGCAAAAACTCTCGAACAGACCGTGTCTCCGCTTCCTCATGGAGCAGATTTGCCACATCACGCTTGCTGTCGTGCATCATCATCGGATCGTATTTCTCACCGTAGACAGATTTTACTCGATCAACGGCAGATCGTTCCTTTTCATCACGAACGGCAAGCCGTGCGTCCATCAGCTCGGCGGCATCCATACCGGCGGCTTGCTCTTTCAGCTCGGCGTACTGCTTCAAGGCTTCATCAAGCTCGGCAGAATATTTCGCCTCCTGCTCAGACAGCTTCTGTAGCGCACCCTCCAATGTGGCGATTTCTTTCTTCACCGCAGAAATGCCCGCATCGTCGGCACAGTCCAAAGAGCGAAGCACCATTTCCTTTTCGGTTTTCAGTTCCTCCAATTCCTCGGTCAGCTCGGTAATGCGGCGGGTAAGGTCATGCAGCTTGGGTATCTGATAGAACGGCGTTTCCTTTTTCTCCGCAAGCAGAGCTTTCCGTTCCTTGGATTTCTCCTTGATCTGCTGCACCAATCCCGCATAGCGTTCAAGCTCCGGCTTGACTGCCTTGACACGCTTGCCCATGTTGTGTTTGCCTACACCTATATGACGGAGCTGATAACTGAAAATCAGCATACTGCTGCGTATCTTTTCCATTGCCTCCGCTATGGCAGGAACGGTATTCTTCACCGCCTGCATCAGCTTCTTAACCGTTGCTTTCAGCTCTCGCAGCAGAGCATTGTCTGCCTTGATCTGACGGTTGATTTCACAGCGTTCAGAGATGATGCCCTTTTTCTCCAATGCACGGGCAACTACACCCTCGTGAATGGTGGGCTGCTCGGTCAAGCCCCGATCTGCATGGCTGCGGTGGTCGATGCGCTCATCGTGTCCGTATCGCTCCAAATAGCGGTTGGTCACATCTGCCCACGCCTTGCGCCATTCCATAAGCTGTTCCTCACTGTTCCAACGCTCGGCAATGGGATTCTGCCTGCCGAACTTGGTGCTTTTCGGGTGCTTGTTGGCTCGTTCGTATCCGTGCTTCTCCGCTTCAGATGGCGGCATATACACTTTCTTGCGCCCGACCTTGTAAGGATATTGTTTCTCCCATCCGTCAGCCTGTACCGCCTTGAACTCAGCGGCGGTAAAGCCCCGTTCCTCACCGTTTCTGATACAGAGATATTCTTTCTCGGTCTTGTACTGCCAGTTTCCTTGTTCATCCAACGGGCGAACCGTCAGCATAATATGAGCGTGAGGATTATGACCGGGCGGGTACGGATCGTGGATCGCCACATCAGCGCACATTCCTTCGGCAACAAAACTGTTCTGGATAAAATCGGTTAGAAGATCCTGCCATTGTGCCGGTGTCAGTTCAATGGGCAGAGCAGGAACGAACTCACGGGCAAGGCGACTGTCCTTGGTCTTTTCGTTTTCCTCCACGGCGTTCCAAAGTACACCTCGGTCTTTCCATTCGGGTGGCGCAAACTCCGGCAGAAACACATCCTGCCACACAAGCCCTTTCTTTCGTGTAAAGTCGTGCCGTACCCCGTCATAGTCGTTAAGAATATTGGTACAGCTCAGATAAGCGGAAGCGGCAACCGCAGAGCGTCCCGTACCTCTGCTGACCACTTTCGCTTCCAAGTGGTAGATCGCCATTCGTTCTCACCGTCCTTTTGCAAAGTTTCTGTTTCTCTTTTCAAAGAGAAAATGACTATCACTAATGCTGATAGTCATTACCGCTGACAAAGCTGCCAGTGGCAGGTTTGTGCGGGCAGTTGGTGGAATACCGTCGGTTGAAGCGACGGTATTAAGGGATGCAATCACTGTGCACCGACTGCGTGGACTATGACAGCAGCACCGCCGTGATGTGGCATTGTCCATAAGGCTCCCGCAGGAGCCGCATCCGCCTCGCAGAGCGCACGGTTGCCGCAGGCAATACCACCGCCCCTTCGGGGTGGTGAGTAAGTGCGCCCTTCGGGATAAAAGAAACGGGACGCCCGGTTGCCCGAACGCCCCTCGTCCCAAGTTTATCGTCTTAATCTGCATAAAAAGTCCTCCACATCGTCAAGGCTCATGGAAGCAACGCTCGGAAAGACCTTTTCAAGTATCGCTCCCTCCTGGATCAGCCGTCGTGTCCTTACTTTTCGCTCCTTATTACGATCACGCATCTCGGCTTCTTCCAATCTGTGCTTGGCCTGTAATAACTTTTTCTCGTTCTCGGTCATAAAAATTCCTCCTGTGGTAGTAAAAGTAGGGTTATTCGATAGCAGTGTAATACCAGATGTCCGTCTGTTTGGTATCACGCTTTTTCTGGAAATCGTTGTAGTAGCAAACATGCCCCCGTTTGGTATCGCAGTAATACCAAACGAGGGCATTTGTAGTATCAGAAGCTGTCAGCGAAGTCCAATGCCGCTGAAATGTTCTCGTCATCCTCAGTAGACAGAACTTCAACGGCGGCAGGCGGCGTGGACGGAAACATACTGACGGGTGCAAACCGCAAGCCCTGCTCAATGGCTTCCATCACACGCCGAAGAAAAGCATCCTCCTTTGCACGGGTTTCCAGATACGGATCGCTTTCAAGCCGTGCCTGGCGTTCAAAATGGTCATTGACTGCGGTAACAATCGCCTTGCTGTAAGACCGATATTGCTTTTTATCCATTCGCTGTAAATGTTCGTAGGCTCGGCGGTCATCCTCGTCTGCAAGGTTTAAGCGCAGGGTGGTCGTGAAGATCTGCTTCATACGATGCCGCCTTTTCTGCTCTGCTTCTGCTCAGCAAGCAGTTCATAGCCCTTTGCAGTAGCGCAAATATCATCGTTGATAATCACACGATCTTTGTCATAGCTGCCGAAGTTTTTGAGAATACAGCTTCCACCGCCTACCACATACAGGCGCATCAGTTCGGGATCGTATTCATGCTCACGCAATCTGCGGAAAATGCCCTCCGCATATTCGGTTGCAGTATCACGGATGGCGGTCAGATAACGCTGGCTGATGTCTGCTGTACCGTGACGGATGACACGCTCAAGGACGGTTTCATCTACCGATACACCAAACTGCTTCATCAGATTTTCACGAACCGCAAGCATACACTGATTGGTGCCGTACTTTTCGGTGAAGCACTTTTTCGCAAGAGGGCGGCACTCGTTGATATACATGACGTTCATTGTGCCGTTGCCAATATCGCAGAGCATATTGATACCCTTGAACTCACGGAGCTTGTCTGCAACCGCAGAAAAGCCCTGTGGGAAAATATCTGCTCCGACAAAATCAACATGATAGTCAACACCCTTAAAAGTGAAGTCGGCGCTGTCGTTCTGCAAAAGATACGCCTTGAAGCTGTCCTTTTGCTCGCTCACCCAGGTCAAAGGAAGTCCAGCCGCAAGGTGGACACGGGCGGAGGTCAGTTTGCGGATATTCAGCCACGGGCAACGGCGGCAAGAGTGAGAATATAGTAGTCGCTGTCTGCCATTTTGTCGGAGATAAATTCCTTGTGTTCCTCGCCGATGAGATAGTATCTGCCCTCATAGACGAGTAGATTGCCCTTGAAGGTCGGCTCTTTGTCATAGGCGGCAACGCCCGTTTTGAAGCAGCAATGGGCGGTCTTGATGTTACCGTAGCCGTGGTCGATACCGATGATGATGGGATTGGTGTTGTAGTTGTTCGTAAAATTCATAGAGTTTCCTTCCTGCCGCTTTGCGGCGATACAAAAAATTTGATAGTTTTGGTGTTGGGCAAAATGTCCACCTGAAAATGAAAGAAGCGGATCGACATACATCAATCCGCTTCAAATATCGTTATGCTGTTTTCTGTTCTTTCTCCGGCAATGCCGGTTCCTGCTTTGATTCCCGCAAGGCTTTCTTCCGTTCGCCCTGCCGCTTGATCTGTGCCGCATACCGGCAATCATCAGAGCAGTATTTAACGCTGTTTCGTGTCGTAGTAAAAACCTTGCCGCAGTGTTCGCAGGTGATTTCACGGCTTCGTTCCTTTGCCGCTTCCTGCCGGTAATACTTCGCTCGGCAATTCACATCGCAGAACAGCTTTGCCGTTGACCTCGCTTCAAAGGTCTTGCCGCAGCACTTGCAGGTCTGCGTGATGGGAACGCCTACGGTGCGTTCGCCGGATTTCAGCTTTTGGTAGCGTTCACGGCTGCGGGCACGTTCTTTCCTCAAAAACTCCTGCCGCTTGATTTCTTCCTCGGTCAACTCCGGTGCGGGAAGCTCAAAATGCCCGATGAACTTCAGATAAATTTCAACCTCCTGCACTCTGTCACCGTCTACCTTTTCGGGAGCGTGGACAATGATTTTATCGATAAACTCGTTTATCATTGGTGTGGTCAGCTCGGAAAAGTCGGTGTATTTCCTCGCAAGCTCCATAAACTGCTCCACACGAGCGGTATCTTCCTCAAAAGAGGATACCCGCTGTTCGGCTTCTTCCACGGATGCCTGCAAGTTTTTCTGCTCGGCTTCATATTCGGCAAGCAGGGTATCAAAGCGTTCATCGGTAATGCGCCCGATAGCAAAGGATTCATAGAGCTTTTTAATGATATTGTCAAGCTCGGCAATACGCTTCTTGTCCTTGTTCAGCCTACGCCTGGTTTCCTTTGCTGCTTCTTTCTGTTTGATCTGAGAAGCGGAGCGCACCTTTTCCATAAACTCGTCTTGATTGGAAATGGCATAGGTGCTGACGGTGCGGATGGTGTTCAAGATCAGCTCTCGGAGTGCTTTTGTGGAAATATGGTGATTACGGCAGGCGGCAGAGCGTTTCTGACCCGCCAATTTATAGGTGGAACACTCATAGGCATCGGATGGATAAGGCTTGGTGTCGGAACCTCTTGTGCGCTGATTATACATCTTTGCCCCACAGTCTGCACAGAACAGAAGTCCCGTCAGGGGATTGGCTTCGCCTATCGTGTCGTGGCGTCTCGGTGTCTTTCGGAGCTTCTGTGCAAGCTCCCACGTTTCCTTATCCACGATAGCTTCGTGGGTGTTCTCAAAGACAAGCCATTCCTCTTTGGGATTCATCACAGGGCTTTTGTCCTTGTAGGACTGCTTGTGAGAACGGAAGTTGACCGTATGCCCCATATACTCCGGCTTTGCAAGGATGTTCCCGACGATATAGCCACTCCAGTTATAGGGATTGGGAAATTCCTCTTTGCTTTTCCAAACGCCCCGGCCTTGCCTTGCGGCATAGACCGCAGGGGTTTCGATCTTGTCATCAAATAGGATGCGGGCAATGTCATACGGACCTTTGCCCTCGATGGTCAACCGGAAGATGCGGCGGACAACCTCTGCCGCTTCCTCATCAATCAGCCAGTGATACTTGTCCTCCGGGTCTTTCTTGTAGCCGTAGATGGCGCAGTTGGTGGTGGGCTTGCCCGATTCGCCCTTGACACGAATGGCGGTGCGCTGCTTGCGGCTTAAATCTCGCAAGTACCATTCGTTCATAATATTCAAAAAAGGAGCAAATTCGTTGCTGTTCTGATCGTCGCTGTCCACGCTGTTGGCAATCGCCACAAAGTGTACATTGTGCTGACGAAAGAACACCTCCGTGTAAAAGCCTGTTTGCAGATAGTCACGGCCCGCCCTGCTCATGTCCTTGACTATAACATGGGCAACCTTGCCTGCTTCAATGTCTGCAATGAGCTGTTTCCACGCAGGACGCTCAAAATTTCCTCCACTCCAACCGTCATCCGTATAGTGCTGACAGTTTGTATAACCTCTCTGCTGGGCATAGCTTTCGAGGTATTTTTTCTGATTGACAATGCTGTTGCTATCGCCAACCTGGTCATCGTCACGGGAAAGTCTCTCGTACAATGCCGTAATTTTATTGGGATCCTGTCCCACAGTCTGTTTCACGCTCATGATGCGCTCCTTTCAGACTGTCGACTCATTTGTGGTGCGTCCATTATATCATACTTTTCGCAGCTTGTGTGAACTTCATTGCGAATAATTCGTAAAATTTTATCCTCCATCGTTTCCGTACCGCTTTCGTTAAACACGACCTTGACTTTATAGGTTGTGCCACCGATGCGGTGGGTGGTATAAGCAAAATTCTTGCTTTCGTTTTTTACCATAGGCAAATCTCCTCCATAGATTGAATAATTCATAAATTTCGAGTATACTATTGATAGTTCCGATTCCCTGTAACCATTTGTGCGGTTAAAGCAGGACAAGAGGGATAAACCCCTTACCCATGCAGAAATGCCCTCAAAAAAGCCTTGCGGTACAAGGCTTTCCGAGGGCAAAACGGTTACATTGTGGTTTGTTTCTGCTTTTCACGGTGCTTACGCACTCTGGCTGCGGTCTGCTGGCGGCGTGCTTCGGTGGCACAGCGTTTCGAGCAGTACACCCGTTTCCCGTCAATGAGGAATGGCTTGCCGCACAGCTTGCAGTTGACCGTTGGTGCGTGATTGAATACAGCGTCCAGCTTCGGTGCTTCGGGCAGTACAGATTCCCGAAAATATCTGCACAGGGCGCTGTTGGTATAGCAGATACCAAGCATATAGCAGTTGCTCGTCGTCGCAAGCTCGGTATCGCTCGTTTCCGTGCAAGCACGAAAAGCTCGCTCACTCCGCTGCTCCTCCTCTCCCCAAAAAGTCTTACGACTTTTCGGGGTCCCCGATAATGGCAGGCAGCCGTATTCCTTGTCGTAGTTGGCACACTTGGAGACAACTAACTTTTTGATCTGTCTTTTCTCCTTTCCTGTCAGCTCACGATAGGTTTTGCTCATAGGCAGTTTCCTCCTTTCTTTAGTATTGGAAGTAATATAATAAGGGACAGAATGTATTACTTCCTCACTAATAGGAGAAATACGGGGTGTTTAGCGGAACTGTTTTTTCGAATAATCAAAGAAAATTTGAAAAATATTTTTGAAGGGGGTTCCTGCGGTGTACGACGAACCCAAGCGATACGAAAATGACAATCTTTATGATGAAGATACTGATTATTATGATGAATACGACACGGACGCTCCCGATTACATAGACGAAGATGAAGAAGATGAAAATGCCCTTTGGGATGACGAGGAAGATACCACCGATGAAGCCGATCCCAATGAATCTCCCCGAAAGAAGCGAAGAGAACAAGTAACATTTTCCAGTATTGAGGATGAAGAAGCCGAAGAACAGGAGCAGGCACAACGCAGGCTTGCCAAGGAACAGCGGCTCATTGACGAACTGGAAGCCGATGCAGAGGAACATCCCATAGAGGATGACGGGGACGATACCGGAGATGAGCAGCCCGAACGAAAACTCTTAAAGCGTGAGCTTCGGGCGCAGGCTCTGAAACGGTTGGAGGATTCTGCCCGAACGCTCAAAGATTACGAAAACCTTGTGGCGTGGTATGATCGGCTCGATGCCAACCGTCAGCGCAAGGAGCGCTATCACGAGCTGTACCGAAGTGGTGACGATGTTCCCCTTGACTATGGAGCAGCCGAAGGCGGGCTGTACTTTCCCGACACTCTCAACGATGTGTTGTCCAAGCTGGAACGCAAAGGTGATTTCGTAGATTCCATTTTCTACTGTCCTTACGACATCCACGAGCTTGTGACGGATGGGGATATATCCAATATCCTGCGGGAATTGAGCGAAGATAGCAAATTCCTTATGTTCCTGTGGGCACTGCGGCAGTATAGTTCTGTCAGAATTGCCGCTATTCGTGGGCAGTCTGACCGTAACATCCGCAAAGTGCGAAACACGATGCTCAAAAAGATACGAAAAAAGCTGCTTGCCGCACTTACCGAAAAAGTGCAGATACAGCAGCCCTTGACCTTGCTCGATAAAGATTTTTTAAGAGAAAACGGTGTAGATATTGAAAACAACAGTGATGCGTAATATAATTATGGATAATATAGGTTACAATACATGGCGGAGGGTTTGACGATGAAGAACCTGTTTCAACGCACCAGTTCGCATTGGGTGCGATATAATGAATATGAATGGAAAACGGCGGAGAATGGTATGTTGTATCTCACGCCTACCGCAACGGCACAGCCGGGAATTTACGACCCGCTGAGCGAATACCAACGCCTTATTCTGGATGCCATTGATATTGGTCGGATGGAATCGCAGAAGAAAACACCGCAGGAAATACAAAAGGCAATTCAAGTATTTGCAGTAAAGTATGGCTTGCTTGGTCTCATGACAGCGCTGCCTACTACGCCGAATTTTATGGATTATGAGGCGGTATATCTGCCGAAGAATCATTTTATCCGTGAGGAATCCATGCCCACGATGGACTATCTTGATTTGTTCTTTCCTTTTGTTAAGCCGGATGTGGTCAAGCGTGGCGTGGAATCCATGTGGAATATACAGAATGACCGTGCAATGATGGCACTTGCCATGACTATGACGGATAAGCCGATGGCAGTCAATATGAGCTTCCAGCGAGAATATGCCGAGCCTTATGAATGGATAAAGCAGCAGTTCATTGATATTGCCTTTACCTATCTGACCTCTGTGCTGTTCTACGAGGATTACGACACGATGACCCCCGAACAGCGGCTTTTGATGCAGCAGGGCATGGAAGCCTTCGGCGGCAATGCGCCGACCTACCGTATTGCTTTACTGGATAAGCCGACGATTGTGTGGGATTTTCACTCTCTTATGCTTGGGATACAAATGATGTTCAGCTTTATGCTGACCGACACGGAAAAACCCATCCGCATCTGCAAGCATTGTTTGCAGACCTTTGTGGCAAGCAGACCGAGTGCGGTATTTTGCAGCCCTCAGTGTAAGAATAAGTATAATGTGTATAAGAGCAGAGCGAAGGATAAGAAGGATTGATGGGATGGTGATATACAATGGCTGACAATAAAAACAAACTTCAAATCAGGAACAGTACAGTGGATTTCCTCGTATTTACGAAAGACGCACAGGAGGACGGTATCGAAGTCCGAGTGCAGGATCATGACGTATGGCTGACACAAAAAGCAATCGCTCAGCTTTTCGATGTGGACAGAAGCGTTGTGACGAAGCATTTGAAAAATGTCTATGAAAGTGGCGAATTGTCTGAAGATTCAACCTGTGCAAATTTTGCACAAGTTGCGGATAACGGAAAAACCTATCAATATAAGTTCTACTCCCTATCCGCCATTATTGCAGTCGGCTACCGTATCAACTCCGGCAGGGCAACGCAGTTCCGGCAGTGGGCAACCAGGGTGCTGGACACTTTTACCAAGCAGGGATATGTTCTGGACAAAAGCAGGCTCATCAACGGTCAGATTTTTGATGAAGACTATTTTGAACATCTGATTTCCGAGATTCAGGAAATCCGTGCCAGTGAGCGCCGTTTCTATCAGAAAATCACGGACATCTATGCCACCGCCGTGGATTATTCCCTCGACAGCCAGCTCACCAAGGATTTCTTTGCTACGGTGCAGAATAAGATGCACTATGCCGTCCATGGCAATACTGCCGCAGAAGTCATTATGGCACGGGCTGACCATACCAAAGAACACATGGGCTTGACCTCGTGGCGCAATGCTCCCGATGGTAAAATTGTGAAAGCGGATGTGTCGATTGCCAAGAATTACTTATCCAAGGGTGAGATACAGGAGCTGAACGAGATCGTCACCATGTATCTGGACTATGCCACAAGACAGGCACGGCGGCATATTCCTATGACGATGGCAGATTGGGCATCCAAGCTGGATGCGTTCCTGCAATTCAACGATGCGGAGATTCTGCAAAACAAGGGCAAGGTCACAGCCGCTATTGCAAAAGCATTTGCGGAAAGCGAATTTGAGCAGTACCGGATCATTCAAGACCGCTTGTATCAAAGTGATTTTGACCGTCTTGTAGCCAGCACAAAAGAAAATAACTGACAAAAGCCAAAATGCCCGTTATTAGCCATAACAGCCGATACGGGCATTCGTTTAAGCATATACAAGTTCAGTCAAAATGATTTCCTCCGCACGGTTGCGGATGTTGTTTTTACGGCGTACCCATTCCATTTGGTCAGCCGCTTTCAGTGCCTCGGTCACGCCCTCCTGCTCCGACATAGCAGATACGATGATTTCTATACGCTCATTACAGGCTTGGTCGATTTCGGCTAAGTGCTTGAACAGCGTTCCCTCCACCACATAGTTGGTGTAGAGGATTTTTCGGTGTTCTTTCAGATAGCTGCGACGCATACGTCCGTATTTGCCTATCTGATAATCGCCGTCATCCGTCAGAACAAGGTTGGGGATAAAATAATCTCCCACTTGACGGTATGTACCGCCCATTTCCTCAAATATAGATTTCACAAGAATCAGCTCCTTTTTGTGTTGATTTTCAGCGGTTATAAGGCTTTTTCTGCTCCTTTCCTATAACTGCTTTTCAATTCACCACAAATGAGCCGCAGTCACATGTATTCGGGTGGAGAAACCACCCTTTACATATTAACTCTTGGTTCGATATGGAATTACTCTCGCCTTGCAATTCATCCTCGTGGGACAATCTCGGATAAAGGGCGGTAATGAGGTTTTGGGTGGCTTGTCTTAACATAAAATCCTCCGTTTCCGACAGCCAGCCCCACTATTCCGTGGTTTCATTGTACCACGGAACGGCGGGGGCTGTACAGCGGCAAAAGCGTTAAATTTGCTTCTTTACAGCTTTTCAATTTTCCGATTTTTATGGTATGGGTTGTCGTCCCATATTTGCAGTAGAAAAGTTCATAACTCCGTGGTATACTCTGATTTAACAAAAAAATCAGAAGTTAAAGGAGAAAACATGAAGTATACAATAGATGAATTAACCGCGGCCAAAAGGCAAATTGATTCAACTCTGCACAAGCTAAGAGAAACAGTAAAAACATTTGAATCAAAGGATAATTCCGAGCGTTATAAATCACAAATCACATTGGCAAAGAGAAGAATAAAAGCCTTTGAAATTGCAAATTATTTTATAGAGAATGAGATTAAGAATTGCTAAAGCACTTCCGATTTTCGTTCCAGCGGTCATGCTCCCTGGCATGGCCGCTTTTCCATGCTCCGGTTCACGCCGGATAAGTCGGCTCCTGTGTAGCAGCGGCTTCCGCTTCCAGTACCCGCGCCATTTTGTCGGCGGCTGTGGTTGTGGTGTCTTTCTTGAAATAGCCGGACACGACAAGGACGGAATTGCCCATGCGGATTTCCGTCACACAGTCAGGGCGGCGGGTGGTGCGGGTGTCGTGCTGCTTGTTATCTGCCATAGGCAATACTCCTTTCAGTCGGTAATCAGTTTCTTCATGCTCTCCATTTTCCGCTTGGCGGTTTCCTGCCGGAAGTTGTCGCCGGTAAAGCGTACCGGGACGCACATGGAAAGCAGGCGGTCATAAATCCGGGAATGGGCGGTGTCCTCCGGGTTGTGCAGGTCGTCCAGCGTAAGGTTGGTCGTGACGATCAGCGGCTTGCCGCTGCGGTAACGGCTGTCAATCACATTGAACACCTGTTCCAGCCCGTATTCCGTCCCGCGTTCCATGCCGAAGTCGTCAAGGATCAGCAGCGGATAACGACAAAGGCGGGAAATGTACTCGTTGCGCCCCTCAAAGCTGGCGGCAAGGTCATTGAGGATAAGAGCAAAGTTCGTCATGCGGACGGGGATTTCTTTCTCCATGAGGGCGTTTGCGATACAGCCTGCAAGGTAGCTTTTGCCGGTGCCTACGCCGCCCCAGAACAGGCAGCCGATATTGTCTGTCCGCATATCTTCCCAATGCTCCACATACCGGCGGGCAAGCCCGGTCTGCGGGTTCCTGCCGTTGTCGTTCTCGAAAGTCCAGTCCCGCATGGTGGGGTCGGTAAAGCCCCGGCGTTTCAGTTCTTCCACGGTGTCAAGGTGTCTGCGCCGCTTTTCGGCGGCTTCCCGTTCCTCGCGGGCGGTTCTCTGGC
This sequence comes from Fusibacillus kribbianus, assembly GCF_030053595.1. Lineage (GTDB taxonomy): Bacteria > Bacillota > Clostridia > Lachnospirales > Lachnospiraceae > Lientehia > Lientehia kribbiana. The sequence goes on from NZ_JASGBQ010000008.1 coordinate 73,438, forward strand.
AGTCGCACTCTGCCGGGTGGCGGTCGCGCCCGAAGATAGCGGCCTTATCCGGCGCAAAATAGGCTTCTTTCGGCTTGCGGCACTTGCCGCAGTACAGTAAACCGTCCTCGCCGGTGTAGTCCTCCGGCTCCGGGATGGTGGTCGTCATATTCTCCAAAACCGCGTTGATTTCATTCTTCATAAACTCTCGCCCTCCTTGCATGAGTAGTCTGGTATGCCCTTTTTAGGGGCTTCCTTTTTGTCGTTCCCCGCCCATATCCGCAGGGCGGCGGCATAGTTCTGGTAGCTTTTCCCGTTGGCGGCAAGGTAGCGGCTCATTTCCTCGATGAACCGTTCCAGCCTGTCAGGGTACTCTGCCTGCAACTCGTCGTATTCGGTCTGTGACAGAAAAATATTTCCATATCGGCCATAGGGCGCGGACGGCCCCCCACTCACTCCCTTTGTTTGGCTCTCTGTAAGGTTGTTTATAGTAGTTTGGTTAGGGGACGGTTTTCCGGCTCTATGAGGGGCGGACTTCCGGCCATCAGTTGGTCTGAAAACTGTACCTGTGGCACTGGCGGTACTTTGACATAAAGCCGGTTCGGTGCGGAGAAGCCGCCCCGTTCCCGTTCCAACAGCCCCGCCGTGTCCAGTTCATTAAGCGCCCCCTTGATGGTGGTGCTGCCTTTATCCAGTATTTCTGCTATCTCCGCGATGGGATAGATAATATAAATCCTGCCCTCGTCGTCCAGCCACTTGTTTTTCTGGGAGAGGGTGGAACGGTCTAACAGCAGCGAATACAGCAGCTTGGCGGTCTGTGAAATCTCCATTTTCAGCAGGAAACGGGGATACGGCAGATAGGCGGGCAGCCGCGTGTCTGCCCTGATATAATCAGCGATAGGATCACCTCCCTGTGTTCGGGTTGATTTTGGCGTATTGTCACGCATTAAAACGCCGTTTCCGGGGGAAAAGGATAAATGTATCGCGTACCCTTTGACACCCACGAAAAAAGCCTTGATTTATGCGGGTTTGAAAGGCTCTAAAGCGTGACATCTCTGCCTTTGTTTCCGCTTTCTCTCGGCGGCTTTGATTTTCTTCATGCGCCCGGCGCAGTCGGGGCAGTATTTTCCCCGGTTGGATTTGGGGACAAAGGCCGCCCCGCAGACGGCACACCGTTTCCGGCTTCCCCGGCACAAGAGGGCTGCGGCCAGCTCCCCGTCAAGGGGCAGGACAGCCACACGGAACCAGTGGCACATGAGGGAAAAGGAAATGCTCTGGACGCACACGCAAGGCTCCCCGTCGTCCAATAGCAGGCAGTTCCCCTCATCGTAGTTACAGCACTCATGTACCAGCCGCCGCGCCCGCCGGTGCTGGCGGTAGTCCATGTGGGGCAGGTTATCGCTCATGGCTCTGCTCCTTTCTGCGGTGCGGCTCGTCCCGGCGCAAAATCTGGTCGATGTTCCGCTTGACGGTCTGCAACTCCTTGAACCGCTGTTTCTGTTCGTGATAGGTGTTATACAGGCCGTCTTTCTCGGAGATAAGCTGCTCGATCTCGGCCTGCAACGCTTTCCGGGCGGGCAGCTTGGTAATGCCATGCGCCTTGAAATACCGGGCTGCTGCGTCGGCTATGATAAAATCGCTCTCATGGGCCTGCCGGTATGCGGCGCGGGCTTTCTCGGATTTCTGTGCCCGCAGCCCGTCGCGGGCGGCCTTGGTCTGGGCGTAGGCCAACACCTGCCGCTGCAACTTCTTTTTCCCTTGCAGCTTCGTTTCCAGTGCTTTCAGTTCGCCGCTGGTCTGGCGCATTTTCTGATAGGCGGTGTCAACGGCGGCTTCTAACTGCTCCGGGGAAGTAAAGCCGTATTGCTGGTAGACGGACAGCGTTTTGGCGGCCTGCTTCAGATTGTGTATCTTCGCCCAGCGTTCATAGCCCCGGCCTTTGCCCTCGGCCATTTTCTGCTCAATGTCCACAAGCCGCTGCACTCCGTCCTGTTTCGGGGCGGCTATCTCGGCTCTGGCAACCTGCAAGCGGTCTTTTATGGTGCGTGGGGGATCGGGGGATCTGGCTGGCGCTTCGGCTGCTCTGGCGGCGTTTTGCTCTAAAACGGCAAAGACAGCGGCGCGGTCAAAATCGTCGCCCAGCTTCCGGGCGGTAATTGGCTTTGTCCTGTCCGGCGTGAGGTAGGAAAGCCGCCCCCGGCTCTCCTTGACGGTCACACCCTCCTGCAGCAACAGAGAGGAAAACTCGTCAAAGCTGGCGGCGGTGGCAAGGGCTTTCCGTAGGGTCTGCCGCAGCTTCTCCTTGTTCGTTTCAAACTTGGTCTGCCGGGGCGCGATACTATCGGCAATCATGGGGGCGTTCTGCTTGTCCAGCGCGGCCTGTCCCTTTTTCTGCGCCCAATACTCCCGGTCGGTGACGCGGTTCTTGCTGCCGTTCAAGAGGTCGATTTGATAAAGCCCCTCCCGGTGGCACATCTCCATGACTTCGGATTTGAAGTAGCGCAGGGCAGCGTCGGTACATCGGTGCTTGCAGCCGACTTTCGTATCGGCCGGCCTGTCCATGTAGGGCAGGAACGGCACTTCCTCAATCCGCAGGCTGTTTATGACGATATGCACATGAATGTTGCCGCTGTGGTTATGCCCGTCCGGGTGGGTGCAGACAAGGGCCTGGTGGCCGGGAAAATGCTCTTTACAGAATTGTTCCCCCAACGCCTGCGCCCGGTCTACGGTCAGGCCGTTGTCCGGCCCGTCCCGCGGGTCAAAGCTGATGATGTAGTGGTGGCTTTTCACATCTTCCCGCCGCTGGTTTTTCTGATAGCGGAGATTGGCCCGCATACACGCAACGGCAAAATCCTCCCCGTCGCAGTTCAGCGTGGACAGCCGGTAGTCCTCGCGGGGGATAAGCCTGCCGGTTTCATCAAGGACGGGCTTCATGGTAAACTCGTCATGCTCAAAGAGAAGATATTGCTCGGCGGCTCCGTAGTCGGCGTTTTTAGAGTTGATATGCTTGAGTGTTGCCAACCGCGTCACCTACTTTCTTGAGGACTTCATACTTGAGGACGGCAAGGTCGGATATGGCGGCGCGTACCTCGCCGGAAAGGGTGTTGTAGGGTACGCCGTATTCGTTCAGATACCGGGCAATCTGATTGAGGTTGCCGCCGATCCTGCCGTACTCGGCTGTCAGCTTCCCGACAGCGGAAAGCAACTCGTCATTGACCGACGACACATGGACAACCGGGCGTATGGTCGCCCGCCGTATCGCCTGCCGGAGAAATTCGGACTGGCTGATACCATAGGGCGCAAGCCGCGCTGTGAAGTCGGCATACTCATCTTCGGACAGCCGGGTTTTCACAACGCGGCTGCGGTGGGGCGTGTTGTATTTCTTTCGCATGGTGTGACCTCCTTTCTCGCCCGTAAGGGCGCATGAGCAGGGTTTGGGGAAGGCACTCCCCAACAAGTTTCCCGCGAGGGGCAAAACTGCAGAATTGCGGATTTTGGCACCGTGGTAGAAACTTGCTCTCCGTGACTGCAAACTTTCTCTCACTTCCGTCCGCCACTTTTTTGGAAAACTGCAACCACAAAAGTTTGTTTCTCTTTTTCTGCTACTACTAATCCTGTAAAGGGCATTCCTGCCCGCTTTCGCTAAAATGACACCGGACGCAGTGGTTTCTACCCGGTGTTGGAGAAATCCTTTCTCTTTGCCCTCTACTACGGGTAAATGCTCCAAATGCCAAACACCAGGGCAGAAAAATTCCCTCCTCGCTTACTACTACAACCGGCAGGGGGCAAAATGGCCGGGAGCGGAGCCGGACAACAAAAAAAGCAGTAAATCTTTTTCAAGACTTACTGCTTTCGCTGGCCGCGTCGGTGGCGGCTGGTATTCAGTTTTTATGACTTGTCCGGTGGTTCGTCAAGCCGGAACTTGAATTGACAGTCAATTAACCGCTGCTTTACATAGTCCTCCACCTCGGCGTTGACCTGCCCGTTCACTTTTGAGAAATAGCGGATATATCCGGCGTAGTGGAGCAGGACAGCGTTCACGGCTTCTGGGTCGCCCTCACGGGCTTTGAGGATTGTTTCATAGGGGAGAAGTCTACTCATACCGGCTCACCCCCATTTCTTCGCGTAGCCGCTGCAAGGCAAGCTGGATATGCCGCCCCGCTGTGCTGCGTGACCGGCCAATACACGCGCCGATCACGCGCTGCGGCTGGCGCAGAAAGTAATAGCGCAGGATTTCTTCCCGCGTCTGCTCCGGCAAAACAGAGATCGCGTCGGCAAGGGCGGCGTTGCAGAGCAGGACGGTCTGACCGCAGACGGTAAATGGGTATTCCTCGTCCGGCTCCGACGCGGCAAACTGGACAAACTTCTCGTTCATCAGATAGTCAAGGGAAACTTGCCGTTCCCATTGCCGTTTAAGCTTCAAAATCTTGTCCAAGGCGGCACAGCGGATAACAGTCTTGCAAAAGGCGTTGTACCTGCGCTGGATATATTCTTGATAGGCTATCTGGTCGGTCATGGAAATTCCCCTTTCTGAATAATAGTGCGGGGCGGTGGCACTTCTTGCTGTCGCCCCTTGATTGCCTACCAGCAAAGGCGGGCGGGGCTGTCAACGGCTGCGCATATGCGCCGTTCATCTTGACCGTTGACTGGCTCGGCTGGGTTTGCTATTTACCCGACAAACTTGAATTTATTTTAAGCTATCACGTTTTACCTTCTTAAGCCTTACTATCATTACCATAGGAATTTCTTTGTTGGTTTTAAAACATTCTTCATAAAATCCATCAATGACAAATCCAGCTCTAAAACAAAGGTTAAAAATATCTTGTATGGAACGATGATAATAAATCTGCTCTTTCGGTTGCCCTTCAATCGCTATATCATAGTAACTGTGCGGTGTCATATATTTTTCAGTCAACGTGACAAAACAAGGGTGTTGCGTTGCAAAGACAAAAATTCCGCTTTCCTGCAACAGTTCATAAACAGCCATAAGAAGTGGTTCAATATCCGTAATATCCATAATTGCCATATTAGAAACTGCTTTCGTAAAGGCTCGATTTCTTTTTAATTCTAATATACTTTTTCTATCGGTCGCATCCGCCACACAAAATTCAATTTGTTTTGCATATTGTGATTGCCGTCTTTTAGCCAATTCTATCATTTTTTTGCTGTAATCAAAAGCGACAACCGAAGCGCCTCTTTGTGCAAGATACGAAGAATAATTTCCATTGCCACACGCAATATCCAAAATGTAATCCGCAGGATTAGGAGATAGAAGTTCCGTTACTTTGGGACGCACTACCTCTCTGTGAAATTCATTAGATTCGTCACCCATTGCATTATCCCAAAATTGTGCGTTCTCCTCCCAGATTTTTTTACTTTCCTCTGTTCCCATGTTCTCTCCCACTCCCCAAATTTGCTTTTTTGCTTCCATTAAATCTTCCTTACTATATTCCATTGTTACCCTCCATAACTTCTGATTGTTGCCGTCTTGACGATTATGTATCTTTACATTACCTTCTGAAACATATGGCGCACCTTGTCCAGGCGGCTGTTTGGACGGCGGGGCTGGATGACTGGCTTGCCGACAGCGGCCTGATACCCTTTCAGTTCTGTAAGGCATACGCTCTGCCCGTTGGTGTAAAAGGCCAGATCAGTACGGTATGCCTGTATACAGCGGGCGGGAATCTCGCCAGTAAAGACAACTTCATCCTTTTTTTCCTGGACCGTTTCGATGGTGGCACAGTATTTCGGTGCATCATGATAAGCCCTGGAAAGATATTCCCGGGGCGCATAGAGGGTGAAGGAGAGATAAGGTTCCAGCAGTTGCGTCCCTGATTCCTTCAATGCCTGTTCCAATACAATCGGGGCCAATGAGCGGAAGTCCGCCGGCGTGCTGACCGGACTGTAATAAAGCCCGTATTCAAAGCAAATCTTACAGTCCGTTACGTTCCAGCCGAACAAGCCCTGCTCCAGCCCGTAACGGATACCATCCCTGACAGCGTTTTGAAAACTCTGGTTCAAGTATCCCAGCGAAACCCGGCTCTCGTATTGTACACCGGAGCCAAGCGGGAGTGGTGTAACAGACAGTCCGATGGATGCCCAAAACGGGTTGGGCGGCACCTCGATATGGATGGTGTGGCTGGCTGCTTTGAGCGGCCGCTCCATATAAATGACGGTGGGTTCCTTTACCACTGTTTCAAGCTTGTATTTTTCCGACAGCAAAGCGGAAACAACCTCCAACTGCACCCGGCCCAAAAAAGAAAGAATGATCTCATGGGTGATGGAATCCACCTCGCAGCGCAAAAGCGGGTCAGTATCCGCAAGTTGCGTAAGAGCGTCCAGCAGCCGTTCTCTTTGCGCTGCCGTTTTCGGCGCAATCGACGTCCGCAGCATGGGGAGGGGGTCCTCACGCCACCTTTTACGAGGGAGCCGGGTTGGGTCCCCTAATACATCGTTTAACCTCACGCTGTCGCTGGGAAGGATAACAATTTCACCCGGATAAGCGGTGTCTGTCCGAACAATTTCCCCTTTGGATGGAATACACATCTCTGTGATTTTCAGCTTTTCTCTCCCGGCCAGGGCCACCGTATCCCGCAGGCGCAGCGTTCCGCTGTATAGCCGTAGATAGACACGCCGCTGGCCGCAATCTGTATACTCCACCTTGAAAACGCTGCCGCATAGGGCGGCGCTCCCCTGTTCCCCAATCGGTTGGAACAGCCCTGTCACCGCATCCATCAACGGTTGAATGCCAAGGCCCTTTTTGGCGCTGCCATAATAGACCGGGAACAGGGAGGCGTCTTGAACCCGCCGCTGTTCCTCCCGCACAAGTTTTTCCCGGCTGATTGGTTCTCCTGCGATATACTTTTCCAATAATTTATCGTTATTTTCGATGACCGCATCCCATGCTTCTATGTCGGTATTTTCCTCCAGGACTATTTCCGGGGACAGCGACACCGTCTGCTTGATGATAATATCGGCGGAGAGCTTATCCCGAACAGACTGAACCACGCTCTGCAAATCAACGCCAGCCTGGTCGATCTTGTTGATAAAGATAACGGTGGGAATGTTCATTTTCCGCAGGGCATGGAACAGAATACGGGTCTGGGCCTGCACGCCATCTTTAGCGGAGATCACCAAGATGGCCCCATCTAAAACAGCCAAAGAGCGGTACACCTCCGCCAAAAAATCCATGTGGCCGGGCGTATCCACAATGTTGACTTTACATCTGTGCCACTGGAAGGAAGTGACTGCCGCTTGAATGGTAATCCCACGCTGCCGCTCCAAAAACATGGTGTCCGTCCTCGTTGTCCCTTTTTCGACGCTCCCCGGTTCTGAAATGGCTCCGCTGGCATATAGCAGGCTCTCCGTCAAGGTCGTCTTTCCAGCGTCTACATGGGCAAGAATTCCAATATTGATTATTTTCATGTGATTGTCCTCCTTTTACAGCCCGAAAGGGCACAAAAATCCCCAGCAGTAAAATACTTTTACCACTGGGGATTATAATTTGCGGACATACACATATACAGCATACACCTGTTTGTGACTGCTGTTTTTTTGGATATGTCAAAATTGATAAGGCAAAAGTATTCTTAAATTGGGTACAAAAAATCAAGCCCCCACAAAAGGAACTATCATAATCCTTTGTTCCCACTATTTGATTATAGTTTTATTTAAGAATACCTTGCCGCATATTTTTTACTCCTTTTCTGGAATGAAGCTATTATATCACATCAGTTTTAGGAAAACAAGTATCTAAAAGAAATTTTTCTTCCCCTTATATGTAACAATCATACCGGCTTCCTAACGTTCAGAATGGTTTCTACTGTCTGCTGCGGTGTTTGGTTGGAATTGTCCAGCCAAAAGCCGATCCGTGGTGTTGTCTGCATTTTACTAAATACAAATTCAATGTATACAGAAAGAAATATATAAGGAGTGGGAGGGATTCCGCCGTAGTCGGCATTGTAGGAAAATCCAAAAGTTTAGATTTTCTCAAAATGCTTATCTTTTGGTCTTTGGTTCGGAATAGTGTAGTGCTGGCGGTCTATCTATTGTTTTCGGTTGCTTGCTTCTTTACCGTACATGAGCATTCGCGCCGGGGTTATCGTTGCCGTACCCCTCCATGAGGTTAATGCCGCCCCAAATGCCAAGTCCTGCGCCAAGCGCGATTACCAAAGTCTGCAATACGTCAACTGCGCTGTTGAAAAAATCCATATAATATCCTCACTTTCTGCCGCTTTGCGGCGATAAAAATTGTTTGTTTTTGGTTTTGGGTATGAAAAAAGCCGCCTGTGTTCGGCGGCTGCGTCCTCGCGCTGCTTAAACTGCTGCGGCGCGGCGGTATTCAGTTGTCATTTTTGTAAGGGTTGATACGCTGCGGCTTCCTGCCACGCTCCAAGTAGGGGCGCGTACCATATAGCCCGTGTTTACAGTTCGGATAGATTACCACCTCCCTTTACGGTGCTGCGTCCTCCTGTACGTCGATTTCGTAGTAGTCAAATACTTCGTCCGGCTTTACGATAGTGGGGCGGCGTTTGATATGCTTTTCCATGTCAAAGGCGTTTTTCGGGTCTGCGTCGGACAGGTACTTGTATTTCGGGTGCTTCGTGATGTCGTACTTATCAGAGAAGAACGGGCGCACACCTCTAAGCTGCAAGATACATTTCCCGCCGTCCATGACCGCGATTTCGTCCTGCGTCATAAGCTCTTTGCCTAACTTCTGATAGTTCAGCCCATGCGAAAGCTCCCGCCCTCTGGTTTCGGAAGTGTTGAAGCTGTCAATCGTTTCTTTGCCTAAGATTTCCGATATTTCTTTGAGCGTCGTTTTTTCCTTGCCGCCCAAGAAAAGGGTCGTGTCGCAGTTGCCGACTATGGTATCGGCGTTGTCCTTGTAGATTGCCTTTAGCTGCGACTGTGATTGCAAAATAATAGAAGCCGATATTTCGCGGCTTCGTATGGTCGCTATGAGCTTTTCAAACTTCGGGATTTGACCGATATTCGCAAATTCATCTAACAGGCAGCGCACATGAACAGGCAGCCGCCCGCCGTAAACATCGTCGGCTTTGTCGCATAACAAGTTGAAAAGCTGCGTGTAGAGAATGGAAACAACAAAATTGAAAGTGTCGTCGGTGTCGGAGATGATAACGAACAATGCCGTTTTTCTATCTCCCAAAGTGTCAAGCTCCATTTCGTCGGTTTCCATGAGTTCGCGCAGTTCCCGTATGTCAAAGGGGGCTAACCTTGCGCCGCAGGAAATAAGGATTGACTTTGCCGTTTTGCCAGAGACGAAAAGTCAAGGACTTTTTCATCAAATTCAAAAAGAAGTCACATTTTGCGGACTTCTTCACGGAGCATACGCTTGATTTTGTCCTCCATCGTCTCCTTGGCGGTCTCGCTGAAATGGACACGGACGATATAGGTGGTCTTGCCAATCTGCTTTCTGACAGTCGGGCAAGTGGCGGTGTTGGTTGCGGTATTGTTCATTCAAAATCCTCCTGTAAATGAAAAAGTGCCCGGTAACTATTCATCATCGGGCGGTGTGGTATGAGGGAACAAGGCAAGGCGGCAACATTAAGGTATCTATAAAAACCTTGCCGTCTTTGCCACGCTTGCCGTGTTCCTGTTGTCAGTCTCGGAGATAGCAGACCCATGCTGTGCCGTCTTTCTCGGTCACAAGTCTGTCCCCGATACGGCTCTTTGCCGTTCTCATGGTGCGTGAGGAAATCCCACGCTCATTGACTGCCTTTTCCAGCTCTGCACTCGGCATACGCTTTCCGTTTGCAAGCAATTCCAGAATGAGCATTTGCGCCTGTGCGGTCTTGCTCTCGGTCTTTGCGGTGTCTGTCCCGGCAAGAAGCTCGTCAGCGGTAATGTCATAAGCCCCTATCCACTCAAAGCCTTTCTCGTCTCCCAGAGAAAAGGCAAGGGACTGTCCGGGCGGCGCAAGGGAGCTTTTCTCATGGATAAGCACCCTCGTTGTGGGGCTGTCCTTCAGCTTGCCAATAAACAGCAGACTGCGGACTGCCGCCGTAATGTCGATAGACCCCAATCCCCGGTAGGTGCTTTGCGTTCCTGCGGCTTTGTTGAGGTGTCCAATCAGCACGATAGCGCACCCTGTAGCCTGTGCAATGTCTCCCAGACTGCGGAAGATGGGACGGACTTCATTTGCCCGGTTCATATCCACATCTGCGCCCATAAACGCCTGCACCGGGTCAATGATAACCAGCCTTGCGTTGTTCTCACGGATTGCTCTTGCTATGCGCTCATCGGCAAGGGTCAGCGGTGTGTCCCTATCGTCAATGACAAGCACTCTTTCAAGGTCTGCTTCCGCTTCCATCAGTCGGGGCTTGACGGTATCGCCCAGACCGTCCTCTGCGGTCTGGTAGATGATGTTGAAAGGCTCAAGGGTCTCCATACCGGGTAAAGGCTTTCGGTTGGTGCAAGCCGCCGCAAGACGCATGGCAAAGTAGGTCTTGCCCTCGCCGGGGTTGCCCTGTATAATCGTCAGCTTTCCAAAGGGGATATAGGGAAACCATAGCCAATCCACGCTCGTCAGCTCCACATCTGCCATGCGGAGCATGGGGACAGGCTGGGCGGTGGGCAGCTCTCGCAGCGTGATTGTCTCGGCTATGAATTTGCGGCTGGGAATGTCCCCTTGCTGGCGGAGAACATCGTTCCAATCTTTCCTTGCCGGGACAAGGCGAATGACGGCAATCTCAACGGAAATGGACTGTGCCAGTCGTGTGCAGGCTTCATTTCCAGCGGTGTCGCTGTCAAGGCAGAGGAACACTTTTCGGGTGTCCTTGCGTTCAGAAAGAAAACGGTCAAGGGCTTTGCCAGAAACGCCGCCCAGGGCAAGATAGCTCCTTGTCTGCCAATCCTGCGGATAAAGGCAGATAAAGGACAAAAGGTCTATCGGAGCTTCAAAGACAAAGAGCTGGTTGCTGTTGCCCTCATATCGGAACGGATAGGACTTGTCAGACCCGGTAATATCCTGTCTGAATGTGTCTGCCGTTCCTCGCACATGGGCGTATCTCGGTGTGCCGTTTCGGTCTCTGCCGACAAACACAACATTGTGCCGCTTTGCGTCCTCGTAAATATCCCCGGAAAGAAGAAAAGCCTCAACAAGCGTTTTGTTGAGACCTCGGCTTTCGCAAAGATATTGAATTGCTCTGTCGGCTGTTCTGTTGTGCAAGGGCAAGTGGAACGCTGTGGGCGGTGCTGTGGTGGCTTCGGTCTGCCCCTCGCCGCTTTCGCCGGTCAGGAGCTGGACGGCTTCGGGAAAGGATTTTCCGTAAAACTCCATGACAAAATCAATGGGATAGCCGCCCTTGCTCTGGCTGTGGCGAAACCATTTGTTTCCACGAATGGTCAGGCTGTCATGTTCTTTCCAGCGGTATTCTCGTCCGCTTTTGATAAGCGTCTCTCCCTGTGTACGGAGAAAATCTTCCAGACTGACGGCGTTTGCCCGGTCAATCTGTGCTTGGGTATAATTCATCGGGATAGTTCCTCCTTTTTGTGTCGTGTTTGGGGTCGATTTTGGAGCATTTGTTCCTCTGTGCGCTCGTTAAATCGGGCGGCAGTATCTACACATGACTTGACCTTCCAAAGACGGTGTAAATCGTCTCTGACGGTCTTAAACTCGCCATAGGTGGTTTCGTGCGCCTGTTCCAGCTCGTCATACTCGTCGGACAGCTTTTTCATATCCACCTTGCCGTCTGGGAACTCCCCGGTCAGCTTTCGTCTGGCGGCGTAGAACTGTTTCAGTTCCGCTTCATGCTCTGCCTTGTACTTGGCTCTGGGCTTCTCAAACTTGATTTTCTGCAAGCCGTCATAGACAGGCTTCAAGCTCTGGAAAGCAGCAGAGCTGTCATAGAGCTGCTTAATTGCTTTCATTCGGGCGGTCTGTTCGTCCAGCGTTTTCTTCAAGCTCTCTGTGGCAGCACTGTGTTCGCTGACACGGCTTTCCAAATCTTCAAGAGTGTAAATGCCGTTTGCCCGGAGATAATTGAAAGTCTCGTTCATCTCCTTTAGGTTGCTGACCTTGCCTTTCTGCGAATATGCCCCGGCTCTGCGGCTGGTGTAATAGGCGTTCAGCAGAGAAACAAGGTCGGGTGCCTGCGGCTTGGCAAGCTCTGCTTTTGCTTCGGCAATCCAATCGAACAGGAGAGCGATTTTCTTCTTGATGTCCCGGATCACGGCATTGGTGGCTTTGATCCAGCGGTTGAACTCGCCTTTCTCGGTGCGTATGCCTTTCTTCTCCATTGCCCGGACGGTTGCGCCCTCATGAACGGTGGGAAGAAGCTCCACGCCCTGACGCTCATAGCTTCGGTGGTCGATACGAACGTCAAGCCCCTTTTCCGCAAACTTGGCGTTGCATAGCTCCGCCCATGTCTGCCGCCAGTATTCCAGCGTTTCGGGACTGCCCCAGTCGGTAGTGGGAACGGCGTTGAACACAAACTTTCCGTCTGCGTCCCGGATACGGTTGCCGTCCTCGTCCAGCTCATACACCCGGCGTTGCTTTAGCCCCCATTTGCCGTTCTGCTCAATGGGACGGATAGGGCAAAGCACATGGAAGTGCGGGTTTGGTATGCCTCCGTCCTCCCGGTCTGGCTGGTGTATGGCGAAGTCAACCACCATGCCCCGGCTCACAAAGTTTTCCAACAAAAATTGCCTTGCAAGAGCGATGTTTTCCTCAAGGGAAAATTCATTCTGCAAGGCAATGTCAAAGCTGTATGCAAGCTGGGCGTTCTTCCCACGCTCGGCTTTTTCCACGGCGTTCCATAGGGTCTGACGGTCTGCGTATTCTGGCGGTGCATGGGACGGCAGGAGAATGTCGGAGCAGATCACGCCGCCCTTGCGGGTGTAGTCGCTGTATTCGCCGTAATACTCACTATACAATCGCTCCCCGGCACGGTAGGCGGCAGAAGCAATAGCGGACTGTCCTGCGCTTCGCTTAGTCTGCGTGACGCTTAGATGAAATAGTGCCATCGGCTTTCAACTCCTTTTCTCTGTTTGCTTGGCTGATATGGGTAATCGCCATGTGACGGACGGCTCGCTGGACTTCGGACAGAGAAAAGATGTGTTCCATCAGCTCTGTCATTTCGGTGCGTGTGAGATCTTTGACCTCCGGGGCAAGGCTCTCAACCGTGCCGCCCAGATTGCAAAGACGATGGGTGCGTTTCTGCCTTTCGCCTTTCTCCAGATACTTCTTTCGATTCTCCAGACGCTCCAGCTTGTGCTGTTCCTGTGCAAGCTGCGTCTCAGCTCGTTCCTTTTCGGCTCGGAGCTGGTCGAGGGTTTTCGGTTTTGTCATTGGGATTGACCTCCTTTTTTGATTTTGGGGATAAAAAAAGACCGTCAACTTTTCGCATAGTGCGACCAGTCAACGGTCTGATTTTCGGTATTCGTTATGTTCTAAAATCAGTTCTTTGAAAGATGGCGTTTTTCAATCTCTAATGTTATGAAGGTAGCAGTCATCAGATAGAGGACGGCGATGACACATTCCAAAGCAAGCGAATTGATAGGGCGAGGATAAAAATGTACTAACGCACTTACCAACAGTCTAACCGGGAAGTATGTGCCTAACCATGCAGAGACTTTATAAAACCGCTTGCGGAATTGCACTGTTCTCTCATTCTGCTCATTTGCCTTTTTTTGATATGCGTATTCAAAGCCTCCAACCATAGCAATAAAAGGAATAAAACTTAGGACACCAAAGAAAATGTTTTGCAGGATCATAACAGACATGAATTGAATGATCAACACCATCACTTCAAGAGTGATCAAAAAAATCATGATCTGGTGGATGCCGTCCGTTTTGACTTCCTTAACTTTCGGCAGGTCATTGTCGCTTTGGTATTCATCATTTAGCAAGTAGTCTGTTGTAACCTGAAACAGCCTACTGAGTTGAAGAATGTTTGTTGCATCTGGCATAGCTGTTCCCATTTCCCAACGGGAAATGGCTTGCCTTGATACGCCCAGCTTATCAGCTAACTCTTCCTGTGACATTCCATTGGACTTTCTCAACCTAACAATCTTATCTGATAATTTCATAATGAAATCCTCCTTTGATTTGGTGATTTCATTATAGCAATGAACGCTTTCAGCCACCACCACTTCAAGTTTACATTTCCGCAACATAACTTTACGCTGTGTTTTTACTTGCTGGCGGCGAACAGCATTTCATGCTGTTTGCGGACGGCAAGTCCACAGGGGATAGCCGCTTTAGCGGCGCAAGGGGGTGTAGCCACCTTGACGGAACGAAGTGACGCAACATTCTCGATCATGCAGTTTTCTTCTGCTGACGGAGAATGAAGCTCCGCAGGACGCACATACTCCCGGTAGGAGAGTATAGAAGTGCGCCCTTTAGTTCCTAAAGGGATTTTATCAGTGCGACAAACTGAAAGTGAACAAAATCGCTGCGCGATGGCCTGCCAAGGCTGTGGCGCAGCTTTTTACTTTTTCTAAAAAAGGCAGTGACAGGATTGTCCCAAGATAGTATTGTTAAAGTACCACCAATAACAAACTTC
>NZ_JASGBQ010000009.1 GCF_030053595.1 Fusibacillus kribbianus
TGACGCATAGTATAATTAGTACTGGTATTGTTATTTAGTAGCATAATTAATTATACCAAAAAATCGCTCAGACCTCACGGTCTGGGCGATTTTTCTGTCAGGGGAGTTTTTTTACAGCCCCTTCTTTTCACCGTTTTCACGGTTTTCATACATCTATTATTTAATGATCGTAAGCTCCTTGGGAAGCTGGTGAAGCACTCTTGTCGTTCCATCCTCCTCAATCAGCACCTGATCCTCAATGCGGACACCGAACTCACCCGGCAGATAAATGCCAGGCTCACAGGAGAAGGCCATTCCTGGTCTGATCAGAGTTGTCTCGCCTGCTCCGGCCGAAGGACCCTCATGACAATCAATGCCGATGCCGTGTCCGGTTCTGTGGATGAAATAATCACCGTAACCGGCCTTCTCGATCACTTTTCTTGCTGCAATGTCCACATCCTGAAGCTGATTGCCAACCTTAGCTGCCTCTTCACCGGCCAGATTTGCTTCAAGAACTACATGATACACTTCTTTGAACTTGTCACTGGGCTCGCCGAAATGATACGTTCTTGTCATATCCGTACAGTAATTTTTATAGGATCCGCCGAAATCAATGAGCAGACATTTTCCCATTTCAATGACAGTGTCACCGGTATTGTGATGGGGAACTGCTGCATTGGCTCCAACAGCCACGCAGGCACCAGGAGCAGTCAGCCCAAGGCAGGTCATCTCGTAAGCCAGCTCGGCAAGGAAATCCGACTCAGTCTTTCCTACCCAGTAGGTTCCCTTATCCATGCAGCGTTTCAGAGCAATGTCTGCTTTTGCGGTGGATTCGATCATACGATCCATTTCCTGACGGTCCTTATAAACACGCAGAGGCTGTACCAGGGGACTTCCGTTCACAAAACGGGCATCCGGGTAAAGCGCATTCAGCTGCAGAGTAAACAGAGCCGGCATTGCTGCATCCACCGCAATGGTTTTCGGCCGGATCCCGCGTTTTTCAAGCTCTGTTTTTAAAAGAGAAAAGGGATCCTCTCCGTCAAACCAGTAAGTAAATTCTGTCACCGGTGTCTCCGTCACCTGGAGCTCATACAGAATATTGGCGATGATAAAAGGCTCATGGTCCGGTGCCAGCACCAGGGCAAGAAACCGCTCATCTCCTTTGATGGAATACCCGCACAGATATTTCATATCAGAAGAAGGAGTCACAAGAAAGCAGTCGATCCCTTCCTGTTTCAGAATTTCATTGATCTTTCCCACACGGGAAGCAAATGCAGAATCCTTCATGACTTTTACCTCTTTTTCATTTTATTTTGCTGAACCGCATTCATGGCAAGGGCAACAAAGATGATACCGTATGCCAGGAATACACGGAAATACTCTCCGATCTGGCTGTCAGCAAACAGTGCTGTACCGACCTGAGGAGATACTGCAAAAATAGCATGGAACAAAATTACACCGATGATCGCGTTCTTGTTGCCAGCCTTCACAACAGAAGCACCGCCCACCAGAAGAGCTGCTACGGCCAGCAGAGCGATCTGCTCATGGGCTGAATAGGTATTCATGGTGCCGATATCCTGAAGGCGGATGATCTGTCCCCAGGCAGCAAATACAGTAGAGAAGATCAGTGCAATGATACGTGTCCGGTCCACATTGATACCGGCTACAGTTGCCACCTGCTGATTCATGCCGACAGCCCGGAAGTCGTGTCCCAGCTTTGTCTTAAAGATCCAGCCGTTGAACAGACACAAAAGCAGTACGCACACAAGGGCAGACACCGGGAAGGTAACAAACCGAAGTGTAAACTGTGCTTTTTCATTGAACAGAGAAAGACAGATGAGTATAACACAAAGCACTGTCAGAATTCCGCTTCCCAAAAGGAGGGATGGTTTGATCGGAGTTCCCTTCTGTTTCTTTCTTACAACAGCAAGCACAAGGCGGACAACGACCAGCAGAATCACCACAACACCTGCGATCAATATAAAATTGGCCAGATTGGTATTCCAGACATTGGTCAGGGAATATTTAAAATTATCCGCAAAGCCCAGGGAACTCTTGATGCCCACACCGTTGTCGTTCATCATCGCTGCATCGGGGAACGGAATCACCGTACCGATCAGATACAGGTAGACAAACTGGTAAACACCGTTTGCCAGATAACCGAGGATCATGGAGGTGATCATCTCGTTTCCTTTTGTCTTGTTGAGGACCTTACCCACAAGAAATCCAAAGAGCACAGCCAGAGGCGTACTTAAAAGAATGCTCACGAGGAAGGAAGGGAATCCAGTGATTCCCCAGGAAACCGTATGAATGATCGCCATCTGTCCGGCCATTGCTCCGATTACGATACTGAAGTTCAGACCAAGTCCTGCAATGACAGGGATGATCAGTGCCAGCACCAGGAATGCGTTCCGACAGAACCGGGAAGCGATCTCCTGAAGAAATACGGTAGGTGCCACACCGGATACAAAGTAAGCAGCCACCGCAAGAATGATAAAGAAAATCACCACGTTGTATTGTTTCAGTCCGACTCCCATTGTTTTCAAACGGGATTTCATTGTTTTGTGCATACTTACACCTCCCGCTTGATTTTTGTCAGTGCGTAAACGATAATTCCGTTGCTGACAATGATGCGGACGATCTCAGCCAGGTTGCTGTCCGGAGCCAGTGCATTGGCTACCGGAGTCGAGGTGGCGAGAATTCCGTTGAACAAAAGGCTGCCGAGAATAACGTTGCCAATGGATGCCCGCCTTGTGGTGGCTCCGCCGATCAGCACTGCTGCCACTGCAAGGAAGCTCATCTTAAGAGGCGCTGTATAAAGCTGTAAGAATCCGTAGCTTTGTGCATAAAACAGGATACCAATCGCACTCAGCACGGTGGAAAGTACCGTTCCGAGGATCCGGTACCGGTTGACGCTGATGTCAAGAGCCTGTGCGAATTTTGGATTCTCACCGGCCACCTGCATCATTTTTCCGGTACGGCTGTTGAGGAACAGCTTAAGAACAACGCAGAAGGCCGCACATACAAGCATAAAGCCAACCGGAATCGTGATTCCACCCACTGTCACGGTCAGGAAATCATTGAGGAGATGTCCGAAGGTAGCAGACAGCTCCACATTGAGACGAACACCGCCGCCCATAGCCAGTCGCAGCGTATCATTGGTGATCGGAAGGAAGATCCAGACGATACACATCAAAGAGACGAATGCAAATCCCACATAGGTGGCAATCATCATCTCAGATCCCTTAATATAGTTCAAAAGCTTTCCGTAAATCATGCCGATCACGAGAGCAAAAGCACAGCCTAAAATACATGCCATAATCAGGCTTATCACTCCGGTAAAGCCAAACTCGATGGACAATACGCCGCCCAAAAGTCCGCAGGAAATACCGAGTGTTGAAGCAAAGTTCAATCCACAGCCGGAAAGCACACTGGGCACCATGGCAAGTACCAGAACAAAATTCATGCACCAGCGGATCATTACGTCAGAAACTGTCGTCGTAAAAGACAGATCCAGCACGAAGGTGACCACGAGAAGTGCCACAAAAAACAGGGAAATGATCAGCCTTGCAGAGCCGAAGCGCTTCAGACTGCCAACGATTTTATCCTTCATGCTCTTCCACGCTCCTTCCCTTTTCTCTTGAATAATATCCCATCATTTGAAGACCGTATTCCTTGTCGGAAGCATCCGGTGCAAGGATTCCCTCCACTTTTCCATCAAAAATAATGGCAATTCTGTCGCAGACAGACCGAAGCTCCGCCAGCTCTGAGGAGGTAATGATGATCGTCATGCCCTTCTCCTGATTGAGCTTCACCAGATATTCCATCAGAAGCCGCTTTGCACCGATGTCAATGCCTCTGGTAGGCTCTGAAACCAGCAGAATATCCGGCTCCAGGCTGAGAGCCCTGGCAACGCACACCTTCTGTTGATTTCCTCCGGACAGACGTCTTGTGTACTGGGACGGCCCGGTACAGCGGATATCCAGCGTCTTGATCATCTCAAGGGCATGTTTTCTGATCCTGCCTTTATCGGCCTGCGTAAAGAGACCGAAATTCTTCAAATACTTTTTCTGGACCTTCATGGCTGCCACAGAAATATTCTCCTCAATGGAATTATCCAGGAGAAGGCCGGTCCCCTTTCTGTCCTCGGACACAAAGGCACAGCCCTTTTCCAGAATCTTCTGGGGTGTGATATGCTCAATCTGAGTACCATTTATATAAAGCTCACCTTCGGAAGGATAAATCCCCATGATTCCGTTGGCGATTGAGATCTTTCCCTGTCCTGCCAGACCTGCCAGACCAAAGATTTCCCCTTTTTTAACCTGGATGTTCACATTCTTCGTCCGTTCACCTGGCATATCCACACGGAAATTCCTAAGCTCCAGAGCAAAAGGAGCCTGATCGTCCCCTCCGGACTTTTCCTTTGCAAAAGGTTCGCCCATTTTGCGGCCGATCATCATTTCCGCGATCTGTTCCGTACTCGTCTCTCCGATGGGCATGCTTCCCACCAGTTCCCCGTCACGGAACACGGTAACCTGGTCCGCCACCTTCATCACCTCATCAAGACGGTGGGTAATAAAGATGATCGCGATTCCCGAAGCTGCCAGCTTCTTCATGATATCCAAAAGAACCTGTGCTTCGCTTTCTGTAAGAACTGCCGTCGGCTCATCGAATACCAGCAGCTTTACATTCTTTTTATCAATTTCTCTGGAAATCTCCACAAACTGCATATGTCCTACCGGGAGACTGTCCATCAGAGTGTTTTCATCCAAATCCATGCCGACCTGACCAAGGGCTTCTCTTGCGTCCCGTCCCATCTGGTCAAAATCAATAACCGATAAATATTTGCCTCCCAGCTTTCCGCTCAGAGACTTTTTCAAAGGCTCACGGTTCAATTTAATATTTTCCGCAATGGTAAATCCGGGAATCATCATAAATTCCTGGTGCACCATACCGATTCCTGCTTCCATGGCCTTCATGGGAGTGTCCAGCTGAACCGGCTTTCCCTCCCAGAGAATCTCTCCCTCAAAACCGCCGCTGTCGTAGATCACCGGCATACCGAACAAAATGTTCATAAGCGTCGATTTTCCTGCTCCGTTCTCTCCCAACAGAGCATGAATTTCATGGGGCTTTACATGAAGCTCCATGTCCTTGAGAACCGTATTCTCACCATATTTTTTCGTGATGTGCTTCATTTCAAGCAAATAGGTGTCCATGCGTCTCTCCTCCCCTTTTTCCATAAAAGTCATGCAACACAATCTGCCCGCAGATTGTGCTGCATGACTGCTCAGGGCCGGCTTTTAATTCCGGCTCTCTCTATTCAGAGATCTGTAATTACAGCATTGCCCACGGCCCAAGTACCAGTGCGAAATTGTCGTACTTCACGCCATTGACATCGTAAATATTGAAGCTGATACCCTCTTCCGTTCCGGAAGCCTTGATGAGTGCAGCCTTGAATGCATCCATATCAACCTTGCCGTTGGTCTCGCCGTTCATATATGCCAGAGCATATTCTACAGCAGTGTTCATTTCCATAACAACAGTAGGAATCATACGGGTGGAGAAACGTCCATTGTCGTTGGTCTCCTTAAGCTTTGCCTGGATGGCTTCGATCATCCACATGTAATCATTTGTCTTGTCCTCCGGTACGGAAAGACCGAGAGCCTCTGCATAACCGCAGAAAGGAGAAGACTGGCTGGGATTCATGTAGATACCGGCGCCGGCATCGTATAATGCCTTGATCACTGCGGGAGTGGACATGGTATTGGTATCAAAGAAAGCGGTTTTCTCACCGTACTTTTCAATTTCCTTGGGCACATCCTCGATTACGAACTGCTGAGTTCCGGCAGTACCTGCGTCAGACTGAGGATCAGGCATGGTCACACGTACAAACTCGATTCCCAGCTCCTTGCAGCGTGCTTCACACTGATTGCCGCAGTATGCAACCTTCTCATAGCCCTGATGACGGGGGAAGGAATAGTAGATCAGAGTCTCTGCTCCCATTTCCTTTGCTCTGTCTGCCATCTGTGCGCCTGCGGAATAGTTGTCGTAGTCGATGCAGAGATCTGCAGCGGTACAAGCTACGTCAGGATCCTCATTGGGGCCGCCGTTGATGTAAAGAATGTCAGGACGAACTTCCTTTGCCTTTGCAATTGCTGCAGATGCTCCGGGAACACCCTGTACAAAGATAACGACCTTGATATCCGGATCGGAAACCAGATTCAGCATATTGGAGATCGTGGTCTCCTCCTCACTCATGAAGTTGTCAGGATAAGTCTGGATCACAACCTTATCCTCACCAAGCTTATTTTTCCAAGCTTCTGCACTTCTGTACTCTTCCTCGCTGATAGCAACTGTACCGACCATCAAGCCGATCTTGCCTTCGATCTTTTCACCGGAGGCTGCCTGGGTCTCACCACCCTCAGCCTTCTTGGTCTCAGTGGCTTCAGCCTTCTTGGTCTCGCCGGAATCTTCCTTCTTGCTGCCGCAGCCAGCCAGAGAAAGAACCATCACAAGCACCAGGACCAGGGAAAGTAACTGTCTCATTTTTTTCATACTATACACCTTCCTTTTTTTATTTGGTGTTTAAAACACCAGAAGCCGTTTAAACGGCGTTCTTTCCACACTTTTTATATCCATGTATATACTAACATAAATCATCCAATTGCACAAGCTGTGAATTCAATCATCACGGTACTATTTGACATACATACCTGTCTTTTGTCTGTCTTTTGTCTGACTCTTTTCTTCCATTTCCGGATGAGTTAGAGATCATTCTTGTCCTTTTCCGTAATTTCGGCTGGGTAAAAGTAATTAAGTGAATATGTGTCTTCAGCATTGTGCATTTTTTATATATAACTACTTGTTTTTGGCCTAAATTCAGTATATCATACAATTATTCATAACAAAAATGAATATTTATCATAGCATCAATCACAATTACGAATGGATGAACAATTATGGATATGAATTTACAAAAATACCTGTCTTTTGTAAAGACCGTGGAATGCGGAAGCTTTACAAAGGCAGCGGAAATGATCAATTATACCCAGTCAGGAATCAGCCGTATGATCGCTGACCTGAAGGGTCTGCAGTCCGGCCTGATCCGGATCGGTACGATTTCCAGTGTTGCTACCCATTGGCTTCCCAACATCATCAAAGAATTTCAAAAGGATTATCCGAATATTGACTACGAACTTTTGCTTGGAGATTATACGGAAATTGAAGACTGGATCCAGACAGGAAAGGTCGACTGCGGCTTTTTGATCCTTCCCACACGCCCGGAATTTGAAACGATTTTTTTGATGAAAGATCGATTGATGGCTGTTATTCCGGAACTGATCTTAAAACGGATTCCATATCGGATCAGGGCAAAAGAGCTTGACATTCCCGCTTATCGAAACATTGCCTTTGCTCTTAAAAATTACAAAACCGCTTCCCTCGCCGTCAAACAGTTCATGAAATACCTGCACTACCGCCAGTCCAACACTAAGTCAGACAGTCAAATTCAATAATCTCATTTTCAGTGATATAATTGAGCAGGGCAGTTCGCTCCGATATTCGGAATGACTGCCCTGTCTCTTCTATCAATTCACTTTTTCTCTTTCAGATTCTCAAGCTCATTCAATAGAAATAAGCCCATTACTGCAATCGCAAAAATCGCACCTGCGCACGGCCAGTTAAGCAGACTGCCCACCACAGCATCAGCCAGATATCCGACCAGGACCGTGACAAAAAGTGCTAAAACATATTTTCCCATATGACTCCTATTTCACAGTTCTCATGGCAGCTTCTACCACATGGCCAACGAGAACAGATGTGGTAACAGCGCCTACGCCGCCAGGAACGGGAGTGATTGCCTCAACAATAGGCTCAACCTCGCTGTAAACAGCATCACCGGCGATGGCACCCTTGCCGCCCTTGCTGTTGGGCTTCTCTGCATCCCAGTTGATGGATACGTCGATTACCACCTGTCCGGGTCTAACATAATCCTTGGTCAGGCTGTTGAGCACACCGGCTGCAGATACAAGAATGTCTGCATTTTTTGCGATCTCTGCCGTATTAACAGTCTTCGTGTGGCAGATGGTAACGGTAGCATTCTTTGCCATCAGCATCATGGCTGCAGGCTTTCCGACTACCAGGCTTCTGCCGATGACAACTGCATTTTTGCCCTTGCAGTCAATTCCGTAATAATCCAGGATCTCCATGCAAGCCTGAGGTGTACAGGGAGGGAATCCAAGAGGTTTTCCGGTGAAAACACCAGACATGGAACCGTCTGTCATGCAGTCCACATCCTTTGCAGGATCCAGTGCGTTTTCAATTTCGCTCTGGTCAGCCTTCAGGTGCTTCGGAAGAGGTCTGAACAGCAGAACGCCATGGATGGAGGTATCCTTATTCACCTTATCAATCACTGCAAGAAGCTCTTCTTTGGTAACTTCCTCAGGGAGCAGGATCTTCTCCACTGCAACACCAAGGGTCTCACATCTCTTTGTTGCACCCTTCTCATAGGAAATATCGCTGGAGTTTTCACCAACTCTGATGATACAGAGCTTCGGCTCAATTCCCTTTTCTTTCAGTTCTGCTACCTGCCCCATGATCTTTTCATTTAAAGCGGCGGTAACTTCTTTTCCAAGCAGCTGCTTTGCCATTGATTCATCCTCCTGTTATTTCAGTCTTCCAAGTACGCTCTCAAATACTTCGTCAGCGATCTTTGTGTATTTTTCAAGCATTGCATCAGCCTTCTGATTCAGCTCTTCTGCATACTCCCGGTTTTTCATGGACTTGGTGTTAATGTATACATTCAGGCTGGCACCCTGAAGAGCTGCTTTGCAGAATACAGCGCCTACACCGGCATCGCTGATGGCCAGAGCAGAACCCTTTGCCGCAAATTCCACGATCAGATCCAGTGCTTCACAGCATTTCTCCATGATCTCCATGGGAACAGAGCAAGCTTCTTTCAGCACGATCTCCATAACGCGTGCCTTCTCCGCCTTTTCCTCCTCTGTTTCTCTGGGCATACCATATGCCCTGGAAAGGGGCTCAAACACTTCCGCATCTCTCTCGATCAGAGTCAGAAGCTCTTTCTGGAGCACATCTGCCTTTCCTTTCAATTCCCACATTTCCGCCTCAACATCGGCATATTTCTTCTTGCCGACGGTCAGAGAGCCTACCATATTTCCAAGAGCGGTTCCCACTGCGCCTACCAGAGCACTGGCGCCGCCGCCGCCCGGTACAGGAGCCTTAGAAGCAAGCACTTCTACAAATTCATTGCACGGTACAGTTGAAAAGCCCATTGTTTCATACCTCCGATGTCTTATTAAATGGGGGACAGCCCGGACGACTGTCCCCGTATGAATCTCATTTGAAATTTAGAACAGACCTGTGATTCTGCCGTTTTCGTCTACGTCGATCTTTTCAGCAGCCGGTACCTTGGGAAGGCCGGGCATGGTCATGATTTCACCGGTCAGCGCTACGATGAAGCCTGCGCCTGCAGAGATCTTCAGGTTCCTTACGGTTACCTCGAAGTCAGTAGGAGCACCAAGCTTGGTCTGATCGTCGGTCAGGCTGTACTGGGTCTTTGCCACGCAGATCGGGCAGTTTCCATAACCCATTGCCTCCAGCTGTTTTGCCTGCTTCTGAGCGTTTGCAGTCAGGACAGCTCTCTTGCCGCCATATATCTTCTGTACGATCTGGTTTAACTTATCCTCAATGCTGGTTCCTTCCAGTTCATAGGAGAAGGTGAAGTCATTGGGCTGCTCGCAGAGTCTTACGACCTCTTCTGCCAGAGCCTTGCCGCCCTCGCCGCCCTTTGCCCATACCTGGGAAAGAACTACGTTTACGCCCAGCTCCTTGCACTTTGCCTCTACCAGAGCAAGCTCTGCCTCGGTATCGGTGGGGAACTCATTGATGGCAACTACGCAGGGCAGCTTGTATACGTTGGTGATGTTGCTTACATGCTTCAGCAGGTTGGGAAGGCCCTTCTCCAGAGCTTCCAGGTTCTCATTGTTCAGGTCCGCCTTTGCTACGCCGCCGTTGTACTTGAGAGCTCTTACCGTTGCTACGATCACAACTGCGTTGGGCTTAAGGCCTGCCATACGGCACTTGATATCCAGGAACTTCTCTGCACCAAGGTCAGCACCGAAGCCTGCCTCGGTTACGGTGTAGTCTGCCAGCTTCAGAGCCATCTTCGTTGCAGTTACAGAGTTGCAGCCGTGAGCGATGTTTGCGAAGGGGCCGCCGTGTACGATGGCAGGAGTTCCTTCAAGAGTCTGAACCAGGTTGGGCTTCAGAGCATCCTTGAGGAGTGCCGTCATTGCACCTTCTGCGTGCAGGTCATGCGCGGTAACGGGCTTCTGCTCTGCTACCTTTCCGTAGGTATAACCGATGATGATGCGGCCGAGTCTTGCCTTCAGGTCGTTGATGTCGCTTGCCAGACACAGAACTGCCATGATCTCGGAAGCCACGGTGATGTCATAGCCGTCCTCACGGGGCATACCGTTGGTCTTTCCGCCAAGGCCGTCCACCACGTTACGCAGCTGTCTGTCGTTCATATCCACGCAGCGTCTCCAGGTGATCTTTCTGGGGTCGATGTTCAGCTCATTGCCCTGGAAGATATGGTTGTCGATCATGGCTGCCAGCAGGTTGTTTGCTGCACCGATGGCATGGAAATCGCCGGTGAAGTGAAGGTTGATGTCCTCCATGGGAACAACCTGTGCATAGCCGCCGCCTGCTGCGCCGCCCTTTACACCGAATACCGGTCCGAGGGAGGGCTCACGGAGAGCTACCATTACGTTTTTGCCGATCTTGGAAAGTCCGTCTGCCAGACCTACGCTGGTGGTCGTCTTGCCCTCACCTGCAGGGGTGGGGTTGATAGCTGTCACCAGGATCAGCTTGCCGTTCTCTTTATCTGTTTCCTTTAATAAGTTGTAGTCAATCTTTGCTTTGTACTTTCCGTACTGCTCCAGGTATTTGTCATCGATACCTGCCTTTTCAGCGATCTCAGTGATCGGAGCCATTGTGCATTCCTGAGCAATTTCAATGTCGCTTTTGAATCCCATTTTTTTACCCTCCTGTTAGAAAATAATAGTTTTCCTGCCCTTTTTTGCCGCCTTATCCGGAACCTTCCCAAGACTCGCCGGTCTTATCCGGATGGTAACAAAAAAGGGCAACATTCAGTAACTAAATGTTGCCCAGACGGTCGGCTTTTTATATGGTTCTGATTCCACTGTGGTACTCCACATTTATCCGTCAGTAATCAGAACTTTTCTTTGATGGCTTAATCATAACTCGTTGTTAAGGATTTGTCAAGCCTGTTTTTGCAAAACTTTTTTAATATGCCTTGCCCCAGTAAACAAGCTTCTTGGCCGGTCTTCCGCAGACAGGACATACATCCCCGAGCTGCTCCTGCTCAAAGGGCATGCAGCGGGAGGTTGCCGTCGTATCCTCTTTGATCTTCATTTCGCAGGCCTCATCCCCGCACCACATCATTTTTACAAAGCCCGGCTTATTTGCCACGATATCCTTAAACTCCTCATACGTATGTGCCTCGTAGGTATGGCTTTCCAGATGTGCTTTGGCTCTGGCCAGCATATCCTGCTGAATGCTCTCGAGGATCTCATTCGCCTTCTCACCAAGCTCATCCAGAGACACCACGATTTTTTCCCGATTGTCACGGCGCACGATCACAGCCTGATTCTGCTCCATATCCTTGGGGCCGATTTCCACACGGATCGGAATACCACGCATTTCCTGCTCGCTGAATTTCCAGCCCGGGCTCTTGTCGGAGCCGTCCAGCTTCGCCCGAATTCCTGCTGCGCCCAGTACGTCACGAAGCTCAGCTGCTTTTTCCATGACGCCTTCCTTCCTCTGGGAGATCGGGATCACCATGGCCTGAACAGGCGCGATCCTCGGCGGCAGCTTCAGCCCGCTGTCGTCGCCGTGTACCATGATCAGAGCGCCGATGATGCGGGTGGACATGCCCCAGGAGGTCTGGTGAACATACTGCAGCTGATTCTGATTGTCGGAATACTGAATACCAAAAGCCTTTGCAAAACCGTCGCCGAAGTTATGGCTGGTTCCCGACTGGAGCGCCTTGCCGTCATGCATCAGTGCCTCAATGGTATAGGTGGACTGAGCGCCCGCAAATTTCTCCTTGTCGGTCTTCTTTCCTTTTACCACAGGAATAGCCAGAACCTCCTCGCAGAAATCTGCATAGATATTCAGCATCTGAATAGTTCTTGCCTCAGCCTCCTCCTCAGTGGCATGGGCAGTATGACCCTCCTGCCACAAAAATTCTGCGGAACGGAGGAAGGGACGGGTCGTTTTCTCCCAGCGGACAACGGAGCACCACTGATTGTAGAGCTTCGGCAGATCCCGGTGGGACTGGATGATCCTGGAATAAAAATCGCAGAACAGGGTCTCAGAGGTGGGCCGCACACACAGACGCTCCTGCAGGGTCTCCAGACCGCCCTGGGTCACCCATGCCACCTCAGGGGCAAAGCCCTCCACATGATCTTTTTCCTTCTGGAGCAGGCTTTCCGGAATAAACATGGGCATATATACATTCTCCACGCCTGTTTCCTTAAACCGTCTGTCCAGCTCCTTCTGGATATTCTCCCAGATCGCATAACCATTGGGACGGATGATCATACATCCTTTTACATTGGAATATTCCACCAGCTCTGCTTTTTTCACCACATCTGTGTACCACTGGGCAAAATCTTCGCTCATGGAGGTGATGGACTCTACCAGTTTCTTTTCCTTTGCCATTTCTTTTCTCCTTTTTTATTTCCTGTGAATTTCCTTTTCGTTGTACCTTTGGCCTGTCGGTCGCGGGCTGGCGCGTTTCGCCTTCTACAAGCCGTGCGTACCTCCAGGCTTTCAGCCTGTCGGTCGCGGGCTGGCGCGTTTCGCCTTCTACAAGCCGTGCGTACCTCCAGGCTTTCAGCCTGTCGGTCGCGGGCTGGCGCCCTATACCTGCTCGCATCCGATAGCAGCTGCGTGTAAACACGCGCTGCTATCGGTTGTGAGCAGGTGCACGGCTTGTAGCTTTCGCGAAAGAAAATCCCTTGTTCCGCATGGAACAAGGGACCGAAGTTTCGGCGGTACCACCCTTATTAACCGGATGATCCGGTTCTCTCTTTTCCCCGATATCGCCGGGGCTGCGCCATATTTTCATATGGGGCTCCAAGGCAGGTTCAGCAGGCTGTATCAGAAGGGCTTTCCAGCTTCCGCCCTCTCTCTGGACTGACCGTGACCGCTTACTAATCCTCTTCATCGCCACGTTTTGGCGTATCAAAACGCCTGAACAGATATGGTTATTCTAGGACACTTGCAGAATTTTGTCAAGCAGCTCTTTCCTTCTCGAAAATCAATACAACTCCGTCCAGATCCATTTGCAGCTTTCCTGAGGTATTGATCGTAACCGGCTGAGGATCACCGTCCACGATCAGGTTATATTGGGACCCGTCCTGTCCGATCTTCTCCCAGGTTCCGTCTCCAATTTCTCCCAAAAGTTCCACATGGAGAGCCCCAGACGCCTGACAATTAAGAATCATCGACATTCCGCTCATTCCCGCATACTCCAGGAATTCATCGATTCCCATCTCATAGCCGTCAACGGAAACAAGTGTTGCATGCCATACGCCCACAATTGCTGCCTGGGCATTCTCCCGCTCGCTCTTTTCCAGCTGTGCCTGCACATATTCCTCCCGTTTCTCACGGAACACCTGCTCCACATCCGCATATTCTCCATTGAGCGTGCGGATGGCACTGTCCAGCACCAGGATCGCAGCCTCATAATTCTCATCCGTTCCCAGCGCCGTCTGAGCCTTCTCCAGAACATCCGCCTTGTATTTCTCACTGTAATCCTTGAGGGCTGCTGTCAGCTTCTCATCATCCGGATTCTCATAGAGCCCTTCCTGGATCGCAGCCATGGCCTCAAAATAACTCTTCTGTGACGCATATCTCTGTGCCTCATCCAGGGTCTCCTGGACCGCATAAGAAACCTTTGCCGCCTCAAGAGCCTCCAGACGGCTGGTGAGTTCTCCGTCTCCCGGAAGAAGCTTCAGTGCCTCCTCCACCGTTTTGATCGCCGAATCATAATCCTTGATCTCTTCATATGCCGCCGCATCGCTCAAGGATTTTTCTCTGTATTTTGCCTTTGCCGTCTCCAGATTCTCCTGAGCTTTCTCATAATTGGAATCTGATTTTACAACCTCGCCGTACAGGCGGATCGCTGCGTCATATTCTTCCCGCTGCATGCACTGCTCTGCACTCTCAAAGGCATCCCTGGAATCCTTCAGTTCCCGGATGTCCTCCAGCGCCTTATCAACGCATTCGTCATCCCAGAACTCATCGATGGCTTTTAAATGCCTCTTTACCGTGGAATAATCCATGGCCCCGGAGGTAAACTCCGACTTGAGGGATTCCACCTCCTTTTGCAGGATCTCATCAGCCTTTGCTTCCTTCTTTTCATCCCCAAGAAAGCTTTTCTCATACAATGCCTCAACCGTCGTCCAATCCCGGTCTCCGATAGCCTTTTTCAGTTTATTCACCGGGCTGGAAATCACAAAGGCAAATACTGCAAGTGCAATGATAAGGGCCGCCGCTGCGCAGGACAGCGTAATAATCAGCACCTTTTTCTTCTTGTTTTTTGCCGGATTTTTGCCTTCCTTCGGATCCTGTTCCCCGCCTCCATAAGGCGGATGTGCCTGGCCATAAGGATGAGGAGCCTGGCCGCTCTGCCCATAAGGCGGCGGTGTCTGGCTGCCCTGACCGTAAGGCGCCTGCTCTCCGTGGCCGGAGGCCGCTCTCTGCCCTGCTCCGTATGTACCGGCATAAAACTGCCCTGTTCCGGCCGCTTCCGGCATTTCCAGGATCAGCTCATCCTCCATATTTTTCATGATTTTCTTTTCCAGATTGGGGATCGTATCTCCGGTAACGCTGTCTGTCCCTTCCGGCACGGTACCTGCCGGCTCAGAAGTATCACCGGCTGACGCTGCAGGTGCAGAAACCGGAACCGCACCGCTCTCAGAAAAATCGGAAGCTTCCGAGGCAGAAACATGTTCCCCGTCACCGGGAATTACCGCTGCCGGTTCATCCCAACACACCGGACTCCCGCAGTACTCACAAAATTTATCATTGTCATCAATTTTCTTTCCGCAGTTACAGCAATACATATGGGGCTCCTTTCCGCCAAACGCTGCGATTCATTTATTACTCTCAGTATACCTTAGATTCTTTCCTGCTGTCAAACAGATTACACGCCGTTTCCGGCATCCGTGTACAGATCCACAAGCTCCCGGATCACCAGAAAACCGAAGGGGCCGAGAATAAAACCCGCCACGCCGAAAAGAGTCAGGCCGAGATACATGCTGATCAGCATTTCCAGCGGACCGATTCCCATATGACCTCCCATCATGCGGGCCTCCAGGATTTCCCGGAGAAAATAGCACAGGACGTAAATCACCAAAAGCTCCGTTGCATAAAAAAGCCTTCCCGTAAGTACGGAAATGATTACCCAGGGGACAAAAACAGTTCCGGTTCCGAAGACCGGCAGCATATCAAGAAGTCCGATGAGGACTCCCAAGAGGACGGCATACGGGTTTCCCATCAGGGAAAGCCCCAGGCTGCAGATCAGGCAGGTGAGCGTCATGATCAAAAGCTGGGTCCGGAAAAAAGCCCTGCCGATCCTGCTTAAGCAGCCGGCGACAGCCGCGATCTCCTGCCGGAACACGGAAGTATTTCTGTACCGCCGGATCCGGTCCATGGATGTCACCATCAGTACACTTCCGATGGACACTATGGCAAAAACGGCGCCGCCCCTGACCAGAATCTTTAAAAGTCCCATGGAATGATCCATGACAAAGGCTCCCGTCTGGTTTCCCGCACTGTCCATCACTTTTTGGGACTGGGTATAAAGGAACTCCATGGACGTGCCTCTGGAAAGGCCAAAGGAATCGTCGCATCTGCAGCACATGTCGTCCAGCCACCTGCAGAAGTAACGGATGTAGACAGGAAAGCGTTTCACCGCAAGAGCGAGCTGTTCCAAAAACAACTTTCCCAGGTAATAGACGCTTAACAACAGCACCGCAGACAGCAGCGTCACCAGAAGAGACGCCCAGATCCCCTCCCTCAGTCTCAGTCTTTTGTGAAGCCATTTTGAGGCCGGATGAACCAGAAGAGCCACCCAGTAAGCCAGCAAAAAAGGAATCAAAAGCGGCAGTATATATTTCAATGAAACATAAACCGCCGCCGTGATTCCTGCGATCAACAGAGCACTTTTCTGTTTTTCCGTAAGTTTTGCTTTCATATGACCCCTGCTTTCCTGCCGTACAGGAAAAGTATGCGCAGGGTCCGGGAATCTATACCGGTGATTCCTGTTTTATGGTGATTCTTCATTTTATCAATCTGAACAGCCGGCCAGAAACACCCTCCCCGCCAAAAACAGCTCGTTTCCACAATTACACGGCAGCCAGTACATTCAATCAGTACTGCCTCTCACCCCTCTATATAAGCAAATATTGAATGATACACTGCTCCAGCAGCTTTGTATTCAGCGGTCTTGTCTTCGTCTCATAAGTCAGAATCAGCTTGTCCCCCGGAAATATACCATTTTTCTGATATTGTTCCAGCTTCTGCACTGCAGCCGCCGCATAATCAGGCTGTTCCATCATGCCCAGATGCTCCCAGTAATACACTTTTCTCTGTTTGGCATTCAGCACAACAAAATCCGGATAAACAATCCCAAAGCCTTTGAGCGGCAGCGGCACCTCATACTTGTATGGAATTTTCATCGCATACAGCTTATCCGCAATAATTTTTTCTGATTTTGACCGAACACGTTCTCCGCGTTCCGTATAGATCTCAATGTCCGCAGCAGAAAACCCCTTTCCTGTGTAGGACTCAGCCTCCCAATGTTTTACAAACAGCTCATCCGGCTCAACAAAAGGCTGAATCAATGCTTTCCTTCCGGGATGAAGCGACTCATAAAGATTTTTCAGCTCATCCGGATCATAATTCTCCGCCACTTTACAAATCATTCGGTACTGCCGTTCTGTTTCTTCTCTCAATTTCCGCTCGTATTCATACTGCGCCAGCTGGACCGCAAGATGGCGGTCCTCTTTTTTTATATATTTCCCAAGATACCCCGGTTCTCCTGGTCTTTCTGCTGTTCTGTGATAATATATGTCTTTTCCCCTCCTGCGGGAAACACGTAATTTACCAACCGGCTGCGGACAATCGCTGTTATTCAATATTGTAATTAATTCTTCCAGTTCCTTCTGTTTTCTGTAAAGAGCAGCTTTTAAATAACTCATGTTCTTCCTCCCATATCAATACATATCATGATTATGCGATTTCTTAATCTTCTTCTGACAGATCAGATACCCGGGTTCGTTATCTTGTATAACGTCGTACTCTGTTCGTGGCAGACCAAATCGCTTTGCGTGCTTGTCTGTATAATTCTACGCGGTTTTACGGCAGACTAGATTGACTAGAAAAGCTTGCCTGTGCAACTTCCCACGGAATTTTGGCAGACATGGGAAACTATCGGACTTTTTTGTGTAACTAACTCTTTTATTAAATGGGGAATCGGACCGAAAAACAGCCATAGATCAGCTTGGTCCACTGGATTTATTAAAATAGATGAAAACAGATCAAATAATTCTAGAGCCGGCTGCCGCATAGCGCCGGCTGCGCTGCCTCTGCCGCATGGTTATCCTGTCGCCGCACAATACGACGGCTGGCAGCAGCATGCGGCAGCGTGCCGCCCTCTTTTTCCCATTCCTACATCTTAAACCGGTATCCGACGCCCCAGATCGTCTCGATATACTGGGGTTTTGCCGTATTATACTCGATTTTCTCACGGATCTTCTTGATATGGACCGTGACGGTGGCGATATCTCCCACCGATTCCATATCCCAGATCTCCCGGAACAGCTCGTCCTTGGTGAATACATGGTTGGGATTCTGCGCAAGGAAGGTCAGAAGATCAAATTCCTTGGTGGTAAAATTCTTCTCCTCCCCATTGATATAGACCCGTCTTGCCGTCTTGTCGATCTTCAGGCCCCGGATCTCGATGATCTCATTTTCCGGCATACCGCTTCCGATGAGACGCTCATATCTGGCCAGGTGAGCCTTGACCCTGGCGACCAGCTCGCTGGGGCTGAAGGGCTTCGTAATGTAATCGTCCGCGCCCAGGCCAAGCCCCCGGATCTTGTCAATGTCGTCCTTCTTGGCCGAAACCATCAGGATCGGTGTGTTCCGGACGGCACGGACCTGACGGCAAATCTCAAAGCCATCAGTGCCGGGAAGCATCAGATCAAGAATGAACAGATCAAATTCATCCTTGAGTGCCCGCTCAAGCCCCTTTGTCCCGTCGGTCTCTATCTCCACCTCAAAACCGGAAAGCTCCAGATAATCCTTTTCCAGCTCCGCAATACTTTCTTCGTCCTCAACAATCAAAATTCTACTCATGAACTACCTCCTGGTACTTTCTAAGAACAATGTGCATAACCGTTCCGATGGATTCCTTGCTGGTTGCCCAGATTCTTCCGCCGTGATCCTCCACGATCTTTCTGACAATGGACAGGCCGATACCGCTGCCGCCCTTGGAGGAATTTCTGGAGGAATCCGTCCGGTAAAACCGGTCGAAAATATTGGGCAGGTCCCTGGCTGCGATCCCCTTTCCGTTATCCTCGATCTCGATCTGCACAAAATCTCCTTCATCCTTTAAACGGATGTTGATGATGCCCCGCTTTTTATCCAGATATTTCACCGAATTGCTGATAATATTATTGATGACCCGCTTAAGCTGCTCCACATCAGCAATGACAGTTACCGGCTCCTCCGTATAATCAAAGAATCCCAGATCGATATTTCTCGATTCCAGCTCCAGGGAAAGCTCCTCCACACAGTCCTCAAAATAGGAATTGATATTGATCTTTGCAAAGGTATATGGAATCTTGTTGGTGTCGATCTTGGAGTAAAAGGTCAGCTCATCAATGAGCTTGTCCATATCGTTTGCCTTGTTGTAAATGGTCCGGATATATTTGTCCAGCTTTTCCGGCGAAGATGCCACACCGTCCATGATTCCCTCCACATAGCCCTTGATGGCCGTGATGGGCGTTTTCAGATCATGGGAAATATTCCGGATCAGCTCCTTATTCTCCTGTTCATACTGAAGCTTCTCCTCCGCATTGTCCTTGAGCCGCTGACGCATTTCCTCAAAATCCATGCAGAGCTGGCCGATCTCGTCCTTCTCCCGGATCTTTAACTCATAATCCAGATTCCCCTCTTTGATCTCGTTGGTCGCCTTTTTTAACTCACCGATGGGCCTGAGAATCGTTCGGTATATCCAGAGAGCCAGCATCATGGCAATGAGAATCAAAAGCACCAGCATGGCCGTGGTCACGCCCTGGAACATCTGCTTCACCTGAGGGATCAGCCCGCCTATGGAGGTCACAATAAAAATACTGCCCGGCTCCCCGTCAGAAAAAATCAGATCCTGCTGCTTGATCAGCCGGCTGCTGTCACTCATGAACACGCCCCCGGCTCCTTCACTGCCGCCCACAAAATCCGGAAGCTCTTTTATGACCTCTTCGGAATTTCCATCGTCAGAGCCGTCAAAAATGATCTCCGTTCCCTTTCGGATCAGCAGAAACGAGGATTTTCCGCTGAGCTTCCGGTTCAGAGACTCCTGATAAGACGCATCCTGGAACCGGTCCGGATCCTCAGCTGCCATCTGAGAAATATCCTGCTGAACGACCATGGTCATGGAATTAAACGCCTTAACCGCCACGCCGGAATACATATCGCCAACACCACGGATATCATAGTCGGACTTGAGCGTCCGGACCTGAAAATTCCCCAGCACGGTCAGGCAAAGATACAGCATTGCCATAGGGACGAGAATAACCGTAAAGAAGGTAATCAAAATTTTTGTTTTTAACTTCACGTACCTTCATCTCCCTTTTGTCGTAAGGCGGCTGCAGACATTTCACGCCTTCAGCCGCCCTCGTATCTCATCATAGCATATTCTCAGCCGAAACCGCTAATAAACTACTATAAAAAATCTAAACTTTTCATAAAGCGCCCTATTCCCAGAGCTTTTCCGGGTAAAGTCCCGCTGCCTTCCGCTCCTTTATCGCCGCCATGACAAAAGGCTTATCCTCCTTGTAGGTCACGCCGAACCACCGGTCGTGGGAATGAAGCACCTGCACAGTCGCTCTTCCCTCCTCAATGAGATCGCTGACCACCGTGGGAATAAAAAATTCCCCCTTCATGGGATTTTCCCGGAGTGCCTTGTTTAAAAAGGCCGGGAACCGTTCCGAAAGCTCGGTGAGAATTCCGCGACTGAAGCCCCAGAAATTCATGGACACAAGGGTCCCCTCCGGAATCTCCACCGGCGAAGCGCCCTCCTCCTCATATACGATCCGGTCATCGCGCCGCTCGATACTGGTCCGCTCAATGATAGACGCAAGCTGCCCCTGATCATCGATGCCGCAGACGCCCCTGGCCACGGAGCCGTTCTCTGTCAGGGTATTTTCCACCTGATAGCCCACCATGGCAAAGCGGTATTTCTCATCATCCTCATTGCTCACCAGGTAATCGTACATGACCCGGAAGGCCTCTCTTCCGTAATAATCGTCGGCATTGATGACGACAAAGGGTCCATCGATCTCGTCGATGCAGCTCAGGATGGCATGGCCGGTTCCCCAGGGCTTCACCCGGCCCGCCGGGACCTCAAAACCGGCCGGAATATTGTGAATATCCTGAAACACATAGGCCGTTTCCATCTGACCGGCGATCCTGTCCCCGATGGCCGCCTTAAAATCCCCTTCGTTCTCCTTCTTGATGATAAAAACCACCTTCTCAAAGCCCGCCTGCTTTGCGTCATATATGGAAAAATCCATGATAATATTTCCATATTTATCCACCGGATCGATCTGCTTGAGTCCCCCGTAACGGCTTCCCATCCCCGCTGCCATAATTACAAGTACTGGTTTCTTCATCGCTTTTGTTCTCCCTTTTCTTTATTATTTAAGTTCAATTCCCCGCATTGCCTGTGGACCGATCTGAATATACCTGCTGTCGGACAGGCAGATCAGCTTGTCGATGGTGCCCTCAAGGCTTCCCTGATATTTCAGGTTTCCCGCCGCGCTGTAGATCCTGCATTCCGTTTCCCGGTAAAGAAGCACATGGGAGCCGGACAGCTCCACATGGTCGTATTCTGTATCAAGCTCCTGGCTGAAGGATTCGCTTCCGTTCTTCCCGTAAAGAGTCATGGTGCGGCTGCCGCTCTCGTCCCTGACAACAGCACCGGCATAGCTGCTGGAATAAAAAATACTGGAAATCTCTCCGCTTATGTCGATCTGCTTCACAAGCTCGGGCTTCACCGTATTTTCCAGGGAATAGAAGCAGATCCTGTCCTCGGCAAAGGCGCAGGCATACGTGTCATCCAGGAAGCGTACCCTTGCGACCATCGAGCTTCCGTATTCCTTGAAGCCGCCCACAAGACGATCCTTTATATTCTGCCCTTCCTCATCGAAATTGTAAAAGACCACCTGGTTCTGCATCAGTCCCTCATCCAGATAAACGTAGGAGACCATCAGCATCATACCGTCCGGTGAAATGCTCAGATCAATAGGATAACCGTTTCCGGCCAGGGTCGTCTGCACTTCGATCTGCAGCTTCTTGCCCGCCTTGTCATAAAAGGCGATGATGTTGCTCTTCGTATCCTCCAGAATCGCCACTGTGATTCCGGTAGACGAAATCGCCACCCGGGAAATGGGCAGTGTCGTCGTCACCACGCCCTGACAGCCGTTCTTATCACATATATAAATAGAATAACCGTTTCTGTCGGCAATAGCCGCAAAATCTCCACTCACCTCGGCAAAGGGGGATTTCATCTCAAAGGCCTGGCTCCACACTGCTTCCCCTTTTTTATTGATGTAGGAAGCACCGTCCCTCGTATATTTGATCACATTATCCCCATAGGCTTCATATCCGGAAAAGCTGCCCCCGGAGATCTCCTTCTCCCAGGTGACCGTCACCTCCGAATATTTGTGGTGGGCACGGTAATAACGATAGCCCAGGACACCCGCTGCCGCAAAGGCAATAACCAGCACAATGACGATAGCCCTGGCCTGTCTGTGCTTTCTTCTGTTTTCACGGTAACGGGCAAGCTCTTCTTCATCCGGTACAAAGGTCTCGCTGTCGATCATCCGCTCCCTGAGCCTCTGCTTTTTATGTTCTCTGTCTCTTCTGTTTTCCATGCTGTATTTCCTTATTTCCATAATTCGCCGTTCCAGTGGCGCTTACAAACAGTATACACCAACTCACTCAAATTGGCACTACTTATTCTTATGTTTCGCAGAGATTCCCTTATTCTGTTTCCGGCAGCTTTAATACCTGGCCCACATAAATAAAATCTGCATTGTCCATCCCGTTGATACTGCAGATCTCAGAAAGGAGCTCTTTGCTTCCGCTCCCGTAAAAGGCCTTGCAGATGGTGTACAGCGTGTCCCCCTTTCTGACGGTGTATTCTTTATAGGAAATGGAAGCTGCCGCCCCTTCGCTTTCCGAAGGCGCTTCCGTTTCCGGGGCCGACTCCCTTTCTTCTCCGGCGGAGGATACCGTCTCCTCCCGGGATGAAGCCTGGGAAGCTGTTTCCTTCTGCCTCGCGGTCGTAGGATATACATCACCCGCAACCTCCTGAATAACAGCCTGTCCCGTTTCACCGAAAGCTCCGCTTCCTCCCGTTCCGTTTCCTGCGCTGTCTTGTTCCACGACTGCCGCTGTCCCGTCCTCTCCGGACAGAACGGAGACCACCTCTTTCACTCCTCTCATCCCGTCATGTCTGTACCATGCGGCCATCCCAAATCCTGCACCGCATAAAAGGGCCGCCACACTGACCGTCCTTAACATTTTCGATATGGTGTTTTTCCCCGAAGACCGTTTCCCCTTTTCCTGCTTTTCCTCCATCACAGACCGGAACTGCCTCATCGCCTGATCGGAAATTCCCCGCATGGCCGGAGCGATTGCAAACTCCACTGTTCTTTCCGGTTCCCGGGAAATCATATATTCCTGCATCTGTTCATTACGCTCGTAATATATGTAATAGCCCTTAAGCCGGTGCGCTCCCTGAGCATCAAACCGATAGACCATTTCTTCGTCCCGGTTTCCGTCATACAGAAACAGCACCTGATTCTGGCTGCGGAAATTTTCGCTATGGGTCTTCTGCAGATTATAAAGATCCACCATATTGCTGTCTCCGCTGCACAGAAACCACCCGCAGATCTCCACATCCTTAAAACATTTCTCCGCCCGCTCGTAAACCTCATTCCAGGCTGAGGCCGTCATAAAAATCCGGCCGTCCTCCACCTCATAATTCTCGGCCAGAACGGCCCCTCGGACAAACAGACAGGGGCTGTCCTGCTCCTTTGTCTGTCTGCCCAGCAGGATTCCGACGCATTCCCGGTTTTTCCTCCTCATCTTTTCGATGAAGGTCACCACATAATCCTCCAAATACAGGCTCAAGTCCCTGTCAATATCCCCAATCTGCCTGATATTTCTGGGTATTTCCATAGTCCACATCCCTTTCTGCGTCTGAAGCACAGCCAATTCCCGCACAAATACAGTCTGCCAGCTCCATAACCACAGAAAGACGGGTGTTCTGCAGCATCGGCTCGAAATTCCCGCCATACCCCACGATTCCCGTAATAAAGATGTCGCCCACGGACATCAGGTTCTTGCTGACTCCCAGCCCCGGCCGAATGGCTCCGCGCCCCAGTGTAATATATCCCACATGCTCATATCTGCCCACCGAAGCATCTACGGCCACAATGATGTAATCCCGATAATACTGTTTGATGATTTCCATGGTTTCCCTGAGATTCACTGCGTGGATCGGCTGCATCAATGTCCCGAATACCCGGTATTCTTCCCCTTTTGTTTTTTGCAGCTTATACCCTACCAGAGGGCCAAGGCTATCCCCGGTAGAGCGGTCGCTCCCTATGCAAAGAAATAAAATTCTTTCTTTTTTCGTGTTTTTCTTTACTTCAGCAACTAATTTGTTTAACTGGCCTCCGAATAAATCCGGTGAAAACCATTTCCCGGCTTTATGGTAATAAATCTGTCTGTTCATATGCTCACCATACTGCCCCCCGGAGGGCAGTTCCTTTTATCCGGAGTATTTCCCACTTTTTTCATTTTTAACCATGAAATCACACCGGGCCGCAATTACATCTGCAGGCTGCCGCACCAGAAACCGAAGCCCTCCTCCCGGCTTCCTGCCGCCCGCTTAAATTCAGGGAAGCCAAACATGGATGCCATAAACTTCTCCTGCGCCTTAAAAATTCCCGGCACGCCCAGTATATACTGAAACTCCGACCGGAACCGTTCCGAATTTTCCCTCCGTCTTCTGGCCAGGATCAGATAACGATACTGATAATATCCGTGAAGCACAAAACTGTTATTTCCATAAGACCAGTTCTCTCTGGGCAGCCTTCCGATATCCTGGATGTGGATCTGCAGGACCTCCCAGCCCGCTTCCGTCAAAACCAGTTTTCTGGGGAAGATCTTCCTCAGACAATCCCACAGCGGAAGCTCCGTGAAGCCCTCCCGGTAATAGAATTCATCCGGCATCCTGCCCCTGACCGCCCCTTCGTCCACGGGCTCTCTCTGCTCCAAAGCTTCCTGATGCTCCAAAGGCGCTTCGTGATCGGAGGGCGCTTCGTGATCGGAGGGTTCTTCGTGATCGGAAGGCTCTTCGTGATCGGAAGGCTCTTCATAATTTAAAGGCGCTGTTTGATCTGCAGTGATTCTCTGTATTGTTTCCATCTCCTGAACCATCGCAGCCTCCTGGACAGCAATGCTTTCCGGCTCAGCCTCCGCCGCCTGTAAAACCCTTCCCTCGCTTCCGGATACACGTTCCGGCCGCTGCTCTTCACCGGCCACTCTGGCCCTGCGCAGTGCTGTGATATGTATAATAGTATCATCCCAGGTAGTCAGATACGCCTTTCGCGCAGATGCACGGCTCTGCAGATATAAGCCCTTCACAAAGTTCAGGCCATAGCCGCTGCCCCCCAGATTGTCCTCCTGTTTTCCAAAAATTGCTTCTCCCACTCCGTTTTTCACAGGAATCTTCCCCAACGGTATCAACAGATACTCTCCGTTCTGATATCCGTAACTGTACAGGGAAAGTTCCTGTCCGCTGCATTCATAGGCTCCTTTGATACAGATGCTGATCCGGCACTGGCCGTTTCGTGCTTCGACCTTGGCAAAGCCCACATTTTTTGTCCTCATATCGCCTTCATAGGCATATATATATGAGATAAAACGTCTGTATTCTGCCAACATTCACCACTCCTTCCTCTCTATTGTATGCGGGAGAAAAAGAGATTAGAACAAATTGGGAAAAATAGTTTAAAAAAATGCTCCCTTCCGGGAGCACTGCTGTCCTTCTTTTTATTTATTTTTTTCCGCCAAGCCGGTTGGAAAGCTCGGCATACTGTGAAAGAGTCAGAGTCTCGCCGCGGACTGTCGGTGACAGGCCCATGGCGGCGATCGCTCCGGCGATCTCCTCCTTTGTAAAGGAAAGCTCCGGTGCGTTTCCGAGACCGTTTACAAGAGTCTTTCTCCTCTGGTTAAAGGACGCCCGGATCAGCCGGAACATGAGGGCTTCATCGTCCACCTGAACCGGCGGCTCGCTGTGTCGGGTCAGACGGATCACCGCTGAACCGACCTTGGGCCGGGGCATAAAACAGTTGGGCGGCACATTGGCGACAATATAGGGGTCCGCGTAATACTGGACTGCCAGCGACAGCGCCCCGTAATCCTTGCTGCCCGGACCGGTCTGCATCCGGTCGGCCACTTCCTTCTGCACCATGATCGTGATATTATCGATGGGCACATGGCTCTCGAAAAGTCCCATGATGATGGGTGTGGTGATATAGTAGGGCAGATTGGCCACCACTTTAATGGGCCGTCCGCCATTTTCCTCCCGGGCAAGTCGCTCCACATCCACCTTCAGAATATCCTCATTGATGACTGTTACATTATCATAACCGGCCAGAGTTTCCGCCAAAATCGGGATCAGATTCCGGTCAATCTCCACGGCACACACCTTCCCCGCGGCCTCAGCCAGATACTGAGTCATGGTGCCGATGCCAGGGCCGATCTCCAGAACAAAATCCTCCTTCGTTACGCCCGCCGCCCGGATGATCTTATCCAGCACATGGGTGTCAATAAGAAAATTCTGTCCGAATTTTTTCTGGAAATTGAACTCGTACTTCTGAATGATCTCGATGGTATTCTTGGGATTCCCCAGATTTGCCATTTCAACTCTCCTCTCCGGATATTCCGTAAAACCGGCAGGCATTTTCAAAGGTGGCCTGCTCCACCGTTTCCTCCGAAACTCCCTTTAGCTCCGCCACCATCCTCACCACATGAGGAAGATTCAGAGAAGAGTTCCTCCGGCCCCGGTTGGGCACCGGTGCCAGATAAGGGCAGTCCGTCTCCAGAAGCATCCTGTCAAGAGGCATATACTGTACCACTTCCTTGAGCTTCCGTCCGTTGGAAAAGGTAACGACACCGCCCACCCCGATATAATGGCCCATGTTCAGATATTCTCTGGCCATTTCCACTCCGTAGGAAAAGCAGTGGATCACGGCGCTCATATCTGCCGCACCGCAGGCGCGCATAATCTCAAGGGTGTCCTGAGCCGCTTCCCGACTGTGAATGACCACCGGCATACGCTTTTCCCTCGCCAGCATAAGCTGCCGTTCAAACCATTTTTTCTGAACCGGCCGCTCCGGCTCATCCCAATGGTAATCCAGGCCGATCTCCCCCACAGCAACGATTTTCGGCCGCCCAAGAGCTTCCACGACCTGCCGGAAATTCTCATCATTCAACTCTCCGGTGTCGCTGGGATGGACCCCGGCGGTACCGTACACAAAATCATACTGTTCTGTCAGCGCCACAGTCCTTCTGGTCGTTTCCAGACTGGAACCGATGTTTACAACTCGGCTGATGCCGTTTGCCGGAAGGGACGCAAGAAGCGTCCCCCGGTCCTCATCAAATGCCCTGTCATCATAATGGGCATGGCTGTCAAAAATCATGATGTACCTCAAACTGCAATGCAGGTCCTGATCTTATACGGTGATAATATCTCCCTTTAATCCGGGCCAGAACGGTTCGCCGCTGTCGGGATGGGTGATAACCCATTTGTTCTTCATGCACAGCAGCTTGTCCTCCTCAGTCTTCTGGATATTTTCCTTCTCGCTGGGATAATTGGTTCCCTGGGGAAGAACGATCACGCACTGGAATACGCCGTCCCCTACGCTGCAGGGAGCATAGTGGAGGGTGTCGCTGTACAGCATGATTGCTGTGCCGGCCGGCACGAAAAATGCCTCTGCATTGGCCAGATCAAAGGAGGTCAGAGAATCCATATCCTTGCGGCTTCCCAGCACCACGATCAGATCCGTTGCTGCAATATCAAGCTCTTCGCCTCTGTGATACTCCAGAGTATCGCACCTGTGGTTCTTACCGTTGCAGTATCCGATCTGAATGGGCATCTCCCCGTAAACCTGACGGGTAATGTCCTCACAGATGGGAAGTGCCTCCGCCTCTGCGATGGAAGGCTCGTATACGACACTGTCCGGTGCGGGCGTCGTTTTTGCCCATGCAAGCAGCTCGGAAAAATCCATTCCTTCAATGACTGCACCGTACTTCTGAAATGCTTTGTCTGTTACTCTTTTAATTTCCATAATCCTTCTCCTTTCTATGACAAGCCGGGCGCGCTCCCCCTGCTGCCCGGCTTATTCGCTGTTTCCTTCTTCCTTCCGTCAGGGTCAGCAGATCTCGGCTCCCGCAGGCATATCCTTCTCCGGTGTCATCAGGGCCAGATTGCCGTCAGCGTCCTCCGCGCAGAGGATCATTCCCTCAGAAAGGATCCCGGCCAGCTTGGCAGGCTTTAAGTTGGTGACGACCATCACCTTCTTGCCGACCATCTCCTCCGGCGTGTAATGGGACTTGATACCGGACACGATCTGACGCACCCGGCTTCCCACCTTCACCTGGGAGCAGAGCAGCTTTTTGGATTTCTTCACCGCCTCGCAGGCAATGATCTCGCCCACCTGGAACTGAAGCTTTCCGAAATCATCAATAGTGATCTCCGGCTTTGCCTCGATGTCGATGCCGCCATCCTTCTTCTCCTCGTCAGCTGCCTTCTCCTCGGGCGCTTTCCCGAACCGGGACGCCACATCCTGCAGCACCTCGTTCACATCAAGGCGGGCGAAGAGGATCTCCGGTTTTTCCACCACCTTGTTTCCGGAAGGATAAAGACCGAAGTCTTTCATTTCCTCAAGGCTTCTCTTTGTTCCGTTGACCTGAGCCAGAATTTTCTTTGAGGTGGACGGCATAAAGGACTCCAGAAGGCTGGCTCCCATACAGATCCCCTCCACCAGATTGTAAAGCACCGTGGCCAGGCGGGGCTTCTTCGCCTCATCCTTCGCAAGGGCCCAGGGCATAGTCTCATCGATATATTTATTGCAGCGCTTAAACAGCGTAAAGATCTCGCTGATAGCATCGGCCACACGAAGCTCGTTCATCTTGGCGTCTACCTTCTTCACGGTCTCCAGGGCCACCGTCTTAAGCTCCTCATCCACGGGTTCGGTCACGCCTGTATTCTCCACAACGCCGCCGAAATACTTGTTGGACATGGAAATGGTCCTGTTGACCAGATTGCCCAGCGTATTGGCCAGATCCGAGTTGAGACGCTCCACCATAAGCTCCCAGGAGATCACGCCGTCGTTGTCGAAGGGCATCTCATGAAGCACAAAATAACGAACCGCGTCCACACCGAAATAATCCACCAGATCATCGGCGTAAAGCACATTTCCCTTGGACTTGCTCATCTTGCCGTCCCCCTGCAAAAGCCAGGGATGACCGAATACCTGCCTGGGAAGAGGCAGGCCCAGAGCCATCAGGAAAATGGGCCAGTAAATGGTATGGAACCGGATGATGTCCTTTCCGATCAGATGCAGATCGGCAGGCCACAGCTTATGAAACTGCTCGCTGCTTTCGCCGTCACAGTCATAGCCGATGCCGGTAATGTAGTTGGTCAGGGCATCCAGCCATACATAAGTCACATGCTTCGGATCAAAGGACACGGGAATGCCCCACTTGAAGGAGGTTCTGGATACACACAGATCCTGCAGTCCGGGGAGCAGGAAATTGTTCATCATCTCATTCTTCCTGGACACCGGCTGGATAAACTCCGGATGCTCATTGATGTAATCGATGAGCCTGGGAGCATATTTGCTCATTTTGAAGAAATACGCCTCCTCCTTCGCCGGCTGTACCTCCCGTCCGCAGTCGGGACATTTTCCATCCACCAGCTGGGACTCGGTGAAAAATGACTCGCAGGGCGTACAGTAAAGGCCCTCATAGTAGCCCTTATAAATGTCTCCCTGATCATAAAGCTTTTTGAAGATCTTCTGTACCTGGGCCTCATGATCAGCGTCGGTGGTACGGATAAACTTGTCATAGGAGGTGTCCATCAGATCCC
Organism: Fusibacillus kribbianus; assembly: GCF_030053595.1. GTDB lineage: Bacteria > Bacillota > Clostridia > Lachnospirales > Lachnospiraceae > Lientehia > Lientehia kribbiana. Next base: position 29,552 of record NZ_JASGBQ010000009.1, read on the forward strand.
AGATCCGCTTGATCTCTCCGGCCACCTGATCCACGAACTCCTTGGGAGTCACGCCTGCCTCCGCAGCCTTCAGCTCGATCTTCTGTCCATGCTCATCCGTTCCGGTCTGAAAAAACACATCATAGCCCTGCTCTCTTCTGTAGCGGGCAATGCTGTCTGCCAGAACGATCTCGTAGGTGTTGCCGATATGCGGCTTGCCAGAAGTATAGGCAATGGCCGTTGTCATATAATAAGGTTTTTTTGCCATCTTCGTCCCTCCGTATTTAAAGGATCCCTCTTTCGGGAATTCCGCTTCTAAACCTTGATTATAGTATATTTAATCCCCAAAGTAAAGGATAATTGGACATTTCAGGTGCCATCCTTTATAATGAAAATAACCGGACTATTCCGTCCGGCCGGCGAATATCTTTACAAAAGCACAATCACGAGGAGGACCTTATGAAAAAACGACTCACCCGCCTGCTGGCGCTTTTGATGGCAGTCATACTGTTCCCCGGCGGATGCGGGACGGCTCCAAAAAACCAGGAGGAAAGCGGAGGGCAGGATGAGCATGCCCGTTTCGAGGAATTTTCAGAGCAATTATTCCGGGATGAGCTTCTGACAAACACCCTCAACCAGCATTATACACTGGCCTATCCGGAAAATTACGGGATCACCGATTACGAAGTGGCTCTCCCGGCTGTCAGCCTTTCCAACGAACAGGAAAGCATCGAAGAAGCCCGCAGCGTTCTGGAAGAGCTTGCCTCCTTTGATTACGATGCCCTCACGGAGGACGACAGGCTCACCTACGACGTTTTAAAGGAATATCTGGAGACCGCCCAGGAGCGCGGGGATTTTTATTATCTCTACGAACCCTTCTCTCCTATCATGGGCTTTCAGAGCGACATGGCCTTCGCGCTGTCCGAATACACCTTCCGCCGGGAACGGGACGTGCAGGATTATCTGGAGCTCCTGGAGCTTCTTCCCACCTATATAGAGTCCCTCATTACCCTGGAGAAGGAACGGGCTGCAAGAGGACTGGCCATGCCGGATTCTGTCATTGACGAAGTCATTGACAGCGTTCAGGAGCTACTAAATTCGGGAACGGATAATATTTATTTCACTTCCTTTGAGGAACGTCTGGAAACACTCAGTGAGCTTTCCGACCAGCAGAAGCAGGAATATACCGCCCGCAACCGGAAGCTCATTGACGAACAGCTCCTTCCTGCCTACAAGAAGATCGTCCTCTGTCTTAAGGGCGTCCGCGGCACCTGCAAAAAGCCTCAGGGCCTCTGCTGCACAGAAAACGGAAATGAATATTACGCATACCTTTTGAAAAGCACGGTCGGCTCCGGTCATTCCCCCGAAGAACTTCTCTCTCTTCTGGAGGATCAGATCTCAAAGGAAATGACCGAATTGATGACCCTCCTGACACAAAATCCGGAGCTTCTGGACACCATCGACGACAGCATTCCCGAAGACCGTACTCCGGAGGAGATCCTGGATTATCTGAAGGAAGCCATTAAAGAGGATTATCCCGAGCTTCCTGTGGATGCCTCCTACCAGATCAAATACGTTCCGGAATATATGGAGGAGAGCACAAGCCCGGCCTTTTATATGACACCTCCCATGGATCTGCCCGGGGAAAACACGATCTACATCAACAAGCGCCAGACCGGCGAAAGTTCCCTGTTCTCGACTCTGGCCCACGAAAGCTATCCGGGACACCTGTATCAGACAGTTTATGCCTCCGCCACTCTGGAAAATCCTCTTCGGTTCCTGTTAAACTACCTGGGATACTCCGAGGGCTGGGGACTTTATGTGGAGCATGAAGCCTATGCCCTGAACACAAACCTGACAGATCAGTCGGAGGCCATGGCAGAGTTCTACCGGATCAATTCCTCTATTACCATCGCCATACACGCCCTTCTCGATCTGAAGATTCACTACGAGGGCTGTTCACTGGAAGAAGCAAGTGAGATCATCGCCATGTATTTCGGTGACCAGGGGGAGGAATTCTGCCAGACCCTTTATAACACGATCGTCAGCGAGCCCGCCTATTATCTCAAATATTATGTGGGTTACCTGGAATTTCTCCTGCTCCGGGAAAAGGCGGAGGCAAAGCTGGAAAGCGCCTTTGATCTGAAGGAATTCCACAAATTCCTGCTGGATATGGGCCCCTGCTCCTTCCCGATGCTTGACCGCTATATGGAAAAATGGATGGAAGTGCAGAAGTAAGCAGCGATCCGCCCGGGAACAAACGATCACACCTGTCGTGAAAAAGTCCTTAAACACCGACCTTTCTGATTTTCAGAAGAGACTGAACCGTTATGATAATAATGACAGCCAGTATTCCTGCGCTTGTCCACGCTGATAATGTTTGCATCCGATCATTCATCCCGCCATTTGCGGCAATCAAGGTGTTTTGTAATGTCAAAACTGCGGCCAGGGAATCTATCATGTTTATTGTCCTGAGTTCGGCTAATACATTTGCATTATGCCTTGATTTCCTATAATGGATGATGCTCATGGCAACGCGATACGTTGTATAAGCTGCCATTGCGATTGCCGGAATCAGTCCGTATGTGCAGCTTCGTCCGCCGGCGACCATTACCGCAGCAGGGACGACCAGCGATATGTTCATCAGTATCAATACCATGTGTGCAGCAAAGCAGGCCTTCCGGCGATGTGCCGCACCTCGTTCATGACGGCCGGCAGCTTCTTTTCTGTACAAAGAAACGATGATAACCCGGACCATCGCAAGGAGAAAGTAATACACACAGATCGAGCCATTCCATAACGAACGGTATACAATTCCGAGCACGCCGTTATATAACGAAAAGGCAAATCCTATCAGTATGGAAAAAACAGAAAACGTCACTTTTTCAAGCAGGCAGTCTTTCTTCTGTATTCCCATGAACTGCTTTAATTGTTCACGCATATGCTTATTCTCCGCATTGCAGATGCCACTGTTCCTTGTCGGGTCGTATGCATCGAATCATAACACCTTCAATTTTTTCAATCGGATCCTCGCAGTTTCGCTTTATCCATTCCTGAACGATCGCTTTGCATCCGTGAATATAAAAACTGATCCAGTATGATTGCTCCTCCTCCGGGATCTGAAAGCGCTTCATAATAGGCTTAAGCACATACTCGGAAATACCTTCAAGCTGTTTTTCCGCCTGCATACATACCGGATTCTTAAATGCCGCCCGATAAACCGATTTGTGCTCTTTTATAAAGGAGAGATACGGTCTGAGGTATTCTGGATTGATAAGGACAAGTTCGTTCAGAGGCGCGCTGTGAATACTCGGAATAAACTGATCCGGTGCAACAGAAAACTGCTTAAGAAACTGCTCGTTGTAGTATTCCATTGTTTCCGTTAACAAATCATCTACTGTCTCATAATGCAAATAAAAAGTGGATCTGTTTACACCTGCTTTTGCACATATTTCTTTTACCGTGATGTACTCAAAATCCTTAACTTCCAGAAGTTTCATCAGTGCCTCGTCCATGAGAAGGGCAGTATTGAAGTATTTGCTTTCTGACTTATTCATTTCCTGAATACCGCCTTTTTCGTTTTATTCTGTGGTTTCGCTGATATCTTTTGCCAGCTCCATGATTTCAAATGCGTATTTCTTCTTGCCGGATTCAAGCAATTTCCTGTAAATCGGATAATTGATGCTGACGCCAATGATTCCGATAATGCCCACGATAATACCGACGATCATCATCGAAGTGGAGCCGTTGCCGATAACCTTCATAGAAAGGCACATTCCTGTTCCCAACACCAGCGACATAATCACTCCAAAAGAATAGGCAAAAATATTCGCCGGGCTTTTCGCCTTCCTGTCCAATTTCTTCAATGCCACAACCTTTGACGCCTTTTTGGGTGCATACTCGTTTGCAATTGCTTCTGCAAAAATCTTATCTGTATTCATGGTCCGATCCTCCAAATAATTTGTCTTTTACCAGATAGGTCATTATGCAGCTGACTTACCTGACAGCTTCATTATAGCGGTCATCAGAAACAAACGGAACGACAGCTTTTTATTCTTGTGTCTATTTCAGGCTTCGATACACTAAGAGCAGTTTTTGAATTTATGCTGTATTGTTGAGATACCCCCATCACAATAATAAACATAAACCTCCAAACCGAGTAATTTTATCTTACATCAGTTCAGAGGTTTACGCATTCTGCAATTTGCAGATATCCATTCCCAAAGGCAAATGGGTCATGTTATTCAAAAATAAAGCTCCTGTACCATTACCTCCTGCGTTACTGCATCTTCTTTCCTGCTCCCGGAGCCCGCATACCTCCGGAGCCGCCCATTCCTCCGGCTGACGCTGCTCCCGTATCATCGACAACCGTGACCGTGTCCGTCACGTCAATATCGCAGAGCTTCTCCCGACCGCTGTACAGAGAATACATCTTTCCAGTCTCAATGCCTGCTGCAGAAAAACTGATGCTCTGATACTCCTTATCAGGTGCCCAGGAAATCACCACATTGCCGTCAGCATCCCGCAAAGAAGCCTCGGTCCCTGCCGCCTGAGTCTGGGAATACAGAACGGTCACGCTGTTCTGAGCCGATGAGGAATCCGGAGTCTGAAGCATTCCCTGGTTTCCCGCCAGTACAAGCGTTCCTCCGTCCACCCTGCAGCCGGTTCCATAATCAAGGCTGCCGTTCCCGCTGTCTGTCGGCCCGCTCACATAAACCTCACCGCCGGTCATCTCAATGTCTCCGTTGGAATCCAGACCGTCGCCCCGTGCATTGACGTGGAGCGTTCCGCCGGTTATCACAAGCCTGCATGCTGACATGGTTTCTCCGGCTGCATTGACGCCGTCATCGCTGGCCGTCACTGCTGCCTCGCCGCCGGAAAGCTCTACCACCTGGCCCTCCAGCCCCTCGTAGCTCTCTTCAATAACAAGGATTCCTCCGCTGATGGAAAGTGTTCCGTCCGCATGAATTCCGTCATCTCCCGTTTTTATGGTAAAGCTTCCGCCGCTGACGGAAATATCTCCGTTGGAATGGAAGCCGTCATCGGCACTGTCAATGGTTCCTGTACCGCCCTTCACCTCCAGAAGCAGGCCTGCCTTCATGGCCTTCTTGCTGTCACTTGCGTCCGTATCGGCCTCCACTTCATTTTCCTCTGTTTCCACCGCATCGGTGTCCGAAGAAATCTCCAATGCAGCCGGCTCCAAATCATCATCTGAAACTTCCGGCATTTCTCCATTTTCCGGCTTCATCAGTATTTCTCCGTTCTCCGGCATCTCAGGTACCTCTGCGCCATCCGGCATCGAGGGCACTTCTGCGCCATCCGGCATCGAAGGCATCTCTCCGCCCATCTGACCTCTTCCGCCGAAGTATCCTTTTCCTCCAAAGCCGTTCGGATCTCTGGCTCCGCTCTTTTCGCCGAAGCCTCCCGCATCTGTATGGGCTGCAGCATTCTCACTTCCTCCTCCGGCCGTGATCCGGAAAGTCCCGCTTTCTGCCGTCAATACGGTTTCTGCCTGAATGCCGTCTCCCTCCGCCTGAATATCGAAGTCACTCTCCTCCAGATAAATCCAGCCGCTGTCATTGTCCGTATCGTTGCTGGACTTGATTCCGTCTGAAGCAGCCGTTACCGTACAGCTGCTTCCCAGGATGATCACTGCGTCCTTGCCGCGTATGCCGTCATTGGCACTGTTCACCGTGCAGGAAGCGCCTGTGATCACAAGCATATCCTTCGCATTGATCCCGTGATTGAACGAAGCATTGACGGTCAGGCTTCCGGTCCCGTTGATCACCAGATCATTTTTGCAGAACAGCGCCGCATTGGGCTCTTCCTTTTCCGCATCATCATAGGTGTAGGCGCTTCCGTCAGTCAGAATATTTTCACTGCCCTCTGCCAGCGTCACCGTCAGCTTTCCGGCCAGACGTCCGTTTAAGGGTGCACTGTCACTGCAGGTAATCGTTACCCCGTTCAGTATCAGGCGGACCTCCGTATCCTTGTCGGTATCCACCACCAGTGTGCCGTCATCCAGACTTCCCTCCACCAGGTACGTTCCCCCCTGGGTAATGGTCACCGTAGTTTCGTCCACCTGGACGCCCTGACCGTTGACGGAGGCACTGTTTCCGGAAAGGGTGATGCTGGCCGTAAAGGTTTCCTCCGACCAGTCCTTTCCTGCCTCAAGCTCCACCCGTGCAGCCTCCACCGCTTCGGCGATCACTCCCTGATCGACGGCCTGAGCACTGCCGGCCGTGGTTACGACTCCGGTTCCTCCGCTGCTTTCGGAGGCTGTGCTGTCCGTTCCCGCTGAACTGCTGCCGCTTCCGGCTTCGGCTGAGCTTCCTCCCGCCGTCGGGCCGCTTCCTGCGCTGCCGCAGCCGACTGCGCCTGCAAGCATCAGAAGTATCATCAAATAAGCGGCAAAAACCGCTCCTTTTTTCCTTATCATAAACTCTCCTTTCCGCAGATATCTGCAGCTTTCTGATTCTGCTGAGAATTATAACAGGAAAACCTTAAATTTCCCTGAAACAGATGCGCAGCCGGCGAAAATATGCTATGATGAAGGCAGCATCGTTGAACAGAGGCAGCACGGTCACCTGGTTCACCGACGATAATATCCGTCTGAAAAGAAAGGAGATTCCCATGGAAAAACAGACCAACGAACTTTGGAAAGATCGCAAGCATTTTTTATGGTTTCCCTTCAGCTTTACCAAATACCGCATTGCAAATAACCGGCTGTACTGTCAGCACGGATTTTTCCGTCAGCAGGAGCATGAATGTCTTCTGTACCGTATTCTGGACATTTCTCTGACCCGCTCCTTCGGGAACCGGATCTGCGGCACCGGAACCATTACCCTGAGGACCACCGATTCTTCCGACCCTCTGCTGCTCTTAAAAAACATCAAGAACAGCCGGGCTGTCAAGGAAATGCTCAGCGATCTCATTGAAGAGGCCCGCACCCAGAAGGGCATTACCGGCCGTGAGATTCTCGCCAACAACTATGTGGCTGACACAGACGGCGACGGTGATGTGGATATTGATGATTATTTATGAGGGTATACTAATACAACTGAATCCGCCGCCGGGATCCTCTCCGAAAAAAGGTTCCCGACGGCGGATTTATGTTTCTGTCACATAAGTTTCTTTCCTGCACTTATGCCAGGCAGTCCTCCATGAGCACAGTCATCTCTTCCAGCAATGCAGCCTCACGCTCCTGCTTTGCAAGAAGCTCTTCTCTCTGCTTTTCCAGTTCCTCCGAAAGCTTTGCGACGACACATTCCGGAACAGGAGTGCCCTCCGCCCGTGCCTTCAGAAGCACCCGGCAGGTATCGTAAAGATCTGTGATGGTATTTACCTTGCCCACAGCCCAGGTATCCACCATGCTGTCGCCGATGACCTGATCCACGAAGAAATCATAGGTCTCGCGGTCGAAGTTATAGGCGTACCAGCAAAGGTCCACGCCTCTCAGATCCTCGTCGATGGCCTTATCAAGATCTCCTGCCTCAAGGTCGGCAAGCACTGCCTCCAGAAGCTTCACATTGTTTCTGTTGCGGGCATGGATGAAATCATAATTCTCATACCAGTCAAGGCCAAACAGATCGTTTACCACCTTGGCGCACACTCTGGAAAGCTTCGTGTTGAAGGTCCTGGTGTCTTCGCCCAGTCCCTTTAAGGAAGCAGCCTTCTCGTTGACCTTAACGGCAGCCGCACGGGCCTTTGCGACAGCAGCCTCCAGCTTCTCCGTATCCTTCATATATTCATGCTCAATGGATTCGGTCAGCTTATCGAGAAGCGCCGTAAAATCAACAGGTCTTGTATCCAGCTTATCAAACTCCTGAAGCAGGGAGCCGTAAAGTACATGGGAGGAGAAGAAGGCCTCGTCACTGTAATCGTTGGCCTCTCTTGTATCGGCAGTGGAATGATAGGAATCCCAGAAATAAACGCCTTCATATCCGGTCTCAACGGTGGGAATTCCCAGCATTGCATACATATAGCTCTCTGTCCAGGTCCATAAGGGGCTCATGGTGCCGAAGGGATAAATGCTTCCCTCGATCTGTTCGCCGATCTTCTGAACGCCGTCCACCATCTCATAAGAGGTGCGGACCACTGCCTTCGTGGCGGTGCCGCTGATCAGATTTCCATCCATATTGAGAAGCAGGAAGCCGTTTCTCGCCCATTCGGGATGCTTTCTGATCTCCATGGTGGCGCCTCTCGCCCAGTCATAACGGCTGCCCTCGATGCCCCATTCCTCAGCGCCGTGCATCACGACTCTTATGGTACGTCTGGGCTTGTAGCCGCTGGCCAGGAACGCCCTGCAGATGCCGAGGATACAGCCGATGCCGGAAGGGTTGTCGGAGAAGGCGGTAAAATACCCATCGTAATGGCCGATGAAATAGATCACCTCATCCACCTCTCCGGGAATCTCGCCGACTACATTGTGGGTGATACCATTATTGGTGACCCGCACGTCCGCGTTGAGCACCGCTTCGATCTCACCGCCGGCGGCCTCCAGCTCCGCTTTCAGACGTTTTGCCTCCCGGACCGACATGGAGAAGGTTGGAAGATCCGCCAGAGTGGAAACGTCCTGGACCCCCAGCGTATCCTCCGTATAGGTGGCGTAGCCTCCTACCTGTACCACAATGATACCGGCAGCCTTCTTCGTCCGAGCCTGGCCGACAGCCCAGTAAATGAACCAGTCCTCCATCATGTCGATGTCCACCAGCACAAATTTGCCGGCCACATCAACGCCTTCATAATCCACATCACGGCCCTTGCCCACGTAAACAATCTTAATGTGCTGATCCTCTGCAAGGCAGTTGGCCTGGAAGGCGGACAGAACCACCCGCTTTTTCAGACCGCTTCCCATGGTGTAAGTAAGGTCCGCATGCTTGAACTCGAAATTATCAACAGTAACCACGTCCTTGTGGACATTCTTCAGACCGATCCGTTTCATTTCCTGATACAGGTAATCAGCCGCCGCAAATTCCGCTGCGGAACCGGAGGTCCTGTAGCCCAGTTCCGGATTGCTCTGGAACGAGATCAGCTTTTCCATAACACCGAGTGCATAGTTCACATCTATATATTTTGTAAATTCAGCCGCCATTTTAACCCTCCAATCTTATTCACACTGATAAATCACAGCTCCGTCAAACACGGTGAGAAGCACCTTCGTCTCAGGGATCGCCTCCGCCTCCGTGTCAAAAAGATTTCTGTCGAGAACAATGACATCCGCCAGCTTTCCCGGCTCCAGCGTTCCCAGCTCGCCGTCCCTTCCGGACGCATACTGTCCCGCCCAGGTGTAGGCGCGAAGAGCCTCTGCCATGGTAACGGCCTGCTCCGGATTGACCCCGGTGGGCTTTCCGTCATAGCCGTTTCTTGTGATGGCATAATAAATGCTCTCAAAAGGATTATACTCCACCACGGGAAAATCCGTGCCGAAGGCCAGGATCCCGCCCGCATCCAGGATCGAGCGGTGGGGCCATTCCCATCTGCACCGCTCCGGTCCCACTCTGCTGATCTTCTCATTGGCGTCAAGGGGAAGATGCCTGGGCTGCATGGAAGCGACCACATGGAGCTCCTTAAAACGTGGAATGTCATCGGGATGGATGCTCTCGATGTGCTCAATGGTATTTCTTACATTGGTATTGTCATTGACCTTATTGGAGGCCTCAAACAGATCCAGCGCCATCCGCACTGCCGCGTCACCGATGCAGTGAAGTCTTGCGCCGAGGCCTTTTCTGTTGGCCGCAATAATGCATTTCTCAAAGTATTCTCTGGGCGCCGTAGGCGCCCCCGCAGTCTCCGGCCTGTCGGAATAGGGCTCCAGCAGATATCCGGTGAAGGTAGAGGTGACACCGTCCACCACGCCCTTCACTCCCGTCACCTGCAGAGTCGGGGAATGGTACTGCGCCTTCTGCCGGAGGATCTCCGTCTGCTCCTCATCCGGCTCCATGGCCGGATTCAGGTTGATCCGCACCGTCAGTCTTCCCGCCTGATCCATCCATTCCAGGGCATCATAATTCGTCCCCTCCAGAATTCCGGAGCAGTCACAGAAGGTGGTGATCCCCAGCCGGTTTAACCCTCGCATCAGGTCCGTTTCCACTTCCTCATCAATATCCGGTCCCGGCATCAGTACCTTTCCGGCCGCATAGGCAAACCAGGCCTTTTCCCGCAGAACACCGCTGGGCTCTCCGTTGGGCAGAAGCACCACATTGGGCCCCAGCTCCGGGTCATCCTTGTCGGCCCCGCATTCCTTCAGAGCTGCGCTGTTTAACCAGCCTGTATGGGCATCGGCCGCTGCCAGATAGACGGGCCGGTCGGGAACTGCCGCATCCAGGGATGCCTTTGTGGGAAGAGGTGCGTCATTCCAGTTGGCAGGAAACCAGCCCTGCCCCAGGATCTGCCGGTGGTCCGGATGGGCATCGGCAAATTCCTTCACCATGGCCACGCATTCCTCCTCCGATCCGGATTCCAGGATCTTATCGAGGAAATAGTCGCTGGCGTAAAGAGCCCCCCACGGAAAATGGCCGTGGGCCTCGCAGATCCCTGGCATGATCAGATTGTCTCCATAGGAAAACAGCTCCGTCTCACTGCCCATGTAAGCCTCAAGAGACTCTCTGCTTCCCACAGCCAGAATCTTATTATCTTTGATGGCAACGCCGCCGGGGAAGGGCGCTTCGCCCTCCCCGGTAAAAACTGCATTGCTCAGTAAAATCTTATCCGCCTTCATAACGGCCACCTTAAATGCCCAGGAAGCCGCACACCAGGAAGCAGATCACAGAACCAACGATACTGATGAGCGCGTAGGGCAGGATCGCCTTCATCAGATAGAAGGGCTTAACCTCCGTAGCCGCAGAGGTGAGCAGCATGGCGTCGCTGGCCACATACCAGGAGCTGCTGCAGGCCGATGCGGAAACGAGGGCTGCACATACAAGGATCGGATTTACGCCGATGGCATTGGCAATGGGAAGCACGATGGGAAGGAAGATCATGGAACCATCCCAGCAGCCGCCCACGAAGAAGCTGTAGATCGCGATGAATGCGAACACGATGGCAGGGAACAGGAACGCCGCGCCGGAAAGGAGCGGGGTAAGGAAACCCACTACGAAGTCGGGCATTCCGGTTGCCGTATTGATCTCAACCAGAGTCAGGGCTACCGCAATGATCATACAGATGGAGACCATGCTGCTGGCGCCCTCAAAGGCCGCGTCAAAAATTTCCGTGAGCTTCATTCTTGCGACCAGCATGATCACGATCATGACAGCGATCGCGCCCATGCAGGCAACCATAACATCCTTGGTGATAATGGTAAGGGCAATGATCACGATCATGGGAAGCAGGAACCGGAGCGGATTTGCCTTTTTGGAGGCTTCGTCGCCGTCAGCGCCGCCGTCCCTGATATCAGCATCGGTCAGACTGCATTCTGCACGGCAGACAACGCCGCTTTCCAGAGCCAGCTGATTATCCTTCTTCACTGCGCCGATCAGCGGGAATATGCCGATGGCAACCAGGAAGAGGATCAGAAGCATAATGATCGCGTAAAACAGATGGGGCATTACCTGAAGATACGCACTGAGTCCGCTTCCGTTGACGGTCACGCCGTTGTCAGCGAAGAAGCCGCTGTAGAACACGCCCCAGGTGGAGATCGGGATCATGACGCAGACCGTTGCCGCCGAACCGTTTACAAGGAGGCCCAGCAGAGTACGGGGGATCTTGTGCTGATCACAGATCCGTCTCATGGCCGTGCCGAGGGCCATGTTGTGAAGATAATCGTCTACAAAAAGGAGCCAGCCGATGATATAAGCCAGAACAAGCGCCTTTCTTCTTGTGTTGGCATACTTGCTCACCCAGTTGGCAAACTCCAGGGCTGCGCCTGATTTGTCAATAAGGGCGATGAGAATACCGAACAGAGCCAGCAGTAAAAACAGATAGCCCAGGGTACCGGCCATGAAAGCCGCCTGTACCTTTTCGAGCCATACGGAAGCAAAATTAACGCCGCCGATCAGAACAGAACCCACCAGTGTTGCTGCGGTAATGGAGAGCAGTGTTCTTTTTGTTGTAAAGATCAAAACAAACATGACAATTACGGGCAATAATGATATAGCACCTAAATTCATACTCCTTCTCCTTTCTTTTTAACCTTCAGATCTCAAGCAACTTCTTCTGTTCTATATTTTTTATAGAGTAATAACCCTACTTAAAACCCCCTTATCATTCCCCGCCTTCCTTCCGAACAAGGATTTCTGCACCGAAGGAACGGCTGCCGTGAAGGGCCGTAATTGCTAGCACATTACAAAGCCCGTGATCAAAAATGCAACGATAGTAAGCGCGTAGCTGATCAGCGCATAGGGAAACGTCCCCATCATCTGATAGTACGGCTTTATATCCACAGCCCGGGAAGTGATCATAATGGCGTCGCCCGCCACATATGCGCTACTTCCTGCTGTTGCTGCGCACACAAGGGCCATACAGGGAATCAACGGGTTCATGCCGAGGACATGGGCAATGGGAACGACGATGGGCATAAAGATCATGGAGCCGTCCCAGAAGCCGCCGGCAAAAAAGGTGTACAGGGCACAGAATGCAAATACAAGAGCCGGAAATACCGCACCGGTAAGATACGGGGACACAGCTTCCACCAGATACTCTGCCATTCCTGTGGCATTGTTGATGCCAACCAGACTGATGGCCACGGCAATGACACAGCAGATCTGGACCATGCTTCCAACGCCCTCAAACATCGCATCAAAGAGTTCGGTCAGCTTCATCTGTTTTCCGATCAGAATGATGATGATCGTGACAAGGATGGCGCCCATACAGCCAACCATTACATCATTGGTAATAATCGTAAGGGCGATGATAACCGCCATGGGAATCAGGAATTTAAAAGGATTTTTCTTATGGGAAGCCTCCTCCTCTGCGTCATCGCAGCGGATTTCCTTCCCGTCCAGGCTGCGCTCCTCCGTACAGACGATCCCTTCCTCAAGGGCCAGCTTATTGTCCTTCCGGGTAACACCGATGAGAGGAAAAACACCAAGGATCACCAGCAGACAGATGATAAGAAGGATCCATGCATAAAACAGGAACGGAATTCCGGCATAATAGGCATTCATTCCGGAGCCGCCGACTGTCACGCCGTGCTGCTCAAACAGGCCTCCGTAAAAGACTGCCCAGGTGGAAACCGGGATCAGCACGCAGACCGGAGCTGCCGTACAGTTGACGAGAAAGCCAAACAGGGTACGGGGAATCCTGTGCCTGTCACAGACCCGCTTCATGGCCGTGGACACTGCCATATTGTTGAGATAATCATCCACGAAAATGATCCAGCCAAGGAAGAAGGTGAGCAGCATGGCTTTTCTTCTTGTGTTGGCATATCTGCTCAGCCAGTTGGCAAATTCAATGGCTGCACCGGATTTATCCAGCAGACGGATCAGGATTCCGAACAGGGCCAGTAAGAGGAAGAGATACCCTACAGTCCCTCCCATGAAAGCTGCCTGGATCTGCTCCAGCCATACAGAGGCAAAATTCCATCCGCCCAGCAGGATGGATCCGGCCAGGGATGCGACCGTCAGAGACAAGAGCATCCGCTTGGTGGTAAAAATCAGGACAAACAACACAACAACCGGTATCAATGACAGAATCCCATAATTCATTTCCGTTCCTCCCAGCAATTACTCCACTCAACATATTCTATTGCCGATAACGAAAAAAATTGCCAGTGAGTTTTCACCCACCGGCAATTCGTTAATAAGAATCCTATTTTGTTGTCCTGTAATAGTTGATCAGGCAGCCGTCCAGGATGATCTGCCGCTCATCGTCGGTCAGCTCTCCCAGCTTAAGCTCAAACTCCCGCATACCGTCCCCGGCCACAAATGCCGGAATGGAAGTCTTTTTCTCCTCCACTGCCTTTCGGATCCCCGGAACGAAGATCCAGTCACCGTTTTTAAAAGGAAGCTCTCCCTCGTCCACCAGGAAAGGAAGCATGCCCCAGTTGATCAGGTTGGAACGGTAACGCTTGGTGGCATAGCCGTTGGCAATGTTGGCCCAGCCGCCCAGCACCTTCTGGCAGGAAGCCGCCTGCTCTCTGGCAGAGCCGTCGCCGGGCTTCACCGCAAAGATCGTGCTGCCGATTCCCGTATTGGTCCTGTCAGCCTCCGGATATTTTGTATGTACTGCATCCATCGCCTCATGGACCTCGGGAAGCACCTGACAGGGCTTCTCTCCGCTCACCCTTGCCTTCTCTGCAGCCTGAACCGCCTTGGCCCGTCCCACATAGGCCGGATCCTTCCTTGACAGAGTAAACTCTGCCAGCCCCAGAGGATTGGACCGATAGGAGGAGGTCTCACCGGAAGGGATCAGCTCATCGGTAGTCGTCACCGGATCATGGATCTCGGATACCACCTTGAGAAGCAGATGGTCCGTCAGAGACGACATGGCCGGCCAGTCCTTGATGTTTGGACCAAAGTGGATCTCCACGGAGGGATCTGCCACGCCCTTGCTGTCAAAAACACGGTTTTCGTAAATAGTCTTATCAAAATAATACTTTGGTTTCGTGTAATTCACATCCAGATCCGTTGCCGGCGTCAAACGGCCCTTGTTGACTGCTGTAGCCGCAATGGAACGGGCGTCCATGAGCGCCACCGAAGCGATCTGTCCGCTCTGGAGTTTGGAGCCTTCTCTGTTGGGGAAATTCCTGGTGGAATGACGGATGCTGAAGGCATTGTTGGCCGGCGTATCACCTGCGCCGAAGCAGGGACCGCAGAAGGCCGTCTTCATCACGGCGCCGGTCTGCAGGATCTTTGCCGCCGCCCCGTTCTTAATAAGCTCCATATAAACCGGCATGCTGGCTGGGTATACACTTAAGGTAAAGGCGCCGTTTCCGATGCTGGCACCGTCCAGAATATCAGCCGCGTCACAGATATTTTCAAATCCGCCGCCTGCGCAGCCTGCGATGATTCCCTGCTCCACATAGAAGCTTCCGTCACGGACCTTATCCGCCAGAGAGAAATTCACCGCGCCGCCGAGGCTTACCTTCGCCCGCTTCTCCACATCGGCAAGCACGTCGCCCAGGTTTGCGTTGACCTCCTCGATGGTATACGTATTGCTGGGGTGGAACGGCATGGCGATCATGGGCTTCACTTTTCCAAGATCCACCTCCACGATGCCGTCGTAATATGCCACGGCACCGGGCTTAAGCTCCCTGTACTCCTCCAGGCGGCCGTGAGTCTCATAGAATTCCCGGATTTTTTCATCAGTGGTCCAGATGGAGGAGAGGCAGGTGGTCTCCGTTGTCATTACGTCCACACCGATCCGGAAATCTGCGCTTAAGTTTGCCACGCCGGGGCCCACAAACTCCATCACCTTATTGTTCACATAGCCGTTTTTGAACACCGCTCCGATGATGGCCAGCGCCACATCCTGAGGCCCTACGCCCTTCTCCGGCTTTCCGGTCAGATAAATGCCGATCACTCCCGGCATATTGATGTCATAGGTCTTGTTTAACAGCTGCTTCACCAGCTCGGGACCGCCCTCGCCCATGGCCATGGTACCCAGGGCACCGTAGCGGGTGTGGCTGTCGGAGCCCAGGATCATTTTCCCGCAGCCGGCCAGCATCTCTCTGGCATACTGATGGATCACTGCCTGATGAGGAGGCACATACACACCGCCGTACTTTTTTGCACAGGTCAGTCCAAACATGTGATCATCCTCATTGATGGTGCCGCCCACCGCACAAAGACTGTTGTGACAGTTGGTCAGCACATAGGGAATCGGAAACTTATCCAGTCCACTGGCCCTGGCTGTCTGGATAATTCCCACAAAGGTAATGTCATGGGAAGTCAGTTTATCAAATTTGATCTTCAGCCGGTCCATGGTGCCCGAGGTATTGTGAGCCGCCAGAATCCCATACGCCATGGTATTTTTCGCCGCTTCCGCCTGATCCGGACATGCTCCCAGCTTTGCCGCAAGCTTCGCTGCACAATCCTTGTCATCCTCAACAAGCTCCGTGCCGTTTAACAGGTAAGCGCCATGCTTCCATAATGTAACCATTGTTTGTCCTCCTTGGTGCTGTCAGTTTCGATCATGGTTCTGTCTGTTTCTTTCCCCATTATGGTGTAATTTTCCCGGTTAGTCAAGCAGAATGTTACTGCGGCTTTTTCTTTAAAAGACCGCTGCTCAGAAGCTCCTCAATGGCCTCCTGCAGGAATTTTTCCTCCCGGTCCGCCTCGCTCTCATCCATGTCAAAAAACTCCAGATCGTCGTCGGTCTCCACATCTCTTCCGTCACTCTCTTTTTCTCCGGTGCCTTCAGGCTCGCCGTCTTCCAAAGCCTCCGTCTCCGGCCCGGTGTCGGCCCCGCTGCCATCCTCAATGACAGCCCCGGTGTTGGCCCCGGTGTCCTCCGGTTCATCCTCCGCCACCTCAAACTGCACCGTCACCTGGAACAGATCCCCGTTCAGATAGATCTCAAAAATACCGTCCTGAAGCTCTGTCAGACTCTTGGCGATGGAAAGCCCGAGGCCGCTTCCCTCAGTGGTTCGTGAGGCGTCTCCTCTCGTAAAACGCTCCGTCAGTTCCTCCGGCGTTATGTTGAGCTCTGACTCGGAAATATTTTTCATGGTAAAGGTGGCATAACCGTCGTATTCTCCCACGCTGATATAAACTCTGGTTCCGGGCATCGCATATTTCTTTGTATTCTGGAACAAATTTTCCAGGATTCTCCATACCCGCCGCCCGTCGGCGATCACATGAAGAGAATAATCGGGGAAGGAGGTCACGGGAATCAGCCCCCGCTCCTCAAACTTCTCGGAGAACTCTCCGCAGGCCTGCTTTACCAGCTCAACGAAATTGATCCGTTCCAGCTGCAGGCTGATATTGCCGGAGCTGGCCCTCGATGCCTCCACCAGATCCTCCGTCAGATTTTTCAGGCGCTGAGATTTCTGGTCCAGGATCTCCAGATACCGCTTCAGCGTCTCATCCTCAATGTTCTCCCTCTTCATCAGATCCACATAATTGATGATGGAAGTCAGCGGGGTCTTAATATCATGGGACACATTGGTGATCAGATCCGCCTTCATCCGTTCGCTCCTGACTGCCGTATCCACGGCGTCCTGAAGTCCTGCTCCAATGTTGTTGATCGCATCCGCCAGCCGTCTGTCGTCAGCCAGAAGCCCCTGGTCATTGATCACATAATCAAGGTCGCCGCCGGAGATCCGCTCCACACCGTCCAGGATCCGCTTCCGTCCCAGGACCGCCCACAGAATGATTCCCGCCGCCGTCAGCTGCGCTGCCACAAAGGCAATGATCCCCGTAACATACAAGAAAAACGATCCCCAGAACCGGTTAATGGTAATAAACATGCAAAGGGGAATGGTAACGATCCAGTAAAGGACGATGACCCCTGCCACCTTCCCGGTGGCGGGCCAGCCCTTCACAAGCTGCCGGAACCCGTGTCCTGTTTTGATCAGTATTTTTCTCAGAATACTGTTTTTCCAGAGAGTACCGGCCTTCAGCCGTTTCACCAGACTGAAAAATCCCATGAGGCCGATGATCGCCGATACCACAAAGGACAAAATCTGCATGACCGTGTAGATCATATTGGAGGTAAAGAAATTCCGGGCAAAGATCTTGGCCAGAATTCCGCACACATAGACAAAGCCCAGGATCCCGCCCACGATCAGAAGCGCCGCCGGCTCTGTCGGCCACCGGTCAAATTTATCCAGCCAGATCTCGTCATAATCCTCCCGGTGTCCCACCGATGCAATAAGATAGACAAAGGTAAAGATGCCGCCCAGTCCGCCGACGATTATGGCCAGCAGAGACAGCCACAGGATCGGCCTGCACTGGCTGAAACTTTCCGACATCCACCGGTATTCATCCTCCACCGGATACCGGGTGTCCAGTCCCACAGAAAAGGAGGCCCCGGAATCCACGCCGATCAGGGAGGTGGCCAGATATTCCAGGTTCCAGTTCTCCACCGATGCTTTCTGAAAGTTCGTTGTGATCCTGTGGGTGTTATTGTCGTAGGAAACATATTTTTCCAGCTTATTGATATCTCCTGCCGTGATGGACTCACTGTTGCTGGAATAAAGCCCGGAGCTTTCCTCATAGATCACATAGCGCAGATTCGTTTCCGCCTCATCCAGCCGGTTACTCAGCGTGTAATACGTATCCAGGTAGCTCTGTCCCCTTTCACACAGTCTCGGAAGCTCCGCATCCTCCCGCACTGCCTTCTGCTGGAGATAATCATAGGTGACCCGGCAGATCTGCCCCGGATAGATCAGGATCTCCGCCGTATTGTTGAGCGTAAACCGCTTCGGCCATTCTGCACTTACTACCTTGTCCCACTGGTATTCCTTGATGACCCATTCTTTTTCGGCGGCAGACATGGAATCCCACCGAAGCTCCGAGTAATAGGTCCCCACCGCCAATTCCTTAAACGGCTCCAGGTACGCATTTTCCCTGTGTTTTTTCCCTGCCTCCTCCGTACTCCCGGCAGCAGGCTCCTCGACCACTTCCACCTGTACGGAGTCATACGGTTCCAGAATTTCCTCTTCCGCCCCATCATATAACTGGCTCTGCTGCAGTTCTTCTTCATAGACGCCGTTCTGGGCTTCCCACAGGATCTCATAGATCCCCGAAAGATCCTTCAGACAGATATCATACTCCGTATTATTGATATTCACCCGATAAAGGGGCGTTTTCTGGTTTTCCTCATCCGACCAGCCAAACACCTGAGACAGGGCTGTATACTCGAAAATGCTCTGCGCATCGTTGAGAATTTTCCTCTCCAGCGTTTCCGTATCTTCAAACTTTGTGGTTTGAAGAAGCTCTGTCTTGCTGAACAGAAAGTTGCTGAAATTATTGATATAATAGAGGCCCAGGCCGCCGGACACCGCAATCCCCATGAACAGAATGAATAAAAATAACGCTCCTGCTTTCTTTTTCCGCGTATATTTCCGTTTCTTCACGGCCCACCTCCCGGTTTACAGCTTTTCAACTTTATACCCTACACCCCAGACAACCTTCAGATAAGTAGGATTCTTGGGGTTGATCTCAATTTTTTCCCGAATATGACGGATATGGACCGCCACCGTATTGTCCACACCGATGGCCTCCTCATTCCAGATATTCTCATAGATCTGCTCAATGGAAAATACCTTTCCCGCATTCATCACCAGGAACCGGAGAATGTTGTATTCCATGGGCGTCAGCTTCACCGGCTCCCCGTCCAGGGTGACCTCCTTGGTATCATCATTGATACAGAGGCCGCCGGTCTTGTGGATCGTATCGCTGTTTTCCATGGCCATGGTTCCCAGCTTGGTATACCGACGGATGTGGGATTTCACCCGCGCCACCAGCTCCAGAGGATTGAACGGCTTCGTTATATAATCATCCGCCCCGATATTGAGCCCCAGGATCTTATCCACATCTTCCGATTTGGCCGACAGGATGATGATGGGCACGCTGCTCGTCTCCCGGATCCTGAGCGTTGCCCGGATCCCGTCCAGCTTCGGCATCATCACATCAATGAGCAGAAGCTCCACCTTGTTCTCCGAAAGCAGGCGGATCGCCTCCTCGCCGTCGTAGGCCTTCAGCACCCGGTACCCCTCCTGCCGCAGATATATCTCTATCGCCTCGACAATTTCCCTGTCGTCGTCACATACCAATACCGTAATTTCATCCATTTTGTCGAAATCCCTCCCACTCTTTCACATTTTCTGTCATTTTTCGTATCAAAATCCCACTTCTATCATAACAGGATAATCCTAAAATCCCTGGGAGATTTTCTTAATTTTTCCTAAATAATCCTTCCGCATACCGGTTATCTGCATTCATTTTCCCCGCATATAATCTTCAGGATATCCTCCGCTTTCTCTGCCAGATAAACCGCACCGTTCTCTCTGAGCTCTCCGAAGCCGCGGAAGCCCCAGCCCACACCGATGGTGTCCATTCCGGCATTCTTTCCCGTTTTCATGTCGGTGCCGGAATCCCCCACATAGAGAACCTCCTCCGGCTTAAAGCCCATCATCCGGCAAAGCTCCAGCGCCCCTGCGGGATCGGGCTTCTTGGGCACGCCCTGCCGCTCTCCGAACACGCCCACAAAGGGAATTCGGGAAAACAGCTTGTCTATGAGCTTTTCCGTATAATCCGTCCTCTTATTGGAATTGACGGCAACCTTGATTCCCCGTGCCGTCAGCTCATCAAGCAGCCAATCGATGCCGTCATAGGGCACACTCTTATTCTTATATCTTCTGTCATACGCCTCCACAAAATGCACCAGCATTTCATCGATGACAGCCCCGTCCTGCCGTAGCGGCTCCGGCACACTGTTTTCCATCAGATTACGGAAGCCTCTGCCTACCTTCATTCGGTAATCATCCACCGGCCAGGTGGGATATCCCATTTTTTCCAGTGCCTCATTGACGCTGTCCGCCAGATCCTCCAATGTATTGATCAGAGTTCCATCCAGATCAAAGATGACTCCCCTGTATGTTTTTTTTGCCTGTTCCACAGTCTATCCTTCCTTTCATCCATTCTTCCCCGTAAGTATATCACAGTCTGTTCCATACCGCCACGGCTTCCGTGGATTTTTGCCTTGGGTTTTGGTGCGTGCCTGCGAAGCTTCTTCCGCGTCAGCTCTCAAAACCAGCAGCATTTACCCAAAAACCGCTGTAAGCAAACATGCTCACAGCGGTTTTCTCAGAAATTCTTCCTGTTCTTTTATCAGTCCAGATAAACCGGCGGTTCATAATCCTTGCCAAGCATCGCCCGCTTTCGGATCTGGAAATTGGTAAAGGCACGCTCTGCCTGTTCCACCCACATATGCTCCTCCTGATCATAAACCAGCAGCATATCCGGTTTTGTGGGGTGGTGCTTCACCGTATTGGTCTCGTATTCCTTTCCGGTACGGGGATCAATGTCCGGTACCGGCTTCTTTTTCTCTTCCTCCGCACCGGCCCTGGCTGCCGCTTCCTTTGCGGCTCTTTTTACTCTGCGTTCCTCCGGTGACATAAGGATCGGCCGTCCCAGCCGCCTCTTCACGGCAGCATCCCAGGAAGCAATCTTCTCTTCCATATCAGGCTCCTTCGGCACATCGTATTCCTGTACCGTATCTTCCGCATCATCCATCGGACGCTGCGGAAGCTCGTCCAGAGGAATATCCACAAAGAAGCCCTCTTCTTTCTTTTCTTCCTGTTCCGGCGCCCGCGGGATCACATAGGGAGCCGATGCAAAGGACTCTCCAAAAGGAAGCTCTTCCGCAGAAATTTCCCCGGACTCCTGCTCTGCTTCGCCCCCCCGGCTTTCCGGCTGTGTCTCCCGGCTCAGAGTATAAGGCCTGGAAACGCCGGAAATATCGCCGCCCTCCAGTTCGTCCAGATCAAAAAATTCCAGATCATCCGGTTCCTCCGGAGTATACAAAGCATCCTCCTCTTCGATCGTTTCCAGATCAAGGCGTTCCGGATTGGCCGTTTCCGGATCAACAGTTTCCAGATCGGCATCCTCCGAAACCACAGGTTTTGCAGCTTCTTCCGAGCCGGTCTTCCGTTCTGTCCCGGAACCTCCTCTCCGCCCGGGATCCGCTTCCTCACCCGGCACGGTCAGCATCGGCCATACGGAAGGCTTCTGCCGTGCCCAGGAAAGGGAATCCACAGCTTCGTATTCCTCCGATTCCACAGGCTCCGGCTCCACAAACTCCGGCTCCACGGACTCCGGCTCCGAAATTTCGTCCTCGACAGCAGCCGGCTCCAACAGCCGCTCGGCGTCCTCTCTTCGTTCCAGCTCATCCTGCTCCTGACTCCAGCGCGCCAGGGCCTCCTCCTGCCATTTCGCATTCACGCGGACAGGCTCCTCCACAGGTGCTTTCCCCGAAGGCGCTTCCTTCGGGGCTGCCTTCTGTGCCGGTGCTTCTTCCGACGGCACTTCTTCCGCAGGTACTGCCTCTGCCGGTGCTGTCTCTGAAGCTCTGCCGGCACCGCCGTACATCTCGTTCTGGATGGATTCCATCAGCGCCAGTTCAATCTCCCTCAGCACATCAGAATCCACGTCATTCTCATCCGCCAGAAAAGCAGCTCCACTGACAGGTCCCTTTACAAACGCCGCCGCATTTGCAGGAACCGGCCCATCGGCAGCAGGCACATCTGCAGCGGCTGTTCTTGCGTTAGCTCTCGTCGATGCAGGCCGCTCTGATAGAAGGCGTCCTGCCCCGCGGCTTCCGGATCCGGCCCTGCCGGCGGCAGTTTTTCCGGATGCTGTCAGCCTCGATGCCTGCCCGGAGGACAGTCCGGGTACCGTCTGCGCTGCCGCAGCCTTGGATGCTGTCTCCTCTCCTTCCATTCCCTGGGGCATCAGCGCCTGGAGGGATGCAACCGTCGCTTCCATGGGATCAATGACGGAAATCTGCACAAAGCATCCCAGAGCCTGCGCGATCTCCTTCATATCCTGCTCCTGAAAATTGTCCCGGTTCAGCTTCTGGGTAAGGTTCTGCCTGGACATAGGCTTTCCGGTCTGTACCTCGATCATCTCCGCCAGCTGCCGGATGGTCATATTTTTTCTTTTCAGTATAATTTTTATCTGTTCACCAAAGGTTAATTCCATATTGCGGGCCTTTCCTTAAAATCTCTGCTTCTACAGTTCGATTTTAAGGCATTTTCAATAGGTTGTAAACTTAAAAATTTCTGAATAAATTATTATCGATCTGTGTATCAGCGGCTGTGCTTACAGGCCAAACTCCTTCTTCAGCGTGTCCACCATCACGTCCACCGGCGCCTCCACTCCTGTCCAGAGGGTAAAGTTGAGGGCGCCCTGGTTCACCAGCATTCCCAGTCCGTTGATGGTATGGGCGCCTCTCTTAGCCGCCTCCTGCAAAAACAGCGTATTGGGATCATTGAACACCACATCGCTGACTGCCATTCCCGGCTTCACCGTATCATAATCCACATCCGGCTTGCTGTTTACATCGGGATAAAGCCCAATGCAGGTGGCATTGATGAAAATATCCGTTCCGTCCGCCACCTGATAAGAGGAATTCCATTCCACATACTCGCAGGCTGCTGCCGTTTTATCAGAGATCAGTCCGGCAAGCTCCTCTCCTCTCTCCCGGTTCCGGTTGACAATGATGATCTTCTTTGCGCCGGCCAGTGCACATTCCACGCCGATGGCTCTTGCCGCACCGCCTGCTCCCAGGATCACCACCTGTTTTCCTTCCACAGACACGCCTTCATTCTTCAGAGAAATCAGGAAACCCTTACCGTCAGTGTTTTCGCCCCAAAGCTTTCCGTCCTTATTGACAACCATATTGACTGCACCGATAATGGAGGCCGCCTCCGAAAGCTCATCCAGGTATTTTAAGACATTGACTTTATGGGGGATCGTCAGATTGATTCCTTTCATGTTGAAGGCCTTTACCCCGTTCATCGCCGCCTCCAGATCATCCTTTTCCACCTTGACGGTCAGATACCGGAAATTCAGGCCTTTTGCTGCAAAAGCAGCCTCCTCCATGACTCCCGTAGGATTCTCATCAATGGGATTTCCAAAGGCTCCAACCAGTTCTGCACGATAATTTTTACTCATTGCGCATTCCTCCTCTTCATGTCCATTTGATTCATTATAGCATGGCGGACCTGAGATATCCAGTGAGAATATCCCATTGAAAACCACTCAAAAATATGTTATGGTTTGCAGTGATACAAGCTTTTTCACACCGCTTATTTTTCTTTTATCATATTCCGAAACTTGGAGGTTGTTATGCATTCCTATCAGGCTGTTTTCTGTGATATAGACGGTACGCTTCTGACCAGCGATCACCGGATCACTGCAGATACAAAAGAGAAAATCCGGCAGCTTCACCACTCCGGCATTCCGTTTATCCTGGTTTCCGCCAGGATCCCTGCGGCCATTTATCCCATTCAGGACGAGCTTGGGATCCGGGCACCCATGATCAGCTACGGGGGCGCCCTCGTTCTCGATGAAAACCGGCAGCCAGTCCTTGACCTGGGGCTTTCCCAGTCCCTTCTGCCTGCTCTGCAGAAAGCTCTGCCGCCGGAAAGCCCTGAGTGCTGCTTCTGCACCTATTCCTACGACACCTGGATCGCAGCCGACAAATGCCACCCCCTGGTCCGGCAGGAAGCGGAAATCACCGGTGTACCCGCCGCAGGCGGCTCTGTCTTCGAGCTTTTAGCTCCCGACGCGCCGATCCATAAGCTTCTCGGCTTTGGTCCCTGCAGCCTTCTGGATGACACTGCCGTCCGGCTGAAAAAACAGTTTCCCCAGTGTGCCGTTTACAAATCCGCGCCTCATCTTCTGGAGATCATGGACGGCCGAGCCTCCAAATCCGGAGCTATCCACAGTCTCTGTGAAAAACTGGGGATTTCTCCACAGGATACAGTCTCCTTTGGGGATAACTACAACGATATGGACATGCTGCGGGCCACCGGTCACAGCGTAGCCATGGGAAATGCACCCGCTGAGGTAAAAGCCTCCGCCCGGGAGATCACCGCCGACAATGACCACGAAGGCCTGCTTCAGGCTTTAAACCGTCTGTTTTCCTGAAAGGAGATCGCATTTTGAACGAAGAAATCGTAATCGTTCCCGCTGTCATGCGGGCTCTCAATATAATAGAAGCCCTTTTTTCCGACTCTGAGCCCAAATCCCTGAGCGATCTTTCCAGGGAACTGAACATCCCGACCGCCTCCCTGTTCCGGATCATGAAAAATCTGGCCAGCAGGGAATATGTGACTGTCCTGGAAGGCAGCCCTCTCCGTTATACCATCGGCCATAAGCCCTTTCAGCTGGTGACCGATTACCGGAACCGGGTGGATAAAAAAAGCATCATCAAACCGATCATGCAGGAATTGACCACCAGGACAAATCAGACAGCCCAGTATGCCGTTTTCCAGAACGGTCAGTTCCTCTATATCGAACAGGCACTGTCTGCCGCCGAGCTGAATGTCCTGGCCCAGCTTTACACGCCCCTGGAGATCAATACAAGTGCCGGGGCAAAGATCCTTTTGGCCAACCTGCCAAAGGACATCAGAGAACAATATCTTTCCGGTGTGACCCTCCGAAAGCGTACCGTCCACACCATTGACAGCATGGAGGAACTGAAGGCAGAGCTGGAGCTCTCCAGAAAACGCGGCTACGGCTTTGACAATGAAGAGTTTACCATCGGCATCGGCTGTATGGCGGTACCCGTATTTGACAGCGACGGCCAGTGCTGCGGCGCCATCGGTGTCACCGGTTACATTGAAGATTACCGAACCCCCGAAAATTTTGAATATATCCGGCGATGCCTTTTGGAGGCGTCCACAGAGATCCACAGAAAGCTGACTCTGTAGCCGATTGAAAAATACAACCAATCAGGGGCTGTTATCTCCCGTCGGCTGTCTTTGCGCTCACCCATACCTTGAAGCTGGTTTCACTCAAATCATGGTTCTCCGCAGATACAACACCGTACAGTTCGCCGTTTTCGGTGATCAGTGTAAGGTCCGAGGCGCCCATTTGTTCAAACTCATAACCGTAAAGGGCATCGGTTGCGCCCTCAGGCAAAGTAATGCTGAATTTGTCAAGCACAATACCGTCTGAACTCAAATATGTTACATTCCCTGCTTTATCGGTAAGTTTTGCATAAATGATCCATTCGTTATATGGAAGATTCCCCCTTCTCTGGCAATAGTAGAATGGTCATT
Organism: Fusibacillus kribbianus; assembly: GCF_030053595.1. Lineage (GTDB taxonomy): Bacteria > Bacillota > Clostridia > Lachnospirales > Lachnospiraceae > Lientehia > Lientehia kribbiana. Next base: position 55,206 of record NZ_JASGBQ010000009.1, read on the forward strand.
TATAATATCCTGTTTTCACTTTGCAATGTCAACAGGATATTGTTCTGATAAGCAGAAAAACAGAAATTGTAGCCATGTATTATAAATAACAATGCCCCGTTTGCTGAACTGTGCTTCGCGCAGAACAGCAGACAGGGCATCGGTTTTTTCAGACAGCAGCTTCTCTGTTTTTATTTTCTTAGCTCTCTACAACCTCAAGAACATCTGCAGGACATGCCTTTGCACAGATACCGCAGGCGATGCACTTGGTAGGGTTGGAAGCACCGGCAGGCATTACCATCACGTGCATAGGACATGCCTCCACACATTTGCCGCAGCCTACGCAGGCCTTCTTATCGATCACATATGTACCCTTTGCGTTCTGCTTGATGGCTCCGTGCTCACAGGTTCTCGCGCACTTCCCGCACTGGATGCAGGTAGCAGGCTTTACAACGCCATTCTTCTCACCGATCCTGATGCAGGATTTGTCCGGATCAAACTCCTTGTAGAATGCCTCAGAACATGCAATTACACAGCCAAGACAAGCCATGCACTCTGCGCCCTTTTTCACTGTCAGCTTTTTCATGAAATTTCCTCCTATCACATTTTCATTTGTTTCATATTCTTTTTTCATTACACTTCCGTACCTGCCCGCAGGACATAGATCGAGAACCGCCCCGGGCATAGTTGTAAATACACTATACCATATTGTTTAAAAGATAACAAGGAATATTTTCTCTTCTGCCTCTATCCTTAAAACTCTCTCTGTTCCACCAACACTCTATAGCAGTCCATCCAAAATAATGTGAGTCGCTACCGCCGCAATCTCACTTTTCCGCCTTGCGGCGGTATTCCGCAGTCTATCCTGCGGATCCATGCCTTTTACTAATTTATTCTCATCGCCACTCCAAAATCCACTGCATCCGACGGCAGGCTTCTCACAGCAGCCCCTGATACACATCCCGCTTTGAAATCCCTCTGTCCTTGGCAACCATCCGCATGGCCTCTTTTTTGTCAATACCCTGCCTCAGATAATGGTTCATATGCTCGGAAAGGGTCATGGCCTCCCAGGCCTTAAAGCCCTCCTCCTTAAGCTCCTGCCTGCTTTTTCCCTCAATGACAAGCACCTGCTCTCCCCGGGGCACCTCTGCCTGGAACCGGCTCACAGCCTCAGAAAGAGTCATCTGAAACACCTGCTCATAAGTCTTCGTCAGCTCCTTACAGATGGAGATCCTGCGGTTTCCCAGAGCCCCGTATAACTCCTCCAGGGTCTTTAACAGGTGATGGGGCGCTTCGTAGACGATTATAGTCCGCGTCTCATTTTTAAGCTCCTCCAGGATCTCCCTCCGTTCCTTTTTATCTGCCGGGAGGAATGCCTCAAAGCAGAATCTCCTGGTGGGAAGCCCGGAAATCGTCAGAGCCGTCACACAGGCCGCCGGCCCCGGAAGGGAGGTCAGAGGGATCCCCGCCTCATAACACTGGCGCACCAGCTCCTCCCCGGGATCTGAGATCGCCGGAGTCCCCGCGTCGGTCACCAGTGCCACGGATACTCCCGCCTCCATCTGCTCCACCAGATACCTGGCCTTATCCACCTTGTTGTATTCGTGATAGCTGGTCATAGGCGTCCTGATATCAAAATGATTCAACAGCTTAATGGTGTTTCTCGTATCCTCCGCTGCGATCAGATCCACCTCTTTTAAGGTGCGCAGCACCCGCAGCGTAATATCCTCCAGATTCCCGATGGGCGTCGCACAAATGTAAAGCTGACCTGCCATGGTCCCATGACCTTCCTTTCTCAGATTTCCCACTTAAAATCGTACCGCTCAATACCCGTATATCTCATAAATTTCCTTTGTATAAACGCCCGGATGCTCGTAGACGATGACAGGAGCCTCCACCCGCATCTGGGGACGCCCGCCCCGAAAAGCCTCCACAAGCACCATGTTCGCCTCCTCATGGACGAAAGGATGGACAAATTTCATCCGTTTGGGCTCCAGCTTATACTTTCGCATGGTCTCAAAAAGCTCCGTCAGACGGTGGGGTCGGTGGACCAGATAAAACCGTCCTCCGGGCACCAGAAGCGCCGCCGCCTCCCTGGCCACGTCGTCAAAGGTACACAGAAGCTCATGGCGGGCAATGGCCTTGGGCTCCTCCGGATTTTTGAGTCCGTGATTCTGATTCATATAAGGCGGATTGCAGGTAACCACATCAAAAGAAGCCTTTCCGAAAATCTTCGAGGCCTCCTTTAAATCTCCCGCCACAATGGTAATTTTGTCTTCCAGACCATTGAGCGCCACACTGCGCCCGGCCATGTCCGCCATATCCTCCTGGATCTCCAGTCCGGTAAAATGCTCCCCCTCCGTTTTGGCTTCCATGAGAATGGGAATGATGCCGGTGCCGGTCCCAAGATCCAGCACCCTCTCTCCCTTTCCGGCCCTTGCAAAGCCGGACAGAAGCACCGCGTCCATGCCGAAGCAGAATTTTTTCTCATTTTGAATGATCCGGTAACCGTTCCGCTCCAGATCATCGATGCGTTCGTGTTCTAAAATCTCAATTTGCGCCAAGCTTTGACTTTCCTTCCTTTTTCTCCAGAGCCTCCAGCTTCTTAAGCTCCTGCTCCTCCTTCTTGTCCAGCTTTTCCTTATCCTTCTTTTTGCGGGGGCGGAAACGGAGCTGCTCCGCTTTATACTCCCGGATATCCTTCTCGTCGTTGTCCAGGAATACAATGACCTTCACCATCTGGCGAAGCACATTGACGCTGGCAACCTCGCCCTTCAGGCCGTCATCGGTGGTCACATGATCCCCCACGTTGGGAAGCTTGCTGTTGAGATAACGGTAGGTCTCCTCTTCATTCTTCAGACAGCACATGAGCCTGCCGCAGGTGCCGGAGATCTTGGTCGGGTTCAGGGAAAGATTCTGTTCCTTGGCCATCTTGATGGACACGGGGATAAACTCCGACAGATACGAATGGCAGCAGAGGGCTCTTCCGCAGATCCCCACTCCGCCCAGAATCTTTGTCTCATCCCGGACACCGATCTGACGCAGCTCGATCCTTGTCTTGAACACCGAGGCCAGATCCTTCACCAGCTCGCGGAAATCGATACGCCCGTCAGCCGTGAAATAAAACAGCACCTTATTGTTGTCAAAGGTGTATTCCGCGTCGATGAGCTTCATCTCGAGATTGTGCTTTTCGATCTTCTTCTGGCAGATCTTAAAGGCTTCCCGCTCTTTTTTCCTGTTCTTTTCCTCTATGGCATCGTCCTCTTTCGTTGCGATTCGGAGCACCGGCTTTAAGGGCTGAACGACCTTGTCGTCCTCCACCTCTTTTTCTCCCATTACCACATAGCCGTATTCCACGCCTCTGGCGGTCTCCACAATGACGTTCTGTCCCTTTTTGATCTTCAGATCGCTGGGAGCAAAAAAATATATTTTACCTGCCGTGCGGAACCGCACGCCTATTACCTTCGTCATACAATATTCTCCTTCATTACCAGAAGCATGAGCTCCATGGCCAGTTCAAAATTCACATTGGCATCCAGCCGCACCTTGACCTTGTCGATGGCCTTCAGGATCTTCTCGATCCCGTCAAAGGAGCTGTGGTCTGCAATCTTCCTGATATATTTATATTCATCCTTAAAAATGAACAGCGAAGTATCCTTCGTAGCCTTGAACATCAGAATATCCCGGAACCAGAGCTGCATAAAATCCAGGCAGTCGTTAATATTCAGATTGGCTTCCTTCATCTCCTTGAGGGCTGCCGCCATTTCATAGACCGGCATATCCATCACATGCTTCAGAAGATGAAGAACGATCTCCTGCATCTGCACAAATTCCTCTGAGCCGGAAAGGGCAATGGCCCGCCCCAGGTTTCCCCTTGCAAAAGCGGTACAGACATCCGCCTGATGGTCGGACACCTTCTCATGGTCCTTCAGATACCCCTTGATGACATGGTCATAGAGAGGCTTCAGCTTGAGGATCGTACATCTGGAAAGAACCGTCGGCAGAAATCCCTCCGCATTTGTGGTCAGGAAAAATAACACCGCGTATTCCGGCGGCTCCTCAATGGTTTTTAACAGAGCATTCTGTGCCTGTGCCGTCAAAAGCTCCGCCTGATCCACGATATAGATCTTGTAGGGGCTGCTGTAAGGCTTAATGGTCACATCGTTGATGATCTGCTCCCGCACATCGTCCACGCCGATGCTGCCGGGCTTCTCATGGCGCACATAGACCACATCGGGATGATTTCCGCTCAGAAACTGGCGGCAGGAATGGCACACGCCGCAGGGCTCCGCCGTGCCGCTCTCACACTGAAGAGCCATGGCAAAGGCATTTGCCAGGGTCTTTCTTCCCATGCCGGCCTCGCCGGTCAGTATATACGCATGGGACACCTGACGACGCTCCAATGCATTCTTAAAATATTCTTTTATCTGCTCGTGGCCTAAAATATCCTCAAATCTCAACATCCTGTACGCCCCCTTTGTGTTCTTCCTCAGTATAACATACTTTCCTTCTGCTTTTCAAGAATAACAGCCTTTATCTCTTCCACACAGGATGCAATTTCCACATTTTCAAACACCCGGTCAATTCCCAGCCGTTTAAGATTCTCCTCCCGGAAATCCTCGCTGTCCGCAAGGAATCTGCGGCAAAGCTCCGCATAATGGGGTTCAGCCTGAAGCTGCTCCCGTCTCACTGCCCGAAGAAGACGTTCTCCGTCCTCCACCTCAATATAAAGAGGCACCATGATCCTCTGCCCGCGCGCCTCAAAATATTCCTTCACCGTCTCGTAGGACTCCAGGGTCCCGATCATCAGATAACTGTGAGAGGCGAGATCGATCTGTCCGTCATCCAGGGTAAAATAACTCCAGGGTCCAAAAACCGTATCGTAGGTCCTGCACTCAATGACCCGGCCCTCCGCCTTCTTCCCCGCAAGGAACCCGGCATCCCGGAAAAAATATTCCCGGCCTTCCTCCTCACCGCTGCGCATGGGCCTTGTGGTATACATGGTAACTGTTTTAAGCGCCAGCTCCTGATCGGCTGCCAGCATACGAAAAATGCTGTCCTTGCCGGACGCACTCTTTCCCATAATGTAAAAGATCCTGCCCAAGGAGGCACCTCCTTCTTTATGTTCCTCTGTCAGTTGTCTGACAAATGCTCCTCTTCCACCGTCAAAAGCCGGTCTCCATCGGGGCTTTCCGGTCCGAGAATGGAAAGTCCGTGGTTCCGGTATGCAGAAAGCACCGAAAGTACCTCCCCGGTGATCCGCTCTCCCGGCGCCAGAACCGGGATCCCCGGGGGATAAATATAAGCAAATTCTCCGGAGATTCTTCCCTCACATTCTGCAATGTCCAGGGAACACAGGCTGCTTTCCATGGCCGCTGCCGGTGTCAGGACCACCTGAGGCTCCGGCAGTGAAACTGCAAAAAGAGCACGGTCCTCCCCGGAACGCCGCAGTTCTTCGCAAAAACGGTCCAGGTCCGCCAGTGCCCCAAAAAGGCTTTGAAAAGCTTCCTCCTCATCGGCCACCGACGTCATCAGGATCACATACGTCTCCGTGCACATTTCCGGCTGAATGCGGTACTGGGTCCGCAGCCTGCCATAGAGCTCCGGTCCCGCAAGCCCATCGGCACGGATCACCAGCTTGGACGGATCCAGACAAAAAGCTCCTGCCTCCCTGTCCGAAAAAAGCCGGATATGAGACAGGCCTTTGATCTTATTCCTCAAGCCGCCAAGCGCTTCCTCATAAACCGCCATGGCCCGCTGGCCCTCTTCTCCCGCCATATAGGAAATGCAGGAATCTATGGACGCCAGAAAAACATAAGAGGGACTGGAGCTTTGATACACCTGCAGATACCATTCCAGGCGCTTCTCATCCACAAACTCTGATTTTTTATGAAGAACCGCCGTCTGAGTCAGGGACGGCAGTGTTTTGTGAAGGCTTTCAATAACAAGATCCGCCCCCATCGAGAGCGCAGACGCCGGAAATGATCCGCGCCCAAACTGAAAATGCGCCCCGTGGGCCGCATCAATGATCACCGGAATCCCGTACCTGTGGACGATCCGGCAGACTGCTTCCACATCCGAACAGATCCCCTCGTAGGTGGGAGAGGTCAGAAGCACCGCTTTGCTATCCGGATTTTTAAGAAGAAGCTCCTCCACAAGCTCAGGAGACACCGGACCGCTCATTCCCCACTGAGGAACGCCGTCCGGACAGAGATAGACCGGCACAAGACCGCGCAAAATCAGGCCATGGTACACTGACTTGTGGCAGTTTCTGGCCACAAGGATCTTTCCGCCTGCCGGCACACAGGCCGATATGGCCGCCAGAAGCCCGCAACTGCTGCCGTTTACCAGAAAATAGCTTTTTTCCGATCCGTAAACTGCTGCCGCCTGCTCCATGGACTCCTTCAGGATCCCTTCCGGATGATGAAGATTGTCAAAGCCGTCTATTTCCGTAATATCAAAGGAATAAGGATTTTCAAAAGAAAACCGCTCCCCTTTTCGTTTATGGCCCGGCATATGGAACGGAATATCCTCTCCGTTCCCATATGCCTTAAGCCTCTCATATAAATTCGCCATGCTGTCCGACTATTCTTTCTCAAGAAGAATTTCTTCCACCAGCCGGGCTGCATCGAGAATACAACCCTCGCAGGAGCGGAGCGGTTTTTTTGTTTCCACACCCTTTAATTCCGAGCAGACCAGGCTGCCGTTTTTCTTCTTGAACCGTTCCGTGATCTCCCTGGAAAGCTGATAGGTCTGCGCCTTGCTGACCGGCTTCTCCAGATTTCCGCAGCTGTTTTTCAGCCCTGCCAGAAATACGGCTCCGGAAACGGCTCCGCAGGTTCCCTCCATGCCTCCCATTCCGGCACCGAAGGCCTCACATGCCTTAAAGGCCGTCGCCTCATCCATACCGAACTGCTCACTATAAGTACAGGCCACCGCCTGACAGCAGTTGAAGCCTCTGTCGTGGCGTTCCTTTGTTTCCATCACTTTTGTATTCATTATGCGTCCTCCCTCAAAGAAAATCTGCGGATTTCTTCCCCTTCCAGATTCTTAATAGTGAATACACCGTCCTCGTAGATCATATAGCTGTTTTCATTGCCGTTTTTCGGAATGGAAACGGAGCCGGGATTCAGATAAATATGGCCGCCGCAGTTGTCCATGGCCTGCACGTGGGTGTGGCCGTGGAGAATGATATCGCCCTTTTTGAGGGGAGGCAGATTGCTTTCATTATGGATATGGCCGTGTGTTGCAAAAATCATCCGGCCGTCCAGATATAAGATCATGTAATCCGCAAGGATCGGGAACTTTAACACCATCTGATCCACCTCTGCATCACAGTTTCCCCGGACGCAGAGCAGCTCCTCGCGGTTTTCGTTGAGCATGGCAATGACTGCCTTGGGATCATAATCCCGGGGAAGTTCATTCCTCGGACCATGGTAGAGCAGGTCGCCCAGGAGCAGAAGCTTTTCTGCCTTCTCCTCCCGGTAACAAGCCAGCATTTTTTCACAATAATATGCAGAGCCGTGAATATCGGACGCGATCATCAGCTTCATTTTACCGATCCTCCAACATCATAACGGCGTCGTCCATACAGGAGCCTGCAAATTCCTCAATGCGGCCCTCATCGCAGGCCGCTGCCAGCGCCGGGTCAATGGGGATCCTTGCCAGTACGGGAAGTCCGTATCTTCCGGCCACCTCATCAATATGGCTTTCGCCGAAGATCTGATAATCCTTTCCGTTGTCCGGACAATGGAAATAAGACATATTTTCCACCAGACCGGCAACGGGAATCTTCATAAGCTCTGCCATTTTTACTGCCTTTGCCACGATCATGGAGACCAGCTCCTGGGGTGAGGTCACCACCACAATGGCATCCACCGGCAAAGACTGAAATACAGTAAGGGGCACATCTCCGGTTCCCGGAGGCATATCGATAAACAGATAATCCAGATCTCCCCAGATCACATCCGACCAGAACTGCTTCACCGTATTGGCAATCACCGGGCCTCTCCAGACCACCGGATCCGTCTCATTCTGAAGGAGCAGGTTAATGGAGATGATCGGAACGCCGCCTTCGCTGTATACCGGAAGCATAGCCTCGCCATTGGACATGATCTTGTCCTTCACGCCGAACGCCTTGGGAATGGAAGGGCCAGTAATATCGGCATCAAGGATGCCGCATTTATACCCCTTTTTGCTCATGGTCACCGCCAGAAGGGAGGTCACCATGGATTTGCCCACGCCGCCCTTGCCGCTGACTACGCCGATCACCTTCTTTATATGACTCATTGCATGAGGCTTCACGGAAAAATCTGTCTTTGCCTTATCGCAGCCCTCACAGGAGGATTTTCCGCATGAGGTGCTGGAACATTTCTTTTCTTCTGCCATTTTATTTCCTTCTTTCTGTATCATTCTTTCATTTGCTCTATTATAGCAGACCTCCCGGAGGTATTTCAAGGGGCACCTCCTCCTTATACGTACGAAAATAAAACCAAACCCCTATTCCAATTGCCGCACACCAATAAAGAATCCTCCAAACAGTGAAACGGTACATATCTGCCCCTGTCATCATCGGCAGCAAAGAAACTGACATCTCTCCCGTTAATCCCATAAGACAGAGAAAAACCGGCAATTCCAATAATAGCATTGCAATCAAAAGAATATGAATCAGATCGCCGCACTGTCTGGACAGCCACAGGATAAGTCCGACAGCCACTAACATTCCCAAATATCGAGACAGCCCTACCAAGCATAGATATACCCAAAGTGGCACATTGAAAGGCACATCTTTAAGAAGCTCAAGACTTCTTAAAGGAGCCATTAGTCCATGAAACCCATATGTCCCAAAAACAGCCAGATACTGTGGAACATAGGCAAGGAAAAAGGCAATCGTTCCATAAAAGAAACACGACAAATATTTTCGGATACAGACACTTTCTCCTCCTCTCACACAAGTATGCAAAAGCAGTTCCATCTGAGTTCTCTTTTCGATAGAAAAGACTGCCGCCAGCCCAAGAATCAGAAAGAAAGACAACAATCCTGCATTTTTCACATCCGCCTGTCGTCCATTCTGTTCCAAAAGCGCCTTCCATCCTGTATCATAGAATAATTCTGCGCTCCGCCCTTCCCTGTTCTCATTCCGCACATATTCATACTGAGCCATCGCCCTTTCAAGACCTGTCCTCGTCTGATTCAAAGCCTCGTAGGACAGACGAATCGCCTCATACTTTGAACGGGATAGTGTTCCTGCCTCGTAATCTTCGGAAGCCTGACGAAGTTCCTCTTCCTTTTGAGTAAATCGTTCATTCTCGCTCTCAAGAATCTGTCCCGCCTCTGATAAAGAAACTCCCTCTGTCTTTATAATATATCCATAATAAGACTGGTCGTCCGGTTCCCGGTATGCCGTAAAATTTCGATAACTGCTCCACTGCAAAAATGCAAAAATCACCAGAAGAATCCATGCCCGTTCCATGATAAAGAGCTTAAAAAATTCCTTTCCGAAAAGTCCCGTCCGAATCTGCCGTCGTTTCTGTGCTCGTCTGTTTCCTTTCTTTCTTAAAAATTCCAGAAGACGGCTCTTTTCGCTTTGAACCGACACTTCCGTCATATATCGGTGAATTGCACCCCAGGAAAAAACGCCAAACACCAAAAGCCCCAATAAAATGCACAATGGAACGATATTCACCGGCCATCCCAAAAAGTTCATATTCAGATAGTCGCAAAAAAACCAGTCCGTATTCGCCAGACAGACCAAATTCATAATCTTGAACGGGCTTAAATAAGAATGAAGGCTGATGGACTGATAAAGAACAATCTCTGCCAAAAACAAGGCTCCAATGACAAGACATGCATTCACTGCATTTTTAAATACTGTACAAAAGCAAAAGATCAATGCTCCCCAAACAAGCGCTGCCGACACCTTAGCACCAAAGAATCCCACCAGGTACCCACCAACAGTCATCTCGTAAGGAGAAGTCAGAAACCCCTTCATGCTCTGAATCGGCCTCTCCAATGAGCCCAACCCTAACGTCCGGCCGCCGATAATCAGATTAGACAGATAAAATAAAACCGTCCCAACCGTCGTCAAGATAAGAAACAGAATAAACTTTGCCGATATGGTATCCCAATAACCTTTCTTTGTTGGCTTTATCAATAAAATTGTCCCTTCTTCCCGTTCTCTCAATAACATAGAAAGACCTAACAGAAGGAACAGACACAGAAGAAGGAGATCTGTGACCCTGGATTCCGTTGCCAAAAGTATCCCTTCCGAATCCTCTGCGGGAAGGATCTGTCCTTTTAAATGTTCATAAGCCTGCGGCGTCCTGACAATATTTCGATATATGAATGTCCCCGGTTCTCCAAAGAGTGATGACGACGTCATAATCTTTGCTTCATTCTCGATCCCATCCAAATATTCTCTGTAATGAGCCACCTCCGACACCTGCTCTAAAACTGTGCGCAACAGTCTTTTTTCGTTCTGTAGATTATTCAGATACAGAAGATATCCCTCATTGATATTTAAATCTGAATATTCTTCCATAATTTCCCTGTTATATTCCCGAAAAGCCTGACGCTCCTCCTCTGTCCATACCGACTGCCCATCAGTCCACTCACGCCATACATCCACCGCATCCAGAAAGCGGATGCGCTCCTTCAGCCAAATCTCAGCCTCCAAAGCGGTCATATTTTCTAAATCATCATAGACCTTTCCAACATCCTCCCTCTGATAGCCATAACCAATATTCTGCCTACTTTCCCTGTACACCATCAGCCCATTAAACAAAAATAAAAAAATCAACAGGAATATCATTATCTTTTTAGAAAATAATTTTTTCCACTCGTATTTGAAAAGCCCTGCCAAACCCCCATCACCCTCTATTCATTAAAATATGAGAGATATACATCCTCCAACCCTGGGCGCATAGGCGCGCAGGTATATCCCTCCGGTGCCTGTTCTGCGATCACTCGCACAAAAAGCAGATCCCCCTCCCTGGAGATATTCCCAACCAAACAGTCCCCACTGGCTGTAATATCGGAAAGACGCTCCTCCGGCACTTTCAATTCCCAGACTTTTCCGGCTAACCTCGCAGTCAACTCCTCTCTGGTGGAATCTGTCAAAAGCTCGCCCTCCCGAATCAGCAGGATTCTGTTTGCCACGGACTCCACATCTGTTACCACATGAGTCGCAATCAAAACGATTTTTCCCACTGCTGTTTCCGAAATCAGATTTCGGATTGCAATCCGTTGTTTCGGATCCAGCCCTGCCGTCGGTTCGTCCAACACCAGAATTTTCGGCTCATCCAACACTGCCTGGGCAATCAAAAGTCTCTGCTTCATACCGCCGGAAAAAGAACCGATCTTATCCCCCGCAACATCCCACAACCCAACCTGCCTGAGTACCTCTGGAATCCGTTCTCCGGCTCGTCCCTTCTTCATACCTCTCAAAGCAGCCATGTAAGACAGAAATCCTTCCGCCGTAAAATTGGGATATAAAGACTGTTGCTGGGGCATATATCCCAATATTTCCCGAAATCGGCTTCCCATAGCAGCGACGTTCTCTCCATCGTAAAAAATCTGGCCGTCACTGGCCTTTAGATTCCCAGTTAATATGTTCATAAAAGTACTTTTTCCTGCGCCGTTAGGTCCGAGAAAACCATATACCCCTTCTGTCAATACGGCATTGATCCCCTTTAACGCCTGTTTCTTCCCGTAGGATTTTTTCAATTCTCTAATCTCTAACTTCATGGCCCTCCCCTTTTTCCAACTGTTTCGCTAAGCCTTCAACCACCTGAGAAATTCCAAGGGCTTCTGCTTCTTCTTTTAATATTCCAATAGCGTCCAGTTATCTTTCCCCGACAGGAAATCTTCCCTGGATATTTCAGCCAACACGTTCTCTGCCATTTCTTTATTCATGTAGACATTCAAAATTACCCTGTCGTCTAATGCTTCTATAACTGTATAATACGGATCATACGTTCCTTTCCTGATCTGTTTGACTTCCTCAGTATCCAGATATTGATACATTTCATAGTTTCCATCCTGATCAAAAAGCGTTATCAACTTCAAATTTTGGCTCCAGAAAAACGACTGTGACATATTTTTGCCCGCCATGATTTCCTTCTGCTCTCCTGTCTCCAGATTTAATTCCATAATCTGAAAGGAATTTCCTTTTAAAATTCTGTATATGAAATAATTTTCACTAAGCCGATCTCCTATGTGTACCTCCGTTTTTCCCAACGGTTCCGTCACGTCTCCCGTTTCCAAGTTCAATGCCCGCAAAATAAACGGTTCATCCTTTGACTCTGTATAATAATAGAGGAGCTGATTTTCATATTTTCCAAGTACCTCATATGATCCATCCTCCACTACTGGCTGAAGAAGTTCTTCCTCTTCCGTATCAAAATGATATTGATAAAGACCTGCAAACCAATGATCAAAGGACCACTGTTCCGTCTCCTCATCAAAGACAGGCTCTTCAGCCGTATAGACACAGGAATTATCAAAAAATATATGAACCCGCCCGGTAGTATGATCGATACTCCCTATTTTCTGCTCATTCTGCCCATCCAGATCGGCACTGTAGAAGCCGTAAGACCAACCCTCCCAAAGCAGATAATACCACTTGTCTCCCAATCGGCCGATGGTCTCTGCATTATTTCCCAATCGTACCGCTGTACACGTTTCTGTATCGTGAGTACAATTCACCCGGCTGCATAAGGGCAGGTACGCGCCACTTTCATACTCATAATACTCCAAGATCGTATACTCACGCGGTTTATATTTCTTATATAAAAATCCGTCTTCCATCTGCACATATCCAAATTCGTCATGAGAATATGCTGCTTTTCCCTTTACTTTTTCTTGTACCGATCCACATCCGCAAAAAAGAAAGCAAACGCACAATAACATAACTATTAGCTTTTTTTGCATAGACTCCCCCTTATCCGCTTCTCTTCTCTTTAAAAAAGAAGGGAGGAATAACTTCCCCTCCTTTTTTTATCTTCAAAAATCAAAGATACAAAGTGAGATCTTTACCCGCTATACCATGATAACTCCACGCTGACATAAAAGTACCGTTTGGAGTATATGTTACCTCTGCTTTACTTCCTCCTGTTTTTACAACGGGACTAGATACATAAGTATTTCCAGCACTAGACATATACTCTTCTGTCAAAGAAACGTATGTACGAGTATTACCATTGATTCCCCATGTTGTTGCTTTGGTTCCGTTGGTACCCCATCTTACAAGTTGTCCTTCAACATAAGCAGTTGAACCTGACGCTGCAAACGAAGTCAAACTAAATACCATCATAGTCATTACAGCTAATAACATACCAAACAGTTTCTTTTTCTTCATACGATTATCCTTCTTGAAATTGTTTTTTGAATTTTGGCCAAAATTCTATTATATTAAATATTATTTAATATCTATTAAACCGAGTACAGAGTCTATGAGTTTATTTAATTTAATTTATTATTGAATAAATTTTTAATTAAAGGGGACACGCCCCTTTAATTCTTACGGTTTTTTCAAAACAAATGATACCGAGATCGTTTTATTTGACTGATTCTCAATATATACCCTATGACCTCCCGATTTTCTAATTGTAAAAGTATGGTCTATCTTTCCCGTAGAAGATACAGCTCTTCTCACACCATCCGGTTCCATGAGCCCCACTCTGGTTAAACAATCACTCGGTTCAATACTTGCCATTACAAGTATTTCATCGCCTATACAAGGTGTAAATTCTATTGTTTTTTTCAACGTATTCACTGGAATTTCCCACGTATAACTGCTGGTTCCTCTGGTCACAATGAGTGGCATTTCAATTTCTGTAATCTTACTTTCCGTTCCGGCTGGAATGATTTCCTCAATCAATACCTCTGGTTCCTCTAATTCTTCCTCAATCACTACTTCTGTCTGCTCTTTGAGAAAATCATACCCCTGCAATACTCCGTCACTGGCAGCATAAGAAGTAACTGTAACTGTTCCTACAAAGAGAACCGATAATAAAAGTACCGTACTTTTTTTTAACTCTTTCATATACTGATATCCTTTCAACTTCAGCACCCTCCTTTTTACACTATTCATATTTTCAAATAACGCCGACATTGTCAGTCCCATCCTGTTCCTCTTTTCCTTCCCTGAAAAATTAGCGATGACCTTAAAGTATTGTTGATAAGAAAAAGGGGCGTTTTCTTTTTTGCACAAATCTCTGTCACAATAAATCTCATTCCACTCCAAAATATCGTTTGTAAGCAGATACACGATCGGATTAAACCAATGAATTCGTTTTAACCAGACAAGAAAATACAACCAGATCTGATCCCGGTGTTTGACATGCATTAATTCATGCCCGATTATAATCTCTGTATTTTTTGAAATATCTATGTTTTCAGGAAGAAGAATGACTGGTTTTCTTATTCCGCTGACCTGGGGTATCGTACAAATGATATTTTTATATATTTCTACTCTGCGTTTTATACCATATTGTTCCTGCAGCATATTTTTTACATCAACCAGTTCCTGTTCCGGCAGGATATTATGCTTTTTTATATACTTCAAATACTGTTTATTTTTGAAATGCCAGGTACACTGGCATAAAAAACCTAACAGCCAGATAAAAAACACTGTTTTTAACACTCTATATGTGAAGGGAGAAATCCCAAAAATATCATTCACGCCTCCCTGTCCATTATAAGATGCACATTTAAAGCGTAAAAAAACAATAGGTATCAACCAGAAGATTACAACTAACTTTGCCGAAAAGACCAGCCAGTTATATTTTTTATACCGTTCTAATAATAGCTCCAGTACCTTCCACAAGCCATAGGCGACACTTCCGGTTATGGAAGTCAGTAAGATGCAGAAGAACCATTCACTGCTGCTCAGACTCATCCAGAATTTCCTCTATCTCTCTTATCTCTTTATCCGTTAACTGCTCATTTTCACGCAAATTGGAAGCCAGACAGCGAAGCGACTTCTTCCCCCAAAAATCCGCCATATATCCCATAATTGATTCCAGATATGCTTCTTCACTGATTGCAGGTGTATAATCATACGCTCTTCCTGCCTGTTTCATATGAAGAAAGCCACGGCGCACTAAAGAACGAATATACGTCGATACCGTCTGATACTGCCACTTTTTGTTGTATACATCCTTTGTTTGTGCATAAATATCAGCCAGCTGCATAGGACGATCCGCATCCCAGATAATCTTCATGATTGTCAATTCCGTAATTGGTAACTCTTCAATTTTCATTGTTCTCTCCTCAAAACGCGTTTCAAGATTAAATTTAATTTTCAATTATATACTACCATATTATTCTCATTACAGCAAGTATTATATTGAATTTTCTCTATTTTTTTAGAAATTGTATATATTATTATATACCCACCAGAGTTCTTCAAGGGGCACCTGATCTCTTTTCCTCCGGTCTTATCCTCCGGCCTGAAAATCCTTTGCAGGAATCGGGTAAAATCGAAGACTTCCGGGAGAAAAGAGGGATGCTGCCCGGCAGATCACATAAATCTGCTTTTGCAGCATCCCTTCTATTTCCTATTCCTATACAATCCTGCCATTAAATCCTGGCAAATATCACATCTTCCGGCTCCGGCCGAAGAGGCGGGCAGGGAGACTGGGCCGGATAGCCCACATCCACATAAGTAACCAGATTGATGTGCTCCGGAATCTCAAATCTCTTGATCAGCCGCTCCCGCATCTTCTGGTTAAAGGTGAGCCATACGCCGCCGAGGCCGTAGGCATGGGCTGCCAGGACAATATTCTGTCCTGCAGCGCCGCAGTCCAGCAGCTGGTTGTACTCCGGCATCAAAGGATTGGCCCGGTAATTTCTTGTGTCCTGCAGAAGAACAATGTGAACCGGTCCGCCGGGAATATCGCTTCCGCGGAACAGACCCGGCTCTGATTCCTCCCGTACCACCAGGTAACGGATGGACTGAAGATTGCAGGCGTGAGCCGCCCAGAGTCCGGCACGAAGAAGCTTGTCGATCAATTCATCCGGGATTCTCTTCGAGGTGTCCCAGTGGCGGACAGAACGGCGCTCGTAAAGAGTCCGCTCAAAAACTTCCGCTTCCTCCGGAGTAAGCCACTTGGGCTCATAGGAGGAAAGATCCGGAACCTCCCCGGCAATGAGCTGTCTGGCAAACTCCAGAAGCTTCTGTACATAACGATATTCGTGGCAGTCGTGGGACAATCCCCTCTTGTCCCATACGCTCAGATACTTTTCGGCAGTGGCAACCTGTTTTTCAGAAAGGGGCTTCCCTCTGAATGCATTTTCATATACCTGGATTTCCATCGTATGATGGCAGCGCTCCCGAAATCTTGCTCTGAATTCTACCTCATCCATAGCCTCCAGCTCTTCTTCGCTCCAATCAAACAGGCGCTTAATCTCCTCCGGCGACATTTCCTTCGGCATCATTTTTCCGATATCCATTTTCCTTCTCCTTTATGCAGACTGCCCGCCGCAAAAAAGCGACGGGCAGTTATGATTCCTTTATACGTGTTTCCTTATTTTATTTTGCAGCAGGGATCTCTGTAACTGCATGGAATACGCCGTCTGCTACATCATACTTGCTCCAGATGGTAGGACGATCTGCATCGCCGTCGATGAACTCCAGAGTACCAAGCTCGGTTTCCTGAGTTCCGTTTCTGAGAGCATCGCGAACCTCGGTCATATCATCAAGACCGTACTCTTCGATGGTAGCCAGGAGACGCTTAGCTGCACAGTAACCGAAGTAACCATGAACGATGGGCTTCTCTCCGTAAAGATCTTCATACTTGGAAACGAACTTCTGGAACTCCTCATCGGGATAATCTGCAGCGTAGGAATCGCAGCAGTAGATCTCTTCCAGACCAGCGATCAGCTGATTGAACTCATCGTTCAGAGCCATGGAGTTAACCTGGATCAGGCAATCCAGATCCATATCTCTTGCCTGTGTACAGATCAGAGCGGAGTCAGCAGTTGCACCATACATGCAGATGAACTCAATGTTGTCGCTCTTATACTTGGTCATCAGTGGAGTGAAGTCCTTGGTGCCTGCTGCATAGCCTTCAACGATCACTTCGCCGCCGCCTGCAGTGAAACGCTCCTCAAATAATTCGGAACCCTTGGTAGCACCCTCGTTGGTGTTATCATACAGATATACGCCCTTCTTGTAGCCAGCCTCAAGCAGAGTATCAGCACAGCCGTAAGCCAGAGTAGCTGCCAGAGGAGTCTGACGGATGATCCACTCACTGGACTTGGTCAGGTCAGCATGGCTGGGAGAAGTTGCATACATAATGATGCCGGCCTCATCGATGATGGGGGACATAGCAAGACCTACAGTAGAGGACCAGGGTCCGATGGTTGCTGTAAGATCTTTATCAGTTGCCAGCTTCTGAGCGATCATGGTACCTTCGTTGGCGTCTGCCTTGGTATCATACTCATCATAGGTAACAGGTGTTCCGTTGTAGCCGCCTGCTGCGTTGTACTCATCAATGACCATCTTTGCGCCGTTGAACATTGCTTCGCCAGCGTAGGCATTGTTGCCGGTCAGAGGGCCAACAAGTGCTAACTTGATCGCACCGGTGTCACCGGATGCTGCGGCCTGAGTACCGTCACTCTTTTCTGCTGCTTTTGTTGTTTCTGCTGCCTTTGTGTCATCCTTTGCTGTCTCCTTGCTGCTTCCGCATGCTGCCAGTGACATAACCATGGCTACTGCAAGGATGAGACTGAAAATCCTTTTTTTCATTGTTATCCTCCTTTTCTTATATCAATTGCTTACGCAATTTTATTACATCTCTTACGTTTTACAGACCGCCCAGGTAAGCTTCCCTTACCTTGTCGTTGTTTGCCAGTTCCTTTCCTGTACCGGAAATGTTGATCTTTCCGTTCTCCACCACGTATCCTCTGTCAGAGATATCCAGAGCCATACTTGCATTCTGCTCTACCAGAAGAATGGTGGTTCCTTCTTTATTGATCTTTGTGAAGCATTCAAAAAGCTCCTGCACAACAATGGGGGCAAGACCCAGAGAAGGCTCGTCCAGCATAAGAAGCTTCGGCTCCGACATCAGTGCTCTGCCCACAGCCAGCATCTGCTGCTCGCCTCCGGACAGGGTACCTGCCACCTGGTTAAAACGCTCCTTTAATCTGGGAAACAATTCTGCCGCTCTCTCGATTCCCCGGTTAATTGCCTCCGGAGAGCTTGTATAGCCACCCATCTTCAGGTTCTCATAAGTCGTGAACCTGGGGAAGATTTTTCTTCCCTCGGGGCAGAGGGCAAGGCCGCCCTTTACAATGGTATGCGCCTTATGACCTGTGATATCCTTTCCGTCAAAGCTGACCGTACCGCCGGCAGGCTTGATCAGACCGGAAATTGTGTTCATGATGGAAGTTTTTCCGGCGCCGTTGGCACCGATTAAGGTTACGATCTCGCCCTTCTCCACCTGGAAGGAAACTCCCTGTACTGCTTTGATCGCACCGTAATTTACCTGAAGGTTTTCAATCTGCAAATATGCCATATTACGCCTTCTTTCCCAGATATGCCTCTATTACCAGAGGATTCTGCTTGATTTCCTCCGGCTTTCCCGAAGCAATCAGCGTACCATGGTCGAGCACATATATTCTGTCACAAAGATTCATAACAAGTCTCATATCATGTTCGATCAGCAAAATGGTATAACCCAGTCCTCTGATCTCACGGATAAATTCTGTCAGATCTGCCGTTTCTCCTTCATTCATACCGGCTGCCGGCTCATCGAACATCAGCACCTCCGGATCGCTGGCGATGGCACGGGCGATCTCCAGTCTTCTCTGCTTTCCGTATGGAAGATCTGTTCCGTAATAATAGGGGTTATCGGACAAGCCGGTAAGCTCCAGAGCCTTTCTAGCTCTCTCTTCTGCCTGCTTTTCACCTTTTTTATAAGCCTTTGTATGGAAAATTACATCCCACAGATTTTCCTTGATCCGTGTATGAGCACCCACCATGGCGTTTTCCATGATCGTCATATGGGGAAACAGCTTAATATTCTGGAAGGTTCTGCACATTCCGAGCTCCGTGATCTGATACGGAGTCATGCCTGTGATATCCTTGTCATGGAAATAGATCTTTCCTTCTGTCGGCGTATACTGTCCGGTAATGCAGTTGAACAGGGTCGTCTTTCCGGCACCGTTGGGGCCGATCAGTCCAACGATCTCGCCCTGATCCACATGCATATCCACAGCATTTACAGCTACCAGACCGCCAAACCGCTGTGTAACCTTTTCTGTTCTTAATACAGGTGTACTCATGCCTTCACCTCGCCTTCTTTTTCCTTTCCTCTCTTGAAAAGCTCACGCTGCTTGATATGCTTGAGATTTACCTTTCCAAGAATTCCGGAAGGCTTGCACAGGATTACGACTACCAATAATGCTCCGTAAATAACCTGGCGCCATGCCATCAGGGGTCTGAGTACCTCGGGAAGAGCGATCAGCAGCACTGCGCCGATCACAGAACCTGTCAGGTTTCCGAGTCCTCCGATGATGATCATGGACAGGATCAGTGTTGACTGGTCAAAGGAAAAGCTTAAGGGGCTGATAAAGCTCATGTAATGTGCATAGAAGCCGCCTGCCATGCCTGCCAGAGCTGCCGAAATAACAAATGCCATGATCTTATATCTGGAATCCTTGATTCCCATGGCCTGTGCTGCGATGTAATCATCTCGGACTGCGGTAATGCCTCTGCCCAGTCTGGAATCCATCAGTCTGGTGATCAGAATATAAGTCAGGATGCAAAGCACCAGCACCAGGAAATAGATCTTCATCGGTGTGTTAAATACGTATCCGAAAATCTCCGGCTTGGGAATACCGGTGATACCGGTTGCGCCGCCGGTAAGGCTCTTCCAGTTGGTTTCAATGGTTCTGATGATCTCACAGAATGCCAGTGTTACAATGGTCAGATAACGACCGGAAAGTCTCAGGGTCGGAAGGCCAAGAAGAACACCGAAGACCAGTGCAACCACACAGGAGGCGATCAGTGTGAGTATAAACGGCCAGCCAAGCTTTGTGGAAAGCAGTGCTGCTGTATATGCTCCGACGCCCCAGAATGCGGCATGTCCAAGGGAAGTAATTCCCATAAATCCGGATATCAGATTCAGGCTCATTGCCAGGATCGCATACACACCGCCCAGTGTAGCTACTGTAACGATATACTGATCGGTGATCAGAAACGGAAACGCTACCAGGATCACCAGAGTCACGATCGTAACGGTCCGACGATGGAGAGCCCATGCTGTAGTTATTTTATTAAACATTTCTGTGCCCTCCTTATACCTTTTTAATTTCTTTATGTCCGAACAGGCCGGAAGGTCTGAACAGAAGTACCAGAATCAATACGATGAAGGCGATGCAGTCCTTCCAGTCGGCACTGATGTAGCCGGCAACGAAAGCTTCCAGTACACCGATGATGATACCGCCCAGGGCTGCGCCCGGCAGGGAACCGATACCGCCAAGCAGCGCTGCTGCAAAGGTCTTCATGGAAACGCCGAGATACATGGTCGTATCAACGGAGCCGTAGTACATTGCTACCAGTATACCTGCGATTGCTGCACAGAGGATACCGGAAAAGAATGCAAACGTGATAACCAGCTCTGTATTGACACCCATCAGTTTTGCTGCGGAAACATCCTGTGCAATCGCTCTCATACCGGAACCGATCTTCGTCTTGTAGATGATGATCGACATCACGATGATCATGATGATGGCCGCGATGGCGATGATGACCTGATTCCATTTCATGATTACGCTGCCGATATAAAACTTTCCAAGGTTCATGGGATTCGGGAAGGGCTTTGTCTCACTTCCGTAAAGCACCATGATCAGGTTCAGGATGAACGTGGAAACTCCCAGTGTAGCCGTCATTACGGATTCGCCGGAAGATGTCTTTTTACGAATCGGCTCCAGTAAAAATTTGTTCATCGCGGCGCCGAATAAGCCTGTAACAATCAGGGATGCCAGAATCGCAACAGGATACGGCAGCGCCATAAACGAGTACATCGTAAGCACGAGATAACCCGCCAATACATAGAATGAACCATGGGCAAAATTTACCAGCTCCAGTACGCTGTAAACGATAGAAAATCCTACTGCTACGAGCGAGTATGTAGCGCCAATGGTTATTCCATTAAATAACTGTTGAAAAAACACCGTTACACTCCTCCTTGCTTTTTTTCGCCATATCTGCAGAAACTTGATCTGTCACAAAAAACTATTTAATATCGATTTCATAAATAATTTTCGTACATTCCCCCCTGCTTCTTTTGCTCAAATCCCTGGTTATTTGAAACATTTTTATGCAATAAGTGTATTAATTTCGATATTCAAATCTTTCTTTACACCATTCTGCACAGTTATGTCTCACTTATGCTACATATTATAATGATATCGTTTTCATAAGTCAATGGGGAATTTCAGATTTGAACACTCTGTATATTTTTTCCTTTTTCTTTTGTGCATGTTGCTGTAATTTTTTATGATTTGTATGGATTTTAAGTACTTTTTAGTCATCCGAACCCATCCAAAAAACCAATACAATCGTTCTCATAATTTTCTCATAAAAAAGAAAGGCCTCCATAAGCGGCACCTGCTGCCACTCATGGAGGCCTTTCCCCTTGCTCTTATATCACATTTTCGCTGTATTTTCCCGTCGACTGCCGGATAATCAGCTGCGGCTCCATTCGTATATTCTCCGGAACATACTGCTCCTTCAATTCAATTTCCTTTAACAGAATGTCAACCGACATGGTAGCCATCTGTTCCAAAGGCTGCCCGATCGTAGTAAGAGGCGGATAGATCATATCCGTAAGGACCATATTATCCATACCGATTACAGAAACATCCTCCGGAACACGGATTTTCCGCTGGTGAAGCTCCTTGATGATGCCAACGGCGACCAGATCATTATGTGCCCAGATTGCAGTCGGATAATCCTTCCTGTCCCGGCCATCCAAAAACTGCATCACTGCTCTCTGCCCGCTGACGACACCCGGAACCTGATAGTTTAATTCACAGGCACAGATATCCTGCTGGCTTATCACAATGTTATGCTTCGTCAGTCCATCCCGAAAACCATTGAGTCTTTCCCTCAGGTATTCCATATTGATAGGGCCTGCCGTACAGGCAATATGACGGTGGCCGAGCTTCACAAAATGCTCTGCCGCCATGATTCCGGCCTTATAATTATCAAGCTGAACCGTTCCCATCTGATCACTGGAAAAGCTCTGGCCATACAGAACCATGGGAACTCTTGTATATTCCTTCAAATTAGCAGAAGTATGCGGTTCATCATGTACCGGCTGGAGAATGATTCCATCAACATTACGCCTTTGAAAATCATCGATCAGCCATTTCTCACACTCAGGATCGTTCCTGTGAACCCCCAGGATCATGCTGTAACCTTTATCACTGGCCCTGGTCTCAACATACTGTGCAATCATAGAATAAGCCTGATGAACAAGCTCCGGTAAAATCAACCCGATCAGCTTACTGCTTTTTGCCCGCAGTCCATATGCAACCAGATTTGGTTTATAATTCAGCTTTTTTATAGCCGACTCAACATTTTTCTTCGTTTCTCCGTCTACCAGACTGCTTCCATTCAGAACCCTGGAAACAGTGGATATTGAGACACCGGCTAATTTTGCAACATCCTTTTGGGTAACCATCGTTTGGTTTTCTCCTGTTTTAATATTAACTTGCCTTCGATGTTCTGCAGAGTATTCTTATCTTTTAATTCCGCTGGTCGTTTCGCCACGGTCAGACACTGCCTGTGCAACATCAAATGCGATCTGTTCAATTTCCTTGCGGACAGAAGCATCCTTTTCGCCTCTGACCCATTTTCTCATCTGCTCTTCGAGATACTGATATCTGCCGTCCTGGATCGTAATCAGAGCCATCTCCAGGTAACCGCCGGGAGTCGCATGATTCTTCGTATTCTCTAAAAGAATTTCCTTGGGCTCCAGCTGTGCTTCCATATGGTAGGTTTCCATCGTACCGCAGATCAGCCTGTCTGCAGCCTTCTCCGGGATTCCGATCTTCTTGGAAAAACGGAATACGCCGTCGTACCAGGCATCCAGAGCCATCTCCATATATTCTCTCATATTCTCATCATCAATCCCGTCAAGACTGCAGGGAAGGACATCTACGCAGGGCTCATTGAAGCGTTTTCTGAGAAGTGCACGATATGCAGATGCGGACTGTGCCAGCGTAATCTCTTTTCCGTTTTCTTTTGCAACATCCTGAGCAATATAGTTCAGCTCAAACATAAGATGGCAGGCCACCTGCATAGCCAGGAAGGAGTTTGCTTTATCCCCATCAACCTCCACCACAGTCCCTGTAGGCTGTAAAAACTCTTCCGCTCTCTTTTTGTTCTCTGCAGGCCATTCCCTTCTGGGATCAAAGGAAATAAAGGACACACCGGCCTGAGAAAGATTATATCCGGCCACATAGCTTATCATATTTGGCAGAAGATTTGCCGCATTGACATCATCACCCAGCACATCGGTATAATAGCTTACCGGTGGATTGGGTGCAAAGGAATACAGATCCGGAAGAGCCTCTCCTTTTTCACGAAGCATCTGATAATAAGGAGCAAGCGTTCCCTCTGTCATATCACCGATCTGATTCGGCTTCACAGCAAGAATAATGAGACCGGGTTTCTTCTCCTCCAGGGTTTCCCTTACTTTTCCAACCTGAATGGGGAAATTGCACTGTGCCTGACGCTCCTTAAGGCCTCTCTCGCTTCCCTTAATTCCCACTAAGCGGCTGCTAATCTCATCACCTAAAAGCCTTTCATAACAAGGCATCACATAAGTGGCCAAAAATCCCATACCAATAATCACAACATTTTCTTTTTTCATATACTTCACCTTTCCTGGTCTGAAATACTGCGAACAGAATGACCATACGCATCATAAAATATCTTATTATTTTCTGTTCAGGGATTGTAGAGATCAGTTCAATATATGAAAGAAATGTACACAGAAAAAAACACACTTAAAAAAGCGCATTCTCATGTAATATAATTATTTATGAAATCGATATCAATAGTATAACGTATCATTAAAATTTTTTCAATAGCATTTTTCTAAAATTTTATTATAATTCTTTATGTCAAAATCAATATCGGTTTTTTTACAAATAAAAAGTGCCCAGAGCCGGAGTCGAACCAGCGACACGAGGATTTTCAGTCCTCTGCTCTACCAACTGAGCTATCTGGGCATGACACTTAATGTGTCGAGTTGCGGGGGTAGGATTTGAACCTACGACCTTCGGGTTATGAGCCCGACGAGCTTCCGAACTGCTCCACCCCGCGACGTTTTCTATATGAAATTTTCTGAGTGGGGGAAGGTGGATTCGAACCACCGAAAGCACTGCTAACAGATTTACAGTCTGCCCCCTTTGGCCACTCGGGAATTCCCCCATAAAGCCGATGATCGGACTCGAACCGATAACCTGCTGATTACAAATCAGCTGCTCTGCCAATTGAGCCACATCGGCGTATAAATACGCCAATTATCGAACTCTTCTTTACTGAAAATAAGAAGTGGGGCCTATAGGGCTCGAACCTATGACCCTCTGCTTGTAAGGCAGATGCTCTCCCAGCTGAGCTAAGACCCCATATAAAATTCTCAAAGCGACCCGGATGGGGTTCGAACCCACGACCTCCGCCGTGACAGGGCGGCGCTCTAACCAGCTGAGCCACCGGGCCTCATTTCACATACCTTCAAAACTACACATTGTCAACATCTTTTCCAAAACAAACCCTTGCCGCCTGGATAAGCCCTCGACCGATTAGTAACAGTCAGCTCCATACATTACTGTACTTCCACCTCTGTCCTATCTACCTCGTCGTCTTCAAGGGGTCTTACTAGCTTATGCTATGAGATATCTCATCTCGAGGGGGGCTTCACGCTTAGATGCCTTCAGCGTTTATCCCTTCCCGACTTGGCTACCCGGCCATGCGGTTGATCCGCAACCGGTACACCAGCGGTCAGTCCATCCCGGTCCTCTCGTACTAAGGACAGCTCCTCTCAGATATCTTACGCCCGCGCCGGATAGGGACCGAACTGTCTCACGACGTTCTGAACCCAGCTCGCGTACCGCTTTAATGGGCGAACAGCCCAACCCTTGGGACCTACTTCAGCCCCAGGATGCGATGAGCCGACATCGAGGTGCCAAACCACTCCGTCGATGTGAACTCTTGGGAGTGATAAGCCTGTTATCCCCAGGGTAGCTTTTATCCGTTGAGCGATGGCATTCCCACTTAATACCACCGGATCACTAAGCCCTACTTTCGTACCTGCTCCACCCGTCGGTGTCGCAGTCAAGCTCCCTTCTGCCTTTGCACTCTTCGGATGGTTTCCAACCATCCTGAGGGAACCTTTGGGCGCCTCCGATACCCTTTCGGAGGCGACCGCCCCAGTCAAACTCCCCACCTGGCATTGTCCCATCACCGGATCACGGTGACTGGTTAGAAACCCAATATCGCAAGGGTGGTATCCCAACAGCGGCTCTGCGGCAACTGGCGTCACCACTTCTCTGCCTCCCACCTATCCTGTACATGCAATACCGAATCCCAGTACCAAGCTGGAGTAAAGCTCCATGGGGTCTTTCCGTCCTGGCGCAGGTAACCAGCATCTTCACTGGTACTTCAATTTCACCGGGTGCATTGTTGAGACAGTGCCCAAATCATTACGCCTTTCGTGCGGGTCGGAACTTACCCGACAAGGAATTTCGCTACCTTAGGACCGTTATAGTTACGGCCGCCGTTTACTGGGGCTTAAGTTCAAAGCTTCGCTTGCGCTAACCTCTCCCCTTAACCTTCCAGCACCGGGCAGGCGTCAGCCCATATACCTCACCTTACGGTTTCGCATAGACCTGTGTTTTTGCTAAACAGTTGCTTGGGCCAATTCTCTGCGGCCTCTCTCGAGGCACCCCTTCTCCCGAAGTTACGGGGTCATTTTGCCGAGTTCCTTAACAATGCTTCTCCCGCCGGCCTTAGGATTCTCTCCTCATCCACCTGTGTCGGTTTACGGTACGGGTATGATATGCACGATAGCGGCTTTTCTTGACAGCTGGTACAGAAGCTTCCCTACTTATTTTCGGTCCGCATCACGGATTCAGATTGAGAAACGGATTTGCCTGCTTCTCTCCTACCCCGCTTGCACCGGTCTTCTCATTCCCGGCTCTTCCTTTCCTTCTGTGTCCCCACAGTTCTGACATACCATAGTACAGGAATTTCAACCTGTTGTCCATCGGCTACGCCTTTCAGCCTCGCCTTAGGCCCCGACTTACCCAGGGCAGATCAGCTTTACCCTGGAAACCTTAGATATTCGGCCTAGAGGATTCCCACCTCTATCTCGCTACTCATTCCGGCATTCTCTCTTCTTAAAAATCCACAGCTCCTTTCGGTACTGCTTCGTCTCTTTAAGAATGCTCCTCTACCACTCCCTAAAGAGTCCTCAGCTTCGGTGGTGTGTTTCAGCCCCGGACATTTTCGGCGCAGGGCCTCTCGACTAGTGAGCTATTACGCACTCTTTGAATGTATGGCTGCTTCTGAGCCAACATCCTAGTTGTCTTTGAAACCCCACATCCTTTTCCACTTAACACACACTTTGGGACCTTAGCCGGAGGTCTGGGCTCTTTCCCTTTTGACCACCCAACTTATCTCGTGCAGTCTGACTCCCGTGCATCATCTCTATGGCATTCGGAGTTTGATATCCTTTGGTAAGCTTTGACGCCCCCGCGGGAATTCAGTGCTCTACCTCCATGAGACTAACACGAGGCTAGCCCTAAAGCTATTTCGAGGAGAACCAGCTATCTCCGGGTTCGATTGGAATTTCTCCCCTATCCACACCTCATCCCCACCCTTTTCAACGGATGTGGGTTCGGTCCTCCACAGGATTTTACTCCCGCTTCAACCTGGACATGGATAGATCACCCGGTTTCGGGTCTGCCTGTGCTGACTTACGGCCCTGTTAAGACTTGGTTTCCCTTCGGCTCCGTTCCTTAAGAACTTAACCTCGCCAGCACCGGCAACTCGCCGGACCGTTCTACAAAAAGTACGCGGTTCCGCATATAAAGCGGTTCCACAGCTTGTAAACACAGGGTTTCAGGTTCTCTTTCACTCCCCTCCCGGGGTCCTTTTCACCTTTCCTTCACAGTACTATGCGCTATCGGTCACTAAGGAGTATTTAGCCTTGGGGGGTGGTCCCCCCGACTTCCCACAAGGTTCCACGTGTCTCGTGGTACTTTGGATCCTGCTCGCTCTTATCCGTTTTCGCTTACGGGGCTTTCACCCTCTATGGCTGGCTTTCCCAAAACCATTCTGCTAACCTTTAAGATACTAAATGCAGTCCATAACCCCCAGGTGCACGCACCCGGGTTTAGGCTCCTCCGGTTTCGCTCGCCGCTACTCCCGGAATCGAGTTTTCTTTCTTTTCCTCCGGCTACTTAGATGTTTCAGTTCACCGGGTTCCCTTCCATACGTTATGGATTGGCGTATGGATGACAGAGGTTTGCTCTGCCGGGTTTCCCCATTCAGATATCCATGGATCACGGGATATTTGCTCCTCCCCATGGCTTTTCGCAGCTTATCACGTCTTTCTTCGGCTCTTAGTGCCAAGGCATCCACCCTGCGCTCTTTTTAGCTTAACCAGGTTTACCACAGCAGGTAGCGTCCTGCTGCCCTGGCTCAGGTTTTTGCTTTGTTAATGAAATTGAATTGGTTTAAATTATTTCAATATCTGATGTCTTTTCCAATGTGTAGTTTTCAAGGTACGTGTGACTGAACTTTTATCAGTCATTAAAAACCAAAACCTGAATTTTGATTTTTAATCACTGGTAAAAACCAGTATATATATAAACAGCTTTCGCTGATTATTTCGATTTCTGGCATCCACCTGCTCTTCCATGCCGTCTCCAGCATAGTACCATCGGCCGCTTAGGTCTTAACCATCGTGTTCGGGATGGGAACGGGTGTGTCCCCTAAGCGCATCGACACCAGAAAATTTTCAGTTATCTTTCGCTCGTGCAAGACAGCGTCCTGCACTCGCTCCTTGATAGCCAAACAGTACATTCCAACCACCTTACTTCTTCTTCCTTAGAAAGGAGGTGATCCAGCCGCACCTTCCGATACGGCTACCTTGTTACGACTTCACCCCAGTTATCGGTCCCGCCTTCGGCAGCTCCCTCCTTGCGGTTGGGTCA